>NZ_STGD01000007.1 GCF_005222755.1 Roseomonas sp. HF4
GGCCGGCCGGCCGCCCTTCGTGCCGTCCGCCCGCGGCACCGCCCGCTCCAGCTCGGCGCGGAACATGGCAAAATCCACCAGCGCCCCGATCCGCTCGAGGTCATCGCCCTTGGCCGACAGCTCCCGCAGCCGCTCCTCCACATCGAAGAAACCCGGCTGCCGAACCATCGCCATCCCCCGCGCCAATCCGCGTCAGTGAATCAGCCGAACGGCTTCAGGGCGAGGGGTTTCTGGAGGTGTCCAGCTTCTGGGCTGGTCGCGCGCAGGCGGAAATCCAGGTCAACCTCCGCCTCTTCGACCGGACCGGGGCACAAGTCTATTCGCGCGTCTACACTGGCCAGGGGGAGGTTCCCTCCCTCCAGCTCGCGACCGGATCGAACGCGGTGATCGCGCTCCAGGGCGGGCTCGAGCGGCTCGTGCAGGCCGTGCTGGAGGACCGCGCCTTCGTTGCGGCGCTGCTGGCCACCGCGCCGGCCAGCGAGCCGACGCGCGTCCGGGCGCCGCGGGCCGGGCGTCCCGCCGCCTGACGGCCGCAGCCTTATTATGGCCCGAGCGCCGCCTCCACGGCCGCCGCCACCTGGAACAGCCGCGCATCGCCCATGTGCTCGCCGGTCAGCATCAGCCCGACCGGCGGCTCGCCTTCCGCCTGGCAGGGCAGGCTGATCGAGCAGCGGTCGAGGAAATTGCCGACGCTGGTGTTGCGCAGCAGCGCCATGTTGATGCGGTTGTACGCGGCCTCCTCCGCCACCTCGGCGAGGCGGGGCGGGACGATCGGGCAGGTCGGGCAGATCATGGCGTCGAAGGGTGCCGTGCGCGGCGCGACGGCGGCGACGATGCGGGCCCGGGCGTTCACCAGCTCAACGTAGTCGGCGGCCGACATGCGTTCGCCGCGCTGGATGCGCTTGAGGATGCGCGGGTCGAAGGCGTCGCCCTTCTCGGCCGCCAGGCGGTGGTGGATCGCCCAGGCCTCGCTCGCCGCGAAACCGCCGGCGGCGTTGGCGGCGGGGATCTCCTCCAGCTCCGGCAGGTCGAACTCGACGATATGCGCGCCGGCCGCGGACAGCCGCGTCAGCGTCCGGCCGAACACGGCGGCGACGGTGCCGTCCATGCCATCGGTCAGGTAGGTGCCGCGCGGCAGGCCGAGGCGGAGCCCCGCCAGCGGCAGCGGCGCCGGCGGCGCGACATCCTCGGCACCGGCCATGATGGCATCCACGATCGCGCAATCCGCGACGCTGCGCGCGAGCGGCCCGGCGGAATCGAGCGAGGGCGCCAGCGGCAGGATGCCCGCAATGGTGACCCGCCTGGCCGTCGGCTTCCAGCCGACCACGCCGCAGAGCGCGGCCGGGATTCGGCAGGACCCGCCGGTGTCGGTGCCGAGGCCCGCGAAGCCCATGCCGTCCGCCACCGCCACGCCGGCACCGGAGGATGATCCGCCCGGCAGCCGCCCCGTCGCGCGGTCCCACGGGCTCAACGGCGTACCGTGGTGCGGGTTCACGCCGAGGCCGGAGAAGGCGAACTCCACCATGTTGGTGCGGCCGAGGATCACGAAGCCCGCGCGGATCAGCCGCTGCACGGAAGGCGCGGTCGCCTTCGCCGGCGGCGCGTCCTTCAGCACGACCGACCCCGAGGTCGTGGTCACGCCGGCCTCGTCGTACAGGTCCTTGATGCTGATCGGGATGCCGGCATGGGCCGAGGGCGCGCGCCCCGCGGCGCGCAGCGCATCCATCGCCGCGGCCGAGGCGCGCGCGCTTGCGGCATGCACGGCGATGAAGGCGCGCGCGCCTTCGCCGGAAGGATCGGCCATGCGCGCCAGCGCGGCCTCGGTCAGGGCCGCGGCCGTCGTGTGGCCGTTGGCGAGGGCGGCAGCGGCTTGGGTGATCGTCTTCATCGGGCGCGGCTCCTGCGTGCGCCGTCATCTTCCTGCGTTGCCCCGCCACGCGGCAAGACGGGCGCGGTCCATTTCCGCGTGCGCGCTACGGGCGAGAGGAATAAAATGGGTGGCGTAGGCCGGCATACCGGCCACGAGGGAGGACAGGGCCATGTTCGACATCGAACGCTTCATCGCGGAGTGCCGCGACGCGATCGCTCAGGACCGGACGCACCGGTCGGTGCGCGAGGTCGTTGCCCGTGCCGTATCCGATCCTGGCGCCGTGCTTGCCGCGATCGGCGAGCCACGCCGCGCGGGGCTCTTTCCGATCTACCGATCGCCCGGCCTCACGATCCTGAATCTCGTCTGGGGTCCCTACATGACGCTGCTGCCGCACGACCACCGCATGTGGGCCGTGATCGGCATGTACACGGGCCGGGAAGACAACATCTTCTGGCGCCGCATTCCCGGGGGCGACGCGCACCACATCGAGGCCGCGGGCGCGAAATCGCTCGGCGTGCGCGACTGCGCGGTGCTCGGGCGCGACATCATCCATTCCGTAACGAACCCGATCCCTCGCCTGACCGGCGCGCTGCACGTCTATGGCGGCGATTTCTTCGGCGCCGAGCGCAGCGAGTGGGACCCCGAGACCCTGGATGAGCGCCCCTTCGACGTCGAGATGGCCGCGCGGCGCTTCGAGGCGTCGAACGCCGCGCTCGCGCCGGCTCAGTAGATGTCGGGCTCCGGGGTCGGCAGCGTGCCTTCGAGGAAGCGGAGGTCGCAGCCCTCGTCCGCCTGCGTGACGTAGTCGAGGTAGAGCGAGGTCCAGCCCCGCCCGTAGCGCCGCGCGGGCGGCGTCCAGGCGGCGCGGCGGCGCGCCATCTCGGCCTCCTCCACCAGCAGGTCGAGCCGGCGGCCCGCGACGTCGAGGCGGATCATGTCCCCGTCGCGCACGAAGGCGAGCGGCCCGCCGACATGGGATTCCGGGGCCACGTGCAGCACGCAGGTGCCGTAGGACGTGCCGGACATCCGCGCGTCGCTGATCCGCACCATGTCGCGCACGCCCTGCTTCAGCAGCTTCTGCGGCAGCGGCAGCATGCCCCATTCCGGCATGCCGGGGCCGCCCTGCGGCCCGGCCTGCTTGAGCACCAGCACGCTGTCCGCCGTGACGTCGAGGTCCGGGTCGTCGAGCCGCTTCTTGAGGTCGGCGTAGTCTTCGAACACCACCGCCGGGCCGGTGTGCTGCAGCAGGCGCTGCTCGGACGCGCTGGTCTTGATGACCGCGCCCTGCGGCGCGAGCGAGCCGCGCAACACGGCAAGCCCGCCCTCGGCCTGCAGCGGCCTGTCGATCGGCAGGATCACGCTGTCGTCGAAGACCTCGGCGCCGCCAATGTCCTCGCCGATCGTGCGCCCCGTGACGGTGCGGGCGGACAGATCCAGGAAGTCGCGGATCCGGTTCAGGAAGGCGCGCGCGCCGCCGGCGTAGAAGAAATCCTCCATCAGGTATTCGCCGGCGTTGGGGCGCAGGTTCGCCACCAGCGGCACGCGGCGCGACAGCGCGTCGAAGCGCTCGAGGTCAAGCATGACGCCCGCGCGTCGCGCCATGGCGATCAGGTGCGGGATGGCGTTGGTCGATCCGCCGAAGGCCATTGCCGCCGTCACCGCGTTGTCCACGCTGCCCTCGGTGATGAGCGACTGGGGCGTCGCGTCCTCCCACACCATCTCGACGATGCGACGCCCTGTCTCGGTCGCCATGCGCGGATGCGCGGAATCCGCCGCGGGGATCGAGGATGCGCCGGGCAGGGTGAAGCCCAGCGCCTCGACCGCCAGCATCATCGTGGCCGCGGTGCCGGCGGTCATGCAGGTGCCGAAGGACCGCGCGATGCCGCCCTCCATGTCCTTCCACTGCGCGGGCGTGATGTTCCCCGCGCGCAGTTCCGCATGATACTTCCAGACGTCCGAGCCCGAGCCGAGTGTCTTGCCGCGCCAGTTGCCCCGCAGCATCGGCCCGGCGGGCACGAAAATGCTGGGCAGGCCGGAGCTGATCGCGCCCATCATCAACCCCGGCGGCGTCTTGTCGCAGCCGCCGAGCAGCACGAGCCCGTCGCAGGGATGGCTGCGCGCGAGCTCCTCGGTCTCCATCGCCAGCAGGTTGCGATAGAGCATCGAGGTTGGCTTCTGGTACTGCTCGGTCACCGGATGAGCGGGCAGTTCCACCGGGAAGCCGCCCGCCTGCCAGACGCCGCGCTTCACTTCCTCCGCCCGCGTGCGGAAGTGGAAGTGGCAGGGGCTGAGCTCCGACCAAGTGTTGATGATGCCGATTACCGGCTTGCCGCGGAAGTCGCTCTCGGCATAGCCCGCCTGCAGCATGCGCGACCGGTGGCCGAAGGCGCGCAGGTCGTCCACGCCGAACCAGCGGTGGCTGCGCAGTTCCTCGGGGCGCTTGCGGGGCATGGCTTCCTCCTCGTGCTTCCGCCGGAGGCTGCCAACTGCTATGGCAGATGTCCATGGCCGCCGAGACAGCCCGCACGCCACTTGCGCCGCTGGCCGAGGAGGACACGCTCTCCCTCGGCGAACGCGCCTATCGGCGCCTGCGCGAATCCATCGTGCAGGGCGCGCTGCCGGCCGGGCGCCGGATCTCGGAACGCAGCCTGGCGCAGGAACTCGGAATTTCCGCGCAACCCGTGCGCGAAGCGCTGCGTCGCCTGGAACAGGACGGCATGGTGGTCACGCTGCCGCGCCGCGGCACCGTGGTGGCGGAGATGGGGCCGGCGCAGCTCGCCGAGCTCGGCCGGATCCGGGCGGCGCTGGAAGGCGTCGCCGCCGCGCTGGCGGCCGAGCGGCTGGACGCGGGTGACCTGGCGGCCCTAGGCGCCATCGTCGCGCGCATGACCTGCGGGACGGCAGCCGCCGACACCGAGACGCTGGACGAGGCGAACGAGGAATTCCACGCCCTGGTCCATCGCGCGACGGGAAACCTGTTCCTGATCCGCTCGCTGGCCTCGCTGCGCGCCTACGACCACCTCGGCCGGCACCGCGCGGTCGGCAGCACGCCGCGCGACCTGCCCAAGGCGCTGGCCGAGCACCAGGGCATCCTCTCCGCATTGCGCAAGCGTGACCCGGCGCTCGCGGAGGCGCGGATGCGCGGGCACATCCTGCGTTCGCTCGTCACCAACGGGGTGCTGCCGCCGCCGCCGCGCGGCAGCGCAGCGAAGCGGTAAGCGCTCGCATGGCGGGCGCCAGCCGTGGCAGGCTGCCCCGTGCCCGTTGACGGCCAGCCCGCGGACGGTCAACCTGCCATCTGCTATTGCAGTCATAGTCACCCGAGAGGCGGCCCACCGCCCGACCCCCCCAGGAGGAGATGTCCATGACCCACCGGACCAGGCGGCCCCGCCGCTTCCTTGCCGCGGCGCTCGCCGCGGTGTCGCTCGGCGCGCTCGGCCTGGCCGCCGCGCCGGCCGCCGCCCAGGAATGGCGCGGCTGGAACATCCATGCCGCCGACTACCCGAACGGGCAGGGCATGGACGCCTTCACCCGAATGGTCGCGGAACGCACCAACAACCGCATCCGGATGCGGACCTTCCACTCGGCGCAGCTCGGCCAGCAGGACGAGGCGATCCAGCAGATGCGCCTGGGCACCATCGACTTCGCCAACTTCAACCTCTCGCCCTTCAACAACCTGGCGCCGTCCACCAACGTGGTCACGCTGCCCTTCCTGTTCCGCAACGTGGCCCACATGCAGGCCGCGATCGACGGCCCGGCCGGCGAGGCGATCGCCCGCGACCTCGAGAACATCGGCATCATCGCGCTGTCCTGGTACGACGCCGGCGCGCGCAGCCTCTACACGGTCCGCCCCGTCCGCACGCCGGCCGACGTGCGCGGCATGAAGATCCGCGTGCAGACCTCGGACCTCTGGATCGACCTGATGCGCGCGATGGGCGCCAACCCGACGCCGCTGCCCTTCGGCGAGGTCTTCACGTCGCTGCAGTCCGGCGTGATCGACGGTGCCGAGAACAACTGGCCGTCCTATGAAAGCACCCGGCACTTCGAGGTCGCGCGCTACTACACGACCACCGAGCATTCCAACGTGCCGGAGGTGCTGGCCGTCTCCCGCCAGCGCTGGCAGCGCCTGAACGAGGCCGACCGCGCCATCCTGCGCGACGCGGCGCGCGAATCCGCCGTGCTGCAGCGGCGCGCCTGGGCGGAGCGTGAGCGCGTCTCCCGCGACCGCGTGGTCGCCGCCGGCGTCACGGTCATCGAGATCACCGACCGCGCCCCCTGGGCCGCACTGATGGAGCCGGTCTACGCGAAGTACGCCGCCGATGCGCGCTTGGCCGCCCTGGTGCGCCAGATCCGCGAGATGCCGTGACGGCAGCGGACCACGCGGCACCGCGGGACAAGAACGAGCCCGCGGCGCTGCGCGCCTTCTCCCGCGCGCTCGGCTGGCTGTCTGCGGTGACCATCGCGCTGGCCGGCGTGGCGCTGGTGGGTCTCGTGGCGATGATGGGCTGGCTGGTCTTCGGTCGCTACGTGCTGAACGACACACCCACCTGGATCGAGCGGGGCGCGACGCTCGCCATCCTCGCCATCGCGATGCCGGTGGCCGCGGTCGGCGTGCGGGAACGCTTCCATCTCAGCGTCCTCGGCGTGCGGGAAGCGCTGCCGCCGTGGATGCAGCGCTGGGTCGCGTTGCTGTGCGACATCCTGATGGGCGCCTTCGGCGCTGGCATGGCCTGGTGGTCGTGGGAGCTCGTCGGCACCGTCGCGAACTTCAGGATCCCGCTGCTCGGCATCAGCCAGGGCTGGACCTATGCGCCGATGGTGGCCGGCGGCGCGCTGATGGTGCTCTACGCGATCGAGCAGGTGCTGCACGACATCTTCTCCGCGACGCCGCCGGAGAAGCGCGGCGCCGCGGCCGCCTTCCTGGAGTGAGCCGCACGTGGAACCCGGCCTGCTGATCATCTTCTCGGTCTTTGCCGCCGGCATCGTCGCCGGCGTGCCGGTGGCCTTCTGCCTCGGCATCGCGGCCGTCGCGGGCTTCCTGTGGGAAGGGCTCAACCCCGCCGTCGCCTTCCAGCAGATGGCGAGCGGCATGAGCATCTTCTCCCTGCTCGCCATCCCGTTCTTCATCTTCGCCGGGGAGATCATGCTCCATGGCGGCATCGCGCGCCGGCTCGTGGCGCTGGCGGGGGCGAGCGTCGGCTGGATGCGCGGCGGGCTCGGCATGGTGGACGTCTCCACCTCGATGCTGTTCGGTGGCATCTCGGGCTCCGCCGTCGCGGACACGTCGGCCACCGGCACGATCCTGATCCCGGCGATGAAGGCCAAGGGCTACGGCGTCGACTACGCGGTGGGCCTGACGGTCACCAGCAGCATCGCCGGCATCCTGATCCCGCCGAGCCACAACATGATCCTCTATTCGCTGGCGGCCGGCGGCGGCATCTCGGTCAGCGCGCTGTTCATCGCGGGCATCGTGCCGGGCATCATGATGTGCCTGTTCCTGGCCGTCGCCGCCTATGTCATGGCGGTGCGCCGGGGCTATCCGGCGGATGGCTGGAAGGGCTTCCGCCACCTGGCCTGGACCTTCGTCGATGCGCTGCCCGGCCTGCTGACCGCGGTGATCATCCTGGGCGGCGTGCTGTCGGGCGTCTTCACTGTGACCGAGAGCGCGGCCTTCGGCACCATATGGGCGCTGCTGGTGACGCTGCTCGTCTACCGCGCGCTGTCCTGGGTGGACTTCGTCATCGCGGTCAAGGCCAGCGTGCGCACCACCTCGGTCGTTTTCCTGCTGGTCGGCACCGCGACCGCCTTCGCCTGGCTGCTCGCGATGTACCGGCTGCCCGACATCCTGACCGAGGGCATGCTCGCCATCAGCAGCAACCCGGTCGTCATCCTGCTGATGATCAACGTCTGCCTGCTGCTGCTCGGCGCCGTGATGGACATGGCGGCCCTGATCCTCATCACCACGCCGATCTTCCTGCCCGTCGTGATCGCCATCGGCATGGATCCCGTGCAGTTCGGCATGGTGATGATGATGAACCTGGGGCTGGGGCTGACCACGCCGCCGGTCGGCGCCGTGCTGTTCGTCGGCTGCGCCATCGGCAAGATCCGGATGGAAGAGGTGATGCGCACCATTTGGCCGTTCTGGGGCGCCATCCTGGTCGCGCTGCTGCTCACCACCTACTGGCCGGCAATCTCGCTCACCCTGCCGCGCCTGCTCCTCGGCTACGGAGGCTGACGCCATGACCGCTCCCTCGAAGCCCGTGCTGCTCACGGGCGCCTCCGGCAATCTCGGCCGGCACCTTACCGTCGCGCTCGCGCAGAAGGGCTGGCGGCTGCGGCTGACCGACATCGCCCCATTTCCCGACCCGCTGCCGGCGGGCGCATCCTTCGTGAAGGCGGACCTGAACGACGGCGTGGCGCTGCTGCGCCAGGCGGAGGGCTGCGCCGCGATCCTGCATTTCGGCGGCATCAGCGTGGAGCGCCCCTTCGAGGAGGTGCTCGGGCCGAACATCCGTGGCCTCTATCACGTGTATGAGGCGGCGCGGCGGGAGGGGGCGCGCGTCGTCTTCGCCAGCTCCAACCACTCGATCGGCTTCCACGAGCGGCCGGAGGGCAACAACGAGCGGCTCGACCTCGACTGCGCCTTCCGCCCCGATGGCCATTACGGCCTGTCCAAGGCCTATGGCGAGCTGATGGGCCGGATGTACTGGGACAAGCACGGGATCGAGAACGTCAACCTGCGCATCGGCTCCTGCTTCCCGAAGCCGATCGACCGCCGGATGCTCTCGACCTGGCTGTCCTACGGGGACCTGACGCGACTGATCGAGCGCTGCGTGCTCGCCGATCGCGCCGGCCATGCCGTGATCTGGGCGTGTTCCGACAACCCGGCCTCCTACTGGGCGCGCGACCATCGCGACCGCATCGGCTGGGCGCCGCAAGACAGCGCCGAGCCCTGGCGGCCCGAGGTGGGCGGCATCACCGCCGACCCGGTGACCGAGCGCTACCAGGGCGGCGGCTACACCGCGATAGAGTATTCGCGGACCACGCCGTCCCCGCGCGACGCCTTCTCGATCGAGGACTGACATCCGGCGCCGGGCACGACACGCCGCCCGGACGTCCGGCGGCGCGGTCAGGCGGCGAGCGGCACCACCGATGTCCAGCCATGCGGGTCATTCGTCCGCCCGTACTGGATGCCGACGATCGCGTCGTAGAGCCGCTGGGTCAGTTCGCCGGTCTCGCCGCCGTTGATCAGCACGTCCTCGCCCTTGTAGCCGAGCGTGCCGACCGGCGAGACGACCGCGGCCGTCCCCGTGCCCCACATCTCGCGGAGCGTTCCGTCCCGGCCCGCGGCCATCACCTCCTCGATGGCGATCGGCCGTTCGGTCACGGTCAGCCCCCAGTCGCGCATGAGCTGGATGGTCGAGGCGCGCGTCACGCCATCGAGGATCGTGCCCGCCAGCGGCGGCGTGATCACTTCGTCGCCGATCCGCACCATGATGTTCATGGTGCCGACCTCGTCCAGGTAGCGGCGCTCGACGCCGTCCAGGTACAGCACCTGGGTGTAGCCCGCCGCCGCGGCGTCCTGCTGGCCGGCGAGCGACTGCGCGTAGTTCGCCGCGGTCTTGGCCTCCCCCGTGCCGCCGCGCACGGCCCGCACGTGGCTGTCCGAGGCCAGGATCCGCACCGGCTTCACGCCTTCCCTGTAGTAGGAGCCGACCGGCGAGAGGATGAGGAAATAGAGGTAGCTGTGCGCCGGATGCACGCCGAGCATCACGTCGGTCGCGATGATCGTCGGCCGGAGATACAGCGAGGTGCCGGCCTTGCGCGGCACCCAGTCCGCATCCACCGCGACCAGCGCGTCGAAGGAGGCGCGGATCACGTCCACCGGCAGCGACGGCATGCACATGATGCGCGCCGAGCGGTCGAAGCGCTGCGCGTGCCGGTCGGCGCGGAACAGCCGGATCCGCCCGTCCTCGCCGCGGAAGGCCTTGAGCCCGTCGAAGATCGCCTGGCCGTAGTGCAGCACCGAGGTCGCGGGATCGAGGCTGAGCGGTCCGTAGGGCTCGATCCGCGGATTGAACCAGCCCTTTCCCTCCTCGTAGTTCATGAGGAACATGTGGTCCGTCATGACCTTGCCGAAGGCGAGCGAATCATCGGCCGGCTTCTGCTTCGGCGCGGTGGTGCGTGTGATGGGGAACTGGCCCATGCGGCGTGTCCTTCCGGGTTTCTTCTGCGCCCGTGCGGCGATCGTCACGAAAGAATGTTGCTTCAACGAGCCATAAGTTAGAATGACACGTCGGATGCGTCAATGATACTGACCCAAGAGGAGGTCGATCCCGCGACATGCCAGCCAAGATCAGCGCGCAGACCGCCGAGGCGCCGGAGCGCAGCCCGCTGCCGGCCGGGCGCAACCTGCTCTTTCTCCGGGAAGAGGAGCTGCGCCTCGCGCAGGACCTGCTGTTCTTCGGCTACCGCGACTTCACCGCCGGCGCCGACGAGATCCTGGCCGAGCTCGGCATGGGCCGCGCGCATCATCGCGTGCTGCATTTCGTCGGCCGCCGGCCCGGCATCACCGTGGGCGACCTGCTCGGCATCCTCGCCATCACGAAGCAGAGCCTCGGCCGCGTGCTGCAGCCGCTGGTCGAGGAAGGCTACGTGACGCAGACGCCCGGCCGGAACGACCGGCGCCAGCGCCTGCTGGCGCTCACGGACAAGGGCGCCGACCTCGAGCGCCGGCTCTTCGAGCGGCAGCGCGAGACCGTGATGCGCGCCTACCGCGAGGCCGGCCCCGCGGCGGTGGAAGGCTTCCGCCGCGTCATGCGCGGCCTGATGGGGGAGCAGGCGACCGCGGCCCTCGAGCAGCTGGAAGGCCCCGCGCCCGGAGCGCACCGATGAACAGCATGGCCGACACGGCCCATCTCCTCGTCGTCGACGACGACGCGCGGCTGCGCGCCCTGCTGCAGCGCTACCTGACCGAGCAGGGCTTCCGCGTGACCGCGGCCCCGGATGCCGAGGCCGCGCGCCGCGCGATCGGCGCCATGACCTTCGACCTCATGGTGCTCGACGTCATGATGCCGGGTGAATCCGGCCTCGCGCTCGCGGAAGCCCTGCGCGGCCAGGGCAACGAGGTGCCGATCCTCATGCTCACCGCGCGCGGCGCGCCGGAGGACCGGATCGCCGGCTTCGAGCACGGCGTGGACGACTACCTGGCCAAGCCCTTCGACCCGCGGGAACTGGCGCTGCGCATCCGCACCATCCTGCGCCGTGCCGCGCCCGCGCCGGCGCAGCCGCTCGCCACGGCGCCGGTGCAGCTCGGACTGCGCTGGTTCGACACCGAGCGCGCGGAACTGCGGGGGCCCGACGGCGTGGTGCGCCTGACGGGCGGCGAGGCGGCGCTGCTGCAGGCCCTCGCCCGCCGCGCCGGCGAGGTGCTGAGCCGCGAGGATATCGGCGAGGCGCTCGGCACGCCCGAGGCCGGCGAGCGTGCCATCGACGTGCAGGTGACGCGCCTGCGCCGCAAGATCGAGGCGGACCCGCGGGAGCCGCGCTTCATCCAGACGGTGCGGCACCGCGGCTACGTGCTGAGGCCGGGGTCGTGAGCGCGGCCAGCCGCAGGTGGGGAGAGGCAAATTTCCGCCCCCCGTCGACCTTGCTCGGAACGCCGGGGGCGGGCCACCCTGCCGTGGTCGTCCCATGATGGTGGCGCTGCGCCGCCTCGTGCCGCGTGGGCTGCTCGGGCGTGCGCTGCTCATCATCCTGGTGCCGCTGGTGGTCGTGCAGGTGGTGGCGCTTTTCCTGTTCTATGGCAGCCACCTCGACGTCATCTCGCGCCGGCTTGCCGCCGGCGTCGCGGGCGACGTGGCGATGGTGGTCGAGCTGCTCGCGCGCAATCCCCGGCAGGAGGACCGCGGCTGGATCTTCCGCGAGGCCGCGTGGCGTCTCGACCTCTCCCTCGCGCTCGAGGCGCAGGCGACGCTCGGACCCTCGGCGAATCGCGGCGCCTCGCTGCCGCTGCTGCCGCTCGAGGAAGACTTGGCCGCGGCGATGCGCGAACGCGTCGGGCTGCCGTTCGACACCGACTGGCAGTCCGACCCGCGCAGCGTGATCATCCGCGTGCAGTTGCCCGACGGCGTGCTGCACGTGGAGGCGGCGCGCAAGCGGCTGTTCAGCGGCACGCTCTACCTGTTCGTCATCTGGGTGGTCGGCTCCTCGCTCCTGGTCTTCGTCGTGGCTGGCCTGTTCATGAAGAACCAGGTTCGCGCCGTCCGCCGCCTGGCCGAGGCGGCGGACGCCTTCGGCCGCGGCCGCGACATCGGCCCCATGAAGCCCGAGGGCGCGGCCGAGGCGCGGCAGGCGGCGATCGCGTTCAACGCCATGCAGGGCCGCATCCGCCGCTTCGTCGAAAGCCGGACGGAAATGCTGGCCGGCATCAGCCACGACCTGCGCACGCCGCTGACGCGGCTCCGCCTCGGCCTCGCGATGCTGCCCGAGGCGGCGCATGAGGACGCGCAGGGCATGACCCAGGACGTGGAGGAGATGGAGCGGCTGATCGCCGCCTACCTCGCCTTCGCGCGTGGGGAGGGGCTCGAGCAGGCGCAGCCGACCGACCTCGTGGACCTGGTGGGCGAGGTCGCCGCCAAGGCACGGCGCGATGGCGCGCAGGTGGATGTCGCGGCGGAATCGCAGTCGCTCGTGATGCCGCTGCGCGCCGATGCGCTCCGACGGTGCCTTGGGAACCTTCTCGACAATGCGCGGCGCCATGCCCGGCGGATCGCGGTCGGCGTCGCCCGCGTGCCGCGCGGGGAGGCGGGCGCCTGGGCGCAGGTGACCGTGGACGACGACGGCCCCGGCCTCGCGCCCGAGAAGCGCGAGGAAGCGTTCCGCCCCTTCGCGACCTTCTCCGCGGGCGGCACGGGGCTCGGCCTGGCCATCGCCCGCGACATCGCGCGCGCACATGGCGGCGACATCGTGCTGGAGGCGAGCCCGCTCGGCGGGCTCAGGGCGCGGGTGAGGTTGCCTGTCTAGGGCAGCGCCCGGCCCGGCGGAGCCGCGCGCGGTTACGCCGGGCCGGGCGCTGCCCTAGGATGACCGCATGACTTGGCGCCCCACCGTCCGGAGCCTCCTGAAGCCGCCGCTGCTGCTGGTCGCCTTCCTCTGGGTCGTGCTGGAGGAGACGATCTGGACCTGGGCCGAGGCGCTCGGCGCGCTGTTCGCGCGCATTCCCGTCTTCGCGGCGCTGGAGCGCCTGATCCTGCGGCTGGATGCGCGGGCCGTGCTGCTGTTCTTCGCGGCGCCGATCGTCGCGCTGTTTCCGCTCAAGCTCGCCGCGCTCTGGCTCGTCGGCAACGGCCATTGGCTCGGTGGCGTCGCCCTGCTGCTGGGGGCGAAGACGGCGGGCACGGCGTTCTCGGCAAGGCTCTACGTGGTCGCCCTGCCGAAGCTGATGGAAATCCGCGCCTTTGCCTGGGCACGCGGCCATGTCCTCGCGCTGCTGGCGCGTGCGCACGCCTTCCTCGACGCCAGCCCGGCATGGCAGACCGCCCGGCGCGCCGCGGCGCGCGCGAAGGCTGCGGCGCGGGCCGTTGCGGCGGCGCTGCGCGCACGCGTGGCGGGACCATCGCTGCTTGGCCGGGTGCGGGCCGTGCGCGCGCAGTGGCGCCGCCGGGCGTGACCGGATTGTTGCGACTCTATGCCGCCGTCTCGCTCGACGGCTGCCTGGCCGACCGGCAGGGCGGCGTGGACTGGCTCACGCGCTTCGAGGCCGCGGACTACGGCCTGGCCGGATTCCTCGCCGGCATCGGCAGTGTCCTGACCGGGCGCACGACCTATGACCAGGCGCGCGGCTTCGGCGACTGGCCCTATGCCGGCAAGCGCGTGGTGGTGCTGACGCACCGCCCCCTGGACCCCGACCCGCCGCCGGGGGTGGAAGCGGCCGCGGGGGATGTCGGTGCCGTTGTCGCCCGGCTGCGCGCGGAGACGCCAGGCGACATATGGCTGCTCGGCGGTGCCGCCGTGGCGCAGGACTGCCTTGCGCGCGGGATCGTCGATACGATCGATCTTTTCGTCATGCCGGTGACGCTGGGCGCCGGCATCCGCCTGTTTGCGGCGGCAGGGACACCGCGCGACTGGCGGCTGGATGCGGCGCGACCCTATCCGAACGGCGTCGTCGCGCTCGGCTACCGGCGCGGCTGAGGGCTCAGGCCGCGCGCATGAAGATTTCACCTTCGTGCCCCTTATGCGCCGGGCGGGCCACATCCGCGGCCCCTGGCTTCGCGGCACAAGCCGCGGCGCCCGTTCGGGCGCCCGGCCCTTCGGGACGCAGGGCCGAAATTCGTGCGTCCGGTATCAGGCGGGCGCCCGCGCCCCCCGCCCCTGCAGCATCAGGAGCAGCGCGGCGAGCGCGATGCCGATCAGATGCGGATACGGGACCGCATCCGACGCCGCGTGCTGCACGAGGGCCGGGAAGATCATCAGCAGGCCCGCGATGGTGAAGCCGATCCGTTCCCACACCGCGAGCAGGCGCCGCGCGTAGCCCTGCGCCGCCGCAGCCAGCAGCGCGAGCCCGCCCGCCGCCAGCACCGCCTGCCACACGACATCGAGCCAGGTCATGCCGTCGCGGAAGTTCAGCAGCAGGCCGACGCCTTCGGGGTCTGTCACGAACACGAAGGGAAGCAGGAAGGCGGGCAGCGTGTACTTCCACGCCTGCAGCGTGGTGCGGTACGGCCCCGCGCCCGTGATCGCGGCCGCCGCGAAGGGGCTGAGGGCCGTGGGCGGCGAGACCTCGCTCAGTACCGCGTAGTAGAAGACGAACATGTGCGCCGCGTAGTCCGGCACGCCGAGCTTCATCAGCGCCGGCGCCGCCACCACGGCGCAGATGATGTACGACGCCGTGACCGGCACCGCGAGCCCGACCACCCAGACGATCAGGGCCGTGTAGAGGGCCGTGACGACCACCGACCCGCCGGCTGCCTGGATCGCGATGTCGCTGAACTTGAGCCCGAGGCCGGTCAGGGTGATGACGCCGACGATGATGCCGGCGCTGGCGCAGGTGGCCGCGATGCCGACCGCCTGCACCGCGCCGTTGGCCAGCGCCTCGACCAGGCGCTTCGGCCAGAGCGCCTGCTCCGGCCGGATGTAGGAGAGCAGGATCGCCAGCACCATCGCGTAGAGCACCGACAGCGTCGCCGAATACCCCCACACCATGAAGCCCACGATCGCGACGAGGGAGGTGAAGTGGAAGCCGTAGCGGCGCAGCAGCACGCCCATCGGCTCGACCTTCATGGTGTCCGCCACGTCCACGCCGCCCCGCTGCGCGCGGATACGCTTCTGGTCGAGTTCCACCATGAACAGCAGCGACGCGTAGTAGAGGATGGTCGGGATCACCGCCATCTTGAGCACGTCGAGGTAGCCGAGCTTCAGGTATTCCGCGATCAGGAAGGCCGCCGCGCCCAGCACCGGCGGCGAGATGATGGCGCCGAGGCCGCCGGCCGCGAGCAGCCCGCCCGCATCGTCCGCGCGGTAGCCGACCTTCTTCATCATCGGCCAGGCGACGGTGCCGAGCGTGACGGTCGTGGCGACCCCCGACCCCGACGGCCCGCCGAGCAGGAAGGAGGAGAGTACGACCGTGCGCCCCGCGCTGGCCGCCTTGCCGCCTGTCGCCGCGAAGGAGAAGTCGACGAAGAACTTGCCCGCCCCCGTCGCCTGCAGAATGGCGCCGTAGATGGTGAACAGGATGATCAGCGTGGCCGAGACATCCACCGCCGTGCCGAAGATGCCGTCGAGCCCGACCGCGAGATGCGGGATCATGCGGATGGAATCGTAGCCCTGGTGCTGCCAGGGCGCCGGCAGGTGGTTGCCGAAGAAGCCATAGAGCAGGAAGAAGATCGCGACCGCGGGCATCACCGGCCCGGTGGCGCGGCGCGTGGCTTCCAGCACCAGCGCGATCAGCATCCAGCCCACCGCGATGTCCATCGGCTCGGGGAAGATGGCGCGGTCCTGCAGGTCGTCGCCGCCGGCGATCAGGTACCAGACGACATAGATCGCGGCACCGGCCAGCGCCACGTCCCAGGGCATCAGCCGGTTGCGGTGCCGCCGCAGCATCGGGAACAGCACGAAGCCCAGCACCAGCGCGAAGCCGACATGGACGAAGCGCAGCGTCGTGGTGGGCACGATGTCCCATGCCGCCCAGAGGTGGAACAGCGACATCGACAGCGCCAGCGCGGTGGCGCCGTAGCCGAGCCAGCCGGTGAAGCGGTTCTGCGCGCCCTCCTCCTCCTCGATCAGCGCCTCGACCTTCGCGGCGGTCTGCTCGTCGAGCGTGTCGGCCGCCGCTTCGGGCGGGAGGTGGTGTGTCGTCACGGGCGCTGCTCCGGCAGGGCTTCGTCAAGAACGGGGCGGGAGCGGCCCTGCCGGGGCGCTCCCGCATGTCGCGGGCCGGGGGCGCGCGGCCCCCGGGCCGGTCTCAGCCGAGCTGCGCGCCCTGCGCCGTCCAGAAGGCCTGCGCCGCCGGGTGCCAGGGGATGCCGGCCGCGGCGGTCTTCTGTCCTTCCAGCTTGAAGTCACGCGCGGCGGAATGGACGCGCGCCCAGTCCTCGCGGTTGTTCCACATGATCTCGACGATCTGCGTCACCAGCGCGGCCGGCGTGTCCTCCCGCACCGCGACGACGTTCGCGACCGACATCTGACGGTTCGGCGTGGCCTGGCCGGGGTAGGAGCCGGCGGGGATGACCTCGGGGAAATAGACCGGGCCGTACTTCTCGACGATGCGCGGCACATACTCGTCATGGTCGATCAGCACGAGCTGCACGCCCGGCGTCGCGCCGAGGTCTGTGATCGCGCTGGTCGGGAAGCCCGAGACGAAGAAATAGGCGTCGAGCTTGCCGTCCTTGATCGCGTTCGTGCTCTCGGCCGGCGAAAGCCTCTCGCGCGCGCGGAAATCCTTGTCGCGGTCGAGGCCGGCGGCCTCGATCAGGCGGAACGCCATGACCTCGGTCGCCGAGCCCGGCGCGCCGGTCGAGACGCGCTTGCCGCGCAGGTCCGCCATGGTGCGGATGCCCGTGGAGGCGACCGTCACGACCTGCATGCGGTTGGTGTAGAGCACGGCGATGGCGCGCGCCGGCACCGGGCGGCCGCGGAAGCGGTCGTTGCCGCGCACCGCATCCACCGCCGCATCGACCTGCGTGATCACCATGCCGACGCGGTTGGCGCCGAGCAGCTGCAGGTTCGCGACCGACCCGCCGGTCACCTCGACCGTCGCGCTCATGCCCGGGATGCCGCGCGAAAGATAGTTCGCGAGTGCGCCGCCGAGCGGATAGTACACGCCGCCGGTCGTGCCGGTCGCGATCGCGAGCTGCTGCGCCGCCTGTGCGTGGGCGAGGCGCGGCAGCGCGAATGCGCCAGCGCCGGCCGCGATGAGCGTGCGGCGATTGATGCCGTCCATGAACGTCCTCCGGACTTGTTGGGTCTGCGCCCCTGATAGCGACCTTTGTCCGGGCTTTGAAGCCCGCCCCGTTGATCTGGCGCAAGGCGGGGCATCCGGAACGGCGAGAAAAGGGAAAGATCGAATTCCCGGAGGAACCCCGATGACCGGCCCCCTCGCTCGTGACCTGATGACCCCCGATGTCGTGACCGTGCCGCCCGAGACGCCGGTCATGGCCATGGCGCGCCTGCTCGCGGACCGCGGCATCTCGGCCGTGCCGGTCGTGGACGGCGCGGGCAAGGTGCTCGGCATCGTCACGGAGGCCGACCTGATCCGCCGCCTGGCCGGGGAGGAGGACAAGCCGGCCTCCTGGTTCGGCGCGCTCTTTGCCGACCCCGCGAGCCAGGCCGAGCGCTTCGCCCGCACGCATGGCGTCACCGCACAGGACCTGATGACCGAGAAGGTTGTGACCGTCACCCCCGACACCACGGCCGCGCATGTCGCGCAGATGATGGAGCGCCAAGGCATCCGCCGCGTGGTGGTGGTCGAGAACGACAAGCTCAGGGGCATCGTCAGCCGCGCCGACCTGTTGCGCGCCCTCGTGGCGCCGCCGCATCAGGATGTCGAACTCTCGGACGAGCGGGTCCGCCGCGCGGTGATGGAGGCGATGAAGAAGCAGCCCTGGACCGACACCTTCTACACGATGGTCGAGGTCAAGGACGGCATCGTCACCTTCCACGGCTTCCGCCGCTCGGATGCCATCCAGAAGGCGCTGCGCGTGCTGGCCGAGGGCATCCCGGGCGTGAAGGACGTGAAGGACGACACGCAGCCCATGCCGGTCTTCATCTACGGCGGGGCGTGACGCGGGCGGGCCGCGCCGACCGCGCGGCCCCTTGATGCAGCCTTGCGGTGCGGTCTGCGGTAGGATGCGGCGCGGCCGGCCGTACCATCGGTCGCCGCCAGGGAATTCCGCATGGCCCGTGTCCACATCCGCCACGCCACCAGCTATGCCTACAACGCGCCGGTCGGCCTGTCGCAGCACCGCCTGTTGGTGCGCCCGCGCGACAGCCACGACCTGCGCCTGCATGACGCGACGCTGTCGATCTCCCCGGCGCCCGCCTCGACGCGCTGGGCGCATGATGTCTTCGGCAATTCCATCTGCCTGCTCGACTGGGATCCGGAGGAGCGGACTGATCGGCTCGAGATCGTCTCGGCGCTCGACCTGACGCACTACCCGGCCGGGCCCGCCCTGCCGCGCGCGACGCTGGACCCCTCGGTCGAGGTCTTCCCCTTCTCCTATGGGGCGGAGGAAGCGCCCGACCTCGCGCATTTCGTGGAACGGCACCTGCCCGACCCCGAGCGCCGCGTCGATGCCTGGGCGCGGCGCTTCCTTGCCCAGGGCGGGCAGACGCGCACCCTGCCGATGCTCGAGGCGATGACCCGCGCCATCAAGGACGAGTTCGACTACGAGGCGCGCGACGCCGAGGGCACGAACCCGCCCACCGTGACCCTGACCACCGGGCGCGGCGCCTGCCGGGACTTCACCCTATTGATGATGGAGGCGGCGCGCGCGCTCGGCTTCGCGGCGCGCTTCGTCAGCGGCTACCTGTATGAGGCGGGCGGGGAGGGCACGGTCGGCGGGGGCGCGACGCATGCCTGGGTCGCGATCTACGTCCCCGGCGCCGGATGGATCGAATACGACCCGACCAACGGCCTCGTGGCCGGCGAGAACCTGATCCGCGTGGGCGCCACGCGCACGCCGGAACAGGCGGTGCCGGTGGGCGGCGGCTATATCGGCCGCGCGGACGACTTCGCCGCGCTGCACGTGGATGTCTCGGTACAGGTCGGCGAGGACCTGCCGCCGCCCGCCCCGGCCTGATCAGCCGGCCCGCGGCACCGCGACGCCGACCATCGCATCGCGCGTGACGAGCGCGGCGAGCCGTGCCTCGTCCCACCCGTCCGTGCCGGCCGGACGCATCGGCAGCACCATCCAGCGGTAATCGGCGGTGCTGTCCACCACGCGGACCTCGACGCTGTCGGGCAGGCTGACGCCCCATTCGGCCAGCACGACCCGCGGCTCGCGCACGGCACGCGACCGATAGGCGAACGACTTGTACCAGCCGGGCGGATAGCCGAGCACCGCCCGCGGGTAGCAGGAACAGAGCGTGCAGACGACGAGGTGATGCCGCGCGGGCGTGTTCTCGAGCACGCCGAGCGGCGGCGCGCCGGCCATCGACACGCCCATCGCCTCGGCCGCGGCCCGGCCGTCGGAGAGCAGCAGCGCGCGATAGGTGGGGTCGGTCCAGGCCCTGGCCACCATGCGGGCGCCGGTCTCGGGGCTCGCCTTGTCCGTGTTCGACTGGCGATCGGCGATCTCGGCCTCGGTGACGATGCCCTTGGCCTCGAGCGCGGCGACGAGGCGGTCGAGCAGCGCGAGGCTCTCGGGACGCGGGGGCGCGGCCATGCTCAGGCCTCCTCGAGCCAGTGTTCGAAGACCTCGACCATCACCGTGTCTCCGGCCCGGCCCTCGTGCCAGATCGGCTCCTGCGCGAACAGCACGTGGTAGAGCGTGCGCTTCGGCGCGGGGCGCGCGAAGGCGAGGTCCTCGGGGTTCGGGAAGGCGCCGAGCGGGCGCACGACCTGGCCGGTGCGGCCGCGGATATAGTGCGGCGTGCGGATGTGGCAGGGGCCGCGGCGCTCGGGCCAGTCGTCCTTCACGCGCACCGTGGCGCCGGGCGCGAAGCGGGGGGCGTCGCTCATCGCAGCACCTCGGGGCCGACATGGCCCTTTTCCACCATCAGGGCGGCGATCGAGCGCAGCCAGCGCTCGTAGTAGCCGAGGTCGAAATACTCGCCCTCCGGGATGCTCTCGATGCCGCGGCGCAGTTCGTCCACGGTCATGAGCTTTTTCTGCGCAAGCACCTGGCGCAGCGCATCGACGCGCTTGCCGAATCCGTCGGGCGGCGCCTCGTCATGCTCGACCGGGGTGCAGTGGAAGCGGGCGAGGCCGCCGATGTCGTGGGTCGCGGGGGTGCGGGGATCGTCCGGCATGGGCGAAGGCTAGGCCGGGCGGAGGGGCGGCTGCAAGGCGTGCGCTACTTGATCTCCTCCTCCGCTGCCACGCCCCAGAGGTCGGCGCGGCGGATCCAGCCGCGATGTTCGCCGACCTGCGCCTCGCACCAGGGGTTGCGCGCCTCGCAGTGCCGGAGCCGGACGATGACGCCGGGGCGGAGCCGCGCCACCGGCGCCGCATCCTCGGCGGCGCGGCGGCGGAGCGCCGTCTCGCTGCCTGGCGCACCCCGCACCAGGGCGCTGCGGCGGCCCATCAGGGTCGATTGATGGACCCAGCCCTCGGTGCCCTCGGGATCGCGGATGCGGCGCCAGAGCTCGAATTCCCGGATGATCTGCACCGGCAATTCGCGCCGCTGGTAGGTCCATTCGATGGGAAAGCGCGTGCCCGGGCCGGCGCGCAGGTTCACCTCGTCGGACCGGAGCGCGGCGAAGCGGGGCAGCGGCAGGTTGGTGACCGAGCCGACGGAGGGCTGCGGCTCCGGCGCCGGGGCCGGGGGCGTGGCGGGCTCGGCCGGGCGGGGCGGCGCGGCGGCGGCCCCTGCGGCGGCGCCGGCAGCCGCCCCGGCGGCGGCACGGCCGCGGCCCTGGGGCGGCGTGGGCGCGCCGCTGCGGGCCGGGCGGGCATCCGGGCGGCTCGGCGCGCGGACAACCGGGGCCGGCGTGGTCTCGCGCGGGGGCGCGGGGCGCTGCGCGGCGGCCGGCGGGCGCGACGCAGGCGGCTGCGCCGGGGGGCGCCGCGCAGCGGGCGCGGGCGCGGGCGGAGGCGCGGCGCGGGGCGGGGTCGTCGGCGCCGGGGCGGTGGTGGGCGCCGGCGCGCCGCCCGGCCGCTGCGGCGGCGGCAGGCTGCCCGCGCCGCCGAGGCTGGACTGGCCGGCGGCCGGGCCGGCGCCAAGCAGCACCAGGACCACGAATCCGAAGCGGAGCGGGGCTGTCATGGGGACTCTCTCCCCCCGTCGCGGCGTCCGGGTCAAGCGCGGGGCTCAGCGACCGCTTGAGAATAGGCCTTCGGGCGCATTCCGAAGTCCGGCATCGGCCCGCTCGTCCACCCGGCCACCCAACCACAGTATCCTGGATGGGCGCCCGGATGGGGGAGCAGGCCGGTGCCGGTATTCTCGAACGGTCTCCTACAGGGTCACGACCTGCGCGGTGCCGATGGCTTCCAGGAAGGTCGCGATTCCGGCGACCTCGACCCCCTCGGCCAGGGCGGCCGGTGCCAGCCCCTCGGCCTTGAGCCCGGCCTCGCAGGCGATGCGGCGGACGCCGAGTTCGATGCAGGCCGGCATGAGGGTCGCGATGCCGGCGACGCCGCGGGCGGCGACCTCGGCCTCGCGCGGGTCCTGTAGCAGCGGGCAGGGCTCGGCCAGCAGCAGGCAGCCGCGGTTGGTCGCGAAGAGCACCACCTCGCGCCCGAGCGCGGCGGCGCCGGCCGCCACCACCAGCGCGTAGTGGGCGCGGGCGTGGGTGCCGGATTCCAGCAGGATGCCGAGCCGGGTCATGGGTGGGGGGAGAGGGGAACTTCTTCCCCCACTCCGGGCGCCCATCGGCGTTGCGGAGCAACCTCGATGGGACTCGCACCCCCCTCAACCTTCTTTGGAACTTGGCGCCGCCCCGCCAAGGTTGGGCGCCAGGTGCCGGAGAAGGGCGGTGCGGCGGGGGAGGGCAACCTTCCCCGCGCCTTCAAACCGCGCATGCCGGCGCCGCCATGTCCTGATGCCCCGACAGGTCGTGGATCGTCGCGCCCTCCCCGCACAGGGCGCAGCCCGGGTCGCGCTTCAGCCGGACGGTGCGGAAGCGCGCGTCGAGCGCGTCCCACAGCAGCAGCCGTCCCGTCAGCGGCTCGCCGATGCCGAGCGCGAGTTTGAGCACTTCCGTCGCTTGCAGCGTGCCCATGACGCCGGTGACGGCGCCGAGCACGCCCGCTTCCGAGCAGGTCGGCACCAGCCCCGGCGGCGGCGGCTCGGGGTGCAGGCAGCGGTGGCAGGGGTGCGTGCCGTCGTGGCTGGCGAAGACCGACAATTGCCCCTCGAAGCGAAGCACCGCGGCGCTGACCAGTGGCCGACCCATCAGGTGGCAGGCATCGCCCAGCAGGAAGCGGGTGGCGAAATTGTCGGTGCCGTCGCAGACGAAGTCGTAGCGGGGGATGAGCTCGCGCGCGGCCGCGGCGTCCATGCGCCGGGCATGCGTCTCGATGCGGGTCTCAGGGTTCAGCGCGCGCAGCGTCTCGGCGATGCTCTCGGCCTTGTTGCGGCCGATGCGGGCGGTGCTGTGGGCGACCTGGCGCTGCAGGTTCGACAGTTCCAGCGCGTCGTCGTCCACCACCCCGATCGTCCCGATGCCGGCCGCGGCCAGATAGAGCGCGAGCGGCGAGCCGAGCCCGCCGGCGCCCACCACCAGCACCCGCGCCGCGCGCAGCCGGGCCTGGCCGGTGGCGCCGACCTCCTCCAGCAGGATGTGGCGCGAATAGCGGTGCAGCTCCGCCTCGGTGAAGTCGAGATCCATGGCCGGGATATGGGCGCGGCGCGGCGGGGCGCGCAAGGCGGCGCTTGCATGCGCCGCCTTGCCGGCGTGAAGTCGCGCCATGCATGGCGAGGAGTTGATCCGCAGCCTGTTCGTCTCCCTCGCGATCGGCCTGCTGGTCGGCGCCGAACGCCACTGGCGCGAGCGGGAGGATGCGCCCGGACGCCGGACCGCCGGGGTGCGCACCTTCGCGCTGACCGGCCTCTCGGGCGGCGTGGTCGCGGCCCTGGCGGCGCCGATGGGGCCGGTGGGCGGCGCCGTGCTGCTGTCCGCCGGGCTGCTTGCGCTGGTGGCCGTGCTGCTGCCCTTCGCGCTGCGGGAGGCCGAGGCGGAGGGCCGCGTCAGCGCGACGAGCCTGGTCGCGGCCGTTGCCACCTATGCGCTCGGTGCGCTGGCCGTGGCGGGGGAGGCGCGGGCGGCGGGCGCGGCCGCGGTTGCCATGACGGCGGTGCTGGCCGCGCGGGAGAGCCTGCACGGGATGATGGCGCGCATCACCTGGGCTGAACTCCGCTCGGCGATCCTGCTCCTGTCGATGACCCTGGTGGCGCTGCCGCTGGTGCCCGACGCGCCGATCGCCTGGCTTGCGGGCGTCAATCCGCATCAGGTCTGGACCCTGGCGATCCTGCTCGCGGGCATCTCCTTCCTCGGCTATCTCGGGCTCAAGCTCGGGGGCGCGCGGAAGGGGCTGTTGCTGGCCGGCGCGGCGGGCGGGCTCGTCTCCTCGACTGCCGTGACGCTATCCAACGCCGCCGCCGCGGCGCAGGGCGGACCGGCGGGCCCGATGGCGGCCGGCGCGCTGGTGGCCGGTGCCGTGTCCTGCCTGCGCACGGCCGGGCTCGCGCTGCTGATGGCGCCCGGGATCGCGCCGGTGCTGTGGCCGGCGCTCACGGCCGCCGCCGCCGGGATGGGCGCGGTCGCGCTGCTGCTGGCGCGGCGGCGCGCGACGGTGGCGGACGGCCCGCCGCCGCCCGGCAACCCCTTCGAGATCGGCCCCGTGCTGCGCATGGCGCTGCTGCTGGCGGGCGTCGGCGCGCTGGCGCGCTTCGCGTCGGAGCAGATCGGCGGCGCCGCGGTCATCGTGATCGCCCTGGTCACCGGGCTGACGGATGTGGACGCCATCACGCTCTCGGTGCCGGCGCTGGTTCCCGACTCCATCACGGCCGCAGTCGCCGGGCAGGCCGTGGCGGCGGCCGTCGCGAGCAACATCGTTGCCAAGGGCGTCTACGGCGTGGTGCTCGGCTCGCGGGGCTACGGGCGATGGTTTGGGCTGGGCTCGGCCGCGGGGCTCGCGGCCGGCGCCGTCACGCTGCTGCTGACGGCGCGGTAGGGGCCTATTCGGCGGCCAGGCGCGACGGCAGGCGGAAGGTCACGTCCTCGACGATGCCGGGCAGGGCCTCGATGCTCGTGGCACCGAGGCCGCGCAGGCGCTGCACCACTTCCTCGACCAGCCGTTCGGGTGCCGAGGCGCCTGCCGTCACGCCGATGGCAGCGGCGCCCGCCACCCAGGCCGGGTCGAGGGCCGAGGCATCGGCGATCAGGTAGGCGCGCGCGCCGCATTCCGCGGCGATTTCGCGCAGGCGGTTGGAGTTGGAGGAGTTCGCGGCACCAACCACCAGCACGACCTCGGCGATGCGGGCCAGTTCCCGAACTGCCGTCTGGCGGTTCTGCGTCGCGTAGCAGATGTCGCGCGTGTCGGGGCCGGTCACGTCGTCGAAGCGGGCGCGGATGGCGGCGATGACGATGCGCGTGTCGTCCACCGAGAGCGTGGTCTGAGTGATGAAGGACACCGGCCGGTCGCGCGGCAGGGGCAGCGCGTCCACCTCGGCCGGCGTCGCGACCAGATGCACCTCGGCGTCGATCTGGCCCATGGTGCCGATCACCTCGGGGTGGCCGGCATGGCCCACCAGGATCACGGCCCGGCCCTGGGCGGCGTAGCGCCGGCCCTCGTTGTGCACCTTGGTGACCAGCGGGCAGGTCGCGTCGAGCACGTCGAGGCGGCGGAGCGCGGCCTCGCCCTCCACCTTCCGCGCCACGCCATGGGCGGAGAATACGGCGACGGCGCCTTCGGGGATCTCGTTCACTTCCTTGACGAAGACGGCGCCGCGGGCGCGCAGGTCGTCGACCACGTGGCGGTTGTGGACGATCTCGTGCCGGACATAGACGGGCGGGCCGAACTTCGCGAGCGCCTGCTCGACGATGTCCACCGCGCGCACCACGCCCGCGCAAAACCCGCGCGGCTGCGCCAGAACGACCCGCATGGCCGAAGACCCCCGGAAGATGACCTCTGGTAAGATTTGGCGGCGCCGGCCCGATTGCAACCGGGCCGGGCGCGGTCATGCCGGCGGCCGCATGCGCCGGCTCGTGAAGCAGCCGCGCGGCCGCCGGCATGTCCTTGATTTCCCGCGCGGCCGCCACGTCGGGTCGCATCGAAGCGAGCGTCGATGGGCGCCCGCCAACCCTGCGCGCGGAAGCGTCCGGCCATGCGGCCGGCCGTATCAGTCCGCGGCGGGTGGTGCGGCGGCGAGCACGGCCGGCGGCAGGCCCGCATCGGCCTGCGGCGCCAGGGTGCGCGCGGTCAGCGCCCAGGCGACCACCAGCGCCGGCAGCGCCCAGGCTGCGAAGGGCATGAGGTTGGTCAGGCCGAGTGCGAGCGGCACGGCGGCTGCGGCCAGCGCCAGCACGAGGCCGCCGCCGAGGTCGAGGACCGCGAGCGCCATGGCGGCCGCGCCGGCGGCGTAAAATCCGAATCGGGCCATCATCGGCGGGGTTCCCGGTGCATCCTGCGGGCCGCAGACTGCCCCCGCGCCGGTTAACCGAATATTGCCGCCGTCCCGCGCGTCACCAGCCGTTCACGCGGTCCCAGACCGCCACGACATCGCGCCCGCCATTCACCACGTGATAGCGATCATGGGCCGCGACGGTCAGGCAGGTGTGGTTGGGCGCGATCCGCGCCAGCGCGCCGACCGGCAGGCGGTCGAAGGGGAGCGGCGCCTCGCCGCGCACCTCCCCGTGCTCCTGGTGCGTGCGCGCCACGATGGCCTCCCCGAAGGCGGGCTTGCCGTCGAGGTCGAGCACCAGGCCGAAGCCGTAGTCCTTCGGGGCCTTCTCGGTGCTGCGGTCCTTCGACAGCGCGATGGCGCCGGCATCGACGAGCACGGCGTTGCGGTCGGGCTTGCGGCCCGTGACGGCCGTCAGGACCGTCACGGCGATGTCGTCCATGCCATGCGTGCCGATCTGCGCCTGGAACAGGTC
This sequence comes from Roseomonas sp. HF4, assembly GCF_005222755.1. Lineage (GTDB taxonomy): Bacteria > Pseudomonadota > Alphaproteobacteria > Acetobacterales > Acetobacteraceae > Neoroseomonas. The sequence continues at coordinate 26,129 of NZ_STGD01000007.1, forward strand.
GCCGAACATGTAGACGCCGGCCCGGATGTCCGTGATGCCCGACATGTCGCGGCCATACAGGGCGGTGGGGGAGGAACCGAGGGAGACGACCTCCACCGCGAGTCCGGCCGCGCGCAGGCGGTCCGCGGCCAGGACCGCGCCGCGGTGCTCGGCATCGGCCACCGCTTCCATGCCGGCCGTGCTGCGCTCGGCATAGGAATGCCCGGCATGGGTCATGATGCCGGCGCAGCGCGCGCCGAGGCGCCCGGCGATTGCCGTCAGCAGGTACGAATCCGGCGCGACGCCGCCACGCCCCTCGCCGCAATCGACCTCGACCAATGCGCGGAGCGGGCCCGGATGCGCGGCGATGGCTGCGGCGACATCGATGTCGTCCGTGATGACCTTCACGTCGCAGCCCTGCGCGTTCAGCGCCGCGATGGCGTCGAGCTTCGCCGGCGTGATGCAGACCGCATAGATCTGGTCGCGGAAGCCGCCGCCGGCGAAGTAGCGCGCCTCGGCCACCGTGCTCACGGTGATGGGACCCTTGCCCGGCGCGGCGAGGTCCGCGACCGCGAGCGACTTCGCCGTCTTCATGTGCGGCCGCAGCACGAGCCCCGGATGGCGAGCCACCGCCGCCGCCATGCGCGCCAGGTTGCGCTTCAGGATGCCGAGGTCGAGCACGAGGCAGGGTGTCGGCAGGTCGTCGAGCGTGGTCACGGCCAGGTGGTCTCCTTGTCCATCGGCAGCACCGGCCGCGGCAGGTGCTTCCAGGCGAAGGACGCGAGGTTGGGCGAGGTCAGGCCCGGGCAGTCCACCTCCACGATCTGCTCGTGCTTGAAGAACTCGTCGAAGCCGCCGCGGAAATGGCCGCGGGACTTCACGACGACCGCGCGCGCGCGGCCGATGTCGAGGCCGAGATGTTCGAGGAAGACCGGGTCCGCGCATTGCGTGCGGGCCTCGATCACCACCACGGCGATGCCGCCGATCTGCAGCCACGCCGTGCGCCCGAGCCGCACGGTCCGCCCGGCGTAGATGCCGCGCCGGCCGACCACCACGCCGTCGGAGAGCGCCTTGACCTCCGCCTCCGCCGCGAAGGGCTTTGAGAACGGGTCATCCGCCGCCACGGCGCGGTTGAAGTGGGCGGTGAAGCGGGCGCCGACACCCTTCGCATGCGCCTCGGCCGCCAGCGGCGCGTCAGCGATGATGCCGATGATGGCGTCCTGGATGCCCGCCGCGTGGAAGGCCTCCAGGATCCACATGGTGTTGCCGCGCCCGCCGCCACCGGGGTTGTCGGCGACATCGGCGAAGGCGAGCGGCACGGGGCTTTCCTTGGCCAGCCGCACGGCGTCGGGCAGCGATGTCAGCTTGGCCACGAAGCGGCCGCGCCGGTCCCAGGCGGCTTCCGCCAGGCGCTGCGCCAGCGCCTCGGCGGCGTCGCGTTCCGTTGCGGTGACGATGACGGACAACCCGTTGAACGGCGTGTCGCCGTAGGAGAAGCCGCCCATCACCGAGACGTTCGCGATGCGCGGGTCCTGCGCCGCCAGATCCTGGCCGAGGTCGATCACCTCCGCATAGGGCCCCTGCGCCGTCAGCAGCGCCGTCTGCGGCGAGACGATCGGCAGGCGGCGATGGGCGCGGTGGAAGCGTTCCCCGGCCAGCAGCCGGCGCAGCAGGGCCGCGCATTCCGCGCCGCGCTCGCGCATGTCGAGATGCGGGTTGGTGCGGTAGCCGACGAAGGCATCGACCGTCGCGACCATGCGCTCCGAGACATTGGCGTGCAGGTCGTAGGAACAGACGAAGGGGATGTCGCCCAGGATCTCCCGCACCAGGGCCTGCAGCGTGCCTTCCGGGTCGTGGTCCGCGGTCGCGAGGCCGGCGCCGTGCATGATGGAATAGACGCCGTCGGCCTTGCCCTTGAGCGCCGTCAGCCCCGCGCGCCAGACCGCCATCATCGCGTCGAAATCGGCCTGCTCGACGGGGCCGTTGGGCTCGGCCGTGGCGATCATGACCGGCAGCGGCGTCCAGGGCCCGGTGGCGTTCATGCCTTCGAGGAAGCCGGTCAGCTCTGCCGGCGCGCGCGGTGCGGGCTTCGCCGCCTCCTCCAGGATCGCCTGGCCCTCCAGGTAGCAGCGCTGGTCGAAGTCGGCTCGGCGTGCGGCGGGCGCGAAGCGGTTGCACTCGATCGAGAAGCCGAGGATGGCGATGCGCGGTGTCATTCCGTGTCCTTCGTCATGTCGTGGTGCAGCCGGACCATGCGGTCCAGGAACCACATCTTGGCCAGCGTGGCGATGGCCACGCCGAAGACCGTCGCCCAGGGGTCGAGCACCGCGAGGCCATAGGCGGCGACCGCCACGCCCGCGACGTTGGCGCCGGTCAGGATGTTCGGGATCCGCCGGTGCCGCAACGGCACGGGCACCGCATCGCGCGCAAGCCAGATGCGTTCGCCGAGCACGGCGCGCGTCATCCAGGCATCCATGCGCCGCGGCGGTGGAAAGAGCCGCGGGTTCACCCAGATCCAGGCCAGCACGGCCGCGACGGCGGGCAGCGCCCACCAGCCGATCCAGGCACGGCTCCAGGCCGCGAGCGCCAGCAGCGGCAGGGACGGCAGGCGCGTCCAGCCCGACCAGGGGTTCGCATGCCTTGCCCAGGCGGCCTCGTCCATCCGGAAGGCGGCCGCGATTCGTCGTTCCGGCGTCATGCGTTCAGATCGCGACGCCCAGCATCTCCGCGATGCGCGGCGTTGATTTCAGGCCGGTGCCGGTCAGCACCACCACCGTCGTCTCGTCGGCACGGATGGTGCCCGCCTCGACAAGCCGCGCGAAGGCGGCGGCAGCCTGGGCGCAGGTCGGCTCGACGTAGATTCCCGTCCGCGCGAGGTCGAGCGTCGCCTGCGCGATCTCCGCCTCGCCGAGCATCACCGCGCCGCCGCCGCTCTCGCGCAGCACCTGGTTCACTTCCGCCGTGCGCAGCGGCTGGGCGATGGCGGTGCCCTCGGCGATGGTCGGTTGCGCCGGCACGGCGGGCTGGCCCAGGAAGGCGCGGGCGATCGGCGCACAATTCTCCGGCTGCGCGGCGAAGATGCGCGGCAGGCGCGTTATCTCCCCCGCGCGGAGCAATTCCGCGAAGCCGATGCCGCAGCCGAGCACGTTCGACCCCGCGCCGCATGGCACGATGACGTTGTCGGGTGCGACGAAGCCGAGGTCCTCCCACAACTCGTAGGCCAGCGTCTTGGTGCCGTGCAGGAAGAAGGGGTGCCAGTTGTGGCTGGCGTAGAAGATGCGCTCCGCCTCGGCCAGCGCGGCATCGGCGCAATCCTGCCGGCTGCCGGGAATGAGGCGGATCGTGGCGCCGGACGCGCGCGACTGCACGGTCTTGGCGGGCGAGGTGCTGGCGGGGACGAAGATCGTGGCCGCCATGCCGCCCGCCGCTGCATAGGCCGACACGGCGGCGCCGCCATTGCCGGAGGAATCCTCCAGCACGTCGGTCACGCCCTGCGCCCGCAGCAGCGACAGCATCACGGAGGCGCCGCGGTCCTTGAAGGATCCGGTCGGCATGAACCATTCGCATTTCAAAAGCGCCGAGGCGCCGGCGATCACGCGGGGCACGAGCGGCGTGCAGCCCTCCCCCATGCTGATCGGGTCGTCCGGCACGAAGGGCAGCGCGCCGGCGTAGCGCCAGATCGAGCGGTCTTCCTGCCGGATCGCGTCGCGCCCGATGCCGGGCAGCGGGGTCAGGAGAAGGGGCGCGCGGTCGTCGCCGCACCAGCGCGGCGCGTCGAGCGGGTAGGTGCGCCCCGAGCGGGGGTCGAGATAGGCGATGGCGGTCATGGCGGCAGAGCCTCGCTTGCCCGGCGCCGCGCGGCAAGGGATGCTCGGCCCATGACCGATGATGCCGACGCCGTCCTCCGCCTGGCCGCCGATCTCGTGGCGATCGACAGCCGTTCCTCCGTCTCGAACGTCGCCGTGGCTGAACGGCTGGAGGCGGAACTGAAGGGGTTCGACGTCGCCCATGTCGACTACGCGGACGCGAACGGCGTGGCGAAGCGCGCGCTGGTGGCGCATCGCGGCCCGCCCGGTGGCTTCGCGCTGTCCGGCCACATGGACACGGTGCCCGAGACCGGCTGGACCGACCCGCCCTGGACGCCGCGGATCGCAGGCGGCGTGCTGCACGGCCTCGGGTCGGTGGACATGAAGGGGCCGGTCGCGGCCTGCGTCATCGCGGCGCGCGGCATGCCGGCGGAGGTGCCCGTGACGCTGCTGCTGACGGCGGACGAGGAGACGACGAAGCAGGGTGCCCGCGCCGTGGCCGCGTCCGAGGCCGCGCGGGCGCTCGGCCTGAGGGGCATCGTGGTGGCGGAGCCGACCGGCCTCGCGCCGGTGCGCGGCCATCGCAGCCACATCGAATACACTGCCGTCGCCTCGGGGGTGCAGGCGCATTCCTCGACCGGGCAGGGGGTGAACGCGAACTGGGCGCTGATCCCGTTCCTGGCCGAGATCAAGGCGGTGTTCGAGCGCCTGCGCAACGACCCCGCCCTGCACGACGCGGCCTACGACCCGCCCTTCTCGGACTTCAACCTCGTGCTCGACAACCACGGCACGGCGGTCAACGTGACGGTCGCCAGGGCCACGGCGCGGATCAAGTTCCGCCGCAGCCGGAACGTGGATTATTCCGGGATCGAGGCTGCGGTGCAGGCGGCCGCGGCGCGCGCCGGCGTCACGCTGACCGAGAAGCGCGAAGGCACGCCGCCCGAACTGCCGGCCGACCATCCGCTCGTGCGCCTGGCCGTGGCCGAGGCGGGCCAGGCCGCGCGCACCGCGCCCTACGGCACCGACGCCAGCGAATTGCAGGACCTGGCGCCCTGCGTCGTGCTCGGCCCCGGTTCGATCGCCACCGCGCATACGCCGCGCGAATGCGTGGCCGCGGCGGACCTCGCGGCGGCGGTGCCGCTGTTCCGGCGCCTCCTCGCCGCCGGGGCTTGACCTTCCGCAAGGACGCCGCCGCCGGTCTCGTCCAGCCTATGCGCCAAGGCACGGGAGAAGCACATGGCCGTTCCGGTCCGGATCACATTCAACGGCGTGGATTCCTCCGAGGCGATGGAGGCGCGCATTCGCGAGAAGGCCGAGAGGCTCGCCCGCTTCGCGGGATCCATCCTCGACTGCCACGTCACGGTGGAGGCGCCGCACCGGCATCATCACCAGGGCAAGCTTTACCGCGTGCTGGTCGAGATCGACGTGCCGCGCGGGCGCATCGTCGCCGGGGAGAACGGCTCGCAGGACCACGCGCACGAGGACCCCTACGTCGCGCTGCGCGACGCCTTCGCCGCCGCGACACGGCAGCTGGAGGATCATGTCCGCAAGCTGGACGGCGCCGTGAAGCACCATGAGCCCGTGCTGGCCCATGGCCGCGTCGCGCGCTTCATCGCCGGCGAGGATTACGGCTTCATCGAGACCGAGGCGGGCGAGGAAGTGTATTTCCACCGCAACGCCGTCGCGAAGCATGGCTTCGACCGGCTCAAGGTCGGCGATGCCGTGCATGTGGCCGTGACCGAGGGCGAGAAGGGCCCGCAGGCGAGCGCGGTGCATCCCGTCGGCGCGTAGCGCCGCGCCCCGTGCGCGGCGCGGGAATGTCGGGCCTGCGGCCCGCCGGGGGTCCGGCGGAGCAGAGGCGTCAGGCCGGCAGCGTGACCCGCACCTCGCCGACTGTGTGCCCATTGCTGTCCCGGATCGCGCCTTCCGCCGCGGCGGCCACCGCCTCCGCCGCGTCGAGCAGGCCGAGGCGGCCGAGCAGCGCCGCGAAGACGCCCATCTTCGCCCGCGCCGCGCCGTCGGCGAGCTTGACCGCGATCCCGAGCCCGCGCTCCGGCACGAAGCCCACGACATAGCCCTCGGCGCCGCCCTTCAGCAGTACGCGGCCCTGAGTCGCCCGTACGATCTGCCCGGTCGGGCTGCCGCGCCCGGAAAGATGGTCGGGATAGGCGCGGATCGCCGATTGCAGGCGGCGGATCGCGCTGCGCCGCTGGTCAGTCGCGACCTTCGCCGCGGCCCAGCGCGCCGCGGCCTGCGCCATGCGCGCCATCGGCAGCGCGAGCGCGGGCAGGCCGCAGCCGTCCACGCCCCGCGGCAGCCGGGCGGCATCCTCGCCCAGCAGTTCCGAGAAGGCCTCGAGATAGAGGCGCTGCGCCGGATGCGCCGGGTCGTCGTAGCCCGCGACCGGCGCGCCGATGTGCTTCGCCAGCGTGAGGAAGCCGCAATGCTTGCCCGAGCAGTTGTGGAAGACGCGGGACCGATCGCCGCCCGCGCGGATCACGCCGATCTGGTCGGCCTGCGCGCGCGGCAGGTCCGGGCCGCAGACCAGCGCGGATTCGGCGAGCCCGAGCCGCTCCAGCCAGCCGCGCACCAGCGCGACCTGGAAATCCTCCGCGCTGTGGGAGGCGCAGGCCAGCGCGAGATGCTCCTCGGTCAGGCCGGCCGCGTCCGCCGCGCCGCTTTCCACCAGCGGGATCGCCTGGAACGGCTTGAGGGAGGAGCGCGGGAAGGTGACGAAGGACGGGTCGCCCCAGGAGAGCAGGATGCGCCCTTCCGCATCCGCGACCACCGCGACGCCGTGGTGCAGGCTTTCCAGGATTCCGCCGCGGCGGGTCTCGGCCATCGGGACGAAGGTGGAGTTCACGGCATGTCCTCGGATTCGGGAATGGCGTCGGTGCCGGGCCTGCCCTCCAGCACGGCGTCGAACAGCGCGACCTGCTTCGGGAGGCAGATGCCGTGCAGGTCGAATCGTTCGAGCATCGTGCGCCGCGCTGCCTTGCGCAGCGGCATGTGGCGGTCGGGGTTTGCCAGCGCGTCGACCACCGCATCGGCCAGGCGCGCATGGTCGAAGAAGGGCAGCAGGATGCCGTTCTCCCCGTCGCGCACCACCTCGGCCAGCGGCGCGGTGTCGGAGCCGATGATCGGCGCCTCGCAGCCCATGGCCTCCACCAGCGACCAGGACAGGACGAAGGGGTAGGTGTAGTAGATGTGCGCCCGCGTGATGCGGAACAGCGCGACCAGCCCTTCATGCGGGATGCGCCCGGTGAAGTGGACGCGCGCCATGTCGAGCTTCGCGCCGACCTCCTCGAGCATCAGGGCCTTCCAGGACCGGCCGTCGGCGGGCATGCGCCCGTAGCCGCGCTCCTCGCCGCCCACGATCACCGCATGCGCCTGCGGGCGACGCGCCAGGATCTCGGGCAGTGCGCGCATGAAGACGTCGAAGCCGCGATAGGGCTCGAGGTTGCGGGAGACGAAGGTCAGGATCTCGTCGCCCCTGGTCACCGTGTGCCCGTCCGGCAGCTTGACCGTCCCCGGGCCGTCCGGCGTCGCGAAGGCGGCATCCACGCCCTCGTGCACCACCGAGGTCCGCGCCCGGATGCCGGCGGGGTAGCGGCTGCGCTGCCAGAGCGTGGGGGAGACGCCCCAGTCGGTCGCCTCCAGCGAGGCGAGCTGCGTCATGTTGAGCGTGCGCACCCGCGCGGCCTCGTCGAGCGTGACCTCCTGCGCCGGGTCGAAGCCGATGTCGCCCTCCGCCGGGCGGTAGAAGTACTCGCAGTACTGCAGCTGCTTCGCATCGGGGAAGACGTCGCGGAGGTAGAGCGCCTCCCCCCAGCCTGGGTGGCAGCAGATGATGTCGGGCACGAACCCCTTCTGCTTCAGCGTGATGAGAGCGCGCGCGACGGCCTGCCCGCGCCGCACGGCGGCCTCGACCGGGCGGAGGTAGCGGTGCGTCTTTTCGCCCGCGCCCTCCGGCGTCGGATAGCGGAGGTGCTGCGGGCCGGGCGGGACGGCGTTCGGACGTTCGCCCAGGCCGATCACGCGGGCCCCCTTCCGCTGCGCGATCGCGGGGGCGAGGTGCCGGTACTGGCCCGGGAAGTTCTGGTGGATGAACAGCGCCTGGACCACGCGAGCCCTTCCTCCTGACGTGCCTCGCTTGATGCCGCCAATCGCCGCGTGCGGCAACGGGGCGTCTGGCGGCGCGCGGCCGCTGGGGTCAGGATGACAGCGACTCAGGACATGGGATGGCGGCGATGGCGTTCGATTTTTCGGGAAGGCGCGTGCTGGTCGCAGGCGGCAGCCGCGGCATCGGCCGGGCCATCGCGCTCGGCTTCGCGCAGGCTGGGGCGGCGGTCTCGGCCTGCGCGCGCGGCGCCGAGGGCCTGGCGGCGCTGCGGGCCGACGGCGTCGCGCATGTGCAGGCGGCGGACCTCGCCGATGCCGGCCAGGTCGCTGGCTGGGTCGAGGCCGCGGCCGCCGCGCTCGGCGGCATCGACGTGCTGGTGAACAACGCCTCCGGCTTCGGCATGGGCGACACGGAGGAAGGCTGGCAGCGCGGCCTCGACGTCGACGTCATGGCCACGGTGCGGGCGAGCCGCGCCGCGCTGCCGCATCTGCGCGCGGCGAAGGGCTGCATCGTGAACACGACATCGATCTCGGGCCTCGGGCCCTCGGTGCGCACGCCGGCCTATGCGGCGGTGAAGGCGCTGGTGATCAACTACACGGCGTCCCAGGCGGCGGCGCTCGCGAAGGACGGGGTGCGGGTGAACGCCATCGCGCCCGGCTCGATCGAATTCCCCGGCGGCACCTGGGAGAAGCGGCGGAAGGAGGACCCGGCATTGTACGGCCGCATCCTGACCGGCATCCCCTTCGGCCGGCTCGGCACGCCGGAGGAGGTGGCGGATGTGGCGCTGTTCCTCGCCTCCCCCTTCGCGCGCTGGGTGACGGGGCAGACCATCGTGGTCGATGGCGGTCAGATGCTGGGCTAGCCATATGGCGGATGCATCGCTGTTCGAGGCCTGGTCGCCGGTCACGCAGGATTTCGGCCTCGTGCGCGGCGACCACGCGGAGGTGGCCGACGCCTACGCGGCCATGTTCGCGGGCGAGCCACCCTTGCGACGGCGCAACCTGGCCGGCGGCCTCGCCGAGGCGTTCGAAGCGCTGGCGCCGCTGACCCACGCGAAGTCCCGTCGGCTGTTCCTGGCCACGCCTTGCGGCTGGACGGCGTTCTTCCAGAACGGCACGCAGGGGTCGGACCCTTTCCTGATCATGTTGAGACTCGCCCAACGCCTGGGCACGATCGCGATGCGCGTGTGCTGCACGCCCACCGGCGCCCGGTGGCCCGGCGTGATCTGGGAAGTCTACGCACCGCCGCAGCTGGGCGGGGATGCTTACGGCTACCGGCGCAGCATTGCCGCGTCGAATGACGGCGGGCGCTGGGTCTTCTCGGAGTCGGGCGAGAGGTTCGCCTTCGAGCGCCCCGAATGCTACGCACTGGCTCGGAAGCGGGATCGTTTCACGCGACCCATGTTGTTGGATTACCTGCGCGCGTTCGGCATTCCGGAGTTGGACGACGACCTCTTCCTCGTCTCGCCGGCGACACCCGCGATCCTGTTCCACGATGCCACACGCGACCGGCGACTGCCCGAATATTCGCTGGAGGAGGTGAAGCGTGGCCTGCCCTGGCAGCGCGGCGCCTAGTCTTCGGAATGACGTCCGCGCAGCCGCTTGGTCGCACCGCGGCGTGTCTTCTCGTCCACGCGGCGGGCCCTGGCGGCCCGTGACGGCTTGGTCTCGCGCCGCGGCGGCGGCGGCGGCGTCGCGGCCTCCCGGATCAGGTCGAGCAGGCGCTCCAGCGCATCCTCACGGTTGCGTTCGCGCGTCCGGTGGCGCTGCGCGGTGATGACCAGCACGCCGTCCTTCGTCATGCGCCGGCCGGCCAGCGTCGCGAGCCGCACCTTGACGGCCTCGGGCAGGTTGGGCGACGCCATGGCCGCGAAGCGCAGTTGGACCGCGGTCTCGAGCTTGTTGACGTTCTGGCCGCCGGGGCCCGAGGCGCGCAGGAAATCCTCCTGCAGCTCCGCCTCGTCGAGGCTGATGCGGCCCGTCACGCGGATCATGGCGCGCCGCGCGCCGCGCCCGGCCTCCGCTGCCCCGGCCCGTCGACCGGCCGCCTCATGCCGCCGATGCCCTGCGCGGTGACCATGGCAGCCATGATGCCGCGCGCCCGGGCCACCTTGCCAGCCTGCCGCCCCGGCCTAGGATGCAGGCCAGAAATTTCCGAGAAAACGCATGCAAGACGACGCGATCGACAAGGCTCCTGATGCGGCCGCCACTTGGCCCGACCAGATCTACGACCTGCTGAAGAAGCACGAGATCCGCCAGGTCTGCCTGGTGCCCGATGCCGGCCATTCCCGCCTGATCAAGCGCTGCCTCGCCGACAACGACATCAAGGTCACGACCCTGACGACCGAGGAGGAGGGCATCGCCCTGCTCCAGGGCGCCTGGCTCGGCGGCGACAAGGGCGTGCTGCTGATGCAGTCCTCCGGCGTCGGCAACTGCATCAACATGCTCTCGCTGTCGCATATCCACCGCTGCCCGATGCCGATGCTGGTGACCATGCGCGGCGACTTCGGGGAGTTCAACCCGGCGCAGATCCCGATGGGCAACGCGACGCAGGCGGTGCTGGAGGCGATGGGCACGTTGGTCAAGCGCGCCGACACGCCGGAGGACATCGCGCCTACGGTGGACGCCACCATCCGCATGGCCTTCAACACCTTCCGCCCGACCGCGACGCTGATCGGCCAGCGCGTCATCGGCGCCAAGACCTTCGGCAAGGACTGAGACGATGCTCGCAGCATCCGGAAAGCTCGACCGTCGCGAACTCACCCGCGCGCTGCTGGCCGACCGCGGGGAGATGGCGGTGATCGCCGGTCTCGGCGCGCCGGCCTGGGACATCACGGCGGTGGGCGACCATCCGCTGAACCTGCCGCTCTGGGGCGGCATGGGGGGCGCGGCCATGATCGGCCTCGGCCTCGCGCTGGCGCAGCCGGATCGCAAGGTTCTCGTGCTGACCGGGGACGGGGAGATGCTGATGGGCATCGGCGCGCTCGCCACCATCGCGGTCAAGGCGCCGCGGAACCTCTCGGTCGTGGTGCAGGACAACGAGCATTACGGCGAGACCGGGATGCAGGAAACCGCGACGAAGCACGGTGTCGACCTCGTGACCATGGCGAAGGGCGCCGGCTTCGCGCACACCATGTTCGTCACGAAGGCGGAGGAGGTGCCGGCGCTGCGCGCGGCGATCCATGCCGGCCGCGGCCCGTTCTTCGCCGTCGTCAAGATCGACGAGGGCAGCAAGAAGCTGGTGCTGCCGCCGCGCGACGGCTCCATCATCCAGAACCGCATGCGGGAAGCCATCCTCGGCCCCGCGGCGCATCACCAGCTTTAGCGGGGGACGCGCCATGCCGCATGTCGTCTGCCTCCGCCCGCTGCATCCGGATGCCATGGCGCGGCTGCGCGCCGAGCCCGGCTACACCGTCACCATGCTCGACCCCGTGACGCCGGAGACGCTGGCCGCGCCGATGCAGACGGCCGATGCCATCATCGTCCGCGCGACGCGCATCGACCGGGGCTTCCTGGCGAATGCGCCGATGCTGTCGATCTGCGCGCGGCACGGCGTCGGCTACGATGCGGTGGACGTCGATGCGTTGACGGAACGCGGCATCCCGCTGACCGTGACGCCGGACGCGAACGCCGTCTCGGTCGCCGAGCACGCGCTGATGCTGATGCTGACCACGGCCCGGCGCACGCTCGACTACGACCGCAACACCAAGGCGCTCGACTGGGGGCCGAAGCCCGCGCTGCGCACCTTCGACCTGGCCGGCCAGACCGTGTTGGTGATGGGCTTCGGGCGGATCGGCGGGCGCGTGGCGCGGCTCTGCGCCGCCTTCGGGATGGAGGTTCTGGTCCACGACCCCTACATCCCGCAGAACACCATCAAGGGCGCGGGGTTCCGGCCGGTGAAGGTGCTGCACGAAGGGCTCGCGGAGGCGGACATCGTTACCACGCACTGCCCGTCCAACGCCGAGACGCGCGGCATGGTCAACGCGACCTTCCTCGCGGCGATGAAGCCGGGTGCCACCTACGTCAACACCGCGCGCGGCACGCTGGTGGACGAGGCGGCGCTGACCAATGCGCTGAAGTCGGGCCATCTGGGTGCCGTCGGGCTCGACGTGTTCTGGGAAGAACCGGTCACGACGAAGCTGCCCTTCCTCGAGTTTCCGAACGTCGTCGTCTCGCCGCATTCGGCGGCGGCGACGGAACAATCCACGCGGCGCATGGGCCTGTCCTGCGCCGAGAGCATCTTCGCCCACTTCCAGGGCCGGCTCGACCCCGACGTCGTCATCAACAAGGAGGTGCTCCGCGGCAACGCGTGAGCAGCGCGCCATGACGAACCCGCTTCTCGTCCTTGCCGACCATGCCGCCACCTGGCGGTCCCGCGACCTGCCGTCGGATGTCGCGCACCATGCGCGCCGCGCGCTGGTGGACTGGTTCGCAGCCCTTCTCGCCGGCGCCTGGCGTCCGCCGGCCACGCTGATGTCGGCGGGCCTCGAGGACGAGACGCGCGGCGGCGGTGGCGCGGTCTGCTACGTCTCGGGCCGCCGGGTGCCGGTGCGCCATGCGGCGCTGCTGAACGGCACGGCGTCCCACACCGTCGAGTTCGACGACATCTACCGCTACGCCGTCTATCACCCGGGCTGCCCCACCATCGCGGCCGCGCTGGCGGCGGCGCAGGCCAACGGCGCGGACATGGACGGGCTGCTGCGCGCGCTGGCGGCGGGCTACGAGGTGTCCTGCCGGATCGGCCTCGCGGTGCAGCCCTCGCACTACGATTTCTGGCACACCACCGGCACGGTCGGCACGTTCGGCGCGGCGGCCTCGGTCGCGGTGCTGCTCGGCTGCGACGCGGAGCGCACCGCCCATGCCATCGCCACGGCGGCGACCATGGCGTCCGGCCTGCAGCAGGCCTTCCGGGGCGAAGGCATGTCGAAGCCGCTGCACCCGGGCCACGCCGCGGAAGCGGGCGCTCTGGCGGCGATGGCGGCGGCGAAGGGCATGACCGGCGCGCTCGACGTGCTGCACGGCCCGGCCGGCTTCGCGGCCGCGACCAGCGAGGACACCGGCAAGTGGGAGAAGTCGCTGGCGCGGATCGGCCAGCCCTTCGCCATCACCGACATGACCTTCAAGAACCATGGCTGCTGCGGGCATATCTTCGCGGCGCTGGATGCCGTGCGGGACCTGCACCTCGAGCACGGCTTCGCGGCCGAGGATGTCGTGTCCGTCGCCGTCGGCGGCTACAAGGCGACCAAGGAGGTCTGCGACCGCCCGGACGCGCGGACCGAACAGGATTGCCGCTTCTCGACGCAGTTCACGGTGGCGACGATGCTGCTGCATGGCGGCGTGCGGCTCGCGGCCTTCGAGCCCGCCCGCCTGGCCGACCCGGCGATCCGCGCGATCATGCCGAGGGTGACGGTGGCGCTCGACCCCGAATGCGCCGCGGCCTTCCCGTCCAAGCGGTCCGCCAAGGTCGAGATCCGGCTGAAGGACGGACGTGTGCTCAACCGCCACCAGCACACGCGCAAGGGCGACCCCGACGCGCCGCTGTCGGACCAGGACCTGTCCGACAAGTTCCTGGAACTGACCTCGGACGCCGTCGGCGCCGGCCAGGCGAAGGCGCTGCTCGCGCACCTGTGGGAGGGCACCGCGCTGCCCGGCATCGTGCCGCTGGTGGTCAACCGGGCGTACGCGGCGGAATAGCCGCGCCGCGCCGTCAGGCGAAGGGCAGCCCGGCCCTCGCCTGCACGAAGGCGGCCAGGGTCAGGCCCGCCCAGAGCGCGGCGCCCGCCAGGATCCAGGCGCGCGGCCGCGGCAGCGCCGCCGCGGCCCAGCCGGCCAGAGGGATCGCCTGCATGGCGTGCACGCCGATGAAATGCGCCACGCGCAGGTCGCCGCCGGCGCGCGACCAGAAGAACGGCGCGATCCCCCCGGCATCGGTGGCGGCGCCGTCGACATAGGGTCCGTCCGCGCCCGAGATGGCCGCGCCCGTCAGCCCGCCCAGGACCCCGCCCAGCAGGAAGCCCAGCGCGACGGCGAACCGCCACGCGCCGGGCAAGGCCGGATTGCCGCGCAGCGCGACCAGCACCCCGAACCAGGCGGCCAGGGCGCAGCCGATGACGGCCACGGCGCCCATCAGCGGGTAGATCGCGCCCCCCAGCGGCGTGCGCGCGAAATGGGACGGCACGCCGAGCGCGGCGGACAGCGCGATCCAGCAGATCTCGAGCACCATGAATGCGATCGTGCCCGCGACGATGATCCGCGCCGCGCGCCCCCGGCGTGCCTCGGGTGCGAGCGCCGGCCAGAACCAGGCGAGCGTCCAGGCCCAGAGCGCGAGCGACGCCGCGAACTTTGCCGGCTTCAACCAGACCGACACGCCGCGGATCTCCCGCCCGTCGAGGCCCATGGCCAGCAGGCAGGCGGCCAGCACGACAAGCATGCCGAGCCCGGCGCGCGCAAGGCCGCGCTGGCGGCCCTCGATCGCGCCGTAGGCCCGCCGGATCGCACCCATCAGGGGACCCCCTGGCGCCGCGGCAGGGCGCGCAGGCCGAGGAAGACGAGCAGCCCCGCCGGCCCCGCGAGGAAGGTCAGCGGCAGTGCCGGATAGAGCCGCCACGGCGACAGGCCCTCGGCCGTTGCCCGGCGGCACATCCAGGCCCCGAGGAACAGGTCGAAGGCGAGGTAGTGCACCCAGCCCGCCAGCAGCAGCCCATCCCGCGCGAACAGGGCGCGCACGCCGGCGAGCGTCGAGAAGCCGCCCTCGGCGCCCGGCGCATGCATGGCCAGCAGCACGACATAGAGCAGCGACAGCAGCGCCGGGATGCCGACGCCCGCCAGATGCCAATGTGCCCAGCGCCGGCGCGGGAACAGCAGCAGCGCGAGCCATCCCGCCGTGGCGAGGCTGCTGGCGGCGGTGAAGATGGCCTCGGGATGCATGGCGCGCCCTTGATCTGACCATTGGCAAGATGTCGATCAGACTGACCATTGTCAAGTTTGGGCCAAAGGGTCAGGCTGTGGTGATGCCCGTCGCCCGCAAGCCCGAAGGCCGCCACCATCACGGGGCGCTCCGCCGCGCCCTGCTCGACGCCGTGGCCGAGATCCTGCGCGAGTCCGGCCCGCATGGCATGACGTTGCGCGCCGCCGCGCGCCGCGCCGGCGTCTCCCATTCCGCCGCCACGCCGCATTTCCAGGACCTGGCCGGGCTGCTCACCGCCTTCGTCGCCGAGGGCAACGAAAGGCTGGCCGCGACCATGCGCCGGCATGTCGAGGCCGATCCCGGCCATCCGCTGCTGGCGTGCGGGCGCGGCTACATCGCCTTCGCCGCGGCCAACCCAGCCCATTTCCGCATGATGTTCGGCACCGCGCCGAAGGATGACGGCGACCCCGCGCTGCAGGCGGCGCGCCAGGCGGCCTTCGCGCCGCTGCGGGAGGCGATGGCCGCCCTCCATCCCAGCGTGCCCGAGGCGGCCCTGCGCGACCGTCTCGGCCTCGCCTGGGCGGCGGTGCACGGCTTCGCCGCGCTCAGGGCGGAGGGGGCGGGGGCGAAGCTCTGGCCGGAGCCCGATGCGCTCGCCGCCGCGGAGGGGATGCTGCGCCTGGTGGTCGCGGCCTGCGCCGCGCCGCCGTCCGGCCCGGGCGCGTGAGGCGCGCCCGGCCGGGGTTCACTCCCCGATCGCGCCCGAGATCCAGGCCTTCAGCGCGCCCTTCGGCATGGCGCCGACCTTGGTCTCGACCGGCTTGCCGTCCTTGAAGAGGATCAGCGTCGGGATGCCGCGCACGGCGTATTCGTTGGGCGTCATCGGGTTGTCGTCGATGTTCACCTTGGCGACCGTGAGCTTGCCGGCGAACTCGCCAGCGAGTTCATCGAGGATCGGCGCGACCATCTTGCAGGGGCCGCACCACTCCGCCCAGAAATCCACCAGCACCGGTCCCGGCGCCTCCAGGACATCCTGCTTGAAGGTGTCGTCGGAGACGGGCTTGGTCATGTCACCCATAGGGGGGTCTCCATAGGGAAGGGGGGGGCGGAAGGCCCCCCTGGTTGTAGCAGAGATCGTGCAGCGCCCGCGCCGGGTCAAGCGTGCGGCGCAGCACCGCCCTCGGCCGGCGCGGCGCCACGGCCGAACAGCCTCGCCTTCAGCCTCTCGCGCAGCGTCTGGAACACGACGTAGAGCATCGGGATCATGAATATCCCGATCGAGGACGCGGCGATCATGCCCCAGAACACGGGCGTGCCGACCGCGCGGCGGCTGATCTCGGACGCACCCTCGGCCACCACCAGCGGAAAGAGGCCGAGGATGAAGGCGAAGGAGGTCATCATGACCGCGCGGAAGCGCAGCTTCGCGCCGAGCGTCGCGGCCTCGGCTATGGACTTGCCGTGGTGTTCCCGCTGCTCCTTGGCGAATTCGATGATCAGGATGCCGTTCTTGGCCGCGAGCGCGATCAGCACGACGATGCCGACCTGGGCGTAGAGGTCGAGCGCGAGGCCCGCCGGCCCGATCGAGACGATGGCCCCCAGCACGCCCACCGACACCGAGAGCAGCACCGGCACCGGGATCGTCCAGGATTCATAGAGCCCGACCAGGAACAGGAAGGCGAACAGCACGGCGAGCGCCAGGATCGTGCCGGTCTGGCCCGCCGCCGCCTTCTCCTGGAACGCCGTGCCGGTCCATTCGAAGGAATAGCCGGCCGGCAGCGTGGCCGCCGCGACCCGCTCCATCGCCGCGAGCCCGTCGCCGGACGACCGGCCCGGGGCGGGCTCCCCGTTGATCGTCAGGCTGCGGACGTTGTTGTAGCGGATGATGGATTGCGGCCCGAACTCGATCCGCGCGTCGGCCAGTGCCCGCAGCGGCACCATCTCCCCGTCGCGGTTACGCACATGCACGCGGTAGATGTCGGGGATGCCGGCGCGGTCGGCCTGCTCGGCCTGCAGGCTCACCTTCCAGGTGCGGCCGAACAGGTTGAAGTCGTTGACGTAGGCTCCGCCCATCGCGGTCGAGAGAGCCTGGAAGATGTCGTTGAGCGACACGCCCAGAACCTGCGCGCGGTCGCGGTCGATCTCGAGGAACACCGACGGCGTCGAGGCCGCGAAGGTCGAGAAGACGCGCGTCAGCGCCGGGTCCTGGTTGGCGGCCAGCACCAGGGCGCGCATGACGCCCGCCATCTCGGGGATCGGCCGCCCTTCCAGGTTCTGCAGCTGGAACTCGAAGCCGCCCGCGGTGCCGAGGCCCTGGATCGGCGGCAGGTTGAAGGGGATGACGCGGGCCGGGACGTCGTTGGTGCGCGCGATGGTCTGCGCGATCAGGGAATTGACGTCGAGGCCGGGCGCGGAGCGTTCCGCGAAGGGCTTCAGCGTCGCGATGATGATGGCCGAGTTCGACTGCGCGAGGCCCGAGAGCAGCGAATAGCCGCTGATCACCATCACGTCCTCGACGCCCGCGATCCCGCGGATCGTGGCGCCGACCTGCTCGGCGATCTCGCGCGTGCGGTTCAGCGAGGCGCCGTCGGGCAACGCCACCTCCCCGAAGAAGGCGCCCTGATCCTCCTGCGGCAGGAAGCCCGTCGGCGTGCGGGACCCCGCGCCGATGATGCCCGCGGCGAAAAGCGCAAGCAGCGCGATCGAGACCACCGCGACGCGCACCAGCCGCGCCACCCCCGCCGCATAGCCGTCCCGCACGAAGTCGATCCCGCGCGAGATCCGCCCCATGATCCCCTTGCGCGGCCCGTGATGCGCCGACAGCAGCACCGAGCACAGCGCGGGCGACAGCGTCAGCGCATTGATCGCCGAGAAGAACATCCCCACCGAGACGACCACCGCGAACTGGCGGAACAGCTCGCCCGAAATGCCAGGAATGAAGGCCAGCGGCACGAAGACCGAGAGCAGCACCAGCGTGATGGCGATGATCGGGGCCGTGATCCCCTCCATCGCCGCCTTGGTCGCATCCGCGACCGACAGCGAATGGTCCTCCTCCATCTTCGCCTCCACCGCCTCGACCACCACGATGGCGTCGTCGACCACGATGCCGATGGCGAGCACCATTGCGAGCAGGGAGACGGTGTTGGCCGAATAGCCCATCGCGTTCATCACGACGAAGGTCGCGATCAGGCTGACGGGCACGGCGATCAGCGGAATGAGCGTCGCGCGGAGCGAGCCGAGGAACAGGAAGACCACCAGCACGACCAGCACGAACGCCTCGATCAGCGTGTGGATCACCACCTCGATGGTCAGGTTGACGAAGGTCGTGGTGTCGTAGGTGACGGCGTATTCCATGCCCTCGGGGAAGCGCGCGGCGAGCCCGGCCATGGTGCGCGACACCGCCTCGGCCGTGCCCACCGCGTTCGCCCCGGGCGCCAGGTAGATCTGGATGCCGACGGCAGGCTGGCCGTTCAGCGTCATCGCCTGGTCCTGGTTCCAGGCGCCAAGCTCGATGCGCGCCACGTCGCGCACGCGCAGCACGCTGCCGTCGGGGTTCGCGCGCACCAGGATGTTGCCGAACTCCTCGACATCCGCGAGCCGGCCGGTGGTGCGGATGTTGAGCTGGTAGGAGGTGTCGTCCGACGCCGGCTGCGCGCCGACGCGCCCGAGCGGCGCCACCTGGTTCTGCGCGCGGATGGCGTTCACGATGTCGGCCGGCGTGAGGCTCAGCGCGGTCAGGCGGTCTGTCTCGAACCAGATGCGCATGGCATAGTCGCGCGCGCCGAACATGGCCACGTCGCCCACGCCGGGCACGCGCTTGAGCACGTCCAGGATGTTGATCGTCGCGTAGTTCGACAGGAACAGCGTGTCCTGCGCCCCGCTTGTCGACCGCAGCGTGATCACCTGCAGCATGGCCGAGGATTTCTTGCGGACGGTCAGCCCCTGGCGCTGCACCTCCTCGGGCAGCTGGGCCAGGGCCAGCTGCACGCGGTTGTTCACGTTCGTCGTGTTCTGGTCGGGGTTGGTGCCGACGCGGAAGGAGATGGTGAGGTTGTACGACCCGTCGTTGCCGCTGGTGGAGCGCATGTAGATCATGTCGTCCACCCCGTTGACTTGGCTCTCGATCGGCTGGGCGATCGTCGCCTCGACCACCTCGGCCGAGGCGCCGGGGAAGAACGCGGTGACCGAGACCTGCGGTGGCACGATGTCCGGGAACTGCGCGACCGGGATCTGCCGCAGCGACACCAGCCCCGCGATGGTCATGACGATCGCGATGACGACCGCGAGCCGCGGCCGGTCGACAAAGACCTTGCTGATCATGGGCTCAGCCGCCGCGTGCGGGGCTGGCCGGCGCGGCGCCGGCGGGCGACGCCTGCTGCGGGCGCGGCGTGACCGGCTGGCCGGGGCGCGCGCGCTGCGACCCCTCGGTGATGACGAGCGCCCCGACCTCGAGCCCCTCGGTGACGACGACCCCGCCCGCCGGGCCCGGCGCGCTGCGGATGCGCTTCACCTCGACCTTGTTCTCGGCGCCGACGACCAGCACGAATGGCCCCTGCTGGTCGATCTGGATCGCCGATTGCGGAATGACGATCGCCTGCTGGGGCTCCGCCTCGCGCACGACCACGGTCACCGCCTGGCCGTCGATGAGCAGCCGGTTCGGGTTCGGCATCACCGCCTGGACCATGACGGAATCGGTCGATCGGTTGGCCGTGACGTCGAGGAACTCCAGCCGCCCGACCTGTTCGAGCATCGTCCCGTCCGGCAGGCGGACCAGCACCTGCACACGGTCGCCGCCGGCGCCGCCGGCGCGGCGCACCCGCAGCAGTTCGCGCTGCGTCACGGGAAAGGAAACGCGGATCGGGTCGTCGCGCACGACCGTCACGAGCACGCCCGTGTCCGGCCCCACCACGTTGCCCGGGCTGAGCGGGGAGCGGCCCGCGCGCCCGTCGAACACGGCGCGGATCTCGGTGTAGCCGTACTGGATGCGCGCCTGCTCGAGCTGCGCCTGCGCCGCGCCCAGCTCCCCCTTGGCCTGGCCCTCCGCGGCGATGCGCTCGTCGAGCGTGCTCTGCGGGATGTTGTTCGTGCGGACCAGCTCGCGCCCGCGCTCGACCTGCAGCGTCGCGTTGCGCAGTTCGGCCTCGGCGCGTTCCACCTGCGCCTGGCGCAGCGCGACCTCGGCGGCGAAGGGCGCCTGCTCGATGGTGAAGAGCGGGTCGCCCGCCTTCACCTGGTCGCCCTCGTTGAAGTGGCGGGCCTGGAGGAAGCCGGTGATGCGCGCGCGCACCTCGACCTTGTCGATCGCCTCGACTCGGCCGATGAACTCGGCGCCCTGCGCGATCGGCTGGCGTTCCACGCGCGCGACGAAGACCGCCGGCGGCGCGGCGGATTGCTCGGGCGGGCGCGGCGCCTCGTCGCAGGCCGCGAGCAGCGCCATCGCCGCCGCGCAGGCCATCGCCGGGGTCCGCAGGCCCGCCCGCGCCGAACCGTTCTTCCACCACGCCATGCCGCCGGAACCTCGTGCTGCCTCGACTTCCGACCACACTAAGCGGAAGCCCGGCGCTTCGCCACGCCCCCGCGGGGGCGGCCGGGGCGCCCGGCTTCGCCCGCGGGCGCGGCCATGCTACGGCGCGATGGTGCCCGTCCTGTCCTGCCGCCCCGCATGGCGAAACGCCTGATCCGCCATCCCGCCGTGCAGGGGCTGCTGGCGCGCGCCATCGCGCTGTATCTCCGCCTGGTGTGGGCCACCACGCGCTGGACCCTGGTGGGGGAGGAGCATGCGCGGGCCTTCGGCGACCGGCCCATGATCCTGGCCTTCTGGCACGAACGCCTGCCGCTCGCGGCGCTCGGCTGGCGCCTGCTGGCGCGCCGCGTGGCGCAGCCGGGCGGGCGGCGTGCGCAGGTGCTGATCTCGCGCCACCGGGACGGGCGGCTGATCGCGACCGCGGTCCGGCCGTTCGGCATCGACGTGGTGCATGCCTCCTCCTCGCGCGGGGGGGCGGCTGGGCTCCGGGGGCTCGCGCGCATTCTGGCCGATGGCGGCGTCGCGGTGATCACGCCGGACGGGCCGCGCGGGCCGACCCGGGTCGCGGCGCCGGGGGTCGCGCAGCTTGCCGCGCTGACCGGCGTGCCGGTGCTGCCCTGCGCCGTCGCCTCGTCCCGCATGCGGCTCGCGCGGTCGTGGGACCGGATGCGCTTCCCGCTGCCCTTCGGCCGCGGCGTCGCCGTCATGGCGGCGCCCATCGCCGTGCCGCGGGACGGTGCCGAGGCCGCGCTGCCCGCGATCGCGGCGGCGCTGACGGCCGCCTGCGCGCAGGCGGATGCGCTGGCGGCATGAGCCTCGCCGCGCCCCTCTGGCGCTGGACCGCCGCCCTGCTGGCGCCGGTGTTGCGCCTGCACCTCCGCCGCCGCGCCGCGCGCGGCAAGGAGATCCCGGAGCGCATCCCGGAACGCTTCGGCCACGGCGCCGCGCGCCCGCCCGGTCGCCTCCTGTGGCTTCATGCGGCCAGCGTCGGCGAAACGCTGTCGATCCTGCCGCTGCTCGGACCGCTGGCGGCGCGGGACCCGGGGCTCTCTGTCCTGGTGACCACGGGCACCGTGACCTCGGCCACGCTGCTGGCGCGGCGCATCCCGCCCGGGCTCGCGGGGCGGGTCCTGCACCGCTTCGTGCCGCTCGACGTGCCGCGCTGGGTGGCACGCTTCCTCGATGGCTGGCGGCCGGACGCGGCGGTCTTCGTCGAATCCGAGCTCTGGCCCAACCTGATCGCCGCCGCGGCCCGGCGCGGCGTCCCGCTCTGCCTCGTCAATGCGCGGATGTCGGTGCGCTCTGCCCGCTGGTGGGCGCGCGCGCCGGGCTTCGCGCGGGGCGTGCTGGCGCGCTTCCGCCTGGTCCTGGCGCAGAGCGAGGCCGATGCCGCGCGCCTGCGTGCGCTCGGCGCCGCGGCGACCTGCCCGGGCAACCTGAAATACGCCGCGCCGCCATTGCCGGCCGACGGCGCGGATCTCGCGCGGCTCCGCGCGCTGACCGCCGGCCGCCCCATCTGGCTCGCCGCCAGCACCCATCCGGGGGAGGAGGCGGTGGCGATCGCCGCCCACCGCCGCCTGGCCGCCCTGCATCCCGGCCTTCTGACGGTGATCGTCCCGCGCCATCCGGACCGCGGGCCGGAGGTCGCGGCGCTGGCCGGCGACCTGCCTGTCGCCCGCCGCGCCGAGGGCAGGGAGCCAGACCCGGACGTCGCCCTCTACGTGGCCGACACGCTGGGCGAACTCGGCCTGTTCTACCGCGTTGCGGCAGTTGCCTTCATCGGCGGCTCGCTGGTGCCGCATGGCGGGCAGAACCCGCTGGAGCCCGCCCGCCTCGGATGCCCGGTGCTGGCCGGCCCGCACACGTGGAATTTCGCTGAGATCGTGGCGCGGCTTGAGGCCGCCGGCGGGCTTACGCGGGTGGTCCCGGGGGAGGACCCGGCCGGGGCGCTGGCCGAGGCGGTTTCCGCCATGCTAACGAGTCCCGGTCGGGGGCAGGGTCAGGCCGGGGCCGCCCTCCGCGTTGCGGCCGACGAGGCCGGGTTGCCGGACCGGGTCGCGGAGGCGATCCTGGCCCTGTTGCCCGCCCCGCCGGCGGATGCCGTCGGGGCTGGCGGTTGCGTGGCGGCGGCACCGGAAACGTCCGGGCCGCCCGTGTCGAGGAAGGTGGACGGGTCGGACTGATGCGCGCTCCCGAGTTCTGGAGCGGCGGCGGCGGGGGGCTTGCGCCCATCCTGCTCTCGCCCGTCTCCGCCCTCTATGCCGCCGCGACGGCGCGGCGGATGTCGCGCGCCGGCTGGCAGGCGCCGGTGCCCGTGATCTGCTGCGGCAATGCGACCGCGGGCGGCGCCGGCAAGACGACGCTCGCGCTCGACATCGGCCGCCGGCTGGGCAACCGGGGGATCGGCGCGCATTTCCTGCTGCGCGGCTACGGCGGGCGGCTCAAGGGGCCGGTGCGCGTGGATCCGGCCAAGCACGACAGCACCGCGGTCGGCGACGAGGCGCTGCTGCTGGCGGCCGAGCGCCCCACCTGGGTGGCGGCCGACCGCGCCGCCGGCGCCAAGGCCGCGATCGCCGCTGGCGCGCAGGCCATCGTGATGGATGACGGGCTGCAGAACCCGACGCTCGAGAAGGACCTCTCGCTGCTGGTCATCGACGGCAACTACGGCTTCGGCAATGGCCGCGTGATCCCGGCCGGACCGCTGCGGGAGCCGGTGGCCAAGGCCGCCGAGCGCTGCCGCGCCGCCGTGCTGATCGGGGAGGACGAGACCGGCGCGCTGGCGCAGCTGCCGCCCGGCCTGCCGGTGCTGCGCGCCAGCCTGAAGCCGGGGCCGGAGGCCGAACTGCTGGCCGGCCAGCCGGTCTTCGCCTTCTGCGGCATCGCCAACCCCCGCAAGTTCTTCGCGACCCTGCAGGAAGCCGGCGCGTTCCTGGCCGGCCGCCAGGCCTATGCCGACCACTACCCCTTCGACGAAGGCGACATGCGCGACCTGCTGGCGGAGGCGGAGAGCCTGCGCGCCACGCCGGTCACGACACGCAAGGACTTCGTCCGCATCCCGCCGGCCTTCCGCAACCGCGTCACGGTGGTGACGATCCGACTGGAATGGGAGGAGCCGGCGGCGATCGAGGGGCTGATCGATCCGTTGGCCGCACGGGTGCCGATGCCGGCGTGAGGCGCCGCCCTCCCGGACCCGCCCGTCTGGGACCGCAGGGCCTTTCGGCCCTCGGCGGGGAGATCCGGAGGGTCGGCGCCCCTCAACGCCCTGGCCACACCCCGGGCCTGACCGCCGCCGCGCAGATCGCCCCATAGGCCGTGACGCCTAGCGCCACCGCCACGAACTGCCCCGCCAGCCCGAACCCCGCCACATCCGCCAGCAGCCAGCCGCCGCCCACCGCCAGCCCGATCCGCGCCAGCCCCGCCGCCACCGGCCAGGCCATGCGCCCCGCGCCCATCGCCGCGAAATAGAGCGCCATGCCGACGCCGAAGCCCGGCAGTGCCCAGCCGATGATGGCCAGTGCCTCGGCCGCCACGGCCTGCACGGCCGGGTCCGCCGTGAAGGCGGCGGCGGTCGCGGCCGGGAACAGCGCGACCGGCACGCCGACCGCGGCCGAGACGGCGAAGGCGAGCCCCGCCCCGGTCCAGGCGATGCGCCGCGCTTCCGCCCAGTCGCGCTGCCCGACCGCCCGGCCGACCAGCGCCGTCAGCGCCGAGCCGACGCCGAAGGCGAGCGGGATCATCAGGAATTCCATGCGCGCCGAGATGCCGTAGCCCGCCACCGCCGCCGCGCCATGCGCCGCGACGCGCGCCGTGACCAGGATGGTCGCGAGGTTCGCGATCGTCGCCATGGCGCAGGCGACCAGCCCGACCGAGAGGATGCGCCGGAACAGCGGCCAGCGCAGGTCCGCCCGAAGGTGCGGCGTGAAGCCCGCGCCGCCCCGCATGACCACCGCCGCCATCGCCGCCGCCGCGCCCCACATGGCGATGGCGAAGGCAAGGCCTGCGCCCGCCAGCCCCATGCCGAGGGGTTCCATCAGCAGCCAGGCGAGCGGCGGGTAGGCGATCCAGCCGCCCACCACCCCGCGCGCCGCCAGCGCATGCCGCCCGCCGCCCCGCAGGATCGAGGCCAGGGTGTTCGCGAGCCAGGCCGGCAGCGCGCCGGCGCCGAACATCCAGGCGGAATAGGCGGCCGCCGCGCCCGCCGCGCCCTCGCCGCCGATCAGGCCGAGCACCTGGTGCGGAAACACCGCGAGCGGCACGGCGAACAGCAAAGCCCCGGCGCAGGCGATGACCAGCGCATGGGTGGCGAGGTCGGCCGCCTCGTCCCGATTGCCGGCGCCGAGCGCGCGGGCGATGGCCGAGACCACGCCGCCGCCCATCGCACCTGCCGACATCTGGCTCAGCAGGAGGGCGAAGGGCAGCACCACCGCCCAGCCGGCCAGCGCGAGCGTGCCCTGCCGGGCGGCAAGCCATGGCTCGATCAGCTGCGCCGCCACCTGCGTCCCGGCGAGCAGCGTGGTCGGCGCGGCGAGTGCGAGGATGCGGCCGAGGCGCGATGGCGGGGCGGGCTCAGCCATGCCCGGCCTCGGCGCCGAAGCGGCGGCGGATGGCGCCGTTGGCGCCGGGTCCGGGGAGGATGCGGACATCCTCGGGCCCGATCGGCGTGCCGTCCGCGCGGCACGGCACGGGGGCCTGGACCGGCGCGCCGGTCGCGGCGTCGAGCATCACGGTGGGCGGGCCTTCCGGCCCCGAGAAGTGGCGCGCGCCCCAGTCACGGATCGCGAGGTAGAGCGGGAAGGCGTCGCGCCCGCGCGCGGTCAGCCGGTAGGCGTGGCGGCCGCCCTCCGGCACGCGGTCCAGCAGGCCGTGGCGGACCAGGGCGCCGAGGCGGGCGGAGAGGATGTTGGGCGCGATGCCGAGGTTGCGCGCGAAGGCGTCGAAGCGGGTGGTGCCGGCGAAGGCCTCGCGCAGGATGAGGATGGCCCAGCGTTCCCCCAGCACGGCCATGGCGCGCGCCACCGGGCAGCGCATGCGGGCGAAGTCGGTCGGGCGCATGGCGCGGGCTCCCCGGCGGTTCCCGGTATCGGAGGCGAAAAGCTTTCAAATTGCAAGCCAGTGCCCGGCACAGGGATTGTCCACAGGAATTTGCCGGCCGGTGCATCGCAGAACTTGTGTCCCGCCCGGGGTCTGCCCTACCGTATCTTGTGTCGGGGGACACCGGGGGATCCAACAGATGGACTGGACGGCCGAAGCGATCGAGCGCCTGAAGGCGCTCTGGACGGAAGGGCACTCCACGGCCGAGATCGGCCGGCGGATGGGCATCTCGAAGAATGCGGTGGTCGGCAAGGCGCACAGGCTGAACCTGTCGGCGCGGCCGAGCCCTATCCGGCGCGACGCGACGCCGCGCCCCGCGCCGGCGGCACGCCCGGCGCGCCCCGCGCTGGTGCCGATGCAGCGCCTGGTTTCCGCGCCGCCGCCGCGGCCGGCGGCGGCGCCTGCCCCGGCACCCGTGGCCGTGGCGCCGGTGGTGCGCAGCTTCCCCGCCGCGCGGCCGCGCATGGGCGCGCGGAGCTGCTGCTGGCCGCTCGGCGAGCCGGGAACGCCGGGCTTCCATTTCTGCGGCGCCGATCCGATGGCCGGCAAGCCGTACTGCACGGAACATGCGGCGCTCGCCTACGTGAAGCCGCGCGACCGGCGCGAGGACGCCGCCTGACCCTGCGGCGGCTCGGCGCGCGCGCATCGCCATGAGGAAACCGCCCGGATGGCGCCATCCGGGAGGTTTTCGCGTTCGCGGGGCGTGGGCTCGTCAGCGGCGGCGCGGGGCCGCCGGGGCCTCGATCGTCGCGGCCGCCTTCTGCGCGTCGAGCCGCGCCAGATCCTCGGCGAGGTAGCGGCGCAGCGTCTCGGCGCTGTCGATCGTCGCCTGCGGGGCGCGCTCGGCGCGCGCGATCGCGGGGGCGGCGGCGCGCCGCATCTGGTCGGCGCGGTCGGCGAACCACGCGTCGCGCGCCGTGGCCGAGGCGAAGGCCGCCGGCGGCAGGTGGACCGTCGTGTCGTTGTAGCGGCGGGTCGAGCCGGTGCGCAGCACGGTCGCGATCTGCGCCATGGCGGTCGGGCCGGTCGGCTGCGGGTGGTGGATGCCCTCGGCGAAGTCGCGCACCGGCCGGAGCAGGGCGGTCGTCTCCATCCGGCCGGCGGCAGAGCACCGCGCCTCGACGATGTCATTGCTGCGCGCCAGTGGGACCGTCGCAGGGGTCGTGACCGTGCCGATGCGGGCTTGGGTGGCGGCATTGGTCAGCACGCAGGCTGCCCCGGCCGGCTCGGAGGCGAGGGTGATGCCGCCGGGATAGGCCGGCGGCCGCGCCTCCCCCGCCAGTGCCGCGGAGTCGGATGCCGCGCTGCCGCAGCCGGCCAGGGCGAGCAGGCCCAGGGCGGCGGCGGCGGTAAGGGCGTGGGCGATGCGGCGCATGCGGTCCTCCGTGGTCGGTGGTGCCGGCGGAGCCGCCGCCCACATGGCAGTGTTGCCGAAGTGCAAGCACGCCGGAAGCCGGAAAGCCCGCGACGCCCGCGGCCCGCCAAGCCGCCTTGATGCCGCGCGCCGCCGCCGCGAGACTGCGCGCATGCCCCTGCCCCCCGAGGACGAGGCCCGCGCCGCGATCGACGCCGCGGGCCAATTGCCGGATGCCGAGATCGACCTGGCCGGCACCGCCCTGCAATTCGCGCGCGTCGATGCGCCCGGCGCCGACTGGCGCGCGGCGGCGGCCACGCTGACCGACCTGGCCCGGGCGGCGGTCGCGGCGGCGGCGGCCGCCCCCGCCGCTGATGACGGCGACCTCGAGGCGCGGCGCGGCGTACTCGCCGCCGTGATCCACGACCGCTTCGGCTTCGCCGGCGACGCCGAGACCTATGACGACCTCGCCAATGCCAACCTGATCCATGTACTGAACCGCCGGCGCGGGTTGCCGGTCGCGCTCGGCCTGCTCTGGCTGCATGCCGCCGAGGCGGCGGGCTGGGGTGCGCACGGCGTGGATTTCCCGGGGCACTTCCTGCTGGCCCTGGAAGGGGGGCGGGAGCAGATGGTGCTGGACGTCTTCGCCGGCGGGCAGCGGCTGGAGGCGCCGGCGCTGCGCGGCCTGCTGAAGCGGATGGAGGGGGACGCGGCGGAGCTTCGCCCCGGCCTCCTGCGGCCGATGGGCAAGCGGGAGGTGCTGCTTCGGCTGCAGAACAACATCAAGCTGCGCCGACTGAAGGCGGGCGCGTTGCCGGCCGCGCTGGCCTGCACCGAGGACATGCTGCGCCTGGCGCCCGATGCCGCCGCCCTGTGGCGGGAGGCCGGGCTGATGAACCAGCGGCTGGAGCGCATCGGCGCCGCGCTGTCCTGCTTCGACCGCTTCCTGGTCCTGGCGCCCGAGGGCGAGGCGGCGGCGCGCATCCGCGCGCTGGCGGCGGAGTTGCGCCAGCGCCTGAACTGACCGCCGCGCGGGGCAGACCGGCGTGCAACGGGGGCTGTGCGGGCGGCGGGCGGCTCCCTATTCTCCCGTGCCATGTCCGCATCCAAGCCGCGCGTCGCGCTGTTCGTCACCTGCCTGGTCGATCTCTATCGGCCCACGGTCGGCTTCGCCGCGATCCGTCTGCTGGAGGAAGCCGGCTGCCTCGTCGAGGTGCCGCCGGTGCAGACCTGCTGCGGGCAGCCGGCCTTCAACACGGGCGACCGCACGACGGCGCGCGACCTGGCGCGCCAGGTGATCGACGCCTTCGCGGGGTACGACCACGTGGTGGCGCCGTCGGGCTCCTGCGCGGGGATGCTGGCGCACCACTACCCGTCCCTGTTCGAGGACGACCCCGGCTACCGCGCGAAGGCCGAGGACCTGGCCGGTCGCACGCACGAACTCGTCTCCTTCCTGCGCGACGTGATGGGGATGGAGAAGGTCGCGGCCCGCTTCGACGGCACCGTGACCTACCATGATTCGTGCTCGGGCCTGCGGGAGATGGGCGTGAAGGCGCAGCCGCGCGCGCTGCTGGCCGGCGTCGAGGGGCTGGCGCTGGCCGAGATGGCCGAGCCCGAGATCTGCTGCGGCTTCGGCGGCACCTTCTGCGTGAAGTATCCCGACATCTCGACGCGCATGGTGACAGACAAGTGCCGCGACATCGCGGCAACCGGCGCCGGCACGCTGCTGGCCGGGGACCTCGGCTGCCTGCTCAACATGGCCGGCCGCCTGAAGCGCGAGGGCAGCGCCGTGCAGGTGCGCCACGTGGCGGAGGTGCTGGCCGGCATGACCGGGGACGTGGCGCCGATCGGCGAGGCGAAGACGCCGTGACCGCGCCCGCGGGCCCGCTGGCCGAGCTTGCCGCGCGGGGCTTCGCGCGTGTGCCGGGTGCGCAGATGGCGGCGCTGATGGGCGCGGGCGGCGAGCCCGGCCTGCTCGCGTCCTTCTTCGCGTCCTGGGACCGGCTGGAGACCGATGCCTTCATGCGGGACGGCGGGCGCTACCGCCGCCGCCGCATCGCCAATTTCGCCGCCGAGCCGGGCCTGCCCGGCCATGTGCGGGGCGTGCAACGGCCGCATTTCCAGGCCGTGGTGCACAATGCGCTGAACGGCGGGGTCGACCGCTGGTTCGCGCCGATCGAGGACGCGGTCGGGGCCTCGGCGCCGCTCCTCGCGCTGCTCGACATCGGCCGCGGCATGGCCGAGGCGCTGCACGGCCCGCATCCCTGGTTCGCCGAGGCGCACCAGTTCCGCATCGAGGCCGCCGCCGGTGCGCCCGGCTTCCCGACGCCCGAGGGCGTGCATCACGACGGCGTCGATTTCGTGCTGATCGCGATGATCGCGCGCAGCAACCTGGCGGGCGGGGAGACGGTGATCGAGGACGATGCCGGCAACCGCCTCGGCCAGTTCGTGCTGCGGGATCCGCTGGACACGGCGCTGGTGGACGATCCGCGGGTGAAGCATGGCGTCACGCCCGTGGCGCCGGCCGACCCGTCGCTGCCGTCCTGCCGGGACGTGCTGGTGCTGACCTGGAAGCGGGGCGGCCCGCCCCAGGCCTAGGAAGCGGTCAACAGGGTCCACCGCCCCGGCAGGCCGGAGAAGGCCCGCTCGCTGCGCGGCGCGAAGGACAGTCCGGAGCCCGCCACGAGGTCCCGGATGGTCGAGGATACCAGGACCTCTCCCGGCCTCGCCACCTCCGCGATCCGCCCGGCCAGGTGCATCGCGATGCCGCGGATCGACGGCCCGACCCGTTCGCATTCGCCGGTATGCACGCCGATGTGGGCATCGGCCCCCGAAGCACGCGCCGCGGCGATGATGGCATGGCCGCAGCGCACCGCCCGGGCCGGGCCGTCGAAGACCGCCATGCATCCAGGCCCCCGCGTCTCCGCCTCACGTCCGCGGTGCAGCGCGACCTCCCGGCGGAAGATCGCGCGAAACGCCTCCGATACCGCCGCCATGTCGACGCCCGGGACCGCAGCGAGGACCGTCGCCACGACACGATCCGGTTCCGGCAAGGGATGCGAGGCAACCACGAAATCCCGAATTGCTGCGACGACGGCATCGGTATCGCCCGTCCAGGGCGGGTGGTCGCGCCCTGCCAGTTCGACATATCGGGCCCCGGGGATGGACCGGGCCAGATGACGTCCGTGCTCGACGTCGATCGCATTGTCCCGCGCACGATGCAGGACAAGGGTGGGCACGGCGATGGTGGGCAGGATGTGTCGGACGTCTATCCCGAAGTTCATGCGCAGGAGGGAAAGCGCCGCACCGGGGCTTGCCCCCGCACGATCCATCCTTCCGCGCCAATCGCGGTAGGCCGGATCGGCCGCAAGGCTCGGCGAGTAAGCATCGACCGAGTGCCCCGTACCCCACTTCTGCTCGATCATGCGCAGGATGTTCGCCAATTGCTCCGGGGTCCGGCCCCAAGGGTGGTCCGGCGCCGCGGCAATGCGGGCGAAGGCGCCACAGAGGATCAGCGATCGCACGCGCTCGGGGCAGGTGGCGGAGAACAGCAGGCTCATCGGCCCGCCCTCCGATGCCCCCAGCAGCACGGCACGCTCCGAACCCGCCGCGTCCATCACCGCGCGCAGGTCGTCCATCCGTTCCTCGAGCGTCGCGAGGCCGGCGACGCGGTCGGAGAGACCGGTGCCCCGCTTGTCGAAGCGGATGAGCCTGCAGAAGGAGGAAAGTCCGTCGATGAACCGTGCCGGGCGCGGATCCTCCCACTCGATCTCGAGGTGCGTGACGTAGCCTTGCGCGAAGACCAGGTCGACCGGTCCTTCGCCTGTGACCTGGTAGGCGATGTGGCAGTCGCCGCTGCGCGCGTAGCGGGTCTCGGGCAGGCGGCGGACGGGCGCCGGTGCCGGAAGGGTGCCGTCCTGAACCTCGCGCGCGGGGAGAAGCATGTATCCGCGCCGCGGTATGGTGCGCAGCAGCTGGCGTTCCTCGTCGCCGATCGCGCGCCGAATGTCCGCGATGCACTGGGTCAGCGCGTCCTCGGTGACGGCTGCGTCATTCCAGACCGCCGCAAGCAGGTGATCGCGGCCGACGACACGGCCCAGATTGGCCGCCAGCAGGCCCAGCACCGCGAATGAGCGGGGCCGAAGCGGCACGTAGCCGCCCCCCTCCTGTCGCAATTCGGCGCGTGCCGGATCGATGATGAAGCCGTCGATCCGTATCGGGCCCGTTGCCTGGGGGGGAATCGCTTCGGCCATGCGCCTCTCGCCTGAACGGCTCGATCCTAGCCGTTGTCGCCGAACGCAAACAATTCTTCGGAACTCCTTCAGGACTTGGCCCGGCGAAGCCGGCCAGCATGCGTTCATTCGCGCCGGGTCCCGCCGGCGCCAGTCGGAAGGAGCATTCGATGCTGCGGCGTGAATTCGCGAAGATTCTCGGTGCGGCGGCCACTGCCGCGATCGTGGCGCCTGCCGTGGCCCAACCCGGCCCGCGCGGGCGCGTGCTGTTCGTGGTGTCGAGCGCGCAAATTCTCGATCTCCAGGATGGCCGGACCTACCGCACCGGCTTCTTCCTCAACGAGGTTGCCATCCCGGCGCAGGCCATGCGGCAAGCCGGGTTCGAACTCGTCTTCGCCAATCCGCAGGGCAACGCCGCCACCTGGGACGAGCGCTCCGCAGCCCCCGGGTTCTTCGGCGGCAGCGCAGAGCGTCTCGAGGACGCGAAGCGGTTCGTGCAGGGGCTCGAGGGGCTACGCCAGCCACGGAAGCTGGCCGAGATCCGCGCGGAAGGGATCGGCGCCTACGCCGCCGTCTTCGTCCCGGGCGGCCACGCGGCAATGCAGGACCTGCCGACCGATGCGGATCTCGGCGCCGTACTGCGGGCATTCCATGAGGCGAGGAAGATCACGGCCGCCATTTGCCATGGCCCGGCGGCGCTGCTCTCCACCTTGCCCGATCCTGCCGCCTTCGTCGCCGCGATGGCGGCTGGCGACGTGAATGCGGCGCAGCGTGTCGCTGCTGGCTGGATCTACGCCGGCTACCACATGACGGCCTTCACCACCTCCGAGGAGCGGCCGGTGGAGGCACGGATGCTGCAGGGCCGTGTGCGGTACTACCCGACCGAGGCGCTCGCCCAGGCCGGCGCCCGCGTCATCACCGGCCCCGACCGTCGCAGCCTGGTCGTTCACGACCGCACGCTGATCACCGGCCAACAGCCCGTCTCGGACGCCGAATTCACCGAGGTGGTCATGCGTGCGCTGCAGCAGCGGCAGGCGAGCAACTGAGCCTGTCGCCCCGGCCTCAGGCCGGCACGAGCACCGCGCCGATCACGTGCACCACGCCGTTGCTGCACAGGATGTCCGGCCGCAGGATCGAGCCAGAGGCGCCCGTCGGCGGCCCGCCGGCGCGCGCGGCCTGGATGCGGGGCTCGGCTGGCGTGCCGCCGACCACGCGGATGTCGATGCCGCTCAGCATCCGGACGCGGCCGTTGCGGGCGCGGATGTCCGCCAGGCGCAGCCGGCCGCCGGCGATCAGGTTGCGCAGCGAGGCTGCGCCGCCGTTGCGGAAAGCCGGGCTGGCGGCGGACCAGGCGAGGTTGGTCGGCGCAAAGACCGTGAAGGGCCCCGGGCCGGCCAGCACGTCGTCCAGACCGGCGCTGCGCAGCGCCGAGCGGAACTCCGAGACGTCCGACTGCGTGCCCAGCACGTCCATGATCGGGAAGCGGCCATCCAGCGTCACGCCCGGCTGGCAGGCCGAAAGGAACAGCGCTCCGCCGCCGGCGGCGAAAAGGGAACGTCGCGTAATCACCGGCGTCTCTCCTTGGCATCGGGACGAATCGCAACATGCGAATCCGGCCCCCGCAGGCCGGGGGCGCGGCCTTTTGGCCCCGCGGGCCGCGAAGGGCAAGCCCAATGAAGGTCCGGCGCTGTCGCGGCGCCGGCTTCGCGCTACATTGGGGGCCAGCGTTTCGTCTCGGGGTTGCAGCCTTGGTCCAGATCACGTCACCCGCCTTCAAGCAGAATGCCGCGCGCGCGCTGGCCGATGCGGGGCTTCAGAAGGCGCTCGGCAAGGCCAAGGGCGCTTTCCTGCAGCGCCGCGCGGAAGCCGTGGCCCGCCTGCCGGAATTCGAGGCGCTGCGCGACATCGGCCGCGACATCAAGAATCACACCCTGGCCAACCTCGACGCCTACCTCGAGACCTATGCCGCCAATGTCGAGCGCGCCGGCGGCACCGTCCACTGGTGCTCGACGGCCGAGGAGGCGCGCGCCGCGGTGCTCGGGATCTGCCAGCGCGCCGGCGCGCGCACCGTGACCAAGGGCAAGTCCATGATCTCCGAGGAGATCGCGGTCAACGACCACCTCGAGGCGCATGGCATCACCCCTGTCGAGACCGACCTCGGCGAATACATCATCCAACTCAGGCGCGAGCACCCGTCGCACATCATCGCCCCTGCCTTCCACCTGAACCGGGAGGATTGGGAGGCCGATTTCCGGCGGATGCACACCGACCTCGACCCGAACCGCGTCTTCGCCGAGCGCCGCGACATCCTGACCGAGGCGCGCACCAAGCTGCGCGAGCGCTTCCTCGCCGCCGACGTCGGCATCACCGGCGCCAACTTCCTGATCGCCGAGACCGGCAGCAGCGTCATCGTCACGAACGAGGGCAATGGCGACCTGACGCAGACGCTGCCCCGCGTGCACATCGCGCTGGCCTCCATCGAGAAGGTGGTGCCGACGCTCGAGGATGCGACATCGCTGCTGCGGCTGCTGGCGCGGTCCGCCACGGGGCAGGATTTCTCGGTCTACACGACCTTCAGCACTGGCGCGCGCCGGCCGGCCGACCTCGACGGACCGGAGGAATACCACGTCGTCCTGATCGACAACGGCCGGTCGAACATGATCGGCTCCGAGTTCCAGGACATGCTGCGCTGCATCCGCTGCGCCGCCTGCATGAACCACTGCCCGGTCTACGGCGCGACCGGGGGGCATGCCTATGGCTGGGTCTATCCGGGGCCGATGGGCTCGGTGCTGACGCCCTCCCTGGTCGGCGTGGACAAGGCGGCGCACCTGCCCAATGCGTCCACCTTCTGCGGCAAGTGCGAGAGCGTCTGTCCCGTGAAGATCCCGCTGCCGAAGCTGATGCGCCATTGGCGCGAACGGGAGTTCGAACGCCACCTGACGCCCTCGGCCGTGCGGAGCAACCTCGCGCTCTGGGCGTGGTTCGCGAAGCGGCCGGGGATGTACCGCGCCGCGACGCGGGCCGCGGTCGGCGCGCTGCGGCTCATCGCCCGCGGCCGGGGCGCCCTGCGGTCGCTGCCGCTGGCCGGCGGCTGGACCGAAGGGCGCGACCTGCCGGTGCCCGAGGGCGGCACCTTCATGTCCCGCTACGCGAAGCAGCAGCGGGGGCGGTAGGGGCATGAGCAAGGACGCCATCCTCGGCGCCATCCGCCGCGGCCTGAAGCGCGGCCCGCTGCCGGCCGACCAGCGCGCCATGATCGACGGGCGGCTCGCGAGCCATCCGCGCCACCTGATCCCGGCGCGGTCCCGCCTGCCGCGGCCGGAGCAGGTCGCGCTGTTCGTCGCAAATGTCGGGAAGGAGTTCGGCACGGTTGCGCGCGTGGCGGATGCCGATGCGGTGCCCACCGCCATCGCCGCCTACCTGGCGCAGCAGAACCTCGCGCCGCGCTTCGTGCTCGCGCCGCATCCCGACCTCGCGGCGCTGCCCTGGGCCTCGGCGCCGATGCTGGAGTTCGAG
The DNA here is from genome assembly GCF_005222755.1 of Roseomonas sp. HF4. Taxonomy (GTDB): domain Bacteria; phylum Pseudomonadota; class Alphaproteobacteria; order Acetobacterales; family Acetobacteraceae; genus Neoroseomonas. Next base: position 60,657 of record NZ_STGD01000007.1, read on the forward strand.
GCGCGCCGCGCGCAGCCCGACGACCTCGTCGCCGTGCAGCACGGCTACGCCGCCATCGCCGAGACCGGCACGCTGATGCTGCCCTCCGGCCCCGAGCGGCCGACCACGCTCAACATCCTGGCCGAGACCGAGATCGTCGTGCTGCGCGCGTCGCGCATCGTCGGCGCCTACGAGGAAGCCTGGGACCTGCTGCGCGACGGCCGCACGGGGGGCTTCATGCCGCGCAACGTGATGCTTGTGACCGGCCCGTCGCGCTCGGCCGACATCGAGCAGACGCTGGAACTCGGCGCGCACGGGCCGCGGCGCCTGCACGTCATCCTGATCGACGACGACCCCGCCGCGCTGCCCGCCCCATGATCCGCCGCCGCCCGCGCGGCCTCAGCGAGGCCGACCGCGCGCTGTGGCGGGCCTATGCGGCAGAAGTGGTGCCGCTGCCCGGGCGCGAGTTGCCGCCCGAGGTGGCCCCGCCGCCGCTGCCCGTCGTGACCGCGCCCATCCTTGTGGCGCCGCCGCCCCCCGCGCGCGCCTGGGCGCCGCCCGACATCGCGGTGAACGCGCCGCCGTCCGGGCTCGACGACCGGCGCTGGCGCGACCTCCGGCGCGGGCGCATCCGACCGGAGCGCACGCTCGACCTGCATGGCCGGCGCGCGCAGGACGCGCATACGGCCGTGCGCGGCTTCCTGGCCGATGCCTATGCCGACGGGCTGCGCTGCGTGGCGGTGATCACGGGGCGAGGGTCCTCGGAGGAAGGCGGCGTGCTGCGGCGGGAATTGCCGCATTGGCTGAATGCGCCGGACCTGCGGCGGATCCTGCTGGGGGCGGCGCATCCGCACAGCGCGAATACGGGGGCGGTGCATCTGTTGCTGCGCAGGCGGCGATGAGGGCGACCAGAATATGCGGGGGAGAGAACTCCCCCGCCCCCCCTCCTTCTTTTGCCACCTTGGCGCCGGTCCCGAAGGTCGGTCCCCAGGTTTCAAAGAAGGGAGGGGGTTCGGGGGAGGTTCACCCTCCCCCGACCTTGTCTCCATGACCCCTTTCGGCGCCCGCCTGCGCGAGCTCCGCGCCCAGCGCGGCGTGACGCTGAAGGGTCTGGCTGCCGCGCTGCAGGTCTCGGCCGCCTATCTCTCGGCACTCGAGCACGGGCGGCGCGGGCGGCCCTCGGCCGGATTGGTGCACCAGGTGAACGAGTATTTCGGGCTGATCTGGGACGATGCCGAGGACCTCGCGCGGCTCGCGCGACAGTCGCATCCGCGCGTCGTGCTGGATACGGCGGGGCTGGCGCCGGAGGTGACGGACCTCGCGAACCGCCTCGCGCGCGAAATCCGGCACGTGACGCCGGCGGCGGCCGCGCAGATGGCCGCGGTGCTCGACCGGCTGCCGAAGGGTAAGCGCTGATGCAGGCCGTCTCGGCGGGCCTGCTCGCGGGTTTCGTGGGCTTCGCCTCATCATTCGCGGTGGTGCTGCAGGGGCTTGTGGCGGTGGGCGCTTCGCCGGCGCAGGCGGCTTCGGGGCTGATGGCGGTCTCGGTGGCGATGGGGCTGGCGGGGATCGCGCTGTCGGTCAGGCTGCGCCTGCCCGTGAGCGTGGCCTGGTCGACGCCCGGCGCCGCGCTGCTGGCGGCCACCGCGGCGCCGGCGGGCGGCTTCGCGGAGGCCGTCGGCGCCTTCATCGCCTGCGGCGTGCTGCTGACGCTGGCGGGGCTGTGGAAGCCGCTCGGCCGTGCCGTCGCGGCCATCCCGGCGTCGCTGGCGAATGCGATGCTGGCGGGCATCCTGTTCACGCTGTGCCTCGCGCCCGTGCGCGCGGTGGCGGAGCAGCCGGTCGCGGGGCTGGCGATCGTCGGCGCCTGGGCGGTGGTGGCGCGCGTGAACCGGCTGCTCGCGGTGCCGGCGGCGGTGGCGGTCGCGGTGGGGGTGATCGCCGCCTCGGCGCCGCTCCCGGGGGGCGGCTGGATGCCGGCGCCGGTCTTCGTGATGCCGGGCTTCTCGGTGGCGGCGATGACCGGCATCGCGCTGCCGCTGTTCATCGTGACCATGGCGTCGCAGAACATCCCGGGGCTCGCGGTGCTCTCGGCCAATGGCTTCCGGCCGGCGGCGGGGCCGCTGTTCGCGACGACGGGGGCGTTCAGCATCGCGGCGGCGCCCTTCGGATCCCATGCGGTGAACCTCGCCGCCATCACCGCGGCGCTCTGCGCGGGGGAGGGTGCGGGCCCCGATCCCGCGCGACGCTGGGTCGCGGCGGTGGTGGCGGGGGCCGTCTATGTCGTGTTCGGGCTGCTGGCGGGGGCGGTGACCGTGTTCGTCGCGGCGGCGCCGCCGGTGCTGATCCAGGCGGTGGCGGGGTTGGCGTTGCTCGGTCCCTTCGGGGGCGCGATGCTGGGCGCGGTGCATGCCCCGCAGGGGCGGGAAGCGGCGCTGGTCTGCTTCGTCGTCACCGCCTCGGGCGTCGCGTTCCTTGGCATCGGTGGGGCGTTCTGGGGGCTTCTGGCGGGGGGCGGGATGATGCTGCTGGCACGGTGGCGGGCATGAGCGCGAGGTGGCTGCCCTGGGCTGCGATGGCGGGGATCCTCGCGGGCGTCGCGACGATCCAGTTCGCGATCGGGCGGCTGGTGATCTGCGCCTGCGGCTATGTCTCGCTCTGGCACGGGGATGTCTGGTCGTCGGGCAATTCGCAGCACCTGACGGACTGGTACACGCTGTCGCACCTGGCGCACGGCTTCATCTTCTACGCGGCGATGCGCTGGCTGCGCCCGGGCTGGAGCGTCGCCTGGCGCGCGGTGGCCGCGCTGCTCGTCGAAGGCGCGTGGGAAGTGGTGGAGAACACGTCCCTCATCATCGACCGCTACCGGGAGGTGACGGCCTCGCTCGACTACTTCGGCGACAGCATCGTGAATTCCTTCGGCGACGGCGTCGCGATGCTGGTGGGCTTCTTCCTCGCGGCACGGCTGCCGGTCGCGGTGTCTGTGCTCATCGTGATCGGCATGGAGGGCCTGGCCGGCTGGATGATCCGCGACAACCTGGTGCTGAACGTGCTGATGCTGCTCTGGCCGGTCGAGGCGGTGCGCGAATGGCAGATGCAGGGGGCGCCGAGGCCCTGAGTCAGGGCAGGACCCACTTCATGACATGCCGCCCGGCCAGCACGGTCTCGCCGCGCTGGTTCGTGACCGCGATCCGGCTGTCGCTGCGGCGCGCCGCGGGATCCAGCGCCTCGACCGTATAGAGGGCCGCCAGCGTGTCGCCCACGAAGGCGGGCTTCAGGAAGCGCACCCGGTCGTAGCCGAGGGAGGCCGGCGTGCCCTCGGCCCCCGCAGCGATCGACCGCTGCGCGATCATCGAGGCGCAGGTGGAACAGAGCCCGAGCACCAGCGCGCCATGCGCGATGCGCGCGCCGAAGGCCGTACCGCCCGCGTAGTCGGCATCCATGTGCAGCGGGTCGAAATCCCCCGTGATGGCGGCGCAGAGCGCGATGTCCATGTCCGTGACGGTGCGCGCGAAGCGGACGCTGTCGCCGATGGCGAGCCCGAAGCGCATGGCCCGTGTTCCCTTCCCGGTCGGACAGGATAGGCTGCCCGCAACGAGGGAAGGAAGCGACCATGCTGCGCGTGTTCCTGGCGCATACGCCGGAGATGTTCGGGGGGTACTACGGCGCCCGCGCGCTCGCGGCGCTTGCGCGCCATGCCGAGGTGATCCGCAACCCTGGCGACACCGTGCTCTCCGGCGCAGCGCTCGCCGAGGCCGCGCGCGGCTGCCAGGCGATCGTGGCCGACCGCGCGACGCCCGGCACGGCCGCGACCTTCGCCGCCGCGCCCGACCTCGTCGCCTTCCTGCGCGTCGCGGTCGATATCAGCACCATCGACGTGCCGGCGGCGAGCGCGGCGGGCGTGCTCATCACGCGCGCCACGCCCGGCTTCGTCGACAGCGTCACGGAACTGGCGCTGGGCTTCATGGTGGACCTGGCGCGTGACGTCTCCGGGCATGTGCAGGCCTATCGGCGCGGCGAGGAGCCCGCCGGGCGCATGGGCCTGCAACTCAGCGCCGCGACGCTCGCCATCATCGGCTACGGGCGGATCGGGCGGCGGCTGGCGGAGGTGGCGCTGGCGCTCGGCATGCGCGTGGTCGTGAGCGATCCCTTCGCGGCGGTCGACGACCCGCGCATCGCGCAGGCGCCGTTCGAGGAAGCGCTGGCCGCGGCCGACATCGTCGTCTGCCTCGCAATCTCCGATGCCGCGACGCGCGACCTGTTCGGCGCCGCGGCCTTCGCGCGGATGCGGCCGGGGTCGCGCTTCATCAACCTCTCGCGCGGGGAACTGGTGGATGAACGCGCGCTGGAGGCGGCGCTCGACAGCGGGCACCTTGCCGGCGCCGCGCTCGATGTCGGGCGCGCGGCGGACCAGCGGCCCTCGGCCTTCCTCGCGCGCCGCGCCGACGTGATCGCGACGCCGCATGTCGCGGGCATGACGCCCGAAGCCATGGAGCACCAGGCGATGGACACGGTCCGCCAGGTGGCGGCGCTGGCGCGGGGCGAGATGCCCGACGGCGCCGTGAACGCCGCGGCCGCGCATCGCCTGGCGCGGATCGGGGTCAGCGCGGCATGATCGGGGTCGGCATCGTCGGGCTGGGCCTCGCGGTGAAGCCGCATGCGCTGGCGCTGCGCGACCTCGAGGCGGCCGGGCGAGCGCGGGTGGTGGGCGGCTTCGCGCCCTCCGCGGACCGCCGCGCGGCCTTCGCCGCCGCCTGGCACTGGCCCGCCTTCGACAGCCTGGACGCGCTGCTGGCCGCACCGGCCCTCGACCTCGTCGTGATCCTGACGCCGCCGCGCACGCACCTGCCCCTGGCGGAACAGGCGTTGGCGGCGGGCAAGCACCTGCTGGTGGAAAAGCCGGTCGAATGGGACGCGGCGCGCGCGGCGGCGCTGGCCGACGCCGTCACCCGCGCCGGGCGACGGGCCGGCGTGGTGTTCCAGCACCGGTTCCGCCCGGCGGCCCGGCGGCTGAAGGCGGTGCTCGAGGATGGCGCGCTCGGTCGCGTCCTGTCCGCCTCCGCGTCCATCCGCTGGTGGCGCGACGACGCCTATTTCGCGACGCCCGGGCGCGGGACGAAGGCGCGCGACGGCGGCGGCGTGCTGCTGACCCAGGCGATCCACACGCTCGACCTGCTGCTGCACCTGGCCGGGCCGGTCGAGAGCGTGATGGGCATGGCCTGCAATTCGGGCCTGCGCGCGGTCGACACCGAGGACGTCGCCGCCGCCGCGCTGCGTTTCGCGAACGGGGCGATCGGCGCGGTGGACGCGACCACGGTCGCGCGCCCGGGCTTTCCGGAACGGATCGAGATCGCCGGCACGCAGGGCTCGGCTGTGCTGGTCGCCGAGCGTCTGGACCTGCACGTCGCGGGCCGCGCGCCGGAGGTGATCGACCACGGCAGCGCCGGCGGCGGCGGCGCCGACCCCATGGCCTTCGACCACGGGCCGCATCGCGCCATGATCGCCGAGATGATCGACGCGGTCGCGGAGCATCGTGCGCCTGCCAACGACATCGCGACCGGCCTGCTGGTGCAGCGGCTGATCGAGGCCTGGCTCCGCAGCAGCGCGACCGGGCGGGCGGAGGCGCCGTGACCATCACCGGCGCGACGCGCCTGTTCGGCATCCTGGGCGACCCCGTGGCGGTCGTGCGCAGCCCCGCCTGGTGGAATGCGCTGTTCGCGCGCGCGGGGCGCGATGCGGTGTTCCTGCCCTTCCAGGTGAGCGCGGCGGACCTCCCGCGCGCCTGGGCGGGGCTCACGGCGATCGGCAACCTCGATGGCCTGGTGCTGACCATGCCGCACAAGCAGGCGGTTCTGCCGCTGCTCGATGCCCTGGGGCCGGCCGCGCGGCTGGTCGGCGCGGCGAACACGGTGCGCCGCCTGCCGGACGGAAGCTGGGAAGGAGACATGTTCGACGGCGAGGGCTTCGTCGCCGGGCTGCGCGCGCAGGGCATCGCGCCGGAGGGGCGGCGCGTGCGGCAGGTCGGCTGCGGCGGGGCGGGACGGGCGATCGCGTTTGCCCTGGCGCGGGCGGGCGTCGCTGCCCTGGCGCTGGAGGATGCGGCGCCGGGCCGTGCGGCGGCGCTGGCGGCGGAGGTCGTCGCCGCCTTCCCCGGCGTTGCGATGGCGGGCGTGCCCGACCTGCTGGTGAACGCGACGCCGACGGGCCTCGCGCCCGGGGACGGCATGGTGTTCGATGCGTCGCTGCTGGCCCCGCGCGTCGCTGTGGCCGACGTGATCCCCAACCCCGAGGTCACGCCGCTCGTCGCCGCCGCGCGCGCTGCCGGCTGCACCGTCGCGACCGGCCGCGACATGTTCGAGGGCCAGGCGCGGCTGGCCGCCGCCTATTTCGGCATCGCCGCCTGACGGCGCCCGAACAGGCGCCCGATCCCGGGGATCGACCACAGCGCCGCGGCGAGCGTGAGTGCGCAGAGCGCCATGCTGATCGGCCGCGTGAAGAACGGCGTCAGGTCGCCGCCCGAAAGCACCAGCCCGCGCAGCAGGTTCTTGTCGAGCAGGTCGCCGAGCACGATGCCGAGCACGAGCGGCGCCATCGGGAAGCGCAGTTCGCGCAGCACGAAGCCGACCAGCCCCGCCCCCAGCATCACCCAGATGTCGAACAGCCGTGACGTGATGGCGAAGGCGCCGACGGTGCACAGCACGAACACCACCGGCATCAGGCGTTCGCGCGGGATCAGCAGGATCCAGAGCAGCGGCTTCACCAGCACCAGGCCGTAGAACAGCTTCACCATGTCCGCCACGATCAGCATGGCGACGATCTGGTAGATGAACTCCGGCGACGTGATCGCGAGCATCGGCCCGGGATTGAGGCCGTGGATCATCATCGCCGCCATCAGCACCGCGGCCGGCGCCGAGCCCGGCACCGCCAGCGTGAGGACGGGGATGATGGCGCCGGGCACGCAGGCGCTCTCGCCCGTCTCGGCGGCCATCAGGCCCTCGACGCTGCCTTTCCCGAACTGCTCGCGCTCGGCGCTCGCGCGTTTGGCGGCGGCGTAGGAGGTCCAGGCGGCGATGTCCTCGCCCAGGCCGGGCATGGCGCCGATTAAGGTGCCGAGGGCGCCGGACCGGAAGATGGTGCGCCAGTACTTCGCGATGTCGGACAGGCGCGGGATGACGCTGTCGATGGTGGACGACACCGCCTTCACGGCCGGTCCACGCATGGAGGACAGCACCTCCGCCACGCCGAACACGCCAACCAGCACGGGCAGCAGGCCGAGCCCGCCGGCGAGGTCGCCATTGCCGAAGGCGAAGCGCGGGTAGGCGTGGTTCGCCTCCTGACCGATGGTCGCGACGAACAGGCCGAGGAAGCCGGCGATGTAGCCCTTCAGCGGGTCGCCGCCGGACAGCGAGCCGGCGATGATGATGCCGAACATCGCCACCCAGAACATCTCGTAGGAGCCGAACTGCAGCGCGAATTCCCCGAAACTCGGCGCGAACAGCGCGAGGATCAGCGTGCCGAACAGCGTCCCGAGCCAGGATCCCGTCGTCGAGATGCCCATCGCCCGCCCCGCCAGCCCCTGCCTTGCGAGCGGATAGCCGTCGAGCGTGCTGGCCGCGCTGGCCGGCGTGCCCGGGATGTTCAGCAGGATGGCGCTGCGCGACCCGCCGTAGATCGCGCCCACATAGACGCAGACCAGGACCATCATCGCGACGTTCGGCCCCATGCCGAAGGTCAGCGTGGTCAGCAGCGCCACGCCCATGGTCGCGGTCAGGCCCGGCAGGGCGCCGATGACGATGCCGATCAGCACGGCCCAGAGCGCGTGGAAGGCGGCGCCGCCGGCGAAGACATGGGCGAAGCCGCCCGCGAGCATGCCGAGCGCGTCGGTCACGGCAGGCGCAGCAGGAACAGCTTCTCGAACACGAGCATCACGGCGAGCCCGGTGCCGAGGCCGATCGCCGCCGCCTCGGCCACGCGCCGGGCGCGCCGCGACGGGTCCTCGTTCCACTCGAAGGCCGTGGTGAAGGCGAAGACGAACAGAGCGGAGGCCAGCCAGAAGGGCGCCCGTCCGACCAGCACGCCCGCATAGGTCACGCCGAGCACGGCCGCGAGCGCGAGCCGCCGCCCGTCCCCGCCGCCCTGCGCCACCGGCCCGCGCGCGGCGAGGCCGCCGCGGCGCAGCGCGCGCACCCCGAGCAGCACGGACAGCAGCGCGATCATGCTGCCATGGAAACCGGGCACGATGCCGGGCGCGGTCAGCCCCGTGCCCGACTGCGCGACGAAACGCGGCATCTGGAAGGCGTGCGCCACGATGGCGACACCCAGCACGAACAGCACCGCGGCGGTCACGAGGTCCGCGCGCGGGGAGGCCGGCGCCTTCTCGCCCGAGAAGGGAGAAGGCGCCTCCGCCTCGCTCAAAGTCGGGCGATCCCGAGCGTATCGGGGGAGACGCGCGCCTTCCCGCCGTCGAAATAGAGCCAGGCGGTCTGGCGGACCATCTTCCACGCCTCGTCGTGCGCGGCCTGGCCGAAGATGGGCGCGAACAGCGCGGCGCGGCTGTTCGCGTAGTCCTTGAGGCGCTGCGAATTGGCGATGGTGTTGCGCCAGATGCCCTGCATGGTCTGCACCACGTTGTCCGGCACGCCCTTGGGCGACCAGATGCCGAAGTAGTTGGCCGGCGCCGGGATGTCCGGCAGCCAGCGCCGCACGGACGGCACCTCGATGGCCGGCGTGCTGCCCTGCGCGGCCAACGTGACCGGCGTCTCGTTCTGCACCGCGAGCGGGATCAGGCGGCGCGCGCGGATCATCTCGGCCGCTTCCACCAGCAGCACTGCGCCGAGCGGCGTTTCCCCCGACACGGTCGCGATCATCGCCGGGTTGCCGCCGTCATAGGTCGCGTGGCGGTACTGCAACTGCGTCGCCGCGCGCAGCGCCTCCATCATGTTGTGGCCGGCCGAGGAGACGCCGGCGGTCGCGACGCCGATGCCTTGCCCGCGCGACTTCAGCGCCTCCAGCGCCGCGCCGAAGTCGCGGAAGCCGGCCTGCGGGTTGGCCACCAGCACGTTTACGTTGGCCACCGCGAAGAAGAGGTTCCAGTCGGCCAGCGCGGTGTCGAGCAGGCCGAGCACCTTGTAGCAGCCGACATCGACCGCCGCGCCGGCGGCCCAGGTGAGGCCATCCTTCGGCGCCTCCAGCGCGTTGCGCGTACCGATCGAGCCCGAGGCGCCGGGCTGGTTCACCACCACGACACGCTGGCCGAGCGGCCCCTCGATCTCGGCCGCCACGATGCGCGCCATCTGGTCGGTCGACCCGCCCGCGGCCCAGGGCACGATGATCGTCACGGGACGGTCGGGCCGCCAGGCGCCCTGCGCGCGGAGCGTCGCGGGAGCCGCCATCCCGGCGGCCGTGGCGGCGAGGAGATGCCTGCGAAGCATGTCTTGACCCTTCCCTTTGCTGCGCGCGCCGCGTGATCCGCGACGTCCCGTGTGCGGTAACCCGCTGGTTACCGGCATGGTGCGGCTGTCCTTCCGCCCGCGTCAAGCGCAGGCCGGGTCAGCCGAATTCGGGGCCGGCCACCGCGGCGATCAGCGCCGCATCCCCCGGCGTTTCGGCGCCGAGCGCCATGCGCGTGAAGGGTCGCTGCAGCGCCGCGCCGTGGCGCGCGAGCCACGCCGCCACGCCGGGCCGCGCGTCGCGCAGGTCAAGCACCGGCGCGCCCGCCAGCGCCGCACTTGCGGCGGCGACCAGCGCGCAGGCATCCGCGTCGTCCCGCGCCACCACGGGACCGATCTGCGGGCCGCGCACGCCGTCCCGCGCCAGGACGAAGCCGGTGCCGTCCCGCGTCACGAAGGCGGCCCGCGGCTGCCGCGCGGCGAAGTCGCGCAGCAGCGCCGCGCGCGGCGCGCCGAAGGCGGCGGCATCCAGCGCGAGCACCGCCGGCCAGTCCTCGTCGCGCATCGGCCGCACGCCCTCGCCCGGCGGCAGGGCGCCAGGCAGCGACCAGCGCGCGAAGCCCCAGAGGTCGAGGAATCCGAGTTGCCGGTACACCTCCCGCCCCGCCGGCGTCGCATCGAGCGCGGCGCAGCGCGTGCCGGCCAGCGTCGCGACCGCCCAGCGCATCAGCGCCGTGGCGTGGCCGCGGCGGCGCATGTCCGGCCGCACCAGCACCATTGAGATCCAGGCGAGGTCCGGCCCGTAGCGGATCACGGCCGCGGTCGCGGCCAGCGCCTCGCCGCCCTCGTCCAGCGCGCGGCCCTCGCCTTCCCGCAGGAACAGCGACCAGTCGCGCGCGAGCTGGTTCCAGCCGATCAGGGCGGAGAGCGCGGCCGCGCGCGGCAGGTCGGCCTCGGTCAGGGGGCGTGGCTCCATGCCGGGATGCGACGATGGGGGGGCGCACACGTCAAGCGCTTGACGGGCGGGCCCGCGCGCCGCCCACTCGCGCGCATGGATGCCCCACGCCTGCTGCTGGTCGGCTGCGGCGCCTTCGGGCGCGTGCACGCGGCCGCGCTGCGCCGCCTGGGCGCGGCGGCGCAGGCCGTCGACGCAGATGCCGAGGCCGCGCGCGCGACGGGCCTGCCCGTCGCGGCCACGCTCGCGGAAGGCCTCGCGGCCTGCGACGCCGCCATCGTCGCGACGCCCGTGCCGACGCATGTGCCGGTCGCGACCGCGGTGCTCCGCGCCGGGCGCGACCTGTTCCTCGAGAAGCCGGCGACGGAGACGGCCGTCGAGGCAGCGGCGCTTGCAGACCTCGCGGATCGCGCCGGGCGGATTGCGCAGGTCGGCCTCTATTTCCGTTTCCACCCGAAGGCGCTGGCGCTGCGGCGGATGGTCACCGAGGGCGCGTTCGGGCGGCTGCACCACCTCGCCGCGCGCTTCTCGGGCCTCAAGCGCGCGCGGGGCGATTCCGGCGCGTTGCTCAACGACGCCGTGCATTTCGCCGACCTGCTGCCCTGGATCGCCGGCGAGGCGCCGGCGCGCGTCTTCGCCACCCTGTCCGACCCGCTGCATCGCGGGCGGGAGGATGTGGCGGTGATCCAGATGATGTTCCCCTCGGGCCTCACGGCGATGATCGAGGCCGGCTGCGTCCTGCCCGGGCGCTGGCCGGATGCGGTGGTGCCGGGCGCGGAGACGCGCAAGGAAGTGATGGTCGCGGGCGATGCCGCGCTGGCCGAGGTGGATTTCGCCGCCGAGACCTTCGCGCTGCGCCGCGGCGCGCATGAGCCGGCGGCGGGTGGCGCCTGGCTGCCGCGGCACGCGCCGCGCGAGGACCCCGGCGTGCCCGCCGCCGATCCGGTCGAGGTGGTGGCCGCCCAGCTCGCGACCTTCGTCGATGCCGTGCGGACGCGCCGGCCGCCCGAGGCCGGGCTGCGGTCGGGCGCCGTCGCGCCGGCGCGCATCCTGGACGCGGCGCGCATATCCGCGCAGGAAGGGCGCGTCGTCGCGCTGGAGGAGATCGCCTGATGCGCATCAGCCTGTGCAACGAGGTCGTGCGCGACCTCGACTTCGCCGCGCAATGCGCGCTGGCCGCCGCGCTCGGCTACGACGGGCTGGAGGTCGCGCCCTTCACGCTGGACACCGAGGCGCCGCATCTGCTGCCGGCGTCACGCCGCGTCGACTTGCGGCGCGCGGCGCAGGAGGCCGGCATCCCGGTCACTTCCCTGCACTGGCTGCTGGTGGCGCCGGCAGGACTGTCCATCACCAGTGCCGATCCTGCGCTGCGCGCGCGCACGCTGGATGTGATGGAGCGGCTGGTGGGCCTCGCGGCCGATCTCGGCGCGACGCTGCTGGTGCACGGATCCCCCGCGCAGCGGCGCGTGGCGGCCGATGGCGACGCCGCGCGCGCGGAGGACGCGATGGCCCGGGCGGGCGAATGGGCGGCGCAGCACGGCCTGACCTATTGCCTGGAGCCGCTCGATTCCGGCCAGGCCAACTGGTGCACCACCCTGGCCGAGGCCGCCGTGATCGTGCAGCGCATCGGCCACCCGGCGCTGCGCACCATGCTCGACACCTGCGCCGCGGGGAACGGGGAGGCGGACAGCGTCGTGCGCCTGCTGGAACGCTGGGTGCCGACCGGACTCGTCGCGCATGTCCACCTGAACGACCGCAACAAGCGCGGCCCCGGCCAGGGGGAGGACCGGTTCGGCCCGGTGCTGGCCGCGCTGCGGCGCACCGGCTACGCCGGCTTCTGCGCCGTGGAGCCCTTCGACTACGTGCCCGACGGGCCGACCAGCGCCGCGCGCGCCATCGGCTATCTCCGCGCCCTGCAGGAGGACGACGACCAGTGACCGCCCCCCGCTTCCGCCTGCTGGAAACCCAGTGCTTCGAATGGCCCTTCCGGCTGCGCCTGCCCTTCCGCTTCGGCGTCATCACCGTCACGCACGGGCGCCAGGCGGTGGTGCGCGCGCGCATCGCGATCGAGGGCGGCGGCGAGCATTGGGGCGTGGCGGCCGAGACGCTGGCGGCCAAGTGGTTCGACAAGGATCCGCGCTGGTCCGACGCGCAGAACGAGCACCAGCTCCGCCGCGCGATCGAGATCGCCTGCGACGCCACGCGCGCCGCCGGGGCGAACACGGCCTTCGGCCATTTCGCCGATGCCTATGCGGGCCAGGTGGCCGCCGGCGCGGCGGAGGGCCTGAACCCGCTCATCGCCTCGTATGGCCGCGCGTTGCTGGACCGCGCCATGCTGGATGCGGTTCTGAAGGCGAAGGGCGTGTCCTTCTCCGCCGGGATGCGCGCCAATATCGGCGGCATGGCGGCGCATCCCGCCGTGCCGGACCTGCCGGGATACGATTTCGCCGCGATGCTGGCCTCGCTCTCGCCCCGGCGGCGTATGCATGCGCGCCACACCGTCGGGCTCGTCGACCCGATCACCGCCGCCGACCAGGCCGAGCGCGTGGAGGACGGGCTGCCCGAGACGGTCGAGGAGGTCGCCGCCACCTATCGCCACGCCTGGTGGAAGCTGAAGGTCGGCGGCAATGTCGCGGCCGATGTGGACCGGCTGTGCCGCATCGCATCCGTGCTCGACCGGCTGCATGGCTACCATGTCTCGCTCGACGGCAACGAGCAGTACGAGGATGCCGAGGGCGTGCTCGCGCTCTGGCGCGCGATGCAGGCGGAGCCGCGGCTCGCGCGCCTGAACGCCTCCATCGCCTTCATCGAGCAGCCGGTGAAGCGCGCGCGCGCGCTGGAGGGCGCGATGGGCGCTCTGGCCGCCGAGCGCCCGGTGATCGTGGACGAGAGCGACGGGCCGCTCGACGCCTTCGTGCAGGCGAAGGGTCTGGGCTACACGGGCATATCGTCCAAGGCGTGCAAGGGCGTGTGGCGGTCGCTGGTGAACCTGGCGCGCTGCCGCGCCTGGAACGCGGCCCTGCCGGAGCCGCGCTACTTCATGAGCGCGGAGGACCTGACGACGCTGGCCGGCGTCTGCGTGCAGCAGGACCTGGCGCTGGTCAGCGCGATGGGCCTCGCGCATGTGGAACGCAACGGCCATCATTTCGTGGACGGCTTCTCCGGCCGCCCGAAGGCCGAGGCCGTGCGCTTCATGGAGGCGCATTCCGACCTCTATGCCGACACGCCGCACGGCCCGCGCCTGGCCATCCGGGAAGGGATGCTGGAGCTCGGCTCGGTGGTGGATGCGCCGGGGCTGGGCGCCGCGATCGAGCCGGATACGGGGGCGATGGACGCGATGCCGAAGGCGGTTTGGCCGCCGACGTAAGGTCGGGGGAGGAGAACCTCCCCCGAACCCCCTCCCTTTTTTAACACCTGGCGCCGGCCGCCCCGCAGCACCCAAAATCCAAAGAAAGGAGGGGGATCGGGGGAGTTCACTCCCCCGACCTTCGCGCGCCAGCCGCCGGGCGCTACAATGCTGCCGTGGACACCTCGGCTCCCTTCTGGCGCGCCAAGACCCTCGACGTGATGACCCGCGCCGAATGGGAGAGCCTGTGCGATGGCTGCGGCCGGTGCTGCCTGCACAAGCTGCGCGACGACGAGACCGACCGGCTCGCCTACACCGACATCGCCTGCCGGCTGCTGGATGGCGAGACCTGCCGCTGCAAGGACTACGCGAATCGGAAGAAGCGCGTGCCCGACTGCGTGAAGCTGACGCCCGCCCGTGTCGCCGCCGTCGACTGGCTGCCGCCCACCTGCGCCTATCGCCTGGTGGGTGAGGGCCGCGACCTGCCCTGGTGGCATCCGCTCGTCTCCGGCCGCGCCGAGACGGTGCACGAGGCCGGTGTCTCGGTGCGCGGCCGCATCGTCGCCGAGCGCGATGCCGGCGATTTCGAGGACCATGTCGTGTCCTGGCCCGGCCGTTGGCCGGCGAAGGCACGCCACCAACCTGCAACGACCAGACCGAGGAAACCCGGATGAAGGACGCGATCTATGGCGGCGTGAACGCCGCGGTGCTGACGGCGATGGGCCCGGACCTGTCGCCCGATCTCGACCGCATGGCGGTGCATGCGCGCTGGCTGCTCGCCAATGGCTGCAACGGGCTCGGCGTGCTCGGCACGACGGGGGAGGCGAATTCCTTCGGCCTGCACGAGCGCAAGCAGATCCTGGAGGGGCTGATCGCGCGCGGCATCCCGTCGGCGCGGCTGATGCCGGGTACGGGCTGCGCCAGCCTGACGGACAGTGTGGAACTGACGAAGCATGCGCGCGACGCCGGCTGCCCTGGCGTGCTCATGCTGCCGCCCTTCTACTACAAGGCGCCGTCTGACGACGGGCTCTTCGCCTATTTCAGCGAGGTGGTGAACCGCGTCGGCGGCGGGGTCGCGATCTACCTCTATCACTTCCCGCAGCAATCGGCGGTGCCCTTCAGCCTCGACCTGATCGGGCGGCTGCTGAAGGCCTTCCCTGGCACGATCAAGGGCGTGAAGGATTCCTCCGGCGACTACGCCAACATGCAGGCCATGGTGCGCGCATTCGCGGCCGATGGGTTCGAGGTCTATTCGGGCAGCGACGAATACCTGCAGCAGATCCTGGCCGAGGGCGGCGCGGGCTGCATCACCGCTGCGTCCAACGCCAACAGCCACTGGGGCGGCATCGTCTACGCGAAGCGCACCGGGGCCGAGGCAGATGCCGCGCAGGCGACGCTGACCGCGACGCGCCGCGCCGCAACCTCGGTCCCGCTGATCCCCGGCCTGCGGGAGATCATCGCGCGCAGCACGGGCGATGCCGGCTGGCGCGTGATCCGCCCGCCGCACCTGCCGCTGACGGCCGAGCAGGCGGAGAAGGCCTGGGCCGCCTGGGGTGCGGCGGGCGCGCTGCCGCTGCCGGGGATGGCGCCGGCGAAGGCGGCGGAATGACGACGTCCGATGACCGGAGCGCCGAAGGGCGCGGCGGTCTGGATCGGTCGCCGCAGACGAGCGAGCCGCTTCGCTGCCGCGAGCCCGCCGTCGCGACCGTCCAGGTCGATGACGCCAATGTCCGCGTGACCCGGTGGGACTTCCCGCCGGGCTCCGAGACCGGCTGGCATCGCCACGGCATGGCCTATGTCGTCGTGCCGGTGTCCGACGGGAAGATGCTGCTGGAACTGCCGGGCGGCGAGACGGCGACGGCCGAGATCAAGGCCGGCGTCGCCTATGCCCGCGCGGCGGGCGTCGAGCACAATGTGGTGAATGCGGGCGACACGCCCTTCGCCTTCGTCGAGACGGAACTCAAGCACCTGATCGGCTGACGCGGCGCGCGGGCAGCGTCACCAGCGCCAGCCCCGCGAAGACCAGCCCCGCGGCCGGGATGGTGAGCCAACCCGGCCGCTCGCCGAACAGCATCCAGCCCCAGGCGATGCCGGTCAGCGTCACCACGTAGCCGGTCTGCGAGGTGACGACGCCGCCATGCGCGCCGAGCGAGCGGAAATAGAGCATGAACGCCGCCGCCGTCGCCGCGGCCTGCAGCGCCGAGACCGGCAGGCCCGCGAGCGAGGGCGCCTGCATCTGCCCCGTCGCCGCCGCGAACACCGCCGCCTGCAGCGCGCCGGCCACGAGCGTTCCCGTGGCGAGCGCCAGCGGCGGCGTGCCGCGCGGCGCGAGCCGCACCGCCAGCACGTTGGAGGCCGCGTAGCAGACCGGCGTCAGCGCCGCGAGCGCGGCCCAGGGCAGCATCGCGGGGTCGGGCAGCGCGGCCCCCGGGCTCATCGCCAGCAGCACGCCCGATAGGCCGAGCGCCGTGCCGACCACCCGCCGCCGCGTCGCGCGCTCCATGCCGAGCGCGGCCGCGCCCAGCACCGTCAGCATGGGCGACAGCGGCACGAGCAGCGAGAAGAACCCCGCCGGCACATGTTGCAGGGCCGTGAATCCGACCAGGTTCGCCAGCGCCAGGCCGGTCAGCCCCGACACCGCGTAGTGCAGCAGGTGCGCGCGCGAGGTCGGCACCACGAGGCCGCGCCACCGGCACACCGCGAGCAGGATGGCCGCGCTGCCGGCCCCCGCGCAGGTCGCGATCAGCATGGGCGGCCAGCCGAGCGTGACGAGATGCTTCACGAAGGCCGGCGTGGCGCCCCAGATCGTGCCGAGCAGCAGCAGCGGCGGCAGGGGTTTCAGCGCGTCGTGCATGGCTGTCAGAGGTCGCCCGTCGCGCGGCGCTGTCAAGCGGTTGAACCATTCACCTTCGTTGCGCCATCCTGCGGCGATGCAGTCCTCCGATTCGGAAACCATCGTGCTGCGTCCAGGCGTCCTAGGCGCGCCCGTGGGGTGCCCGGTGCGCTGGCAGCGCTCGGCGCGCGCGCGGCGCGTGAGCCTGCGCATCGACGCGCGGGCAGGGGAGGTGGTCGTCACGTTGCCCATGCGCGCGGCGCGGCGCGCGGGCATGGCGCTGCTGACGACGCACGCCGCCTGGGTGATGCAGCGCCTGGCCGCGCTGGCGCCGCCGGTCGCGCTGGCGCCGGGGGCGGAGGTCCTGCTCGGCGGCCGCCCGCATGTCATCCGCCACGATCCCGCGGCGCGCGGCGGCGCCTTCCTCGACGGCGCGACCATCGTCGTCTCGGGGCGGGAGGAATTCGTCGCGCGGCGCGTGAAGGACTTCCTGCGCGCCGAGGCCAAGCGCCGCATCGCCATCCTGGCGGCGGGCCATGCGGCGACGCTCGGCGTCCGCATCGCCGCGATCCGGCTGAAGGACACGAACAGCCGCTGGGGGTCCTGCGCGCCGGACGGCACGCTCGCCTTCTCCTGGCGGCTGGTGATGGCCCCGGACGCGGTGCTCGACTACGTCGTCGCGCACGAGGTCGCGCACCTGCGCGAGCTGAACCACTCGCCCCGCTTCTGGGCGCATGTCGAGCGCCTGACGCCGAACCGCGAGCCGGCGCAGGACTGGCTGCGGGACAACGGGCCCGCCCTGCTGCGCGTCGGCTGATTCCGGCCTATATCCTCCGCACGACACGGAGGACCGCATGAAGGCCGTCGGCTTCACCAAATGCCACCCGGTTGACCACCCCGAGGCGCTGCTCGACCTCGACATCCCGGCGCCCGCTGCGCCCGAGGGGCACGACATCCTGGTCGAGGTGCGCGCGGTGTCCGTGAACCCCGTCGACACCAAGCGGCGGCGGAGCGAGGAGCCGCAGGGCGGCCCGCGCATCCTCGGCTTCGACGCGGCCGGCGTGGTGCGCGCGGTCGGGCCGGCCTGCACGCTGTTCGTCCCGGGGCAGGAGGTGTTCTACGCCGGCGTCGTGAACCGCCCCGGCAGCAATGCGGAATTGCAGCTGGTGGACGAGCGCATCGTGGGGCGCAAGCCGCGCGCGCTCTCCTTCGCCGAGGCCGCCGCGCTGCCGCTGACCTCGATCACCGCCTGGGAAGGGCTGCACGACCGGCTGGCCATTTCCGAAGGCGGCGGCGCGGGGGAGGCGCTGCTGGTGATCGGCGGCGCGGGCGGCGTCGGCTCGATGGTGACGCAGGTCGCGCGGCAGCGCACCGCGCTCACCATCGTCGCGACAGCGTCGCGCCCCGAGACGGCCGACTGGTGCCGCGGCCTCGGCGCGCATCACGTGGTGGACCACAAGGGCGACATCGCGGCGCAGCTGAAGGCGCTCGGCGTGCGCCCGCGCTACGTCTTCTCGACCAGCACCACGGCGCGCAACTGGGACCAGATCGTGGCCTCTGTCGCGCCGCAGGGCGCCATCGTCCTGATCGAGAGCCAGGCGCCGATCGATGCGCGACAGCTCATGCCGAAATCGGTCTCGCTGCATTGGGAGCTGATGTTCACCCGCCCGATGTTCGGCACGCCCGACATGATCGAGCAGCACCGCCTGCTGGACGCGCTGGCAGACCTCGTGGACCACGGCCGCATCCGCCACACCATGACGCGCAACCTCGGCCGCATGACGGCCGCGCGGCTGCGGGAGGCGCATGCGCTGGTCGAGAGCGGCACGATGATCGGCAAGGTGGTGCTTGAAGGGATCTAGGCGCGCCCTCCTCGCCGCGCTGGCGCTGCCGGGTTGCTCCGCCGCCCGGCTGGCGGAGGCGCTGACGCCGACCGAAGGCTACGTGGTCCGCCGCGACCTCGCCTACGGACCGCTGCCACGGCACCGCTTCGACCTCTATCTGCCGGAGGGCATGCGCCCCGACGCGCCGCTGGTCACCTTCCTCCATGGCGGCTCCTGGCGGAGCGGCTCGAAGGATGTCTACCGCTTCCTCGGCGAGGCCTTCGCTTCCCGCGGGGCGGCGACCGCGGTGCCGAACTACCGGCTGTTCCCGGAGGTGCGCTTCCCCGCCTTCGTCGAGGACGCCGCGCTGGCCATGGCGTTCCTAGGCGGCGCGCCCGGGCTGCCGGGAGGCAGGCGCGTTCTGGCGGGGCATTCGGCGGGGGCGCATATCGCGATGCTGGCGACGCTAGACCCCCGCTACCGTGCCGGCAGCGGTGCCGCGATGCCGGATGCGGTCGTCGGCATTGCCGGCCCCTATGATTTCCTGCCGCTGCGGCCCGGCGGATTCCTGGCCTCCGTGTTCGGTGGCCCGGATCGTCGTGAGACGCAGCCGATCACTTATGCCGACCGGCCCGGGCCGCCGATGCTGCTCCTGCACGGGCTCGAGGACCGCATCGTCCTGCCCGAGCAGAGCGAGCGCATGGCCGCGCGGCGCCGCGCGGCGGGGTTCCGGGCCGAGGTCATCACCTACGGCTCGGTGGGCCACATCGACATCATCGGCTCCCTGGCCGCGCCGATCCGCCCCGTGGCGCCGCGCGTGCTGGGCGACATCATGGATTTCGTCGCCGCGCCGGGGCGCTGAGGCCCGCCCTCAGCCGACCGCGACGCCCGCGGCGCGCGCCTTGTCCACCAGGTATCCGCGCGCCGCCTGCATGTCCTCCAGCGAGCCGAAGGCATTGGTGTAGGCGCCGCGATAGCCCTTGCCTTCCAGCAGCGCGAACATGGCGCCGAAATCGAAATCGCCTTCGCCCGGCACCAAGTGTTCCTCGTAGCCGTTGCGCCGGCAATCCGCGAGCCGCACCTCCTTCACGCGATCGAGCGGTAACTCGGCCACGAAGCCCTCGACGCCCGGCGGCAGCAGGTGCGCGTGGTTGGCGGTGAAGGACAGGGCGAAGGCGGGCGAGTGGATGGCATCGAAATAGTAGCGCCATTCCTGCATCGTATGCGCCAGGTAGTGGACCTCGGCGGCCTCCGGCTCTCGGTTGAGGTTCTCGAGCAGCAGCAGCGCGCCGTGCCGCTCGGCGTGCCGGACCGCGCGCTGCAGCCGGTCGCGCCCGGCCGCCATGCGCTCGGGTACGTCGGCGGTGAAGTGGTAGCCGGCATGGACCACGATCCACGCCGCGTCCAGCTTCGGCGCCACCTCGATGTACGCGCGCAGGTACGCATCGACCGCCTCCGACAGGAAGGGCGAGTATTCCGCGACATTGACGGCCGAGAGCGTGTGCAGCGCGACATGCACGCCGTTCGCCGTGGCGCGCGCGCGGATGTCGCGGCATCTCGCGTCGTCGAACAGCGTGACGGCGTTCGGGCCGGTGTCGAGTTGGATGTCGATGTGCCGCACCTGGTTGCGCGCGGCCCATTCGATGGCGTCCTCGAGCTTCAGCTTGCGCCCGACATCCACGCCGATGCGGTCCAGCAGCGTCATGCGTTCCTCCTCCGCGTCGGCGGATGGTTTACAGCCGTGCGGCCGGATGGCAACGTTTCCTCGTCCAAGGAAGAATGATGCCAGCCGAGACCGCCGAAGGCGGCCGGACACGACAAGGCGCGGGAGGAATGGCGATGTTCCTGATCAACAGGCGTGAGATGCTCGCACTCGCGGCATGGTCCGCGGCGGCGACGAAGGCGTATGCGCAGGCGCCGATGGGCGCCGCCGAGGCCGCGCTCTATGAGGCCGCAAAGCGCGAGGGCGAGATCACCTGGTATTCCGGCCAGTACAACGCCGAGACGTCGGAGGCCGTCGGCCGCGCCTTCGGCGAACGCTACCCCGGCGTGCGCTGTAACGTGGTGCGGAGCACCTCCCAGGTCGCGTTCCAGCGCCTGTCGCAGGACGCACGGGCCAATGTCGCGCAGTGCGACGTGTTCAGCTCGACCAATTCGGGGCATTTCACGCAGCTGAAGCGCGAGCGGCGCCTGATGCAGTTCCGCCCGGCCAATGCCGACGGGATGCTGCCCTCGATCCGGACCATGGATCCGGAGAACTACTTCCACACGAGCTTCCTCGGCCTGTTCCTGATGGCGCACAACACCCGCCTGGTGCCCGAGGCCGAGGCGCCGAAATCCTGGACCGACGTGCTGGACCCGAAGTGGCGCGACAAGCTTGCGGTCGGGCACCCCGGCTTCAGCGGCGCGATCGGCGTCTGGGCCGTGCAGATGCGCAAGATGTACACTTGGGACTATTTCCGCCGGCTGGAGCGCAACCGCCCGCAGATCGGCCGGTCCAGCCAGGACCCGGTGACGGCGATGAACGCCGGCGAGCGCTCGGTCGGCATCTGCGTGCCGGTCGGCACCGCCGCGCTCAGCATCTCGCGCGGCAATCCGCTCAAGCTCATCTATCCGACTGAGGGCGTGCTCGCGACCATCTCCCCTTCGGCGATCCTTGCGAACGCGCCCCACCCGAACGCGGCCAAGCTGTTCATGGAGTTCCAGACCGGGCCGCACCTGTCGCAGGTGGTGCGCCTGACCTTCAACGAGCCGTTGCGCGCCGACGTGCCGTCGGCCGAGGGCGCTCGGCCGCTCGCCGACGTCACGCTGCTGGCGCCGAGCCTCGAGGAACAGGAGCGCGGCGTGCCGGAGGTGCGCGAGGCCTGGCGCGACACCTTCGGCGTCTGATGCACCGGCACGGGACAAGGAGGACGGCATGACCGGTTTCGACAGGCGCGACGCGCTGCGCGGCGCGGTCGCGCTCGGCGCGGCGGCCATCCTTCCTGCCCGGCGCGCCGCCGCTCAGGCGCTGCCGCCGCACGAACAGGCTCTGTACGAGGCGGCGCAGCGGGAAGGCTCGCTCACCTGGTACACGGGCCAGCTCCAGGCCGAACCGTCGGAGGCGATCGGCCGCGCCTTCACCGAGCGGTACCCGGGCGTGCGCTGCAACGTCACGCGCACGACCTCCCAGGTCGCGTTCCAGCGCCTGTCGCAGGATGCGCGGGCGCGCGTCGCGCAATGCGACGTGTTCAGCTCGACCGACTACAGCCACTTCACCTTCCTCAAGCGGGAAGGGCGGCTCATGGCCTATAGGCCGCAGAACGCCGCTGGGATGGTGCGCGCGGCGCGCGAGGCCGCCGACCCGGACGGGCATTTCCAGATCACCTACCTCGCGCTGTATCTCCTCGCACGGCGGACCGACCGGCTGAGCGAGCCCGAGGCGCCGACCTCCTGGCGGGCACTGACCGACCCGACATGGCGCGACAGGCTCGCGGTCGGCCATCCGGGCTTCAGCGGCGCCATCGGCAACTGGGCCATCATGATGCGCAAGGCCTATGGCGAGGCCTTCTTCCGCGAATTCGAGCGCAACAAGCCGCATATCGGCCGCTCGGCCGGCGATCCGATCACCACCCTGAACGCGGGGGAGCGCGTCGTGGGCGTCGCCATTCCCTCGGCCGCGACACTGTTCAGCATCTCGCGCGGCAATCCGCTCGCGCTCACCTACCCGACCGACGGCACGCTGATGGTGCCCTCGCCGAGCGGCGCCGTCGCCAATGCGCCGCGGCCGAACGCGGCGAAGCTGTTCATGGAGTTCGTCTGCAGCCCCGCCTATTCCGAGGCGACGCGCCCCTTCTTCGCGGAATCGCTCCGCCCCGAGGTCGCGCCCCCGGCCGGCGCGCGACCGCTCGACGAGATCGCGCTCATCACGCCGACGCCGCGGGAGGTCGAGACCGGCATCCCCGAGGTTCGCGAGATGTGGCGCGACATCTTCGGCGTATGACCTGGCGCGGCGACGCAGCATGAGCGACCAGGCCATCCCGGCGGCAGCGCCCGCCCGGCCCGGGTTGCTGCGCCGCCTTGCGCGGATCGAGCCGGTGAACCTGCTCTGGCTCGTGCTGATCGCGGCGCTGCTGTTCCTGGTGGCCTTCCCGCTCGGCAAGTTGCTGTTCGTCAGCTTCGAGACGCGGGGCACGGGGGAATTCACCTTCGCCAACTATGCGGCCGCCTATGGGCGCCAGCGCTACATCGACGCGCTGGTGAACTCGCTGCTGCTCGGCCTGATGTCGGCGACCATGGCGGTGGTGATGGCGGTGCCGATGGCCTGGGCGGTCTCGCGGACCGACATGCCGGGCAAGGGGCTGACCTGGGCGGTCGTGCTCGGCGCCTTCATCCTGCCGCCCTACCTCAGCGCCGTCGGCTGGATCCTGCTGGCCGGGCCCAATGCCGGCTTCCTCAATGTCTTCTGGCGCTGGGCGACCGGGTCGGAAGCCCCGCTGTTCAACGTCTACAGCTTCGAAGGCATGGCGCTGATCATCGCGCTGAACGCCTTCCCGCTGGTGTTCATCTTCGTGAAGTCCGCGCTCGACCTCGTCTCCTCGGAAATGGAGGACGCGGCCAACATCCTGGGCGCCGGGACCTGGACGGCGATGCGCAAGGTCTCGCTGCCGCTGGTCTGGCCCGCCATCATGGCGGGCTTCATCATCGTCTTCCTGGAAGCGATCGCGCTGTTCGGCACGCCGGCCATCATCGGCATCCCCGCGCGCATCAACGTGGTCACGACGCAGCTCTGGCAGTTCTTCGAATACCCGGTCCGGGTCGAGGTCGCGGCCGCCTATGCCATGCCGCTGCTGCTCATCACCGTCGGCATGATCGTGGTGCAGAAGCTCCTGCTCTCCCGCAAGGGCTTCGTCTCCCAGACCGGCAAGGGCGGCGAGCGGCGCATGATCCGCCTCGGCCCCTGGCGCTGGGTGGCCTTCGCCTGGTGCGCGCTGGTCGGCATCGCGGCGGTCGCGATGCCGCTGCTGGTGCTGATCCAGGCCTCCTTCGCCCGCGCCTGGGGGCGGGGGCTCAGCTTCGACAACCTGACGCTCGCCAATTATCGCCTGCTCATCTTCGAGCATGAGATGGCGATGACCTCGATCTGGAACACGATCTGGTTCTCGGCCTCCGCCGCCACCATCGCGGTCGTCCTCGCGCTGCTCATCGCCTACATCGTGAACCGGCGTCTCGTGCCCTTCGGCGACGCGCTCGGCTTCCTCGCCATGGCGCCCTTCGTGATCCCGGGGATCGTGATGGCCATCGGCTTCTACGCCGCCTACGCCTCCCCGCCGCTGGCGCTCTACGGCACCGCGCTGCTCATCATCCTGGCCTTCTCGGCGCGCTTCCTGCCGATCGCCTACGCCAATTCCTCGGCCGCCATCCGCGCCGTCCACCCGGAGATGGAGGAAGCCGCGCGCATCCTCGGCTCGGGCCGCCTGCACGCCGTCACGCGCATCACCGCGCCGCTGGTCAGGAAGGCGCTGCTCGGCGGCTGGCTGATCGTCTTCATCGTGGCGTCCCGCGAGCTCTCGGCCGCGATCTTCCTGGTCGGTCCGCGGACACGGACGATGTCCGTGCTGCTCTATGACCTGAGCGAGGCCGGCAATTTCGAGGTGCTCGCGGCCTTCGGCGGCCTGCTGCTCGCGGTCACCATGGTCTTCGTCGCGATCGGCATGAAGCTGGTCGGCCGCGACTTCATGCTGCGGAGAAGCTGAAGCATGTCCCGTCTCTCGCTGCATGGGCTGACCAAGGCCTATGGGCGCAACCGGGTCGTCGACCGCATCGACCTGACGCTGACCGAGGGGGAGTTCGTCTCCCTCCTCGGCCCTTCCGGCTGCGGCAAGACGACGACGCTGCGCATGATCGCGGGCTTCGTCGAACCGACCGAAGGCAGCATCGCGATGGAGGGCGAGGTGGTCTCCGCGCCCGGATCGGTGCTGCCGCCCGAACGCCGGCAGATGTCGATGATCTTCCAGTCCTACGCCATCTGGCCGAACATGACCGTGGAGGAGAACGTCGCCTTCGGCCTGAAGCTCCGCAAGATGCCGTCCTCCGAGGTGCGCCGGCGCGTGGGCGAGATC
Source organism: Roseomonas sp. HF4 (assembly GCF_005222755.1). Classification (GTDB taxonomy): domain Bacteria; phylum Pseudomonadota; class Alphaproteobacteria; order Acetobacterales; family Acetobacteraceae; genus Neoroseomonas. The sequence goes on from NZ_STGD01000007.1 coordinate 85,083, forward strand.
CTCGAGGTCGTGCAGATGAGCCACCTGGCGGGCCGCTACCCGGCGGAACTGTCCGGCGGGCAGCAGCAGCGCGTGGCGCTTGCCCGCGCGATCGTGGTCAAGCCGGCGGTCATGCTGCTCGACGAGCCTCTGTCCAACCTCGACGCCAACCTGCGCGAGGAGATGCGCTTCGAGATCCGCCGCCTGCACGACGAGTTCCGCATCACGACCGTCTACGTCACGCACGACCAGGGGGAGGCGATGGCGACCTCCGACCGCATCGCCGTGATGAACGCCGGGCGGATCGAGCAATGCGACGCGCCGCACATGCTCTACACGCGCCCGCGCACGCGGTTCGTGGCCGGCTTCGTCGGGCGGACCAACCTGCTGGAGGCACGGATCGAGGCGGGTTCGCTGCTGCTCGAGGGGGTCGATCTCGGACCCGTCGCCCGTACCGGGCTGACCGACACGCCGGCCGGCGCGGTGCTCGTCTCGCTCCGCCCGCAGGCGATGAGCCTGCATGCCGAGGCACCGCCCGCCACCGACGACCCGGTGATCGAGGGCACGATCGTCGAGCGCACCTATCTCGGCGAGGCCTGGGACTACGTGGTGAAGCCGGACGGCACGAACCTTCGCCTGCGCGCCGCCGCGGCGCCGCTGGATGCGCATGACGTCGGGCGGAAGGTGTGGCTGCGGGTGGATCCGCGGCAGGTGGCGGTGGTGCAGTAGGGCGCGGGGAGAAGGGAACTTCTCCCCCCGGACCCCCCACAACCTTCTTTGCCACTAGGCGCCCGGCCTCCCAGGGTCGGCGCCAAATGTCAGAGAAGGGAGGGCTTGGGGTCCCCACGGCGTTGCGCAGCAACGTCGCGGGGGCCCGGAGCGGGGGAGGTTCCCCTCCCCCGCCCTTCACTGCATCGGCAGCGCCACCGGGCAGATCTCGTCCCCGCTCCGCCCACGATAGTCGCGCCCCTTCGCGTCCCGCAGCATCCGCGCCTGCGCCTCGGCCAGGATCCCCGCCGCCTCCGCCACGTCGAGCCGTGTCGGCCGGCCATCGGCGAAGACCGTCTCGCCGCCCACGATCACGCGCTTCACCGCGCGGTCGGCCGCGTGGAACAGCAATGCGCGCAGCGGATCGCGCGGCGGGCTCATCAGCGGATGCGCCAGGTCCACGAGCACGACATCGGCCGCCGCTCCCTTCGCCAGCCGCCCGAGGTCCGGCCGCCCCAGCGCATCCGCCCCGCCCGCGGTCGCGGCATGGAACACGCTGCCCGTGTCCGCCGCAGCCACGTCGCGCGCCACGCCGCGCGCCAGGATCACGGCCAGCCGCATCTCCTCGATCAGGTTGTGCGGCGCGCAGTCTGTGCCGAAGCCCATGTTCACGCCGCGCGCGCGGTACTTGCCGAAATGCTGCAGGTGTTCCCCGTACAGCGCGAAGGGCGTCGGGCAATGCGCGACGGTCGCGCCGTGCTCGGCCACGAGGCCGATGTCGCGCGCCGTGTGCCAGCCGATGGAGGAATGCTCGTCCACGAAGATCGCGTGGCCGAGGATGCTGCGCGGGCCGAGCAGCCCGATCGCCGCCGCCCACTGGATCGGCGTGGTGCCGTGGCGGCGGATCATCTCGCGCACCTCGACCACGGCCTGGGCGATGTGGGTGGTGAAGGGGCGGCCGCTCTCCCCGGCATGCGCGGCGGCCTCGCGCAGCATCTCTTCGTCCACCGTGTCGATCTGGGCGGGGAAGACGATGCCGTGCAGGCGGCCGGAGGGATCGGCCTCGGCCTCCTTCATCACGGCCTTGGCAGCCTCGAACTGGGTGCGCCCGTTCTCGCGGTTCCACATCCAGGTCACGGTCTGCGGCGCGGCCATGCCCCAATGCGCGTCGGCGAAGCCCGGGCCCGCCCAGACGCGCAGCCCGCTGTCCCGCATGATGCCGAGCCAGTCCGGGAAGGGCTGCGAGAGATCGACCACGCTCGTCACGCCGGCCGACATCATCTCGGCGTAGGCGAGCCGCATGCCCGCTGCCTGGCCCGCCTGGTCGATGCGGAAGGCCTGCAGGCGCTCGAACAGGCCGGTCATCTGCTGTTCGGGCACGCCGTGGTCTTCCCGCACGCCGCGGGCGGGCAGGGCGCTGGTCGGGTGGGTGTGGATGTTGACCAGGCCCGGCATGACCATCAGGCGGCGGCCGTCCACGACCTCGGCGCCTGGCGGCACCGGCGCGTCGGGATCGTGCCGCGCGATGGCGGCGACGCGCCCGCCCTCGAGCAGGACATCCATGCCGCGCGCATAGGCATGCCCTCGGGCCGAGGCGTCCCACACTACCGCCCAGGCGGCGTCGCGGATCAGGATCGGTGCGGGCATGGCGGGCGTCTCCTTGGCGGGCGCCCCCAGGATGCGGGCACCGGCCTGCACCCGGCAAGGCGCCGATGCGCCCTTCAGCGCGCGCGGTTCGCGTAATCCCAGGTCGTGAAGGTGAAGTCCTGCTGCGCGCGGGCCTGCAGGTGGCAGGTGAAGCAGGCGTTCAGCGGTCCCTCCATCCGCGCGCCGGTCTGGGCGTTGAAGCGCGCGTATTCCCATTCGCCGTTGCGGAGGTCCGGCCCGTAGCCCTCGCCCCAGCCGCGCTCCTTCTGCTGCACGGCGATCGCGATGAAGGCCGGTTCCGGGATCATCCGCCCGTTGCCGTTGAGCAGCGGCCGGCCCTCGGCGTCGAGCCGCGCCCGCTGGTCGGCCATGATCACGAGCGAGCCGTAGGGCATCGGCTGGCCGGGGCGAAGCGCGGCGAAGGCTTCGGGGTTGATGTAGATGTTGCGGATGATCTTGCGGTCCGGCTTGTCGACCGTGGTGTAGCGTACGAAGCGCTGGGCCCAGTCGGCCGGCAGCTCGATGTTCTGCGGACCCGGCGTGTAGGTCCTGGTCTGGGCCAGTGCGCCGCCGGTGATGACTGCGACGGCCAGGGCGGCAAAGGCGATGCGGTTCATGACGGGCTCCTGTGACCGGCTCCGCATCGGGCACCGTTTCGCAGCCGGGATGCAAGTGCTTCCGCCACGCGGCTAGGATGGCGGCAGGAGGATCGGCCGCGCATGACCCAGGATCTGCTGCTTGCCCTTGACCAGGGCACCACCAGCACGCGGAGCATCGCCTTCGACGCGGCGTTGCGCCCGCGCGCCACGGCGCAGGAGGAACTGCCGCAGCACTTCCCCGCCCCCGGCTGGGTCGAGCACGAGCCCGAGGACATCTGGCGCGGCGCCGTCGCGACGCTGCGCGCGGCCCTGGCCGGGGCGGGCGGGGGGTCGGAGCGTGTCGCCGGCATCGGCATCACGAACCAGCGCGAGACCGTCCTGCTCTGGGACCGCGCGAGCGGCCGCTGCGTCCATCGCGCCATCGTCTGGCAGGACCGCCGGACCGCCGAGCACTGCGCGCGCCTGCGCGCCGAGGGCACCGAACCGCTGCTGACCGAGCGCACGGGCCTATTGGCCGACCCCTACTTCTCGGCCACCAAGCTCGCCTGGCTGCTCGACAACGTGCAGGGTGCGCGCGCCGCGGCCGAGCGCGGCGCCCTTGCCTTCGGCACGGTGGACTGCTTCCTGCTCTGGCGGCTCACGGGCGGGCGCGTGCATGCGACGGATGCGACCAACGCGTCGCGCACCATGCTGTTCGACATCCGGCGCGGCCAATGGGACGAGGAGCTGCTGCGCCTGTTCCGCATCCCCGCCGCCCTGCTGCCCGAGGTGCGCGACTGCGACGCCGATTTCGGCACGACCGAGCCCTCGGTGTTCGGAACGCCCGTGCCGCTGCGCGGCATCGCCGGCGACCAGCAGGCCGCGACGATCGGCCAGGCCTGCTTCGCGCCCGGCATGGTGAAGTCCACCTACGGCACCGGCTGCTTCGCGCTGCTGAACACGGGCGACACGCCGGTCGCCTCGCGCGCGCGGCTGCTGACCACGATCGCCTACCAGCTCGATGGCCGGCGCACCTATGCGCTGGAAGGGGCGATCTTCGTCGCAGGCGCCGCCGTGCAATGGCTGCGCGACGGCCTCGGCATCATCCAGCGCGCCGCCGAGGCCGGCGAGCTCGCGGCGCGGGCGGACGTCGCGCAGCGCGTCATCATGGTGCCGGCCTTCACCGGCCTTGGCGCGCCGCACTGGGACGCCGAGGCGCGGGCCGCGATTTACGGCCTGACCCGCGGCAGCGGGCGCGCGGAGATCTGCCGCGCCGCGCTCGAATCCGTTGCCTTCCAGACCCGCGACCTGATCGAGGCGATGCGCGCGGACTGGCCCGGCGGCGCGGGCGGGACGGTGCTGCGCGTCGATGGCGGCATGACCGCGTCCGACTGGACCATGCAGGCGCTGGCCGACGTGCTCGGCGCCGAGGTGGACCGGCCGGTGGTGCAGGAGACGACGGCGCTCGGCGCCGCCTGGCTCGCGGGCATCCAGGCGGGACTGCTGCCGGCGCCGGGTGCGGCGGCCGCGTCGCATTGGCGGCTCGACCGGCGCTTCCTGCCCGGGGCGGGCAGCGCCGAGGCCGAGCTGCGCTACGGCTTGTGGCGCGATGCCGTGCGCCGGACAATGAGCCGCTGAGGACAGGGAATGGGCGACATGCTGGCGCTGGTCGAACTGGCCGGGGAGGCGGCGCTCCTCCTCTGGGGGCTGCACATGGTGCAGAGCGGCGTCATGCGCGCCTACGGCACGCGGCTGCGCCAGCGGCTGGGCGCCGGTCTGTCGAACCGGCGCCGCGGCTTCGCGGCCGGGCTGGTGGTGACGGCGCTGCTCCAGAGCAGCACGGCGACCGCCTTCATGGTCGCCTCCTTCTGCGCGGGCGGCGCAGTCGCGCTGGTGCCGGGGCTGGCGGCGATGCTCGGCGCCAATGTCGGCACGGCGCTGATCGTGCAGGTGCTGTCCTTCGACGTCACGGCGGTCGCGCCGTTGCTCGTGCTGGCGGGCGTCATCGCCTTCCGCGGCGGCGGCCAGACACGCCGCCGCGACCTCGGCCGCGCCGCGATCGGGCTCGGGCTGATGCTGCTGGCGCTCGAGCTCATGGCGAACACCATGGCGCCGCTGCAGCAATCCCCCGCCTTGCGCGGCGTGCTGGTGGCCCTGGCCGATACGCCGGCGGCGAACATGGTGCTGGCCGCCCTGCTGGCCTGGGCGATGCATTCCTCGGTGGCGGCGGTGCTCTTCGCCGCCTCGCTCCACGCCGGCGGCATCGTGGGCGTGGAGGCGGCCGTTGCGATGGTCGCGGGGGCCAACCTCGGCAGCGCGGTGAACCCGCTGCTGGGCGCCGACCGCACCGAGCGGGCGCGCCTGCGCGTGCCGATCGGCAACCTCGCGAACCGGATCGCCGGCGTGCTGCTCGTCATGGCGGCGCTGCCCTGGATCGCGGGCGCGCTCGCGGCGATCGACGCCACGCCGGCGCGGCTGGTGGCGAATGCGCATGTCGCCTTCAACCTGGCATTGGCGCTGGCGGCGCTGCCGTTGCTGCCGCTGCTGGCGCGACTGCTCGAACGCCTGCTGCCTGAACGTCCCCTCGCCGACGACCCCGCGGCGCCGCGCTACCTCGATGCTTCCGCGCTGGCCACGCCGCCCGTGGCGCTGGCGAATGCGGAACGGGAGGCGCTGCGCCAGGCCGATGCGCTGGAGGAGATGCTGCGCGCCATCTCGACCGGCTTCCGCACGGAGGATCGTGGCCTGGCGCGGCGCGTCGCCACCCTGAACGAGGTGGTGGACCGGCTGAACCGCGCCGTGCAGGCCTATCTCGCCGGCCTCGGCCCCGACCTGCTGGGGGAGGAGGAGCGCCGCCGCGTCGCCGAGATCCGTGCCTTCGCCATCCATATGGAGAGCGCGGGCGACGTGCTGGAACGAAGCCTCGCGCGCGTCGCCGCGAAATGGGCGAAGCAGGGCCTGGCGCTGCCGCCCGAGGCCATGGCCAAGATCGCGGATGTCCATCTGCGCGGCCTGGAGCAGCTGCAGCTCGCGGTCGCCGCCTTCATGCGCGACGACGTCGCCGCGGCCCGCCGCCTGATCGAGGAGAAGGAACGCATGCGCGACGAGGAGACGGAGAGCGCGCGGTGCTTCTCGCTGGCGACCGACCCCGGGGCGCTCGCGACGGCGGGGCTGCTGCTCGAGGTCGTGCGCGACCTCAAGCGCGTCGGCGGGCACCTGGCGGCGACCGCGCATCCGCTGCTCGAGCGGATCGGCGCGCTGCGTCCGACCCGCCTGGCCGACACCGACGGAGACGGGCTGGCGCCGGCATGAGCGACGGTGGGATCTACGCTTCGCTCGGGGTGCGGCGCATCATCAACGCCTACGGCACCAACACGCGCCTGTCGGGCGGGATGATGGCGCCCGAGGTGGTGGCGGCGATGGCGGCCGCCGCGCGCGCCTGCGTCGAGATGCACGACCTCCAGGCCGCCGCCAGCCGCGCCATCGCGGAGGCGACCGGCGCCGAGGCCGGCATCGTCACCTCGGGCGCCGCCGCCGCGCTGCTGCTGGGGGCGGCGGCCTGCATGGCGCGGCTCGACCCCGGCGCGATGAACCGCCTGCCCGACGCGACGGGCCTGCCGGACGAGTTCATCGTCGTCCGGAGCCAGCGCAACATGTACGACCGCGCGCTGCGCGCCGCCGGCGGCCGGATCATCGAGGTCGGCATCCCCGACCGCCTGTCCGGCCCCGGCGTGCGCGACGCCAGCGCAGGCGAGGTGGCTGAGGCGATCACGCCGCGCACCGCCGCCGTCTTCCACCTGGCCGGCGAGGGCGCGGAGCCGACGCTGCCCGAGGTCGCGCGCATCGCCCATGCGCGCGGCGTGCCGGTGCTGGTGGACGCCGCCGCGCAACTGCCGCCGGTCGGCAACCTGCGACGCTTCCTGGACCAGGGCGCCGACCTCGTGTGCTTCTCGGGGGGCAAGGCGATCGGCGGGCCGCAGGCCTCCGGCATCCTGGCCGGGCGGCGCGACCTCGTCAGCAGCGCAATGGCGCAGATGCTCGACCTCGACCTGCCGGAGGCGCAGTTCGTGGCGCCGCCCGAATTCGCCGCACTGAACCAGATGCGCTTCCTGCCGCACCACGGCATCGGCCGCGCCGGCAAGGCGGGGAAGGAGGAGATCGTCGGGCTGATCGTGGCGCTGCGCCACTTCGCGGCCGAGGACCCGGCGGCGCGCACGGCGCGCTGGACCGCGCGGCTCGATGCGGTGCGCGACGCCGTGCCCGGCGCCGCGCTGGTGCCGGATGGCGCCAAGCCAGGCCTGCCGCTGCTGGAACTGCGCTTCGCCGACCGCGCGGCCGCGGAGCGGGCCGAGGCCGCGCTTCGCGCGCGCGACCCGGCCGTGCATCTCGATGCGTCGCGCATCCGGCGCGGCGTACTGGCGGTGAACCCCATCGCGCTCGATGATGCCGACCTGCCGCTGCTCGCGGCGGCGCTGAGGGAATGCTGCGGATGAGCGACGTCTTCCTGGTCGGCAACGGCGCCGGCTTCTCGGGCGACCGGGTGGATGCGCCCATTCCCGTGGTGCGCAGCCTGGTCGCGCGCGGCCTGCCGGCGGCGATGTTCTTCGAATGCCTGGCCGAGCGCACCATCGCGCTGGCGCAGATCGAGAAGCGCCGCGACCCGGAGGCAGGCTACGAGCCGATGCTCGAACGCCTGCTGGAGCCGATCCTGGCCGATTGCGCGGGCGCGGGCATCCCGATCCTCGGCAATTTCGGCGCGGCCAACCCGATGGCGGCGGCGCGCTGCGTGGCGCGGCTCGCGCGCCGGCTCGGCCTGCCGGCGTTGCGCATCGGCGTCGTCACCGGCGACGACGTGTCCGACGCCGTCGACCTCGCCGCGCTGCCCGCGCATGAGGCCGATGCCGGGTTCGACCTGTCCGCCTGGACGCTGGTCTCGGCCAATGCCTACATCGGCGCCGCGCCGCTGGCCGAGGCGTTGGCGCGGGGCGCGCAGGTGGTGGTGGCGGGGCGGACCTCGGACCCCTCGCTCGCCATCGCGCCGCTGATGCATCATTTCGGCTGGGCGGAGGATGACTGGCAGGCGCTGGCGCAGGGCGCGGCCTGCGGCCACCTGCTGGAATGCGGCAGCCAGGTCACCGGCGGCGTCTTCTGGGACCCCGGCTGCAAGGACATCCCGGACCCCGCCAATATCGGCTTCCCGATCGCCGAGGTCGGGCGCGACGGCAGCCTCGTCATCACCAAGCCCGAGGGCACGGGCGGCATCGTGGACCTGCGCGTGGTGAAGGAGCAGCTGCTCTATGAGCTGCACGATCCGGCCGCGTATCTCACGCCCGACGTCGTGCTCGACATCACCGGCGTGACGTTGGACCAGGCGGGCCCGGACCGCGTCGCGCTGCGGGGCGCGCGCGGGCATGCGCGGCCCGACCGGCTGAAGGTGACCGCCTGCTACGAGGGGTCCTGGCTCGGCGAGGGCGAGGTCTCGGTCGCCGGGCCGAATGCGCTGGCGCGGGCGCGGGCGACGGCGGACGTGCTGCTCGCCCGCGTGCGGCAGCGCGGCCTCGGGCGGCGCGCGCGGGCGGACCTGGTCGGGGTGTCGTCCGTGCATGATTCCGACGACGGCGCGCTCTGGCGCGGCTACGACGGCCCCGAGCCACCCGAGATCCGCATCCGCCTCGCGGTTGAGAGCGCGACGCGCGACGACGCCGACCAGGCGGCGCGCGAAGCGCTCGCCATGCTCTGTTGCGGCACGGCGGGCACCGCGGGTGCGCGCTGGCGCGTCACGCCGCGCATCCTGACGCGGTCCTTCCTCGTGCCGCGGGAGATGGTGCCGACGGAGGTCACGGTGCGGGAGGCGCGCGCATGGAACTGACCGATGTGCCGCTGCACGCCGTCGCGCATTCCCGCGCGGGGGACAAGGGCAACCGCGTGAACCTGTCCCTGATGCCCTACGACCCGGCTCTGTATCCGCTGCTGGCCGGGCAGGTGACGGAAGCCCGCGTGCTGGCGCTGTTCGCGCATCGCGGCGCGACGCGCTGCACGCGCCACGACCTGCCGCTGATCCACGCCTTCAACTTCGTCATCGACGATGCGCTGGAAGGCGGCGTGAACGGGTCGCTCAACCTGGACGGGCACGGCAAGAGCCTGTCCTTCCGGCTGCTGGCGCTGACGGTGCGGGTGCCGGCGTCGAGCCTTCCGGCACGCGGCTGAGCCTTGCGATCATGTCGCGCTGCCGGTCGTCGGCGCGTGACCCGCGATCTCCTGGATCAGCTTGCGCCGGATCGCCTCGGCGAAGGCACGCATGTTCTCCGCCGTCACGACGAAGGCGCCGGGCCCGCCGATCACCGCGTCCCTGTAGTATTCCGTGAGCGTCGCGCCCGCGCCGAGCACCAGCGTGACGTCGGAATCCCCCTCGATCGCGAGGCCGTTGATCGTGATGCCTTCGGCCACCGCCCGGTCGCGTGCCTCCTCCGCCGGCGGGCCTTCATTGTTCGGGCCGTCTCCCGACACGTCGATGACCCGGCGGGCAGCGTCCCAGGGCGCGTCGAGAAGCACCCCGCGCGCATGGTCGATGCCGCGGGAGATGCAGGTCATGGCGCCGTTCGGGAAGGCCTCGGAGGCTGCTTCCTCCTGCGCCGGGGCCCACGCGGCATCGAGCATCGCGGCGAAGGCGGCCGCGTTGCGCGCATCCGTGATCCTTTGCCAGGGAACGAGCACCTTCTGGAAGCCGAGCCCGGCCCATCCGACCGCGGCGAGGCCGACGACGCCCCTGGCGCCGGACATGATGGCATCGAGCACGCGCGGATCACTGAGCGCCGCGCGGTAGCCCTCCACCTGCATCCGCCCGTCCTCGGGGCTGATCGAATAGGAGAGGTCGATGGCGAGGACGAGCAGCAGGTCGGCGCGGTCATGGTCGGCGACCCGCTCACCGTATCGTGGCTGGACGCGAAAACGGTGCCTCATAAGGGCTCCGGGCGCAGATGTCGTCGCTCAGGCTCACGCTACCTTTGGCCGCGCATCATAGGCGTGACAGTGGTCACAGGCCCGTGAAATCGAGAAGGCGTCCCCTCCGGGGCGTCTCAGCCGCCCGCCACCCCCTGCGTATTGACATACAGGCTGTACAGCGACTGCGCCGCCGCCATGAACAGCCGGTTGCGGTGCCGCCCGCCGAAGGCGACGTTGGCGCAGCGTTCCGGCAGGTGGATGTGCCCGATCGGCGCGCCGGCGGCGTTGAACACGCGCACGCCGTCGAAGGCCGGCGTCATGCCCCAGCCGCACCAGAGGTTCCCGTCCAGGTCCACGCGGAAGCCGTCCGGCGTCTCGCCGGGCCGGCAGGCGATGAAGGTGCGTCGGTTGCGCAAGCCGGCGCCGTCGACGTCGTAGGCCAGGATGTTGCGCGGCTCCGCCCGGCTCTCGACGACATAGAGGATGCGCTCGTCCGGGCTGAAGGCGAGGCCGTTCGGATGGTCGATGTCGTCGGCGACCAGCGTCACCTCGCCGCTCTGCCCGTCGACGCGATAGACGTTGGTGTGCGGCAGTTCGGGCGCCTGCTTCTCGCCCTCGTAGAAGGCCATCAGGCCGAAGGGCGGGTCGGTGAACCAGACCGAGCCGTCGGACTTCACGACCACGTCGTTCGGGCTGTTCAGCCGCTTGCCCTGGAAGTGGCTCGCCAGCACGGTGATCGAGCCGTCGTATTCGAAGCGCACCACGCGCCGCCCGCCATGCTCGCAGGCGACGATGCGCCCCTGACGGTCGCGCGTGTGGCCGTTCGCGTTGTTGGAGGGCTTGCGCCAGGCGCTGACGGCGCCGGTCTCCTCGTCCCACTTCAGGACGCGGTTGTTCGGGATGTCGGACCAGAGCAGGCAGCGCGCATCGCCGAGCCAGACCGGCCCCTCGCCCCAGCGCGTGCCGTGGTACAGCCGCTCCACGGCCGAGAGCGCCAGGTGATACCGCTTGAACGAAGGGTCGAGCGCCACGATGGCGGGGTCTGGGTAGCGCAGGCTCGGCTGCCAGCGCGGGTCGTCGGTCATGCGGCTTTCCTCCGGTCGGTTGCCGGCAGGATAGGCGCAGGCGCTCAGGGCGCGAAGGAGGGACCGTCGTAATGCTCGGGCACGGCAATGCGGCCGCCGGCGATCTCCGCCGCCAGCGCCCCGCAGCGCGCGGCCAGCGCCGGCGGCACGTCGGGCGCGAGCGCGAGGCGCACCGCCTGCGGCGTCTCGAGCCCGATGCGCGCATCGGTGAAGGCATCGGCGAGGTGCGCCCGGATCGCCGCCTCGATGCACCAGCCATTGTCGGCGACGGCGCTGGCGAGGAAGACCGGGTCCTCGGTCGTCCAGTCGTGCACATTGCCGATGGCCCGCGCGCCGTGGCGCCGCAGCGCCGCCATGGCGCCCGGGCGGCCGCCGTCCAGCATGGCGAATTGCAGCGCGGCGCCGGCGGCGCATTGCGCGTCCGTCCAGCGGTCCGCCAGCGCCGGGTCGTGCTGGTTGCCGCAGAAGCCGGTCAGGAAACGCGTGCCCGGCGCGGCATGCGCCAGGCCCGCGGCGAAGGCCGCGCGTCCGCGGAGCCCGGGCGGCACCGGCTCGCCCGAGAGATGCGCGACCGGCCGCCCCTCCGCCCACCAGCCCGCCAGCGCGCCGGCCAGGAAGGCGGACTGTTCCTGCAGCACCTCGAAGCAGGCGATGTTCGGTCCCGCGATCCGTCCCTGGGTCACGGCGAAGCGCGTGCCCGGCGCTTCCGGCGCCATGGCGGCGACCGGCGCCTCCCCCTGGCCGCCATGGGCGATGACGAGGGCGGCGCCGCGCGCGGCGTCCCGCACCGCCTCGGCGCGGCGCGCCGGGTCCGGGCACCAGACGGTCTCCGCCGCAACGCCGAGCCGCGCCGCGGCCCGCGCCAGCCCCGCGACACCGGCTGCGTTGAAGGCGCCGGCGCCAGGGCTGCCGAAGAAGACGGCGCGGATCGTCACCGCGCGGTGATGCCGAGCGCGCGGACCATGCCGCCGATCTCGCGCACGTCCTCGGCCACGAAGGCGTTGAACTCGGCGCGCGTCATCGGGCGCTGGCGGATGCCGTACTGGTCCATCCGTTCGCGCAGCGCCGGCGTTCCCAGCGCCGCCACCGTCTCGGCGTGCAGGCGGTCCGCAATCTCGGCCGGCAGACCCGTGGGGCCCGAGAGGCCGAGCCAGTTCTCGATCAGCAGCGCTGGCAGGCCAGCCTCGGCGGTGGTGGGCACGTCGGGCGCCATGGGTTCGCGCGCGCGGGCGGTCACGGCGAAGGCGCGCAGCCGCCCCTCGCGGATGTGGTCCACGTTCTGCGGCAGCGTGTCGAAGGCGATCGGGATGTTGCCCGCCAGCAGGTCCGCCTGCATGGGGGAGGAGCCGCGATAGGGCACATGCGTCAGCGCCGCGCCGGCCTGGCGCTCGAACATGGTGCCGGCGATGTGCGCGACGGACCCCGCGCCGGAGGAGCCGAAGCCCGGCGGGCTGGACTGCGCCTTCACCCAGGCGACGAGGCCCGCGAGGTCTGTCGCCGGCACCAGCGCGCGGTTCGCCACCACCACCAGCGGCGTGGCGCCGAGATAGGCGATGTGCGTGAAGCCCGCGACCGGGTCGTAGGCCACGTTCGGGTAGGTCGGCGGGCCGGAGGTGATGGGCGCGGTGTTCGACAGCATGAGCGTGTAGCCGTCGGCCGGCTGCTGCGCGACATGCGCGGCGCCGAGCGTGCCGCCGGCGCCGGGCCGGTTGTCCACCACGACGCGCTGGTTCAGCCGCGCGGTCAGCGCCTCGGCCAGCACGCGGGCGACGATGTCGGAGGACCCGCCGGGCGGGAAGACGACGACGATGCGGATCGGCCGCGACGGCCAGGCCTGCGCCGCGGCGGTCTGCGCGAATCCCAGGCAGGCGAGTACCGCGATCAGCGGCAGGATGATGCGGCGCATGGCAGTTCCTCGAAGACGCGGGGCTCCGCTATGCAATCCAGGTGCCGTGGTCAGGCGGGCTCGAGCAGCCCGGCCTTGGCCAGCCGCCGGCAGAATTCCAGCGCGCCGTCGCCGAGCGCCTCCGGCGCCGCGCCGTCCTCCAGCGCCTGCACCCAGGCGATTTCCCGGTCGCCGAGGTCCTCCTCCCCGCCATACCAGCGCAGCTGGGCGCCGCCTTCGGGCAGCGGCAGCAGGACATGGTGCATCGCCTCGGACAGCCGCAGCCGGTCGGCGGCGCCGGGCGGCGGCGTATGGAGCGCGCGGCCGGGCATCGGCATGCGGAAGCGGACCAGGCGGTCGAGCGCCGCCATCGCCAGCCGGTCCGCCACGTCCGGCCGCGCCAGCGCGCCGAGCGCCGCCGCCAGCCGCCCGCGCACCGCGTCGATGCCGTCAGGGTCGGCCAGGCGCCAGGTCGGCAGCGCCGCGCGCAACGCGGGTTCCTCGGCCTCAAGCGTGGCGAGCAGGTCGCGCAGCATCTCGCCCATGCCGGGCTCCATGAAGCCCACGGTGATGTGCAGCGACGGTTCGGCGCCGGCCTGCACCATCGCCTCGTGCATCACGCCGCGCGGCAGATAGAGGCTGTCGCCGGGGGACAGCACCAGGTCGTGCGGCTCGCCCTCGGGCGATGCCTTGCCGTGCCAGGGCGTGTGGCGGGTCGGCGCGGCGTAGGGGATGGCGTCCCACACCCGCCACGCCTTGCTGCCCGAGACCTGCAGCACCAGCACGTCGTGCGTGTCGAAATGGACGCGGAAGCCCTGCGCGCCGGGCGGCGTCAGGTAGATGTTGGCCTGCACGCCGTGCAGGAAGGCCTTCTCGAGCCCGCGGCAGAAGCGCGCCAGCGGCGGGTGGATCTCCTGGAACTGGGAGACGACGAGGCTCGCCCCCGCATCGTGGCGGGCCAGCAGGCGCGGCAGGTCGACGCGCTCGGAGTCGGGTTCCAGGAAGTCGTCCTGCGGCACCGCGGCGCTGCCCGTGCGTGCGCCGTCGGCCATCGACACGCGCGGCGCGCGTGCCGCATCGGTGCGCAGGAAGGCGTCGAGGTCGGCCACCGAGAGCAGGTGCGCGTAGCGGCCCGGATCGTTGCCGGGGAAGGCGCGCCAGGCGGTGCCCTCGCGCAGCGCCATGCCGTCCTCGAGGGACATCGAGCCGAAGGCGAGCGCCCAGGCTTCCTGCGCGAGCGTGGCTGTCATCGCGGGTCCGGGGCTGCTCAGCGCCAGCCGCGTCCGCGGCCCGCCGCGTCGCTCGGGTCGCTGTCGGTGACATTGCGCGGGCGGTAGCCGCCGCCGCGGCCGTAGCCCGCCGGGTCGTTCGGGTCGCCGTCGTTGAGCCCGGTGCGCTGGCGACCGCGATTGCCGCCGCGCCCATAGCCCGAGGGGTCGTTCGGGTCGCCGTCGTTGATGCCGGTATAGGCCCGGCCGCGATTGCCGCCGCGGCCATAGCCGGCCGGGTCGTTCGGGTCGCCGTCGTTGATGCCGGTGCGCGGCCGCCCGCGATATCCGCCACGGCCATAGCCCGGCGCATCGCTGGGGTCGGAATCGGACAGGCCGGTGCGGTACTGCACCGGGGTCGGCTCGATCGCCGCGGCGGGCGCCGCCGTCGTGGCGGCGGCCGCGCCGACCGCGAGGTTGAGGATGAGCAGCCGCCGCCCGAGCGCGGGCCGCGTCTCGCTGGCTGGCGTGGTGGCGTCGGCGGCGTCCCGCGTCGTGTCGGTCATGGCCTGTGCGTCTCCTCCGTCCTGCGACGTCGTTGCGAGCCGCGACGATCTTCGGCCCATGGGCGCATGATCGGCAAGTGCGGGTTCACGAAGGGCGAACGCGGCGTGCGCCGCCTCACGTCGTGGCCCGCGCCGCGACGTGGCGCTCGCGCCGCCGCGCGCGGCGTGCTTTCAGTTCACGGCGGCCGGCGCGGGCCGCGGCAGGGGAGCCGACGTGACATGCGGGCATTCCGCTTCGTGACCGTGGACGTGTTCACCGAACGTCGCTTCGGCGGCAATCCGCTTGCGGTCTTCCCCGATGCGCGCGGCCTGAGCGGCGTCGAGATGCAGGCGCTCGCGGCCGAGTTCAACCTGAGCGAGACGACCTTCGTCCTGCCGCCCGACGGCCCGCACAACAGCGCGCGCGTCCGCATCTTCAACCGCACGGAGGAGATGCCCTTCGCGGGCCACCCCAATGTCGGCACCGCCTTCGTGCTCGGCCGGGAGGACGAGGAAGCGCCGCGTGCCTACCGCTTCGAGGAACCCGCCGGCCTCGTGGAGGTGACGCTGGAACGCGACGCGGGCGGGCGGGTGGTCGGCGCCGATGTCGCGGCGCCGCAGCCGCTCTCGCTCGGGGTCCCGGTCGCGGCCGCGACCGTCGCCGCCTGCGCCGGCCTGCCCGAGGCCGCGGTGCTGCAGGGCGTGCATCCGCCGCGGGAGGCTTCGGTCGGCAACCCCTTCGTGATCGCCGAGGTGGCGCCCGAGGCGCTGTCGCAGGCCGCCCCGGACCTCGCCGCCTTCCAGCGCGCGAGGGCTGAGCACCCCGGGATGGGCGGCCGCTTCGCGCTCTACCTCCATGCCAGGGGGGAGGGCGCGATGCTGCGCGCGCGCATGTTCGCGCCGCTGTCCGGCACATGGGAGGACGCGGCGACCGGCAGCGCGGCCTCCACGCTCGCCGCGCTGCTGCTCTCGGCCGGCGGCGGGGCGGAGGGGCGCTGGCAGGTCAGCCAGGGGGTCGAGATGGGGCGGGCGAGCGTGCTCGCGATTTCCGCCCGGCGGCTGGCGGACGGCATCCGCGCCACCGTGGGCGGGCGCTGCGTGCCGGTGCTGCGGGGGGAGGCGGTGCTGTAGCCATCGCGGCGCGCGGCCGCCGGTGTCGTTAACCGCGGCGCCATGCCGGTGGCGCCATGCTTCGGGCATGCTGCCCGACTTCGCCGCCACCGCCGCCGCCCTCGACCTCCTCCCGCGGGAGGCGGTGCACGGCACTGTCACGGGCCTCGGTGGCCTGTCCGTCACGCTGGAGGGGTTCGGACCCCTCGCCGCGATCGGCGACCGGCTGCGGCTCGAGCCGCCGGGCGCCGCGCCGGTCCTGGCCGAGATCGCCGCCTTTCGCGACGGCCGGGCGGAGGCGATCGCCCTCGGCCCGCTGGCGGGGCTCTCGGCCGGGGCGCGGGCGGTGCTGCTGCCGCGCCCGGCGCTGGCGGTCTCCGACGCCTGGCTCGGCCGCGTGCTCGACCCGATGGGCGCGCCGATGGATGGCGGCCCGCCGCCCGCCCCGGGCGCCCGGCCGCGCGCCACGCATGCCCCGGCCCCGGCCGCGGGCAGCCGGGCCAGGCTCGGCCCGCGCCTCGCGCTCGGCGTGCGCGCGCTCGACCTCTTTGCCCCGGTGCGGCAGGGGCAGCGGCTCGGGCTTTTCGCCGCCTCGGGCGTCGGCAAGTCCACGCTGCTGGCGATGCTCGCCGGCGGCGTGGCGGCCGATGTCATCGTCTTCGCGCTGGTGGGCGAACGCGGGCGGGAACTGCGCGAATTCATCGAGGATGACCTCGGCCCCGCGGGGCTGGCGCGCTCGGTCGTGATCTGCGCGACCTCGGATGCCGCCGCGCCGGTGCGGCGGGAAGCGGCCTATGCCGCGATGACGGTGGCCGAACACTTCCGCGACCAGGGCCGGCAGGTGCTGCTGCTGGTGGACAGCGTGACGCGCTTCGCCCTCGCGCTGCGGGAGATCGGCCTCGCCGTGCGCGAGCCGCCGGCGACGCGCGGCTTCCCGCCCTCGGTCTTCACCGAATTGCCGCGGCTGCTGGAACGCGCGGGGCCCGGCCCGGACGGCTGCGCGGGCAGCGTGACCGGGCTGTTCACCGTGCTGGTGGAGGGCGACGAGCACGACGAGCCGGTGGCGGACGCCGTGCGCGGCATCCTCGACGGCCATGTCGTGCTCGACCGCCGCATCGCCGAGGGCGGGCGCTACCCGCCGGTCGACGTGCTGCGCTCCCTCAGCCGCACCGCGCCCGCCGTGCTCGACCCGCATGAACGCCCCCTGGTGGCCGAGGCGCGCCGGCTGCTCGCGACCTATGCCGAGGTGAAGGACCTGGTGCGCCTCGGCGCCTACCGGCCCGGCCATGATGCGGAGGCGGACGCCGCCGTGCGCGCCGCCCCCGTGATCGAGCAGGTGCTGGCGCAGGCGAAGGGGGAGGCGAGCGACCCGGACCAGGCCTTCGCGGCGCTCGCGGCGGCGCTGCCCGCGCGCGACGCGGACTGACAGCCGCGCCGGCGCCGGGCGGAGCGTTGCCGGAACCCGAGCCGCGGAACCAGCGCGTTTTTCGTATGAGCGGCATCGGCCCGCACCGCCGCCCGGCCACCCATCCAGGATACCGTCATTGGGTTGCCGGGTCGGGGTGCGGGCCGGTGCCGATACCGCCGGAGCGGAAAACGCTCTAAACCCATCCGCCAGCACCGCGGAGATTCCCATGCCCGAGACCGCCATCATCAGCGAGGTCGCGCCCCGCGACGGCATCCAGTCCATCACCGGCGCGCCGGTCTCGACCGAGGCGAAGATCGCCCTGATCCGTGCCTGCTACGACGCCGGGCTGCGGCGCATGGAGGTCGGCTCCTTCGTCTCGCCCAAGGCCATTCCGCAGATGGCCGGGACCGAGGCGGTGCTGGCCGCGTGCAAGCAGATGCCGGGCCTCGAATCCACGGTGCTGGTGCCGAACCGGCGCGGCTTCGAGACCGCCATCGCGCATGGCGCCGACCGCCTCGGCTTCTTCATGTCGGCGACGGCCGGGCACAACAAGGCGAACCTGAACCGCACGCGGGAGGAAAGCTTCGCCGAACTGGCCGCGCTGGTGCGCGACACGCCGGCCGGCACGCTGATCCGCTTCAACCTGTCCTGCGTCTTCCACTGCCCCTTCGACGGCGTGGTGCCGGAGGCCGAGGCGCTCGACTGGGTGGAGCGCATCGTGGCGCTGAACCCGGAGATGGAGATCGCGCTCGCCGACACCACCGGCAACGCCAGCCCCGACCAGGTGAACCGCGTCTTCCGCCACGCGATAGGTGCCTGGGGCCATCGTTTCGCCTTCCACGGCCACGACACCTACGGCATGGGCGTGGCGAATGTTGCCGCCGCCTGGGACGCCGGCTGCCGCGTCTTCGACAGCGCCGCCGGCGGCATCGGCGGCTGCCCCTTCGCGCCCGGCGCGACGGGCAACGTGGCGACCGAGGACCTGGCCTGGATGTTCCGCCGCATGGGGGTCGCGACCGGCATCGACTGGAACCGCCTGCTCGTGGCCGCCGACATGGCCGCCGCCATCCCCGGCGCGGTGCCAGGCGGGCGGATGCGCGCCGTGCCGGCGGCGCGGCAGGCCGCGTGAGGGCCGCCGCACCCTTCCCCGGGCGGCGCCTCGACCCAATCTGCCCTGTCACGATGCGCTTCGCCCTGCCGTTCCTCCTGCTCCTGCTCCCTGCCTGTGCCGAGGAGGTCGAGCCGCCCGTGGCCGCCCCGGCGGCGGTGCCGGACGGCACCCTCGTGACGGATTACGGCGGCGGCCCCGCGCCGGTCGCGCGCTACCTGCGCCTGCCGGACGGCCGGGCCGTGCGCGTGGAGGACGCCCCGGCCCCGCCGGCCGAGCCCGCCGACCCCGTCGCCCGCGGCCCCGAGGTGGAGGAGGCCGCGCCCCCGCCGGCCGCCCGCCGCCGCGGCGGCCGCGCCATCGGCACCGGGACCGCCTTCGCCGTCACGCAGGCAGGTTTGGCCGTCACGAATGCCCATGTCGTTTCCGGCTGTTCGCAGGTGGTGGACGAGCAGGGACGCGCGGTTCGCGTCGTCGCCGCCGACCGCGTGCGCGACCTCGCGCTGATCGACACCGGCCGGCCCTTCGCCTCCGTGGTGCGGTTCCGGCCCCAGGCGGCGGTGGACCTGGGGGAGACGGTGCTGGTGTTCGGCTACCCCTACGGCCAGGCGCTCGGCACCGGGCTCAACGTGACCAACGGCATCGTGACCGGGCTGGCGGGGCCGGGCGGCGATTCGTCCCGCTTCCAGATGAACGCCGCCGTGCAGCCCGGCAATTCGGGTGGGCCGGCGGTGGACGATGCGGGGCAGTTGCTCGGCGTCGCGGTCGGGCGGCTGAACGACATTGCCGTGCTGCGCGCGACCGGCAGCCTGCCGCAGGGCATCAACTTCGCCATCCGGGCGGCGGAGGTCGAGCGCTTCCTGGCCGCGCAGGGCGTGGCGCCGGCCCGCGGCCGCACCGGGGCGGGAACGGGCGCGCGGGCTGTCTCGGCGGCGGTGGCGCCGGCGGTGTTCCAGATCCTCTGCCGGGGCTGACGCCCAGCGGACGAAGTTCAGACCTGCGGCCCCAAGAGCCGAGTGCCCGGACGGGTGCCGCGACCTGTGCCGCGCAGCCAGGCCGCGTGGATGCGCGGCGCGTCGTGCCGAAGGCGTGCCTTGGGCACGACGCGTTCGACGGGGACGAATGTGGCACCCTCGTCCGCCCGGTATGCCGCGCGCCATGCCGCCGCCACGGACGCGGCCCTATTCCGGCGCTTTCCAAGGCCATGCTTCCCGTCGTTGGAAGCCCGGATGGCGCAGATGACGGATCACGAAGCCGAACCGCGGATGGCCGAACTGGATCGGCTGCTGAACGACCCCGGCGTGCGGCTCGACCCGCATCGGGTCTGGGCGCTGCTGGCGGAACTCCGCCTGCTGGTCCATGCCGCCGCGGCGGCCCAGGTCAGCGCGGCTGGAAGCCTGCCGGCGTCAGGGCGAAGCGCCTGAGGTCTATGCCCTGGTACTGCGCCACGGCCGCGGCCACCTCCTGACGGAAGGCCACCAGGCCCGATCCGCCTGCCGCCTGCAGGTCGTGCGCCCGCGCGGCGACCGCCATGGCATGGAAGGCCAGCGTCTCCGCCGTCGCCTGGCGCTCGGGCTCGGTCATGCGGGCGAGCGCGGGATTGCCGGCCAGCATGCCGCGCGCCTGGCCGCGCACGGCGGCGATGCCCGCCGGCTCGCCCGTCGCGTCGCCGCCCGTCGCGACCTCCCAGGCGACCAGGTAGAAGGCGCCGATCACGTCGGCGAGGTCGCGGCTGTCGTAGCCATGCTGCGCGAGCAGGCGGTCGAATTCCCGCCAGGGCGCGCCGGACTCGACCGCCTGGCGGAGCGCCGCCGGATCGGGGCTGTCGGGCAGCGCCGCGGCCAGGACCTGCGCGCGCACCCGGGCCGAGACCGCCGGATCTGCCTGGAACGCCGTCGGGCTGCGGGCGGGCGGCGCGGCAGGGCGGCCGGCCGCACCCGCCGCGGCGCCGAGCGGCGCCGGCTTGCCGGTCATGGCTGGCACCGCCGGGGCACCCGCCGCGGCCGGCTTCACATGGGGCAGGGGCTGCGACTGCGGCGCCGAGGGCATGGCGGTGGCGGCCGGGGCCGGCATCGGCTGCGGGCTGACCGTCGCGCCGCCGGCCGGGCCGGGGAACAGCCGCAGCCCGGCTCCGATCGCCGCCGCGCCATCGCCGCCGAGCGCCGCCGCGCCGAAGGGCATCACGGCGGGCCTTGCCTCGCCCGCATCCTTCTGCGCCAGCGCCGCGCCGGGCGCGGCGAGCACGGCGAGCAACGCTGCCTGCGGTAGGGAAAGCCGTGCCATGGTCGCGTCACCCTCGCTGCCACCCCGATGCGCCAAACATCGGCGGCAAGGCGTGCGAGTCAAGCGCGGCGTGCGCCGGGCCCTGAAGCATTTCCGGGGCGCCGTCGCCCGGCGCCCCGGGGCAGCGGTCACTCGAAGCGGGCTGCCTCGTCGATGTCGAGACGCGGGCTGCGCGGGAACAGGCCCGCCGGATCGCCATAGCCGAGGTTGACCAGGAAGTTCGTCTTCCAGTTCGTGCCCTGGAGGAAGGCGTCGTCCACCTTGGCGGCGTCGAAGCCGCTCATCGGCCCGGCATCGAGACCGACCGCGCGCGCTGCGAGGATCAGGTAGGCGCCCTGCAGGGAACCGTTGCGGAAGGCGGTCTGCTCCGCGAAGTAGGACGAGCCGGTGAACCAGTTCTTGGCATCCGGCGCATGCGGGAACAGCACGGACAGCTTGTCGTAGAAATGCAGGTCGTGCGCGACGATCACCGTCACCGGCGCCTTCATGGTCTTCTCGAGGTTGCCGGCGGACAGCGCGGGCTTCAGCTTCGCCTTGCCCTCGGGCGTGCGGACGAAGATGAAGCGCGCGGGGGAGGCGTTGGCGCTGGTCGGCGCCATCTTCAGCAGGTCGTACATCTCCCGCAGCTTGTCGTCGGGCACGGGACGGTCGGTCCAGGCATTGGCGGTGCGCGCCTCGCGGAACAGCTGGTCGAGGGCGGCGTCGTCGATCGTCTCGTGCGGCATGTCATGGTCCTGCGCGGTGGGAGGGAGATGGAGCGGCATATGGCGCCCGGTCGCGAAGGCGCCATGGCGGCGGTCGAATGGCCACGATCAGGGATTGGAATGATGCGCCGCGCCGGACGGCGCGCGCGGGCGCGGCGCACGCGCGATGCGGGCCACCCGGCCCGCATCCTGCCCGCCCTGCCGCGGCGCCTGTCCGGCCGCGGCGGCGCCGTGCCGTCAGGCCTCGACCTGCTCGACCGCCACGACTTCCGGCACGTAGTGCCGCAGCATGTTCTCGACCCCGTGCTTCAGCGTGGCGCGGGAGGACGGGCATCCCGAGCAGGCGCCCTGCATGCGCAGCTTCACGATGCCGTCGCGGAAGCCGCGGAACACGATGTCGCCGCCGTCGCCGGCCACCGCCGGGCGCACGCGGGTGTCGAGCAGTTCCTTGATCTGCGCCACGACCTCCTGGTCGGCCGGCTCGAAATCCTCGCCGTGCTCGCCCTCGGCCTCACCGGCCTCCATGACCGGCATGCCGGTCAGGTAGTGCTCCATGATGGCGCCGAGCACGCGCGGGCGGAGCATCGCCCAGTCGGCCTCGTCGGCCTTCGTCACGGTGACGAAGTCTGAGCCGAGGAAGACGCGCGCGACCTCGCCCACCTGGAAGACCCGCTCGGCCAGGGCTGAGCGCCCGGCGGCCTCGGCTGCGGTGGTGAAGTCGGCCGTGCCGCGCGCGCCGAGCACGTCGCGGCCGGGCAGGAACTTCAGCGTGGCGGGGTTGGGCGTGGCTTCGGTTTCGATGAACATGGCGGCATTCCGCGATTGGGTCTGATACCCGACCTATGTGGTCCGGATTGCCGCCGGGCGCAACCGGCTCAGCCCGGCAAGGCGGCCCGGCGCGCCTGCAGGAAGGCGCGCTCCCCGGGCTCGGAGGTGAGGCCGATGGCACGGTCGTAGGCCTCCCGCGCCTCCGCCGCGCGGCCGAGCCGCGCCAACAGGTGCGCGCGCACCGCCCAGAGGGGCTGCCAGGCGGGCGGCGCCTCCCCCGCCGCGGCGTCGAGCAGCGCGAGCCCTTCCGCCGCGCCGCGCGCCTCCGCGACCGCCGCCGCGCGGCCGAGCAGCGCGCCGGCCGAGGGCGCGACCCGGAGCAGCAGATCGTAGAGCGCCACGATCGCCGCCCAGGGCGTGCCGCCCATGACGCCGCGCGCGGCATGCGCGGACTGGATCGCGGCCTCGACCTGGAAGCGCCCGGCGCGCCCGGCCCGCGCCGCGGCGGCGAGATGCGTCTCGGCCTCCGCCGCCAGGGCGGCGTCCCAGGCGCCGGGGTCTTGTTCGGTCAGCGGGACCAGATGCCCGGCTGCGTCCCGCCGGGCCGCGCGGCGCGCCTCGCAATGCAGGATCAGCGCCGCCAGGCCGCGCGCCTCCGGCTCCTCCGGCAGCAGGGCGGCGAGCAGGCGCGCCAGGTGCAGCGCCTCCTGGGCCAGCCCCGTCAGGCGCCGGTCCACGCCGGCCATGTCCGGCCAGGCGCTGCCATAGGCGGCGTAGACGGCGTCCAACACGGCACCGAGGCGCGGCGCCCAGTCCTCGAGCCCCGGCACCTCGAAGCGGAGGCCGCGGTCGCGGATCCGCGCCTTGGCGCGCGTCAGGCGCTGGCCCATCGCGGCCGGGGAGACCAGGAAGGCGCCGGCGATCCGCGCCGCATCCAGCCCGAGCACCGCCTGCAGCATCAGCGGCGCCCGGAGCGCGGGCTCGATCTCGGGATGCGCGCAGACGAACATCAGGCCGAGCCGTTCGTCCGGCATGTCCGGCGCGTCGCGCGCCGCCTCGTCCGCCAGCATCGCGAGCGCGCTCACGGCGGCGGCCTGGACGCCGGAATGGCGCGCGCGGCGCCCGATGTGGCGCCGCGCCACCGTGAGCAGCCAGGCCTCGGGCGCGTCCGGCACGCCGCGCGCCGGCCAGGTTTCCAGCGCGGCGCGCAGCGCCTCGGCCAGCGCGTCCTCGGCGGCCGCGATGTCGCGCGTGCGGCGCGCCAGCCAGGCGACGAGCCGTCCGTACTGCGTGCGCGCGACGGCTTCCGCCGCCGCGCGCGCCGCGGCATCGCTCATTCCCGGGGTGGCGGCGGCAGGACCGGGCGGAGCTCGACCGCGCCCCCCGGGAAGACCGGGCAGCGCGACGCCCAGTCGAGCGCGGTGTCGAGGTCCGGCACCTCCAACACGAAGTACCCGCCGAGCTGTTCGCGCGTGTCGGCATAGGGCCCGTCCTGCACCTGGCGGCCATCGGCGCCGATGCGCAGCGTCGTGGCGGCCGAGGGCAGTTCGAGCCCGTTGCCGCCGACCATCAGGCCCGACTGCGCGACGGCGGCGGCATAGGCGGTCCAGGCGCCCCAGTAGGCGGGGGCCTCGGCGGGATCGTTGCGGCGCGCGGCGGCGGCGGGCGGCTCGTAGATCAGCACGCAGACCTGCATGGGTCGGCTCCTTGGTGCCGGGCGGACCCATCTCCGCCCTGTCACCCTGAGCCCCGAGCCTGCCCGATTCCGACAGGCGCGCCGGAAAAATCGCGTCAGCCGAAGCGCAGCGGCTGCGTGGCGCCGGCCGGCGCGAAATAGCGGTACCGGTACGCCTCGGTCATGCCGAGCCCGGCATTCAGCGCGAGTGAGGCCGCATTGGCCGCCGCCACCTGGCAGAACAGCCAGTCCGCCCCCTGCCCGGCTGCCCAGTGCGCGGCGGCGCGGACGGTACGGGCGGCGAGGCCCCGGCGCCGGTGCTCCGGCCGCACGGCGAGGTCGAAGAAGCCGGCGATCGGGCCCGCCGCGACGACCGAGACGACCGCGGCAGGAACGCCTGCGTCATGCAGCGTGATCCAGGCGCCAGGGACCATGAGCAGGTCGGGCGTCGCCTCCTTCTCGCGTCGCCGGGCGGGGGTCTGGTGCTCGGCGGTCGCGGTCACGGCCATCCAGTCCGCATCCGGCGCGGGCAGCGCGCGGGCGGCCGCGTCGGGCACAGCGAGGGCGCCGAGGGGGGCGATCAGGATGACCGTCTCGTCCTTCTCGACATGGCCGCGCGCGGCGAGGTGCTCCGCCAGGCCCGGCGGGTCGAGCGGCGTGGCGCGGAAGCGCGGCGGCAGGCCGAGCGCGGCATAGAACGCCTCGATCCGCAGGACGCGCTCCGCGAGGCCCGCATCCGGCGCGGGGTCGAGGCAGGAGGCCGCGTTGGCGCGCCCCGTGCCGCCGGCATGGGCACGCACCACGAAGGCGCCATCGAAGGCGACGCGCGGCGCCGGCACCGCGGTGAGCGTCGCGCGCTCGAGCGCGAGGACGTCCGGCGGCGTCACGGCTGCAGGCCGAGCCGCCCGATCAGCATCTCCTCCGCGCGCGCCTGTTGCGCGAGGAAGGCGCCATAGGCGGCGCCGTCGCGGTAGTCCTCGGTCATGTCGTGCTCCGCCAGCACGGCGCGGAAGGCCTCGGTCGCCATGGCGGCGCGGAAGGCGTCGTGCAGGGCGGCGCCCGTGGCGGCCGGCAGGCCGGGGGGGGCGACGATGCCGAAGGGCGCCGTCACGGTCAGCCGGTATCCAAGCTCGCGCAGCGTGGGCGCCGCGGGCCAGCGCGCCAGCCGCGTCGCGGTCCAGACATGAAGCCATTCCGCCTGGCCGGCCTCGACCAGCGCGCCGATCCGGATGGGGCCGGCCGTCACCTCGACGTCGCCGGCGGCCAGCGCCTGGACGGCGAGCGCGGCGCCCCGGAACGGCACGTGCACGGCCCGAACCCCCTCGCGCAGCAGCAGGCGCGCCATGGTCAGGTGCCCGGTCGAGTTCAACCCGGCGCTGCCGTAGGAGAGCGTGCCCGGCTTCTCCCGCGCTTCCGCCAGGAACCCGGCCCAGCCGCCGGGAAAGCGCCCGGCCGCCGCGATCGCGCCGAAGGCGCCGCCCGCCACGCCGAGGATGGGCGTGACGTCCCGCGGCACCTCGAAGGGCAGTTGCGCCAGCAGCGCCATGCGCAGCGCCGCGACCGGCAGCTGCGCGATCAGCCGCCCGTCCGGTGGCGCGGAGGCGAGGCCGGCGATGGCGCGGACGCCGTGGCGCCCGGGCAGGTTCTCGACCTCGATCGGCCGCCCGAGGTGCCGAGAGGCCGCCTCGGCCAGCACGCGCATCACCTCGTCGTTCGTGCCGCCGGCGGCGAAGGGGACGACGAGGCGGACCTTGTCCTGCGTCGCGGTGGCGAGCGCGGGCAAGGGCAGCGCCAGCGCGCCGAGCAGGGCGGCGCGGCGCGTGGCCACGGTCGTTTCGCGGGCAGGGCCCGCCGGATTCCTCACCTCGAGGACCTCGTGTGCTCGGCGGCCGGCGGCCGCCCGGTCGATTGACGGCAACCCCATGCCACGGTGGCGGGCGATGCCGCCATCGTGATCGCACGGCCACCGCCCCGGCGGAAGATGCCGCTTGCGGCTACCAGGGCCGCGCGTGCCGGCGTTCATCGTGCCGGCGCCAGCCGCCGTCGCGGCGTTCGTCGTGCCAGCCATGGCCGCGATGGCGCCAGTCCCGCCGGTCGTAGCGCGGCGGCGCGAAGCGGTACGGGTGGTGCCAGGCCGGCGCGGGCTGCCAGCCCTGCCCGTAGCCGTATCCGGGGGCAGGCCGGTGCCAGTCGCCGGCCGCGGCGGGCGCGGCGGCAAGGGCCGTGAGCAGCAGCAGGGCGGTGGCGGTCCAGCGGCGCATGGCGGTGTCTCCTCTCCAGCCCGCACAGGACAGCGCGCGCGCAAGGCGGCGCGACGGCGCAAGCATGGCGGCGCGGCGGCGCGGCGTGACGCGACGTGACGGGCGCCGCGCCGTGCTGCACCGCGGTGAATTCTTGCGCTCGCGCAAGGTCCCGCCGTGCCGCGGCGCCTAATCAACCCGGAGCAGTCCCACCAGGCCGGATGCATCCCGTGATGTCCTTCCGCATCTCCGTCCGGGCCGTGCTTCTCGTGGCGCTGGCCCTTGCCGCCGCCGCGGTGGCCTATCTCGCCTGGCAGGCAACGCGGCCGGCGCCGCTGCCGGCCGGCATCGCGCGCGGCAACGGCCGCATCGAGGCGGTCGAGATCGACATCGCCGCCAAGGTCCCCGGCCGGATCGCGGCGGTGCTGGTGGAGGAGGGCGAGTTGGTGGCCGAGGGGCAGGTGCTCGCCCGGATGGACACCGCCGTGCTCGAGGCGCAGCTGCGCGAGGCCGAGGCGCAGCTCCGTCGCGCGCTGATCGGCATCGACACCGCGCGCAGCCAGGTCGTGCAGCGCGAAGCCGAGAAGACGGCGGCGGAGGCCGTCGTTGCGCAGCGCGAGGCGCAGCGCGACGCGGCGCGCCGGCGCCTCGCGCGGACCGAGGAACTGGCCGCCCGCGGCAATGCGCCGCTGCAGACCCTGGACGACGACCGCGCCGGCTTCGAGGGCATGCGCGCCGCGCACAGCGCCGCCCTGGCGCAGGTCGCGGCGGCCGAGGCGGCGGCCGGCGCGGCGCGCGGGCAGGTCGTGGCGGCCGAGGCGGCGGCCGAGGCGGCGCGCGCGACGATCCAGCGCATCCAGGCGGACATCGACGACAGCGCGCTGCGCGCGCCGCGCGCCGGGCGCGTGCAGTACCGTGTGGCGCAGCCGGGGGAGGTCGTGGCGGCCGGCGGGCGCGTGCTCAACCTCGTCGACCTCGCCGACGTCTACATGACCTTCTTCCTGCCCACGGCGGATGCCGGGCGGCTGGCGCTCGGCGCCGAGGCGCGGCTCGTGCTCGACGCCGCGCCGGACTTCGTCATCCCGGCACGCATCTCCTTCGTCGCCGACGTCGCGCAGTTCACGCCACGCACGGT
Source organism: Roseomonas sp. HF4 (assembly GCF_005222755.1). Classification (GTDB taxonomy): domain Bacteria; phylum Pseudomonadota; class Alphaproteobacteria; order Acetobacterales; family Acetobacteraceae; genus Neoroseomonas. The sequence continues at coordinate 112,091 of NZ_STGD01000007.1, forward strand.
CGAGACCGCGGAGGAACGGCTCAAGCTGATGTTCCGCATCCGCGCACGGGTCAGCCCCGAGCTGCTCCGGGACTACGTCCACCGCGTCAAGACCGGCCTGCCGGGCGTCGCCTATGTTCGGGTGGACGCCGCGGTGCCCTGGCCCCCGCATCTCGCGGTGCGGCTGCCGCCATGACGGCGCCGGTCGCGCGGCTCGCGGGCGTCGGCCTCCGCTACGGGCGCACCGTCGCGCTCGATGCGGTCGACCTCGACCTGCCGGCCGGCTGCATGGCGGGGCTGATCGGGCCGGACGGGGTCGGCAAGTCGAGCCTGCTGGCGCTGGTCGCCGGCGCGCGGGCGGTGCAGGCGGGGCGGGTCGAGGTGCTGGGCGGCGACATGGCCGATGCCCGCCACCGCACCGCCATCGGCCCGCGCATCGCCTACATGCCGCAGGGGCTCGGGCGGAATCTCTACCCGACGCTCTCGGTGTTCGAGAACATCGACTTCTTCGGCCGCCTCTTTGGCCATGCCCGTGCGGAGCGCGAGCGCCGCATCGGCCAGCTGGTCGAGAGCACCGGCCTCGCGCCCTTCGCGGACCGGCCCGCGGCGAAGCTGTCGGGCGGCATGCGGCAGAAGCTCAGCCTCTGCTGCGCGCTGATCCACGACCCGGACCTGCTTGTCCTCGACGAGCCGACGACCGGCGTCGATCCGCTGTCGCGCCGCCAGTTCTGGGACCTGGTCGGCCGCATCCGCGCCGGTAGGCCGGGCATGAGCGTCCTGGTCGCCACCGCCTACATGGAGGAGGCGGCGCGCTTCGACTGGCTCGCTGCCATGGATGCGGGCCGCGTGCTGGCCGCAGGCACGCCGGCCGAGTTGCTGGCGCGGAGCGGCACGGCCTCGCTCGAGGCCGCCTTCATCGCGCTGCTGCCGGCGGCGCGACGGGCCGGCCACCGTGCGGTCGAGATCCCGCCCCGTGCGCCCGATGCGGATGGCGAGGCGGCGATCGAGGCGCGCGGCCTGACCATGCGCTTCGGCGACTTCACCGCCGTGGACCGGGTCAGCTTCCGCATCGGCCGCGGCGAGATCTTCGGCTTCCTCGGCTCTAACGGCTGCGGCAAGACGACGACGATGAAGATGCTGACCGGCCTGCTGCCCGCCAGCGAGGGGCAGGCCTGGCTGTTCGGCCGCGCGGTCGATGCGCGCGACATCGAGACCCGGCGGCGCGTCGGCTACATGTCGCAGGGCTTCTCGCTCTATGGCGAGCTGACGGTGCGGCAGAACCTCGCGCTGCATGCGCGGCTCTTTGGCCTGCCGCGGGACGAGATCCCGGCGCGGATCGCCATGATGGCGGATCGCTTCGACCTCGCGGGCATCATGGACGCCCTGCCGGGCGCACTGCCGCTCGGGCAGCGCCAGCGGCTCTCACTCGCGGTCGCGATGATCCACGGGCCCGAGATGCTGATCCTCGACGAGCCGACCTCGGGCGTCGACCCGGTGGCGCGCGACGCCTTCTGGCGCATCCTGATCGAACTCGCGCGCCGCGACCGCGTGACGATCTTCATCTCCACCCACCTGATGCACGAGGCGGAGCGCTGCGACCGCGTCTCCCTCATGCATGCCGGGCGCGTGCTGGTGAGCGGCGCGCCGGCAGCGCTGGCGGCCGAGCGCGGCGTCGCGACGCTCGAGGAAGCCTTCATCGGCTGGCTCGAGGACGCCACCGGCGCCGGCCCGGGCGCAGGCGCGGCGCAGGCGACGCCGTCCGTACCATCCGCCGCCACACCGCGCCGCCGCCGCTTCGACCCGCGGCGCATGGCGACCTATTCGTGGCGGGAGGCGCTGGAACTGCGCCGCGACCCGATCCGCGCGACGCTCGCCTTCGTCGGCACGGTGCTGCTGATGGTGATCATGGGCTACGGCATCACGATGGACGTGGAGGACATGACCTTCGCGGTGCTCGACCGCGACCGCACCTCCGCAAGCCGCGACTATGCGCTCGACATCGCGGGCTCGCGCTACTTCATCGAACGCCCGCCGATCGCCGATCATGACGAACTCGACCGGCGGATGCGGTCGGGGGAGGTGACGCTCGCGATCGAGATTCCGCCGGGCTTCGGGCGCGACCTGGCGCGCGGCCGGCCGGTGGAGGTGGGCGCCTGGATCGACGGCGCCATGCCGTCCCGCGCGCAGACCATCCGCGGCTACGTGCAGGGGATGCACGCGCATTGGCTGGAGCGCCGCGCCGCGCGGGGCCCTGGCGCACCGGCCCCCGCGTTCACGATCGAGACGCGCTTCCGCTACAACCCGGACCTGCGCAGCCTGGTGGCGATGGTGCCTGCCGTCATCCCGATCCTGCTGATGATGATCCCGGCCATGCTGACCGCGGTCAGCGTCGTGCGGGAGAAGGAGCTGGGCTCGATCGTCAACCTCTACGTCACGCCGGTGACGCGGCTGGAGTTCCTGCTCGGCAAGCAGCTGCCCTACGTCGCGATCGGGATGCTGAACTTCCTCCTGATGGCGGCGATCGCCGTTACGCTGTTCCGGGTTCCGCTGAAGGGGAGCTTCCCGACGCTGGCGGCGGCGACGCTGCTCTATCTCGGCGCCGCGACGGCGCTCGGGCTGCTCGCCTCGACCTTCCTGCGCAGCCAGGTCGCGGCGATCTTCGCGACCGCGGTGATGACCATCCTGCCCGCCGTGCAGTTCTCGGGTGTCATCGATCCGGTGGACACGCTGGAGGGCGTCGGCGCCTGGATCGGCCGTGTCTATCCCACGACCTACTACGTCATGGTCTCGCGCGGCACCTTCTCGAAGGCGCTCGGCTTCGCCGACCTCGGCTGGACGCTGCTGCCGCTGCTGCTGGCGGGGCCGGTCCTGATCGGCCTCAGCGCGGCATTGCTCCGCAAGCAGGAGCGCTGAGGATGCGCGCGACGAACATCCTGCACCTCGGCGTGAAGGAACTGCGCAGCCTCCTGCGCGACCCGATCATGCTGGTGCTGATCGTCTATTCCTTCACGATCGCCATCCACGCCGCCGCGACGGCGATGCCCGAGACGCTGAGCCGCGCCGCCATCGCGATCGTGGACGAGGACAGCTCGCCGGTTTCCTCGCGCATCGCCGGCGCCTTCTACCCGCCCTGGTTCCTGCCGCCGGCGTACATCACGCAGCAGGAGATGGACGCCCGGATGGATGCCGGGCGCGACACCTTCGCGCTCGACATCCCGCCGGATTTCCAGCGCGACCTGCTGGCCGGGCGCCGGCCCGCCATCCAGTTGAACGTTGATGCGACGCGGATGAGCCAGGCCTTCACCGGCAGCGGCTACATCCAGGCGATCGTGGCCGGCGAGGTCGCCGCCTTCCTGGGCGGCGGCCGAGCCGCGGAGGCGCCCCCGGCGGAGCTCGTCCTGCGCGCGCGCTACAACCCGCAGCTGGACACGGCCTGGCTCGGCGCGGTCATGGAGGTGGTCAACCACGTCACGCTGCTCTCGATCCTGCTTTCGGGCGCGGCGCTGATCCGCGAGCGCGAGCACGGCACGGTCGAGCACCTTCTCGCGATGCCCGTCACCCCCTTCGAGATCATGACTGCCAAGATCTGGTCCACCGGCCTCGTGGTGCTGGCGGCGACCGCGCTGGCCATGACGGTGGTGGTCCAGGGGGTGCTGCGGGTGCCGATCCAGGGGTCGCTCGGGCTGTTCCTGGCGGGCGCGGCGCTGCATGTCTTCGCGACCGCGTCGATGGGCATCTTCCTCGGCACCGTCGCGCGGACGATGCCGCAATTCGCGCTGCTGGTGATCCTGGTGCTGCTGCCGCTCGAGATGCTCTCGGGCGGCACCTCTCCGCGGGAGAGCATGCCCCATGCGGTGCAGGTGGTCATGCTGGCGGCGCCCACGACGCACTTCGTCATGCTGTCGCAGGGCGTGCTGTTCCGCGGCGCGGGGCTTGCCGTGGTGTGGCCGCAGCTGGTCGCCCTCGGCGCGATCGGCGCCGCGCTGTTCGGCTATGCCCTGGCGCGGTTCCGGTCCAGCATCGGCGCGATGGCCTAGCGGCGGCTGTGAGACGCCGCGGCGGCCGGGAACCCGGAGGACGGACATGACGGACACCCTCGGCTGGCGCAGGACCTTCGGCGTCATCGCGCCATCGACCAACACCTCCGTCCAGCCGGAATTCGACGCCATGCGGCCGCCGGGGGTGACCAACCACTTCTCCCGCATCCGCATCCCCAACATGGACATCCGAAGCGACGCCGACTTCGAGGCGCTGATGGACGCGATCCGCGGCACCATCATGGAGGCGGTCGACAGCGTGATGTCCGCCGACTGCGACTACCTCGTCATGGGCATGTCGGCCGAGACCTTCTGGGACGGGCTCGAAGGCAGCCTCGAACTGCAGCAGCGGATCGAGGCGCGCGCCGGGGTGGGGGTCGCGATGGGCTCGGACGCCTGCCAGGCGGCGCTGCGCGCGCTGGACCCGGGCATCCGGCGCATCGCCGTCATCACGCCGTACCAGCCGGTCGGCGACCGCCAGGTCGTGCGCTTCTTCACCGATTGCGGCTTCGAGGTTGCGGCGCTGAAGGGCCTGCGCTGCGAGAGCCCGGTCGCGATCGCGCGCGTGTCCGAGGAGACGCTGCGCGACACGATCAAGGAACTGGACGGGGAGGGCGTGCAGGCCATCGTTCAGGTCGGCACGAACCTCGCCATGGCGCGCGTCGCGGCGGTCGCCGAATTCTGGCTCGGCAAGCCGGTGCTCGCGATCAACACCGCGACCTATTGGTGGGCGCTGCGGCAGAACGGCATCCAGGACCGCGTGCAGGGCTTCGGGCGGCTGCCGGCCGAGCATTGACGCGGCCGCGAAAGCGCGGCCTCATGTCCGTACAAGCGGCCTTGGGGGGCGGATGGCGGGCTTCGAGTGGCCGGGCGGTGCGCGCCTGGCGCTGTCCATTGTCGTGAATGTCGAGGAAGGCGCCGAGATGTCGGTGCGCGACGGCGACAAGGGCCCCGAGCCCGTGGACGAGCTCGGCGTCGCGTTGAAGGCGCCGATCCGCAACTTCGGCAACGAGAGCAACTACGATTACGGCATCCGCGCCGGCGCGCCGCGCATCCTCGGCCTGCTGGACCGCCACGGCGTCCGCGCCACCTTCACCGCCGCCGCCGTCGCGCTGGAGCGCGCACCCGCCATCGCCGCGGCGATCCGCGAAGGCGGCCACGAGGCCTGCAGCCACGGCTGGCGCTGGATCCACCAGTTCCGCCTGGACGAGGCCGGCGAGCGCGACTTCGTCCGCAAGGCCGTGGACAGCATCCGCGCCACGACCGGCCAGCGCCCGGTCGGCTGGCTGTCGCGCTACCTGCATTCGCCGCGGCTGCGCACGACGCTCGCCGAGGAAGGCTTTCTCTACCACATGGACGACTACTCTGACGACGTGCCGCGCTGGGACGTGGTGGAGACCGCCGCCGGCCCGCGCGCCATCGTCGTCCTGCCCTACGCGATCGACAGCAACGACATGAAGATGTGGGTGGCCCCGTCCTACACGCCGCAGCACTGGCTCGACTACGCGGTCGCGACCTTCGACTGCCTGCACGCGGAAGGGGCGGAGGCGCCGCGGATGATGTCGCTCGGCCTGCATCTGCGCATCATCGGGCGTCCCGGTCGGATCTGGGCCTTCGAACGCTTCCTGCAGCATGCCGCCACGCGCGCAGGCGTCTGGACCGCGACTCGGGCGGAGATCGCGCGCGCCTTTGCCGCGCAGGTCGCGCCGCCCACGGAACCGGCGGCGGCGTGATCGCGCTGCTCGCCAGCGTGTCGCGCCTGCTGGCCCGGGTGGGCGGCGCGCTGATGGCGCTGGCGGCGCTGCTGATCGGGCTCGACGTCGTGCTTCGCAACGCCGCCAACGTTGCGCCGTTCCATTCCTTCGAGCTGTCGCGCTATGCCTTCGGGGCCTCGCTCGCGCTCGGCCTCGCCTTCGCGGTGACGGAACGCGCGCATATCCGGCTCGACATCCTCCACCGCCTGCTGCCGGGACGCGCGCATGGCGTGCTGGACGTGCTGGCGCTGGCCGCGCTGACGCCGGTCGCCGCCGCCTTCGCCTGGTATGCTTGGGACGTGACGCGGGAAAGCCTGCGCCTCGGCGCGGTCTCCAACACGCCGCTCGCGCTGCCGATGGTGGTGCCACAGTCGGTCTTCGCGCTCGGGCTCACGTGGTTCGGCTTCGTCGCGGGGATGAGCACGCTGGCCGCGCTCGTGGCGCTGCTGCGCGGCGACGCGGCGCAGGTGGACCGGATCGGTGGCATTCCCGGTCTTTCGGCCGAGGCCGGGGATCTCGGCCGATGACCGGGGTCGCCACCGCGCTTCTGCTGCTGCTGGTCGGCATCGGCATACCCATCGCCGCGGCGCTGTTCTACCTCGGGCTTGCGCTCGGGGAGCTCTATGCCTTCCTGCCGCCGCTGCCCTCGCTCGGCGACATCGCCTGGTCCACCTCGACCGAGTTCCTGTTCGTCTCCATCCCGCTCTTCATCCTGATGGGGGAGGTGCTGCTGCGCGCGGGCCTGGCCGAGGAGATGTACCGCGCGCTGGCGCCGCGCCTCGCGCGCGTGCCGGGCGGGCTGATGCACACCAACATCGCGTCCTGCGCGCTGTTCGCCGCGACCTCGGGCTCCTCGGTCGCGACGGCGGCGACGATCGGCACCATCGCCATGCCGAACATGGACCGCTTCGGCTATTCGCGGCCGCTGTTCCTGGGCTCGCTGGCGGCCGGGGGCACGCTCGGCATCCTGATCCCGCCGTCCATCAACATGATCATCTACGGCGTGCTGGCCGACGTATCCGTGGGGGACCTCTACCTCGCGGGCATCATCCCCGGGCTGATGATGGCGGGGCTGTTCATGGTGGCGGTCTGGGCCATCTGCCTCGTGCGGCCCGCCGCTGGCGGGCACGGCACCGAGGTGGAGCGGGCGCCCGGCGCCTGGCGCGGCCTCGTGATGGTCGCCGGGCTGTTCTTCCTGGTGGTCGGCTCGATCTATGCCGGCTTCGCGACGCCGACCGAGGCCGCGGCGCTCGGCGTGCTCGGCGCCTTCGCCCTTGCCGCGGCGCGCAGGCGGCTGAACGCCGGCGTCCTGATGGAAGCCTTCGAGGGCACGATGCGCACCACCTGCATGGTGATGCTGATCGTGCTGGCGGCGTATTTCCTGAACTTCGTGCTGACGAACATCGGGCTGACGCGCACGGTCGTCGCCTGGGTGCAGGGGCTCGACGTCCCGCCGGTCGTGGTCCTGGCGGCGGTGGTGGCGCTCTATTTCCTGCTCGGCTGCTTCATGGACACCCTGTCGCTGATGATCGCGACCACGCCCGTCGTCGTGCCGATCATGGTCGCGGTGGGCTACGACCCGCTGTGGTTCGGCATAGTCTTCATCATCCTCATCGAGGCCGCGCTGATCACGCCGCCCGTGGGCATGAACCTGTTCGTGGTGCAGGCGGCGCGCGGCGGCGGGCCGTTCCGGGACGTGGTGGTGGGCGCGCTGCCCTTCCTCGTCATCATGGTGGCGATGATCGTGCTGCTGGCCCTGGTGCCGGGACTGGCGCTCATGCTGCCGCAGGCCTTCAAGGGCGGCGGTGGATGAGGGGGGCCTTGCCCCGCTCACGCTCCCCCCGCCAAAGGCCGAAGGGCCTTTGGAAACCGGTTTCTGGCGCCCATCCTGCGCTGCCTCCGGCGCTTCCGCCTGTCCCGCAACCCCCAAGGGAGTCCCCCGCATGAAAACCTGGATCGCCGCCGCGGCCATCGGCGTCATGGCCACCTCCGCCGCCGCGCAGACACTGCCCGAGACGCGCGTGACCGTGCTCGGCAACATCGGCATCACGACCCAGAGCCGCACCATCGAGGCGCCGTTCTGGAACACCCAGGTGCGCGAGCTCTCGGGCGGGCGCATCACCTCCAACTTCCGCCCCTGGAGCGAGGCCGGCCTGCGCGGGCCCGAGGTGTTCCGCATACTGGCCCGCGGCCAGGCGAACATCGCGACGGCGCAGCTCGGCCACCATGCCGGCGATGCCGCGATCAACGATGGCAACGACCTCGCGGGCCTCACCGGATCGATGGCCGAGTTCCGGCGCGTGACGGATGCCTTCCGTCCGGCGTTGAACGCCTTCTACGAACGCCAGCTCGGCCTCGTGCCGCTGACCTACCAGTCCTACCAGAGCCAGATCCTGTATTGCCGCACGGCGCTGAGTGGCCTCGCGGACCTGCGCGGCCGGCGCGTGCGGACCTCGGGCACCAGCCAGGGTGACTTCGTGGCCTTCTTCGGCGGCACGCCGGTCGATGTCGCCTTCGGCGAAACGCAGCAGGCCCTGGCGCAAGGCACCATCGACTGCGCCATCACCGGCACGCTCTCGGGCTATGTCGCCAAGTGGTACGAGGCGACGCGCTTCCTCTACACGCTGCCGATCAACTACGGCGCGGGCGCCACGGTCGCGAACGGCGCCTGGTGGCGCGCGCAGCCCCAGCCGGTGCGCGATTTCCTGACCACCGAGCTGAAGAAGCTCGAGGACCGCATGTGGGCGCTGAACGCCGAGGAGGATTCGATCGGGATCGCCTGCAACACCACCGGGCCCTGCCCGCTGGGTGCGGTGGGCGGCATGACGCGCGTCGATCCCTCGCCGGCCGACGTGCAGGCGCGCCGCCAGGCGATGCTGGAGCGCGTGCTGCCGAACTGGGCGCGCCGCTGCGGGGCGGAGTGCGTGGCCGAATGGAACCGCACGGTCGGCCCGGTCGTGAACCTCGAGGCGCGCATCCCGCAGTGACGGGCCGCCCGGGGGCCGGGGACTTCGCCGTGGCGCTCGCCGCCGCGGCGCGGTCCGCCACGGCGGCGACGGATGTCGAGGCTGCGCTGCGCGGCTTCGCCGATGCCGCGCGGGACGCGATCGGCGACCATGGCGCGGCCGCGCGCCCCGGGGCGCTGCAGGAAGGGGAGCTCGACTACCGCGTCGCCGGCGTCTTCCTGGTCACGCCGGACGGCGCCTACAACATGCTGGCGGGCAGCGTCGGCTTCCCGCCGGAGCAGCGGCGGCTGATGATCCCGCTCGCCTGGAACCATCCGGGCCGCGTGGTCGCGGCCGGCCGCTCCATCCTGATCGGCAATACCGACGAGGAGGCCGGGCGCTTCCGGCAGTTCCTGAAGTCGAGCCGCATGGGATCCTCGCTCTACGCGCCGTTCTTCGCCGAAGGGCGCGTCGCGGGGCAGCTGGTCGCCGCGGCGCAGGCGCGCGGCACCTATGATGCGGAGGACCTCGCGCGTATCGAGGCGCTGGCCGCGACGCTCGGCCTCGCCTGGCGCGCGCTGGACGGCGCCGCCTGGCTGGCGCGCGACTACCCGGCGCCCGATGCCTGGCGCGCCGAGGATCATGTGACGGGGGAGAGCATCTCGTGAGCGACTCGGAGCTGGAGGCCGCCTTCGCGGCGCATGCCGCCGCGACACGGTTCGACGACCTGCCGCAGGCCGCGCGGGACAAGGCGCGCACCTTCCTGCTCGACACGCTCGGCGTGGCGGCCGCCGGCACCTCGGGCGCGCGTGTCGCCGAGGTCGCGCGGCTCGCGGCCGCCTGGGGGCCGGCGCCGGAGGCGACCTCCTGGCTCGACGGCGCGCGCATGGGCGCGGGCTCGGCCGCCATCGTCAACGCCTACCTGATCCACTGCCTGGAATTCGACTGCGTGCACGAGGGCGCGGTGGTGCACCCGATGGCCACCATCCTGTCCGCCGTGCTCGCCTGGTCGGAACGGGAGGCGGCGCGCGGCCGTCCGGTGGATGGCGCGCGGCTGGTGGCGGCGCTGTGCGTCGGCGTGGACGTGGCCGGGCTGATCGGCGTTGCGACCGACGCGCCGGTGCGCTTCTTCCGCCCTGCGACCGCCGGCGGCTTCGGTGCTGTCGCCGCGATCGGCAACCTCGCGGGGCTCGAGGCCGAGCAGATCCGCCAGGCCTTCGGCCACATGTACGGCCAGACCTGCGGCACGCTGCAGCCGCACACCGAAGGATCGCCGCTGCTCGGCCTGCAGATCGGCTTCAACGCGCGCGGCGCGATCGCCGCGATCGACCTCGTGCAGGCGGGCTTCCCCGGGCCGCGTCACGCCTTCACGGGCGTCTATGGCTATTTCGCGCTGATGGAACAGGGCAACCTGCACGCCGCCCGCGTGACCGGGGCGCTCGGCCGCGACTGGCAGATCACGCAGCTGGCGCACAAGCCCTTCCCGTCCGGCCGGCTGACGCATGGCGTCGTCCACGGCCTGCGCGACCTGATGCAGGCGCATGGCTTCGCCGCCGACGACGTGGCGGAGGTGGTCGCGCGCGTGCCGCCGCTGGTGCGCAGGCTGGTGGGCCGGCCGCTGGTGACCGACCCGGCCTCGAACTATGCGAAGCTCTGCCTGCCCTTCGTCGCCGGCGTGTTCATGGCGAAGGGGCGCTGCGACGTGCCGGATTTCCTGGGCGATGCGCTGCGCGACCCGGCCGTGCACCGCCACGCGGCCAAGGTGCGGATCGAGCCCGACGACAACACCGACGAGAACGCGCTCGACCCGCAGGAGATCCGCGTGCGGCTCGTGGACGGCACGGAGCACGTGGCGGCACTGGCGCATGTCTACGGCCACCCCGCGGTGCCACTGACGGCGGCGGAGAACATGGAGAAGTTCACGCGTTGCTGGGGCCATGCCGTGCCCGCCCGCCCCGCCGCCGGTGCCGCGCGCCTGGCGGCGCTGGTCGAGCGGATCGAGCACGTCCCGGACGTCGCCGTCCTGGCCGGGGCCGTGGCCGGGCGCGATTGACCCGGCCACGGCCCGGCGCCACCATGTACGGACATACCGGCCGAGGACCCCCGACCATGGACGCCCTGCCGCAGACCGCGCCCGACGAGGATGCCGAGCTGCTCGCCAGCATCGAGAAGTGGCTGGCGCGCGATGTCCGACCGCATGTGCTGCGTCTCGACCACGCGGACGAATACCCGCACGAGATGGTCGAGCAGATGAAGGCGATGGGCCTGTTCGGCGCGACCGTGCCGGTGGACTACGGCGGCCTCGGGCTGTCCGCGACGACCTACGCGCGCATCATCGAGAAGATCGCCGAGACCTGGATGTCGCTGACCGGCATCCTCAACAGCCACCTCATCATGTCGGCGATCGTGACGCGGCTGGGCACCGAGGAGCAGAAGCGCACCTGGCTGCCGCGCTTCGCCTCGGGCGAGGTGCGCGGCGGGCTCGCGCTCACCGAGCCCGATTGCGGCACCGACCTGCAGGCGATCCGGACCCGCGCGCGGCGCGGCAATGACGGCTACGTCGTGAACGGGACCAAGACCTGGATCAGCAACGGCATCCAGGGGTCCTGCTTCGCGCTGCTGGTCAAGACCGACCCCGAGGCCAGCCCGCGCCACGCCGGCATGTCGATGCTGCTCGCGCCCAAGGGCGAGGGCTTCCGCGTGTCCCGAAAGCTCGAGAAGCTCGGCTACAAGGGCATCGATTCCGCCGAGCTGATCTTCGAGGACTACCGCGTGCCGGCCGAGAACCTGATCGGCGGCGAGGAAGGCAGGGGCCTGCAGGCGGCGCTGTCGGGGCTCGAGCTCGGGCGCATCAACATCGCCGCGCGCGGCTGCGGGCTCGCTTCCGCCGCGCTGATGGATTCCGTCCGCTACAGCCAGATCCGCCGCACCATGGGCAAGCCGATCTGCGAGCACCAGGCGATCCAGCTCAAGCTCGGCGAGATGGCGACGCGCCTGCAGGCGGCGCGGCTGCTGACCTACGACGCGGCGCGCGCATACGACCGCGGGGAACGCTGCGACATGGAGGCCGGCATGGCGAAGTACTTCGCCTCCGAGGCCGCGGTGGACAACGCGCTGGAGGCGATGCGCATCCATGGCGGCTACGGCTATTCCAAGGAATACCACGTGGAGCGCTACTTCCGCGACGCGCCGCTGATGTGCATCGGGGAAGGCACCAACGAGATCCAGCGCATGATCATCGCCAAGCAGCTGATCGCGCGGAACCCGGCGTGACCCTGCCGCTGGCCGGGCTCAGGATCGTCTCGGTCGAGCAGTTCGGCGCCGCGCCCTTCGGGACCATGTACCTCGCCGACCTCGGCGCCGATGTCGTGCGGATCGAGGCGCCGGAGGACGGCTCCGGCATGCCAGGCGACCTCGCGCGCCATACCGGCGAATTCCGCCTGGGCGAGAACGACAGCCATTTCTACCAGACCTTCAACCGCAACAAGCGCGCCATCACGCTGGACCTGACGCACGACCAGGGTCGCGAGGTGCTGCACCGGCTGGCCGCCCGCGCCGATGCGGTGGCGAACAACCTGCGCGGCGACCTGCCGGCGCGCCTCGGCCTCGATCACGCGGCGCTGTCGGCCGTGAAGCCCGGCATCGTCTGCGTGCACATCTCGGGCTACGGGCGGGTGGGCGAGCGCGCGACCTGGCCGGCCTACGACTACCTCGCCCAGGCCGAGGCCGGGATGATGGCGCTGACCGGCGAGCCCGGCGGGCCGCCGACGCGCCTCGGCGTCTCGCTCATCGACATGCTGAGCGGCCTGACGGCCGCGGTTGGGCTGCTCGCGGCCGTGATGGGCGCGCGCGCGACGGGACAGGGGCGCGACGTCGATGTCTCGCTCTACGACGTCGCGCTGCACAACCTGAACTACCCCGCGACCTGGTACCTCAACGAAGGCCACGAGGTGCAGCGCCGCCCGCGCGGCGGCCATCCCTTCGCCGTACTCTGCGAGATGCTGCCGACGGCCGACGGCCACGTCTTCGTCATGTGCATGAAGCCCGCCTTCTGGCGCCGCTTCTGCGAGGCGATTGGCCGGCCCGACCTGCCCGTGGACGCGCGTTTCCTCGGCTACGAGGACCGACTTGCGCAGCGTGACGCGCTGATGGCCGAGATCGACCCGGCGATGCGCGCGCACCCCAACGCGCACTGGGTCGCGGCGCTCGGCGGCAAGGTGCCGGTCGCACCCGTGCTCACGCTCGCCGAGGCGCTGGACAACCCGTATTTCCGCGGCCGCGGCGGCGCGCAGGCGACGCCCCACCCTGCGCGCCAGGACTTCGCGCTGGTGGCGAACCCGATCCGTCTGGACGGCGCCGTGCTGCCCGCGCGCGCCGCGCCGGGCTACGGCGCCGACACCGAGGGCGTGCTGGCCGAGGCCGGCTACGACGCCGCCGCGGTCGCGGCGCTGCGCGCGGCCGGGGTGGTGTGATGAAGCTCGACGGCCTGCGCGTGTTGGACCTCTCGCTGTTCCTGCCGGGGCCGTACCTGACCACGATGATGGCCGACCACGGCGCGGAGGTGATCAAGCTCGAACCCCCGGGCGGCGAGCCGGTGCGCCACATCGGCGCGCGCCAGGGCGGCGAGAGCGTCTGGTTCCGCAATACGCACCGCGGCAAGAAGTCGATCCGACTCGACCTCAAGAAGCCCGAGGACCTTGCGGCTTTCCTCGATCTCGCCGCGACCTGCGACGTGCTGCTGGAGGCCTTCCGCCCCGGCGTCGTCGACCGCCTCGGCATCGGCTACGCCGCGATCGCGGCGCGCAATCCGGGGATCGTCTATTGCTCGATCTCCGCCTTCGGCCAGGACGGGCCGGACCGCGACCGCCCGGCGCACGACCTGGCGGTGGAGGCGCTGGCCGGGACGCTCTCGCTCAACCTCGGGCGCGACGGGCAGCCGACGCACCCGCATGTGCCGATCGCCGACGCGACGGCCTCGCTGCTGGCACTCTCCGGCATCCTGATGGCGCTGCTCCGGCGGGCGACGACGGGACGCGGCGACCACCTCGACGTCGCGATGCTCGATGCCACGCTTTCCTGGCTGCCGAATGCGACCGGCACGCTGTTCGGGGAGGGCGCGGCACCGCGCGTCAAGCAGGAACGCCAATGGGGCGGCGGCGCCTTCTACGAGATCTATGCCACGCGCGACGGCCGCCACGTCGTGCTCGGCGGGTCGGAGCACAAATTCGTCGAGACGCTGCTGCACGCCCTCGGCCGGCCCGACCTGGTGGAGGCCGCCTCTGGCCCGCCCGGCCCCGGCCACGAGCCCGCCAAGGCCTTCCTGCGCGAGGTCTTCGCGACGCGCAGCCGCGACGAATGGGAAGCCTGGTTCGCCGGACGCGACGTCTGCTTCGCGCCGCTGCTCGACCTGCGCGAAGCCGTGGCCCGGCCGCAGGTCGCGGCCCGCGGCATGGTCTGGCGCGACGCGGAGGGCAACCTCCATCTCGGCAACCCGATCCGCTTCGCCGAGGAGCCCGCGCGGCCCGACCCCCGCCTGCCGCGCCTCGGCGAGCACACCGCCGAGGTCATCGCCGCCGCGAGGCGCCGTTGACGCTGACCGAGGGCCTCGTCGCGCTGCTCGCGCGCCCCGTCGCGGCGGCGGACCGCGCGCGCGCGGCGCTGCACGTGCTCGACTGGATCGGCTGCGCCGCGGCCGGCGCGGCGGAGGAGGCCGGCCCGGTCTTCCGCGCCCATGCCGCGACGGAGCCCGGCCCCGCGCGCATCCTGCTCGGCGGTGGCGCCACCGCACGCATGGCGGCGCTGGCGAACGGCGCCCTCGGCAACGTGCTGGAGATGGACGACGTGCACCGGGAGGCGATCCTGCACGCCGGCCCGGTCGTCGTGCCCGCGGCGCTCGCGCTGGCCGCCGCGCACGACGCGCCGGGAGAGGCGCTGCTCGATGCCGTGCTGCGCGGCTACGAGGCCGAGATCCGGCTCGGCCGCGCGCTCGGCCCGGCGCACTACGCCCGCTTCCACCCCAGTGCGACCTGCGGGCCGTTCGGCGCCGCGGCCGCCTGCGCCTCGCTGCTCGGCCTCGATGCCGCGCGCATGGCCGATGCACTCGGCAATGCCGCGTCCGTCGCGGGCGGGCTCTGGCGCTGCCGGCACGAGCCGGGCCTCACGAAGCAGTGGCACACGGCCCATGCCGCGGCGGCCGGCCTGGAGGCGGCGCTGCTCGCTGCCCAGGGCATGACGGGCCCGCGCGCGATCCTGGAGGGCGCGCAGGGCCTATTCGAGGGCTTCTCCCCCGACGCGCGGCCCGGGCGCGTGCTCGACGGCGCCGATGCGCCGTGGCTGATCCACGAGACCTCCTTCAAGCCCTGGCCCGCCTGCCGCCACGCCCATCCCGCGATCGACGCCGCGCTCCTGCTGCGCGACGGCCTGGCAGGGCAGATGCCGGAGCGGGTCGAAGTCGCCGCCTATGCCGACGCCATCACCTTTTGCGATCGCGCCGAGCCGCGCAGCACCATCGAGGCCAAGTTCTCGCTGCAGCACGCCGTGGCGGTCGCGCTGCTCGACGGCCCGCCGCCGCTTGCGGCCTTCGCGCCGCAGGGGATCGCGCGCGCCGACATCGCGGCGCTGCGCGCGCGCATCTCGGTGCGGGCCGACGCGGCGCTGAGCGCCGCCTATCCGGCGCATTTCGGCGCTGGCGTCGCGATCCTGCTGCCCGATGGCCAGCGACTCGAGGCGCGTGTCGCCGATGCGCTCGGCGACCCCGAGAATCCGCTCGCGCCCGAGGCGGTCATCGGCAAGGCGCGCGCGCTGATGGCCCATGCCGGCGTCGCGCCCGCGCGGTCCGAGGCCGCCATCGCCGCGGCGCTCGCCCTTGCCGAAGGCGGCGCCGCGCGCGCCTGCAACGACGCCCTGCCCTGACCGGGAGCCCCTCGATGGCCTACGACTACTTCCAGGCGATGGACCATCCGGGCCTGGTGCGCGACCACCCGATCGGCCCCGACTTCCCGCGCGCCTTCGCGCAACTGAGCCGCGACGAGCTCCGCGCGCGGCAGGAAGCGGCGCTGCGGCGTGTCCTCGGCTTCGCCTGGCAGGTGCCGTTCTACCGGCGGCTCTGGTCGGCCGCCGGCGCGAAGCCGGGCGACATCGGCGGCCTCGACGACCTCGCGTGCCTGCCGGCCTACGACAAGGCGGACCTGATGCGCTCGGTCGCCGAGCACCCGCCGATCGGCGACTTCCACGGCCGCGACGTCCATCCGCCCGGACAGCGCCCCCCCATCATCATGCATACGACAAGCGGCACGACCGGCACGCCGCAGCCGCTGCTCTTCGGCCCGCGCTCGCGGGAGGCGCAGAACCGGCTGCTCGCGCGAATGTACCTGCTGGCCGGCATGACGGAGGAGGACGTCGTCCACTCCGTCTACGGCCACGGCATGGTCAATGGCGGGCATTATGTGCGCGAGGCCGTGCTGCATTTCGTCGGCGCGCGCTTCATGTCGGCCGGCACGGGCGTGGAGACGCGCACGGCGCAGCAGGTTTTCCTGATGCGGGAATTCGGCGCCACCTGCATCGTCGGCTTCGCCGACTACATCCGCCGCCTGGCGGATGCGGCGCGGGAGGCGGGGCTCGAGCCCGGCCGCGACCTGCCGATCCGCCTGATCTGCGCGCATCTCGGCAGCGAGTCGCAGGCGAGCCTTGGCGCCGCCTGGGGCGGGGCGCAGGTGTTCGACTGGTACGGCGTCGGCGACACCGGGATCATCGCGGGCGAGGGCCCCGACCGCACCGGCATGCATGTGTACGAGGACGCGCACATCCTCGAGATCGTCGACCCCGACACCGGCGCGGCGGTTCCGGAAGGCCGCCTCGGCGACATGGTCTGCACCTGCCTCTTCAAGGACGACATCTTCCCGATCATCCGCTTCAACACCCATGACGTGACCGAGGAGGTGGCGGGGCCGAACCCGCTCGGCATCCCGTTCCGGCGCATCCGCGGCTTCCTGGGGCGGTCGGACAACATGGTGAAGCTGCGCGGCATCAACCTGTTCCCGACCGGCATCGGCGCGCTGCTGGTCGAGGCGGCGCCCGGCGCGACCGGCGAATTCCTCTGCCGCGTCACGCGCACCGACGGCCGCGACGCCATGCGCGTTCACCTGGAGGTCCAGGGCATGCCGCAGGACACGCTGCGCGCGCGGCTCGAGGACCTGCTCCGCACGCGGCTCGGCGTCGAGGTCGCGGTCGCGCTGGAGGCGCCGGGCGCGCTCGCGGCGCTGACGCAGGTCGAAGCCCGGCAGAAGGCGATCCGCTTGCTGGACGAGCGGGCGTGACGCGCGACGAATGCCTCGCCGCCATCGCGGCGCGCGACGGCGCGGTGCACGCGGTCTGGCACCTCGACCCGGTGGCGACCGGCGGCGCCGGCCCGCTTGCCGGCGTGCCGGTGCTGGTGAAGGACAACATCGCCGTCGCCGGCATGCCCTGGACGGCCGGCCTTGCCGCCCATCGCGACCGGATCGCGGGGCAGGACGCGCCCTGCGTCGCCGCGCTGCGCACCGCCGGCGCGATCATCCTCGGCAAGGTCGCGTTGCACGAGGGCGCGCTCGGCGCCACGACATCGGCGCCTCGGCGCTGCGACAACCCGCTGGCGCCGGGCTTCACGCCGGGCGGTTCGTCGGGCGGCTCGGGGGCGGCGGTCGCCGCGGGCTTCGCGCCGCTCGCCATCGGCACGGACACCATGGGCTCGGTCCGCATCCCGGCGGCCTATTGCGGCGTCGTCGGCTTCAAGCCCACGGCCGGGCTGGTCGGCCGCAGCCTCGTCACGCCGCTCTCGTCCACGCTCGACACGGTGGGCATGGTCGCGCGCACGCTCCGCGAGGCGGCGCTCGGCCTCGCGGCCATGGTGACGCCGGACGCGGCGGATCCCGGCTGGATCCCGGCGCCGGCCGGCTGGACCGCGCGGCCCGGGGCCGCGGCCGACCTCCGCATGCTGCGCCTCGGCCTGCCGGCCCCGGCCTGGGATGCGCCGATGGAGGTGGGCCTGCGCGATTCGGTCGAGGCGGTCCTCGACCGCCTGCGCGCGTCCGGCGCGACGCTCGAACGCATCGCGATGCCGGGCTGGCTGCCGCGCGCCGCACGTCGCGCCGGGCTTCTCGTGACCGAGGCCGAGGCCGCGCTCGACCACGCCGCGATAATCGACGATCCGGCAGCGGCAAGCGAGGGCTTCCGCGCCGCGCTCCGCTACGGCCGCGATGCCGGCGCGATCCGCCTGGCACGCGCCTTCCGCGTGCTGGCGGAGGCGCGCTCCGCCGCGCTGCGCGCGCTGGCGACATGCGACGTGCTGCTGATGCCGACGGCGCCGCAGCGCGCCTTCGCGCATGGCGCGCCGGTGCCCGACGACCAGGCGGACTTCACCGCGCTGGCCAATATCGCGGGCCTGCCGGCGATCTCGTTTCCCTGCGCGGCGCCGGATGGCGGGCTGCCGGGGTCGCTGCAACTGGTCGGGCCGGCCTGGTCGGAGGCGCGCCTCGTCGCGATCGCCGAGGCGATCAGCGCGCCCTGAAGCGCGGCGGGCGCTTCTCCAGGAACGCTGCGTAGCCCTCGCGGAAATCCTCGCCGGCGAAGCCGTCGGCAAAGAGCGCGGCGAGGTCCGGCGTCTCCTGCAGCGCGCCGTCGGCGATCGCGCCCACCATGCGCTTGATGTCGCGCAGCGCAGGGCGCGACAGCGCGGCCAGGCCGGCGGCGGTGTCCGAGACCGTGGCCTCCAGCGCCTCCGGCGGGACCACGCGCTGCACGAGCCCGATCCGCTCCGCTTCCTCCGCGCCCACCATGCGGGCGGAGAACAGCATGTCCTTGGCCCGCGCCGCGCCCACGGCGCGCACCAGGCGCAGCGTGTCGCCATGGCTGTAGATGAGGCCGAGCCGCGCCGGCGTGACGGCGAAGCGCGCATCGGAGGCCGCGACGCGGAGGTCGCAGGCCAACGCCAGCGCGACGCCGCCGCCGACGCAGGCGCCGCGGATCGCGGCGATCGCGGGCTTGGGGAAGGCGGCCAGCGCCTCGACCGCGTCGCGGATCGCGGCATTGGTCGCGGCGACGGCGGCGGCGTCGCGATAGGCGTCCTCGAACTCCGCGATGTCGGCGCCGGCGCAGAAATGCCCGCCCGTGCCGGTCACGACAAGCAATGCGACCGCGTCGTCCGCGGCGACGCGCGCCAGCAGCGCCGGCATCGCCGTCCACATCGCGCGGCTCATGGCGTTGCGCCGGTCGGCGCGATCGAGCAGCAGCGTCGCCACAGGACCCTCGCGCAGCAGGCGGATGGGGGCGTCCCCGATGCTCATGTCCGTACAAAGCCCTTGCCGGTCTGGGGGACCCATGCTGCACTCCCGCGCAACGAACCCTGGGGGATGACCATGAAGCGTCGCGATGTGCTCACCGCCGCGGGGGCGCTCGGCGCCGGGATCGCGGCCCGCCCGGCCTCGGCGCAGCAGCTGCGCTGGGATGTCTCGCTGCCCTGGGGGCCGAACGAGTTCCACACCCTGAACGCCCAGCGCTTCGGGCGCGAGGTGGCGCAGCTCACGAACAACGCGCTGCAGCTCACGGTCCATCCCGGCGGTTCGCTCGGCGTGCGCGCCAACGAGACGGTGCGCGCCGTCGGCGACGGCGTCGTGCCCATGGCCGAATTCGCGGCCTTCCAGAACGTGGGCGACCTGCCGCTGCTCGGCATCGAGAGCATCCCCTTCCTCATCGCCGACTACGACCAGCTCAAGATCATGCACGAGCTGGTGCGGCCGGCCTGGGAGCGCGAGCTCGAGCGGCGCAACCAGATCGTCCTGTATATCGTGCCCTGGCCGACGCAGAACTTCTACTTCAAGCGCCCGATCCAGGCGGCGGCCGATCTGCGCGGCATCCGGATGCGCACCTACGACCGCGTGACGGCCGAGATGGTAAGCCGCCTTGGCATGGTGCCGCAGCAGCTGACCAGCCCGGACGTGGTGCCGGCGCTGGCCTCGGGGCGCGTCGATGCCGTGATGACGTCCGGCACTACGGCGGTCGCGCAACGCTACTGGGAATTCCTCAAGCACGCCTACACGACCAACCACCTCTGGGCGAGCAACCTCATGGTGGTCGGCACAGACTCCTGGCGCCGCCTGCCGGAGGCGCAGCGCAACGCCGTGCGCGACCTCGCGAAGCGGCTCGAGCCCGAGTTCTGGACCGTCTCCAAGGGCGAGCACGAGGCCCGCATGGCCGACCTGCGCGGCCATGGCATGACGGTCGAGGCACCCTCGGCCGGGCTGGTGCGCGCCATGCGCGAGGCGACGGCCGGCATGACCGACGACTTCGTCCGCGCCAACCCTGCCGCCGGGCCTATCATCGCCGAGTTCCGCCGCCGCGTCGGCTCGTGATCCGCGCGGCGCTGCGCGCCACCGACGCGGCCTGCTTTGCCGGCGCTGCCGTGGCCGCCGTCGCGGCCGCGGCGCTGGCGGCGATGCTGATCGCCGAGGTGGTGCTGACCTATTTCTTCGCGACCTCCCAGCCCTGGGTGATCGAATACGCGATCTACCTGCAGGCCATGATCCTGTTCTGCGGCTCCGGCTGGGCGCTGCGCCAGGGCGGACATATCCGCGTGGCCGTGCTGCTGCATGCCCTGCCGCCGCGGCTCGCGCGCGCGCTCGACATGCTCGGCACCGCCTTCGCCATCGGCACGCTCGGCTTCCTGACGCGGGTGATGTGGCTGCAATGGTGGCGCAGCGTGGAGCTCGGCTCGATCTCCTTCTATCCCATGGGCACACCGGTCTGGGTGCCGCAGGGGCTGCTGACGCTCGGCATCACGCTGCTGCTGCTGGCCTTCGTCGCGCGGCTGGTCCGGCTGCTGGCGCATGAGGCGCCGGACCTCGGCGCCGGCCTTGCCGGGGGCGGCCACGAATGACCGGGCCGGTCGCGCTCGTGCTCGGCATGCTGGTCGCGACGCTGGCCGGCGGCGTCTGGGTCGGGCCGGCGCTGATGTCGATCGGCATCGTCGCGCTCGAGGTCTATCGCGACATGCGCGTGGACCGCTTCCTGGCCGGCGACGTCTGGTCCAGCGCCACCTCGGTCGAGCTGATCACCCTGCCGCTGTTCATCCTGATGGGCGAGATCCTGTTCCACACCCGCCTGTCGGAGAACCTGTTCCGCGGCCTGTCGCCCTGGACGCGGCGGCTCCCCGGGCGGCTCGTGCATGTGAACGTGATGGGCTGCACGCTGTTCGCCGCCGTGTCTGGCTCCTCGGCCGCGACGACCGCGACGGTCGGGCGCATCACGCTGGCTGAATTGCTTTCGCGCGGCTACGACCGGCGCCTGGCCGTCGGCTCGCTGGCCGGCGCGGGGACGCTGGGCTTCCTGATCCCGCCCTCCATCCCGATGATCGTCTACGGCGTGGTGGCCGATGTCCCGATCCTGCAGCTCTTCATCGCGGGCATCGTGCCGGGGCTCGGCCTCGCGCTGATGTTCATGGGCTATATCGGCTGGCGTGCCTGGCGGGACCCGTCCCTCGTGCCGCAGAAGGAGGCACCCGTCCCGCTGCGCCAAGGGCTGGCCGCGCTCGGGCAGCTTGTGCCGGTCGTCTTCCTCATCGCCTTCGTCATGGGCAGCCTCTATTTCGGGCTGGCCAGCATCACGGAGGCGGCGGCGATGGGCGTGCTCGGCGCGCTGGTCGTGGCGATCGTGCAGCGCACGCTCACGCTCGCGGGGCTGTGGCAGGCGCTGCTCGGCACGGTGCGCACCTGCTCCATGATCGGGCTGATCCTGGTCGGCGCGCTGTTCCTGTCGAAGGCCATGGCGCGGCTCGGCCTGCCGGCCGAGGTGGCCGGCGCGATCGATGCCTGGGGCCTGCATCCCTTCGCGCTGATCGGCGTGCTGATGCTGTTCTACCTTGTGCTGGGCTGCGTGCTGGACGGGCTTTCGGCCATCGTCATGACGCTGCCGGTGACCTTGCCTCTGGCCGTCGGCGCCGGCTTCGACCCGATCTGGTTCGGCGTCTTCCTGATCGTGACGATCGAGATGGCGCAGATCACGCCGCCGGTCGGCTTCAACCTGTTCGTCATCCAGGGCCTGACGCAGGAAGGCATCTTCCGCATCGCGCGCTACGCCTGGCCCTTCTGCGTCATCATGATGGCGTTCACCGTGATGATGACGCTGTTCCCCGAGATCGTGATGGCATTGCCGCGATCCGTGCGGGGATGAGCCTTGCGGCGGCGATCCGGCGCCGTGGCAACCTGCTGATCGCGGGCGGCGCGCTGGTCGGGATCGCGCTGCCGCCATTGGCGGAGGCGACGCGCCCGCTGCTGCTGCCGCTGTCGGCCGCGACCATGCTGCTCGCGCTGCTGCGGGTGGAGCCCGCGGCGCTCGGCGGCGTGCTGCGCCGGCCCCTGCTGGCGCTGCTGGTGCTCGGCTGGGTGACGGCGGCGGTGCCGCTGCTGGTCTACGTGGTGCTCTCGGCCGCGCTGCCGCCGGACCACGCCTGGCTGCGCGGCGGCGTGCTGATCGCGGCCGCGCCATCCGTCATGTCGGCCGCGGCCTTCGCGTTGCTGCTCGGCGCCGATGCGGCGCTGCTGACGGTCGTCGCGCTCCCCTCCAATGCGCTGGCGCCGCTCGTGCTGCCGGCGGCGGCCGCGCTGCTCGGAATCGGCGCCAGCCTTGATCCGGCGGCGATGGCGCTGCGGCTCGCGCTGCTGGTGGGCACGGCCTTCGGCGGCGCGGCGCTGGTTGCCGCCGCGGTCGGGCGGCCGCGGCTGCGCGCGGCGGGGCCCGGGCTCGACACGACCCTGGTGGTGTTCGTCGCCGTCTCGGCGCTGCCCTGCATGGCCGATGTCGGGCCGGCGCTGGCCGAAGCGCCGGGGGAGTTCGCGGCGGCGCTCGGCTTTGCGCTCGGGCTGAACCTCGCCCTCCAGGCGATCGGTGCCGTGGTGTTCTGGCGCGCGCCCGTGCGGGCGGCGCTGTCTGCAGGGCTTGTCACCGGCTCGCGCAACAACGTGCTGCTGCTGGCCGCCATCGCGGGCGGCGCGGATGCCGGGCTCGGCCTCGTGGTTGCATGCGCACAGCTCACGCTCTTCATCGCGCCGGCCATCGTGGCGCCGGTCTACCGCTGCCTGCTGGCGCGGCGCGGGCAGGCTTGACGGCCCGTGCGCATGTACGGACAAGCATGGGGCAAATGCCCCGGGAGGACATGGTGACGGACACGGCATCGGGCGCGGCGGCGGGCCGCATCATCCGCGCGCGGGACCTCTCGCGCTACCTCGACGACTTCGAGGTCGGCGACCGCTACGAGCACTGGCCCGGGCGCACCATCACCGACGCCGACAACATCCAGTTCTCGCTGCTGACCATGAACCGCCACCCGGCGCATTGCGACGCGCACTACGCGGCCGGCACCGAGTTCGGCAAGCCGCTGGTCAACAGCGCGCTCACCCTCGCGATCGTGGTGGGCATGACGGTGGACGACGTCTCGGCCAACGCCATCGCGAACCTGGGGTGGGAGGAGATCAAGCTGACCGCGCCGGTCTTCCCGGGCGACACCGTCTATGCGCGATCCGAGGTGCTGGCGGTGCGCGAGAGCCGGTCCCGCCCCGGCCAGGGCATCGTCACGACGCGCACCGAGGGCTTCAAGGCCGACGGCACCGTCTTCCTCACTTTCGTGCGGCACAGCCTGGTGCCGCGCCGGCCGGCGTGATGCGCGGGTGAACGCCCTGACCCCCGGCCTGCCGCGCTGGGCGGCCCTCGCGGCCGCGCTGCGTGGCGCGATCCAGCGCGGCGAATACGACGTCGGCGCGCTGCTGCCGACCGAAATGGCTCTGGCCGCTGCCTTCGGTGTCAGCCGCCAGACGGTGCGCCAGGCGATCGGCGCGCTGCGCCGGGAAGGGCTGGTCTCGGCGCGCAAGGGCGTCGGCACGCGCGTCGAGGCGACGAGCGCCGAGGCCGGCTTCACGCATACGCTGAACGACCTCGCCGACGTGTTCCAGTTTGCCGCGCGATCCGTGTTCCGCGTGCTCTCCACAGAACGCCGGGTGCCGCGCGGGCGGATGGCGCAGCGCCTCGGCACGCGCGCGGGCGATGCGTGGCTGCACCTGCGCGGACTCAGGGAGACGGCCGACGGCGCGCGCGTGCTCGGCCTGACCGAGGTCTGGGTGGACGGCGCCTATGCCGCGGCCGCCGAAGCCGCCCCGGCCCGGCGGGAAGCGATCTTCGCTGCCATCGAGGCGGCGCATGGCCTGACCATCGGCACCGTGCGGCAGGAGATCGAGGCGACCGTGCTCGGCGCGGCGGATGCGGCCGTACTCGGCATGCGGCGCGGCGCGCCGGCGCTCAGGATCACGCGCAACTACCTGACGACCGACGGCCGGCTCGTGGAACTCACCAGCACGCTTCACCCCGAACCCGGCTTCCGCTACGCCATCACGCTCAGGCGGGCGGCCGGCTGACGCGCGCCGAAGGGGACGCTTCATGGGCGAATGGACCGCGCGGCGCATCGGCCTGATCATCCGGCCCGGCATGGACGCGCGGATGGGGGCCAACGTGCAGGGCCCCTCCATGATCCGCGTGCCGGACTGGGTCGAGGGCGCGCTCGGGCGCTACTACCTCTATTTCGCCGACCACAAGGGGTCCTACATCCGCCTCGCCTACGCGGATGCGCCGGAAGGGCCGTGGCGCATGCATGAGGCAGGCAGCCTCGACCTGCGCGACAGCCTGTTCCCGACCACGCCCGCGCGGCGTCCCGCGACGGAGCGGGGCGGCGAAGCCTTCGACCGGCTGCCCGGCGGGGCGATGGAAGCGGCCCCCGGGCTGCTCTCCGCCGAGGCGGAAGCCTCCCATCCGCACATCGCATCGCCTGACGTTCACGTCGACCACGCCAACCGGCGCATCGTGATGTACGTGCACGGCCTCGTGGCCTGGAAAACGCAGCGCACGCGGGCGGCGATCTCGGTGGACGGCATCGCCTTCGCGGCGCGGCCCGAGCTGTTCGGGCCGTCCTACTTTCGCGTCTTCCGCCACGGCGGCGCGCACTACGCGCTGGCGATGCCGGGCATCCTGTTCCGCTCGGCCGACGGGCTTTCGGGTTTCGAGCGCGGCCCCGACCTGTTCAACCCGATGCAGCGCCACACCGCGGTGCTGGTGCGCGACAACGTGCTGCACGTGTTCTGGACGCAGGTCGGCGACGTGCCGGAGCGCATCCTGCATTCGCGCATCCCGCTCCTCGGCGATTGGCGCGCCTGGCGCGTCGAGGGCGAGCCGAACGAGGTGCTCCGCCCCGAGGAAGCCTGGGAGGGCGCCGGCCTGCCGCTGGCACCGTCCGTCCGCGGCGCGGTGAACCTGCCGGTGAACCAGCTCCGCGATCCGGCGGTGTTCGAGGAGGGCGGCAGGCTCTACTTGCTCTACGCCGTGCAGGGGGAAGCCGGCATCGCCATCGCGGAGCTGCGCGCGGCGCGTGGCTGACCGCGGCGCGCGTTCAGCGCCCGCGCAGCACGGCAAGCCGCGCCCGCCGGACCGCCAGCAGGTGCCGGCGCATCGCCGCGCGCGCGGCGGCGGCATCGGCGGCGACGATCGCCTCGGCAATGGCGCGATGCTCGCCGAGGTTCTCGCGCCGCCGCGCGGGGGTGACGGCCAGGTCCTCGAGCCGGTCGGACACCGGGCTCGCCTGGTCCTGCCACAGCCCGGCGACGATGCGCGCCAGCACGGCATTTCCCGAGGCTTCCGCGATCGCGACGTGGAAGGCGCGGTCGGCCTCGTGGTCGGCGCGGCGGGCGGCGCGGTCGGCGCGCAGCCGGGCCAGTGCGCCGGACACGGCCGCCCGCCCCGCGGGGCCGGCATGGCGCGCGGCGAGGGCCGCGCATTCGGGCTCGACCGCCAGCCGCGCGGCAAGGATGTCGAAGGGGCCGGGCGCGTCCTGCGGCGCGGGCGCGGTGCGCGCGCGGCGCCCGCGGACATAGATGCCGGATCCGCCGCGCACCTCGACCAGGCCCTCGATCTCGAGCGCGATCAGCGCCTCGCGCAGGGAAGGACGGCTGACCTGCAGGCGGTGGGCGAGGTCGCGCTCGGCCGGCAGGCGGCTTCCGGGCGGCAGTTCGCCGGCTGCGATCATGGCGGCGATCTGTTCGGCGATGCGGCGGAACAGGCGGCGGGGCGGAATGGGCTCGAAGGGCATGGCGGTCGTTGACTCGCCATAACGGTCGTCGCTAGCGTTGGTCAACTGGTCAGGCCAATTCCAGGACCAGGCATGGGAGGAAGGCGATGTCGCAGGAACCCGGAACGGGTCTGGCGCGTCCTCTGTCGCGCCGCGCGATCCTGGGCGGCGCCGTCGCCCTTGCCGCGCCCGGCATCGCGTCGGCGCAGGGAGACTGGCCGAGCAAGCCCATCCGCATCGTCGTGCCCTTCGCCCCGGGCGGCACCACGGACATCAGCGCGAGGCTGCTCGCCGCGCATCTCGGGGCGCGCCTCGGCGGCACGGTGGTCGTCGAGAACAAGGCCGGCGCAACGACGACGATCGGCGCGGCCGAGGTTGCGCGCGCCGCACCGGACGGCCACACCTTCCTGATGGCGCCGCCGCCCTTCGTGATCGTGCAGTTCGCCTTCCCGAACCTTCCCTACGACCCGGAGAAGGACTTCCGCCCGGTCGCGATGGTGCTCCGCTCCCCGTTCATCCTGGCGGTGCGGGCGGACCTGCCCGTGAGGTCCGTAGCCGAACTCGTCGCACTGGCGAAGTCGCGGCCCGGCGCCCTGACCTACGGCTCGCCCGGCCCCGGGTCGCTGCCGCATGTCGCAACCGAGTTGTTCAGGCTGCGCACCGGCATCGACATCCTGCACGTGCCCTATCGCGGCGGCGGGCCGGCGTTGCTCGACCTCGCGGGCGGGCGGCTCGACCTCTATTTCTCGACGCCGCCGGAGACCGCGCCGCATGTGCAGTCCGGCCGCGTCCGGGTGCTGGCGGTCGCGACGCCGCAGCCGAGCCCGCTCGCGCCCGGCCTGCCGACCATCGCGAGCACGGTGCCCGGCCTGCATGTCGAATACTGGTCGGGGCTCATGGCGCCGGCCGCGACGCCGGACGCCATCGTCGCGCGCGTCAACCGCGAGACCCAGGCCGTGCTGGCCATGCCGGAGGTGGGCGAGCGCCTCGCGGCCCTCGGCAGCGCGCCGGCGCCGGGCAGTGTCGAGGATTTCGCGCGGATGCTGGCGGCCGAGCGCGTGCAGTTCCGCGAGGCCGTCGCGGCCGCCGGTATCCGGGTGCAGTGAGGATGGCGCCGCGCCGCCCCAACATCCTCTGGTTCTGTTCCGACCAGCAGCGCTGGGACACGGTCGGCGCGCTGGGCAATCCGCATATCCGGACGCCGGCGATGGACGTCCTGGCGGGTCAGGGCACCGCCTTCCGCCGCGCCTACACGCAGTCCCCGATCTGCACGCCGTCGCGCGCATCCTTCCTCACGGGGCGCTATCCCGCCACGCACCAGGTCTATCGGAACGGCAACGCCGTCTTTCCCGCGCATGAGAAGCTGGTGACGCGGATCTTCGCCGATGCCGGCTACGATTGCGGGCTGATCGGCAAGCTGCACCTGTCGGCCGCCAAGCATCACGAGAAGCGCGCCGACGACGGCTACCGATACTTCCAGTACAACCATCACCCGACGCCCGACGCGCGCCACGCCGACGCCTACGAGCACTGGCTGCGCCACGAGAAGAAGGTGGACCCGCAGGCACTGTTTCGCGGCCTCGGTGCCTTCTGCGGGCCGGGCGTGCCGGCGGAGTTCCACCAGAGCACCTGGTGCGCCGAGATGGCGGTCCGCTTCATCACCGACCGCCGCGACGGGCCATGGCTGCTGAGCGTCAATCCCTTCGACCCGCACGCGCCCTTCGACGCGCCGCCCGAGGCGCTGGCGCAGGTCGACCCGGACAGCCTGCCGCTCCCGCTCTGGCGACCCTCGGACGCGGAGCGGTGGCGCGACTTCGCGCGCGTCGACCAGCAGCAGGTCGCGGCGCTGGATCCCACCATCCGCCGCCCGCCGACCCCGGCGCCCACGGTGCGCGACCACGACAAGGTCGCCTCCCACGTGCCGGGCGACTACGACGCGCTGCTGGTCAAGGCGAACTATTACGCCATGATCCAGCACCTGGACGCGCAGTTCGCGCGCATCATGGAGGCGCTGCGCGCAAGCGGCCAGGCGGAGGACACCATCGTCGTCTACATGAGCGACCATGGCGAGCAGCTTGGCGACCATGGCCTGGTGCTGAAGGGATGCCGCTTCTTCGACGGGCTGGTGCGCGTGCCGCTGGTGCTGTCCTGGCCGGGGCGGTTCACGGCCGGGCAGGTCAGCGAGGCGCTCGTCGAGCTGGTCGACGTGGCGCCGACGCTGCTCGACGCGGCGGGCCTCGAGGTGCCGGACTCGATGCAGGGCCGGTCCCTGCTGCCGATCCTGGAAGGGCGGGCGGATCCGCACCGGCACAAGGACGTGGTGGTGACGGAATACAAGGATTCCGTGGGCGGCCACGACGATTCCACGCATGGCTCGATGGTCTTCGACGGCCGCTGGAAGTCGGTCGTCTACCACGACCATCCGAAGGGCGAGATCTTCGACCACGCGACCGACCCGGGCGAGTTCGACAACCTCTGGGACGACGTCGCGCTGCGGGCGGACCGCCTGAAGGTGCATCTCGACGCGCTGGCGGCGACCGTCAGCGCCGGCCCGCCGCGCGCGGCGCTGTACTGATGGAACGGCAGCCGCTGAAGGGGCGCGTCGCCGTCGTCACGGGGGCCGGGCGGGGAATCGGCGCGGCCATCGCGCGCGCCTTCGGGGCGGCGGGCGCCACCGTCTGCTGCAGCGCCCGCAGCGCCGCCGAGGTGGAGGCGACGGCAGCCGTCATCCGCGCCGCGGGCGGCGCGGCCTTCGCCGCGACGGCCGACGTGGCGGAGGCCGACGACATCGCGCGCCTCTATGCATCCGTCGTCGCGGAGGCCGGCGGCCTCGACCTGCTCGTCGTCAATGCGGGCGTCAGCCTCGACCAGAAGCCGGTGGCCGAGAGCGACCCCGCGGCCTTCGCGCGGACCATCGCGGTGAACCTCACCGGCGCCTACCATTGCGCGCGGCTCGCCATTCCTCACATGCGCGCGCGCGGCGGCGGGCGGATGATCATGCTGGGCTCGGGGATGGGGCACAGCAGCCTGCACGGGCATGCCGCCTATTCCTGCTCGAAGGCCGGGCTCTGGATGCTGGTGCGCATCCTGGCCGACGAGTTGCGCGCCGACGGCATCGCGGTGAACGAACTGGTGCCGGGGCCGGTGGACACCTCGATGACGCAGGTGCCGCAGCGCGACGGCTCGGTCGTGCGCAACCCGGTCGAGTGGCTGAAGTCGCCGGAGGATGTCGTGCCGCTCGCGATGTTCCTCGCGGCCCATGCGCCGCCGGGCCCGACCGGCCAGAGCTTCAGCCTGATGCGGCGGACCTTCTGATGGCGGCCGCGCATCTCCTTGACGCATCGAAACGGTGGCGCCTAGCGTTGCCGCGACATCGGGGCGGCGCCCATCGAGGCGGCCGCCATGGGAGGACGCCATGACGCATGCGCGCTTCGATCGCCGGACCCTGCTGGGCGCCGCCGGCGCCCTCGCCGCGACCCCCGCACTCGGGCAGGCGAAGCCCTTCGCCGGGCAGACGCTGAACGGCGCGGCCTTCCAGAGCACCTTCTTCGAATACCTGAAGGCCTTCTTCCCCGAATTCGAGGAGGCGACGGGCGCGCGGGTGAACTTCAACACCCAGGCCTTCCCTGTCTACAACCAGCGCACGGACCTCGAATTGTCCACGCGGGGCAGCGCGCTCGACGTCGTGAACGTGACCTTCATCTACTCGGGCCGCTGGATCGGCGCGGGGTGGCTCACGAACCTCAGCGAGTTCGTCAACGACAGGAACAAGACGGATCCCGCCTGGGACGCGGCGGATTTCGTCTCCGGCGCGCAGTCGGCGATGAGCGACGCGCGGGGCAACGTCTTCGGCTTCGCCTGGGAAGCGGGTGCGATGCTGATGGCGGCGAGCCGCTACGACCTGCTCGAGAAGAACGGCCGGTCCATGCCGACCACCTTCGACGAGTTGCTGGCGACCTGCGACGCGATCCACGGCAAGGAGAACGTCACCGCCTTCGTCGCCGACCGGCTGCACCACTGGAACTGGATCCCGTACCTGATGGGCCTCGGCGGCCAGGTCTTCAAGGATCCGCCGGGCAACCTGACGCCGCGCCTGGCCACGCCCGAGGCGATCCGCGCCGCGCAGTGGTACGGCGACCTGCTGCAGAAATTCGCGCCGCCGGGCGGGTTGTCCTTCTCGGACGACCAGGCGATGCGGGCGCAGATGTCGGGCCGCTCGAACATCCGCACCCAGGCCATCACCTGGCTCGTGCCGCTCGCCAAGCACGAGGAAAGCACGGTGAAGTCCACCGTGCGCTACGCGCTGATGCCGGCGGGGCCGGCGGGGAACTTCCCTGGCTCGAACAGCCATGGCCTCGGCATCCCGGTCGGATCGCGCCGCAAGGAGCTCGCCTGGGAATTCATCAAGTGGGCGCTGTCCAAGCAGATGCTCAACCGCATCGTCGAGACGCGCGGCTACCCGAGCGTCTGCCGCCGCAGTGTCATCACCGGCGATGCCTTCCGGTCCGCGCTCACGCTGAACGGGCAGGACGTCGCCTCGCTCTACCTCCAGGTGCTCGAACTCGGCGGGCGCAGCGGCTACATGAAGTACCGTACCGTTCCCGTCTTCCCGCAGGTCGGCGACACCATCAATCGCGGCATCGAGCGGATCGCGACCCGCCAGCAGCCGGCCGACGCGGCGATGCGCCAGGCGCAGCAGGACGCCGTCCAGGTGCTGGGCCGCGCCGGCGTGCAGGTGGACGCCGACTAGGCGCGTGACCGCGCATCGTCCGCAGGCCGGCTTCGAGCGCGCCAAGGCACGCTTCTTCATGCTGTGCCTCGCGCCGTCGCTGGCGGTGCTGGCGCTCGTCACGCTGGCGCCGGCACTGTTCCTCGTCGTCAGCAGCCTGACGCCGCTCGACCTCACGCGCCCGGACACGGTGGGGGACTTCTCCCGCCCCCTCGAGAACTACCGGCTCATGATGGCCGACGGGCGGCTCGCGAATTCCGTATGGGTGCAGGCGAAGCTGTCCTTCTGGACCGTACTGCTGCAGCTGCTGATCGGCTTCGGCCTGGCGCTGCTGCTCAACAGCCGCACCCGCTTCCTTGAGGCGTTGCGCACCGTCTTCCTCATCCCGATGGTGCTGCCGCCGATCGTCGTCGCCATCATCTGGAAGGTGATCTACACGCCGGACATCAGCCCGATGCACTGGGCGCTGGCGTCGCTCGGCTTCGAGGTCCCGTCGCTCATCACGGATCCCGGCTGGGCGTTGACAGCCATCATCATCGCCGACACCTGGCAGTGGTTTCCCTTCACCATGCTGATGACGCTGGCCGCGCTGCAGATGATGCCGCAGGAACTGATCGACGCGGCCAAGGTTGACGGCGCGACGGCCTGGCAGATGACCTGGCACGTGACGCTGCCTTTCCTCAAGGGCGTGCTGCTGGTCGCCGGCCTGTTCCGCCTGATCGACAGCATCAAGGCCTTCCCGCTGATCTTCATCCTGACCGATGGCGGTCCCGGCAGCGTGACGGAGGTGACGAACTACTATTCCTTCCAGCAGGCCTTCAACTTCTCGCTGCTCGGCTATTCCAGCGCCATCACCACGGTGCTGCTGGCGGCCAGCGTGCTGATCAGCTGGGCCATCATCCGCAGCATCGGCTGGGGGCACCGTGAATAGGGGGCTCGCGCGCGAACGGCGCATCCTCAACATCGCGGCGCTCGTGCTGGCGGCGATGGCGATGGCGCCCTTCCTGTGGCTGCTGCAGATGTCGTTTAAGACGAACGCGCAGATCTTCACCTTCCCGCCGGAGCTGTTCTTCGCGCCGACGCTCGAGAACTATGCCGCGCTATGGGAGACCGACTTCCGCCGGTCCTTCGTCAACAGCCTGGTGGTCAGCACGGCGGCGACGGTGCTGCCCATGCTGCTCGGCGTGCCGGCAGCCTATGCGCTGTCGCGCTGGCAGGCGCGGGCGGCGGGCAGCATCAGCCTCTGGATCCTGGCGTCGCGCATGGCGCCGCCGATCGCCTTCACCATCCCCTACTTCCTCGCCTACCGGCATCTCGGGCTGATCGACACCTGGGCGGGGCTGGTGCTGATCTACCTGACCTTCAATCTCTCACTGGTCATCTGGATGATGCGGCCCTTCTTCGACCAGCTGCCGCAGGCGCTCGAGGAAGCGGCCTGGATCGACGGCGCCACGACCGCCCAGGGCTTCTTCCGCATCGTGCTGCCGCTGGCGGCGCCCGGCCTCGCGGCGACCGCCATCCTCTGTTTCCTGTTCGCCTGGAACGACTTCTTCTTCGCGTTGATCCTGACGCGGACCGAGGCGATGACCGCCCCCGTCGCGGTCGTGAATTTCATGAACTACGAGGGCTGGGAATGGGGCCGCATCGCCGCCGGCGGCACCATGGTCATGCTGCCCGTGCTGGTCTTCTCGCTGCTGGTGCGGAGATACCTGGTGCACGGCCTGACCGGCGGCGCGGTGAAGGGATGAGCATGGACCCGACTGAGAGGCGCCGCCTCGGGCGCACGGGCATCGAGGTTACCGCGCTCGGCTTCGGCGCCGCGCCGATCGGCGGCTTCCGCGCCACCATCCCGGAGGCGGAGGCGCAGTCGCTCCTCGAGGCCGCCTGGGACGGGGGCGTGCGCTACTTCGACACCTCGCCCTTCTACGGCTACGGGCGCAGCGAACTTCGCGTCGGCCATGCGCTGCGCCAGCGCCCGCGCCAGGACTTCGTCGTCTCGACCAAGATCGGCCGCCTCATGCACCCGCTGCGCCCCGGCGAGACGCCGCCGGCCGGGCTGCGCCAGGGCGGCTTGCCCGGCTTCGTGCCGGAATTCGACTATTCCTATGACGGCGTGATGCGCTCGCTCGAGCAGTCCTGCCTGCGCATGGGCCTCTCGCGCATCGACATCCTGCTGATCCACGACATCGACTTCTGGACGATCCGCAACCACGCGGTGCTCGAGGACCGCTTCCGGACGGTGATGGAGGGCGGCTACCGCGCGCTGCACGAACTGCGCGCCGCCGGCGTGATCGGCGCCATCGGCTGCGGACTGAACGAAGCGGACATGTGCCTGCGCTTCGCGAAGGCGGGCGATTTCGACTGCATGCTGCTGGCTGGGCGCTACACCCTGCTCGAGCAGGGCGCGCTCGCGGAATTCCTGCCCTATTGCGCGACGCGCGGCATGAGCGTGATCCTGGGCGGCCCCTTCAACTCCGGCATCCTGGCCGGCGAGGTGAAGGAGGGCGCGCCCTACGACTACGCCGCGGCGCCGCCGGAGATCGTCGCGAAGGCGCGGCGCATCGAGGCCACCTGCCGCCGCCATGCGGTGCCGCTGCCCGCCGCCGCGCTGCAATTCGTGCTGGCGCATCCCGTGGTGTGTTCCGTCATCCCCGGCGCGCTGTCCCGGTCCGAGGTCGAGCAGAACCTCGCCCATCTGCGCCGCGCGCTCCCGGCGGCACTGTGGCGGGACCTTGTGGCCGAGGGACTGCTCGACCCCGCCGCCCCCGTGCCGGGCTGAAGGAGGCGACCATGCGCAACAGCACGCTCGACATCCGCCGGAGCGCCGGCGCCGTCGGCGCCGAGATCCGCGGCGTCGACCTGCGCGACCCGCTCGACGACGCCACCTTCGGCGAGATCCGCCAGGCCTTCCACGATCACGGCGTGGTCTTCTTCCGCGACCAGCACATCACGCCCGAGCAGCACGTCGCCTTCGCCGAGCGCTTCGGCCCGATCAACGTGAACCGCTTCTTCACGCCGGTGCCGGGGCATCCCCGGATCGCCGAGGTGCGCAAGGAGCCCGACCAGAAGAAGAACATCGGAGAGGTCTGGCACGCCGACCATTCCTACGACCAGGTCCCCGCACTGGGTTCCATGCTGCTGGCGCGCGAGGTGCCCGAGTACGGCGGGGACACCATGTTCGCCAGCATGGCCGCGGCCTACGCGGCGCTGTCGGACGGCCTGAAGCGCACGCTGGATGGCCTGCGCGCCGTGCATTCCAGCCGCCACGTCTTCGGCGCGAAAGCCGAATCCCGCGGCGCCGAGCTCAGCACCCGCCTGCACAACCCCGAACTCGCGACGCAGGATGCGGTGCATCCCGTCGTGATCCGGCACCCGGAGACGGGGCAGCGCTGCCTCTACGTGAACCGCAGCTTCACCACGCATATCGAGGGCTGGACGCAGGAGGAGAGCGCGCCGCTGCTCGACTTCCTCTACCGCCACGGCGAGCGCCCCGAATTCACCTGCCGCTTCCGCTGGGAGAACGGGTCGATCGCGCTCTGGGACAATCGATCGACCTGGCATTTCGCCGTCAACGACTACCACGGCCAGCGGCGCCTCATGCACCGCATCACCATCGAGGGCGTGGCGCTAGGCTAGGGAGTACGGGACATGGGCGATATCCGCGGCCCCGGCGTCATGCTGAGCCAGTTCATGGGCGATGCCGCACCCTTCGACAGCCTGGACGGCGTGGTCGGCTGGCTCGCCGGCCACGGCTACAAGGGCGTGCAGGTCCCAGTGCACGACCCGCGCCTGATCGACCTGGCGCGCGCGGCGGAGGACGATGCCTATTGCCGCGACTACCGCGCGCGGCTCGCGGGCCTCGGCGTCGAGATCAGCGAACTCGCGGCGCATCGCGCCGGGCAGCTCATGGCGGTGAACCCGGCCTTCGCCGAGATCAACGACGTCTTCGCCGCCCCCGAGGCGCGCGGCAATCCGGCCGCGCGCAGCGCCTGGGCGGAAGCGCAACTGCATCTCGCGATCGAGGCCGCCGCGCGGCTCGGCGTGCGGCGGCTCTGCACCTTCTCGGGCGCCTTCGCCTGGCCCTACATCTATCCCTGGCCCCCGGCGCCGCCCGGCCTCATCGACGCCGCCTTCATCGAGCTCGCGCGCCGCTGGCGGCCCATCCTCGACCACGCGGAGAGCGCCGGCATCGACCTCTGCTACGAACTCCACCCCGGCGAGGACCTGCACGACGGCGCCACCTTCGAGCGTTTCCTCGCGCTGGTGGACGGGCACCGGCGCGCGCGGATCCTGTACGACCCGAGCCACATGCTGCTGCAGCACATGGACTATCTCGGCTTCATCACCCGCTACGCCGACCGCATCGGGGCCTTCCACGTCAAGGACGCGGAATTCGTGAAGTCCGATCGTAGCGGCGTCTATGGCGGCTTCCAGGACTGGCGCGACCGCCCGGCGCGCTTCCGCTCGCTTGGCGACGGGCAGGTGGACTTCGCCGGCGTGTTCTCGCGCATGGCGCATATCGGCTACGAGGGCTGGGCGACCCTGGAATGGGAGTGCTGCTACAAGCGCAAGGAGGACGGCGCCGCCGAGGGCGCGCCCTTCATCGCGCGCCACATGATCCGCGTGACCGGCGCGCCCTTCGACGCCGCGCTGCGCCGGCCGGTGGACACGGCGACGGCGCGGCGGATCCTCGGCCTCGGGGCGTGAGCGCGCTCGCGGCGCTTGGCCGGCCACTCCGGCTCGGATTCGTGGGCGGCGCGGCCCCCTCCATGATCGGCCAGGTGCACCGCCGCGGCGCGACGCTGGACAACGCCTTCGCGGTCGTGGCCGGTGCGCTGTCCCGCGATGCTGCGCGCGGCCGCGCGGCGGCGGCCGAGTACGGCATCGCGCCCGACCGCGCCTATGCGACGCCGGAGGAAATGATCGCGCGCGAGGCCGCGCGCCCCGACGGCATCGAGGCCGTCGCCATCGTCACGCCGAACGACCTGCACCACGCCCAGGCGCTGGCCGCCATCGCCGCCGGGCTCGACGTCATGCTGGACAAGCCGATGGCGAACAGCGTGGCGGAGGCCGAGGACATCGCCCGCGCTGCGGCCGCGCGGGGCGTCGCGCTCGGGATCGCGCATGCCTATTCCGGCTATCCCATGCTGCGGGAGGCGCGCGCGCTGGTCGCCGCCGGCCGGATCGGCGCGCTCCGCATGATGCAGGTCGAGTATTTCGGCTCCGGTCTCGCCGCGCGCGTGGAGGATGCGCCGGATGCCTCCCGGCGCTGGCGGCTCGATCCCGCGCGCAGCGGTCCCTCCCTCGTGCTCGGCGACATCGGCACCCATGCGCACCACCTCGCCTGCTTCGTCGCCGGCGAGCCCTTCGCCGCGATCGGCGCCGAGGTCGGCACGCTGATGCCGGGCCGCCAGGTGCAGGACTACGCGCAGGCGCGCTTCCGCCTGGCCGGCGGCGCGCGCGGCTCCATGGTGTTGTGCCAGGGCGCCGCGGGGGCCGAGAACCACATCCTGCTGCGCGCCTTCGGCGCCGAGGGCCACCTCGAATGGCGGCACGCCGCGCACAACGAGTTGCGCCTGGCGCCGCTGGAGGGCTTCCCGATGATCCTCTCGCGCGGGCATCCGGGGCTCTCGCCGGCCGCGACGCGCGCCACGCGCTTCCGCCGCACGGGCCATCCCGAGGGGCTGCACGAGGCCTTCGCCACCCTCTACCTCGACCTGGCGGAACACGCGGCGGCGCGGCGGCTCGGCATCCCGCCGGATCCGCTGTCGCGTGACCTGCCGGACGCGACAGCGGGCCTCCAGGGCATGCGCTTCGTCGAGGCCGTGCTTCGCTCCTCGGCGCGCGATGGCGCATGGGAATCCTGCGCGGGCTGAAGGCCGCGACGATCCGCGGGCCTTCACAGGCCGCGACCTGACCGGCATGCTCCGGCGGCGCGCCCGGCTGTCGCCATCCGGGCGGATCGACGCCGTCGCCACGTCCCGGGACCCTTCGCATGACCGACGCCATCCTGTTCGAGAACGCCGCGATCCTTGACGGTTCGGCCGAGGGCGCGGTGCCCGGCCATGTGCTGGTCGAGGACGGCACGATCCGGGAGGTGGCCGACCGGCCCATCGCGACCGCCGCCGCGCGCCGGGTGGACCTGCGCGGCCGCACGCTCATGCCCGGGCTCATCGACGCGCATGTCCACGTCGTCGCGGGCGTCGTGAACCTCGGGCAGAACGCCATGCTGCCCGACGCGCTCGTGGCCTTCCGCGCCGCGCGGATCATGCAGGGCATGCTGATGCGCGGCTTCACCACCGTGCGTGACCTCGGCGGCTGCACGCACGGACTGCGGATGGCGCGCGACGAAGGGCTGTTCGAGGGCCCGCGCCTCAACATCGCCGGCAAGGCGCTGTCGCAGACCGGCGGGCATTGCGACTTCCGCGGCCGGCACGACACGCGCGACACCGCCTTCTTCGCCGCGCGGCTCGGCAGCCTCGGCCGCCTGGTGGACGGCGTGGCCGATGTGCGCCGCGCCTGCCGGGAGGAGATCAAGGCCGGCGCCGACTACATCAAGATCATGGCCAATGGCGGCGTCGCCTCGCCGACCGACCCCATCGCCTTCGTCGGCTTCTCGCGCGAGGAGGTGCTGGCCGCGGTCGAGGAAGCGGAGAACGCCGAGACCTATGTCGCCGCGCACCTCTATACCGACAGCGCGATCCGCCGCGCGGTGGAATGCGGCGTCCGCAGCCTCGAGCACTGCAACCTGATCGAGGCCGAGACCGCCCGCTTCGCGGCGAAGTCGGGCGCCATCGCCTGCCCGACGCTGGTGACCTACCAGGCGCTGAAGGACGAGGGCGCCGCGATGGGCTTCCCGGCCGAATCCGTCGCCAAGATCGACGACGTGCGGACCGCCGGCCTGCGCTCGCTCGAGATCATGCGCGAGGCGGGGCTGATGATGGCCTTCGGCACCGACCTGCTGGGCGAGCTGCACCGCCACCAGTCGGAGGAATTCGTCATCCGCGGCCGCGTGCTGCCGGCCATCGAGGTGATCCGCAGCGCAACCCTCAACGCCGCGAAGCTGCTGATGTCCGAGGGCCGCATCGGCTGCGTCGCGCCAGGCGCGCTGGCCGACCTCATCGTGGTCGAGGGCGACCCGCTGCGCGACCTCGCCCTGCTGACCGGCCAGGGCCGGCATCTCTCCGCCATCATGCTCGGCGGCCGCTTCGTCAAGGACCAGCTGGCGGCGTGAGCCGCCCAACAGGGAGACCACCAGGATGACCACCACCCGCCGCACCGTCCTCGCCGCCACGTCCGGGCTGCTCGCCATGCCGAACGTCGTGCGCGCGCAGGGGGAGACCTTCCGCATCGGCGCGCTCAACCCCGTCACCGGCGCCGGCTCGCCCTATGGGTCCGGCATGCAGCGCATGATCGGTGCGGCGGTCGAGGCCATCAATGCGGCCGGCGGCGTGAACGGCAGGCGCATCGAGGTGTTTTCCGAGGATACGCAGACCAACCCGCAGGCGGCCGTGCTGGCGGCGAAGAAGCTGATCGAGGTGAACCGGGTGCGCGCCATTCTCGGCACCTGGTCCTCCGGCGTCTCGCTGGCGGTGATCCCGCTGGTGAACGAGGCCGAGATCATCCTGATGAACACCTCCGGCGCGCCGGCGCTGTCCGTGCCGCCGGCGAACGCGAAGGGGCTGTCCTACCGCTTCCAGGCGACCAACGACCGCTTCGGCCGCGCCTTCGCCGAGATCGCGGTGCGCGAGGGCTTCCGCCGCCCGGCCACCATGGCCTTCAACAACGCGTCGGGCCTCGGCAACACGGAAGGCTTCCGCCGCGCCTGGGCAGCCAAGGGCAACCAGAACGGCGAGCATGTCGTCTACGAGCCGAACCAGCCGTCCTATCGCGCCGAGCTGCTGCGCGTGCTGGCGACGCGGCCGGACGTGATCGTCATGGGATCCTTCCTGCCCGACACCACGATCATCCTGCGCGAATGGTTCCAGACTGGCACGCCGATGAAGTGGATCATCCCCGGCTGGGCCGCCAACCCGCAGCTCGTGCAGGCGCTGGGGCCGGCGGTGACGCAGGGGATCATCGCGGTCGAATCCGTCTCGAACGAGGGCGCGCCCGCCTTCGCCGAATTCGACGCCGCGCATCGCCGCGCCATGGGCAACCAGCCCGGCACCGCCAACGCCTACGCCGCCATGACCTGGGACATGGCGCATACCCTGGCGCTCGCGATCGAGCAGGCGAAGTCCTTCGAGACCGCCGCGATCAACGCCGCGATCCGCCAGGTGGCGAACCCGCCGGGCGAGGCGGTCGCGACCTTCGCCGCGGGCAAGGCGGCGATCGCCGCGGGCCGCAAGATCAACTTCGAGGGTGCGTCCTCCGTGCTCGACTTCGACCAGCATGGCGACGTGACGCCCGACTTCGGCGTCTTCTTCATCGAGCAGGGACAGATCAACCGGCGCTATGTCGTGAAGATCTGACGCCTTGTTCGGCGCGCTCCTCGTCGCCGGCATCGTCCACGGGCTGATCATCGGCCTGGCCGCGATGGCGGTGACGCTGGTCTTCGGCATCGCCCGCTTCCCGAACGCGGCGGCGGGCGACACCATGACCGCCGGGGCCTATGCGGGCTTCCTCGCGCACCGGGCGACGGGCTCGCTCGCGCTCGCGGGCGGCGCGGCGGTGGTGGCGGCGGGCGCGGTCTCCCTGCTAGGGTACCTGCTGGTGTTCCGGCCGCTGGCACGCCGGCCGGTCGCGTCCCTCCTGGTGGCCGCGATCGGCGTGGCCTTCCTCATCCGCGCGGTGCTCGGACTGATGTTCGGCCATCAGCAGCAGGTCTTCCAGGTGCCGCTCGCCTGGCCGATCGAGGTGATGGGGCTGCGCATCCCGCCGATGGACATCACGCTTGCGGCGGTGGCGGGCGTCTCCCTCGCGGCGGCCTTCGGCGTGCTCTATCTGACCTCGATCGGGCGTCAGATGCGCGCGGTGGCGGACGACCCGGACCTCGCGCGCGTCTCGGGCATCCGGCCTGTGCGGGTCATGGTCGCGCTTTGGCTGCTGGCCGGGGCCGCGGCGGGCATCGCCGGGCTGATGCTCGGCGTCAAGACCGTCGTCTCGCCGGAAATGGGGTGGGAGGGGCTGCTCTCGGCCTTCGCGGCGGCGATCCTGGGCGGCATCGGCTCGCCCGTCGGCGCGGTGCTGGCGGGGCTGCTGCTCGGCGTCGCGCAGGAGGTCTCCACGCCCTATGTCGGCTTCACCTACAAGATCGCGCTCGCCTTCGCCGTGATGCTCGCGGTGCTGCTGTTGCGGCCGCGCGGGCTGCTCGGCCGGGTCGAGGAGGTGCGCTGATGGAGGCCTACCTCGTCGCCATCGCCATCGTGGGCGCGATCTACGTGCTGCTGACGCTCGGCCTGACGGTGCAGTACGGGCTGACGGGGCTGGTGAACTTCGGCCATGTCGGCTTCTTCGCGATCGGCGCCTATGCCTCGGCGCTACTGTCGCTGGAGGGCGTGCCGCTGGTCGCGTCCTTTGCCTGCGCGGCGCTGGCGGCGGCACTCGCCGCATGGCCGATCGGCCTGGTCGCGCTGCGGCTGCGCGACGACTACTTCGCCGTCGTCACGCTCGGCTTCAGCGAGACGGTACGCCTCGTCATCACCTCCGAACGCTGGCTGACCAACGGCGTGCAGGGCGTGCCCGGCATCCCGCGGAGCTTCGCCGGGCTCGGCGTGGGCATGGCGGGGTCGCTCGCGACGCTCGCCGCCATCGCGCTGGTGTGCCTGGCGGTGGCGCTGGCGCTGCGCCGGATCGCCAGATCCCCCTTCGGCCGCGTGATCGAGGCGATCCGCGACAACGAGGACGCGCTCAGGGCGCTCGGCAAGGATCCCGCGCGCTTCAAGATGCAAGTGCTGGCGCTGGGCGCCGCGCTGGCCGGTGTGGCGGGCGCCTTCTACGCGCACTACATCACCTATGTCTCCCCCGACCAGTTCATCCCCCTGGTCACCTTCTACGTCTGGATGGCGATGATCATGGGCGGCGTCGGCCGCGTGTCGGGCGCGGTGGTGGGCGCGCTGCTGCTGATGCTGTTCCTGGAAGGCACGCGCTTCCTGCGCGACGTCGCCCCCGATCTGATCTCGGCGGTGGACATGGCGAGCGTGCGGATCGGCGCGGTCGGCCTCGCGCTCATCCTCTTCACGCTGTACCGCCCGCAGGGGCTGGTCGGCGACTACACGCGCCGATGAGCCTCGTCGTCCGCGACGTCACGAAATCCTTCGGCGGCTTTCGCGCGCTCGACGCCGTGTCCTTCGCGATGGACGGCGCGGCCATGCTCGGCATCATCGGGCCGAACGGGGCGGGGAAGTCGACGCTGTTCTCCGTCGTATCGGGCTTCATGGCCGCGGACCGGGGGACGGTCGCGCTGGATGGCCGGCCGCTCGACCGCCTCGGCGCCGCGGCGCGCGCGCGCGCGGGCATGGTGCGGACCTTCCAGGTGCCGCGCGAATTCCACCACCTGACGGTGCGCGAGAACCTGATGGCCGCCGCCCCGGGGCAGAGCGGGGAGGGGCTGCTCGGCCTGTTCCTGCGCCCCGGCCGTGTCCGTGCGGAGGAGGAGGCGATCGGCGCCGAGGCCGATGCGACCATCGCGTTCCTGCGCCTCACCGCGGTGGCCGGGACGCCGGCGGGGCGGCTGTCGGGCGGGCAGAAGAAGCTGCTGGAACTCGGCCGCGCGCTGATGGCGAAGCCGCGGCTGATCCTGCTCGACGAGCCCTTCGCGGGCGTCAACCCGGTGCTGGTCGCGGAGCTGGGCGAACGCATCGCCGCGCTCAACGCCCGCGGCATCGGCTTCCTGGTGATCGAGCACGACCTCGCGGCCCTGTCCCGCCTGGTGCCGCGCGTGCTGGTGATGGATCGCGGTCGCGTCCTGGCCGAAGGCCCGCCGGGCGAGGTGCTGCGCGACCCCGCGGTGCGCGAGGCCTATCTCGGCGGTGCGGCGGCATGAGCCTGCTCGAGATCGGCGGCCTCGTCGGCGGCTACGGGCCGGTCGACATCCTGGCCGGCATCGACCTGACGGTGGAGGCCGGGGAGATCCTGACCGTCGCCGGCACCAACGGCGCGGGCAAGTCGACGCTCGCCAAGGCGGTGATGGGCCTGCTGCCGCGCGCCGCCGGGCGCATCGCCTTCGAGGGCCGCGACATCCTCGGCGAGCCGGTCGAGGCGCGGCTCGGGCTCGGCATCGCCTACGTGCCGCAGGTGGGGAACGTCTTTCCGTCCCTCAGCGTGGTCGAGAACCTGCAGGTGGTCGCGGGCGTGTCCGACGCGCGCGGGCGCATCGCCGAGTTGCTGGCGGCCTTCCCCGCGCTCGCGGAGCGGCGTCGCGCGCGGGCGGGCAGCCTCTCGGGGGGTGAGCGGCAGCAGCTCGCCTTCGCGCGCGCGCTGATGGCGCGGCCGCGGCTGATGATCCTGGACGAGCCCACGGCGGCGCTGGCGCCGGCGCGCGTGGCGGAATCCTTCGCGCGCATCCGCGGCCTGCCCGCGCTCGGCGTCAGCGTGCTCATGGTCGAGCAACGGGCCCGCCAGGCGCTGGCGATCTCGGACCGCGGCTGCATCCTGGACGGCGGGCGCGTCGCGATGCTGGGGCCCGCGGCCGGCCTGCTGGCGGATGATCGTGCGGCGGCGCTCTATCTCGGGCAGGTGGGGGAAGCCGGCGCCTGACGGCGGTCCTGACGCGGAATCGCGGTCGAATGCCGGGGACGGCGACCTCCCCCGAACCGCCCTCCAATCGCGTCCTTCCTCGAAATCTGGCGCCCACCCCCGGGAGGCGAGGTCCCAAACGACAGAACAGGTCGAGGGGGTCCGTGGTTGGAAGTTCCCTTCTCCTGCCGCCTTGAGTTCCCACCGAGGGCCACGCCCCCCAGCCGTAAGGCATCAGGCCTCGAGCGGCACCATCCGGGCTGGCCGGCAGAGCACCTCCGCGCCTTCCTCATGGGCTGGCGCGGCCGCCTGCGTCACGACGAACAGCAGCCCTGCCGCCGTCTCGACCTCATATTCCCGGGTCTGGCCCAGGAAGGCGGCGCGCCGGACGCGGCCCGGCAGCCCGCCTGCCGCATCGTCGGCGGGCAGCAGGCCGATCGACTCCGGTCGGATCGCGAGCGACAGGGCGCCTGGCCGATGTGCGCGCATCGCGGTCTCGACCGTCACGCCGCCGAGCGCGACCCGCGCCGTGCCGCCCGGCGCGTCGAGCACCTGGCCCGCGACGACATTCGCCTCCCCCATGAAGTCGGCGACGAAGGCGTCCGCCGGCTCGTCGTACAACTGCTGCGGCGTGCCCATCTGCGCGATGCGCCCGTCGCGCATCACCACCACGAGGTCGGAGACCGCCAGCGCCTCCTGCTGGTCGTGCGTGACATAGACCACCGACAGGCCGAGGCGCTTCTGCAGGTCGCGGATGTCCTCCCGCACGCGGCGTCGCAGGCGGGCGTCGAGGTTCGACAGAGGTTCGTCGAACAGCAGCACCTTGGGGCGCAGGACCAGCGCGCGCGCGACCGCGACGCGCTGCTGCTGCCCGCCCGAGAGTTCCGCCGGCAGCCGCCCGCCGAGCCCTTCGAGGCCAAGCTGCGCGAGCATGGCGCGGGCCTCGGACTCGGCCGCGGCGCGCCGCGCGCCGCCCACCACCAGGCCGTAGGACACGTTCTCCAGCACGTTCATGTGCGGGAACAGGGCGTAGGACTGGAACACCATCGCGATCCGCCGCTCGGCGGCCGACAGGCGCGAGACGTCGCGCCCCTCGATCTCGATCCGCCCCGCGGTCGCGAGGTCGAGCCCCGCGACCAGCCTGAGCGTCGTGGTCTTGCCGCATCCCGACGGCCCGAGCAGCGTCACCAGCGCGCCGGCCGGCAGCGCGAAGGACACGTCGTCCACCGCGCGGACCGCGCCGAA
Source organism: Roseomonas sp. HF4 (assembly GCF_005222755.1). Classification (GTDB taxonomy): domain Bacteria; phylum Pseudomonadota; class Alphaproteobacteria; order Acetobacterales; family Acetobacteraceae; genus Neoroseomonas. Next base: position 155,593 of record NZ_STGD01000007.1, read on the forward strand.
CGCCTTGGTCACGCCGGTGAACCGGACGGCGGCATCGCTCATGGGCTCAGGCTCCGGCGCGCATGGGGGTGGCGGGCACCGCGCGGCGGCCGATCTGCGCGCGGCCGACCAGGCGCTCGATCCCGAGGACGACCGCCAGCATGATGAGGATCAGCACGGTCGAATAGGCGATGGCCAGCGCCATCTCGCCCGCCTCCACGCGCCCGACGATGTAGACGGTCGCAAGGTTGTGCCGCGCCGAGACCAGGAAGATCACCGCCGAGACCGCGGTCATCGCATGCACGAAGGAGAAGGCGAGCGCGGCCACGATCGCCGGGCGGAGCAGCGGCAGGATCACGCGCCGGAGCGTCTGCACCGCGCCGCCGCCCATGGTGGCCGAGGCCTCGTCGAGCGACCGGTCGATCTGCGCCAGCGCCGCGATACCGCCCCTGACGCCGACCGGCAGGTTCCGGAAGACGAAGCAGATCACGAGGATCAGCGCCGTGCCGGTCAGTTCCACCGGCGGCACGTTGAAGGCCAGGATGTAGGAGACGCCGACCACCGTGCCCGGGATGGCGAAGGACAGCATGGTCATGAATTCCAGGCTGCGCCGCCCCGGGAAGGACTGCCGCGCCAGCAGCCACGCGAGCAGGATGCCGAGCCCGGCCGTGAGCGGGGCCGAGACCGCCGCGACCTGGATGGTGGTGAACAGGCTGTCCCAGGCGGAGCCGCGGAAGGCCATGCCGTCCAGCCACTCGACCTCGAAGCCCGTCAGGAAGTGGCGCCAGGTGAAGGCCATGTCGCCGCGGCCGATGTCGTGGACGAAGCCGCCGACCAGGATGATGCCGTAGACCGCGGCGGTGAAGGCCATCCAGGGCCAGGCCACGGCGCCGCAGACGAATTTCAGGCCGCGCGGCAGCGGCGCCGGCACGCCGGAATCGCCCTTGCCCGTGACCGTCGTGTAGCGCCGCTTCCCGATCCAGAGCGCCTGCAGCGCGAAGGCGCCGAAGGTCAGCATCAGCAGCAGCAGCGCCAGCGCCGCCGCCTGTCCCGGGTCGTGCCGCGCGCCTGCGATGGCGAAGAAGATGCGCGTCGAGAGCACGTCGAAATCACCGCCGAGCACCAACGGGTTGCCGAAATCCGCCAGGCTCTCGACGAAGCCGAGCAGGAAGGCGGCGGCCAGCGCCGGGCGCAGCAGCGGCCAGGTCACGGTGCGGAACACGGTGAAGCGCCGCGCCCCCATGGTGGAGGCGGCTTCCTCGAGGCTCGGCCCGATCGCGCGCACGGCGCCTTCCAGCAGCACGAAGGCGATCGGCGCCTGGGCCAGCACCTGCGCGAGCAGCACGCCGGGCAGGCCGTAGATCCAGCGCGTGCGCGGTATGCCGAACCATTCCCACATCCAGCCCGTGACGAGCCCGGTGCGCCCGAACAGCACGATCAGCGACAGCGAGACGACGAAGGGCGGCGTGATCAGCGGCAGGATCGTCATGGCGCGGAAGGCGGGCATCGCCCGCACGTTGCCGCGCGCCGCGAGCAGCGCGAAGGCGAGCCCGAGCAGCGTCGAGAGCACCCCGGTCAGGCTCGCCAGCGCCAGCGTGTTCCACACGACGCCGCAGCCCTGTCGGTCCGCGAGGCAGGCGAGGCTCCACGCCTCGGGCGTCGTGACGCGCGCGGCCAGCGCCGCGGGCGCGAGGCGGCCATCCTCCACCACGGCGGCCGACAGGATGGTCAGCAGCGGCACGAACACGAACAGCAGAAGCAGGCCCGCGCTGCCGACCACGAGGAAGGCGATGAAGGCGTCGCCGCCGAACCGCCCGCGCGCCGCGAGCCCCGTCGCGACCAGCCCGGCGGCGCCGGCCAGGACGGCTGCCGCGCCCCAGCCGAGCGACGTCTGCCGGACCTCGCCGAGCCACGGCTCCAGCACCGGCCAGGCGACGCCGCGCAGGCCGATCGCGTGGCCCTGCAGGAACACCCAGGCGATGGCGCCCGCGCCGCAGGCGGCCAGCAGGCGGCCCGGCACGCGCCCGGCGGCGAGCGCCGGCAGCGGCGCGACCAGCAGCGGCACGAGCGGCCAGAGCCACCAGCGCTCCCCGCCTGGCAGCAGCGCGACGAGCGGCGCCGCGGCGCCGCCGGGCCAGGAAGCGATGTCCGCGACGCCGCCCTCGAGCCCGTGCCAGGGCAGCAGCAGCAGGCCGAGCCCCGCGACGGCCAGCGCCAGTCGCGCCAGGCTCAGCGCCCCCACGGGCCGGGCCCGCCCGCCGCGATCAGCGCGCGGCCGCCCTCACCTCGCGCTGCCAGCGGTCGAGCAGGCGCGTCCGTTCCTGCGAGGATCCCCAGCGGGCGAAGTCGTAGTCGATCAGGCGGACATCCTCGAAGCGCGGTGCCTGCGGCGGGATCGGCGCGTTGCGGTTGGACGGCAGCTGGTAGGACCGCGCCTCGGCGCCGAGCGCCTGCGCCTCGGCCGTGAGCGCCCAGTCGAAGAAGCGCCGCGCGTTCTCCATGTTGCGCGCGCCGCGGATGATGGACATCGAGCCGATCTCGTAGCCCGTGCCCTCGCAGGGCGCGACCAGCTCGACCGGCGCGCCGCCCACCTTCTGCGTCACCGCGTCATGCAGGAAGGTGATGCCGACCAGCGTCTCCCCGGTCGCGGCCGCCCGCGCGGGCGCGGCGCCCGACCGCGTGTACTGGTTGACGTTCTGGTGCAGCGCGCGGAGGTAGGTGAAGGCCGGCTCCTCCCCCATGATCTGCACGAGCGTCGCGAGCATCGTGTAGGCGGTGCCCGAGGTGTTAGGGTCGGCGACCTGCACCTCGCCGCGGAATTCCGGCCGCGCGAGGTCCGCCCAGCAGCGCGGCGCGGTGATGCGGCGGCGGGCGAGCTCGGTCGCGTTGTAGGAATAGCCGAGCGCGCCGGCATAGATGCCGACGGTGCGGAAGCCGGTCTGCTCGGCCTGGCGCACGGCCCAGGGCTGCAGCTCCGACAGGCGGGGGGACCGGTACTCGACCGTCAGGTTCTCCTGCGCCGCCTGCATGTGCGGGTCGCCCGTGCCGCCCCACCAGACGTCGCCGCGCGGGTTCGCGGCCTCGGCGCGGATCTGCGTCATGGTCTCGCCGGAGCTCCGGCGCGTCATCGCGACACGCACGCCGGTCGCGCGCTCGAAGGCCGCCATCATCGGGCGGCACCATTCCTCCTGGACGGAGCAGTAGACCGTGAGCTGGCCCTGCGCGCGGGCCACGCCCGGCAGGGCGGCGGCCAGCGCGCCGGCGACGGCAGCGGCGGCAAGGGTGCGGCGTGAAACCATGCGATCGGTCCTCCCTGATGGCGGGCTTGCGCGCCCGTTTCCCGACTGTGACGTCCCAGTAAACGCCGCGCGCGACGCGGCCTCAAGCGGCAAGGAAGGCAGCGAGGCGGCCGCCGAGCGCCGGCGCGCCGAACCCGATCGGGTTGCCGCGCGCCAGCCAGTCGCCGCTGTCGAAGGCGCTGGTCCAGCAGCCGGCCTCCCGCGCGATGGCGAGCGCGGCCGCGGCGTCCCAGGCATTGATGTGCAACTCGAGATAGCCGTCGAGGCGGCCCGCCGCGGTCTCGACCAGGCCGAGCGCGCCGGACCCGCCGCATCGCATCCCCGCCCCTGCGGCCATCACGCGTTCCGACAGGCGGTGGAAGCCCGCGATGGGCGTGCGCAGCGACCAGCCGACCTCGATGATGGCGCGGCCGATGTCCGTCGTCGGTGCCGCGCGGATCGGCGCGCCGTTCAGCGTCGCGCCGCAGCCCTCGGCGCCGGCGAAGACCTCGGCCGGCGCGTGGCGCGCGATGGCGCCCGCGACCGCGCGCCCGGCGACCACCAGGCCGACCGAGACGCACCAGCGGTCCCCGCCGCGCGCGAAGTTCGAGGTTCCGTCGATCGGGTCGAGCACCCAGAGCGGGCCGGCGCCGGAGACCGCGCCGCCCATCTCCTCGCCCAGCACCTCCTCGCCCGGGAACAGCGTGGCGAGGCGCTCGCGCAGGAACCGCTCGGTCGCGCCGTCGGCCTCGGTGATGAAGTCCTGCGTCCCCTTGAGGCTGGCGACGCCGCCGCCCTCGGCGCGCAGCCGCGCGGCGAGCGCCGCGGCCTCGGCGGCGATGGCGGCGGCGGCGTCGCGCCGGCGCAGCAGGTCGGCGCGGTCCATCACCCGTAGGCTCCCATCACGTTCTGGTCGAAGTCGATCAGCGCGCCCGTCATCATCGCGGCCGCGTCGGACAGCAGGTATACGGCCAGGCCCGCGACATCCGCGGGGCGGATCAGGCGGCCGAAGGGCTGCGCGGCCTCGGCCGCCGCCAGCCAGTCGGCGGGCCGCCCGTCGCGCGCCTGGATGGCGTGCTCGCCCGGCGTGTCCGCCCAGCCGATATTGATGCCGTTCACGCGGATGCGCGCGTCGCGCAGCGCATGCGCCGTGTTCTTCGTCAGCGTCGCCAGCGCGCCCTTCGACGCCGCATAGGCGGTCAGGAAAGGCTGCCCGCCATGGCTCGACATGGTGATGATGTTGACGATGGAGCCGGGCCGCCGCGATGGCTTGAGCCGGCGCACGACCTCCTGCGTCAGGATGAAGGGCGCGCGGGCGTTGACGGCGAACAGCCGGTCCCAGAGTTCGACCGGCGTGTCCTCGATGGTGCCGCGGTCGGTCAGGCCGGCGGCGTTGACCAGCGCGTCCACCGTCCCGAGCGCGGCCTCGGCCTCGGCGACGATGCGCCGGCAGGCCTCCGCGTCGCCGAGGTCGGCGACGGCCGCGTGGGCCGCGGTGCCGGCCGTGCGCAGCCCGGCCGCCACGGCCTCGGCGCGCGCGGCATCGCGCCCGGCGACGCAGATGCCGGCGGCGCCCGCAGCGGCCGCGGCGCGGGCGATGCCCTCTCCCATCCCCTGCGTCGCGCCGGTGACGAGCACCACCCGGCCCGCGAGCGAGACGGGCGGCAGCGCGGTCATGCGATCTCGCCGACGCGCACGGGCCGCCTCTCGCGCAGGGACAGCAGCGCGGCATCCGCCAGGACCAGGGCCTGCCGCCCATCCGCGGCGCCGACCGGCATCGGCACGCCCGCCGCGACCGCCGCCACGAAGGCGGCGAGCTCGATCCGGTAGGCCTCGGCATAGCGTTCCAGGAAGAAGTGCAGCGGCGTGTCGGTCGAGACCGCCGCGGTATTCGCAAGCTCCACCGTCGTCGGCGTCCGGTTGCCGGCCATCAGCCGCCCGAGGCTGCCATGCACCTCGATCCGCTGGTCGTAGCCATAGGCGGCGCGGCGGCTGTTGTTGATGTGCGCCATGCGGCCCGAGGCGGTGCGCAGCAGCACCATGCAGGAATCGATGTCGCCGACGGCGGCCACGGCCGGATCGACCAGCGCCGCGCCATAGGCGAAGACCTCCACCGGTTCCTCGTCCAACAGCCAGCGCGCCATGTCGAAGTCGTGGATCGTCATGTCGCGGAACTGGCCGCCCGAGACCTTCAGGTAGTCGATCGGCGGCAGGCCGGGATCGCGGCTGGTGACGACGACCTGCTCGACCGTGCCGATGGCGCCTTCCGCGATGCGGCGGCGGAGTGCCGCGAAATCCGGGTCGAAGCGACGGTTGAAACCGACCAGCATCGGCACGCCGGCGGCCTCGACCGCGGCGATGGCGGCATCGACGCGGGCGAGCGAGAGGTCGATCGGCTTCTCGCAGAAGATCGCCTTGCCGGCCTCGGCCGCCGCGATGACCAGCGCCGCATGCGTGTCGGTGGAGGAGGCGATGATCACCGCGCCGACCTCCGGGTCCGTCAGCGCCTCCTCGGTCGTCGAGACCCTGGCGCCGTGGCGGGCGGCCAGCCCCGCCGCAGCCGCCGCGTTCACGTCGACGACATGGCGCAGCGCCGCCTGCCCGCTCGCCGCCAGGTTGGCGGCGTGGATGGCGCCGATGCGGCCGGCGCCGAACTGGGCGAACTGGAGCATGGACGGTCCTGCGGCGCCGCCGCTTGTGGGGGACATCATCAATCCGTAACACTTGCTCGCCGTCAACACGGCGACGCGCAGCAGGGGGCAGGCCCCCCGGGGAAACACCTGGCCATGCCGACCATCCGGCTGAGCGCCGCCGAAGCCACCGTGCGGTTCCTCGCGGCCCAGGCGACCGAGATCGACGGCCGCCGCGTGCCCTTGTTCGGCGGCGTCTTCGCCATTTTCGGGCACGGCAACGTGGCTGGACTGGGGCCGGCGCTGCACGCCGTGCGCCGCCGCCTGCCGACCTTCCGCGCCCACAACGAGCAGGCCATGGCGCATGCCGCCATCGCCTACGCCAAGACGCATGCGCGGCGGCGGATGATGGCGTGCACGACCTCGATCGGCCCGGGCGCCACCAACATGGTGACCGCGGCCGCCGTGGCGCATGTCAACCGGCTGCCGGTGCTGTTCCTGCCGGGCGACGTCTTCGCCAGCCGCCGCCCCGACCCCGTGCTGCAGCAGGTGGAGCAGTTCGGCGACCCGGGCGCCTCCGCCAATGACTGTTTCCGCCCAGTGTCGCGCTTCTTCGACCGCATCACCCGCGCCGAGCAATTGCTGGTCAGCCTGCCGGCGGCGCTCCGCGTCCTGACCGATCCGGCCGAATGCGGCCCGGCGACCATCGCCTTCCCGCAGGACGTCCAGGCCGAGAGCCTCGACTGGCCGACGGCATTCTTCCGCCCGCGCCTACACCTTCCGCGCGCGCCGGAGCCCGATGCGGCGGAGACCCTCGCCGCCGCGGCCCTGATCCGACGCGCGAAGCGACCGCTGCTGATCGCCGGCGGCGGCGTGAAGTATGCCGGCGCCGAGGCTGCCCTGGCGGCCTTCGCCACCCGCCACGGCGTGCCCGTGGCCGAGACCCAGGCGGGCAAGGGCGCCCTGGCCTGGGACCATCCGCGCAATGCCGGCGCCATCGGCGTGACCGGCACGGCCTCGGCCAATGCGTTGGCGGCGTGCGCGGACCTTGTGCTCGCGGTTGGCACGCGCCTGGCCGACTTCACCACGGGGTCGCGCGCGCTGTTCGGGGGCGCGCGGCTGGTGGCGCTCAACGTCGCCGGCTTCGATGCGGCGAAGCATGGCGCGCTGCCGCTGGTGGCGGATGCGGCCAAGGGCCTGGCCGCGCTCGGCGCCGCGCTCGAGGGGTGGGCCGCGCCCGCCGCCTGGCAGGATCGCGCGGCGGCCGGCACGGCGCGCTGGCACCGGACGGTCGAGCGCGTCACCGCCGCGCCGAAGCGGGCGGGCGCGCCGCCGACCGACGCGCAGGTGCTGGGCGCCGTCAACCGCGCCATGCCCAAGGCCGGCATCGTCGTCTGCGCCGCCGGCGGCCTGCCGGGAGAACTGCACCGGCTCTGGCGTGCGCCCGACGCGGCCGCCTACCACGTCGAATACGGCTTTTCCTGCATGGGCTACGAGATCGCCGGCGGCCTCGGCGCCAAGATGGCCGCGCCGGCGCGCGAGGTGGTCGTGCTGGTCGGCGACGGCAGCTATCTGATGATGAACAGCGAGATCGCCACGGCGGTCGCCATGGGCGCGAAGCTCACGATCGTGGTGCTCGACAACCGCGGCTTCGGCTGCATCTCCCGCCTGCAGCGGGCGACCGGCGGCGCGCCCTTCAACAACCTGCTGGACGCCGACGCGCCCGCGGTCGACTTCGTCGCCCATGCTGCGGCGCTGGGCGCTCAGGCGCAGCGCTTGGACGGCATCGCGGCGCTCGAGGCCGCGCTGCCGGCCGCGCTGCGCAGCCGGCGCACGACGGTGCTGGTCATCGGCACCGACCCCGCGACCGGCACCGCCGAGGGCGGCGCCTGGTGGGACGTACCGGTCACCGAGGCGCCGCGGGACCCGGCCCAGAAGCGGGCGCGCGCCGCCTACGAACAGGCCCGCCGCCGGCAGCGGGCAGGAGGATGACATGGGCGTGCGGCTCGGCATCAACCCGCTGACCTGGACCAATGACGACATGCCCGAGCTCGGCGCGGAGACGCCGCTCGAGACCTGCCTCGCGGAGGCGCGGCTCGCGGGGTTCGAGGGCGTGGAGCTCGGCAACAAGTTTCCCCGCACGGCCGGCACGCTGCGCCCCGTCCTGGAGCGGCACGGCCTCGCGCTCGTCTCGGGCTGGCACGGGTCCAGCCTTCTCGAACGCGACGTCGATGCTGAGATGGCGGCGGCGGAGCCGCATGTCGCGCTGCTCTCGGCGCTCGGCTGCCGCGTGATGGTGCATGCGGAGGTGACGGGCAGCGTCCATGGCCTGCGCGACGTGGCGCTGTCGCGTCGCCCGGTGCTGGACGGCGCGGCCTGGGCCCTGCTGGCGTCGCGCCTGTCGGAGATGGGCCGGCGGCTGGCGGCGCGCGGAATCGCGCTCGCCTACCACCACCACATGGGTACGGTGGTCGAGACGGCGGACGAGGTCGACCGGCTGATGGCCGCCACCGGACCCGAGGTCGGGCTGCTGCTCGACACGGGGCACCTGACCTTCGCGGGCGGGGATGCGGCGGCGGCGGCGGCGCGTCACGCGGCGCGGATCGTCCATGTCCATTGCAAGGACATCCGGCCGGCGGCGATGGTGGCCGCGCGGCGCGACGACCGCAGCTTCCTCGATGCGGTGCTCGACGGCGTGTTCACGGTGCCGGGCGATGGCTGCGTCGACTACGCCGCGGTGCTGCGACCGCTCGCGCAGGCGGGATATGGTGGCTGGCTGGTGGTCGAGGCCGAGCAGGATCCGGCCAGGGCGCATCCTCTCACCTATGCGCGCATGGGGCACCACCACCTGGCCGCGGTCGCGCGCGACGCCTTCGGGACGTCCGGGCCGGGAGCCGCTGGCGGCGGGTGAGGGCCGGGCAGGGCGACAGTATCCGCCGCGCCGGCACCCTCATCCGAACGGCCGAGGGTTTCACCTTCGGCCGTCAGGCAATGAGGATCTTCTGCCGGCGGCATCACTCCAGGCGCGCCGCGCGCAGCCGCAGCGCGTTGCCGACGACGCTCACCGACGACATCGCCATCGCCGCCGCCGCGATCACCGGGGAGAGCAGGATGCCGAAGACCGGATAGAGCACCCCGGCCGCCACCGGCACGCCCGCGGCGTTGTAGGCGAAGGCGAAGACCAGGTTCTGCCGGATGTTGCGCATCACCGCGATGGACAGGCGCCGCGCGCGCAGGATGCCGGCCAGGTCCCCGCCCAGGAGCGTGACCCCCGCGCTCTCGATCGCGACATCCGTGCCGGTGCCCATGGCGATGCCGATCTCGGCCGCGGCCAGCGCCGGCGCGTCGTTCACCCCGTCGCCCGCCATCGCGACGTGGCGGCCCTCGGCCTTCAGTCGCTCGACGATGCGCTGCTTGTCCTGCGGCAGAACCTCGGCCTGGACCTCGGCGATGCCGAGGCGCCGCGCGACCGCCTCGGCCGTGGTCCGGTTGTCGCCGGTCAGCATCACCACCCGGATGCCGGCGCGCTGCAGCGCGGAGACCGTGGATCGCGTGCTCTCCTTGATCGGGTCCGCCACCGCCACCAGCCCGGCGACAGCCCCGTCGCGCGCCACGAAGAAGACGGTCGCGCCGTCGCCGCGCAGGCGTTCGGCCTCGGCCTCCAGCGCGGCGACCTCGACGCCTTCCTCCTGCATCAGCCCCGCATTGCCGATCGCGGCGCGGCGCCCTTCCACGCGTCCGGTCACGCCGCGGCCGGCGGGGGCGTCGAAATCCTCGACCGGCGGCGGGACGAGGCCACGCTCCTGCGCCGCGCGCACCACCGCCTCGGCGAGCGGGTGCTGGCTCGGCACCTCCAGCCCGGCGGCGAGGCGCAGCAGATCCTCCTCGCCCAGACCCCCGGCGGGCACCAGCGCGACGACCTGCGGCCGCCCTTCCGTCAGCGTCCCCGTCTTGTCGACGACGAGCGTGTCCATCCGCTCCATGCGCTCCAGCGCCTCGGCGTTCTTGATCAGCACGCCGGCCTGCGCGCCGCGCCCGACACCGACCATGATGCTCATTGGCGTCGCGAGGCCGAGCGCGCAGGGACAGGCGATGATCAGAACCGTCACCGCCGCGATCATCGCATGGGCGAGCCGCGGCTCGGGACCCCAGACGGACCAGGCGACGAAGGCGAGGCCGGCGACGACGACGACCAGCGGCACGAACCAGGCGCTCACCTGGTCCGCCACGCGCTGGATCGGGGCGCGGGACCGTTGCGCGCCGGCGACCATCCGCACGATCTGCGCCAGCACCGTGTCCTCGCCCACCCGCCCGGCGCGCATCACGAAGCTGCCCTGGCCGTTCAGGGTGCCGCCGATCACCGGGTCGCCCGCGGCCTTCGCGACCGGCACGGATTCGCCGGTCACCAGGCTCTCGTCCACGTTGGAGGCGCCCTCGACCACGTCGCCGTCGAGGGGGACCTTGTCGCCCGGACGCACGCGCAGCCGGTCGCCCACCGCGACGGCGGCGAGCGGCACCTCCTCCTCGCCGCCATCCTCGCGCAGGCGCCGCGCCCGGGCGGGGGCGAGGTCGAGCAGGGCGCGTATCGCGCCGCCCGTCCTCTCGCGCGCCCGCAATTCGAGAACCTGGCCGAGCAGCACCAGCACCACGATCACCGCCGCGGCCTCGAAGTAGACGGCGACCGAGCCGTCCGCCGCGCGGAAGGCCGCGGGGAAGGCCTGCGGCGCCGCCGTCGCCACCACGCTGAACAGCCACGCGACGCCGGTGCCGAGCGCGATCAGCGTGAACATGTTGAGGCTGCGGGTCACGAGGCTCCGCCAGCCGCGCACGAAGAACGGCCAGCCGGCCCACAGCACGACCGGCGTCGCGAAGGCGAACTGCAACCAGTTGGCCACCCGCGGCCCGCCCACGAGGTGCAGCATCCCGGTCATGTGCCCGCCCATCTCCAGCAGGAAGACGGGCAGGGTGAGAACGAGGCCGATCCGGAAGCGCCGCGTGAAATCCACCAGTTCGGGGTTCGGGCCGGTCGCCGCCGTCGGCGTCTCGGGTTCCAGCGCCATGCCGCAGATCGGGCAGTTGCCGGGACGGTCCTGCCGGACCTGCGGATGCATCGGGCAGGTCCAGATCGTGCCCGGTGCCACCGCATCTGCCCGAAGGGCCGGCTTCGCGGCCGTGAACCTGCCCGGGTCGGCGATGAATGTCGCGCGGCAGCCCGCGGAGCAGAAATGGTGCGTGGCCCCGCCATGTTCGGCGCGGTGCGGGCTGCGGGACGGATCGACGGCCATGCCGCAGACGGGATCCTTGACCGTGGCCCCCTCGGTCGCGGGTGCTGCGCGTGGGCCGTGGGCGGGGTGGTGACCGGTCATTGCGGTCCTCCTCGGATGGCGCGCCGGGTGGCCGGCGGCTCCGCCGGCGCCCGGGTCAGTCCGGCCTGGCGTCGGTGAAGCGCATGCGGGCGCCGTGCGACGCGGTTGCACGCAGGTCCATCACGTCAGGAACCTAGGCCGCATGCCCAGGCATTGCCACATCCGCGGGGCTGATCAGCATTGACGGCAGGACAGGGCCCGCAGGTCCCGCCGTGCTCTGCGCGACGGCGGGGCGATCGTGCAGATCCACCCCGCCCGCCGCGGCAGCGTCGGCGACGTCCCGGCCGGCGCGCAGGCCGTCCGGGACGTCGCGCGCATCACCGTGCCGGCATCCGCGCGACGATCGCGCGCATCTGCGCGATTTCGCGTTCCTGGTCGCGGATGATGTTCTCGGCCAGGGCGCGGACCTCGGGGTCGCGCCCGTGCTCCATGATGATCCGCGCCATGTCGATCGCGCCCTGGTGGTGCGGGATCATCGCCGCGGCAAAGTCGCGGTCGGCATTGCCCGACCACGCGATCTCCATGTCGCGGTGCATCCGTGCGTTGGCTTCGACGAAGGCCCGTGTCGCCGCCGACGCGCCGGCCGGCAACTGCGTCGCGCCGTGCCCGGCGGCGCCATGGCCGGGCATCATGGGCATGCCCTGGCCCGGCGCCATCTGGCCAGGCATCATGGGCATGGCATGGCCCGGTGCCGTCTGGCCCGGCATGGCCGGCATGCCGTGGCCGTGCTGCGACTGGGCGCGGGCCAGCATGAACGCGCCGCCGCCCACCAGGGCGACAGCGGCGGTGGCGGCGATGAGCATGCGGCGCATGGGAAGGACTCCGTTGTTTCGTCCCGCCGAGAATGGCGCCCGGGGCCCGTCGGAGCGTCTCGGCCGCATGACAAAACATGTCGCTGGTGGGCCACATGCCCGGCGGACGAAATTCAGACCTGCGGCCCGAAGGGCCGAGCGCCCGAACGGGCGCCGCGGCCTGTGCCGCGAAGCCAGGCCGCGCGGATCCGCGGCACGTCGCGCCGAAGGCGTGCCTTCGGCGTGACGCGTCTGAAGGCGTGCCTTCGGCACGACGCGTCTGGGAGGGCGAGGGTGAAACCTTCGTCCGCTCGGTATCAGCCGCCCTCCCGGGGCAGCCGCAGCCGTGCCAGCAGCCCGCCCTCGGGCGCCGTCCGCAATTCGAGGCGGCCCTCGCTCGCCTCGGCGAAGCGCTGCGCGATGGCGAGGCCGAGCCCCGCCCCCGCGCCGCCCCGCGCCGCGTCCAGCTGCATGAAGGGCGCCACGGCGCGGGCCCGGTCGGCCTCGGCGATGCCGTCGCCCGCATCGGCCACCTCGACCGCGACTGCCGGCCCCTCGGCGCGGATGCGCAGCCGCACCGGGGGGCGGCCATGGCGGAGCGCGTTCTCGACCAGGTTCGACACTGCCCGCTTCGCCGCCAGGGGCCGCAGCGGCAGCACCGCGCGCCCCGGTCCCTCATAGGCGACATCGTGTCCCTGGTCGGCGGCGTCGGAGGCCAGGGTCTGCAGGATCGCCGCGAGGTCGGTCGGGCGGATCGGCTCGGCGTCGCGGCCCTCGCGGATGTAGTCGAGGGTGCGGGCGATCATCTGCTCCATCTCGGCGATGTCCGCTTCGAGCCGCGCACGCTCCTCGCCCTCCGGCAGGAAGCCGACGCGCAGCTGCAAGCGCGACAGCGGCGTGCGCAGGTCGTGGCTCATGCCCGCGAGCGCCTCAGTGCGGTCCTCCAGCAGGCGCGCGATGCGGTGCTGCATGGCGTTGAAGGCGGCGGCCGCATGGCGCACCTCCTCCGGCCCCTCGGTGGGCACCGGGCGCGGCGTGGGGTCGCGGCCGATCCTGTCGGCCGCCGCCGAGAGCCGCCGCAGCGGCCCGGTGATCCAGCGCACCACCAGGATCGACACCAGCGCGATGCCGACCGCCATGGCGACCATCGAGGCGACGGCGCCATGGTCGAGCGCCCCGCCGCCGGCGCCGAGCCAGGGCGCCGAGAAGACGATCCAGCCGCCGCCCTCGGCCGGCAGCGCGCCGATCAGCCGGTGGCCCGGCTCGGCCTTCGGGTCCCAGCCGATCCGCGCGCCGGGGCCGAGCCGCGCGGCAGCCTGCGCCAGCGCGTCGGGCGGCGGCGCGGCGGCGAGGGGGGGCACGCGGTCCCAGTGGATCTCGAGGCCGGGGCGCGACACCGCATGCGCCGCCGCGTCGCGCGAATCCTCGGGCAGCGCGGCGACGGCCACGCGGGCGGCCGCCAGCCGGTCGGCCAGCCGCTCCAGCCGCGCGCCCTGCTCGGTGTCGCGCAGCGCCCGCTCATGCACCCACATGCTGCCGACATGCAGCAGCATCAGCCCGCCCAGCAGCAGCAGCGTGATGCGGCCGGCCAGGCTCGCGGGCCAGGCGGACCTCACGCGCGCGCCACGTCCGCGACCAGCACGTAGCCGACGCCGCGCACGGTCTTGATGAGCGAAGGGCTGTCGTCCTCGGGCTCGATCTTGCGGCGCAGGCGGCTGACCTGCACGTCGACCGTGCGGTCGAAGGGATCGCCGCTGACCCGGCGCCGCGCGACCTCCAGCAGCTGCTCGCGCGACAGCACGCGCTGCGGATGCTCGAGGAAAGCCATCAGCAGGTCGTACTCAGCGCCCGACAGGTCGACCGCGACGCCCTCGGGCGAGGTGAGGTCGCGCCGCGCCGTGTCCAGGACCCATCCGGCGAAGGCGAGCCGGCGCGACCGCGGGTCGGGCTGCGCCTCGGCGGGCGCGGCGCGCCGCAGCAGCGCGCGGACGCGGGCCACCAGCTCGCGCGGGGCGAAGGGCTTCGAGACATAGTCGTCGGCGCCGAGCTCGAGGCCGAGTACGCGGTCCATCTCCTCGCCGCGCGCGGTCAGCATCAGCACCGGCACGCGGGAGCGCTCCCGCAGGCGGCGCAGCAGGTCGAGGCCCGAGGGCCCCGGCAGCATCACGTCCAGCAGGATCAGCTCCGGCGGGCCGGCGGGGCTGTCCAGCAGGTCCCACATCTCGCGCCCGTCCCGCGCCGCCGAGACGCGGAAGCCCGATTCCCGCAGCAGACGCGCGACGAGGTTGCGCATCTCGCCGTCATCCTCGACGACGAGGACATGCGCCTCGGGGTCGAGCAGCCGGCGTTCCGCGCCCTCGCTCATCTGGCCGGTTCGACCGGCGCGTAGCGCGCCTGGATGCGGGGCTGGCCGGCCGCGGGGACGAGCTGCACGACCACGCGCAGGCCCGGATCGGCCCGGAAATCCCCGCTGGCGACCAGCGCCGTGCCGTCGGGACGCGGCGCGAAGGTCACGGTCTGCTGGCGCCCCCCGGCGAGCACGATGGCCGTGGCGGTCGCGCCGGTCGCCGGGAGCGGGCGGTCGCTCGAGTCGAACAGGAAGAAGGTGAGGCGCCCGTCCTGTGCGAGCAGCTCGCCGTGGTAGCTGCCGATGTCCTGCATCTGGCCGCCATTCGGCCCGCGCGCGGGGCCATGCGCCAGCGCGAGGGACGGCAGGCCCAGCAGTGCGGCGGCGATCATGGTGCGCTTGGTCGGCATCGGGGTCTCCTGGGATCAGAATGTCTCGGGGGCGAGCGCCCCGCCAGCACGCCGTTCCGCGGCCTCGGCGCGCAGGCGTTCCAGCGCCGGGCGGCCGAAGCGGTGGAACAGGATGGGCGTGACCAGCGTATCCAGCAGCGTGGCGCTGACGAGGCCGCCCAGGATGGTGATGGCGACCGGGTGCAGGATCTCCTTGCCGGGCGCGTCGGCGCCGATCGCGAGCGGGATCAGCGCGAGGCCGGCGGACAGCGCGGTCATCAGCACCGGCGTCAGGCGTTCCGCCGAACCGCGCAGCACGAGCGCCAGGCCCCAGCGCTCGCCCTCGTGCAGCGCCAGGTTGAGGTAGTGGCTCACCTTCAGGATGCCGTTGCGCGTCGTGATGCCGGTCAGCGTCACGAAGCCCACCAGCGTCGCGACCGAGAGCGGCTGGTCCGCGATCCAGATGGCCGCGACGGCGCCGATCAGCGCGAGCGGCACGTTGCCCATGATGATGGCCGCCAGCATGGCCGAGCGGTAGCGCGAATAGAGCACCACGAAGATCAGCGACAGCGACACCAGCGCCAGCAGGGCGATGGTCCGCATCGCTTCCTCCTGCGCCTGGAAGGTGCCCTCCAGCGCCGTCGTGTAGCCCGTGGGCATCGGGACGCGGGCGAGTTCGCCGCGGATGCCCGCGATCACCTGCGCCATGTCCGACCCCGGCGCCGTGTTCGCCAGCACCACGATGCGCCGCCGCGCGCCCTCGCGCAGGATCTGGTTCGGGCCGTCGCCCTCCTCGACCCGCGCGAGCAGCCCGAGCGGGATGCGGCCATGCGGCGTCGGCACCAGCGCCTCGGCGAGCCGGGCCGTGGTGCGGTCCTCGTCGGCCAGGCGCAGCACCACGTCGAAGCGCCGCGCACCGTCCAGGATCTGGCTGACGACGATGCCGCCCGTCAGCGATTCCAGCGTCTCGGTCAGCGCCGCGGCCGAGACGCCGTAGAGACCGGCGCGCTCGTGGTCCACCGCGATGCGCAGCTGCGGGATGCGGACCTGGCGTTCCAGCTGCAGGTCGGCGAGGCCAGGCACGTTCGCCGCCAGCCGCCCGCGCAGCGTCTCGGCCAGCGTGCGCAGCGTGTCGAGGTCGTCGCCGTAGATCTTCAGCGCGATCTGCGCCCGCACGCCCGAGAGCATGTGGTCCAGCCGGTGGCTGATCGGCTGGCCGATGTTCACCGCCGCCGGCAGGGCGGCAAGTCGCGCGCGGATGTCGGCCAGCACCGCGGCGCGCGGCCGCCCGCCCTCGCGCAGGTCGAGGTCGAGCTCGGAGGAATGGACGCCCTCGGCATGCTCGTCGAGCTCAGCGCGGCCGGTGCGGCGGCCGACGCCCTTCACCTCCGGCACCTCCATCAGCAGCCGTTCCGCCACGCGGCCCAGCGCGTCCGATTCCGCGAGCGAGATGCCCGGCTGGTAGGTGACGTTGATGACCAGCGTGCCCTCGTTGAAGGGCGGCAGGAAGGCGCGCGGCAGGAACGCCACGCTGGCCGCGGCGATCGCCACGCCGCCGGCGGCGACGCCCAGCACCAGCGCCCGGTGCGCGAAGGCCCAGCGCAGCAGCCGGTCCTGCCCGGCCTTCAGAAACCGCACCAGCGCGCCGTCGCCCGCATGCATCCGCCGCATCCCCGGCAGCAGCCAATAGGACAGCACCGGCGTGACGGTCACGGCCACCAGCAGCGAGCACAGGATCGAGACGATGTAGGCGATGCCGAGCGGTGCGAACAATCGGCCCTCGATCCCGGTCAGCGCGAACAGCGGCAGGAAGACCAGCACGATGATCAGCGTGGCGTAGACGATGCCCGAGCGGACCTCGGCGCTGGCGGCGACCACCACCTGCATCACCGGCTCCGGCACGGCGCGCGCGGCGTTCTCCTTGAGGCGGCGGAGGATGTTCTCCACGTCCACCACCGCGTCGTCCACCAGTTCACCCACCGCGATGGCGAGCCCGCCCAGCGTCATGGTGTTGATGGACAGGCCGAAGGCCGCGAACACGATCGCCGTCAGCAGGATCGACAGCGGGATCGCCGTCAGCGAGATGAAGGTGGTGCGCGTGTTGAGCAGGAAGGCGAACAGCACGATCGCCACGACGACGAAGGCCTCGGCCAGCACCTGCTGCAGGTTCGCGATGGATTGCGCGATGAAGTCCGCCTGGCGGAACTTGATGCGGTCCGCCACCACGCCGCGCGGCATGCCGGCCTGCAATTCGGCGAGCGCCGCCTCCACCGCGCGGGTCAGGCGGATGGTGTCGGCGCCGGGCTGCTTTGCGATGGCGAGGATCACCGCGGGCTGCCCGTCCACACCCGCCTCGCCGCGCTTGAAGCGCGCGCCGTACTCGACCTGTGCCACCTGGCGGAGCGCGATGGGCTGGCCTTCCCGGAAGCCGACGGTGGCGTTGCGCAGGTCCTCGAGCGAGGTGGTGCGGCCGATGTTGCGGATCAGGAACTCGCGCCCCGCCTGGTCCACGTAGCCGCCGCCGGCATTGGCGCCGAACTGGCGGAGTGCCGCGATCAGCGCGTCGCTGGTCAGGTCGAGCGCGTGCAGCCGGTCGAGGTCCGGCATGACGCGGAACTGGCGCACCTCGCCGCCGATCGGGATGACCTGGGAAATGCCCGGGATGGTCAGCAGCCGCGGGCGCATCACCCAGTCCGCGAGGTCGCGCAGGTCCATCGGGCCGATCGCGCCACCGGGCGCCGCGGTCATGGCGACCAGCATGATCTCCCCCATGATCGAGGAGACCGGCGCCAGCGTGGGCAGCACCCTGGGCGGCAGCTGTGCCTGGATCTGGCCGAGCCGTTCGCTGACCTGCTGGCGCGCGCGCCAGATGTCGGCCCCCCAGTCGAACTCGACAAACACGATGGACAGCCCGACCGAGGAGACCGAGCGCACGCGCGTGACACCCGGCAGCCCGTTCACCGCCGTCTCGATCGGGAAGGTGACGAGCTGCTCGACCTCCTCGGGCGCGAAGCCCTCGGCCTCGGTCATCAGGGTCACGGTCGGCTTGTTGAGGTCCGGGAAGACATCGACCGGCATGCGCGACAGGGTGAAGGCGCCATAGAGGCTGACCAGCACGGCCGCCACCAGTACGAAGATCCGGTTGCGCAGCGAGAAGCCGACGATGGCGTTGAACAGCATGGCTCAGGGCATCCCGGTCAGCGAACCTGGGCGATCAGCGCCGCGCCCTGCACCACCACGCGCTTTCCCGGCTCGATCCCGGCGGTCACCACCACCCGCGTGCCATCCAGCGGCTGCACGCGCACCTGGCGGGGGATGAAGCGCTCGGCCGTCGCGTGCTCGAAGACCACGGGCGGGCCCTCGGCGCTGCGCACCACCGCATCGGCGGGCAGCACGATGCCCTGAACGGCGCGCGCCGTGCGCAGCGTGACCAGCACCGAGCTGCCGATCGGCGCGTCCGGTGGCGGCGCCTCGACCCGGAAGTTCACCGGCACCGCCTGCTGGCGCACGGTCAGGCCACGGCCCATGAACACGAGGTCCAGCACGCGGCCATCCGGCAAGGTGGCGTTGGCGCCGGTGATGCGTTCCAGCGCCGCCCGGTCGAAGGCCAGCGCCTCGACCCAGAGCCGTGTCGGATCCACGATCTCGACCACCGTGGTCGCGCTGTCCACCAACTGCCCGACCGCGCCGCGCACCGTGGAGACGATGCCCGTGACGGGCGCGACCAGCGCCTCGCGCCCCGAGAGCGCGGGCTGGATCGCCGTGCGCCGCTGCCGCGCGCCGGCCAGCTCGGCCTGGGCATCGACGATCTCGCGCTCCGCCACCGTGCCGCGCAGCGTCGTCAGGCGGCGCACCCGCGCCTCGAGGATCGTGATCTGCGCATCCAGCTCGGCGGCGTTCTGGATCAGGCTGCCGCGCTCGGCCGCGCTGTAGGTCGGCGTGACATAGGCCAGCACCTGGCCGCGCTCGACCTGCTGGCCGAGCGCTGGAAAGCCGGCATCGCCGGGCTCCAGGCGGCCGTTCTGGCTGGCCTGCACCCGGCCGGAGGCGTTCGGGTCGGGCACCAGCGTGCCGACCATGCGGAGCGCGGCCGAGGCCTCGCCGGTCTCGGTGAGCTGCGTGCGAAGGCTGAGCAGGCGCTGCGACGGCTTGGGGACGAAGATGGCGCCGTCCGGCAGGCGTCGGGGCGCCTCCCCCGTGACCAGCGCCTGCTGGGCGTGCGCGGGGTCGGCGGCCAGCGCCGCGCCGAGCAGCAGCGCCGCGGCGCGGCGGGGGATGACCGTGGCGGGGTCGGCCGGGCGTGGGACCGCCGTCTCCTCCACCATGGGCGGCGGGGGCCGCCGCACGGAGGCACGGCCGAGCAGCAGGCCCAGCACCAGCAGGCCGAGGCCGATTCCGGCCTGGACCGGCGACTGGCGCAGCAGGTCCGGCAGGCCCGCCGCGGTGCCGGCCGCCTCCGCCGGCACGGGCACCTCGAGCGTCGCAGTGAGCAGGTCCATCTCCTCGCCCGCCGTGACGGTGAAGACCAGATCGAGCTGCCCGGGGCGCAGCAATGCCGGGTGCCGCGCCACGAACAGCCCGATGCCCTGGCGTTCCGCGGGAACCTCCTGGCCGTCCAGCGTCAGCGTGACGGCGCCGTCGAGAGGGCTGTTGTCGGCGTAGCGGTCGAGCGTGACCGCCAGCGCGCCGCCAGGCTGGAGGATCGCCACGATCTCGAACAGGTCGCTGTGCGCCTCCGCCCGCGGCAGGGCGGCGGCGACCGCCTCGGGCGCGGCGCCGTGGTCGTGCCCTTCGTGCGCCGCCGCGGCCCAAGGGAGAACGAGCAGCGCCGCCACCGCGGCGGCAACGACCCGCAGCCGGGCCGGCAGATGGCGCGAGACGGGAGGATGAGGCATCCGGGGCTCCTGCAAGGCCCCTGCATGGCGGGATGTGTGCGACGGCGCAGCGCCGGATCATGACAAAGTATGTCCATGCCGCATGGCGCCGCGCGCGGTCTGCGCGGCGCCGGCCATGCGTGCGTCGGCATCGTCGCCGTCCTGGCGCTTTCCGCGTCCGTTGCCGCGTATGCGCGGATCGGATGTCCGGCCCGGGGCGTCGCGCGGCACTTCCGCGCCGGAACGCGGCTTGCCACGCCTGCGGGGGAGTGTTTCCCTGTTCGTGCGGCAAGATTCCTGCGCCAGGCGAGCGGTGCGGACCCCTCTCCGCGGACGACAGCATCGGAGTTTCGGAGATGGCCGCACCGCGCCGCATCCGACTTGGCGTCTCGATGATCGGGATGGGCTACCATCTCGCGGCCTGGCGCCATCCGGACGCCTCGGCCGGCGGCAACATGGAACTTGCGCATGCCGTGCGCGTCGCCCAGGCGGCGGAGCGCGGGCTGCTCGACATGGCCTTCCTCGCGGACGGCGTCGGCATCCGGTTCAACGACGTCCCGGCGGGCTCGCTCTCCCGCGTCTGCAAGAACGTTCAGTTCGAGCCGCTGACGCTGCTCTCGGCGCTGGCCATGGTGACGAGCCGCGTGGGGCTCGTGGCCACCGCCTCGACCACCTACAACGAGCCCTATCACGTCGCGCGGAAATTCGCCTCGCTCGACCATATCAGCGGCGGCCGCGCCGGCTGGAACGTGGTGACCAGCGCGACCGACATGGAGGCGCAGAATTTCGGCCTCGACGGCGCGCCGCCCAAGGGCGGCCGCTACGATCGCGCCATCGAGTTCGTCGAGGTGGTCAAGGGCCTCTGGGAGTCCTGGGAGGACGACGCCTTCGTCCGCGACAAGGCGAGCGGCCTCAACTACGACCCGGCCAAGGTCCATGTGCTGAACCACGAGGGCGCGCATTTCCGCGTGAAGGGGCCGCTCAATGTCCAGCGCACGCCGCAGGGCCGGCCCATCATCGTGCAGGCGGGCGCCTCCGACCAGGGCCGCGAACTCGCGGCCGCGACCGCCGACGTGATCTACGCCGCCGCCCAGACGCTCGAGGACGCGCGCGCCTACTACCAGGACGTCAAGGGCCGCATGGCGAAGTACGGGCGCGACCCCGGGCAGTTGAAGATCATGCCCGGCATCATGGCCGTGCCCGGCCGCACCCGGCAGGAGGCCGAGGACAGCTACGCGGTGCTGCAGGAGCTGGTGCAGCCCGTCGTCGGGCTCGGCGCGCTGGCGAACTACCTCGGCGACCTGTCGGGCCACGACCTCGACGGTCCCGTGCCGGAGCCCGCGAACCGCCGCGACCACAGCCGCGGTCAGATCTTCCTCGACATGGCGCGGCGCGGGAACCTTTCGATCCGCCAGCTCTATCTCTCCATTGCCGGGGGCAACGGGCACCGGATGGTGATCGGCACGCCCGCCGACATCGCCGACGCGATGGAGGAATGGTTCCACGGCGGCGGCGCTGACGGCTTCAACCTGCTGCCGACCTGGCTGCCCGGCGGCCTCGACGATGTCGTGGACCTCGTCATCCCCGAACTGCAGCGCCGCGGCCTCTACCGCACCGCCTACGAGGGGCGGACGCTGCGCGAGAACCTCGGCCTTGCCTGGCCCGAGCATCCGGCGGCCGCGGCGCGTCGCGCCCATGTCGCGACGGCGCTCGGCGACGCCGCCCAATGACACCGACCGGGAGATCCACCATGCAGAAGACGTTCCGGGGACTGGCGCTGGTCCTGGCCGGCGCGCTCGCGGCGATGCCCGCGGCGGCGCAGACGCTGCGCATCGGGATGAAGGCGGCGGTGGACGGGTCCGACCCGCACCAGTCCTACAGCCCGAACCGCAACGTGCAGATGCACGTCTACGAATCCCTGGTGTTCCAGGACGAGAACCTGCGCCCGATCCCGGGCCTCGCGGAATCCTGGCGCGTGGTGGATGCCTCGACCTGGGAATTCCGCCTGCGCGAGGGCGTCACCTTCCACGACGGCACGCCGCTGCGGCCGGCCGATGTCGCCTTCTCGCTCCGCCGCGCGGGGGAGGCGCGGGGCCTGCGCACCTACAGCGCGCAGATGCGCAGCGTGGTGGGCGTCGAGGAGGTGGACGCGCGGACCGTGCGCATCCGCACCGACGGGCCCTCGCCGCTGCTGCCGAACAACCTGGCCTCGATCATGATCGTCTCGGCCGCCGCGGTCGGCGACAGCGCGACGGAGGACGACTTCAACGGCGGCCGCGCCGCCGTCGGCACCGGGCCCTATCGCTGGGTCCGCTTCAACCGCGGCGCGGACGTCACGATCGAGCGCGCGGCGCGCCACTGGGCGCCACCCGAGCCCTGGCAGCGCGTCGTCTACCGCTTCATCCCGAACGACAGCGCGCGCGTCTCGGCGCTGCTTGCCGGCGACATAGAGGTGGTGGACGCGGTGCCGCCCGCGCTCTACGGCCGCGTGCGCAGCGACCCGCGCTTCAACCTCGTCACCTCCACCTCGGGGTTCAACTTCTACCTCTACGTCGACAGCGGGCGGGAGGTCTCCCCCTTCGTCACCGGCGCCGACGGCCAGCCGCTGTCGCCCAACCCGCTGCGCGACGTGCGCGTGCGCCGCGCGCTCTCGCATGCGCTGAACCGCGTCGGCCTCGCGGAGCGCGCCATGGAGGGCGGCGCGGAAGCCGCGGGCCAGATCGCGCCGGCCGGCTATATCGGGCACGTGCCCGACCTCGGCATCCCTGCCTACGACCCGGCCCGCGCGCGCGCGCTGCTCGCCGAGGCCGGCTACCCGCAAGGCTTCGGCCTGACACTGCAATGCACGGCCGACCGCTTCGCCGGCGACGCGCGCAGCTGCCAGGCGATCGGCCAGATGTTCACCGCCATCGGCATCCGCACCGAGGTCGAGGCGCTGCCGGCCTCTATCTTCTTCCGCCGCGCCAACCGGGCGCCAGCCGCCGGCGGGCCTGAATTCTCGCTGTCCGGCTCGATGTTCTTCACCACGACCGGCGCGGCGCCCGAGGGCATGAACACCATCCTGCGCACCTACAACCCGGCCGAGCGCCAGGGCGCCTCGAACCGCGGGCGCTATTCCGACGCGACGCTCGACGCGCTGCTCGAACGCATCGAGGGCACGCTCGACGACACGGAGCGCGAGGCGCTCACGCAGCAGGCGGTGCGGCGCGTGATGGAGGATGTCGGCATCATCCCGGTCTTCTTCGTCCGCGCCGGCTGGGGCACGACGCGGAACCTCACGCTCGCGCCGCGCGGCGACCAGTACACCATGGCCACCGGCATCCGCCCCGCACGCTGAAGGACCAGGACATGGCCAGGAAACAGCTCAAGCTCGGCGCCTTCCTCAGCGTGCCGGGCAACCACCTCGCCGGCTGGCGGCACCCCGACGCCGACACCGACTGCGACATGGATTTCGGCTGGTACATGCGCCTCGCGCAGACCGCCGAGCGCGCCCTCTATGACACCATCTTCTTCCAGGACACGGTGGCGGTCGGCGGGTCGGACGCGCTCAAGGCCGGCGACATGACGCGCACGCGCCTGTCGCGCATCGTGAAGCTGGAGCCCACCGCCTGCCTCGCGGCGCTGGCCATGGGCACGACGCATATCGGCCTGGTCGCGACCGCGACGACGACCTTCAACGAGCCCTACAACATCGCCCGCCGCTTCGCGACGATCGACCACATCTCGGGCGGGCGCTGCGGGTGGAACCTCGTGACCAGCCAGATCGAGGACGAGGCCGGCAACTTCAACCTCGACACCCATGTGGACCACGCCGCGCGCTACGAGCGCGCCATCGAGTTCTACGAGGTCGTGGCCGGCCTCTGGGATTCCTGGGAGGCCGAGGCCTTCCTCAAGGACAAGGACAGCGGCGTCTGGTTCGACCGCGACCGGATGCATTTCCTCGACCATCACGGCAAGCACTTCAACGTGCGCGGGCCGCTCAACGTCTCCCGCACGCCGCAGGGGCGGCCCGTGGTGGCGCAGGCGGGATCGTCCGAGCCGGGGCGGGAGCTCGCGGCCCGCACGGCCGACGTGGTCTTCACGGCGCAGACGGAACTCGCCGCCGCGCGGGAATTCTTCGCGGACGTGAAGGGCCGCACCGCGAAGTACGGCCGCACGTCGGACGACATCAAGATCATGCCCGGCATCACGCCCGTGATCGGCCGCACCATGGAGGAGGCGCAGGAGAAGTACGACCGGCTGCAGGCCCTGCTGCCGGACGACGTGGCCCTGGCCGCCCTGGCGCGCTTCACGCGCGGCGTCGACATCTTCTCCTATCCGTTGGACGGGCCGATGCCCGACCTGCCGGAGACGAACGCCGCCAAGTCGCGCCAGGCACTCATCATGAACATGGCGAAGAAGCACAACATGACGCTGCGCCAGGTGGCGCGCTCGGTCTCCGCCGCGCAGGGCCACCGCGTGCTGGTGGGCACGCCGGAGTACATCGCCGACGAGATGCAGGAATGGCTCGACAAGGACGCGGCGGACGGGTTCAACGTGATCTGCAACTACTACCCCGGGCCGTTCGAGGAATTCTCCAACCTCGTCATCCCCGAACTGCAGCGCCGCGGCATCTTCCGCACTGCCTATGAAGGGCGGACGCTGCGGGAGAACCTTGGGCTCAAGGTGCCGGAGAATCGGCACACCGCGGCGCGCCGGGCCCGCGCGGCGGATTGACGCGGATCGGATAGGTCGGGGGAGGAGAACCTCCCCCGATCCCCCTCCCTTCTTTGTCACCTGGCGCCCATCCTGGGAGGCGGGGTTCCAGGTGCCAGATAAGGTTGAGGGGGGTGCGGGGGGAGAAGTTCCCTTCTCCGCCCGCCCTTCCTTCCCAACAACTTCAGGGTCGTGACGACATGCGTGGCGCTCAGCCGAGCGCGGCGACAGCGTCGCCCAGCGCCGCCTCCGCCTCCCGCAGCGCGAAGGCGAGGCGGTTGCGCGCGCGCAGCGCGTCCACCGCGGCGAATTTCTCGGCGTCGCTGCCGGGTTTCGTGGCGGCGAGATCGCGGATCGGCTGCAGCGTCGCCCAGTCGGGCATGGGCAGCGCATGCGGGTGGAGGAAGCGATCGCCCGCGGTATAGTCCGCCGGCACCAGCGCGCGCGAGGCGCGCATCAGCGCGGCGCTGGCCGCGGCGGCGGCTTCCGGGCCCGCGGACGGGGCGCGCGCGGCGACGGCCTGCGCGGCCGCCTGCACGCGGCGCGCGGCCTCGCCCAGCGGCGCGATCGGGAAGCGCCCCGCGAGAGGGCCGGCCAGCGGCGCGAGCTCGGCGAGCAGCGAGGCTGCCGTCGCGGCGTGATCGAGCGGCACGACCGGCGTCGCGAGCAGCCGCCACACCACGTCGGTCATGATCCGCGCATCGCGCACGAGGTTCGCCTCGTCCACCTTGTCGATCAGGTCGTGCGGCGTGTGCCACCACCAGCCGAGCGCGTTGCGCGCGGCCTCGTGCTTCGCGGGCTGCTCGCTCAGCGTGCCGAACATGGACGGCACGCCGATGCCCACGAAGCTGTCGTCGCTGCTGCGGTTCTTGCGCTTGCCGCGATAGTCCTGGTTGGTGGTCCGCGTGATGGCCTCGGCCGCCAGGTGGTGCAGCTCCGCCATGGCGGCGGCGTTGGCGAGCACCGTCGCGCCCGTGCCGCCCAGGCTGTCCACGTTGACATGCGCGACGCAGCGCCGGTCGAGCTCGTCCCAATGCGCATCCGCATACCAGGCCGAGCCGGAATAGCGGCCATGCGAATGGCCGGACCAGAAGCAGACGCGCAAGCCCCGCTTCCATTCGCCGCGCCGCGCGGCGCAGACCCGCGCGACCTCCATCATGCCGGCATTGGCAGAGCCGTTGTCCATCACGCCGTGGTACCAGGTGTCGTGGTGGCCGGAGAAAAGCACGAAGGGATCCTCGGCCCCGCCCGGCCCGTCGAGGTCCGCGACCAGGATCGGCGTCTTGCGCCAGCCCGTGTCCACCTCGGCATGCAGCGTGACGACCGGCTGCTTTCCGGCCAGCAGCGCGTCGCGGATCGCCGCGCCGTCGGCCTGCGCGATGGAACACGCGACGGTGCGCGGCATCTCCGCGATCGTGCCCGCGCCGGGGCTGCCCCAGACGGGCGAGATGCACATCTCGTGGATGTGCTCGTGGTGGCTGATGTGCAGCTGTCCCGCCGCGCCGGCGCGCGTCGCGCGCTGCGCCGTCGCGGGCGTCGCCATGCCCTCGATCAGCAGGATGCGGCCCGCGAGGTCGCGGCCCGCGAAATCCGCTGCGGTCCCGTGGCCGACATACAGCGGAATGCCCGACAGCCCGCCCGCCGGGGAGGGCTGCGAGAAGGACTGCGTGATCGCCGTGACCGGCGTGCCGTCCACCAGAACGGCCGCCTTCCCCGGCAGGCTGATGAAGGCGTCGTGCAGCAGCGTCTGGGTCCGGTAGCCGTAGTCGCGCATGCGGCGTTCGATGAAGGAGAGCGCCTCGCGCTCCTCCGCCGTGCCCGACAGCTTCACCCAGCGTGCGATCTCGCCGAGGTTGCCCATCATCTCGGGACCGCTCACGCCCGGTGCCGGGCTCTCGGGAAGGGCGTCGGGCATCGGGGGATCCTCCGTGTTCGGGAAGCCGATCCTGGCACCGCGCGGGGGCAGCGGGAAGCCGGGGGCTTGCATCCGTCCCGCCCAGGCGCCCAGGCTCGGGGGCGGCAGGGGAGGCGAGGCCATGACGGAGCAGGACACGACGGAGGCACTCGCGCAGTGGATCGCGACGGTCCCGCGCGACAGGACCGCGCGGGCCTCGGGCCTGGCCGTCGCCGCCATGCGGGACGCGATCGGCTGCATGCTGGCCGGCGCGGCCGAGGAAGCGCCGCACCGCGTGCTCGCCGCCGTCGCGCGCTGGGGTACGGGACCGGCGCGCGCGATCGGCAGCGGCACGCCGCTGCCAGCGCCCTGGGCGGCGCTGGTCAACGGCACGGCGGCGCATGTTCTCGACTACGACGACACCTTCGCGCCGCTCAGCGGCCACGCGACGGCGGTGCTGGTACCGGCGCTGCTCGCCCTCGGCGAGGAGGTCGAGGCGGACGGGCCCGCGCTGCTCGATGCGCTCGTCGTCGGTCTCGAGGTGCTGGCCGCCGTCGGCCGCGGCACCAACCCGCGGCACTACGCGCTCGGCTGGCACGCGACCTCGACAATCGGCGCGATCGGCGCGGCGGGCGCCGCGGCACGGCTGCTCGGCCTCGATGCGACGGGCGCGCGCGACGCGCTGAGCCTCGCGGTCAGCATGGCGGCGGGCACGCGGATGCAGCTCGGCGCCATGGCGAAGTCGGTGCATGCGGGGCTAGCGGCCAAGGCGGGCCTCCTTGCCGCGGCGCTGGCGGCGGAGGGCGTGGGCGGCGCGGCGGAGGCGCTGGACGGCCCCTGGCGCTTCGCCGAGATGTTCGCCGGCCGCCCCGCCCCCACCGGCGCCATGCACCCGCCGGCCGCGGAAGACCCGCTCGCGATCGAGTCAGTCGGCCTCGCCTTCAAGGCCTATCCGACCTGCGCGGCGACGCATCTCTCGCTCGATGCGCTGCTTGCGCTGCGCGGGCGTTTCGCGCCGGAGGACGTCGTCGCGATCGAGACGGAGGTGCCGCTCGTGCACAGCCGCAACCTCATGCATCCGGACCCGCGGACGGGAACGGAGGCGCGCTTCAGCATGCAGTACTGCCTGGCCGTCGCCGCGGCGCAGGGGGAGGTCGGCCCGGCCGATTTCGACGAGGCTGCGCTACGCCGCGCGCCGGTGCGCTGGCTGATGCCGCGCATCGCGATGCAGGGCCTGCCCGAGCCCGAGGGCGCGCCGCCGCCGCCGACCCGGCTCAGGGTGCGGCTCGCCGATGGCCGGGTGCTGGAGGAGACCCGCGCGGTCCGCCGCGGCGACCCCGGCAACCCCATGAGCGAGACCGATCTCGCGGCGAAGTTCCACGCCTGCGCCGCGCGCGCCCTTGCGCCCCAGGGCATCGTCGCCGCCGAGGACGCGATCGCGCGCCTGGCACAGGGCGGCGGTGCGCGCGACCTCGTGGCGCTGCTCGTCGCCGGCCAGGCGGGCGTGCCGCCCGCGCGCCGTCCGGCATAGCGGCGGCGCGCGCCCGGCCGCCGCCCCGGGGTCAGGCGACGGCAGCGGCGGCGAAGCGGTTCGGCGGGGCCGGGATGCCGAGCGTGTCGCGCAGCGTGGTCCCGGGATAGGTCGTGCGGAACAGGCCGCGCCGCTGCAGCTCGGGCACCACCAGGCGCACGAAGTCGTCGAGCGGCTTCGTGTAGAACGGGAACAGGAGCGTGAAGCCGTCGCAGGCGCCGGCCTCGAACCATTCCTGCATGGTGTCCGCCACCATGGCCGGCGTGCCGACGACGAGCTGGTGGCCGAGAGAGGTGCCGAGGTAGCGCGCGACCTGCCGGATGGTCATGTTCCCGGCGCGCGCCTTGGCGACCAGGTGTTCCTGCCGCGCGCGTGCGGCGTTGGACGGCGGCAGGTCCGGCAGCGGCCCGTCGATCGGCCAGGCATAGATGTCGAGGTCGCCGCAGAGCCGCGCGAGCAGGCGCATCGCGTTCGCCTCGTCCATCATGTCGCCGAGCTCGCCCGCGATCTGCTCGGCCTCGTCCTTCGTCTCGCCGAGGATGGTCATGAAGCCGGGCATGATCTTCACGTGGTCCGGGTTCCGGCCATGCGCGGCGGCGCGCGACTTGAGGTCGCGGTAGAAGGCGAGGCCCTCGCTCAGCACCGATTGCGCGGTGAAGATCATGTCGGCGCAGCGCGAGGCGAGCTTGCGCCCGTCGTCGGAGGACCCGGCCTGCGCGACCACCGGCCGCCCCTGCGGCGAGCGCGGCAGGTTCAGGGGACCGCGGACGCGGAAGAAGCGGCCCTCGTGGTTCAGGACATGGCCCTTGGACGGGTCGATGTAGCGGCCGGACGCCTTGTCGCGGATGAAGGCGCCGTCCTCGAAGGAATCCCAGAGGCCGGCGCAGACGTCGAAGAATTCCTCGGCGCGCTCGTACCGGTGCGCGTGGTCCGGGTGGCGGTCGAAGCCGAAATTGCCGGCCTCGTCCTCGATCTGGGAGGTGACGAGGTTCCACCCCGCGCGCCCGCCGCTGATGTGGTCCACCGAGCCGAAGCGGCGGGCGATGGTATAGGGGTCGTTGTAGGTCGTGGTGGCGGTGGCGACGAGGCCGATGTGCTTCGTCACGGGCGCCAGGGCCGCGATCAGCGTCGCGGGCTCGGGGTAGACCTGCCGCCCCATGCCGGGCCGCCAGGGGCCCGCGCCGTCGAGGTTCGCGCTGCCGTTCACCGCCACCGTGTCCTGGAAGAACACGCAGTCGAGGCAGCCGCGCTCGGCGGTCTGCGCCATCGCCGTGTAGTGCGCGAAGGACATGTCGGTCTCCGCCACCGCGAGGGGGTGGCGCCAGCCCGCGGAATGGCTGCCCGGGGTGAAGAAGAAGGCGCCGAGATGAAGCTGGCTCATGGTGCCGGACGCACCCCCGTGGCGAGGGTGTACTGGTCGCCGCGCGGCGCCATGTCGAGCCCGCGGCGCATGCCCCAGGACGCGCCGACATGGAAGACCGGCACGAGCGGCAGGTTGTCGCTGATCCAGCGGATCGCATCCTGCATCAGGCGCTCGCGCGCATCGGGGTCGAATTCCCGGTCCACGCGGTCCATGAGGGCGTCGAATTCGGCATTCGAGAAGCGCGTGCGGTTCCAGATCCCCTGCGAGCGCGCCGCGTTCTGCGTGCGCAGCAGCGCGTTCAGGGATTCGCTCGCGATCCCGCTGGAGGATCCGAACATCGCAAGGTGCGCCGAGAGATCCGGCTGGCCGCCCGGCAGCAGCGTCGCGCTGCGGCGGAGGTAGATCGGCATGGGCAGGGGCTCGACGGCGGTGCGGATGCCGATCGCCGTCAGCATCTGTCCGATGGCCTGGCAGGTGCGCGCATCGCCGGCGAAGCGGTCCTGCGTGCAGTGGATGGTCATGCCGAAGCCCCGCGGGAAGCCCGCCTCCGCGAGCAGCGCGCGCGCCCGCGCGGGATCGTGGTCGGGGATGGGCAGGCCGGGCACATGGCCGACGAAGCCGGGCGCGGCGACCTGGCTGGT
Source organism: Roseomonas sp. HF4 (assembly GCF_005222755.1). Lineage (GTDB taxonomy): Bacteria > Pseudomonadota > Alphaproteobacteria > Acetobacterales > Acetobacteraceae > Neoroseomonas. Next base: position 185,371 of record NZ_STGD01000007.1, read on the forward strand.
CGCCTCCGCGCCGCCTTCCATCACGCGCTCGGCCAGCGCGCGCCGGTTGATCGCCAGTGAGATGGCGCGCCGCACGCGCAGGTCGCGGAGCGGATTCTGCGCCAGTGGCTGCCCGTCGGGGCCGGTCACGTTGGTGGCCTGCTCGCTCATCATGTCGAGGTAGAAGTAGAGCGTGAAGATCGAGTTCCCCCGCACGAGGCGCGTGGCCGGGTTCTCCCGGATGCGCTCGTGCAGGCCGGTCGGCACGGTGTCGATCACGTCGAGGTCCCCGGCCAGCAGGGCCGCGACGCGGCTGCTGTCGTTCGGCACGAAGCGGATCTGCACCCGGGCCCAGGGCTCGCGCGTGCCGCGCCAGGCGTCGTTGCGCTCGAACACGATGTCCTGCGACGGCGTCCAGCGGCCCCAGCGATAGGGTCCGGTGCCGACCGCGGCGCGGCCGCCGTTGAAGTCGGCCTCGGTCGCGCCCTCCGCGGCGCGCGCGCTGACCATGGCGATGGCCACCAGGAAGTCCGGCTGCAGGGGCGTGGGCGCGCTGGTCCGCAGGATCAGCGTGTGCGCGTCGGGCGTCTCGACCGCCGTCACGTTGCGCACGGCCGAGGCATAGGTGCGCGGGCCGGTCGCGGCCTTGGCGCGCAGGATCGAGAAGGCGGCGTCGGCCGAGGTGAAGGGCGTGCCGTCATGGAATACCGCGTCGCGGCGCAGCCGGAACTCCCAGGTCAGCGGGTCGATCGCGCGCCAGGATTCCGCCAGCAGCGGGCGCGGCCGCAGCGTCGCGTCCTGCGCCAGGAGTGTCTCCCAGACATGCAGCTGCGCGTTGCGGTTCGGCGTGAAGCTGATGTGCGGGTCGGCATTCTCCATGGATGCCTTGAAGCCGATGCGCAGCGTCTGGGCCGTGGCGGGCATCGCACCGGCGCCGAGCAGGACGGCGAGTGCGGCGATGTGCAGGCGATGGCGGATCATGAGGTGGGCCTCCGGCGGGAGCGCGGCCCCGGCGGCCGCGGATCGATACCGTGTCGGATATGCAATCGACGTGCTAGCCCCGTCGGCGGGCCGCGTCGCCGTCGAGCCGCAGGTCGGAGCCCTTTGCCTCCGCCCCGGCCCCATGGGCCGAAGCCCGGAGTCCCGGGCACTTGGCGTGACCAGGCCGGGCGGTGCCGGGAGGGCGCCTCAATTGGCCGTCGCCCCCGACGCTCGGATGATCGGGATCCAGATGCGGAACTGCTCGTCCCAGAAGCGTTCGAGCTCATCCGCCCCGCTGCCGCGCGGCTCGACGCCGAGCTCGACCAGGCGGTTGCGCGTGGCCGGCGCCGCCACCGCATTGCGCAGCGCGCGTTCGAGCCGCGCGACGATCGGCGCCGGCGTTCCCGTGGCGACGAAGACGGCGTGCCAGTTGTAGGTCTCGTAGCCCGGCAGGCCGGCTTCCGCGGCAGTCGGCACGTCGGGCAGCGCCGCGCTGCGGTTGCGCGACGCCATGGCGAGCGCGCGGACCCGACCCTCGCGCACGAGCGCGACATAGGGCGGCAGCGTGTCGACCATCAGGTCCACCGTGCCGGCCATGAGATCGGTGAGCGCAGGGCCGGAGCCGCGATAGGGCACATGCACCATCTCCGCGCCGATCATGTTGGCGAGCAGGTGGCCCGACAGGTGGACGATGGTGCCGGGGCCGGAGCTCGCATAGGTGATGCGGCCCGGATTGGCGCGCACCAGGGCGATGAAGTCCTGCAGCGTCCGCGCCTGCACGTTCGGGTTGACGACGATGATGTTGGGCACCGTGCCGACCAGGCCGACCGGGGCGAAGGCGCGCCGCAGGTCGAAGGGCATGTTGCTGTAGAGCCCGGCATTCATCACGCCGGAGGAGAGGGTGTGCAGGACGATGGTGTAGCCGTCAGCCGGCGCCTGCAGCGCGGCCTGGGAGCCGATGATGCCGCCGCTGCCGCCGCGGTTCTCGACCACCACGGTCTGGCCGAGATCCGCACCCATGCCCTGCGCGAGGATCCGCCCGACGACATCCGCCGCGCCGCCGGGCGCGAAGGGGATGACCATGCGGACGGGCCTGTCGGGATAGGCGGGCTGCGCGCGGACCGGCAGCGCAGCCGCGAGCATGGCAAGGCAGACAATCAGGCGACGCATTTTTCTTTTCCTCCCGGATCGACATTCGAGCATGGCGCGCGGCGCGGCAGCGCGCCAGACGGGCTGGCGCCCGCTTCAGAAACGCAGGCCGCGGCCGACGGTCAGGGCGTCTGCTCCGGCGCCAGGTCGAAGCGGGTCATGTCGTCCAGGCTTTCGCCGAACCACGCCCGTATGCCGGCGGTGTGGCGACCGATCGCGCGCGCGACGCCGTTCTCCACCACCATCGGCAGGTCGTGCCCGGGGATGAGGAGGCAGCCCGGCCGCCTGCGGCAGATCTCCCACACCATGTCGATGGTCGCGCGGCTGACGGCGGCGTCGTAGGTCATGTCGGTGCGGCGCGTGGTCAGCTCGACGCGGTTCTTCACCGCATCCTGCAGCAGCACGCAATCCTGCCCATCGCCGGCGATGACGAAGATCAGGTGTCCGGGCGTGTGCCCGGGCGCGAGATGCGCGGTGATCCCGGGCAGCACCTCCTCGCCGTCGTCCATCAGGCGCAGCGTCGGCCAGCGCGACAGGGCCTCGATCGCGTGTTCGGGCACGGAGGTCTCGCCCCAGGGGACGCCGAGCGCCCAGGCGAGTTCCTTGCGGCCGATGCCGATGCGCGCCTGGCGGAACAGCGGCCAGTTCACGGCATGGTCGTGATGCGCGTGGCTGAGCAGCAGGTCCGTCACGTCCCCCGGCGCCACGCCGCGCGCGGCGAGCGCGGCCACGAGCGGCTTGCGCAGCCCGTAGCCGCCGCCGTCCAGCACGACGATGCGGCCATGCCCGCGCAGCAGCACCACGGTGCTCCAGCCGAGGCCGCCATGCTCGACCGCCTTGCCGGGATAGCCCGTGACCAGGATTTCGAGGTCCCAGCCGCCGCCCTGCCACGCCATGCCGAAATCCCCTTCGCCTTCGCGGTCGAGCCTAGTCGGCTCGCGCGCCTGCGGCCAGACGGCCGCGCCCGTCAGTCGAGCCGCGCGCCGGAGACCTCGACCAGTTCCCGCCACACCGCGTCCTGCGCCCGGATGAAGGCGGTCAGCGCCTCCGGGCTTTCGTCCCAGACCGGCGTGAAGCCGAGCGGCGTCAGCCGTTCCCGGAAGCTGTCCTGCCGCACGGCGGCGACCGTGGCGCGATGCAGCGCGGCGGCGATCGGCGCCGGCGTGCCTGCCGCGCCCGAGATGCAGTACCAGAACTCCATGTCCATCCCGGACCCGGGCAGGAGCTCCGCCATGCCCGGCGTCCGCTCAAGGCCGGGCACGTAGCCGACGCGCTGCTGGCTGCCCACGGCCAGCGCCCTGAGCCGTCCTTCGCGCACATGCGGGATGATGGCGGGGATGCCGTCGAAGATGACGTCGACATTGCCGGCGATCAGGTCGTTGAGGCTCGGCGCCAGGCCGCGATAGGGCACGTGGGTGATGTCGATGCCGGCCGAACGCATCATCTTGGACAGGCTGAGATGGCTGATCGTGCCGAGCCCCGAGGACCCCGCGCTGATCTGCCCGGGCCGCCGCTTCGCGTCCGCGACAAGGTCCTGGAAGCTCTGCCAGGGCTTGTCGGCGCGGACCACGAGCAGCGTGGTGCCGACCGACACGCGCGAGATGTGCGTGAAGTCGGCCAGCCCGTCGAAGGGCATGCCGTTGCGGTAGAGGTACTTGTTGGCGCAGAGGATCGTGGCGCCGCCGAGGAACAGGGTATGGCCATCCGGCGCGCTGCGCGCGACCACCTCCCCGGCGATGTTGCCGCCGGCGCCGGGGCGGTTGTCGATCACGACCGACTGGCCGAGCAGCGCGCCCATACGTTCCGCCACGAGCCGTGCCGTGATGTCGGCCGCACCGCCGGGCGGGAAGGGCACCACCAGGCGAAGCGGGCGGGCCGGGAAGCCTTGCGCCCGCGCGATGCCGGGCAGCGTCAGCGCGGCACCGAGCAGGATCCGGCGGCTCAGTCGTGTCATTGTTTCTTCCTCCCGTATGGGCGGCGCGGTGGACCCGCGCCGCCGGTCTGTGCAGCGAAGGTCAGGCGGATGGCTCGCGGTGCAGTTCGGCCACGATGCCCTCCAGCCCCGGCGCCGCGGGGTAGCGGCGCATCACCTCGGGGTCGTGGCCGGGCACGATGTGCCGCGGGCCGGGCGCCAGGGCGCGCAGACGGTCGAAGCCGTCCAGCATCAGCCCGACATGGAAGCAAGTGGTGAAGGGCCGGCCGCTCTCCATGTTCTCGTAGAAATGCGTGACGTCGGAGGCGAGCACCACCTGGCCGCGCTCGGTGTTCACCCTCACGCATTGCAGCCCGGCCGAATGGCCGCCGACGGCATGCAGGGTGATGCCCGGCGCGATCTCGGCATCGCCCATGTGGAAGACGGTGCGGTCGGCATAGGTCATGCGCACGATGCCGACCACGTCCTCGACCTCGAAGGAATGGCGCAGCTTCCTGTGCTTCATGAAGTGGCCGCAGGCGTAGTGCATCTCGGCTTCCTGCAGGTGGAAGCGGGCGCGCGCGAACTTATGGAAGCTGCCGACATGGTCGTAGTGCAGGTGCGTGATGACCACGTCCTCCACCTTGTCGGGATCGACGCCGATCAGGGGCAGGCTCTCGATCGGGCAGCGCAGGTAGCTGCGCTTGCGCCGCGCCGCGACCTCGGCGGTGAAGCCGGTGTCGATGACGATGGCGCGGTCGTCGTTCGCGGCCACCCAGACGAAGTAGTCCATGGGCATCGGCGCGTCATGCGGGTCGCCGCCGATGAAGTGCTCGTGGCGGCGCGCCTCGCGCATCGCGTAGCGCAGCGCGTAGACGCGCCAGGTCGGCTCGGTCATGCGGCGTTCTCCCGGGAAGTCGTGGCGGCGGCGCGCAGGCCGAGGGCGAGCCCGACCATTGAGGCATCGCGCAGCACGGTGAGGTAGTCGCCCGGCTGGTTGGCATCGCCCACCAGCGTATGGGGCAGGCCGGTGGCTTCGACTTCCGCCAGCGCATCGCGGTTCGGCAGGGCGCCGACCGCGGCGACGACATGCGTGACGCCGTCCAGCCGCTGCGGCGCGCCGCCTTCGTCGAAGTGCAGCACGCCGTTTTCCAGCCTGTCCACGCGCGCGCCGGTGTGGAACGCGACACCCGCGGCGCGCAGCCGGATCATGATGTCGGTGCGGTTGTTGCGCGCCATGGCCGGCGCGATGGCCGACAGCGCCTCCAGCACCGTGATGCGGCAGCCGCGGAGCGCAAGGATCTCCGCCGCCTCCAGCCCGACGATGCCGCCGCCGATGACCGCGACCGTCGCGCCTTCGGGCACGAGCGACGGGTCGAGGATGACGTCCCACGCCTGCAGCGGCGCCGCGCCCGGCAGCGCCAGCGGCCGCGGCCGCGCGCCGGTGGCGATCACGACATGATCGGGCGCGAGGCCGCGGATCATCGCCTCCGTCGCCGCCACGCCGCAGCGCACGCGCACGCCGGCAGCCATCGCCTGGTCCCAGCGCCAGGTCCAGAGCGGGCGCACCTCCTCCTTGTCCGGCGCCGCCACGGCCAGGTGGATCTGCCCGCCCGGCTGGGACGCCTTCTCCCACACCTCGACCTCGTGCCCGCGCGCGGCGGCGAGGCGTGCCACCTCCATCCCGCCGACGCCGGCGCCGAGCACAAGGATGCGCAGGCGCTGCGCCGCCGGGGCGAGCGGCGGTTCCGAGAATTCCGGAGCCTCCAACTCGGTGCCGAGCATCGGGTTGGTCACGCAGGCGACGTCGCGTTCCAGCGTCAGCCGCTCGAAGCAGACGTTGCAGGAGATGCAGAGCCGGATCGGCACGCTCGACTCGCCGAAGGCCTTGCGCGGCCAATGCGCATCCGCCGTCAGCGCGCGGCCGAGCGAGACATAGTCCGCGGCCCCGCCCGCCAGCGCGGCCTCGGCGTCCTCGGGCGTCAGGATGCGGCCGGCGATGATCGTCGGGATGTTCACGGCATCGGTGATTGGCTTCGCGTGCGGCTCCAGTGTCCGGCGCGGCATGGATGGCGGCTGGATGCAGAAGCGCGACAGCGTCGGGCTTTCGTTGGTGCCGCCGGACAGGTCGAGCGCGCTGATCCCCGCCGCTTCCAGCATGCGCGCGAGTTCCACCATCTCCTCGATCGGGTAGCCGTCGTCGCAGTATTCGGTGCAGGAGATGCGGACCCAGAGCGGGAAGTCCGGCAGCGCGTCGCGCAGGCGATGCACGGTCTCCAGCAGCAGGCGCGCGCGGTTCGGCAGGCTGCCGCCATATTCGTCCGTGCGCTTGTTGATCCGCGCGGTCAGGAACTGCTGGAACAGGTAGCCGTTGGCGGCATGCAACTCGACCGCGTCATACCCCGCCTGCCACAGCCGCCGCGCGGCGGTGACGAAATCCTTCTGGATCTCAATGATCTCCGGCCTGTCGAGCGGACGCACCGCATCGCCCGTATTGGGGTTCTGCCAGGGCGAAGGCCCGACCGGCTCCATGTTCAGCACCATCCGCCGCAGCAGCCCGCCACGGTGGTTGAGCTGCCCGATGGCGTGGCAGTCGTGCCGCCGGATCGCCTCGACCAGACGCGCCAGCCCGGGGACGAAGCGGTCGTGGTAGATCCAGAGCGAGTTGTTGTGCGCGCGACCGCCCGCGCTGACCGCCATCGCCTCGGTGACGATGGCGGCGACGCCGCCCCTGGCGCGTTCCTCGTAATAGGCGCGGTCGCGCTCGGTCGACAGGCCGTCGCTGGTGCTGAAGTTCGTCCCCATCGGCGCCATGACGAGGCGGTTCTTCATCCGCAGGGGGCCGATCATCCCCGGGCGCTGCAGCAGCGACGGCATGGCCCCTACTTCGCCTTGTCGGCGTCGAGCACCGCCTGCACCGCCGCCGGGTCGCACGCGATGGCCACGCCCGCGCGCTCGAGCTGCAGCTTCATCGGCACGCGGCTGTCGAGGTTCTCCCAGCCGCGGTTCAGCGCCTCGTTCATCTCCTCGAGCGTCAGGTTGCAGAAGCGCATGGGGACGCCGAGGTCGCGGCCCATCTGCACGGCGAGCGAGACGTCCTTGTGCGCGAGCTTCAGGGAGAAGGCCGGCGGGTCGTACTTGTCCACCAGGAACTGCTCCGCCACGCGGTCGAAGGTGCGGCGCCGGCCGAGCGAGCCCTGCCGGATCGCCTTCCAGAGGTCGAGCGGGTCCATCCCCGCCTTGACGCCCATGGAGAAGACCTCGGCCATCGCGGTCTGGATCGCGTAGCCCGCCATGTTGTGCACGAGCTTCGCGACGGTCGCGCTGCCCACGGGCCCGATATAGGCGGCCTGGTCGCCGAAGGCGTCGAGCACGGGCTTGCAGGTGTCGAACACCGCGCGGTCGCCGCCCACCCAGATCGCGAGCTTGCCGGTCTCGGCCCCCTTCGGCCCGCCGCTGACGGGTGCGTCGAAGCCGAAGGCGCCCTTTTCGGCCAACGCCGCGGCGAAGCGGCGCACCAGCGCCTGGGAATTCGTCGAGAGGTCGAAATAGGCCGCGCCTTTCCGCACCCCGGCGAGGATGCCGTCGGGGCCGAACACGACCGGCTCCACCTCCTTCGGCCCGGGGAGCGAGGTGAAGATCACCTCGCACTGCTCGGCCACGGCCTTCGGGGTCTCCGCCCAGGTGGCGCCGGCCGCGAGCCGGTTCGCGCCGGCCTCGCGCCTGATGTCGTGGATGACGAGGTCGTGGCCCGCCTTCTGGAGATTGGCGGCCATGAAGGCCCCCATCGTGCCGAGGCCGATGAATCCCACCTTCATGGCGTCAGCCCTTCGCCTTGTCCTGGGCGTCGAACACGTCGACCGCGACATGGGCGGCCGTCATGGCCGAGGGCCAGCCCGAATACATCGCGAGGTGGGTGATGATCTCGCTCACCTCCTCGCGCGTCAGGCCGTTCGTCAGGCCGCGGCCGATGTGGCTGTTGAGCTGGTCCTGCCAGCCGAGCGCGACCAGGGCCGCGATCGTGACCATGCTGCGGTCGCGCTTGGACAGCTGCGGGCGCGCCCAGACGTCGCCGTAGACGTACTCGCTGGTCATCTCCACCAGCTTCGGGAAGGCCGGGTTGATCCGGTCGCGTCGGGCGGAAGGCGGGGCGGCCATGGCACTCTCCTGCATGGGTTCAGCGGCGCGATACGGACCCGCGGCGACGCGCCCCCCCGCAGGCTTTCCGACCTGCCGGACCGACCTCGGCCCCTGGTGCCGAAGCCATGCGTTTCCATCCCGGGCGGAGGCGCCGTTGCGCCTCCGGCGAGAGCATTCCAGCGGCCACCCCGGCCGTCCAATGGAATGCCTGCCGCGGCCCATAGATGTCGTTTATGGTTCGACGCCGGAGGACGCCCATGAACCTGCGCCAGCTCGAGGTCTTCCACGCCGTGATGCGGGCCGGCACGGTGACGGGCGCGGCGCGACTGCTCGGCGTGACGCAACCCTCGGTCAGCACCGTGCTCAAGCATTGTGAGGCGCAGCTTCGCATGCCGCTGTTCCGCCGCCTGGGCGGCCGGCTGCAGCCGACGCCCGAGGCCGAGGCGATCCTGCCGGACATCGAGGCGATCTTCGCCCGGCTGGACTCCGTCGAGCGGCAGCTGCGCGACCTCAAGGGCGGCCGGATCGGGACGCTCTCGCTGGCCGGGGCCTTCCCGATCGCCAACGGCTACCTGGCCGCGGCCGTCGCGTCCTTCATCGCCGAGCGGCCGGGCGTGCGCGTCGTGCTGCAGGCGCTCGCCTCCTCCGAACTGCTCGACCGCGTGGTCAGCCGCGAGGTGGAACTCGGCGTCGGCCTGGAGCCAATCGTGCACCCGGAGCTGGAGACCGAGGTGCTCGTCGCTTCCGGCGTCGCCTGCGTGATGCGGGACGACCACCCCCTGGCCGCGCAGGAGGAGGTCGCGATCCGCCAGCTCGACGGTCTGCCCATCATCACCTTCCTGTCGCGCGCCCCGCTGCGCGGCTACGTGGACCGGGCGCTCTCCGAGGCCGGGATCGTGCCGCGCATCAGCGTGCAGGTGAGCATGTCCATGACCGGCATGGCGCTGGCGCATCACGGCGCCGGCGTCGCGCTGGTCGAGCCCTTCCTGCTGAGCACCTTCCCGATCCCGGGCCTGGTCGTGCGCCCGCTGCGGCCGCGCATCGAGATGAAGACGTTGCTGATCCGCGCCCGCTCCGCGCCCCGCTCGGCCATCATGGAGACCTTCGTCGCGCATCTGCACCGCGAGGTGCCCCGGCTGCTGGCCCCATAGCGCCGGACCGGGCGCGTCAGCCGCGCGCCTGCTCCTCGGGCGGCCTGAGATGCCGGAACGCCCAGAGCAGGGCGAGGTCGTAGGCGATCTTGAGGCCGCCGCAGATCAGGAAGGGCGCGGCCTGCCAGCCGGCGGCGAAGAGGGCACCGGCGATCGCGGGGCCGGCCGCCGCCGCCAGGCTGCGCGGGACGGCCGTGAAGCTCGACGCCGCCGTGCGCTCGGGCGGCGTGACCACGGCCATGACGTAGGAGGTGCGCGTCGGCACGTCCATCTGCGACAGCGCGGACCGCAGCAGCAGCAGGCCGAGCGCCCAGGCGGCATCGGGCGCGAACATCGCCGCGATCAGGCAGAGGCTCGAGGGGATGTGCGTGAAGACCATCGTGTTGATCAGCCCGATCCGCCCCGCAAGCCACGCCGCGACCGGGAAGGAGAAGGCCGAGAGCACGCCCGACCAGAAGAAGAACAGCCCGGCCTGCGCCAGCGACAGGTCGAAGCGCTCGAACAGCCAGAGCGCCAGCAGCGCCTGCACGGCGAAGCCGCCGGCGAAGCTGTCGACGCTGAACAGGGCGGCCAGCTTCAGCACGATGCCGCGCGACGGGCCGAGCGGCGCATGGTTCGCGCGCCGCGCTTCGGGTGCGGCCGGGATGAGCGCGCGATAGGCGAGCAGGCAGCCGAGCCCGAGGGCGGCATAGAGGACGAAGGCCGAGCGCAGCGCCGCGACCTCGCCGAGCCCGAGCGTGGCGAGCGCCTGCGGCGCGCCCGCCGCGAGGGCGCCGGCCGCCGCGGCCAGCGCCCCCACCAGGCTGTAGCGGGCGAAGACCTTGGTGCGGGCCGCATCTAGCGCCGCCTGGCTCAGCAGCGCCTGTTCCAGCGGGGCAAAGACACTGACGCTGCCGGCCGAAGGGTTGATCGTGCCGATGAGGGCGATGGCGAGCAGCAGCGCGAAGCCGGTCGCCGCGGCGAAGCCGAGGCCTGTCGCGACCATCAGCAGCGCCGCGGCCAGCAGCATCCGGCGCGGATCCGCGCGTCCGCCCAGCAGGCCGACGCCGAGCGTCATCATCGCCGAACCGAGCAGCGCGATCGTCGCCACCGCGCCGACCTCGCGCGCGCCGTAGCCTAGGGCGACGAGGTAGGCCGGCAGGACCACGGCGACCAGGCCGTCGCCGAAGTCCCGGATGCCGCGGGCGAGGATGACGTGCCGGATGGCGGCGCGGCCGGTCATGCGGCGCGCCGTGGGCGGCGGGTCATCGGCCGCGCATCGCGGGAATGCGGGATGGCGCGCATCGGCGCCCCTTCTCCGGCGCGGCGCGCCGGGACATGGACGCGAGTCGTGGGCCGCGGCCTCACGGGGCGATCGCGTGCGGTGCCTCGGGCGGCACGATGGCGAGGCGCGCGCCGTGGTCGCGCGCCTGGGCGAGCCGCCGGACCTGGATCCGGCCGGCCTCGGCCTGTCCGGCATCGACGGGCTGCAGCGTGTTGCCGCTGCCCCACCCGTCCTGAACGTCGACGGCAAGGCCCGGCTCGCGGAACCGGCCGCGCGGCCCCGCGAGATGCATGGCGGCGTGGACGCTCCAGGGCGGGGCATCGAACCGAACGGCCAGGCGTTCGGCCTTCGCGTACGCGATGCCGGGCGCGGCGATGGCCTCCGCGGCAGCGACCAGCGCCGCCGGGCGCCCGAAGATCAATCCGCGCATGCCCGTTCTCCCTGCTGGTTCCGTGCCTCGCGCAGTCTCGCGGTCCGCGCCGCGTCGACCGCGACGGCGGAGCGCGTGCGGGCCGCCCTCGGGGTCACCTCGCCATTCCACACGTCGCGCGCAACCGCCGCGAACTCCCGTCCCCGGACACCTTGGGCGTGCCGTCGCCGACCGCGGTGATGGCGACCGCCAGCGGCACCGCGTCGTCCGAAAGCCTGTCGCTGTCGCTGTGGTCGGTCAAGCGGCAGGTGCCCCCGGGCCGGGTGGCGATCTCGTCCCGGGCCACGCGCTCCGCGTCATTGGGCAGCGCGGCGCGGTAGCCATGCATGCGGTCGGCATCGCCGCGCTGCGCCAGGCGCCCGGTCTCCCGCGTGCCCACGTGGCAGGCCGCGTGTTGCGCGCGCAGGCCGCGCAGCACGCGAACATCGAGGCCGATCGCCATCCCCGGTGTCTCGTCCATGATGCCGGCGCTGAACAGTCCCGGCGGCGTCGCCGAGAACCGGGCGACCATCCCATTTCGCCCGCGCGGCGGCCACCGCCTCGGCGATGGCGCCGAGGTGCTGCGCGATCGGCCTGGCCTGCGTGACCAATGCGCGCTGCGCGAATCGCGGACCGCGCCGGAGCAGTCCATCGCGTCCCTGACGGTCCAGGAGCGGGTCGCCGTGCCGCCGCGGAACGACGACTACGACCGGCTGATCGGCGCGATGGTCATTGCCGGCCTGCGTGCCGGCCGGGCGATGTCGGGCGGTGGGCGGGCGCTGCATCGCGTGTCTGCGGGATGTCGTCTCCGGGCTGCGGCGCTTCCGCGGCTGTCGGCCTGCGGGCAGCATCCCATGCTTGCGCCGTTCCGCGCGCTGCGGCCGGCGCAGGTGAACCCGCCGACGGCAGGCGGCGAACCTGGCAGAGCCAGCACACGGTCAGCGCGCCGCGAACAGCCGGCCGGAGGCGATGCGCGCCCCCTCTGCCATCGCGCGCAGCTTCGCCCAGGCGACGTCGCCGGCGACGCGGCCGCGCCCCGCGGACGTGTCGAAGCCGCAATCGGTGCCGGCCATGACGCGGGTGGGATCGCCGACGACGCGTGCGGCGCGCTCGAGCCGCTCCGCGACGAGTTCCGGATGCTCGACGAAATTCGTCGTCGTATCCAGGACGCCGGCCACCAGCAGCTGGTCGTCCGCCAGGGGCATCCTGGCGAGGACGCCGATCTCGTGGGCATGGCGCGGATTGGCGAAGGGCAGGACGAAGCCACCGACCCTCGCCTTCATGATCACCGGCAGTATCTCCGCGAGCGGCACGTCCGCGTCGTGGGGACCCTCGTAATTGCCCCAGCACACATGCAGGCGGACGCGGTCGCGCGGAATGCCCTCGAGCGCGGCGTTGATCGTCGCGACCACACGCTCGCAGAAGCCGAGGAAGTCCGACAGCGGGCGATCCTGGTAGAGGCCATGCCGCTCGAGCGCCAGGTCCGGGCAGTCGAGCTGCAGCAGGAAGCCGTGCGCCACGATGGCGCGGTATTCGACCGCGAGCGCCTTCCCGAGCGCGGCGAGGTAGGCGTCCTCGGTGTCGTAGAAGCGGTTCTCGACGATCGACCCGATGATGCCGGGCGACGGCGCGGTCATGAAGGCTTCGGCATAGCGGCCCTTCTGCGCGTCCAGCGTAGCGGCGAAGTCGTCGCATTCGGCCTCGATCGCCGTGGTGTCGCCATAGGTCACCTCGCCGATCGCGGCCGGGAGGTGGCTGGTATGGGAGACCGCTTCCGCCGGCGCGGCCTCGCGCAGCGCCTCCTGGTAGTCGGGGTAGGATTTCAGGTCCTGCCAGACCGGTCGCTGGCTCTCGTCCCCGAGGCCCGTCAGGCGGTGGCGCAGGTAGAGGACGAAGGATTCGCGCTGCTGCTCGCCGTTGTTGATGATGTCGAGACCGCAGGCGATCTGCTGCGGCACGACGGCACGCAGCGCTGCGCGGCCGGCCGCCTCGATCTCGCGCTCATCCACCGGCTCGCCGCGGACGCGGCGCGCATAGAGGCGCGTGAGCGCCCGGGGCCGCGGCAGGCTGCCGGTGTGGGTGGTGTAGATGCGGGTTTCGCTGCGCTTCATGCTTCCGTCCGCCCTTGTCCGATGCATTGGCCGAGTTCGGCGCCGAGCGCCTGCTTGCATGACCCTGCCCCCCGGCTGCGGTCTTGAAAACTCCCTGTTCGTCGCGTCAGGAAATCCCCGGGAGGATCAGGATCGTCCCCGGCATGCTGCCATATGCGCTGAAGTCTCCCTGTTCTGCCGCTTGCGTGCCGGCCGACCGCCGCGCCGTCGAGGCCGGCGGGGCAGGGAACCCACGCGCGCCGGTGGGTCTCGATGGTCTGCCGATCGCCTGTGTGCGAGAATGACGCGCGTCCCGGTCGTGGCCCCTGGACCGCTGCGGGCAACGGCGTGCGGGGCGCCCCGGGGCGCGCTGGACAACGCCGGAATTTCCATCACGTTTGACCCCGCCTGCCCGTTGGCGCGAGCGGAAGGTGGTCGGTCCCTGCCCGCAATCGCCCAGACATGACGGGACGAGCGTATGCAATCAGTCTACATCAACCGGATCGCGTGTGCCGTTCCGCCCAACCAGGTGCACGAGGCGTTCTCCATCTTCGCTGGGCGGCAGGTCCTGCAGGGCCGCGATTCGACGACATTCGCGCGCATGGCGGCCCGCAGCCAGATCCAGAGCCGGTGGTCCGTGCTCACACCCTCGGAGCCGCTCGGCAGCGGAACCGCCTGCGGCTTCTACCAATGGGGCGGCGCATTCCCGTCCACGAAAACCCGCATGCAGCGCTACGAAGCGGCGGCGCCGGCCCTGGCCGAAGCCGCGCTGGACGCGCTCGGCCTCGGGGAGGAAGCGCCTCGCGTCACGCACATCGTGTTCGCGAGTTGCACGGGCTTCGCCGCCCCCGGGCTCGATCACTGGATCATCAACCGGTACGGCATCCGCGGCAGCGTGGAGCGCAGCATCATCGGCTTCATGGGATGCCAGGCTGCGATCAACGCGCTCAAGTTCGCGTGGCACATCGTGCGCAGCGATCCCGGTGCCCGCGTGCTGGTCGTCTGCCTCGAACTCTGCACCCTGCACCTCCAGCAGACGTCGGCGATCGAGCAACTGCTCTCCTTCCTGATCTTCGCCGATGGCTGCGCGACCGCGCTCGTCAGCGCCGAGCCGGGCGGGCTCAGGGTGGACGGCTTCCATGCCGGCCTGGTGCCGCAGGCGGCGGACCAGATCACCTGGCGGATCGGCGACGCCGGCTTCGACATGACGCTCTCGGGCCTCGTGCCGTTCACCCTGGCCCACGCGCTGCCGGAGTGGCGCCACGAGATCCTGGGCGGCGCGGATACGTCGGAGATCGACCTGTGGGCGGTCCATCCCGGCGGGCGCAGCATCCTCGACGCCGTGGCGCACGGGCTCGACCTGCCCGCCGACGCCCTGGATGAGAGCCGCGCGGTGCTGCAGGAGAACGGCAACATGTCCTCGGCCACGGTCATGTTCGTGCTGCGCGACATGATGGCGCGCGCGCAGCCGGGCCAGCGCGGATGCGCCATGGCCTTCGGACCGGGACTCTCGGCGGAGACGATGCGGTTCGTGTGCGCCTGATGGCGGGCTTCCGGCTCTCCGCGCGCAGCACCGAGCCGGAGTGGATGGACGACGCCGCGCAGGGCGATGCCGCGTTCCGGAGCGCGCTTCGGGACCTCGAATTCCTCAACCGCATCAGCCTCGGCTACCGGCCCACCCTCGCATGGCTCGACGGGCTGGTTGCGCGAAGGGGTGCGACCACGCTCTCGGTCCTCGATGTCGGTGCGGGCGGCGGCGACATGCTGCGCCGGATCGCCCGCTGGGGCGTCGCGCGCGGCGTCACGCTCGAACTCACCGGCCTCGACCGCAGCCCGGCCGCCGCGGCGGCGGCGCGCGACGCCGGCACGCCGGGGTCCTGGATCACCGCGGACCTTTTCGACCTGCCGCGCGACGCGCGCTTCGACGTGGTGATCTCGGCGCTCTTCACGCACCATCTTCCCGATGCCGAACTGGCGCGCTTCCTGCTCTGGATGGAGGCGCACGCCCGGCTCGGCTGGATGATCAACGACATCCACCGCCACGCGGTGCCGTGGTACGGGCTTTGGGCCGGTACGCGGCTGCTCCGCCTCGATCCGATGGTGGTGCATGATTCCACGGTCTCGGTCGCGCGCGCCTTCACACGGGCCGACTGGACCAGGCTGACGGCCGAGGCGGGCCTCGACGCCCGGGTGACGTGGCGATTCCCCTTCCGCTGGTCCGTGTCCCGGGACGTCGCCCCGTGAGCGGCGTCGCGCGGGATGCCGATGTGCTCGTCGCGGGCGGCGGTCCCGCAGGCGCCGCCTGCGCGATCCGGCTCGCGCGCGCGGGGCGCCATGTCCTGCTCGTGGAGCGGGAGGCGGGACCGCGCGAGAAGGTCTGCGGGGAGTTCCTCGGCGCCGATGCGCAGGCCTGCCTCGCGGCACTCGGGATCGATCTTCCCGCGCTCGGTGCCGTGCGGATCACGGAGGCGAGGATCGCGCGCCGCGCCGCCCATGCCGCCTTCGCACTCCCCTTCGCGGCCTGGGGCTTGCCGCGCAGCGTGCTGGACGAGGCGCTGCTCCGGGCCGCCGCGGCGGCGGGGGCCACCGTCCTGCGGGGCCGCTCCGTGACCGATGCAACGCGCGAGGGCGACGCCTGGTGCCTGCGGCTGGCGGACGGGGCAAGGCTGCGCGCGCCGCACCTCGTGCTCGCCACCGGCAAGCGTCCGCTCCGGGGCTTCGCGCGGGCGGGGGCGACGGAGGGATGGATCGGGGCGAAGCTGCACCTCCGCCTGCGCGCGCCGCTCGATGCCGTCGTGCTGCTGCCCTTCGCCGGGAGCTATGCCGGCCTGCAGCCGAGCGGCGATGGCATGGCCAACCTCTGTGCGGCGCTGGCGCCCGGGGCGGCCGGCGAAGCGCGCGACGCGGAGCGCTTCGTCGGCTCGGTGCGCGCCGGATCGCCGCTCGCCGCGGCGCTGCTGGGCGGCGCGCAGCCGTGCATGCCGCGCCCGCTGACCGTGGCCGGCGTGCCCTACGGCTTCCTGCACCGGGACGCGCCGGCTGCCGACCCGGCGCTCTGGCGCCTCGGCGACCAGTTCGCGGTCATCCCGTCCTTCCTCGGCGACGGCATGGCCATGGCGCTTGCGGGCGGCATCGCGGCGGGCGCGGCGATCGTGTCCGGCGGATCGGCGCCGGATTTTCACGCAGGCTGGCGGCGGCAGCTCGCGGGGCCGATGCGGATCGCCGGCCTTACCGGCTTCGTCCTGCGGCGGGCGCCCGGTCTCTTCGCGGATGCCGTCGCGACGGTGCCGGGCCTGGCGCGCCTCGTGGCCCGGCGCACCCGCGTGATCGGTGCCGAACGACCGGTCCCGGCTGCCGCCGTGCCGGGCAGGCCCATGGCGGGGCTCCGCTGAGCGACGTCTGCCGGGCCGGGGAATCCCGGGCGGGACGCTACCCGCGCCGCAGCGCGGCCGCCGGGGACAGGCGGACGGCGCGCCAGGCGGGATAGAGCGCGCCGACGGCACAGAGCACCAGGGCGCCCGCCAGCGGCACCAGCAGCCCGCCCACGCTCGGCTTGAAGGAGATGTAGCTCCCGATCGCGGGGATCGCCTCGAACAGCCCGGTGAAGGCGATGCCGATGCCGACGCCGAGCATGCAGCCGATGACGCCGAGCATCGTCCCTTCGAGCAGGATGAGCCCGAGCAGGCGTCCGTCGGACCAGCCGATGGCGGAGATCATGCCGATCTCCCGCGTGCGTTCCTGCACCGACATCAGCTGAGTGCTGAGGACATTGAGGCCGCCCAGCGCGAGCGCCATGAGCGACACCGCGAGGGAGACCGCGTCGAGCACGGCGATGTTGCGGTCATGGTCCATCGCCTCGGCGGCCTCGGAGACGATGACCGGGCCCACGGCCGCCAGCGCCGCGCCCACTTCCGCCCGGCGGCCGGCGGATTGCGGGCCGGCCAGCCTGATGTGGAACCCGGTGACCTGTCCCGGGCGGTAGGTGATGGCCTGGAGCGTCTCGAGCGGCATCAGGACGACGCTCCGGTTCATCCGCGAGGCCCACCTGGCGATCCCGACCACCTCGAAGCTTTCCTCGGCGAGGTCGACGCGCATGCCGGGCGCGAGGCCGAGGCTCTCGGCAATGACGTCGCCCAGCACGACGTGCCGTTCGTCGCCGGCCCGCAGGTTGCGTCCGGCCACGATGGGCGCGTTGCGCACCGCCGCCGCCGTCGCGGGCACCCCTGCGGCCAGGAGCGGCCGTGCCCGCGCATCGGACACGAAGGCGATCAGTTCGCGATTCACCTCGGCCACGCCGGGAACCGCGGCCAGCCGTTCGCCGAGGGCTTCCGGCAGCCGGCCGCCGAACGCATCCGTCGCGGCGCGCTGCGTCACCACGAGGTCGGCG
Source organism: Roseomonas sp. HF4 (assembly GCF_005222755.1). Lineage (GTDB taxonomy): Bacteria > Pseudomonadota > Alphaproteobacteria > Acetobacterales > Acetobacteraceae > Neoroseomonas. The sequence goes on from NZ_STGD01000007.1 coordinate 202,833, forward strand.
CCGCGCTCGCCGAGGCTGTCGCCGACGCCGGCCTTGATGCCCTGGCCGAGGGAGAGCAGTGCGATCGCGCCGCCGACCGCGACGCCGATGCCGAGGATCGAAAGCAGGGTCCGCGCCGGGCGCCGGCGCAGATTGCTGAGCGCGAGGCCGAACAGGTTCATGCCGCCTCCCGGTCCTGGCGCTCATCCGACACCACGTTCCCGTCATGCATGCGGATGCGCCGCGGACAGCGGGCCGCGAGCGCGGGATCGTGCGTCACCATCAGCAGGGTCATGCCGCTGTCCTGCGGCAGGCCGAGCAGCAGCGCGGCGACGGTCTCGGCATTCGCGCTGTCGAGGCTGCCGGTCGGCTCGTCCGCGAGAAGCAGGGCCGGGCGGCGCACCAGCGCGCGCGCGATGGCGACGCGCTGGCGCTCGCCGCCCGAGAGCTCAGCCGGCAGGTGCCCCGTACGGGCCGCGAGCCCCACGCGCGCCAGCGCCGTGGCGGCCTGGTCGCGCTGCGCGCGGCCGCTCAGGCCGCCACCCATCAGCGCGAGCTCGACGTTCTGCAGGGCGGTCAGCGTCGGCAGCAGGTTGAACTCCTGGAACACGATCGCGATGTCATTCCGCCGCAGCGCAGTCCACTCGCGCCGCGCGACGACCGGCCGGCCCTGCCACAGGACGCGGCCCGCGCTGGGCACGTCGATCCCGCCGGCCAGGTTCAGCAGGCAGGTCTTGCCGGAGCCGCTGCGGCCGGTGAGCGCGACGCACTCGCCGGCGCCGATCGCGAGGCTGACATCGCGGAGCGCCGTCACATGGCCGCCGTCGAAGCTGCGCGACACCCGGTCGAAGGCGAGCAGCGCACGCGCGTCCGCGTTCACGGGCGCGTCGCCCCGCGGGCCAGCGCGCCGATCGCCGCGTCGACATCGCCGCCGGCGGCGTCGAGCGCGGCCAGCACCTCGTCGTGCAGGCGGGTGCCGAGCGTCATGCCATCCGCGGCAACGTCCGTCGCCTGCCAGCCCCACGGCCCGCCGGCGCGCAGGCGCCACACCAGGATGCGCTCGGAGCCGTCGGCGCGGAGCAGCCGGGACGTCACCGACACGTCGCCCCGACGCTGCCGCGTGGCGAGAAGGGCCAGCGTGCCGGGGCGGTCGTCGCGCGCGCAGTCGGCCGCAAGCCGTGCGTGCAGCGCGGCGCGGAAGCGCGCACGCTTCCCCTCGGCCAGCCCGTCCCAGAGGGTCCCGCCCGCGACCGTGCGCGAGAGGGAGGCGAGATCGAAGGCCGCTTCGGCGAACCGGTCACACGCCGCGATCCTCGGCGCGCCGGGCGCCGCGGCGCCGATGGCCCGGAAAGCGGCATCGCTGCGCATGATGAACGCCTCGGCAGGCGAGGATTCGGCCGCGTAGGCGGCGGTCGACCAGCCGAGCAAGGCAGCGAGAAGGAAGGCGCGGCGCATTCGATGCTCCATCGCTCGACGAGGCGGGCCCGTCGGTCATTCGCCGTGCCACCGGGGAAGGCGCGGCACCCCCGCCGCCGCCGCGACATGCGGGCGGCAAGGTCGCCGTGTGACCCGGGCCGCGCCATGGCGCGCGGGATGCCATCCAGATGCACGTCGGAATGCCCCTTCGTTCCCGCCGGAACCGTATCCCACATGGCTGAAGGCGCCGCCAGACGAGGTCGGGTCGCGGCGCCTCCCGGCCCGGCGCCATCCGTCGACCTGCGACACGACCCGGGCATGGCCAGCGGCGGGCCACGGCGGGATTGCGCTTTGCCCCGAAGCGCAGCGCGTCGACATCGGCGACGAGGCGGGCACCGGCCAGTGGCTCGGCCGCGGCAGCGCGCGCCATCGGTCCCGCCAGGCGATACAGCGATCCGCCCGTGGCGATCAGCACATCGCCGCTGTCGTCCCAGTCACAGCCGCGAAGCCGGCGCAGCTCCACGGCCGCCCCGGTCACCACGACGTCGTGCCCCCGCCTCGGGCCGTGGATGGCGCCGATGGCCAGGAGCTTCCGTCGGAGCGTCACGACGGGCTGTCGCGAGTGCCACGGCGCGGGCTGCGGCCTCTCGAAGACCTGTGGCTCGGTGAAGGTCCAGCCATGCGGACCGCGGCCCTTGTCGACCGCCCACTTTCCCTGATCGACCATCCGCCAGACATCGCGCTCCATGCGCGCACGCTCGATCGGAAGGTCCTCGCCGCGGCCGGCCTAGTCCGCGACCGGCTCCACCACGAAATCGCCGGGCAGGGCGAAGTCGCGGTGTGACCCTACCCAGGTTCACCGCGGTGGCCGCCTCATACACCACGCTGTGGGACACGACCGCTGTCGGTGCCGCCACCGCCACCGCGAGGAATCCGTCGAAACCGATCAGTGGTTTCATGCGTTACCTGGTAATGTTCGACCGTCACCACGCCGACGACACAGACCCAACGCAACCCGACGGAGCGGTGCAGACCCGATGCGCTGTGCTCCACCCCGGCCTGGACGGCGCTGATGACGTGCAGCCGAGGGGGTGGTCGGCGAGTGCGCGAGGATTGGCTCGCCTTGATCCACCTCAATACGAGCCCATTCGAAATAAAATACGTTCTAACATTACAGATCGGCGTTGCTCTCCGATCGCAGCCATCGAGTCTCCCTCGCTGTCGCGGTCACGCGCCAGCCTCAATGAGGAGGAGCAGTCGTGGCGTGCTTCCGACTTCTCGCGATTGGGCTGCTGGCTCGCGGCGCCCGCGATCAGCGACAGGCCAGGCGCGCCACCACAGCCGCTGGGCGCGCGATCGAATGGGCGGTCGGACGACCGGAGACCGCTGAGACACAGGAGACGATCATGCGCACAACGCGTCTAGCAATCCTGCTCCTGGCCGGCGTCGGGCTGTCCGCCTGCGTCGGGGTGCGCGACGTCTCGTACCGGCAGCCATACGGCACCTTCACCGGCAGCACGCACCTCGCCACGCCCTACGCGTACCCCAGAGGCACAACGCCCTACCTGTACGACCAGTCACAGCGCTCGTGGCCGCGCACCTACAACCGCCAGAACCAGGGCAACTACCGCAATCGGCACAATCGTCCTGGCCACGACAACAGACGGAATTTCTGACCGGGACGGCGCGCGACATGTGGATGGCTGGCCGCAACAGGCGCCGTAGGCCGAGGCGCGCAACCCCAGCCGCAACGCGGAGCGGAGGCTCATCCAGCCCGCCAGCCCCCGCAACTTTGGAGGAGATCGTCATGCGAACAGCGACTGCAGTTGCCTTGGCGTTGGCCGGCTCCGTGGCCCTGGCCTCGGGAGCCATGGCTCAGAGCCGATCGGAGTCGACCAGACCGGCCATCGTCACCCATGTCCAGACGGCCAGCGAACTCGCTGCCATCTGTGATCCCGCCTGGGGCGGCGTGCCGCGGCTGGAGGCCATCGCCTATTGCCAAGGCTTCCTCACCAGTTTCGGCCAGTACCACGCGCTGCTGTATCCGCAGGGCGGACCCGCGAGGCCGCTCTTCTGCGTGCCGGTGCCGGGGCCGACGGTGGCCGAGTCCGGCGTCGCCTTCGCCGCCTGGACGCGGGATAACCCGCGCTACGGCAACGAGCCAGCGCTCGATGGCCTCCTGCGCTGGGCCCAGGCGAATTTCCCCTGCCCGACGAGGTCGCCGGCGCGCAGTTCGCGAAGCACACGCTGAGACGCGGGAGATGATCATGCGCACAACACGCCTTGCCATCATGCTCCTGGCCGGTCTCGGCCTGTCCGCCTGCGAGGGGATGACCCCGACGCAGCAGAATGTCGGGATCGGCGCCCTGGGTGGTGCAGCCGTCGGCGGCATCGCCGGGTCCTTCAGCGGCAATGCCGGGATGGGCGCCCTGATCGGCGCCGGTGTCGGCGGTGTCGGCGGGTACCTCTACGACCAATCGCAGCGGTCGCGCCGACCCTACTACTAGCGGCCCCGCACGCGCCGCGACGGCGGTGCGACGAATCGACCAGCATCCCGGGGCAGCCGCAACGCAGGTTGCCCCGGCCACGAATTGAACGCCGGTACGCAAACGCAGCAAGGAGAACATCTCATGTCGCTTGGAACCATTCTGCTCATCATTCTTGTCATCGCCCTGCTCGGTGGCTTCACCGGGGTCGTCGGTGGCTACGGGTATGGCTTCGGCCATGGCGGGGTCGGCGTGCTGGGCGCGGTGCTGATCATTGTCCTCATCCTTGTGCTGCTCGGCCGGATCTGAACCGCGGCAGCCAGGTAACGGAGAAGGCGTCCTTGCCGGCACACCTGGAGAGGCCGCGCCGGCGCCTCGCGCCCGTTTCCCCGGGGCCGGTGACGTCGGGTCGCGCTCACGGCCTCGGTCCGCGGGCGCCCTGTCCGGGCCGGTCGCCCCCACCCAATCATCGGGGCGCCTAGCGTGCCTCGATCCAGGAAACGAAAGGCAACTGACGATAATGAACCGCAACCTCATCTTCATCGTGATCGGCGTGCTGGGCATCGGCGCCGGTGCTCTCGGCTACTGGTATTACCAGGAGCAGCAACGGTCCGGCGTCGACATCAGCATCGGCCCGCGCGGCGTGACGGTCCAGGAGAGATAGCGCCGTGCGCCGGCGCTCTTGGCCGAGCGGCAGCGCCTCGCGAGATGCCGGATGACCCGCCTTCGCCTGCACCGGGAGAACCATCTCGTTGATCGGATCGGATGGCTGCGAGCGGCAGTTCTTGGCGCCAATGACGGCATCGTCTCGACGGCGAGCCTGATCGTCGGCGTTGCCGCAGCGGCTGCGACACGAGGCGATGTGATGCTCGCAGGGGTCGCGGGGCTGGTCGCCGGCGCCATGTCCATGGCGGCCGGCGAGTATGTCTCGGTCAGCTCGCAGTCCGACACCGAAGACGCCGACCTGTCGCGTGAACGCGGCGAGTTGCGGGACAATGCGGAGGCTGAACGTGATGAGCTCGCGGCGATCTATGTCAAACGTGGAGTCGAACCTGCCGTTGCGCAGATCGTCGCAGCGCAACTGATGGCGAGAGATGCGCTTGGCGCGCATGCGCGCGATGAGCTCGGACTCTCCGAGAGCACGACGGCGCGTCCTGTCCAGGCGGCGCTGACATCCGCGGCGACGTTCTCCGTCGGCGCCGCGATGCCCTTGCTCATGGTGGTCGCGGCGCCGGCCAACGCGCTGGTTGCGAGCGTGTCGGCGGCGTCGCTCGCCTTCCTCGCCCTTCTGGGAGCGATCGGGGCATGGGCCGGCGGCGCTCGTGTCCTGCGTGCGACGGTCCGGGTCACATTTTGGGGGGCGCTGGCGATGGCCATCACGGCTGGCATCGGGAAGCTTTTCGGCACCGTCATCTGACGGCGCCGACCCCGGCGGATGATGCGGGACCGCGCCCGCCGGTCTCGTCTTCGGCATACCGTCCCGCCCGGGTCCTGGCCCGCGCCGGATCGGCCAGACCAGCAAGGGGGTCCGATGAGCAGCGCCGCGGCACCTGGTCATCCGCAGCGATTCTTCCGGGACTTCATCAGGGTCGCCGGCCCCTTCTGGACAGGGCGGGGGCGCTGGAGGACGCGCCTGCTCGCGGTGATGCTTGCCCTGCTCGTGGTCGGCCAGGTCGCGCTCGCGGTCCGGCTCAACATATGGACCGCCGACCTGTTCGATGCGCTGGAGCGGCGCTCGACCGACCGGGCCATGGCCCAGATGGGCATCTTCGTCCTCATTCTGCTCGGCACCATGGCCACGAACACAACACACCTCGTGGTGCGCCGATACTTGCAACTCGACTGGCGGCGCTGGCTGACGGCACGCGTCATCGGCGACTGGATGGAGGATGCGCGCCACTACCAGGCCGACCTCATCCCCGGCGACCACGCCAACCCGGACGGGCGCATCGCCGAGGACATCCGCATCGCCACGGAAGTCGCCATCGACCTGGCCAGCAGCCTTTTCTACTGCGTCCTGCTGCTGATCACCTTCGTCGGCATCCTGTGGTCACTGTCGGGCTGGATCCGCGTGGCCGGACTGGACGTGCCCGGCCATCTCGTCGTGCTCGCCTTCGGCTATGCCGGCATGGGCGCCGTCGTCGCGTTCCTGCTCGGCCGCCCGCTCGTGCGCGCCACCGATACACGGCAGACGCGGGAGGCCGAGTTCCGCTTCAGCCTGGTGCGCGCGCATGAAACCGGGGAGCCGATCGCCGTCGCGCGCGGCGAACGGCTGGAACGAGAGCGCCTCAGGACCGTCTTCGAGACGATCGCGCAATCCTGGCGCGACCAGTCCATGGGCCTGGCGAGGCTCATGGCCTTCTCGTCGGGCTACGTGGCCCTCGCCGGCGTGCTTCCGATCCTGGTCGGCACGCCGCGCTTCCTCGAGGGCACCCTCTCCCTCGGTCGCCTGGTCCAGTCCGGCCAGGCCTTTCAGCAGGTCACGGCGGCGTTGTCCTGGCCAGTCGACAACCTGGCCCTGATCGCCGGATGGCGCGCATCGGTCGAGCGTGTGCTGATGCTCGACGAGGCAGTCCGCGTCGTCGCCCTGGAAGCGGCGCGGACGGGGGAGACCGCGATCAACCTGGACCGCGTGCCGACATCGCAGCTCGGTGTCCGGGACCTGTGGGTCGCAGCACCCGACGGCACCGCCATGCTGTCCGACCTCACCCTGACGGTGGAGCCGGGCGAGCACGTCCTGGTGGATGGCGATCCCGAGGCGGCGAGCGCGCTGTTCCGCGTACTGGCCGGCATCTGGCCCTGGGGGCGCGGACGGGTCGACCTGCCGGCCGATGCGGGGATGATCGCCGTCGGCCCTTGGCCGTTCCTACCGCAGGGAACCTTGCGCCAGACGCTTGCCTTCCCCGGGGCGGCGGACCCGCGCGACGACGCGGCGATGCAAGCTGCGCTCGCCAGCGTGGGGCTCGCGCATCTCGAACGGCGCCTGAACGACGTGGCGGACTGGACGCGTACGCTGACCGGCGCGGAAGTGCAGCGGCTGTCCTTCGCGCGGCTCATCCTGTTGCGTCCGGACTGGGTCGTGCTGGGCGATGCGACGGACGCGCTCGACCCGGCCTCGGCCGACAACATGCTGAGCCTGATCATCGACCGCCTTCCGCAGGCCGCCATCATCCTGATCGGGCGACACCCTGGATCGGCGGATATCTTCGACCGGCGACTCACTCTTGAGCGCGTGGCCGACGGAGAGATCCTGCTCAATGAAGTCTATGCGCGGCGCCAAGCGGCCAAGATGCCGCGCGCGAGGCCGCTGAGCGTGATCGATCGACTGCGCGAGGGATACGGGCGCTGACCGACGCGCCACGGCCCGAGGGCGGAATGCACCCGATGCCGCACGCCGGGTCGTCAGGTTTCACCTGCCTTTGCGGCCGCACGGAGCAAGGGAACGCGATATCGACATCAGCGCCGGCAAGGTGCGCATCGCCAACAGGGATGCTGATCGACGTTGCCTCGCCACGGCGAAGCCATGGTCGCGCAGCCGGGCCGGAGGCGGCGGGATCCCGGGGTTCCCTCTCGCCAAACGGCCCGGCCGCGGCGGCGGCGCGGGGACAACAAGGCCCTGCGCACGCAGCCCTTGACGCTACAGGACGAAGTCCGCGGCCGTCAGCGCGAGGCCGCCGCTGAGCCGCACGGAGAGTTCCACCGTGGCCATATCCTCGTCCGTGTTGCCGAACACGAAGGTGTTGCCCGCGATGACCTCGCTCCGTAGCTGGCCGGCCGCAGTGAATTCGCCGATGCCAAGGAAGGCGAAGGGCTGGTCGCCCGGCAGCGCCGCGTCCGCGTCGATCATCGAGAGGTCGATGCGGTCAAGTTCCTCGGATGAGAAGTCCACGATACGGTCGCGGCGGGCACCCGACGCGCCGCTGTCCAGGGCGTCGGTGAATCGGAAGATGTCGGCATCGGCGCCGCCGTTCAGGATGTCGCTGCCGGCCCCGCCCAGCAAACGGTCGTCGCCCTTTCCGCCGGACAACACATCATCGCCTGCCCCGCCATCGAGCGTGTCATTGGCGGCAGTGCCAACCAGGGCATCGGGGCCGGCTCCGCCCACTGTGCGCAAGGTCGGCGCGACGGTCGCGATGATGGGGCTGACGCCTTGGGAACCGCTCGGGTCGTTCGCCGAGACCCAGAGCCATTCGGTGCCAGGGCTGCTCCCGGCCTGGTAGGTCAGTGTTGCCAGTTCCGCGTTGATCGCCGCGACGCTGCCGCTCAAGGTCAGGGTGGCGGTCCCTTGACCGGTCTCCTCCGCGGTGGTGGTGGCGCTGGTGCGGAAGGCGCCGGCCGCGCCGCTGACCACGGCGGTGAAGATTCCGGAGGGCTCGGAATCCGTGAACTGGATGCCGGCGATGGCCTGCGTCGCGCCGGCCGCGATGCTGAGCGTGGCGGGCGTGACGACCAACGGCGCAGTGTTTTCCATCGTCCCGCCCGAGTTCGCGCCCGCCGCGACGGTCGCGATGATCGAGCTGACGCCCTGGGCGCCGCTCGCGTCGTTCGCCGAGACCCAGAGCCATTCGGTGCCGGGGCTGGTCCCGGCCTGGTACGTCAGCGTCGCGAGTTCTTCGTTGATCGCCGCGATGCTGCCCGTCAGGGTCAGGGCGGCGGTGCCTTGGCCGGTTTCCCCCGCGGTGGTGGTGGCGCTGGTGCGGAAGGCGCCGGCCGCGCCGCTGACCATGGCGGTGAAGATTCCGGAGGGCTCGGAATCCGTGAACTGGATGCCGGCGATGGCCTGCGTCGCGCCGGCCGCGATGCTGAGCATGGCGGGCGTGACGACCACCGGCGCAGTGTTTACATCCGGGCCCACCGGGGCGGGACCCGGCAGCACCGGCGGTGCGGACCCGCCGGCGGGCGCATCGACGGAAGTGGAAGCAACGATCGGCTTCAAGCCTTGGAGCCCCTGCGGGTCGTTGGCGGCGACCCAGATCCAGTCCTCCGCGGCGCCGTTCGCCTCGTAGGTCAGGGTCGCGAGGGCGGCGTTGATGGCAGCGAGGTTTCCGGTCAGGGTCAGGGACTGCGTTCCCTGGCCGGTCCCGAAGACGCCGGCGACGGCATCGGTCCGCAACATGCCCTGCCCGTCGCTGACGGTGACGGTGAAGTTGCCGCCCGGCCAGGTGTCGCCGACGGAAATCCCGGCCAGCTTCGCTGCGCCCGTAGGCGCGACCTGCACCGTGCCTGGCCCCTCGATCACCGGCGCCAGATTGACGGCGCCGACATTCTGGGACGGGTCCGTGACCGTCACGCTGCCGCCCGACGTGCCGGGATAGGCATAGGCATGCACGTAGTCGACCAGCATGTGCGCCGGAAAGGGCGTCGTTGCGTCCGGCAGGCCGGGCCAGTAGCCGCCGACCGCCAGGTTCACCAGCATGTACATCTCATCGTGCATGTCGGCGGGGGTCGCCATCGAGGCGACCTCGATCCCATCGATGTACATGGTGACTTGGTCCGGGCCCCACATCGCGCCGTAGGTGTGGAAGCCCTCGGACACGTCCGCGACCTTCAGCGTGGTCCCCTCGGTGGCCTGCACGGTCGAATGGGTCGAGAAATACAGAGTGGTGGGGTCGTGGCCGAGCACCTCGACGATGTCGAGTTCCGGCGGCCAGCCGAGATCCGCCGGCAGGAGCCAGAAGGCGGGCCAGAGGCCCTGGCCTGCCGGCATCTCGGCGCGGATCTCGAAGTATCCGTACAACTGGCTGAACGACGTCTCGGTCGTGATGGCGCCGGAGACGTAGGGAAGGCCGAGCGGGTTTGCGCCGGGTGCGGCGGTGATGTCGAGCACGCCGTTGCTGACGGTAAAGGGATCGATGCCGACGGAACTGTCCGAATAGTATTGCTGCTCGCCATTGCTGCCGAGCGTGCGGTTACCCCAGGCGTAGGTGGTTTTCCAAACCCCGGTGGAGCCATCCGGTGAACTGCTGAGGGTATCGAATTCATCGGCAAAGGTGAGCGTGAGGGCGGAGGTATCGATTGTCGCGCCAACCGGCATATACAAATTTTCCTACATCTGGATCAGGTGTGCGAGGCACACCCGCGCGTCAGAAAATGCGGCCAGTCACCTATCCAGACCGCAATGACCTCGGATAATCCGCTTCCTCCGAAACCAATGATTAAATTCGGTAGCAGGCGAATCGACTGACCGCGCCTCAAGTATTGGTGATCAAATTACGTAACTGTTAGTTTCTTCATCAATACAAGAGTCGAATTTAAATTGCCCTTCCGCATATTTTTTTCATTAAGATTTACTGAGAATCGCCTTAAATTTTGGAATTACATTCTGCTTGCGCAAGCTTGGGGGAGATTCGTCGGCATGCCGTAGCGGACCCGGGGGCTCGCGCGCCACCCGGTCGCGATCCGGCAAGATGCTCCTCGCGTCGCGAAATCACGACGCCGTCTCGCTTGACGGCCGCATCCCGCGAAGCGGCGCGGCGTTTGTGGTGCCTCGTCAACGTCACGCCAGCAAAGATTTGGGGAATGAGCGCCCTATCGCAGCCTGCGGCGCCATCCCGGCTCGACAGGCCATGGGCGAACTGCGGCCGGAACGCGGGACCTCCGCCGGGTCAGCGCGTGGCCCGGAGGTCGTCGAACTGCCAGACGCGGATCCAGTCGATCCGATAGACGCCCGACAGATCCCTCGCCGCGGCGCCTGGCCAGGATCCCTCGCCGCCCACGGCCAGGTTCGCCAGCAGATACATCGGCCGGTGCATGTCGGCCGGCGTCGCGGTCTCGTGCACCAGGACGTCGTCCAGATAGAAGCGGATGCGGTCCGGTCGCCAGGCGACCCCGAAGACATGGAACCCGGCCGAGAGGTCCGGAGCGACGATGCCCGTCACCTCGTCGACTTGGCGGCCGCCCGGGCGGGCGTGGATGGCAACGTAGTATCTGCCCCGTTCGTGCCCGAGCATCTCCATCACGTCGATCTCCGGCGGCCAGGCCCCATCGCTCGGTAGGAGCCAGAAAGCCGGCCACAAGCCGCGGCCACGCGGCAACTGCGCACGGATCTCGAAATAGCCATACTGCTGGTTGAGGAGCCGCTGCCCCATGATCAAGCCAGAGCGATGCGTCATGCCCCGCGGCAGCCCGGGCGTGGGCGCCGCGGCAATCTCCAGTACCCCGTCGCGAAGCCGAAAGGGGCCGTCAGGCCCGTTGTCGACATACCACTGCGCCTCGCGATTGCCGGGCAGCGTGCGGTCGCCACCGATATAGGTGGTGCGCCAGACCGCGCGACCCTCTGCCATGCCGCTGGCCGAGGCGGCAAAATGGTCGAACTCCTCCGCGAAGGTCGCCTGCAACCCGTCGCGCGAAAGCCGCACGCCTTGTGCCGCCACGCCGGCAGACACGAGGCCGCCAAGCAGGCCGATGAGAATGCGCCGCGCATGCATGGTGCGCGGCCTGTCAGGCCGCACCGGCGCGGGGCCGGCGGGAGAACAGCACGTCTGTCTGCGTGGCGATCGGCAGTTGCAGCGCCTGCGCCGGCTCCGGTCCGCGGAACCCAAGGTAGGCTCGGAGGTCGTAGTCATTCGCGATCGCGCTGCTGCGGAAGCCGGCCGCATGGAAGCGCGCGACCAGTTCACTGGCGTCCGCGACGTCGGGCGAGGCCGTGTCGACCGAGATCTCGGCCAGGAAGTCCGTGCCTGCGGAGAATTCTGCCAGATCCTGGAGGATGCTTCCGAGAACCGGGCCCTCGCCGCCTTCGATGTCGATCTTCACCAGCCGAAGCCGCGCCCGTTCATCCTGCGTCAGGATCTGCGCCAGCGGCAGCGCCTCGACATCCAACTCAGATGTCCGTCCCTCCCGCGACACCGTGCTGACCGTCCCGGCATTGCCGAAGCTGGGGCCGTAGAGCGCGACCCGGCCGCACGAGGCGGCAACCGCGGCAGGGACAACGCGCACATTGTTCAGCCCATTCAGCGCGATGTTTTCTCGCAGTATGCGCAGCGCGGCGGGCGATGGTTCGACCGCGATGACGTGGCCTCCGGGACCCACAAGGCGCGAAGCCAGAACCGTGTAGTAGCCGATATTGGCCCCCACATCGCAGAACACGTCCCCGGCCCGCAGCGAGTCGAGGACCAGGGCCGTGACGTGCGGCTCCCAGACGCCGAAATGGAACAGCCGCGATCCGATGAAGTCGCGCAAGTCCACCTGGAGCCTGTCGCCCGTGCAGAGTCTCGCAAGGCGGCGGCGTGCCAGCAGGTCGAGCCCGCCATTCAGCCAGCGCCACGCTGCCTCCGTCGTCGCAGGCGAGAGCCGCATCATCGCGACCGCGAGGCGACGCGTGAGCGGGTGTCGGGACGGTGGGATGCGCAGCGATGCCCCAGGCCCCCGGGCCAGAGGCAGCGCCGCACGCGCCGCCCCATCCCGTAGCAGGAGGAACGCATCCGCCGCAACACGGCTCCGTTCGCGCTCGGCCTGGTCATCGTGAAAGGCGTTCACCCGCCGATGGCCCGTGCCTGGGCACCCGCCTGGGTGAAGGGCAAGATGATCGCGATGAACTTCTGGTAGTCGGTGAAGGGAGAATTCGAGACGAAGATCAGGTCGTTGTTCCGCATCGGGAAGCGCTGTGTCAGGAACAATGTCGTGGGATTGGTGAAGTCCGCCCGATAGACGGTGGGCACTTCGACTGGCGCGTCGGCGGGCGGCTCCAGGCCCATCCGACGCAGGGTCTCGGCGCGTTCGTAGCGGAACAAGAAGACTGCTTCGGGATTGGCGCGGTCGTCCTGCAGGCCGCCCGCGCGGGCGACGGCATCGGCGAGGGAGAGCTGCCGGTCCTCGAAGGGAAAGCGACGGTTCAGCTGGGTGATGCTGGCGCTCTGCCCGACGGCGCCGAGGGCGAGGAAATGGCGCGGTTCCCGCGTGATGATGACGGAATCACCCTGCCGCAACTGAACGTTCTGGCGCGGATCGAACAACACGTCCGCCAGCAACGTCCGCTCACTGACCGGGCCGCGCTGCAGTGTCACCATGGTCTCATGCGCCGGGAAGCGCGGCCCACCCGCGCGCGCGATGGCGCTGAGGAGTCTCTCGCCGCCCGGGTCGATGCCGAAGCGGACCGAGTTGGTGACATCGCCCGTCACGCTCACCGCGTTCGAACGCCGTTCCTGGATGGTCACGATCACCTGCGGTTCCAGCGCCCGATCGCTGATGCGTTCGGCGATCGCGCGCTCGAGCTGCGAAGGGGTCAGCCCGATGGCGCGGACGGTACCGCCGAAGGGCACCGTGATCGTGCCTTCGCGATTAACCTGCTGGGCCGGCAGCTGCACGAAGTTGCCGGGCCGTGCGCCCGGCTCCGTGGGGATGAACAATCCGCCGCGCTGTGCTTCGAAGATCGTCGTGCCGATGATGTCGCCGATGCCGATGCGGACGTCGGTCGCACCTGCGTTCGAGGACAGGTCGCTGAATCGCCTGCGTGAGGGCTCGGCTGCAAGGCTTGCAACATTCCCAGGGTCAAGCGTGATGAGCGTGTAGCCCAGCGTCGGGCGCTCGATCGGGCCGGGATTGCCGCTCTGTGTTCGTGCGCCAGCCTGCACATCGACGAGGCGGGGCCCACCGGCGGGGATGAAGCTGCTGCATGCCCCCAGTGCCAGCAGGGCCATAGCGGGGACGAGCCTGGCGGCATCGCGCGGACGCCGCATCGGCGCGTGCGGCGGCGTGCGTGCCGCAAGCGCGTCCGTATGACCGGGCATGCGGTGTGGCGGCGGGATGGTAAGGGAATGGCCTGACATCGGTCGTATGTTCCTCTCCGGGCGGATACTCCGGCCCGGCCTTCGACGCCGCGCCCCGAGGCCGGGACCATCGGCGCCACGGATAATCGTGCCGCACCGCACGGCAGGACTCCCATGACGCAGGCCGCCTGATCCCGGGCCTGCCTGTGGAACGCCGGATGAACGCTGCGGTTTCCTTGTCGTGTATCAATCAGCCGGGCGCGGGCGGCGTTCGTCGCAGCAAGCGCGGAATGACGCGCCTTTGCTCACGCGCCGGTATCCGAAGACGGCTGCCGCGGTTCGCTTGCGCCATCCGCTACTCGCCCATCGTGTCGGCACCGGCGCTGCGCCGGCTGGCTTCGCATCGCTCTGCGCGCCGCGAACCGCAGGCTGCCGAGGGTCGGCCAGCGACGGCCCGCGAGGTCCCGCAGTCGCTCATCGACCGCGACGAAACCGAAGCCCGCCCCGGCATCGTCGATGGCCACACCGATGAAGCTGCCGGCGATTTCGACGACGATCGATTGCTTCATGCCACGACATTCCTGTGCCGCATGCTGCGCTCCCCGCGCGGCGATACCGACCACACCTTGAAACGCTCCCAGCCGGCCAGAAGTGCCGACAGCTCGACGGCCTGCGAGCACCTGGCGACGCGCTGTTTCTGCAGCACATTCCGCAACGCGAGGATGGGATGGCCGGGCCGCAGATCTGCGCCGGTCTCGAACATCCGCAGGAACCGGTGCGCAAGCGCGTCGTCGTCACGCTCCATCGCATAGGCCGCGTACCCGATCACCGATGGCCGGCCGAAATCTGTCATCCTGCGGGCGAAACTCCGCAGCAGCAGGAGCCGTGGGTGCGATGCGATGATGCTGCGAACATCCGTGGCGGACGCCTTTCTGGCGCGGGTGGATGGCCCGCGCAGTTCGTGCCGCCACAGCAGGTTCGCCATGGCCGCGGCCAGGGCACGGTCGCCGAAGGCCTCGAAGGCATCGCCCGCCACCACGCCGCGTCGGGCATGGATGTCGTAGGTGGCGCTCGCTTCCTCCTCAAGTCCACGCAGCACCGGTACCTCGATCTCGCCGCCCGACAGGATGACCGCGCGAAGCCGGCGCTGACCGTCGAGCAGCCGGCCGCTGGCTGCGAAGCAGATCGGCTGGACGTTTCCGGCCCATCGCCCCTCCACGATGTCCTCGGCGAGGGCGCAGACGTGCGCACGGCTGACACGGCGCCTGTCGACACGCTGCGCGAGGTACTGCGCCGCGCGGTGCGGTCCGATCCCCTCGATCGTGACGCGAGCCCCATCCTGGCGTCCGGCCGTGCAAGCGGCTGCATCCGCACCACGCATTGCTGCAGGCGCCGCCTCCGCATGGCCCGGCGGGGCGGACAGCTGCGGGAAGCGCCGCATCGGCTCGGACCCGGTCCAGGGCTGCCCGTCGAGCGGCGTACCGCGCAGCGTCGCCTCGAGCGCCTGGATCGCCAGCGCCAGAAGACGCGTCTCGGAGGGCCAGGGCGACGGCGCGCCTGGCCCGGCGTCGATCCACCCCCGAAGCACGACGCCCGGTTCGGCTTCGGCAAAGCGTTCCGGTCGGGTGACCGCGTCAAGGAGCCGGTCGGTGCTGGCGGGGTCGAGCGCATAGCCCATGCAGGTCAGGGGGCTGCGTACAGCCTCGGGCAGTGGGCAGGCCGATCGGGCGAGGCTCGCGGCTACCGCCTGTCCAATCATCGGATTTGCGCCGAGCATCCGATCCAGGGCGGCGCGACCGGCGGCGGGAGGGTGCGTGGCATGCATCGCACCCGCTGCGCAGCGCACCAGCGTGCGCAGCGCCGCGTCCACTGCCTGGATATGCCGGGCGCCGCGCGCTGAACACACCCGGGCGCGGTTTACGGAATGCCGGCGGCACTGGAGGCCGCTGGCCTCGTCGTCGATCCCATCGGCGAAAAGGGTCTCGAAGGCGCAGCGCGCTTCGACACAGGCGAGCAATCGCTGCATCCCGTCGAGAAGGACACCATGGCGAGACACCACTACCGGAACTCCGTTGAGGAGCCATCGCCGCTCCCGCATGGCGTTCGCGTAGGTCCTGACCGCGCCGGCGTGGCGCCTGCCGTTTGGCCGGCAACGCGCGAGCAGTCGAGCGGCCACGCCCGGAGTGATCTCGACGATGGCGAACCGCATCGCGGAGGCCGCCGACGCCGGCACGACGCCACGGACGGCCGCATCGACGGCGGGATGCACCGCCAGTCGGACCGGAGCGCCCGACGCCACTGCGTCCGGAACGGCGGTCATTCCGCCGTCCTCCTGCTCGGACGATTTGCCTTGCGCACCGAGAACAACGCCTGCTGCCGAGGCGGGGAGCCGGGATGTGGAGTGCACGGCACGGCAGGGTCTCCCAACTTCGACCATCGGCATTGTCGAACATGCAGCGGGCGTACGATGACGCTTCGGCGACACAACGCGCGACGCCCCGGTTGTTTGCATCACCGACTGCCGTGGCGCGGGCGCGGCGCTCGCAGCGATGCGCCTGCAACCCTTGGCGGCGCGGAGCGCTACAGCGGTGTCGGGCCGTCCGAAGCGGCACGGTCGCCGGCGCTTCGGCCATTGAGCGTGTCGGTTCGGCTGCCGACGGCCAGTGGCACGGCCTGCGCAGATCTACACAGGAAGGGGAGCCTTGCGGCATGTCGCGCGAAACCTGCCGCAGGCCCCTCGGATCCGCGCGGCGCATCACGATCGAATCTGGTGCTGCGATCGCTCCGGGCGAGCAGGTGGCGGGCGCGGTAGCGGCGCAGTCACCCCTCGTGTGGGTCTGCGCCGTAGTGGCCGCGCCAAGCCGCGATGTCCGCGATCCAGTCGCTGCCACGGGCGATGCGCGCGGTGTCCGACGCCGCGACGGCTCCCGCTGCGAGAGCGAGGATCGTCGTCGCCTCGCGGACCACCCGCCCGCTCTTCGTCGCGTCGTCCGGCAGAACGACGTGGCGTTCATAGGCGCGCCAGACGGAACCATCCGGACGCCGCAGCTCGACGACCTGCCGCAAGGTGCTGGCGCAAATGTCCTGGGACCTGGACACCCGGCCCCCGACGACCGGTTCGATGACCGGCTCCCAGGGATCCGGGGCGGTCGGCGGCACATGGGCAGCGTCGCCCGACCGCGACGCGTGCGGCGTCCAGGACGGTGCGGGGCGCTGCGTATCGTCGGTCATGGCTCGGTCAAGGCTCCGATCACCCTTCTTCCGATCCTCGGCTGCCCGCCCCCCCCTGGTTGTTCTCGGTTGCGCCGCAGCCATCGGTCGGAGGGGAATTCATGCGCAGCCATCGTGGCGCGACGAAGGCAACCGCGCCCTGGGTACTCGGTCGCCATGACGAGGAACGCGCCTGGCGAGCCGGGCACGCGGCGATCCATTGCGCGCTGACGCAATCGTCAGGGCCGGCTATGCGCGCGGCGCCGCCTGGGCGGTGCTCAGCGGAGGTGCATCGATCGTGCTGCCGCTCGCGGTCTTCGTCGTCTTTGCGCGAGCGCTCGGGCCGGAGGTCATAGCGCGATTCGCGCTGGCGGTGTCGCTGGCGGAGATTCTGAAGGCATGCGGCCTGCCCGGCCTCTACGAGGCGCTGCTGCACCGGCAATCGAGACCCGCACGCGGTCAAGCCGCTGCGCTGGCGGTCTTCCTCCTGATCGGCCTGCTGCTGCTGCCGCTGCATGGCGCCGCGCTCGTAGCGCTGTTTGCGGCGGCCGGCACCGATCCATCCGGCAGCGAGCTGCTGCTCCTTCTTCTGGTCGGCCTGCGGATTCCGATCGACCTCGCCTTACTCCAACCGCAAGCGGAACTCGCGCGTCGCGCGGCCTATGCGCGGCTCGCGGCGCGTGGCCTGGTCGGCAATCTCGGCGCCACCACGCTCGGCTTCGCCATCCTCGCGGCCGGGCAGCCGATGCTCGGCTTCGCAGCCTATACGCTCGGGATCTCGGTCGGCAATGCGCTGGCGACCGTTGTGGGGACTGGCACGCTCCGCCGGCCGCGATGGAACGGCGCCTGCTTGAAGGCGCTGTGGCCCGAGGGCCTAGCCGCTTCCGCCGTGCGCTTCTGCGCGACGGCGAACAACCAGCTGGATCAGCTCCTGGTGGGCGCCATCGCCGGGCCGCTGCCCTTCGCCCAGTTCAACTTCGCGAAAAGGATCGAGGCGGCCTTCGGAAGCCTCTCCGCCATCCTCGCCACCTCGCTGTTCCAGCCCGACTTCGCAGCGCGGGCGAAGGTCGCAACGCTTGCCGCCGGGCTGCGCCAAGCGCTCACCATCGTCGCAATGACCTGCGGCGCGGTGGCGGCCGGTTTCGCGGTGAGCGCCGACCTGTTCATCGGCATCCTGCTCGGGCCTGCCTGGATTGCCGCCGCGCCGGCCGCCGCGGTGCTGGCGGTCAGCGGCTATGGACGGGCGATCGGCAGCGTACATGCGGCATTGCTATCTGTCAGCGGTCGCAATGCGAGCCTGTTTCGACGCTTCGCGCTGACGATCGTCGTTGGCGCCGCGCTGATCGCCGTGGTTGCACGCTACGGGGCGCTGGCCAGCGCCCTGGCTGTCGCTGTGCAGATCCTCCTCGGCGTGGTGCTGCTGGCGGTGACGACGCGGCACGATGCCGGCGGGCAGGCGCTGCGGATCCATCTGGTACATGCGGTGCTGCCGTTCCTTGCGATGCTCGCCTTCGCGGCATCCGCCCGATGGACGGTGCTGGGTTTTGCCTGGACCGCCGATGTCCCAACCATGGGGTCGTCCATCGCCGCGATTATGGCTGCGAGCGCCGCGGCGGCGATGGTGGGATTGGCCTGCGGGGCCGCGCAGATGCGGCACGCCTGGCGTCCCGCGCCTGACGTGGTGCTCCCCGCGGAACCGGCATGGCGGACGTGATGCGGCCGTCGCCGATGCACCTTGTGTACCTGGTTCACGACCTCGGTGATCCCGCCGTCCTGCGTCGGCTCGACATGCTGCGCCCGCGCCTCGCCACAGCGGTCGTGATTGGCTTTCACCGCGCCGCGACGGCGCCGGCCGAGGTGGCAGGTTGGCCCGCCATCGGCCTCGGACAGACTGCGGATGCGCGGCTCGGCCAGCGCGTGCTGTCGGTGCTGCGCGCGCGCATGCTGTTGCGCCGGCTCCGACCGCAGCTGGCCGGCGCGACCGTTGTGATCGCACGGCAGCTGGAGATGCTGGTCCTGGCGCGGAGCGCACGCGACCTCTACGCACGCGATGCCGTGCTGGCATACGAGTGCCTTGACATCCACCGCCTGATGGTGGGGCGGTCGCCGGTCAGCACCGCGCTGCGCGGACTCGAAGGGCATCTGCTGCGGGGTGTCGATCTGTTGATCGTCAGTTCGCCTGCCTTCATCCGGGAGCACCTGTCCGCCGCACACGGCCTGCGCCTGCCGCCGGTCTGCCTGGTCGAGAACAAGGTCCTGCGAAGCGACCATGCCGCGCTTCCCGCGCCGGTGACGAAGCCGCCCGGGCCACCCTGGCGCATAGGATGGTATGGCGTGCTGCGATGCCGGCGCAGCCTCCTCCTCCTGGCCGCCCTGGCGCGGCAGCTACCGGGCCAGGTCGTCGTGGATCTGCGCGGTCGCCCGTCCCGCGCCGCCATCCCGGACTTCGACGCCATCGTCGCGGCGGCGCCGGGCCTGAACTTCCTCGGCGCATATGACCGCCGGCGCGATCTGGCCGACATCTACGGCGCCGTACATTTCACCTGGGCGATCGATTTCTATGAGAGTGACGCGAACTCACGCTGGCTGCTGCCGAACCGGCTCTATGAAGGCGGACTGCACGGCGCCGTTCCAATCGCGCTCGCAGCCGTCGAGACCGGACGCTGGCTGGCAGCGCAGGATGCCGGCATGCTGATCGAGGAACCACTCTCTGACGCATTGCTGCGATATTTTTCCGACCTGCGACAGGACGCATATGTGATTGCCGCGGCGCGGGTCGCCAGTGTCCCGCGTGGTGCCTGGCTGGATGAAGGCCAGGACGGCGAACGACTCGCAGCGGCGTTGCGTATCCGACGCCACGCGCGGCGCCAGGCCACCTCAGCCGGTCCGTTGGAGCCGACGCCCCGCTGAGCGATCGGGAACGACGATCGACCCCGCAACCAGCTTCTCCAGCCGATCGCAATAACCCTCGAGGCTATGGCTCGCCTCG
Organism: Roseomonas sp. HF4; assembly: GCF_005222755.1. GTDB lineage: Bacteria > Pseudomonadota > Alphaproteobacteria > Acetobacterales > Acetobacteraceae > Neoroseomonas. Next base: position 222,620 of record NZ_STGD01000007.1, read on the forward strand.
ATCCCGGCGCGCGCGTTCCGCCCCATCGCGGCCGCCGCCTCCGGATGGTCGAGCAGGTGGCGGATGGTTGAACGCAGACCCTTCACATCGTGCGGTTGCGTGAACAGGCCAGTGATGCCCGGCACGAGAAAATCGGGCGGTACCTCGGTGCGTGTCGCAACCACGGCGCGGCTCATCGCCATCGCCTCGGCGATGACGGCGTAGCCGCAGGCATGCCTTGCCGGATGCAAGGGCACGACGACGAAGCGCGCGCGGCGATAGAGTTCCCGCAGGCCGGCATAGTCTCCGTAGGACCGGATCTCGACATTCGCGGGCCATTGCGTGGGAACACCGGCGGCCGCGACCGGAACCCAGGTGCTGTCGGCGGCGATCCGGAGATCCACCGGGAGCTCGCGTGTCGCAGCGGCCAGCGTCGTGTAGTCGCGATTGGCCGCGCCCGCGCTGGCGATCGGCCCATCATGCGCGAAGGGAGCACCGGCAAAGTAGTGCGTATCCACGCCGTATCCGGTGGCGTGGCACCGCGCATCCGGAATGCCGAGGACGGATTGCGTACGCGCGCGCAGGGATTCAGACAGGCAGTGAAAGTGCACGTGCCCAAGGCGCCGCAGCACGGGCGCCAGCAACCGAAGCTTCCGCGACTCCAGGTGATGCCCGTGGAACATCATATGGATCGGAATGCGGGATCGCCGCGTGAGGGACAGGAGGGCGAGCGGGATCCCGATATCCTCCCCCGATGCAAGGATCGCGTCGAAGCCGTGCGCGCGCTCCAGCACGAGCGCCGCAAGGCCCAGGCGGGGCCATCCGAGCCGGCGCAACAGCTTCGGGATGCGCCCGCCCTCCTTCCCAGGCGACGAAAGGGACAGCAATTCGCCGCCGAAGCGCGCCAGGAAGGCCTGGAACTCCGCGCGCGGGCGCGGCGCCTCGTTCGCGGATCGCGGCGGGTGGGCGCCGGACAGCACCCAGGCATAGCGCGGCGATGCCATGCGCGTGCTGCCCGTCTCCGATCCGCATTCGTCCATCAGAGGCACGCGCGTGGCTGCCGCTGCACGGGTGCGCGCCAGGACAGGAGCGGCTCCCGGCTGCGCGTGGCGCCCGATCGCGCGACGCGGGCGTAGTCGGCCCCATAGGCGGCAATGACGAAGAGCAGGAAGGTCCCGATTGCAAAGGGGTAGGGTGCGTCCACCTCGCCGAAGGTGCGGGCGACGAGGCAAAAGAGCGCAGCGACAAGCGCAGCAGTGGCCGGCGTTCGGTCCGCCATCGCCAGGCGCAGCATGCGCTGGACCGCGAACGCGATTGTGAGCAGCAGCGCAGCAACGCCAAGCCACCCGACCTCGACCGCGAATTCCAGCACCGTATTGTGGAAGTGGAACCCCATGCGAGAGCCGATCCCGAAATCCCGCCAGATCGATTCCACCAACGGGTCCCCCTGCAGCCAGAAGGCGTAGTAGCCGGTACCAAGCAGCGGACGCTTGTCGATCTCGGCCCAGGCAGTCCGCCACAGAACGGTGCGACCCGTCAGCGTGGCGTCCTTGCCGAGCACTTCGGTCACGAAGCCCGTCATCGCCTCGCCCAGCGTGCCGTTCATCGCGAGTACCAGGACGACCACGACCGCCGGTGCGGCGAGAACGCCGAGGCTCGCCCCCAGCAGCAGGCGCTCGCGCGACCGCAATCTCGCGAAGATGGCCGTGAGCACCAGCACGCCGAGGGACGCGATGGTGGTCAGCAGCGCACCGGCTGAGCGCGCCATGAGCAGCAGCGGAATGCTCAGCAGGAAGGACACCACGGCGAGCAGCCTGAACGGCCTGCCCTGGCCGCGATCCATCAGTACCGCGGCGGAGAAGATCGCGAGCAGCGACATGAACAGGGCCATCGTGTTCTTGCCCGCGAAGATGCCCAGGAACACGGTGGCTCCGGTCATGCCATCCACGCCGTAGCGGCCGAAGGCGAGCGACAGCAGGGCACCGAACAGCAGGCTGACCGACATTGCCGAGACGAAGGCGCGCGGCCGAAGGAAGCCCGCCGCCAACGAGGCGATTCCGACGGTCAGCAGCAACTGGACCGCCGCCCGCAACGTGACCTGGGGCGCTTGCGACCACACCACCGAAAGCAGCGCGACGGCCGGCACGACCCAGATCCCGGCCGAGCGGAACACGAGGCGCATGCACAGGCTGGCATGCGGCGCCACGACCAGGCCCCAGGCCAGGAGAAACAGCAGTGCGCCCAGCGAGGACCCGCCGAGCGTGACGATCAACCCGATGACGCTCAGGACTGTCGCCAGCCACGCCAGGTCGGCCGCGGGCCCGTCGCGGCCGGTGTCGAGGCAATGCTGACGCATGAAATCGTCCTCTCCGCCGACGGGCGCGGCCTTGGCGATGGGCGGGCAGCCAGCGCCCTTCCCGACCTCAATGCCGGCGGGGCGTCAGGGTTTCCTGCTGAGCATCCGGGAGTCAGATGCCGGGTGGCGCAGAAGATTCGGTCGGCGATGGCTCGGGCGCGCGAAGCAGGCTGCGGATGGCGCGCGCCAAGTCCTCGAGCTTCGCCGGCTTGTGCAGTCGCACGCAGTTCGGCAGGGCGATGTCGCGCAGCGTTGCGGGCGATATATCGCCCGTCAGGATCACGGCCGGGATCCGCTGCCGCAGCCGCTCGCGCAGGGTCACCGCGACCTCGGGACCATCCATGCCGTTCGGGAGGTTGTAGTCCGCCAGCAGGAGATCCGGTCGGAGCGCTCCCTCCGTCACCAGCTTCAACGCGCTGACGCCATCGCGCGCGGTTTCCGCGCGAAATCCCTCCTGCAGCAGGAAGAATTTCAGGGCATCGCACAACTCGGGGTCATCCTCGACGACGAGGATGGTGGCGCCTTGAGAGACGTCTTTCGCCGCGTCGACCGCCTTCGGCGCTGCGTGAACGGGTGGCGGATCCGCCTCCGCAGACGGTAGCGCAACTTCGATCGTGAAGCACGAACCCTTGCCGACCCGCGAGCGAACTCCGATCCGGCCGCCCAGCAGCGCCGCCATGCGCCGCGCGATCGAGAGACCGAGGCCAAGCCCCCGGCCGCGCTCGCGTGCAGGGTTCGCGAGTTGGTGGTACTCGTCGAAGATCGTATCGGTGGCTTCGTCGGGGATACCGATACCGGTATCCCATACCTCGATACGAAGGTTCCTGCCACGTCGGCGGCATCCGAGCAGGACCTTTCCGCGCGTGGTGAACTTCAGTGCATTCGCGAGAAGGTTGCGCAGGATCTGCTCGAGCAGCCGCGGGTCGCTGTCGATCTTGAGGCTGCAGGGCACGACGCGCAGTTCCAGCCCTTGGGCCTCGGCGAGATAGGTGAATTCATTCCTCAACTGCTCGAACACGGCGTTGATGGGGAAGCGCACGATTTCGGGCCGAATGGTGCCGGCCTCGATCTGGTTGATGTCGAGCAGCGTGTTGAGCATGCCCGACATCGCGCCCAGCGTTTCGCCCAGGCGGGTGACGAACTTCCTTGCATCCTCGCTCTCGACTGTCCTGGCCAGCAGTCCCTGAAGCAGCGAGAGCGTCTGCAGCGGCTGACGCAGATCATGGCTGGCGGCTGCGAGGAAGCGCGACTTCAAGGCATTTGCCAGTTCCGCCTGCCGCTTCGCTTCCTCCAGCGCCTCGGCGGCGCGCTTGCGTTCGGTGATGTCGACGAAGGTGATGACGACGCCTTCCACTCCGCCACCCTCGGTCCGGTACGGCAGGATCCGGCGGAGCAACCATGAATCCTTCGCACCCGTGATTTCCCGCTCCAGCGCCGCGTGCGACTGCAGTACCGTCCGGGCGTCGGTCAGCAGGTCCGGATCCGCGGCCAGCAGCTTCAGGTCCCTGAGCGGCCGGCCGATATCGCCGGGGATCACGCTGACCACGTCCTTGGTGGCCGGGGTGAAGAAGCGGATTCTCAGCGCGCTATCGAGGAACAGCGTCGCGACATCGGTGCTGTAGAGCACGTTCTGCAGGTCGTTGGACGTCGTGCGCTGCCGCTCGAGCGTTTCCTGCAGCTGGGTGTTGAGGGCCGTCAGCTCCTCGTTCAGGGATTGCAGCTCTTCCTTGGAGGTGAGCAGCTCCTCATTCGCCGACTGATACTCCTCGCTGGCCGACAGCGCTTCCTCATTGATCGCCTTCAGTTCCTCGTTCGAAATCTCGAGGTTGTGGATCGCGCCCTGCAGCTCCGCGCGCGTCGCGTCCAGGTCGTGCTGCAACTCAGCCAGGTTGGGCTGGTCCTTCGGCGCGGCTGCGCCGTCGTTCTTCTGCGTTGCCTTCGGCTCCTCCACGAAGCAGACCAGCAGCAGCTCCTCGGTGTCGCGCCGCGCCGGCTGGACGTCGATGCTGAAATGGAGCGTCTGACCGTTGTGCTTCACCTGGCCGCCGGAAACCACGACCCGCGCCTTGTCCTGATTGACCTTCTGGATCGCTGCTCTGAGCTTCGTGCGCACGCCGCGCGGCGCCATCGCCAGCAGGTCCTGTGTCGGCGGCCCGGAGGGCACGCGCAGGAAGCGCTCGGTCGGCCCCAACGAGTAGAGGCATTCCTGCTTGTGATCGATGAGCACCGCCGCGGGGGCGAAGGCGTCCATGATCATCCGGCGGCAAAGCTCGGCATAGCTGGCGCTGCGCGCCGCTGTGTGTCCCTTCTCGGGTGCCGGGCCCGCACGCTCGCCAATGCCGGGACGAATCAGGAAGTCCAGTTCGCCCGGCCGTCTGCGACCGACATGCCTGTAGACGCGCGCCGCCTTGGATACGGGCTCGAAGCGGCCGCCAACGCTGCCGACGGTCTCTGCGTTGCCGAGCAGGAGGATGCCGTCCTTGCGCAGGGCGAAGTGGAACAATGCGATGACCTTCGCCTGCGCTTCGGGGCTCAGGTAGATCAGGAGATTGCGGCAGGACACCATGTCGAGGCGCGAGAACGGCGCGTCGGCCAGCACGTCCTGGACCGTGAAGATGATCATGGCGCGCAGCTCGGGCGTGACCCGGTAGGAATTTCCCTCCTTGATGAAGAAGCGCGAGAGCCGTTCGGGTGAAACGTCCGCGGCGATCGCTTCCGGGTAGAGGCCGTCCCGCGCACTCGCCACCGCGTCGGCATCGGCATCGGAGGCGAAGATCTGGATCCTCACGTTGCGTTGCGTCGCCGCGATTTGCTCGCGGAACAGCATCGCGAGGGAATAGGCCTCCTCCCCGGTGCTGCACCCCGGAACCCAGACCCGCATGGGCTGATCGACCGGCTGTCGCTCGACCAGGTCGGGGATGACGTGCTCGGCGAGGTACTCGAAGACCTGCTGGTCGCGGAAGAAGCTGGTGACGTGGATGAGCAGGTCCTTGGAAAGCAATTCGAGTTCGGCCGGATTGCTGCGCAGGAGTTCGAGATACCGGTCCTCGGCGCCGATCTCGAATTCGGCCATCGCCATCCGCCGCGCGATCCGTCGCCGCAACGTGCCGGGCTTGTAGAGGGAGAAGTCGTGCGGCGTCTTCTCGCGCAGCAACGCGACGATCTCGGGCACATGGTCTCGCGCCGGCCCGTCCGGCGTCGCCAGAATGGGCCCGGACGTCGGCGCTCCTCGCCGCTGATACTCGAGCAGTGCGGTCGGGATGTCGGCCACCAAGCGCACCAGATCGACCGCGCCGGTGTCGATGGCGCTGCGCGGCATGCCGTCGAACGCGGCCTCCTCGGGGTCCTGCGCGATGACCAGCCCGCCCGCGTTCCTGACGGCGGCGATGCCGAGGCTGCCGTCCGTCCCCGTGCCCGACAGGACCACGCAGGCAGCCTGGATGCCGGCTTCCGCGGCGAGCGAATGCAGCAGGAAGTCGAACGGAAGGCGCGCGCCGTGCCGCGCCTGCGGATCGGAAAGATGCAGGACGCCCTGACCGACGGACAGGTAGGCGCCAGGCGGGATGACATAGAGGTGGTCAGGTGCGATCGGCATGCCGTCTCGCGCCTGCAGCACCGTCAGGGGGGTGTGCGGCGCGAGTAGTTCGACCAACATGCTCTCATGCACCGGATCGAGGTGCTGGACCAGGATGAGGGCCATGCCGGACCCACCGGGCATGGCATGGAGAAGGTTCCTGCAGGCATCGAGGCCGCCGGCCGAAGCGCCGATCGCGACGATCAGGAGCCTCCCGTCGTCATCCGCCCGTTGCTCCGCCGAAGCCGGGCCAAGCGGGGGCCGCGGCATTGCGGCCTTTGCCTCGTGCGATCGGATTGTGGGATGCCGGGTGGGGTGCTTCAGGACGTCCTCGCATCACCATGTTGGATGGACAGCAGGCCAGCATGCCGATCTCCGGCGCCGCCAGCCTCCGCGAAACTGATGGATACCATCAATCTGGGCGGCGATCTGAATGCATTCGTGTAGGCTCGTCGGAGATTTCTTCCTGGTGCCAGCACCTGCACTGAGGCGTGAGGCGTGGTTTGCGATATAGTGCCCCGGCTTCGGCCTCGGCCCGCCGCAGCCGCCGGGGACCGGAATGAAGGATCGACGCAACAATTCCGCGCATTGGGACCGCGACACCTGTCGTGTCCTGGGTGCATCAGGAGGCCGCATGACGACATGGGTGCAAACGGGCGCGGCGCCGGGCGGAAGCCGCTGATGAAGCGTCTGCGCGTCATCGTCGTCGAGGACAACGCCGTTATCGGGATGCTGCTGACCGAACTGATCACCGCAATGGGTCACGAGGTCTGCGCCCTTGAGCGGACCGAGGATGATGCCGTGTCGAAGACCCTGCGATGCAGGCCGGATCTCATGATCGTCGATGCACAGTTGGGCAAGGGCAGTGGCGTCGCCGCAGTCGAGGCGGTGCTTCGGACCAGGTCCGTTCCCCACATCTTCATCAGCGGCGCCGCGGTCGATGTGCATCGGACCGACAGTATCGTGTTGCGGAAGCCATTCATCGAATCCGACCTGGCGCTGGCGATTGAACGCGCTGTGGGCACCGCCGCTGCCTGACGCGGCGACGGTGCGGCTGGCGCGACAGGCATCACGCCGCGCCGCCTTCCGTCCGGATCTGAGGACGCATCACCGCGTCACCGGCTGAGTAGCCCAGAAACCCCGGTGGGGGTTGCTGGGGGGGCGGACCCCGCACCCGCCGTCGCCTTTGGTCTAGTTGATGACCCGATCGACGGAGCGGCTGATGGATGTGCCGGGAGGGTTTCCGCGCCGGCCATCGGATTGCGCGGGGTAGGCCCCTGAATTGTTGGTCCCCGCCGCACGATCGACGGCGCGTTCAGCGGCCGTCCCAGGGGGATTCCCCGGGGTACCCTCGCTCGGCCCGGCGCAGCCTGCCGCACCGAGCAGCATCAGGCTTGTCGCGATGATTCGGAGGTCGGTCATGGGAATGTCCTTATGTGGGGTGTCGTGGCGATAATCCGGCATCGGACGAATGGTCTCCGTGCCTGACGCAAGTGCCGCCGGCCTTCTCGCACGACATGCCGGCATGCGTGTCGGAGCGACCGAACGGCGCGGGGTTGCCCCCGCGCCGTCCCGTGGTCAGCCGGCGGCGTAGATCACCGAGGACGCAGCATCGAGTACTCGAAGGCGGGCCGACGCTGGAGGGACTCCTTCGTCGCGCCCGACAGCACGATGTGCTCGTTGGCACCGTTCCAACGCAGATCCGCCAGCGGCACGGTGACCAGCCGACCACCCATGCCGAGGAAGCCGCCGACCTGGATGATGGCCACGGGGCCCGATGGCGGGGGGGCCACTGCCGGCGGCGCGCCCGGAACCAGGGGCACCGTCGTCGACGCGGCCGGCGCCGCTGCCGTTGCGGCCGAACGGGGCATCGACATGCCCGATGGCGGCGTGATGAGGATGTCCTCGACCTCGCCGATCGCCTCATCGCGCTCATTGTAGATGCTGGCGCCGATGATCTGGCTCATCCGCGGCCGCGCCACGATGGCGGAGCCCGCTGGCGCCAGTGCTGCCGGAGCGCCCGTCGCCGGCGCGGCGGCCGATCCCGTCGCGCGGTCCACCGCGCGGCCGACGGCCGTGCCCGGCGGGTTGCCCGGCGCCCCATCCGGGACCGCCGGCGTGGCCGCCGGACGGCTCGCCGCCGCGGGCGGTGTCGGGGTCGACTGCGCCAGCGCGATCATCGGCGAGACCATCAGGCCGGCGGCGAGGGTCATCGGCATCAACTGCAGTCGCAGATTCTGGTTGGGCTTCATGGACGTGTCCTTGATGTTGGAGGCACGCGCACCGCGCAATTGCGGAGTGCTCCCGACTTCAACGACGCTGGGGCAGCGAAGTTGCGTCGCTCGACCGCGACGATGGTGTCTGGCGCTCCGCCGATCGGGACCGGGCAGCTCGCCCGCTGGCGCGCCACCGGCCTTCGCCGGAACTCTGCAGGAATGCTGCCGTCTTCGACGACGCGACTGCATCAGCGCGCACCGCCGATCACGTTGTCGCGCCATGACGATGGGGATGTCGAGGCGAGCAATTGCCGGCGCGGCGGCGGACCACGAACACGACGGGATCCCTGGCCGGCGCGAGCACCGCGGGTGAAGCCGAACCCGAAAGGCTCGCGAAAGGGCAATGTCGCAACCCGAACCCACCAAGGCGACTGCCTCGCCCTGCCGGCACGACCCCTGAGGGCCCCGCGTGCCGTCCAGCCCGGTCGCTGCCGGGCGTCGCAGTTGCGCCGGCCCCGCGGGGGGGCTGTGCGGGGCCGGCGCGGCCGGTCGGAATGGTGGCTGTCTTCAGCTCGCCCAACCACGACCGACAACCAGGGAAACGACGAAGAGGATGAGGAAGACCACGAACAGCACCTTCGCGATGCCGCTGGCGGCCGACGAAATGCCACCGAAGCCGAGCACGCCCGCAACGATGGCCACCACCAGGAAGATAAGGGTCCAGTACAGCATGGCGCTCTCCGGAAAGGCTGTGCATCCGTAACGTCCGCTACCGCCCTCGGTGCGCGGCACGCCGCCGGAGGCAGCCTCCGGCGGCGCCGTCAGCCCTGCGACAGGGTCAGGAGGAGAGGCCGCTCTCCCAGGCCTTCACCTGCTCCTCGGCCTTCTCCTTCGCGATGCCGTAGCGCTCCTGGATGCGGCCGACCAGCTGGTCGCGCTTGCCTTCGACGACCGTCAGGTCGTCGTCGGTCAGCTTGCCCCACTGCTCACGGACCTTCCCGTTCATCTGCTTCCAGTTGCCGGCGATCTGGTCCCAGTTCATCGCGGTACTCCTCTTCCGTTGGCACCGCCGGTTCGGCGATACGTCAGGAACGCCAACGGGGTCGTTGGGTTGCGGCACAAGCCTCCGGGGTCACCCGATTGGCGGCCGGCCCGCCGTGATCGCCTGGTAGGTCGCCACGGCCAGCGCCAGAGGCTGGAAGGGCTTGGTGACAAGGAATGCCGGCTCGATCCGCTCCGCGGTCAGCAGCCGCTCGGGATAGGCCGTGACGAAGATGACCGGGACGGCCACGGCCTGCTGAATTCGCGCGACGGCGGCGATGCCGTCCCCGCCGCGCCCAAGGTTGATGTCCGCCAGGATCAGGCCGGGACGATGCCGTGCGGCGAGTGCCACGGCGTCTGCCTCGTTCGCCGTCACGGCCACGACCCGGTGGCCGCAGGCCTCGACCAGGCGCCGGATATCCATGGCGATGACGGGCTCGTCCTCGATGATGATCACGTCGGTCACGGTTGCGGCGTGAAGTGCGGCGCGCGCCGCCTCGATCTCGGCGCCGGCGTCCTCGGCGGTGATGCCGACCACCATCGCGGCGTCTGGCAGGCGCAGGTCCTCGAGCGCGGTGAGGAGCAGGAGCTGCCGCTGGCGTGCGGACATGAGTCCGCCCTCGCTCGGCGCCGGCGCAGCCTGCGAAATCGCCGCGTAGAGAGCCAGCCGCGGCGGCATGTCGGGGATCGCGCCGCGCAGCACCTTGGCCACCAGCGCGTCACCGCTGTCCTGCGCGCCGGTCAGAGCGCGCGCGTAACGTCGCGCCTGGGGCAGCGCGTGCCGAAGGTCCGCATGTCCGGACTCGTTCACAGTGTCGCCTCCGATGGGTTCGCGCCTATGGTCGTCGACATGCATGCCTCGCGCCGCGCCGTTGCATGACGGACGGTCCAGTCGATTTTCGCAATGCTTTAGTGGCGCTCATGCCGCAGATGCGCGCATTCGCGCGTCTCCTGGCTCGTGACCGGGCGCGTGCGGACGACCTGGTGCAGGATGCCGTCCTGCGCGCGATGACGCAGGAGGCACAATGGAAGCCGGGCTCGGACCTGCGCGCCTGGGTGTTCCGCATCCTGCGCAACGGATTCCTCGGCCAATTGCGCCGGGGCGGCACGGAACAGCGGGTGCTGCTGCGGTTCGACGCGGCGGCCTCCTCCGCTCCGGCACAACTCGACACGGCCGAGCTGCGCGAACTTGACCGCGCGCTCGACGATCTGCCGGCGACGCAGCGCGAGGCGCTCGTGCTGGTCGCGGCACTCGGCCTCTCGATCGACGAGGCGGCCGTGATCAGCGGCGTCCGGGCCGGCACGGTGAAGGCGCGTATCTCCCGCGCCCGCGCGACGCTCGCGCAACGTTTCCAGGGCACGGATTGACATGCGCGGCCGACCGCGCGGCGAGGGAGGCTGCATCGCACCGTCAATGCGTGAGACTTCGCAAGGTTGCATCGCCGCGGCTCGGCACCGGGATGCCACAATCGACAACGGGCGATGCAACCAACCGGCGGGCTTGTGCATTGAAGCCTCATGCCGCTGTACACAGACGCGCGCGCCCTGGCGCCAGGCCACCCCGTTCCTGCCGATGCGAAGGCGCCGGCGTGCTTTGCCGACGACCTTGTCGCCCTGCTGCCACGGCTGCGGGTGCAGGCCCTGGCTCTGACCCGCAACCGCGCCGACGCCGACGACCTGGTGCAGGCGGCGGTCACCAGCGCCCTGGCCGCGAAGGACAGCTTCACCCCCGGAACGAATTTCGGCGGGTGGATGTATCGCATCCTGCGCAACCGCTTCCTTTCGGACCGACGGCGGGCCCGCGAGACGGTGGATGTCGATGACGCCCCACCCCAGGCGCTGTCCCGCCCCGGCAACCAGGAAGACAACCTGGCGCTGCAGGAACTGCGCAGGCATCTCGCCCGATTGCCCGCGGACCAGCGCATGGCGCTGATCATGGTGTCCGTACAGGGCCTCAGCTACCAGGAAGTCGCGACGGCCATGGGCTGTGCCGTCGGCACTGCGAAATGCCGGGTCTTCCGCGCGCGGCGGCAGCTCGAGGTGTGGCTCCTCGGCACCGATGGAAGCCGGCGCGCGAAGGTGGTGCCGCTCACGGCTGGCGCATCGCCCGGGACGAAGCGTAGGCTGCCCGCCAAGGCGCCCGCTTCGAGACCCGCCGCACCGTAGGACCTGATGGACGAGAGCGAAGACAGCGGCGAGGACCCAGAGGCGCAGGTTCCAGGCGACAAGCAGCGCCCTCGCTCGCGTACGGCGCCGGCGCTGGATGATGCCTTCGACATTTGGCTGCGGCGGGGGCTGCACGCGATGTTCGATGAAATCGCGCAAGAACCCATCCCGGACGAGCTGCTGCGCCTGATCGAAGCGGATCGCCGGAAGTGATGCCGGGCGGCCCGCCAAAAGCGGCCCGCCTGCCCGCTGCAAGACGCTTCGTGCCGGGTCTCCGCGGCAGGCTCCTGGTGTTCATGATCGCGGCGTCCATTCCAATCATCGGCCTCGCGGGGGCCGATGCCTGGGGCGATTTCGAGCGTGTCCTGGCCGGCGCGCGCCAGGATGCGGCGCTGCTGCGGCAAACGGCCGCGGCGCGCCACGGCGCCGAGATGGACGTGGCGGAGGAGATGCTGCGGTCCCTGGCTGCCAGACCGGATCTGCTGGCGATGACGCCCGAAGCCTGCGACGCCGCATTGGCCGCCGCCCACGACCTATTCCGCGACCGGTACGCGAATATCTGGATCCTGGATGCCGGCGGCCGTTTGCAATGCAGCGCGCTGCCGGCCGAGCATGGGGTGGACTACAGCCATCTCGACTATTTTCGACAGATCAAGGCCGATCCGCGGGCCACGCTGGGCGGCTTCACCATTGGTGTCCTTTCCGGTCGTCACGTACTGCCGAGCGCGGCGCCGATGCTGGCACCGGATGGCACCCTGCGCGCGGTCGTCGCGACCAGCGTGGTTCTCGACTACCTGATCAGGACGCAGCGCGCCGCAGCGATCGCGGACACCCACCACGTCTGGCTGATCGACCGCGCCGCCACCGCGGTCACATTGACCGCAGCCCCGGAAAGCGCCCTGCCGGAAGCCGGCATTCTGGAACGCATCGCCAGCGAGGGCGCCCAGACTTTCGAGGGTCCGGCGCGTTCCGGCGGGACGCATGTCTGGTCCGTCGATCTCGTGGAGCCCGGTCTGCGGCTGATGGTGGGCCTGCCGATGGATGGCATCCGGCGTGCAGCGCGCGAGGCGCTGGTCGCCCACCTGCGCGACCTTGGGCTGTTCCTCGGTCTCTGCATCGCCGTCGTGCTCCTTGGTGTCGAGCTGACCATCGCCAGACCCATGCAGCGCCTTGCCGCGCGGGTGCGCGTCTGGTCGCCGGGTGATCCGTTCAGTCCGGTTGGGGGGACCTACGACCCGACCGAGGTGACGGACCTGGACACGGCGCTGCTGGTCGCCAGCGATGCAATCGGCAGGCGGGAAGTCGAGCTGCGGGAGGCGGTCGCGCAGCGGGACCTGGCGATGGAGGAAATGAACCACCGCGTGCACAACAACCTCCAGATCATCGCATCGCTGCTCAGCATGCAGGCGGACGGCGCGCGCAGAGCGGACGTCCGGGCGGAATTCGCCATCGCGCGGGATCGGGTGCGGGCGCTTGCGACATTGTACCGCCACCTGTCGTTGCGGGCGAAGCTGGATCGCCACGTGCTCCGTCCGTTCATCGAGGATCTCTGCCGACAGATCTGCGGGGCGGACTGCGCCGCGCCGAACAACCCCGTTGCCCTGGCAGTCGAAGTCGATGCGTTCGAGATCGAGGCCGACCAGGCGGATTCGCTCACCCTCCTGATCACGGAAGCGGTGAGCAACGCGGTGCAGCACGCCTTCCCGGACGGCCGGACCGGCACCATCACCGTCTCCCTCCGACGGGAGGGTGATGACGCGCTGCTCCGGATCGAGGACGACGGCATCGGCCTGCCCGCGGATGCGGAATGCGGGGCCGCACTGGGCCTGAAGCTCATCCGGGGATTCGCGACCCATCTCGGCGGAAGCGCGGAGATCGGGGGCGCGGGAGGCACGCAGGTCGTCGTCCGCTTTCCGATCCTGCCGGGCCAGGCTGGACCACGGAGAGGGCCGGCGGCGTGACGCCCGTCGCGCACGCCGCGGCAGGCTACACGGGATCGACGGGCCTACGGGAAGATGACAGCCGGGCCAGCGCGGGCGGCTCGCGCCCGAGCCGCCGGGACAGCCAGCCCAGCGAGACCTTTGCCGTCACGATCAGGCCGGACAGGAAGCCGCTCTTGAAGACGGACATGACGTAGCGGCGGCCGGTCAGGACCGGGTGGACGAAGACCTCGCCGCCAAGCCCCTGCAACTCGGATTCATGCGTCGGCGGCCACCAGTCGTAGCGGGTCAGCCGGCCGAAGGAAGCAAGGTCCCGCAGGCGGAAATCATGCAGCGCGAGTTCCGTGCCCACGAAGGCCTCGCCGATCGGCCATTCCCTGGCATGCGGCAGGTCATAGACGCGGCCTTGTTCGCGACGGCGCTCCGCGAGGTGACGCGCGGCACGGGCCGAGAACACCGCCGCACAGATCAGGCAGGGCCGGATCGCCGCGCGCGGGTAGAACCGCAGCATGGTGTGGGTCCACCAGTAGAGGTCGAGCGACTTCAGGATGGGCTCGCCGACGAAGTCCACGCCTTGCGCGCGACATTGCGCGATCAGGTCGTCGAGCCCGGAAGTCGGTACCGCATCGTATTCGACGACCGCGATGTAGTCGTAACCCGGGTGCAGATGCTGGAAGTAGTAGAGTGGGTAATCCGCATTGTACCACAGCAGAGCGCCCTTCGAGACCGCGGCGAAGCCCAGCGCGACGACATCGGCCTCGCGGTAGCGGATCACCCGGTCGAAATCGATCGGCCCGGCATCGTGGCGCGTTTCGTCGATCATCAGGAAGACGTCGGCCGACGGCGCGGCAGCGACGACCTGCGCCAACCTGCGCCGGACGAAATCATCGATGAAGAAGGCCTTGAACACCACGGCGTAGCGTCGCGTCGTCGTCATCGTGGTTTCCAAACCCCCTGGATCCGCAGGCGCTTCCACGGCTCGTTCTGCGAGGTAACGAAATTGCGATGGCTTCGGTTGCCCAGGAACCGGTCTCCCGTTCCCCGCCGGGCCCCGCGCCCATGGCCGCGACCCTTGCCTCGTGCCACGCAACCCGGGGCACCCGCAGCGGTTCACCTTGTGGTGCCGATCCCGCGGCCCGCGAACCATGGATTCTGCGCGTGCCAGGCGATGCTGCCCCCACTCCCGGAAGCGAGGATCGCATGATCGCGCCGAAGCCGCGCATGGCCGCCCCCGCGGCGCGCAAGGTCGCGCTCGGCGTGATGGTGCTGTCCGGCGCGAATGCCTTCCGGCTGGTCATCCAGTTCCTGCTGTTTCCCGTGCTCGCAAGGCTGCTGAGCCCAGCCGAATTCGGCCTCGTCGCGCTCGCCATGCCTGTGGTCTTCGTGGTGATGACGATGGGCGAGGGCGGGATGGTCCCGGCCGTGGTGCGCGCGCCCGACCCGCTCGGCCAGGTGGAAGCGACCATGTTCTGGGTGGCACTGGCCAATGGCACCGTGCTCGCCCTCCTCCTCATGGCGGCGGCGCCCTGGATCGCTGCCGCGCTCTCGCATGAGGAGATCGCCCCGATCCTGCGCTGGCTGGCACCAACGCTGGTCCTCGGCGCGCTGTGCAGCGTGCCCTCGGCGCGCGTCCAGAAGGGCGGGGCGACCTGGATTTTCGCGGTCGGCGAAGTGGCCGCGACCGTCGCCGGTGCGGCGGCGGCGCTCCATGGGGCGCTCGATGGATGGGGCGCCTGGAGCCTGGTGGCTCAGCAACTGGTGCTCTGGACCGTCAAGGCGGTTGTGCTGCTCTCCCTCGCCGGCGCACGCGCGCGGGCCCGGCCCGGCCGAAGGGCTTTCGGCTACCTGGTTCGCCATGGTGCGCCGATGCTGGGCACGAACCTGCTCGCGCTGGTGTCGCGATCCGCCGATTGCGTGATCGTCGGCCGGTTGCTGGGTGTCGAGCCCCTGGGCCTCTACGCCCTGGCCGTTCAGATCGTCCGCATCCCCGAGGCAGTGCTGGTGGGGCCGGTCTTCGTGTCGCTGCTGCCAGCGATCGTCCGGCTCGATGCCGACAGGCCCGCGGCGGCGCGTCTCTTCGCGACGGCGCTGCGGATGATGCTGACGTTCGCGGCTCCGATGATGCTGGGCCTCGCCGTGGTCGCAGATCTCGCCGTTGCGATCCTGTTGGGTCCACGCTGGGCCGGGACCACTTCGGTATTGATGCTGCTGGCACCGGCGGCGATGGCGCAGGCGGTCGGCTGGCTGTCGATGGCGGTGCTGCTCGGCCGGGGGCGGTCTGGCCTGCAGTTCCGCGTCGCGCTGCTCGGCACCGCCCTGACGCTTGCAGGCCTCCTTGCCGGCGCCGCCCATGGCCTGGCCGGCGTCGCCGCCGGCATCGCGGTCGCGACCTTCGCGGGGGGCGGCGCCTATCTGGTCGCCGCGATGCGGGAACTGCGCCTGTCGCCGGGCGCGCTGGCCGCTGCCACCTGGCCACCACTGGTCGCGGCGATGGTGATGGCCGGCGGCGTTATTGTGCTGCGGCGCCTGCTGCCGCCGAGCCTCGACGCGCTTCCGGCGATAGCGGTCACGATCCCAGGCGGCGTCCTGCTGTATCTCGGCGCGCTGGTCGTGCTGGCGCCGGCAACGCTCGCCGCCGATCTCCGGCGCTTCCGGCGGCGCGCCAGCCCGCAGGGGGGCTGAGGCAAGGTCAGCCCGCCGCCGCGGGGACCGGCAGGCCCACCTGCAGCGGCCCCGCCGCCTCGTCGGGATACAGCCGCATGCGCGCCGGGTCACAACGGTTCAGCACCGCACCGAGGAACAACGCGTCGGCCGCCGCAGTGCGCGACAGCGCCTCGGACAGGATGGGCTGCGACGTGCTGCCCCAGCGCGTGACCAACACGAACCCGTCGACGATGTCGCTGAGCCGGACCGCCGTGTTCCCTGCCAGCAGCGGGGGCAGGTCCAGCACGACGATGTCGTGGCCCTCCCGCAGCCGCGCGAGGACTGCGCGTGCCGAGGCGGTGCTCGGCGGCGGCCGCCCGTGGCCACACACATGCGACTGCCCGATGAAGCGCAGCCCCGTGTCCGAATCCAGCCACGATGCCTCGGTCAGGCTGGCCTCGCCGAAGGCGAGGTCCTGCAGCCCGATCCGCTGGTGGGGCCCCAGCATCTTGGTCAGCCAGGGAGCGGCGGCGTTCCAGTCGACCAGGACACTGCGCTGGCCATCAGCCGCAAGAGCGAAGGCGAGGTTGGCGGCGAAGGTGCTCGTCCCCTCATCCCCGACCGCCGCGACACAGCCGATCACCCGAACGTCGCGCCCACGCGCCGATTGCCGCGCCGCGGCGACGCGCACACCATGCACCGCCTCGGCGATGCCCGAGTCGGGATCGCGCAGCGCCCGCAGGAAGGCCGCCGGCACCAGCCGCTGTCCGCGCGCCGCCCTGGCGCGCCGCGCCTGACGCCACCGCCAGCCCTTCGCGAAGCCCAGCGCACCCTGCCGGGGCACCGCGCCCAGGCATTGGAGGCCCGTCGCCCGCCGCAGCTGCGCGACCGTACGCACCGTCCCGTCCAGGGCCTCCCGCGCGACGGCTGTCGTCATGCCGAGCGCCAGTCCGAGCGCAAGGGCAACCGCGAGGACGATTGCCGCGCGCGGATGGCTCGGATCGATCGGGGCGAGCGCCACGGCGGCCACGCGGGCGTCCGAGATGGGATAGGACTGGTCCTGCATCGCCTGGGTGAAGCGCTGCAGGAAGGTCTCGTAGATCTGCCGATAGGCGTCGGCCGAGCTTTGCAGGGAACGCAGTTCGCTGCGCTCGATGTTGGTCTGGGCGGCAATCGCGATCTGCTCGGCCAGCCTGTCCTGGATCGCCCGGAGATTGGCTTGCGCCACCTCGTAGTCGCCGCGGTAGGTCTCGGTCAGGCGGGCCAGCTCGTTCTGGATACTGCGCTGCAGCTCCGCGACCGCGTTGCGCTGGAGGACGACCGCCCCGTGGTTCGGACCCTGCCGCGCCGTCAACTCCACCAGGCGACGCGACCCGTCCAGGAATTGCTGCCGGAGCCCGGCCATGACGGGGTTCTGCCCGAGGTCGGAGACGACGCCCTCCGTCACGCCGTTGACGGTGTTCGCCTGCGCGCGCTGGAAGCGCGCCTCCGCCTCGGCCAGGCGGGCGCGGGCGGCGGCGACCTGGACGTTCAGCTCGCCGACCTGCTGCTCGTTCAGTAATCCGATCCCGGCGCCGGTCCCGACATCGACGATGTTGTTCCGCGCCTTGTATTCCTGCACCGCCCGGTCGGCCGCCACGGCCTGGCCGCGCAGCTCGACGATGCGGGTCTCGAGCCACCCGCCGGCGCGGCGCGTCGTCTCCGAGATGGCAACAAGCTGCTGTGCCATGTAGGCCTCGGTCACGGCATTCGCGAGCCGTGCCGACAGCGCGCGATCCGCCGTGCGCACGCGGACCTCGACCACGGAGGTGGTGCCGATGCGCCAGACCTCGAGCATGCGAGCCAGCGCGGTGCCCGCCAAGGCCTGGCCGCGGAGAGTCGGATCGATCGCGGCATCGCCAGCGCCCGTCAGCCAGCGCTTCGCCGCCGTGACCATCGCGCGGATGGCTCCGGGCGGCGTCGGCCTGAAGGACGGATCGCTGTCCAGCTGCAGTCGTTCCACCACGCCGCGCAACGTCGCCGGGGAGCGGATCAGTTCCACCTGGCTCTCCACATAGGCGCTCTCCGACTGCCAGTCCCCGCTCGACTGCTGGCCGCCGACCGGATGGGCGCGGCGCGTGTCGATGGTGAGGGTCGCCACGGCCGTGTACTGCGGCGTCGTGGTCGCCAGGTAGCCCGCGCCAAGCACAACCCCAACTGCGGCACAGCCCGCAATGAGCACCAGGCGTCGGCGGAGGAACGCCACGCCCGCGGGCAGCCAGGCGAACGGGGCGGCGTCCTGACGCGGTGGCACCGAAGGGTTCGGCGCCTGCGGGGCCGCGAAGGGGAAGTTCAGCATCGGGCGGTTACTCCTTCGCTCCGTGTCACGGGCCGTGCGCGGCCGCCATGATCAGGAATGGATTCAACGTGCGTCGTGCGTCGGGGATGCATCGGCGTGCCAGGGGAGGGCCGCTGCGGCGTAGGGCGGCGATGGGGCGGGGAGGCTGCGTGCCATCGGGCCGGGGCGCGGCTGCACGTAGCTCGTGATGAACCCGAGCGCCCAGGAGAGGTGCATCGTCATCAGCGCCAGTCCGGCGGCCATCAGCCGTGCGTCGCCGCGCCGGATCGTCTGCAGCATGCCCCACGCGATGCAGGATGCCGGGTAGACGAGCGCGAGCGCAGCCAGCGCCGGTGCAACGGGCGCCGCCGCGATCCCGGCGGCGCAGCCGCCAAGCGCCAGGACCGGGATCATCTGCCGCGGCCGCGGCCGCAGGTGGTGCTTGCGCAGCGTTCGCGCCCGGCCGGTGCCATGGCGGAAGTACTGTCGCGCCAAGCCGTCGAGACTCTCGCGCGGGTAGTAGACGACAGGCGCTTCGGCGCACATCCAGATGCGCCCGCCAGCGGCGACGGCGCGCAGGTCGAGTTCGGCGTCCTCGTTGTGGGTGAAGCTTTCGTCGTAGCCGCCGATGGACCGGAAGAATGCACGGTCGAAGGCGGCGTGATGGCCATGTTCGACGAAGCCCGAAGCGCCGCCCATGCGGTGCGCGGCCCCGCCGTTGCCAAGGCGGCTGCCCTGCGCCGCCGCGATCGCGTGCTGCAAGCCGGCGCCCACCCGGGCCTCGGTTCGCATCGGCACCACCACCGATGTCGCGCCGGTCCGCAGCAGCGCAGTCACGCACAACCGCACGAAGCCCGGCGGATACACCGCATGCGCATCGGCGCGCAGCAGCACGGTCGCACGCGGTGAGGCCAGCTGCGCCGCAAGGTTCATTGCCGCCGACTGGATGCGCCGCGGATTGCCGAGTGGAACGACGGAGGCGTGCCCGGCACGGAAGGCCCCGACCCGCTCCGCCGTCCGGTCCGTGCTGCCGCCGTCGAGCACCAGGATCTCGTAGGCGCCCTCGGGCCATTGTCCGACGAGGGAGGCGAGGCACTCCTCGATGTAGCGTTCCTCGTTCAAGGCGGGGATGACAATCGAGACGAAGGGATGCCCGACCCGTAAAGTGCCAGGCGCATGGGGAGTCCGGTCGTCCGACCGGGCGGCCGTGACGCGATTCATGGTGTCCATGGCTCAGCTCCCGGGATCTTGGAAGGCGCGTCGCGGTGGGTCATGCGGCGCATGGCATCGCTTCCGCCGCCACGGCATGCAGCGCGCGCAGGCGATCGATGACGGCGGCGTAGGCCGCCTTGGTGGAGAAGCTCTCGCGTGCCACCACCAGCGCCGCCGCGGCGCGCGTGGCGCGGAGTTCCGGCGACGCCAGGAGGCGCAATACCTCGGCCGCGAAGGCTTCGGGCGTATCGGCCAGGGCGACCGCGCCGCGCAGCAGGCCATCCACGCCCTGCGCCGTCACGGTCGTGGCGACCACCGCCTTGCCCTGGCCCAGTGCCTCGATGAGCTTGATCTTGAGGCCCGAGCCTACGCGCAGCGGCGAGACGACGACGTCGGCGCACCGATAGACGGCCGCGAGATCCGGGACGCGCCCAAGCGGCGTTGCGCCCGCCGGCCAGTCCCCCGCCGCAAGGGCCGCGCAGACCGTGCCGGCGATCACGATCCGCGCATCGGGCCGGGCGGCACGGATCTTCGGCCAGATCTCCGCGAGGAACCAGCGCAGCCCGTCCACATTGGGCGCCGTACCGCTGCCGACGAAAAGTAGCCCGTCCCCTTCGCCCCGCTGCGGCGCGGCGACCGGCTCGACCCCCATCGGCGCGACAACGACCGACCGGCCGGGCGGGAGCATGCGTCGTGCTGCGGCCGCCTCGTCATGCTGGATCGCGATCACGAACTCCGCGCCGGCCAGGAGTTCTGCTTCGGCGGGGGCGGCAAGTGAGGCGACGCTGTCAGGCGTGCCGAGCGCCGCAAAGGCGGAAGGCCGGCTCGAGAAGAGATCGTGCATGACGACCGCGGAGGCCGCCCCGGGCCTCAGCGCATACGGAATACCAGGGGTGAGGAACGCGTAGTCCGCAAGGACAACGTCCGCCTCGCCGCGTGCCTCGGCTGCGATGAAGAGGAAGTCCGACGCCGTCCAGGGCGCCGCAATCGCATAGGGTGCCGGCCGCGCGAGCGACGACAGCAGTGTGATGCCGGCCCTGCGCGCCAACCTATCTGCGATGCCAAGCATGGCGCGCAGAGCGATGCGCGGATCGCGCGCGATGAGCACGCCGCCGATGCGGAAGGTCCCGCGCATGGCCACGCGGTCGAAGATCTCGCGATCGCCGGCGATCCGCAGGACCGGGACGCGCCCCAGTGCGGCGGGCGAGGGGCAGACAAGGTGCAGCGCGAAGCCCGCTTCGCGCAGGGCGCTGCACAGACCTAGCAGGTAGGCGGAACTGCCGTTGGCACCGGCGGTCAGGCGCTGGCGCGACAGCACGCAGACGACGGGGCGGCGACCGGCCTCCAACTCCAGGCGCGCGGCCACGGGTCGTGGCCGGCGCAGGCGTGCGATGATGCGTGCCGGTGCCGCAAGGCGGGCAACGATGGCAATGGCTCGCGGCTGCTGCGCGAGCACGGCCAACGCCGCGAGCGGGCGGCGTGCCTTGAGGCTGGCGATCGCCAGCTCGGCCGCCCCCGCGATCCGGATGCTGGCGAGCCGCGCATCCAGCGCCGCGCGCAAAGGCGCAACCGCATCTGCGCCCGCCCAGCCACGAAACCTTTCGTCCGCCCCTGCCATGGCGTGCAGCGCGGCCGGTGACAGGCGGTGGGAGATGGACCCGCTGTGGCGGCGGTAGAAGTAGAGCAGTTCAGGAACCAGGCGGAACCGCGCGCCACGAACAAGCAACCGGAGGACGAGATCGAAATCCTCGGCGATGTGCAGGCCCTCGGCGTAGCGGATACGCCAGGCATTCAGCACTTCGCGCCGTATCAGCGGCTTCAGGTAACCGAGCGGTGCGGCGCGCGCGAATAGGCGGTTGGCCCGCAGGTACTGGCGCGCATCGATCCAGGACGGAGCGGCGGCAAGGCCGCCGCGCAACATGCGCCGCGGTCGGGTGCGGTGGTCGTCGTCGAACACCAGCAGGTCGTCGGCGACGATGTCCGCGTCGGCGGCTTCGGCCGCCGCGACGAGGCGCCGCAGGCGGTCCGGGTGGATGATGTCGTCACTGTCCACCACGGCGATCCATCGGCCCTGTGCCATTGCCAGGGCGCGGTTGCGGGCGGCGGCGGGGCCGACGTTCGAAGGCAGGCGCAGGATCAGCAGGCGGGTATCCGTGCGCGCGAACGCTTCGGCGATCGCGACGCTGCCGTCGCTCGAGGCATCGTCGACGAACAGCACCTCGATGCAGGCGAGGGACTGCGCGAGGATTGAGCGGAGCGCGTCGACGAGATGCCGTTCGCCGTTGAAGTTCGCCACGATAACGCTGACGAGCGGGCTCATTCGCTGGCAGCCGGAATGCTGCCGTTGACGCTCATCGGCATGATCGGTGCGTAGGCACCGACCGGGCCCTGCGCCAATTGCGCCGGCATCGCGACGGCCCGGATGAGGGCCATGATGGCCTCGCGATGCGCGGGATCCGAGATGCCGTTGAAGATGCGAACCAGTTCGGCTGCATCATCGCCGGTCCTGCGGACCGGGGGGCTGGCGAGCAACGCGTGCGGTTCGTTGAGCAGGATGCCGGCGCGAACGCCGAGCGCCCCAGCGATCGCCAGCAGCCGGCTGGCGGCGATGCGCGACGCACCCACCTCGTAGCGCTGAAGCTGGACGGAGCTGATGCCCACGGCCCCGCCGAGAGCCTTCAACGTCATGCCTGCCGTTCGGCGCAGTCGGCGGATCTGCACGCCGACCGCACGGTCCGACTCAGCCGGCGCGCGCTTGTTCGCGAACGGCGCGCGACGGTCCCGCGGCGCCAGTTCGGGGGGTGTCAGCGGGCCCGTCACATCGCACCACGGCGTGCGAGGACAGCCGGGATGGTACGCAGCAGGATCGTGAGGTCGAGAAGAAGCGACCAGTCGCTGACGTAGCGGATATCGAGGGCCACGCGCTGCCTGTAGCTGGTGTCGCTGCGTCCGCTGATCTGCCAGAGACCGGTTATGCCGGGCCTCGTCGCGAGGTATGCGCTCCCGCCAAGGACGCCGTAGTGCTGCTGCAGTTCCTCGGGCACCACGGGCCTTGGCCCGACGAGGCTCATCTCGCCGCGCAGCACGTTCACCAACTGCGGCAGTTCGTCGAGGCTGGTCGCCCGCAGAAGTCTCCCAATGCGCGTTATGCGCGGGTCATCAGCGAGTTTCCGCCGCGCGGACCATTCACGTGCGGCCTTGGCGTCTGTCGCGAGATGAGTCGCCAGCAGCCGGTCCGCGTCCGTCACCATGGTGCGGAGCTTCATGCAGCCAAACGGCCGGCCGCCGAGCCCCACACGGGTATGCCGATAGAAGGCTGGACCGCCATCCCGGCGCACGAGGACGGTCAGGATCAGCAGAAGCGGGGACAGGATGAGCAGCAGCAGCGTTGTGCCGAGGATATCCGAGCCGCGCTTGAGAGCCCGCGCCAGGCGTCCGGCCGGACGCAAGGGCGCAATGGGATGCGGTATGGTCATCAGGGTGGCGATGCGCGGAGGAAGCGAGGACAGGGCTGTGCCCTGGATCGGTGACGCCGACATGCGGTGACCCTCGAGAAAGGAATACGAGCCATCACATTTCGTGAAGCGGCTTGCGTTCAGAACGCTCGAGGGGAACAAAGGGTTCTGCGTATTTTCAGAGATACTTTATTCGTGATCTGCCATTTGCGAAATTTCGGCAAGCCAAGTATCGGGACGTGAGAAATACAAAACGGCTTTATATTCAAGAAAAAAATATTTCATTGCGGTAATCTTTTGAAGGAAAATTCCGCAATATTTTCGAGAATTTTTGGAGTATGGGAAATGCAGTGAAAAATAACGTTGGCAGGCAGATCGCCAATCCGAAGTATGTAAATCGAATGTCGCAGATTCGTGATGCTCATATTGCGAGAAGTTTTTGGCGACATACACTGGTGCCATCAGCCGTTTCGCCGCATCTCCGTCGGCTCGTCGGGGTCGGACCCGCGCAGGTTCCGCCATGCGCGGCAGGCCCCGCTGGTCCGTCGGATGCTTCGATGGCCGTGCGCGATTACGAGATCGCAATACGCGCGATCGGATCAGCAATCGCGCCAACGCGCTCTGCGACGATGGCGCCGACATCGTTCTGCCACTGCCACAGGCCGTTCGTCTGGCCGGAGAAACTCCGTTCACCGCCGACCGCCTCGCGGGAGACGAAGCCCGCCGCAAGCCCGATGCCAAGCAGGCCCGGTACGGGATCGCCGGCCATGTCCAGCACGCGGCACTGCCCATCGACGAGCGGGCGCGATCCGGGACCGTGAGCCTGCAGTCGGATCGGCTGGCCCGACGCCGCCAGGACCGGCAGCGCACGCGGCCGATAGCCCAGGGCGGCGATGACCAGGTCGGCAGAGTCGATGATCGATTGCGCGACGGCATCGGACTCGACCCCGAGGCGATGCAGCCGCAATCGCGGTTCGGGCGCGCGGCCACCGATGCCACGCGCCGCCATCACGAGTTCGCGTGATTCGAGGCGAAAGCCCGCGAAGCGGAATACGAAGCCGCTGACCGGGCAGATGTCGTCCGGTCCGAACTCGTCATAGCCGTCGGCGAGGGCGTCGGCGGCGGACGCATAGAAGACCCGCAGCGGCCGCCGATGGAGCACGGTGACCGCGCCCGTCGCGAAGCGCCCCCCCAGGCCCGACCGCAGCAGGGCGCAGGCGCTGGCGAGAGCACTGCTGGAACTACCGATGATGGCGACCTGTGGGTCGGGAAACATCTCGAGCCGCCGGCCGACAGCCTCGAGACCACCCGTCGCCAGGACATCGCCCGACTGCATGAGCTTTCTTGCATGCAGCGGCAGGAGCGGCATCCCGGCCGCGTGCTCCACCTCGAGCCGCGCGAGAGGCTGAACGCCGCCGGTCGCCAGGATCACGAGGCGCGAGATGATCCGGCTGCGAGCGCCGTCACTGGCCCGGACGATCGTCGTGCACCACTCCCCACCAGGGGTCATCTGCGTATGGACCGCCTTGCTGCCGAGGAGGACCTCGCTGCCGGCCGACGCGTTCAGCAGGTCGTGCAGCGCGTTGCCCACCACCGCCATGAAGGCACCGACAAGCGGCAACGGCACGGATCCGCGCCCGTAGGACGCGACGGCGGCGGTCGCAGGGTGATCCCGCAGGGCGGCCAGGCGCGGATGCGCATTGCCCCGGACGCAATCGACGATCGTGTCCGCGCTGCTGTCGGAATTGATCGCGTAGGTGCCGATCAAGCCGGCCCCGATGGCCTGCCCCTGCTCCACGACCGCCAGCCCATCGGCGAGGAAGCGGTCAAGCGAGCCGGTCCGGCAGGCAGACACGAGCGGCGCGAGCCCGGCCGGGCCGCCACCGACGATCAGGGTGTCGAAGCTGCGGGTCGGGACATCGGCGTCCGGCGGCTGGGTTGCGCGGACCAGTTCCAGTCGCGGCATCATCGTGTCGCGGCGCGAGGTCATGTTCATTGCGGATACCCGGAGGTTTGTGCGGCGAGGGCGATCGGTCGCGTATCGGCCATCTTGATCGCGGGTTCCCCACAGGTCCGCGCAAAGACCTTGCAGACCAACTCGATATCAGCCGGCGTGACGAAGTCGGACATGGGCAGCGCAATGATCCGCCTGCTGATGTCATTCGTGATCGGCAGTTCACTGCCGACGCAGGTCTTGCGGAAGAACGGCTGCTCGGCGATGTGGGGAACGAAGTAGCGGCCCGCCCCGATCCCCTCCCGACCAAGCGCTGCGACGACCGCCGGCACCCGCCCAGCCAATGCCGTGGGTAGCAGGACCGAGACAAACTGGTGCGCGGTGCGCCGGCCGGTCATCCGCTGGAACGCGAAGCCCGGTAGCAGTTCGCGATACAGCTCATACATCGCGTGACGGTGCGTGGCGATCTGCTCAAACGCCTGCAGCTTGGCCAAGCCGAGGAGCGCGGACACCTCATCGAGCTTGCTGTTGAGGCCGGGCATGGTCGCCGAACGCGGCTGGCCGAAGCCGAAATTGCCCATCACCCGGATCGCCGCGATGCGCGGGTGATCGGCGCTGTAGACCAGCCCGGCCTCGGCGGTGGCGAAACTCTTGGTCGCGTGCATGGAGTAGACGAGCGGATGCCGGCACCCCGCGCCGAAGGCGCGCCCATCGGCATCCAGGCTGCCGAGGGAGGCGGCTGCGTCGACGACCACCGGAATGTCGTACACCGTCGCGAGCCGGTCGTAGCGCGCGAGGTCGAGGCAATTGCCGAAGGTCGCATTCGGGAGGATGAGCGCGATCTCGTCGCCATACCGGTCCAGCAACGCCTCCTCGGCCTTGGCATCCGGCAGCCAGGTGTCGCCGTCGATGTCGCACAGGAGCGGCGTCAATCCGCACCAGAGCGCAGCATGGGCGGTTGCGGCAAAGGTGAAGGACGGCATCAGCGCGTACCGGCCGCGCGGTCGCCAGCCGACGGCCTGCTTGACGGCGAGCATGAGCCCGAGCGTCGCGTTGCCGACCGTCACGCACGCGCCTTCGGCGCCGAAGATCTCCGCGACGAGCCCCTCCTCCAGGCGCGCATTCATCGGCCCGTAGTTCGAGAAGACGCCGCTCCGCTCGATCTCCACCAGCGCATCGGTAAGTTCGGAAAGCCTCGGTGGATTGGGACGAATGAGCGGGATCCGCGTCGTAGCGACGTCCGATTCATTCTTGGCCTTGCGATGCCGCGGCGGCCGGGTGCCACACGGCTTCTCAAGCCGCGCAGATGGGTGCTGATGCAACGTCCGGCCTGCGACGTGACGCTTCGCCCGTTGCTCCGTTGCAGCCGGAGCGGCACCTGGAACGGCGTCAGTTCGAAACGATGTCACTTGAGCTCGAGCTCCCAAACACGTTCCATCAGCGCGTACTTCTGGCGCTGGAGATCCGTGAGTTCCGGACGCCTCGCCTTGCCGCGCGTGAAGTAGGCGTTGACGCAGACGAGATCGCCCTCGAAGCCCTCCACGTGTTCGATGCGCCGCAGACGAAGCCCGTACCCTCCGACAAGCTCGACCAGGTCGTGCAGCAGCTTTTGGCCCTTGAACACGGGATAGAGCCAGGCTTCCGCCTCGATGCCGATCACTCCGTGCAGCAACTCGCCGAAGCCTGTCAGGACCTGGTGCTCGTAGCCCTCCACATCGACCTTGATGATGTCAGGGGTCGGCACCTGGCCTGCGCGATGCAGATCGTCGAAGCGAACGCACTCGACGGATGCCTGGCGCACCGCACCATAGAGCCGCGCTATTCCGTAGCCTGCCAGGACGGCGGGATCCGGGGTCAGCAACGATGAGCAGCCTGGCCAGTGCGCGACGTTCAGCGTGTACGCGCCCGGGATCGCGGCCAGTCCCTGCTCGACCACCAGCGCGTCGGGAAACGGGGACAGGAGGGGCCGCAGGCGGGCCGCCTCTTCGGGGTTCGGTTCGAACAGCACAGGCCGAACGCTGCGGCGATGCGCGAGCCACTTCTTCTGCACGCCGCCGGCCGCACCGATGTCCACTAACGTAATGCGGCTCCTCAACGGGACGCCGGCCGTGGTGAGAAAGTTGAACATGCGGCGTCTCCGACGGCGTTCAGTGCGCCTTGGCTGCGGCGGGCCGCCCATCGGGGGCCAGCGCCTGAGCGCGGACGCACGTGGCCATGCCGGACGTCGTGGTCGCACCCCTCACATGCGCGGCGGCGTTGCCCCGCACCGCAATCGCAATCGCATCGATCACGCCGCATATGGCGGGTCGTTCTCGATGGCCGGCATCGCGGGTGAGACGAATGCCAACAACCGGCGAGGGCCTCGGCGGCGGCTGCCGAACTGACCGCGTCCGTGGCCTCATGATCTACTCCTCCTCGGCCGGGGCATTGAACGCCCCGATGAGCGCGTGCCGGTGCTCTGCTGGCTTCCGGATGAACGTGCTGGGCAGGAGATGGTTGCGCATACGACGATAGTCGCGACGTCACCATGCGATGTAGGCGCATCGGAGGTGCTGAACCGCGCCGGGTTTGTCGGCAACTGTAATCAGGTTGCGGCCTCGGATCTGGTTGTCGCTGGTGACGCCAGAAGAGAGGAGCCGTCTGGTCCTGATCTCCAGAGCTGGTCCGGCTGGAGCGCAATTTTTTCGGGCACTCTGACCGAGGAGGGAGGATGCTATGAAGAGGAAGCGGTATTCGGACGAGCAGATCGCCTTCGCGCTGCGGCAGGCGGAAAGCGGGACGGCGGTGGAGGAGGTGTGCCGCAAGCTCGGGGTGTCGGAGCCGACGTTCTACCTGTATGGACTGCTCCCCTTGCGCAAGCGTCCTGTGCGCATGTTGTCGTAGATGCCGCGCCGCGGCACGCGACCCAGCACGCGAAACCCGTGGTTGTGGGCGTCGAACAGCATCTCGTGCGTCTGCAGGAGGTAGGCCCGCACCAGGAAAGCCCGACTGTGGCAGAGCTTGAGGTGGGCGACCTGCAGCTTGGTGCGCTCGCCGCCGATAACGGCGTGCTCCTCGCTCCAGTCAAACTGAAACGCCTCGCCCGGGCCGAAGGCCAGCGGCACGAAGACACCGCGGCCGGAGGTCTGCTGCTGGCGCAGCCAGTCGTCCCGCCATGCGCGCACAAAGGCAGCCACCCGCCGGTACGAGCCATCATAGCCCAGCCCGGCCAGTTCCGCATGGAACTGCCGCGCCGTGCGTTTCTGTTTGCGCGGCCTGCGGGCATCCGCCCGCAGCCAGGCTGCCAGCCGCTCGGCGAAGGGGCCGAGCTTGCTGGGGCGATCGGGCGTCCTGAAAACAGGCTCCACCGTCTCGGACCGCAGGTACCTGCGGATGGTGTTCCGCGACAGACCGGTCCGGCGGGCGATCCCACGGATCGACAGGTGCTCCCGGAAATGCCAGCGCCGGATAACGCTCAATAAAGCTATGTCCAACACTCCCGCTGCCCCCGCCAAAAAGGCCAAGGCTAGCGTCCGAACATGGGTCAATTCTCAGCAGCAACTTCACCCCAAACCGGCTCAGTTCTAATTGGCAATCAAAAATCACGCTCCCAATAGTTCGGGAATTCCTAGAGTCCACACGACCTGGAGGGGCACTTTCGCGGCGTGGTTACCGCAGATAGGTCTGGCGGACTGCTTCGTCCGCTGACAGGGACGCAGAGGTGCCTTCAAGCTGCACCACGCCAGTCTCGAGCACATAGCCATAATCAGCGACAGCTAGGGCGGCCAAAGCGTTCTGCTCAACCAGCAGGATTGCTGTGCCGCCCACTCGGACATCGGAAAGCTTGCGGAAGATCTCGGCGATGAGAAGCGGAGCGAGGCCGAGCGACGGCTCGTCCAGCAGCAGATAGCGAGGGTGCGACATCAGCCCACGACCAATCGCGAGCATCTGCTGCTCGCCACCCGAAAGGGTTCGCGCATATTGCTGTCGGCGTTCCTTGAGGCGGGGAAACAGCGTGAAGACCATATCGAGGTCAGAAGCAATCCCGGCGCGATCGCTGCGCGTATAAGCTCCAAGGGCGAGATTCTCCGCCACCGACAGTGACGGAAAGAGTTCGCGGCGTTCCGGAACCAAGGCGAGTCCATGTCGCACGACCACATCGGCGGCCAGGCCATCGAGCCGCTCGCCGTCCAGCATTATGCTGCCGCCCAAGGGCTTCAACAGGCCCGCGATCACTCGAAGTGTCGTGGACTTTCCCGCACCGTTCGGACCGAGCAAGGTGACGATGCTGCCCTTGGGCACCGTAAATGATATGCCCTGCACAACGCGGGCGCTGCCATATCCTGCTTCCAGTCCCGCGATCTCAAGCGACATCCGGACCGCCTCCCAGATAGGCCGCGATGACTTCAGGGTTGCGGCGTACCTCGTCCGGCGTACCCTCTGCGAGCTTTCGTCCGTAATTCAGGACCGTAATCCGCTCGGAGACTCCCATCACAACGCGCATGACGTGATCGATCAGCAGGAGCGTGAGGCCGAGTTCCTCACGCAGGCGCAGCAGCACCGAGCACAAATCCTCCGCCTCTGCGGCGCGCAACCCGGCCGCGGGCTCGTCCAGCAAAAGGAGCCGCGGACCAACCGCCAATGCGCGCGCCAGTTCGAGCCGTCGCTGCTGACCGAGGGCAAGGTCACCGGCCGAGGTGGTCGCCTGAGCCTCGAGTCCGACGAGTGAAAGAAGCTCCTCCGCCCGCCGCGAAGCCTCGCGCTCGACCCGGTGGAATCTTGGGAGGCGCAGCGTGCTCGCCAAAAGTCCGTAGCCGAGATGACGATGCAGACCGATCAGGACATTGTCGCGTGCTGAGAGGTCGGTGAACAATTCCGTATTCTGGAAGGTGCGCGCGACACCCCGTTCGGCAATGCGGTGCGGCGGCAGCCCGGTCAGAACCTGGCCATCAAGCGTGACGCAGCCGGTCGTGGGCGCGTAGAGCCCAGTCACGAGATTCACCAGCGTGGACTTGCCAGCGCCGTTCGGACCGATGACCGCGTGAATCGAACGTGGCGCGACATCGATCGATACCGCATCGAGTGCGACGAGGCCGCCGAACCGGATCCCGAGCGAGTCGATCTTCAGGGCGGCGGCATTCATCGCCACGCCCTCAGGCGGGAGTAGAGCCCGGCGATGCCCTGCGGCGACACGACGACGAACACGAGCAACAGCAGGGAAAAGACCAGCGCCATGTAGCGGCCGAGCGCCCCCATCGTCTCGGGAAGCAGCACGAAGACGGCCGAGCCGATGATCGGGCCGAAGGGGTTCAACACACCCCCGATGACCGCGATGGCGATAAGCCGAACAGACTCCAGGATGCCGAACTGCGCCGGATCGAGATAGGTCGTCAGCAACGCGAACAATCCTCCGCCGAAGGCGCCGAAGAACGCCGACAGCGCGAAGGCGAACGACTTGTAGTGCAACACCGGGATGCCGACAGCGGCGGATGCAACCTCGCTCATGCGCAATGCGGCGAATGCACGACCAATGCGGGACGTCGACAATGCATGCAGGAACCAGATGGTCAGCGCAGCGCAAGGCATGATGACTGCGTAGAGCTCGATGGGCCGCGTCAGGATCCGCGTGCCGACCTCGAGCGGCGGGACAGGCAGGCCTACCGCCCCGCCGGTCCAGTCCTCGAGGTGGATCAGAAGGAGTTGCACGATGGCGCAGAGTGCCATGGTGGCGAGCGCCAAGTAGTGGTCGGCGACGCGAAGCGACAGCAGTCCGAACAGATAGCCCACCCCGGCAGCCGCCAGCGAGATGCCAGGCAGGCCTATCCAATGAGGCAGGCCGGCCATGGCGGCCAGCTGCGCTGTTCCGTATGCACCGAAGGCCGCGAAGCTCGCCTGGGCGATCGATATCTGGCCGGTGAAGCCGACCACGATTGTCAGCCCCGCGACCATGACCGACGTCGAGCCGATCATCGCCACCAGGAAGACGATGTGCGACGGTGCGAAGAACGGCAGCGCGACGACTGCCCCGACGAGGGCAACGATCAACAGGCGCGATATCATACCTTCCTCGACTCCGCCTTGCCGAACAGGCCCCGAGGCAACAACAGCACGCAGAGAATGAGCAGAGCGTAGGAGATGATGTCCTTCATCGCGGTCGAGACGTAGACGCCGGCGGCAGTCTCGGCGATGCCGAGCAGGATACCCCCGGCTACGGCGCCAGGCAGGCTGTTGAAGCCGCCGAGGATCGCGGCGGCGAAGCCCTTGATCCCAATAGTGCCCATGTCCGGCGACAGCGTGATCAATGGTGCCACCAGAATGCCGGCGACGGCAGCCAGGACGGAAGCGAGCCCCCACAGGCGCGCATGAACACCGGGCACCGAAATTCCCACAATCGCCGCGCCGGTAGGGTTCTCATACACGGCCACGATGGCTCGGCCAAAGCGCGTGAAGCGCAGGATCACGAAAAGCCCGGACATCACGGCCAGAGCCACGCCCACAACGGCGAGGTTGGCCGGCACGAGCATCAGGTCGCCCATCGTGAACGGCGCTGGTGACAGCAGGAAGGGCACTGGCCACGGCAAGGGGCCCATGGAAGCACGCAGGCCTTCGCGCAGCGCGCCGCCAATCGCAAGGGTCGCAATTACCATCACGAGCAGTGGTGCGCGGCGCAATGGCCGCATGACGCCGCGCTCGATCGCAACGCCGAACGCCGCCGACACGCCGAGCGAAAGGAGGACCGCAATCGCAAATGGTGCGCCTAAGAAGACCTGGGCGATGACGACGACATAGGCACTCATGGTCATCTGGTCGCCAAGGCCGAAATGCACCACGCGCGTGCCGCGGTGCAGCACGACGAAGCCGAGCGCGACAAGTGCATAGACTGCGCCAGCCGTAATGCCGGAGATGAGAATTTGGCCTAGCACGATCAAGCCTTCAGTTGCGAACGGCGTCGAGAACGGCAATTCCCTTGATCTCGATGAGCGCCTCCGGCCGGATCAGCCCTGCGACCTGAACACCGGTCGCGGCCGGAAACGGATGGCGGAAGAACTCGCGACGGACATCGGCCGTCTTCGAATACCCTTCAAGCGTGACGTAGTAGTCGGTCGTCTCTACGACGTGGTCAAACGAGGCTCCTGCTGCCTTCAGGATCGGCTCCCATTTGCGGAAGATTTGCCGCGTCTGCTCGGCTATGTCGCCGACCCCCACGATCCTGCGGTTCTCGTCGGTCGCCGTCGTGCCGCTGATGAAGAGCAGGTTGCCTACACGGATGGCAGGCGAGAAGGTCAACCTGTCCGACCAGGGGCCGGGCATGATGGCGTCGTAGCGGGTCATGGCGTGCTGGCTCCTGAAAGCTTGGCCGCTTCCTGCTGGCGCAGCATGAAGCGCTGGATCTTGCCCGTGGTGGTCTTGGGCAGGTACGCGACGATCTCGATCTCGCGCGGGTAGGCATGCGCGCCAACCTCGCGCCGGGCGGTCGCGATCAGGTCCTCGCGCAGCGCCTCGCTGTCGGCTTGGCCCGGCTTCAGCACGACGAACGCCTTGATGAGCTGTCCGCGCGCGGCGTCGGGCTTGCCGACAACGGCGGCCTCGGCAACCGCGGCATGGGTGAGCAGCGCGCTCTCGACCTCGAAGGGGCCGACACGGTAGCCGGCGGACTTGATCACGTCGTCCATCCGGCCCTCGAACCAGTAGTATCCCTCAGCATCCTCGTGGCCGATGTCCCCGGTCACGATCCACCCCTGGCGGCGTAGCGCGGCCTCAGCGTCCGGATTGTTCCAGTACCCGAGCGCATAGATGCCGTCGGCAGGCGGATGGGTGGCGATCAAGCCCGATGTGCCCCAGGGCTGAACCGCACCGAACTCGTCGACGATGGCGATCCGCTGTCCGGGCAATGGCTTGCCCATCGAACCAGGGCGCACCGCGTCGCGATCCACGAAGCGGTTCCCGATCGGCAGGCCATGTTCCGAAGATCCGAACTGATCGAGAGGCGTGACGCCCCATACTCGGCGGAAAAAAGTGACGCACTCGGCATTCAACGGCTCACCGCAACTCATGATGCTGCGGACCGCGATGCCAGGGCGCCGCACGGCGTCCTCGCCCAACGCCATCAGTCCGCGCAGCAGGGTAGGCACCGTGCCGAGCATCGTAATGCGGTGGCGCGCCAGTAAGTCGAGCGTCGCCTCCGGCGTCGGGTTCGCCTCCCACATGTAGGCCGACACGCCTGCCGCCAGCGCGACCGAGTAGCAGACGAGGCCATAGCCCCAACCCGGATCACCGGTCGGCCAGAACACGTCGCCGGTGCGAAGATCCCCCGCGTTGCGAATCGCAGGCCAGATCGCGGCGGGAAAATTGGTCGCGATGGCCACGGCCTTGGGCGGCCCGGTGGAGCCCGAGGTGAAGAGAAGAACGGCCGGATCGGTCCGCAGCCGCGGCGCCGGAGCGAAATCGGTCGAAGCCTTCGCAAGCGCGGCGCGATGGTCCACGTCTCCCGCCGGTACCCCGCTGCCATCATCGCGTGGCACGGTTACAACAGTGACGGGATGCGGCCAGGCCTTCGGCATGCGCTCGCGCACATCGGCATGGGTGACGACGACCCGCGCCTGGGCATCGCCGATGCGGCGCGCTGTCGCCTCGGCCCCGAAGCCCGAGAATATCGGCAGGTGGATCGCACCGACGCGGAAGGCGCCGAGCATCGCTATGATCGCCTCGGGCACGCGGGGCAGGATGCATGCGACGCGGTCGCCCGGCCTGACGCCGAGGCCGCGCAGCATGTCTGCATGCCGCGCCGAGGCCTCGGACAGCTCGGCGAAGGTGAAGGCGCGCTGTGTGCCATAGCGCCCCTCCCAGTGCAGCGCGACGTGTCCGGAAGCGGCGTGGCGGTCCACCAGCGTCTCCGCCAGGTTCACCGTCGGGCGCCCGGTCCAGCCGAGCTCCTCGACAATGCCCGCCCAGATCACCGCCGCCTCGCTCATGCCGACGGCCCCCGTGCGCGCATCAGATAAAGGTGGCTGCCTTCGACCACGGTCTCGCCTGTCTGGTTCGTCAGTGTGACCTTGAAGCGGATCCGCCCGGTATCCTTGCCGGGATCGCGCAGGACCTCGGCGACCTCGAAATGGCTGGTCAGCACGTCGTCGGCAAAGACCGGCTTCCTGTAACGGAAGCTCACCTCCAGCATCGCGACCATGCTCGCCTCGAGCAGCGTGGAGAGCTTCGTTGCACCGAGCGCGCTGTAGCCGGCGACGAGCAGACCGTGCGCGAGCGGTCGGCCGAAGCGCGTCCCTGCCGCATACTCCGCATCGTAGTGGATTGGGTGCGCGTCGCCCGTGATTCGCGCGAAATCGAGGAAATCCTTGACCGTGCAGGTCGAACGCGCGCCGGGGAACGACTGCCCCGGCGCGAAATCCTCGATGTAGAGCTGCCGCGCCTCGGCCATGGCGGTCAGGGCTGCGCCTGCAGCCGCTGCTCGATCAGCTTGCGCGACAGGTCGGGCTGGAACTCGAGCACGCGCGCCTGAAGGTTTCCCTCGCGGCGGTTGGGGCCGAAGGTCGTGGGCAGGCCGACGCCGGTCTCGAAGTTGGAAAGACCTTCCAGCGCGCGGATGAAGCCGTCGCGCGAGAGGTCACGACCGGCCTTGCGCAGGCCCTCGGCGAAGACCATGGCGCCATTGTAGCCCAGGCAGTCGCCGAGATCCGGGCGGTTCTGCCGCGCGAGGTCCGGGAAGCGTGCGGTGAACTTCTGCACATAGGC
Source organism: Roseomonas sp. HF4 (assembly GCF_005222755.1). Lineage (GTDB taxonomy): Bacteria > Pseudomonadota > Alphaproteobacteria > Acetobacterales > Acetobacteraceae > Neoroseomonas. The sequence goes on from NZ_STGD01000007.1 coordinate 257,199, forward strand.
CTGCATGCGCGGATCCGTTGGCCGCTCCGGGAGGTCGGCCAGCGTAATCACGTTCATCACGCCGACCGCCGCTGGCCCGACGGTCGCCGGATAGGTACGGTTGGACGTCGCGTTGGAGCCGATGATCTTCGCCGTGAGGCCGAGCTGCCGTGCCTGGCGGGTGATCGTCGCCGCGGGCGCAGGGAAGCCGTAGATCACGATGACGTCCGGCTCCGCCTGCCGCATGCGCAGGAGCTGCGCAGTGAAATCGGTATCTGTAAGGTTGAAGACCTCGGTCGCGACGAGAGGCTTGCCGCGCGCACGCATCTGCTCCGTGAGGCTCTGCCCGCCGCGGCGGCCGTATTCGTCGGTCTGCTGCGCCAGCGCGACCTTCTGGCCGCCCAGGACATCAAGCACGAAATCGGCCAGCGCCTTTCCCTGCAGCCTGTCATTCAGTGGTCCGGTGCGGAAGACGTTGTTCTTGTACGGCTCGGTGGCCGCAGGGCTCGAGAAGATCGAGACCAGCACCGGGACGGCTGCGGCGGCGCGCAGCGTCGGCTCCATCGCCTGCCCGATCGCGCTGGAGGATGGGCCGAAGACGGCGAAGACGCGTTCATCGTCCACCAGGCGGCGGAAGCCGGCAATGGAGCGCGCCGGCGTGCTCTCGTCGTCGATCGAGACGATCTCGATGCGCCGGCCATGGATGCCGCCGGCGGCGTTCAGCTCGTCGAAGACGATCTGCGCGCCGGAGAGGTTGCCCTGGCCGAACACGGCCTGGACCCCGGTGAGGCTACCGAGCACGCCGACCTTCACGGCGCTGTCGGTGACGCCGGTGCGGTCCTGTGCCGTGGCCTCCCGCGCCCCGACGGTAACGAGGGCGAGGCCGGCGGCACCGGTTGCGAGCTCGCGACGCGTGATCATGACGGTGGTCTCCCTTCGTCGTGGCGTTGAACGAGGACATGCCGGCGGGCGAAGTGCCCGCCATAGGCGTAAGGCGGTGGCCAGGGCAGCGGCGCACCGAGCGCATGCGACCAGTGTCTGGCCCACCAGGGGTCGTAGAGTGCGGCACGGCCGACGGCGACCATGTCGGCGGCCTCATCCGCGACGATGGACTCCGCCTGCGCCGCCTCGGCGATTCCGCCGACCGCCATCGTCGCGATAGCCGCTTCGGCGCGGATGCGGCGCGCGAACGGCACCTGCCACATGGCGCCCGCCGGCGGACGGGACTGCGGGTCGGTCTGGCCGGAGGATGCCACGATCAGGTCGCAGCCGGCGTCGTACAGCGCCGTCGCGATCCTGACCGCGTCTTCTGCCGTCAGCCCGCCATCCAGCCAGTCGCTGCAGGAAAGGCGTGTCGTGACGGGCATGCTGTCGGGCACGGCAGCCCGCACAGCGCGAAGGATCGTAAGGGGGAAACGCAGACGATTCTCAAGGCTGCCCCCGAAGCCGTCGGTCCGACGGTTCGACAGCGGCGACAGGAAGGAGGAGACGAGATAGCCATGAGCGAAGTGCAGCTCGATGAGGTCAAAGCCCGCGGCGACCGCACGCCTTGCGGCTGCGGCGTGCTGCGTCGCTATCGCGAGGAGATCGTCACTGGTCGCCTCGCACGGCACCTGGTTGGCTTGCGACCATGGGATCGGCGATGGCGCGAGCAGTGGCCAGTTTCCATCTGCAAGGGGCCTGGAGAACCCTTCCCACAATGGCCGGGTGGAACCCTTCCGGCCCGCATGACCGATCTGAACGCCGATGCGGGCGGGCGTGTGCGTGTGGATGGACGCGACTATCCTGCGCCAAGCCTCGGTCTGCGCATCGTTCCACAGTCCCGGGCAGCCGGGCGTGATGCGGGCTTCCGGCGAGATGCAGGTCATCTCGGCGACAACCAGACCCGCACCCCCAAGTGCATGCAAGCCTAGGTGCATGGCGTGCCAGTCCCCCGGCACGCCGTCCGAGCACATGTACTGGGCCATGGGCGAGACGACGAGGCGGTTCGCGAAGGTCACGCCTCGTAGGGTGAAGGCCGTCAGGCAGCTTGGCGTCCCGTCGCGTGGCCGGGTCACCGCGTGCGTCTCGCTTGCTGAGTTCCCGGCGAAGGGAAGCATGCGCCGCATCCCTCATGTCGACGCCATTCCAGAACCACGCGACGCAATCTGTAAAGGGGGGTGTTCGATCGCTGCGCGCTGTTGCAGGCTTCCGGCCTAGCGAGGAGCGCGCATTGCATGGTGGGCTGGCGTGTCGGGATCGACATCGGGGGCACGTTCACCGACGTCGTGGCTGTACATGAGGCGGGCGAGGCACCGCGCAGCGCAAAGGTACCGTCGCGTGCCGTGGATCCGGTGGGAAGCATCACGGCGGCCATCGCGGCGGTAGGCTTGAGACCGGACGAGATCGAGGACCTCATCCACGGTACCACGCGTGTGACCAACGCGATTGTGGAGGGCCGGCTTGAACCTGTGGCGCTGATCGCGACCGACGGCTTCGAAGACATCATCGAGATCGGGCGACAAAGCCGGCGGGATTTGTACCGCCTCGACGTTCCGCCGAAGCCGACGCCGCTCGTGCCCCGCGATCGGCGAATTGCTGCCGGCGGCCGGATTCTGCACGACGGCACGGAACTGCTGCCCCTGACGCCGGAAGACGCGAACAAGGCCGCTGCGCAGGCGATAGCGAGCGGCGTGCGGTCCGTCGCGATCGCCCTGCTTCATGCCTATGCCAATCCCGCGCATGAGCAGGCGATCGCCGCACGGCTGAAGGAACGCATACCCTTCCTGTCGTTGTCCCATGTCATCAACCCGGAGGCGCGTGAGTACGAGCGAACCATCGCGACGGTGCTGAACGCGGCGGTCATGCCCCTGGCCGGCGAGTACCTGGCGCGACTGCGCGCAACGCTGCCGGCGGAAACGCGGCTCTCGGTGATGCATTCGGCGGGCGGCATGGCTTCCCCCGAGGCGGCTTCCGAGCGTCCGTTGCTGATGGCGCTGTCCGGGCCGGCGGCCGGGGTCGCCGCCGCAGCGGCCGTCGCGCGCGAGACCGGGGAGCGCGCAGTGCTGTCCTTCGACATGGGGGGCACGACGACAGATGTCGCCCTCATCCTGGACGGCGAGGCCGAGATAACCGCCGACGCGAAGCTCGCAGACCAGCCGCTGCGGCAACCGATGGTCGCCATTGAATCCATCGGCGCCGGCGGCGGCTCCATCGTCCGGCACGGGCCAGCAGGGCTGAGCATCGGTCCGCAGAGCGCGGGCGCCGAGCCGGGACCCGCCTGCTATGGCCGCGGCGGCGAACGGCCGACGGTATGCGATGCGAATGCGATCCTCGGCTACCTGAACCCGCGACGGAAGCTGGGCAGCGAGATCATGCTGGACCGCGCCGCGGCGGCGGCCGCGCTCGCACCTCTGGCGGAGACGCTGGGCGTCACGATCGTGGAACTCGCTCTCGGCGTGTTGCGCGTGGCGGATGCGACGATGGCCCGCGCGCTGAACAAGATCACGGTCGAGCGCGGCGTGGACGGTCGCGGCGCGACGCTGCTCGCCTTCGGCGGCATGGGCCCGATGCATGCGATCGGGCTGGCCCGAGCCTACGGGATGTCGCGCGTGCTGGTGCCAGCCTTCTCTTCGGCCTTCTCGGCGCTGGGCTGCGTGGCGGCGGAGACCAGCTATACCCGCCAGCGCACCTTGCGCCTGCCCGGTGATTGCTTCGACCTCTTTCGCCTGGCGTCCGTGCGCAGCGCGCTCGCTGACGAACTCGGCGCACCTTTTCTCGAACAGGGGCACGCAACCGAGGCGCTGGTGGTCGAGGAGACGGCACTGATCCGCTACCGTGGCCAGTCCTACGCCGTGGATGTCGCGATGAACGGGATCGGCACCGCGGAAGAACTCGCGGCAGCCTTCGAGGCACGTCACGATGCGTTGTTCGGCTTCGCATCCGGTGAGGCATGGGAACTCCTGGGCTTGCGCGTTCGTGTCCGCGCGCCGCGCGAAGCACGCATCCCGCACGCACCGGTCAGCGCCGCGCCGGCATGGCCATTCGCGACGGACCCCTGCTGGTTCGCACCAGGCGAGCCCGTGCAGACGCCGCGCTACGATCGCGCGGTCCTCTCGCCCCGCGACGTGATCCACGGACCGGCGATCATCGAGGACGACTGGTCCACCATCGTTGTGCCGCCGGGATGGCGAGGGACCCCCGACGAAAGGGGCAACATCCTTCTGACCGAGGAGGCCGCGTGACCACGGCCATGCCAGACCCGTTCCAACTCGAGGTCCTTCGTCACGCATTGACCGCGATCGCGGAGGAGATGTCGTTCGTTGTCATGCGATCAGCGCGTTCGCCACTGCTGCGCGAGGCGGGCGACCTTTCCTCGGCGCTGACCGATGCTCGCGGGCAACTTGTCGCGCAGGGACGCGACATCCCCGTGCATCTCGGCGTGATGTCGTTCACCGTCGGTGCCTTCCTCGAGCGCGTTCCGGCAGAGCGCCTGCGGCCCGGCGATGTCTGGTTCACCAACTTGCCGGAACTTGGCGGCAATCACCTGCCGGATGTGAAGGCCATTCGCCCGGTCTTTGCCGAAGGCCGGCTCGTCGGCTTCGCGGTCAGCCTGGCGCACTGGGCGGATATCGGCGGCGGCTGGCCTGGATCCTACCTCGCGGGCGCGACGGAATCCTTCCAGGAGGGGCTGCGCATCCCGCCGCTCCGCGTGGTCACTGCGGACGGACTCGACCGGGAGAAACTCGCCGTCATCCTGAACAATGTCCGAGGCCCGGCGGAACGCGAGGGCGACCTCCTGGCGCAGGTTGCCGCGACGCGCACAGCCGAACAGCGCCTGCAGGCACTTTGCGCCGCAGAGGGCGCGGCCACCGTCGAGGCGGCAATGGATGCGCTGCATGACCGCTCCGAGGCAGCGATGCGGGCGGCCATCGCATCCCTGCCGCAGGGCGTCTTCGAGGGCGAGGATTTCCTCGATGACGACGGACCTGGGGGCGCGCCGGCCGCCGTTCGTGTTCGCATCACGGTGGAGGACGACCGGGCGACGTTCGATTTCTCCGCGACGGACGATGCGCTGTCGGGCCCGCTGAACACGACGCCGTACGTTACCGCGGCGGCGGTCTACTATGCGATGAAGGCGATCGCCGGGCCCGACATCCAGCCGAATGGCGGTTGCTATCGGCCGCTGACGATTACGACGCGTCCTGGTTCCCTGCTGCAGCCGCCGGCTGAGAAGCCCCTGGTCGGCGGAAATCATGAGACATCGCAGCGCGCGGTCGATGCCATCTTCCGCGCCTTCGAGAAGACCATTCCCGAACGGCTGGCGGCCGGTGGATCGACCACGGCGGGGCTGCTGATCTTCGGCGGAGCCGGGCGCGACGGAGCGTGGAAGACGCTGTACGAGCCGCATGGAGGTGGTGAGGGCGCGCGTTTCGATCGTGGAGGCTCAGCAACCACCCGCGTCCATCTGACCAACACCAACAACACGCCGGCGGAGGTGATCGAGGCCGAATTCCCCATCCGCATCGGCTACCAGGTGCTTCGGCGGGGCTCAGGCGGCGCCGGGCGTTTCCCCGGTGGCGACGGAATCGTCCGCGAATACCTCGTCCTGGCGGAGAGCCTGTCCCTGACGACCATGTTTGAGCGGCGCGTCGTCCCGCCCTATGGCATGGCCGGCGGCCAGCCCGGCGCACCGTTCAAGTGCATCCTGAAGCGGCGCGACGGGAACGAGGAGGAGTTGCGCGGCAAGGCCAACCTGATGGTGTCACGGGGCGACCGCGTCGTGCTGCACACCAGTGGCGGGGGTGGATACGGCGCCAAGGCACGTGGCGGGTGAGGATCTTGCCTGACGGCCGAAGGCTTCGCCTTCGGCCCCTCAGACACCAGATTGCCGGCCGGGCGCATCCCCAGCCTTGTCGGCCTGCAGCCGCCGCAGGTCGGTCCTCGGGCGGCTTGGTTTTGCGCGTCAGCTGACGCTGCGGACGAAGACCTCTCGGACACGGTTCAGACGTCCCAACCGCCATCCACCACCAGTTCCTGCCCGGTGATGTTCCGTGCGTCCGCGCTGGCGAGAAACAACACCGCGTTCGCCACGTCCTGCGGTTCCGTCAGGCGTCGCAGCGCCATGTCCTCGAGGTATTCCTCATAGACCTGCTCGTAGGACCAGCCACGTGCGCGCGCCTTCTCATGGCAGAGCTTTTCGAGCCGCGGGCTGCGCACGATCCCGGGGCACACGGTGTTGCAGTTGATGTTGTGCTGCCCGACCTCGAGCGCGACGGTGCGGGTCAGCCCGCGGATCGCCCATTTCGATGCACTGTATGCGGCACGGTTCTTGTAGCCGCGGAGGCCCGCTGCCCCGGCGATGTTCACGATCTTCCCGGAACGCTGCGCGATCATGCCAGGGACAATGAGCTTGATCGGCAGGAAGAGGCCGCGGATGTTGGTCTCGATGACCGCGCTGAAATCGGCTGCATCGATGTCCTGAACAGGAGTTTCGATGGGCCCCGTTATGCCCACGATGTTGACCAGGATGTCGATCCTGCCGCCGAGGAACGCGTTTGCGTTCCGTACCATCTCCGCGACAGACGGTTCTTCGACGACGTCGCAGACGCAGGTCCCTGCGCGCCTGCCGGTGCGCCGGACGCGGTCGGCAACCTCCTCCAATGCCGTGATGTCGCGCGCCGCCAGGAATACGTCCGCGCCCTCGCGCGCAAGGGTCTCGGTGATCGCGGCCCCCATACCCTTGGCGCCGCCCGTCAACACCGCGTTCATTCCCGAGAGCTTCATCGCATGATCTCCATATCCAATCGTGAACGCCGTGCGCGATCACCGATAATGTGACCGCATTCCTGCGGCGCGCGTGCGTGCGGTATTCCAAGCCGTTGAGCGCCTTCCGCGCAGGACCAGACGAGTCGATCAGCGGCGAGTGGCGCGGCGGTGCCAAAGCGCTGCTGCGTATGACCAAACGAACCTTGGGCTTGGCGATCCCTGCATGGCGAAATCTCAGCATGGCCGCCCGGCAGACGGAAGTCGCCGCCGTTCGGATCACCCTGCGCGAATTGGCACGAGATGATGCGCCTCGAACAGTCGAGTGCGGCGGCTCGCCAGGACATTGAAGGGTTCCGCAAGTTCGGCCGCGGAGACTCGGCAGCCTTCACAGTTCAGGCGGGGCAAGCCCACTTCCACCTGACGCCGGCTGGCCGCCGATGGCGCCTTCATCGCCGCGGCGGCCGGCGAGGAGGTGGTGCCGACCTCGGACTATCGCGAGCTTCGGGAGCAGATCCGGGAACTGCAACGCCGGCGCGACAACTGGACGCGCGAGGCCGAGTGTCAATCGGCACGCAGAACGTGACCGGCCGGAGCGGCGACGTCATCATCATCGACGATCCGATCAAGCCGATGGATGCGGTCTCGGAGGCGGAGCGCCGGCGCGTCAATGAGTGGTTCGACTCGACAGTGATCTCGCGGCTGGATGATCCGGCGTCTGGCGCCATCGCGGTGGTGATGCAGCGGGTGCACGAGGAGGATCTCTCCGGGCATCTTCTCAACAAGGGTGGCTGGCATCACTTGCGCCCCCCGCCGTCGCCACGGAGGACGCAGACATTCCCGTGGATGCGCACCGCGTCTGGCGTTGGCGGCGAGGCGACCTGCTGGAGCCCGGACGCTTGGCTGCCGAGCAGTTGGAGGAGGCGCGTCGGCATCTCGGCAGTCATCTGTTCGAGGCGCAGTATCAGCAGGATCCCATGCCCGCCGGCGGCACGCTGATTCGGGTGGAGTGGTTGCGCTCGGTGCCGGAGGGAGAAAGCCCAGACCATGAGCGCTACGATCAGGTGGTGCAGAGCCTGGACGTGGCGAGCAAGGCGGGCGGCAAGAGCGACTGGTCCGTCTGCACCACCTGGGGGGGTGCGCAGGCGGCAATATGTTCTTCTGCATGTCCTGCGCGAGCGATTGGAGTTCCCCGACCTCCTGCATCGCGCCGCCGAGATCGCGCAGCGCTTCTCGGCTCATCGCATCCTGGTGGGGGATGGCAGTTCGGGTTCGGCGCTGGCGCAGGCGTTGCGCGCGCTCATGACGTGTCCTGTCATCGTCATCAAGCCGAAGCTGGACAAGTCTGCCCGGGTGCAGCGGGCCTCGGCGGTGTTCGAGGCGGGCCGCGTCCTCCTGCCGACCTACCCGCCGTGGCTGCCCGAGTATCGCCGGGAGTTGCTGGCGTTTCCGGGCAGTCGGCACGACGATGAGGTCGATAGCACATCGCAGTTTCTGATCTGGGCGGAAGATCGCGCGCCGCCGATCCCGACGATCGGGGCAATCAGCATTCCGAAGGAGCCATCGCCGGATCGGTGGGAGACACGCTGGTAGAAGACGGACGTGCCCGAACGAGTGGCCCTCACCACGTTCCGAGCCGCTGACTTGGCGGCGGGGGCGAAGGATTTCTCGCTCATCTTCTCTCTCCTTGGGGGTTACGATGAGCCAGAAATCCTCCGTTCCTCAGCGCCGCCAGTCTGTCTCAAGGGTGCTCACGCCGGACAAGGCGCCGATCGACAAGGACGCGGATGTTCTGGACGCGATCTTCTGGAACTCCCCGCTCAAGATCCGCCGCGCCATCCACGAAAACGGTTACGGCTTCGACAAGATCCACACGCACCAGGTGCCGCAGCCACCCGGGCCGGGCATCAAGCTCGCGCGGCGGCGGCTCGTGATCACGACGCTCGGGCGGGACGTCGCAACCGTGAAGCTGGAGTTCCATATGCGCGGGCGCGACATGCCCGGGCGGCAGAGCCGGGCCTGGGTGCGCTTCCCGGATGTCGGCTGGAAGGTCGTCTCGGCGCATGTCTCGGTCACGGAGAGCAAAGCCCCCTAATGACGCGCCCGCTCTTGCGGCGTCCGCCGAAGCGCCTAGCATCCACGGCATGGGCTTCGCAGGGGTCGGATGGACATCGGCACCGCCGCGCCGGGGACACAGCAGGCACGGCCACGAAGTGCTGCGGCACGCCGCCGGTTGCGCGTCGCCGCCGCGCTCACGGCGGTTCTCGCCGTGGCCGGCGGCGCGGCGACCTGGCTGCACCGGCAGTTCACCACGGTCTTCGTGGACGATGCGCGGATTGCAGCCGACATGGTCGCGCTCGCGAGCCGCCTGCCCGGCTGGGTTACCGCCGTCGAGGTCATAGCCGGCGATACCGCCGCCGCCGGGCAGGTACTGCTGCGGATCGACAGCCGTGAGCCGGAGATCGCGCTGCGCGAGGTCGAGGCGCGCATCGCCGGCCTCGCCGCCCGCCGCGCGGAACTCGAGGCGCGCCACGCCATGGTGGACCGGCAGACCGGCAGCCAGGAGGATTCGCAGCGCGCGCGGCTCGAGGCTACGCGCGCGGCCCTGCCCGCGGCGATCGCCGAGCGCGCCTATGCCGAAGGCGAATTCGCGCGGGCCCAGCAGCTCATGGGCACCGGCAGCGGCACGCGCCAGCGGCACGAGCAGACGCGCGCGCAGCTCGAGACTGCATCCCAGCGCGTGCTGGCCGTCGCTGCCGAGATCCGCAACGTCGAGGCGCAGCTCGCCACCGCCGGCGCGGCGCGGGAGGAGCTGACCGTGCTGCGCCGCCAGATCGAGGCGATGGAGCCGCAGCTCCGCGAGCTGGGCGCGCAGCGGGACCGCATCGCGCTCGAGATCCGCGACCGCACCATCCTGATGCCCTTCGACGGCGTGGTGGACCGCGTCTTCGTCGACGCAGGGGAATACGTGACGCCGGGCCAGCGGCTGCTGATGGTGCACGACCCCGCCCGCGTGCGCGTCGAGGCGAACGTCAAGGAGACCGAGATCCGCCACTTCCGCCCCGGCACCCCCGTGCGCCTGCGCGTCGATGCCTATCCCGGGCGACGCTTCGAGGGCACGGTGGAACGCGTCGGCGCGTCGGCGACCAGCGAATTCGCGCTGCTGCCCACGCCGAACCCGTCCGGCAACTTCACCAAGATCACGCAGCGCCTGCCGGTGCGCATCGCCCTGCCGCCGGGGGCAGCGGACGGGCTGCTGCGCCCGGGCATGATGGTCGAGGTCGAGGCCGCAGCGCGTGAGTGACGCCGTGGCCGCAGGCCCGGCGCGGTCTGGCTGGGCCGGGGCGCCGATCGAGGAGATGCAGGCGCGCTGGGGCACGCCCTATCGATTCCTCGTCACCTTCGCGGCGATGATCGGCACCGTCGCGACGATCCTGTCCGCCACGATCGTCAATGTCGCGCTGCCGCAGGTGATGGGCGCCTTCGGCATCGGGCAGGATCATGCGCAGCTGATCTCGACGGCGTTCCTCGCCGCCGTCACCTCGACCATGCTGCTGAACGGGTGGCTGGTGGACCGCTTCGGCTGCCGCATCACCTATGCGGCGGCGATCCTGATGTTCATCGCTGGGTCGGTGGTGTCGGGCTCGGCGCCGAACGAGGGCGTGCTGATCGCGGGGCGCGTGCTGCAGGGGGCTGCGGCGGGGATGGTCCAGCCGCTCGGCATGCAGATCATCTTCCAGGTCTTCCCGGCGGAGCGGCGGGGCTCGGCCATGGGGATCTATGCGGTCGGCGTGGTGCTCGCGCCTGCGCTGGGGCCGACGCTCGGCGGGCTGATCGTGGACGGCTTCGGCTGGCGGTCGGTGTTCTTCCTGGGGGTGCCGGTGGCCGTGCTCGGCCTCGCGCTCGGCCTCGCCTTCATGCCGGGGCCGTCGCGCGACGGGCCGCGGCAGCGCTTCGACGGGCCGGGCTTCGCGCTGCTGGTCACGGCGCTGCTCTCGCTGCTGACCGGGCTGTCGAGCGGGCAGCGGGAAGGATGGGCGTCGGACCGCGTGGTGATCGAGCTCGGCCTCGCCGCAGTCGCGGCGGTCAGCTTCGTGCTGTGGGAGTTGCGCACCGATGCCCCGATGCTCAATCCGCGGCTTTTCGCGGTGCGGGGCTTCGCCTGCTCGGCAGCGGTGGGGCTCGTCTATGGCGCGTCGCTGTTCGGCTCGACCTATCTCGCGCCGCTGTTTGTGCAGACGATCCAGGGCTACACGCCGACGCGGGCGGGGCTCCTGCTGATGCCGGCGGGGCTGGCGATGGTGCTGGTGTTCCCGATCGCGGGACGGCTTGCCGACCGGATGCCGCCATGGGCGCCGATCGGGGCGGGACTGTTGCTCTTCGGCTGGTCCGCCTGGCTGATGGGCGGGGTCGGCACGGACACACCCTTCTGGACCTTCGCGCTGTGGATCCTCGTCGGGCGCGTCGGCTTCGGCCTGGCGATGCCCAGCATGAATGCCGGCGCGCTCCGCGCGCTGCCGCCGCGCTGGGTCGGGCAGGGCTCGGGCGCGGTGAATTTCGCGCGACAGTTCGGCGGCGCGATCGGGGTGAACCTGCTCTCGATCCATCTGGAGCGGCGGACGCAGTTCCACGCGAGCGCGCTGACCTCAACGCAGGATGGCGGCAGCGTGATGCGCGAAGTGCTCGCGGAGTTGGAGCGGCTGCTCGCGCAGGAGGGCATCGCGGAGGGCGCGCGCCAGGCGCTCGCCGAATCCCATCTCGGCCAGATGCTGCTGGCGCAGGCGAGCATGCTCGCCTTCCGCGATACCTTCCTGGTCATCGCGCTGTTCTGCGCGCTGGCGCTGGTGCCGGTCGCGATCATGCGCCGGCCCGCGCGCGAATGACGTCGCCACCGCGCATGCCCTGGGCGCTGCTGGCCAAGGCGTTCCTCGGGATGTTTGCCGCGTCTTCGAGCGGCACGACGCGCGCCCTTCCTGATCGAGATGGCGCGCGACCTCTCGACCAGCCTGCCCATCGTCGCGAACCTGATGGCGATGACGTCGATCACCTGGGGAATCACCTCCCTGATCGCGGGCGCGGGCTCGGATCGTTGGGGCCGGCGGCCTTTCCTGGTGGGCGGGCCGATCGGCCTTGCGCTTTGCATGGTCGGGGTGGCGCTGTCCGGAGACTATCTTGGAGTTGCCGTCGCGGTGACGATGGCCGGCGCCTTTGCCGGCGGCTTCACCGGCGTGATCATAGCGGAGCGTCCACCTGCACGCAGGACCGGCAACGCGGCGAGGCACTCAGCTGGGTGATGGCGGAGCAGTCGCTCTCCCTGCTCGTGGGTGTGCCGCTCGCGGCCTGGATCGGCAGCTTATAGGCTGGCGGGGCGTGATCCTGTGCGTCGGCACGATCGCGGTTGCCGCGGCGCTCGGCCAGCTGGCGACGACACGGCGGCCGGTGGCTGCGGCGGCGCAGCCCGCGGCGCGGCCAAGCCTGCGCGGCGCCATGTCCGGACCCGCGCTGCGGCTGCTGGCGAGGGTGTGGCGGAAAGCGTCTGCTATGTCTTGTCGGTCGTCTATTTCGCAACCTTCCTGCAGACGAGATACGGGCGCTCCCCCGCGCAGGTGGTGATCCCGCTGGCGGACGGGCTCGGGGACCGGCTGTAGGTCGTCGCCAGCGCGATGGCCGCCTCGGCCGGCGCGGCACTGGCGCTCTATGGCTGGCGGCTGCGGCGTCGATCGCGGGGGCGACAACGGCCCTGCTGCCAAGGCGACGCCGCGCCCGAACCTCATCCTTGTCGGTACGGCGACGCGACCGCACACTGGTATGGCTTGATCAGGGGAAAGCGCACGCATGCGGCCATCGGTGATCGTGCTCGGAGCAGGGATGGTCGGGGTTTCGATCGCGCTGCATCTGGCCCGGCGTGGGCGCGACGTGCTGCTGGTGGACCGGCAGGGACCGGGCGAAGGCGCCTCCTTCGGCAATGGCGGGCTGATCCAGCGCGAGGCGGTGCACCCGCACCCCTTCCCGCGCGAGGCGTCCGAGATCCTGCGCATCGCGCGCAACCGCTCGGTCGATGCGGTGTATCACTGGGGCGCCCTGCCGGGGCTGGCATCCCCGCTGCTGCGCTACTGGTGGCATTCTGAGCCGAAGCGCTATGCGCGCGTGGCCGAAGCCTATGCCGCGCTTATCCGCACCTGTCTCGACGAGCACCTGGCCATTGCGCGCGGCACGGACGCGATGGCGCTGATGCGACCGGTCGGTTGGCTGCGCCTGCATGCGGACCCGCGGCGCCTCGAGGCCGCGATCGCCGAGGCGGAAGCCGCGCGACGCGAGCATGGCGTGCATTTCGTCGCGCTCGACAGCGCGGGGCTCGCAACGGCCGAGCCGCACCTGCTGCAGCAACGGGCGGGCGCGATCCACTGGACGGACCCGGTCTCCGTCACGGACCCGCAGGGGCTGGTCCTCTCCTATGCGCAGCGTTTCGCCGACGCCGGCGGGCGCTTCGTGCACGGCGACGCACGGACGCTGACACGTACTTCGTCCGGCTGACGGGTCGCGACCGCGGACGGGGTCGCCGAAGCGGCCGAAGTGGTGATCGCGCTCGGTGCCCATGCGGACGAAGTGACGCGGCGCTTCGGCTACGCGCCGCCGCTCTTCGGCAAGCGCGGCTACCATGTGCACTTCCGCCTCGCCGGCAACGCCGTGCAGAACCACACTATGGTCGATACCGAAGCGGGCTTCGTGCTGGCGCCGATGCGCGCCGGTATCCGCCTGACCACGGGCGCTGAATTCGCGCGGGTGGACGAAGCGCCGACGCCGGTCCAACTCACCCGCGCCGAGCCGCTGGCGCGCGCGCTGATGCCACTTGCGGAGCGCATCGAACAGGCGCCCTGGATGGGCGTGCGGCCCTGCCTGCCCGACATGCTGCCGGCCATCGGCAGGCTGCCCGACCAGGCCGGCGCCTGGTGCGCCTTCGGCCACGCGCATCAGGGCTTCACCCTGGGCCCGACGACAGGCCGCCTGCTGGCGGAGATGATGGACGGCGAGACGCCCTTCATCGACCCCGTCCCGTACGATCCCAGCCGGTTCTGAGGCTCGCCATGCGCATCGCCGTCCTGCAGTTCGCGCACGAGACCGTCACCTTCCTGCCCTTCGACACGACGGAGGAGGATTTCCGCTATCCCGGATCGCCGGCCTCGGGGGAGGCGCTGCTGGCTACCGCTCCCAAGGGATACATGGGCGGCTTCGTGCAGGTGGCGCGCGAGTATCCGGACGTCGAACTGGTCGGTATCGAATCGCCACTCTGGCCGAAGACCGGCACAGGCTCGGGCTGGATCACGAACGAGGCCTTCGAGGCCTTCCTCGGCCGGCAGGTCGCGCTGCTGCGGGAGAACGGGCCCTTCGACGGTGTCTACCTCGCGCTGCACGGGGCGATGGGCGTGCGCGGCGTGCCGCGGCCGGAGGCCGAGATCGCGCACCGCGTGCGCGAGGTGGTGGGGCCGCAGGCGCGCATCGCCGCCACCTTCGACCCGCATGGCAACGAGGATGAGGACTTCCTCCGCCACGCCGACATGGCGTTCTGCGTGAAGTACTTCCCGCATTACGACATGCATCTGCAGGGACAGCGCGCAGCGCGGATGCTGGTTCGCGCCATCCGTGGCGACTTCGCGCCGGCGACCGTCACGCAGAAGCTGCCGATCCTCTCCCCCACGGTGCTGCAATGGACTGGCGCGCCGCCGTGGTCCGACCTCGTGCAGCGCGCACTGGTCTGGGAGGCCCGCGAGCCGGACCTCTTCGTCAACGTCTACTTCGGCTTCCCGTGGAGCGACGTGCCGGATGCCGGCATGACCATCCAGGTGACGACGAACGGCAAGCTGGAACTCGCGCGGCGCGTGGCGCGCGACATGGCGGAATGGGCGTGGCGGCGGCGGGCCGACCTGCTGGCCAGCGCGAAGGTGCACCGGATCGCGGACGGCGTGGCGCTGGCGAAGCAGGCGGTAACGGAAGGGCGCGCGCCGGTCGTGCTGGCCGACCACAGCGACCGGTCCGGCTACGCGACATGGCTGCTACGGGAGATCATCGCGCAGGGACTGTCGCGCACACTGGTTGCAACGATCGCGGCGCCGGAGGCGATCGCGGCGCTGCACGGCGCGAAGCCTGGCGATGCGGTCGAGGTCGAGATAGGCGGGCGCGTCGATCCCTCGGCGGGCGAGCCGGTGCGGATCGCAGGCGAGGTGCTGTTGGTCGCTGGCGCGACATCGGCGCGCGCGCGGGGGCGCGGGCAGGACTGGATCGCGATCCGCTTCGGCGCGGGCAATGTCGTCGTGCTGAGCCCCTTCCTGGTGCAGATCATGGAGCCGGAGGAACTCTGGTCGCTCGGCCTGCGCGCGGCGGATTACGACGTCATCGCCATCAAGTCGCGCGTGCATTTCCGCCGCGGCTTCGACGACGGCGGCTTCGCGCCGACGATCCTGCTGGTCGAGCCGGAGGAGCCCTTCCTCGGCACCGTACGACTGGAGGCGCTGCCCTACGAGCACCTGCGGATCGGCGACTTCTATCCCTACGGCGGCCCCGCCAATCCCTTCGGTTGACAGGCCCCGCAAGCCCGCTACGCCTTGCGGCGAAAACGGGCGGAGGGAAGCCATGGCACGCCACCTGAAGCGGGGCCGCGACGTTGCGGCGCAGGCGGAGGACGACGCGAAGGTCCGCGCGACGGTCGAGGGGATCCTGGCTGACATCGCCGCGCGCGGGGATGCGGCGGTGCGCGAGATGTCCGTCCGCTTCGACAAGTGGGATCGGACGGATTTCCGCCTGACCGATGCCGAGATCCGCGATTGCCTGTCGCAGCTCTCGGCGCGCGACCTCGACGACATCCGCTTCGCGCAGGAGCAGGTGCGGAATTTCGCGCAGCACCAGAAGGACGCGCTGCGCGACATCGAGGTGGAGACGCTGCCCGGCGTCGTGCTGGGGCACAAGAACATCCCGGTGAATTCCGTCGGCTGCTACGTGCCGGGCGGGAAGTATCCGCTGCTCGCCTCTGCACACATGTCGGTGGTGACGGCGAAGGTCGCTGGCGTGCAGCACATCACGACCTGCGCGCCGCCCTTCGAGGGCAGGCCGGCACCCGCCATCGTCGCCGCGCAGCACCTGGCGGGCGCGGACGTGATCTACTGCCTGGGCGGCGTGCAGGCAGTCGGCGCGATGGCGCTCGGCACCGAGAGCATCGCGCCGGTGGACATGCTGGTGGGCCCCGGCAATGCCTTCGTGGCGGAGGCGAAGCGGCAGCTCTTCGGCCGCGTGGGCATCGACCTGTTCGCCGGGCCGACCGAGACGCTGGTGATCGCGGACGAGACGGTGGACGGCGAGCTCTGCGCGACCGACCTGCTCGGCCAGGCGGAGCACGGGCCGAATTCCCCGGCGATCCTGCTGACGAATTCCGAGAAGCTCGCGCGCGAGACCATGGCGGAGGTCGAGCGGCTGCTGGCGATCCTGCCGACCGCGGGGATCGCGCGGAAGGCGTGGGAGGACTACGGCGAGGTCATCCTCTGCGAGGACGAGGCGGAGATGGTTCGCGAGGCCGACCGCATCGCGTCGGAGCATGTACAGGTGATGACGCGCGACCCGGACTACTTCCTGGCCAACATGACGAACTACGGCGCGCTCTTCCTCGGGCCGCGCACCAACGTCTCCTACGGCGATAAGGTGATCGGCACGAACCATACCCTGCCGACGAAGAAGGCAGCGCGCTACACGGGTGGGCTCTGGGTGGGCAAGTTTCTCAAGACCGTGACCTATCAGCGGGTGCTGACGGACGAGGCGTCCGCCATGATCGGGGCCTATTGCTCACGGCTCTGCATGCTCGAGGGATTCGCCGGGCATGCGGAGCAGGCGAACATCCGCGTCCGCCGCTATGGCGGGCGCAACGTGCCCTATGCCTCCGCGGTGGAGTGAGCGATGGACCTGCCCCGCACGCCGTCCTTCCGGCTCGACGGGCGCCGCGCGCTGGTGACCGGCGCGGGGCGCGGCATCGGGCTCGCCGCGGCAGCCGCGTTGGCCGATGCGGGGGCGCATGTGACGCTCGCCGCGCGCAGTGCCGCCGAGATCGAGGACGCGGCGGCGGCGATCCGCGCCGCGGGCGGAGCGGCGGAGGCGCTCGTGCTCGACGTGCTGGACCTCGATGCCGCGGAGGCTGCGATCAGCGCGGCCAAACCCTTCGACGTACTGGTGAACAACGCCGGCACCAACCGGCCGAAGCCCTTCGCCGAGGTGACACGCGACGATTTCGACGCGGTCCTCGACCTCAACCTGCGCGCAGCCTTCTTCATGGCGCAGGCGGTGGCGCGGCGGCTGGTCGCGGCGGGGCGGGGCGGGTCGATCATCAACATCTCCTCCCAGATGGGGCATGTCGGCGCGCCGAACCGGAGCATCTACTGCGCCTCGAAATGGGCGCTGGAGGGGCTGACCAAGGCGCTGGCGGTGGAACTCGCTCCGCACGGGATCCGCGTGAACACGATCTGCCCGACCTTCATCGAGACGCCGCTGACGCGACCCTTCTTCGAGGACGCGACCTTCCGCGCGAGCGTGCTGTCCAAGATCAAGCTCGGCCGCATCGGGCAGGTTGAGGACCTGATGGGGGCGATCCTGCTGCTCGCCGGCGATGCGGGCGCGCTGATGACGGGATCTTCCGTCGTGGTGGATGGCGGTTGGACGGCGGATTGAGTGCCCGCAACGCTTGCGCCGCCATGCGCATCGGCTGACACTTCGACGGTCGGGCGGGCCGCTCCGAGGGACTGTCAGGAATTCCGTGTGTGGCCGGTCATGATGGGAAAGAAGGAGCTCCCCCATGGCCCGACGGAAAGAGTTGATCATCCCTGACGCGATCCTGGACCAGTTGCTGTCTGGGTC
>NZ_STGD01000008.1 GCF_005222755.1 Roseomonas sp. HF4
GTGGATGCCGGTGATGATCTCGACGCGCTCGATGGGCTTCGACATAGGCGTGCGCCTAGGCTTCAACCTAGGCCCTCCGGGCTATGCCACCTGTCCGGTCGAATTGGGGGCCGCTCCAACAGCACACTTGCGTCTGCCCGGGCTGGAACCCGCCATGTTCGATCGCTGGCTCGCGATCTTCGGACAATGCTGTGACGAGGTGCTTGAGCCCCAGTTGGCAAACGCCTTTCGAGAGCGTGCGGACCGCATTGCACGCAGCCTGAGGATGGGTCTTTTCGAGCGGATGCCCCCACAGCTTGGCGCCCGGTAGCCAAGCAACGCGGGTCGCCCCGCATCAGTTAGTCAGACATGATCCCGATCAAGCCAACCCCTCGTGGCACACTGGCTCCGAGCCTTTGGCGTTGCCTCATGCTCGGTGCACTGCTGACCTGGCCCACCTTTGCGCATGCGCACGTGAAGTGGTTTGCACCTTACATCGTGGGCGCCCCGCCGCTGGCGGGTGGCGCCGTCGACCGCCGGTCCAGCATCGTCCGTGGGCAAGGGGGGCAGTTGGATTGGGCCGAGTCCGGAGTGTGCGAGCGGCGCGACATGGCGGTCATCAAACGAGCTCCCGGCGAACTGCAGCAACACGTCATTTTGTCGACCAACGGAGCGAGGCAACTTGAACCTGCTGGTCGCGTTGTGGTGAAGGGCCTGCATAAGTTGCAGCGCTTGAATGGCTCACCGGCACGCACCGTAACATTTCGCAGGACCGCTCAGCCGCGGGCCTTCCGAGCATTAGGAAAACCCAAATGAAGATCGGCCAACTCGGTAGACATGCCGCGCGAGCATTGCCCGTGTTGCTAGTGGTGGGGCTGCTGTCAGGCCCTGCCATGGCGCATTGCGACAGCATGGATGGCCCCGTTGTCGCTGACGCTCAGCGTGCCCTCGCCGGAAGGGATATGGAGCCGGTCCTCAAGTGGATCCGAACCGAGGACGAGGCTGAAATCCGGCGTGTGTTCGCGATGGCGCTGACTGTGCGCGGCGAGAGCGAAACCGCGAGGAACGTCGCCGACCTCTACTTCTTCGAGACCTTGGTCAGGATCCACCGCGCTGGCGAGGGCGAAGGCTTTGTGGGCCTGCGGCCTGTGGGAAGCGTCGAACCTGCGATCGCCGCGGCAGACCGCGCGCTGGCTGACGGCAATATCGAAGTCCTCGCTGACCGGATCGCAGCGTCGGTGCGCCAGGGCATTGTGCATCGCTTCAGTGAAGCGCGTGAGCTGCGGCCGACCGCGGAGCAATCCGCAGCGCAGGGTCGCCGCTATGTCGCCGCGTACGTGCAGCTGACTCATTTCGTTCAGACCGCGGACCGGCTGGTTGCCCACGGTGCCAGCCACCAGCACCCCGCGAATTAGACCTCCCTCGAGGAAACGCGTTTCGTACGGGGCGCGCCTCCCGTCATCACGGTGAGACGTTTCGTAAAACGGCAGAAAGAGGCGTAGCAGGTGCGGCTTGGGCAAAAGCCAATTTGTTATCCAGGAAACTGGATTGCCGGACCTTCGAAGCCCGAGACGCACAGTAGTCAGCGAGGCGATACGCCGATCGGCCAAGACGGTGGATTTTCATGAAACACGACCGCGACGGGCTGATGGTAGCGTGCAGGAGCGATGGCAAGCTGGTGAGGAGGCCATTGTCGCCTCACCTGCAGGTCTATCGCTGGCCAGTCAGCATGGTGTTGTCGATCAGCCATCGCATCACCGGTGTCGCGCTCTCGGTCGGCGCATTGCTCATGACCTGGTGGCTGGTTGCCGCGGCAGCCTCAGAGAGTGCCTTCGCCACGGTCCAGGAATTTCTTGGGTCGAGCTTTGGCGTTCTCCTGCTGATGGGTTGGGCGGCGGCCCTGTTGCTGCATGTGTTCCAGGGCATTCGTCATCTGGCATGGGACGCGGGCTGGGGGTTCGGCACCTTGGCCCCACAGGATCCCGTAGGCTCGGGGACCGCGAAACGGATCTACGGCGTCACTGGTTGGGGCGTGGTTGGCATCACCGCGGCTGCAACGCTGATCGTGTGGATCGCCGGCCTCGCGGCTTGGGAATGACAAAGCAAAGCAACAGCCCGCAGTTCGATATCCTGCGCTCCCAGCTTAAGCGTGTCCGTGGCCTGGGCTCGTCCCATTCCGGGTCCCAGGCATGGTGGGCGGAGCGTCTGACTTCGATCGCGCTGGTGCCGCTTACGCTGTGGTTCATCGCCTCAGTGATCGGTCTTGAAGGCGCGACCAGGGCCGACATGGTCGCGTGGCTGCATGCGCCAGTGCCGCTGGTGCTGATCCTGTGCCTGATCGTCACGACCTTCTGGCACATGGAGCTGGGGCTGCGCGTGGTCATCGATGACTACGTCCATAACAACGCGATCCGCATCGCGATGCTGCTGTTCCAGCGCGGCCTGTGCATCATCGCCGGCTTGTTCTGCGTGATCGCGGTGCTGCGCCTGGGGCTGTGGGAAGGCGGGAGTTAGAAAACCATGGTCGCGTTCAGCCTTCCCGCCAACAGCCG
The DNA here is from genome assembly GCF_005222755.1 of Roseomonas sp. HF4. Classification (GTDB taxonomy): domain Bacteria; phylum Pseudomonadota; class Alphaproteobacteria; order Acetobacterales; family Acetobacteraceae; genus Neoroseomonas. The sequence continues at coordinate 2,532 of NZ_STGD01000008.1, forward strand.
CATCAAGCAAGGCAAGACTTATCCGGCGCCTGCTGGTGCAAAGCGTGTGCGTACCTTTCGCATCTACCGATGGAATCCTGATGACGGGGCTAATCCCCGCATGGATACGTACGAGATCGACCTCGACACCTGCGGGCCGATGGTTCTCGATGCGCTCATCAAGATCAAGAATGACGTTGATTCCACGCTGACCTTTCGGCGCTCGTGTCGCGAAGGCATCTGCGGGTCGTGCTCGATGAACATCGATGGTGGCAACACCCTTGCTTGCCTCAAGCCGATCGAGGACATCACGGGCGCGGTGCGGATCACGCCGTTGCCGCACATGGCGGTGGTCAAGGATCTCGTTCCTGATTTGACGCAGGCCTTTGCTCAGTACCGCGCCATCGAGCCGTGGCTGAAAGCCGACACGCCTCCGCCGCCCGACGGCGAGCGCCTGCAATCCAGGAAGGAACGCGCCCAGATCGACGGGCTGTGGGAATGCATCCTTTGCTTCTGCTGCACCGCGGGCTGCCCAAGCTATTGGTGGAACGGCGAACGTTACCTGGGACCAGCGGTTCTGCTTCAGGCCTATCGCTGGATTGCCGAATCGCGTGACGAAGCGACGGGGGAACGGCTGGACGCGCTGAATGACCCATTCAAGCTCTATCGCTGCCACACGATCATGAACTGCACCGACACGTGTCCGAAGGGGTTGAACCCCGCCAAGGCGATCGGTGCCATTAAGCAGCTCATCATCGATCGACAGGTATGAGGGCTGGCGCAAAATCGTCGTCCGACCGAACCGGCCTCGATGCGGAGAGCATCCCTATCGGAGCTAACGCGAGCATCTTCTTCACCATCGGTCATTCCACAAGAACGATCGCCGAGTTCGTCGATCTGCTTCGGGAATCGCGCATTGATCTCGTCGTCGATGTGCGTTCAATGCCGCGGTCGCGCACGAACCCTCAGTTCAACGGTGAAACCCTCCGCGAAGCGTTGGCGCCGTGGCAGATCGGCTATGAGCATATCTCGGAACTTGGTGGCCTTCGCGGCAAGGCACGCGGCGTTGAATCGTCCCTGAACGCTTATTGGCGGGTGCGCGGCTTTCGGAACTATGCGGATTATGCTTTGAACGAAGCCTTCTCCACAGGTCTTGCGCGACTGCGAGATCTCGGCCGCCGAAATCGATGCGCCATCATGTGCGCTGAGGCCGTCTGGTGGCGCTGCCATCGGCGCATCATCGCCGATTACCTCTTGAGCCAAGGCGAACGTGTGATGCACATCCTTGGGAAAGGCCATGTCGACGAGGCAAGCCTGACACCTGGAGGCATCGTGGGCGCCGACGGCAGGATCATCTATCCAGCCGTGGTTCCGCCGTCGGACTAACGCGATCACCGCCCTTTTTGCGGAAATGCCGAACGCGATGAACCGTGGTGCGGAACGGCACGCCACCGCCCCCGATCCGCGTCCCATGCAACCTATCCGTCGGTCCCTTGCTCTTTCGGGTCAGGGCCCGCTCGCCCACGGCGGCACGCCGATCACCGCAGCATGGCTCACGATCAGGACGGTCCAGACCAACGCTCCAGCCAGCAGCCGTATTGCTGCCGGCCGGAAGCGCGCGCGCGGCTGCAGCGCCGCCCAGCGCGGCGCGCCCCAAGCCGTCCGCCGCCGCGCATCGAGCGCGCCCATGCCGAGCAGGCTCAGTCCCGCGAAGGCCCCGAACAGCATCAGATGCGCGAGATCCCCGTTCGGCATGACATGCCCGCCCGACCACACCGCCAATGCCCAGAGCACCGGATGCCGCGTCAGCGCCACCACGCCGGGCCGCGCCGGATCGTAGCGATCATTCCCCGCCCCACCGATCGAGAAGGGGTTGGGCACGCCGACGCCGAGGCCGAGCAGCAGGCAGGCGACAATCATCGCCGCATTCGTCACCCAGGCCTGCCACCAGGCCCAGCCCCACAGGGGCACGAAGGGCGCGCGCCCCGCCGCCCCGATCATCCAGGCGAGGATCGCCACCGACAGCACGCTGTAGCCGACCAGGAAGGCGCGCTCGCCCACCCAGGCGACAAGCGGTCGGCGCAGCGCCGGCCGCGCCGGCAGCATGTGGCTCAGCAGGAAGGCCGCCCAGGCCGCGGCATACTCGCCCCAGCCGCCCATCACCCCGGCTTGCCGTCAGCGCGGGGCCGAACGAGCATCGGCGCATAGGCGGCCAGGAAAAGTAGGAACGCCAGCACCCACAGCACGGCGGCGGCCATCTGCGCCGTGAGCGGATCCGCCAGCGCGGCACTGCCAAAGACGCGCAGCAGCGCCGCGGCAAGCAACGCGACAAAGGCCACCGTCGTCATCGGCGAGGCGACCAGGTCGTGCCCCGTATGCCCGAGCGTCGCGCGCGTCATCACCGCCAGGATCATGGTGGCGAGCGCGCCGGCCACCTGCAGGTGCAGCCAGGCGCCCGCCCAGGGAAGGCCGCCGAGCAGCGACAACGCTTTGAGCGCCAGCGCCAGCGCCACCAGCAGGTAGCCCAGGTGCAGCACCCACAACAGCGGCCAGCGCAGCGTACGTAACCCGTACCAGCGCGATAGTCGCAGCGCGACCAGCACGGCGGCGGCGGCGGCGGCGAGGCCCGCCGCAACGCCACCGGGCATCACGAGATCCACCGCCACCACCACGGTCACCGACAGGATCGCGGCGCGGTCCACCCCCGGCAGGGGCGCCGGTACCGCCGGCCGGCCCGCCGTGCGCAGCGCGTTCAGCGTGAAGGACGGCACGATCCGCCCGCCGATCAGCACCACGAGCACCAGCGCCATGTTCGCCATCAGCAGCTGGCCGGTCGCCCAGCCCGGGACCGTCCACCAGCCCGCCGCCTCTGCCAGCATCATCATCTGCCCGGCCCAGAAGCCCAGAACCAGCAGCGGCGGCCCGAACAGCCGTGCGGTTTTCGCGCGGATCAGCGCCGGCAGCACCAGCAGCATCGTCGCCGGCAGCGGCACCAGCGCCAACGGCGCGGCGACCGCGATGGGCACCGGTGAGCCGGGCAGCAGCGCGAGGCGCGCCGCGAGGAACAGCCCGGCGATGACCACCAGCGGCAGGCCGGAATAGCCGCGCCGGCCGGTCCAGTTCGGGATCGCCGTCATCAGGAAGCCGATCATCGCCGCGCCGACGAAACCGGCCAGCAATTCATGCGCGTGCCAGCGCATCATCGGCAGCGGCCCACCCGGGACCGGCAGCCCGGCGAGCGCCAGCGCCCACAGCCCCACGCCCAACGGCGCGACGATGCCCGCCATCAGGAAGAAGGGGCGGAAGCCATGCGCGAACAACGCCATCACGCTGCCTTCGGCCGGAATGCCACGCAATACGAGGGATCGGTCTCGAGCCGCGGTCCGCCGATCAGGTCGATGCAATAGGGAATGGCCGGAAATACTGCATCGAGGCATTCGGCGATGGCCGATGGTTTGCCGGGCAGATTCACGATCAGGCACGAATCGCGCGTCCCCGCCACTTGGCGCGACAGGATCGCGGTTGGCACCGCACGCAGGGAGACGGCGCGCATCAATTCGCCGAAGCCGGGCAGCATACGGTCGCACACGGCCGCAGTCGCCTCCGGCGTCACGTCGCGTGGCGCGGGGCCGGTGCCGCCAGTGGTCACGACCAGCGGGCAGCCCTCGACATCCGCGAGTTCGGCCAGGGCGGCCTCGATCGCCGGCCGCTCGTCCGGCACCAGGCGACGGACCGGGCGCCAGGGGGTGGCGAGGATGCGCGCCAGCGCCGCTTCGATCCCCGGCCCGCCCTGGTCCTGGTAGATGCCGCGGAAGGCGCGGTCGCTGACGGTGACCACGCCGATCGGTACCGCCGCGCTCATGCGCCGAAGCGCGGGAACAGCACGTTGTTCTCGAGGTGGATGTGTTGCGTCAGATCCTGCGCGAACTGCGCCGTGCCGGCATACAGCGCGCGCCAGGAATTGCAGGCATCCTCGGGCGGCTCATGGCCATGCGTCAGCGCCTCGAGTTCACGCAGGCGGGCGCCGTGGTCGTCGTGCTCGTCGCGCATCAGCTCCATCGCCATCGCCGGCCCGTGGCCGACGCGCAGCATGGGGAACAGGCCCTGCTCCTCCTTCTGCATGTGGTCGCCCATCTCCCACTCGATCCGCGTGAGCAGCTCGGCCAGGCCGCGCGGCGCGTCGGGGTGGTCGCGATGCACCGCCTCAACCCGCCGCGCGAGGCGGATCAGCTCGGGAACCTGCGCGCGGTGTACATCGTGGTAGCGGGCGATGATGTGGTCGATCAGCGCGCCGGTGTCCTCCGGCGCCTCGGGCTCGCCGGGGGCGAGGGATGCGAGTTCCGCCTCGATCGCGGGCAGCGCCTCGGGCGGGACCGCATCGGCCAAGCGCACCGCGCCGCCGCAGCAGAAATCCAGCTTGCGGCGGCGGAAGATGGCGGTGGCGCCGGGCAGGGCGGCAGCGATCTCGCCGATCTGGCGGGTAGCGAAGCCGAGGTCGGTGGCGGCACTCATGCGGGAACTCCCTTGGTGGTCCGGTTGGGCAGGGAAAGTGGTGTGAGCCCCATCTCGAGGCTGGCGGCGATGCGCCGCGCGCGTTCAATCACATGCGCAGCGCCGGCGGGCGGCAGGCGCGCCGCGGCGGTCTCCTCGAACAGGACGAGCCAGCGGGCGAAATGCGCCGCGCCGAGCCCGAGATGCGCATGCGCCTGCATCGGCTGGCCGTGATAGGTGCCGGTCATGAGAGCGACCGAGGACCAGAACTGCGTGATGCGGGCGATGTGCGCCTCCCAGTCGGTAACACCGGCGAAGGCGGGGGCGAGCAGGGGGTCGCGACGCGCGGCGCCGTAGAAGGCGCGCAGGAAGGCTTCGAGCACCGCCTCGTCCAGGCCGGTCGCAGCGCGCAGATCCCGTGTCAGGGCGGCGCGGCGTTCGGGGGTCTCAGGGTGCGCGGGCAATTCGGTATCCTCGATACCAATTACCATCGATCAGAATTGTGGTATCGTCAATGCCAATTTCCGCGGCCACCGCGGTTGCTCGGCGCCCAACGAGAAGGAAGCCGGCCATGGCTCGACCGACCAGCAGCCTCGCCTCGCCCGTCTGCTTCCTGCACGAACTGGAACCGGACGCGGCCGGCGGGTTCGCGGCGGTGGACCCGCAGCAGCGCCGCGATGTTGCGCGCTTCCGCCGCGCCGAGCGGGAGCGGCTGATCGCCGCCCGCGTTGCGCTGGGCGCAGCAACGCGGGCGGCCCTGTCGGCGCGCATCGCGGCGCATCTCGACACGCTGCTCGTCGATCTGCGGGGCGTCGCCGTCTCGGCGTGGATGCCGTTCCGGGGCGAACCAGATCTGCGGCCCTGGATGGCCTCGGCCGCGGAGCGCGGGGCGATCACCGCGCTGCCGGTGGCCGAGGCGCATGGCCGGCCGCTCGAGTTCCGTCGCTGGCGGCCAGGCGAGGCGCTGCGCCCCGGCCTCTGGAATATCCCCGTCCCGGCGGGGGGTGACGCTGTGATCCCTGCGGTGGTGCTGGCACCGCTGGTCGGCTTCGATCCGGCGTTCTACCGCCTTGGCTATGGCGGTGGTTTCTTCGACCGGACGCTGGCCGCGCAGGCGCCGCGACCGCGTGCGATCGGGGTGGGGTTTGCGCTGTCGCGCATGCCGACCATCTTCCCGCAGCCGCACGACATCCCGATGACCGCCATCGTCACCGAGGACGGCGTGCTCGAAGGGCCGCCGGTGCCGCCCCCGAACGGACCCCCGGTATGCCGCTGACCTGGTCGCACAGGCTGATCCTGGTGCTCATGCTCCTCTTCGAGCCGGAGTGGCGTGCGTTCACCGGGCGGGCGGGGCTCGGGCGCGTGTTCTGGGTCTACGGCGTGCTCATCAGCAGCGGCCTCGCCCTGCTGTTTCTGCTGGCGCGCGAGGCGCAGCGCGTCGATGTGCAGCAGTTTCTGCTCGTGCTCATGCTCCTCTACACGGGCCTGATCCTAGTCGCCGTGTGGCGCTGTGCCGGGCCTGCGGCGCCACCCTGGGGCCAGGTCGCCCGCGCGCTGACCGTGGCCTGGGCGCTGAACGTGCTCCTGCTGATCGGCTTCCTGCAGATCGATCTGCTCGTCGCCTGGCTCGGAGGACCGCCATCGTGACCGTCGCGACCCATGCCGAGGCACGCCAGCCCGGCCTCCTGCCGCTCCTCGCCGAGACGGCGCGCGACCTATTCCCCGGCTATTTCGCGCTGGTCATGGCGACGGGGGTGGTCTCCATCGCCTGCCAGCTGCTCGGGCTTCGGGTCATCGCGATCCCGTTGGTCGGCATCGCCTGGGTCGCCTACCTGATGCTATGGGGGCTGACCGCCGCCCGGGTCGTGCTGTTTCCCCACCGCATCGCCGAGGATCTGTCGAACCACCAGCGCGCGCCTGGCTTCTTCACGCTGGTGGCGGGCACTTGCGTGCTCGGCACGCAGACGGCGGTGGTGGCGGGCGCGCAGGGGGTGGCGTCCGCGCTGTGGTACCTCGGGCTCGGGCTCTGGTTCCTGGTGATGTACGCCTTCTTCACCGCGGTCACGATCCGCGCGCGCAAGCCCACACTGGCCGCGGGGATCAACGGCGCCTGGCTGATCGCGGCGGTGGCGACGCAGTCCATCGTGGTGCTGAAGGGCACGCTGGGTGCCGCCGTGCCGCCGCCGGTCGAGATCCAGTTCCTCTGCCTCGCCTTCTTCATGATCGGCAGCATGCTCTACCTCGCGATCATCCCGTTGATCTTCTACCGGCTCACCTTCGTGCGGCTCAGCGCGCTGGATTTTGGGCCGCCCTACTGGATCAACATGGGCGCGGTCGCGATCACCACTCTGGCGGGATCGATCCTGCTGCTGCGCAGCACCACCTGGCCGGTGCTGGCCGATTTCGTGCCCTTCCTGCGCGGCTTCACGCTGTTCTTCTGGGCCGCGGCGACCTGGTGGATCCCGTTCCTGATCGCGCTCACGCTCTGGCGCTACCTGATCCGCCGCGAGCCGCTGCGCTACGAGCCGACGCTGTGGGGAATGGTCTTCCCGCTCGGCATGTACACGACCGGAACGCTGCAGCTCTCGCGCGCGCTGGACCTGCCCTTCCTGGCCGCGGTGCCGGCCGCCTTCATCCATCTTGCGCTGTTCGCCTGGGGACTGACGTTCCTCGGGCTACTGGGCCGGATTGCGAGCAGCCTGCTGCGCGCGCGCCGGCACGTCTGACGTCGTGCTGTATCCACGCCTTCCCCATTCCCTTTCAGGGGGCCGCCAATGCGCCTTCTCGCTTCGACCGACTTTGCGCTGCGGATCCTCCTGAAGCTCGGCGAGGATCCGGCGCGCCAGCTCTCGACCGAGGAACTGGCGGCGGGCATCGGCGTGCCGCGCAACCATGTGCAGAAGATCGTGCAGGACTTGTCGGCCGCGGGCTTGGTGCGGACGCAGCGCGGCGCGCGCGGCGGCGTCACGCTGGCCCGACCACCGAGCGAGATCCGTATCGGCGCGATCGTCCGCCGGCTCGAAGCCGGCCAAGCGCTGGTCGAATGCTTTCGCGCCGATGGCGGGGCCTGCTGCTTCTCGCCGACCTGCCGGCTGGCGGGCGTGCTGGGGCGGGCGCAGGACGGATTCATGGCTGTGCTGGACGCGACGACGCTGGCGGCCTGCCTGACCGTTGCACCACATATAGTGGCTGACGACGCTTAATATATACCATATCATGGGATGTGCCCGAGTCGCACCTCCTGCGGCCGGCGTGGAAGGTTGCCCATGGACGGTTCGCTCGCCGGCGCGCGTCAGCGCCAGATTCTCCCCGCAATGCCTGGTGCCGGCTTCGGCGAGGCGCCGCTTCCTGCCCGCGCCGTTGACCCCGGCATGGGCCTGGCGGTGGCGCGCCGCACCGTCTTCCGCCCTGGAGATGCGGAGGATTTCGGCCGCGTCGCCGACCGGGTAGCAGCCGGCAACATGGCGCTGCTCGGCGATCGCGCCGATGCCGCCGAGCAGGCGCGGCTTCGCAACGCCATCGCCACCGGCGCGCTGATCACCTCCGGGCGCCACCTCCAGCACGGCGACGCGGCGCAGCCGACGCGCAACATGGAGGTCTTCACCAACTGCGCGACGGCCATCACCTCCTTCGCTCTGTTCTACCTGCTGCTGAACGGCAGCGGCGTCGGCCGCGCCTATGACGACGAACTTGTGGCGGTTGACTGGGGCCAGGCACCCCGCCTGCTCCTGCACCTGTCCACGAACCATCCCGACTTCCCCGACACGCGCGACGAGATCCACCGCTTCGGCGCCGAGTTCGGCCTGCTGCCCTGGGGCACGACCCTCGCGGCGATGAGCGAGGCGCAGGAGGCGGAGATCCGCGCCTTCATCGCCCGTGAGATCCTGCGCGACACCACCGCGGCGCCGCCCGGTGCCATCCACCACGCCATCGCCGACAGCCGCGAGGGATGGGGGAAGGCCGCGGAGCTGCTGGAAAGCCTGGCCTTCGCAGGGGCGGCGGACCGCGCGCTGGTGCTCGACTTCTCCGCCATCCGCCGCTGCGGCGCGCCGATCGCCGGCATGCAGGGGCGTCCGGCCTCGGGGCCGCTGTCGCTGCTGCGCGCCTTCGTGAACCTGCGCCACCAGGTGATCGAGCCGGCGCGCCACCGCAGCCCGGCTGACGAGGCGCTGGCGCCCTGGGAGCAGGCGCTGCTGGTCGACCACCATCTCTCGGTCGAGGTACAGGTCGGCGGTGCGCGGCGCGCGGCGCGCATGGCGACGAAGTCCTGGCGCGACCCCGGCATCTTCCGCTTCATCCGCCTGAAGGCCGAGGGCGGGCTATGGACCGCCAACAACTCCGTCATGGTCGATGCCGAATTCTGGGAGGGCGTGCGCGCCGCGCGCGCGGGCAGCGACGCGCCGCTCGACCGCCATGCCCTCGCGGTGTTCGAGGAAGCGACGGCCTGCGGCTACATCAATGGCGAGCCCGGCTTCATCAACGGCGACCGGCTGGAAGACCACCGCACCGGCACCGCATGGGCGAAGCCCGTGCATACCGACGGGCGCGACCTGCGCTCGGCGCGCTATGCCGCGGACCATGCCGTGCCGCTGCTCGCGGAGCTCGGCCGCCGCGCGGCGCAGGCGCGTTTCCCCGCCACCACCAACCCCTGCGGCGAGATCACGCTGCACGTCACCGGCGGGTACTGCGTGATCGCCGATTTCGCGCCGCTGCTCGCCTGTCCGCGCGACCTGGCCGGAATGGCGCCCGGCGAGGTGCCTGACGACGTCGCGGCGCAATGGGATGCGCGCGTCGAGGACAGCGTGCGCCTGGGCGTTCGCTTCCTGATGCGCGCGAACACGATGGATGCGCTGTATGCCGACGAGGTGCGCCGCACCAACCGGATGGGCATCGGCCCGACCGGCCTGCACGAATGGGCCTGGATGCGCTGGGGCTTCGGCTTCGAGGACCTGCTGGACGAGGCGCGCAGCGCCCCCTTCTGGGAGACGCTCGCGCGCCTGTCCGAAGCGGCGAAGCAGGAAGGCATCGCCTATGCGGCGGAACTCGGCATGCCGGCGCCCTTCACGGTCACGACCGTCAAGCCGGCCGGCACCACCAGCAAGCTGTTCGGCCTGACCGAGGGCGCGCATCTGCCGGCGCGCCGCCAGTATCTGCGCTGGGTGCAGTTCAAGGGCGTGAAGGCCGAGGCCGGCTGGGCGCGCGACGCCGACCCGCTGCTGGGCGACTACGAGGCGCGCGGGTATCCGGTGCGCGGCCTGCAGAGCTTCCCGGGCATGTCCATCGTCGGCTTCCCGACCTTGCCGCTGATCCAGCGCCTTGGCATCGGCGATCGCCTGGTGACCGCGCCGCAGGCGACCCCGGCGCAGCAATACCGCTGGCTCGGCCTGCTGGAACGCCACTGGATCGGCGCGGAGCGCGGCAACCAGGTGAGCTACACGCTGAAGATCTTCACCGACCGCCACGACCTCGAAGCCTTCCGCGAGATCGTCCTGCGCCACCAGCCGGAGATCCGCTGCTGCGCCATCCTGCCGAGCCGCCCGGACAAGGAACTCGGCTACGAATACCTGCCGGAGGAGGAGGTGCATGCCGCGCGCTTCGCGGCGATCGTCGACGGTATCGAGGATGCGGCGCTGCACGAGGCGGTGGACATGGCGCACCTGGCCTGCGCATCGGGTGTGTGTCCGCTCTGAGCGCCATCGTGTGCGCGTCGCTCGGGTCCCGCCGAGCGGCACGCGGCACTCCGGCAGCGCCCCGGTCGATATGATCGACAGCCGCACCGTCTGGTGTGCCAGGATGTCGACGTATCCGGGCGCGGTGCAGGCCGACACACACGCAGACGGAGCCAGCAATGCCGATTCCCGAAGGACACGTGGCGACCCGACGCAGCCCGGAGTTCACGCAGGACACCATTCCGCCTGCGCTGCGGCAGGCGCATGAAACCACGCATGACACCTGGGCGGTCATCCATGTGCTGGAGGGCAGGCTGCGCTACTGCACGATCAGCCCCGCCTCGGAGACCGTCCTGGAACCGGGCCGGCCGGGCGAAATCGAACCAGAGGTGAAGCACCGCGTCGAGCCACTCGGCGCGGTCCGCTTCTACTTGGAATTCCATTATCCGCCGGAGCGCCATCCGACACCGAACGCGTAGTTTTGGCAGGAATAGGCCGGCCGTCACGCGCGGCGCCGCTCGCGGGATCCGACCGTGCCAAGCCTCAAGGTATCCGGCCAGGACGTGCCACGCCGGGTACTCCTTCGGCATAGTCTCCATTCCGCATCGATCTCCCGGGCGCCGCCGGAACAGGTCAGTTCCGGGCCCTCCGCGGCCGAGTCTACGCCCCAGAGAAGGTTGGATTCCGGTTCCCACCGCTACGCCACCGCCTCAGGTCATCCGAGGCGCTCCGGGAGGCGAATCACGAGCGGACCGCGGGGCAGCCAGCCGCCCGCCGGGATTGGGATCGACCCTCCCCAGGTGTCGAGGATGGCGCCCCACTCCACACCGCGCCACGTCACGAGACACGACCCGCGACTTTCGCGACGCACGCCGCGCAACCCTTCATGCGCCGACGCACGCGGGAACTTCCCTCGGCCTTCTCCCGATATGGTAGAAAATTGCTCCTCGGGCTCCCGGGAAACGCTGAGAGACGGATGTTGTTCAGCCATCGCGATCACCCGCCCGGGCGTTCCCTTCGACGCCGGGCCCTGCTGCTTGCGCCCGCCCTGGGCGCGGCAGCACCGGCGCGATCGGACATGGCGGAGTGGCGCGCTTGGCACGATCGCTTCGTCACGCCGGACGGGCGCGTCAGGGACACCGGAAACAACGGCATCGCACACAGCGAGGGCCAAGGCTGGGGCCTGATCTTCTCGGCATTCTTCGGCGACCGTCCCGCATTCGAGCGTATCCTCGCCTGGACGTCGCGGCGTCTGCGCCGACCCGGCGACCGCCTGCATGCCTGGCGCTACCGACCGGGGCTCGCACAGCCGGTGGACGATCCGAACAACGCAACCGATGGCGATCTCTACATCGTCTGGGGCCTGCTGGCCGCGCACCGCCGCTGGGGCGACGCGAGGCACCGCGAAGGCGCGCTCGCCATCGCCCGCGACCTGCTCCGCCTCACGCTGCGCGAAACCGCACGCGGACCCTTCCTGCTGCCTGGCGCGGCCGGGTTCGAAACGCCCGAGGGCCTTGTCCTCAATCCCTCCTACATCCTGCTGCCGGTTTTCGCTGAACTGTCACGCGCGATGCCGAACGGACCCTGGCAGGCGCTGTCCGCCGCCGGGCTCGATCTGCTGCGCCGCGCGCGCTTCGGCGCCTGGGGCCTGAGCCCCGACTGGGTGCTCCAGCCGCACGCTCCGGATGCGCCGCTCGTCCTGCCCGCCCGCTGGCCGCCGCGCTTTTCCTACGACGCCGTGCGCGTCCCGTTGATGCTCGCCTGGGCGGGACAGGCGACGCATCCGGCATTGCTCGGTGCGGTTGCCTTCTGGACGGATCAGCGCTGGCCGCAGCCACCGGCCTGGGTCGATCTCATCTCGGGGGTGCCGGCCGAATACGGCGCATCCGTGGGTGCGCGGGCCATCGCGGCCTTCGCGTCGGCGCGCATCGCAGGGCGCGGTGCCACGGTGTCGTTACCATCCGTCAATGACTCCCGTGACTACTATTCGGCATCACTCTTGCTCCTGGTTCGAGCCGCATGCGCGGACTCGGGAACACCGGTTGCCGATGGCTAGCCGGTAGACCGTCGGACCAGGATCGAGCACCGCCGACGGAGGGTTGCTGGATGTTGGCCACGGCAGGATTTTTCTTCTTTGCCGATCCGACCGAAGCGGCTTGACCGTCATGGACCCCGACATAGCCGCCCTTGCCGCGCGCCTCGGCTTGAAGGGCTTGGCGTACACGTCCTTCGCACGCCCTCTGCGGCAGGTCGTGCCTGCAACGGCGCGCGCAGCGGCTCCGCCCACGCTTGGGATCCAGGCGCCCCGCATGGCCACGCCGCCGGCGTTGGCTCCGGCCGACTTGCTCGGGCCCGTCGCCGCGGCGCCCCGCGCCGTAGCCGCCTTTCCGCTGATCTCGGAGGCGCTGGCCGCGGCCCGCGGCGCCCCCGCACCCGCGCCGCCGCCCGCAGCGCGGCCCTTCATGGGGCTTGCGGCGGCCGTTGCCGCCCGCCGCGCGGCGGAGGGCTAACCCTGTGCCGCTGATCTGCCTGGCTTCGCCCAAGGGGGGCGTGGGCAAGACCTCGCTTGCCGCAGCCCTGGCCGCGGCGCTGCGGCGTTGCGGGCGCCGCGTCTTCGCGGTCGACTGCGACCCGCAGAATGCGCTGCGGCTGCATCTCGGGCTGCCGATCACCGACACCGCGGGCTACCTCGCGCAGCTCGCGCAGCGCGCGGACTGGCGGGCCTGCCTGCGTGCGACGCCGGCCGGGGTCGAGCTGCTGCCGCACGGCGACGCCGACCTGCGCGGCAGGCTGGCCGCCGCGGCCCTGCTCGATGCCGAGCCGGACCTGCTGGCGGCGCCGCTGCGCGCGCTGCTGGCCGATCCGGCCGCGATCGTCGTGGCGGATACGCCGCCAGGCGCCTCGGTCGCGCTGCCGATCCTGGCCGAACAGGCGGCGATCATGCTCGTGGTGCTGCTGGCCGATGCGGGCAGCACGGCGCTGCTGCCGGACCTCGAAAGCGGCCGCTTCCTCGGCCAGGGCACGCTGGCGGGGCTGCGCGCGCCGCGCATCGGCGTGGTGCTCAACCAGGTCGATCGCCGCTCGGCGCTGTCGGTCGCCGCGGCCGACGGCGTGGCCGGGCATCTCGGCCCGCGCCTCATGGGCGCGGTCTGCCGCGACGAGGCGATGGCCGAGGCGCTGGCGCACCAGCGCCCGGTCGGGCTGCATGCGCCGCAAAGCGCGGCCGCGCGCGATGTCGAGGACCTCGCCGCCGCACTGCTGCGCGAAATCGCGCCCGCCGCCGCGGCGGCGCCGGCTACGCTCGGCTGGCTCCGCGCATGACGGCGCGCGCCTTCGCCTGGCGGCGCGTCGCGCTGCTGCTGCTCGGGCTGCCGCTCGGGCTCGTGGTCGTGACCACGCCGCTCGATGCGGCGGACCAGGCGCTGCTGGCGGTCGGCGGCATCCTCACCTTCCTGGTGCTGAACCGCTTCCCGAACCGGCGCGCGACCATGGTGCTGGCGGCGCTCTCCTGCCTCGTTTCGGCGCGCTACATCTTCTGGCGCATGACCGAGACGCTGGAGCCTGCGACATTCTGGCAGGGCTTCTTCATGATCGGCCTCGCGCTCGCCGAGGGCTACGCGGTGCTGGCGCTGCTGCTCGGCTATTTCCAGACGCTCTGGCCGCTCGAGCGCAAGCCGGCGCCGCTGCCGGCCGACCCGGCGGACTGGCCGAGCGTCGATGTCTACGTGCCCACCTACAATGAGGACCTCGAGGTGGTGCGCCCGACCGTTCTCGCCGCGCTGGCGATGGACTGGCCGGCCGAGAAGCTGCGCGTCTGGATCCTCGACGACGGGCGGCGCCCGGCCTTCCGCGCCTTCGCCGAGCAATGCGGCGCCGGCTACATCGTGCGCCCGGACAACAAGGGCGCCAAGGCGGGCAACATCAACCACGCGCTGGCGCAGACCGAGGGCGAGTTCGTCGCCATCTTCGACTGCGACCACGTCCCCACGCGCGCCTTCCTGCAGATGAGCATGGGCTGGATGCTGCGCGACCCGAAGCTCGGGATGGTCCAGACGCCGCACCATTTCTATTCGCTCGACCCGTTCGAGCGGAACCTCTCGAACGGCCGCGACGTGCCGAACGAGGGGCTGATGTTCTACGGCCTCGTGCAGCCGGGCAACGACCTCTGGAACGCCACCTTCTTCTGCGGCTCCTGCGCCCTGATCCGGCGCGCGGCGATCCTCGATGCCGGCGGCGTGCCGACGGAGACCGTGACCGAAGACTGCCACGCATCGCTGCGCATGCAGCGCCGCGGCTGGAACACCGCCTACCTGCGCGTGCCGCTCGCCGCCGGCCTCGCGACCGAGCGGCTGATGATCCACATCGGCCAGCGCATGCGCTGGGCGCGCGGCATGCTGCAGATCATGCGCGTGGACAATCCGTTGCTCGGCCCCGGGCTGAGCCTGGCGCAACGCGCCTGCTACTTCAGTGCGATGTTCCACTTCCTGTTCGCGCTGCCGCGCGTGGTGTTCCTCACCGCGCCGCTCGCGTTCCTGCTGCTGGGACACAGCGTCATCGCGGCCTCGCCGCTCGCGATCGTCGCCTATGCCGGGCCGCACATCTTCCACGCGGTCGCGACGGGCAGCCGGATCGCCGGCGGCGCGCGCCATTCATTCTGGTCCGAGATCTACGAGACCGTGCTGGCCCTCTGGCTGCTGCCGGTGACCATCGCGACGCTGCTCGATCCCAGGAAGGGGAAGTTCAACGTGACGGAGAAGGGCGGGCTGCTGCCCGAGGGCTATTTCGACTGGCGCGCCGTGTGGCCGAGCCTGGTGCTGACGGTGCTGCTGGCCGCCGGCGTCGCGGCCGGCGCGCACGGAATCGCGACCCATCCCTGGGGCAGCCTCGAGGCGCAGGCCTACCTCCTGAACGGCATCTGGGCCACGCTCTGCCTCGTGCCCGCGCTCGCCTCCGTGGCGGCGGGACGGGAGCGGCGCCAGGTTCGCGCGCGCGCACGTGTCAGCGCCGAGCTGCCGGCGATCCTGGTGCTGCCGGACGGGCGGCGCATCGATGCGCGCACGCACGACCTCTCGCTCGGCGGCGCCGGCCTCATGCTGGCCGAGCCGCCCGGCCTCGCGCCCGACAGCGAGGTGACGCTGGAACTGCCGCTCGGCGCCGAGACGGTCGTGCTGCCGGCGCGCTTCCTGCGCATGGACGATGGGGAGGCGCAGCTGCTGCTTCACCTGCGCACGATCGAGGAGGAGGCCGCCGTGGTGCGCGTGCTGTTCGGCCGCGCCGATGCCTGGCTGGACTGGGACCGGCACCGGCCGGACCGGCCGCTGCGCTCGCTGCTCGAGGTCGTGGCGACGGTGGGCGCGGTCTTCACGGGGCGCTCGCAGCTGTCCTTCGCGTGGTGGCGCGCGCGCCGGCAGCGGCGCGAAGCGCTGCGACGGCCGGTCGCGCCCGTCGCCGCCGAGCGCCGGACCGAGGTTCTGCTCCCGCGCAGCCTCGCCGGAGCCGGCCTTCTTGCGCTGCTGCTCGGCGCTCAGCCCGCCTCCGCGCAGCCGACGCCGCCGGCCCCGCTGCCCGACGCCCCGGTCGCGGCGCCCTTGCCCACGGTTGCGGACCCGCCACCCGCCGCGGCGGCGCCGACCGCCCGGCGCGTCACGCGCAGCCTCCGCCAGCTCGGCCTCGGCGGGCCGATGCAGCTGCGCGGCGTCTCGCCCCTGCAGGGGCTGCAATTCGGCATCCGTGCGGATGAGGTCGTGACGGAGGCGCGGCTCGTGCTCTCGGGCGCCGCATCGCCGGCGCTGATGCCGGAGACGAGCCAGCTCACTATCACGCTGAACGACCAGTTCATCGGCGTCGTCAGACCCGATCCGACGCGCCCGGCCTTCGGCCCGGTCTCGATGCCGGCCAGCCCCGCCTTCTTCACCGAGATCAACCGGCTGAATTTTGCCTTCACCGGCCGCTACGCCGCGGAGTGCAACGACGCCCTCTCGGACCTCCTCTGGATGACGGTGGACGAGGGCTCGGCCCTCCACCTCGTGCTCGAGCGCCTGCCCCTGACGCGCGACCTGTCGCGCCTGCCCGAACCCTTCTTCGACCCGCGCGAGTTGCACGAGCCGCTGGTGCTGCCGTTCATCCTGCCGGACAGCCCGCCGACCGAGGCGCTGCGCGCGGCCGCCATCGCCGCCTCCTGGTTCGCGGTGCAGGCGGAGTACCGGGGCGCGCGCTTCCCCGTCTCAGGCAGCCTGCCTGACCGCGGCCACGCCGTGGTGGTCGCGACGGCGGACAGCGTGCCGGCCGGGCTCGAACTGCCGCCGCTCGCGGGGCCGACCGTCGCCCTGCTGTCGAACCCGCGGGATCCCGCCGGGACGCTGCTGCTCATCGCCGGCCGCAACCCGTCCGAGGCGGCGGCGGCGGCGACCGGGCTCGCGCTCGCGCCGCAGCTGCTGTCCGGGCAGGCCGCGACGGTCGCGCCGCAGCGCGCGCCGCCACGCCGCCCCTATGACGCGCCGCGCTGGCTGCCGACGGACCGCGCGGTCCGCTTCGGCGAACTCGTGGACCGCGGCGCCCTGCAGGTGGCGGGCTTCGCGCCCGGCGCCATCGCGGTGCCGCTGCGCACCGCACCCGACCTCGTGACCTGGCGGCGGCACGGCTTCCCGGTCGAGGTCGCGCTGCGCGCGCCGGGCGGTCCGGTGCTGGACGTGGCGCGCACGCGCCTCGATGTCTCGGTCAGCGGCAGCTTCCTCCGCGCCGTGCCGCTGGCCGATGCGCCGTCCTGGCCGTGGTCCTGGGTGCAATCGCAGCTCGGCCTCGGCGGCGGGCCGCAGACGGCGCGCATCGCCGTGCCGCCCTGGCTGGTCTCCGGCCGCAACGAGCTGCAGCTGCGCTTCGACCTGCGGCCGCTCAACCGCGGCGACTGCGTCGGCACGCCGGCCGATGTCCAGGCCGCGATCGACCCCGAGAGCACGATCGACATCAGCCGCGCGCACCGCTTCGCGGTGCTGCCGAACCTCGCGCACTTCGCGAGCGCGGGCTTCCCCTTCACGCGCCTCGCCGACCTTTCGGAAAGCGCCGTCGTGCTTCCCGACCAGCCTGGCCCGGTCGAGGTCAGCGCCTTCCTCGGCCTGGTCGGCGGGCTCGCGGTGAGCGTCGGCGTGCCTGCGACGGGCCTCGCCGTGGTGCGACCCGGCCAGTTGCAGCAGGTGGCGGAGCGCGACCTGATCGTCATCGGCACGCTCGGGCGGCAGCCCGCGCTCGCCGCGTTGCTGCAAGACGCACCGCTGCGCTTCGAGGCGGGGGGGCGGCTGTCGGTGACCCTGCCCGACCGGCTCGAGGGGTTCGCGCGCCTCGTGATGGACGTGCCGCCGGCCGAGGACAGGCTGCGCGTCGCGGCCGTGGTCGCGAGCCCGCCGGAAGACCTTGGCTTCCTGGCTGGCGTGCAGTCCCCGCTGCGGGCCGGGCGGTCGGTCGTCGCGCTGGCGGCGCCGACGCCAGCGGGTCTCGAGGCGGTGGCCGAGGCGCTGCGCGACCCGGCGCGCATCGCGCGCTTCCAGGGCGACCTGGTTCTGCTCTCGAGCAGCGGGATCGAGGCGTTCCGCACGGCGCCGTCCTATGCGGTCGGGGATCTGCCGCCCTGGCTCTGGCCGCAGCACTACCTGGGCGCGCGGCCGGGCACGTTGCTGCTTCTGCTGCTCGGCACGAGCCTGCTGGTCGGCCTGCCGCTCCATGCCGCGCTGCGGCGGCGCGCGGTGCGGCGCCTTCGGGGGGGAGGGGCATGAGGCGGCTGCGCACGGCCCTGCTCTGCGGGGCGACGATGCTGGCGCCGGCCATGCCGGCCCTGGCGCAGAACGGCGCCGTGTCGGTCCTGCTCCAGCAGGCCCGGCACTGGCAGGAACAGAACCGGCCAGACCTTGCGATCAGCGCCTATGAACGGGTGCTCGCCGCGGATCCGCGCAACGCCGATGCGCTCGCCGGCGCCGCGGCGGCGGAAGCGGCGCGCGGCAACCGCGCCGCGGCGGAGGCCTTGCTTGCGCGGCTTCGCGCCGTGGCGCCCGCCGCGCCGGCCGTCGCCGCGGCCGAGGAGGCGCTGCGCGGCAGCGCCGTCGACCGTGCCGCGATCGAGGAGGCGCGCCGCCTGTCGCGCGACGGCCGCGTGCCCGAGGCGCTGACCCGATATCGCGATGCCTTCGGCGGCGCCCCGCCGCCCGATGCCTATACGGTGGAATACTGGCTGACGCTCGGCGGCACGGCTGGCGGCTGGGAGGAGGCGCGCCAGCGCCTCGCGGCGCTCGCTGCCCGGCGCCCGCAGGACGGCCGCGCGCGCGTGGCCGCCGCCGAGATCCTGACCTGGCGGGAACCCTCCCGCGCCGATGGCATCGCGCGCCTCGCCGCGCTCGCGCGCGAGCCCGCGACCGCCGGGCCGGCGACCGAGGCCTGGCGCCGTGCGCTGGGCTGGCTCGGCACCGGGCCGGCGGCCGAGGCGCCGCTCGCCGCCTATCTCGAATTCCGGCCGGATGACGCGGCGGTGCGCGAGCGCCTGGCCGCCATCCGCGACCCCGCACGGCGCGCCGCCCAAGCCGCCGCCGGGCCGCGCCAGGAAGGCTTCGCACAGCTGGAGGCAAACCGCGCGGCCGAGGCGGAGCGTGCCTTCCAGGCGGCGCTGGCCGCCGATGCCGCGGATGCCGAGGCGCTGGCCGGGCTCGGCATCGTGCGGCTGCGCCAGGGCCGCGCGGCCGAGGCGCGCGACCTGCTGGAACGCGCCAGCGCCGCCGACCCGGCGCGCGCCGGCAATTGGCGCGCCGCGCTCGAAGGCGCCCGCTACAGCGTGGAACTGGCGGAGGGCCGCGCGCTGCTCCGCCGCGGCGAGGTGGCGGCGGCCGAGACCGTGCTGCGCCGCGCCGTGGCGCGCGAGGCGACCGACCGCACCGATGCCGAGGCCGCGCTCGGCGAGGTCGCGCTGCGCCAGGGCGACGCGCCGGGCGCCGAGCAGCGCTTCCGCACCGCGCTGGGACGCCGGCCCGGCTTCCAGCCCGCGGAGCAGGGGCTGGAACGCGCGCTGCGCCAGCAGGGGCGCATCGCCGAGGCCGACCAGATCGCACGCCGGCTGCGCGCCGCGGCGCCGTCCGGTAGCGGCACGGGCGGCGCCGCCGGCCGCCTGCGCGCCCAGGCCGCGCGCAGCACCGACCCGGCCGAGGCGCTGGCGCTGCTCCGCGCCGCCGCGGCCGAGGCGCCGCAGGACCCCTGGGTCCGGCTCGACCTCGCGCGTGCACTCGCGCGCCAGGGCCAGGGCGCGGAGGCGCGCGCGATCCTGGAGGCGCCGCTCGCCGGGCCGGTTGGCGGCGCGGAGGCGGTCTTCGCGGCAGCGTTGTTCGCCGAGGAACAGGGGCGGCTCGGCGATGCCGCCGCGCTCATCGCGCGCGTGCCGCCGGCGCGGCGCTCGCCCGACATGGCACGGCTCGCGAGCCGCACGCGCGTGGCAGCCGAGGTGGAGCAGGCGGCGGCGCTCGGCGGCTTCGCCGGGCGGCAGCGGCTGCTGGCGCTGGCGGCGCGCCCGGATCCGACCGGCGCGGGGCCCGCCGCGGTAATCCGCACCTTCGGCGAGGCCGGCGATGCGCGCGGCGCCGAGGAAGCGGCACGCGTCGCGCTCGCGGTCAACCGGGCGCCGGCGCCTGCGGCGCGACTCGCGATCGGCAGCGCGCTGCTGTCGGCCGGGCTCGAAGGCCAGGCGGCCGCGCTGGTGCGCGGGCTCGAGGGTGGCGGCGATGCCGAGACCCGGCGCCAGGCGGGCGCGCTTCTGGCCGGCGTCGCGGTGCGCGCCGCGGACCGCGCGAACGAGGCCGGCGACCAGGCCGCCGGCTTCGAGAGCCTGCGCCCG
Source organism: Roseomonas sp. HF4 (assembly GCF_005222755.1). Taxonomy (GTDB): domain Bacteria; phylum Pseudomonadota; class Alphaproteobacteria; order Acetobacterales; family Acetobacteraceae; genus Neoroseomonas. The sequence goes on from NZ_STGD01000008.1 coordinate 22,533, forward strand.
GTGCTCGAGGCCGCACCGGCGGACGAGGCGGCGAACCTGGCGCTGGCGCGGCTGTACCAGGGGGCCGGCCGGCCGGCCGAGGCGCTGGAACGCGCCGAGGCGGTGCTGGCCCGCGACCCGCGCAACCTGGATGCGCGCACCGCGGCGGTGCAGGCCGCGATCGCGGCGCGGCAATGGCGCCGCGCCGACGACCTGATCGAGGAAGGCCGCCTGATGGCGCCGAACGAGGCGCGGCTGTCGCTCATGCAGGCACGGCTGGCACGGGCGCGGGGCGACTATCGCGGCGCGCTGGTCGCGGCGCGGGAGGCCGAGCGCCAGCGTGCCGCGCAGATCGGCACCGTGGTGCCGATGGGCTTCGCCCCGGCCGGCGCCAACCCGTTCCGGAGCGCCGGCGTCGCCATCGCCGCGCCGGCGCCGCGCGACCGCGTTTCGGCCGAGATCGCGCGCGAGGTCGAGGCGGCGCGCGAGGAAGCGGCGACGCGCTTCGTGGCGGCGCCGACGGTGCGGGGGCGGTCGGGCACCGCGGGGCTCGACCGACTAGAGGAATTGTCGCTGCCGATCGAGGGCTCGGTCGCGCCGCGCGGCATCGGCGGGCGGCTGACAGCGACCGTCACGCCGGTCACCATCTCGGCCGGCGCGCTGCCGCAGGACCTGGTCTCCCTGCAATCCTTCGGCGCGAACCCGATCGCCTTCCCGGGCGGGATGCGCCGGCCGGCGGAGGAGTCCGCCAGCGGCGTCGCGGCCGGGCTTGGCTACCGGCGCGGCGATTTCGCGATCGACGTCGGCAGCACGCCCTTCGGCTTCCGCGAGACGAACATCGTGGGCGGCATCGAGGTGGCGCCCGAACTCGGCGGCGGCTGGCGCCTGCGGCTGGCCGGGGAACGCCGGGCGGTGACGGACAGCCTGCTGTCCTGGGCCGGGCAGCGCGATGCGCTGACGGGGCAGTCCTGGGGCAGTGTCGTGCGCACCGGCGGCCGCGCCCAGGTGGAATACGCGAGCGGCCCGGCGCGCTTCTATGCCGGCGGCGGCTATGCCGCCTTCGAGGGCCGCCAGGTGCGCGACAATGCCCGCGTCGAGGCCGGCGCCGGCTTCGCCTACGACGTGATGCGCCGCGGGGATGAAGCGGTCAGCGTCGGGCTCGACCTCGTCTACTTCGCCTATGACGAGAACCAGCGCTTCTTCACCTTCGGCCATGGCGGGTATTTCAGCCCGCAGGACTATACGGCCATCAACCTGCCGGTGGACTGGCGCGGGCGGACGCAGGACTGGCGCTGGCGCCTCGGCGGTTCGCTCGGCTACGCGGTCTGGTCCGAGGACCGCGCGCCGGTCTTCCCGACCGATGCGGCGCTGCAGGGGCAACTGGCCGCGCGCGCGGCGCAGGATTCAAGGATCTTCGCCATCTACCCGTCGCAAAGCGAAGCCGGGTTGGTCGGCAGCCTGCGCGGCGACATCGAATACGCTCTCACGCCAGACCTCTCGCTCGGCGCCACGCTGCGCTACGACCGATCGGCCGACTGGAACGAGGCGCGCGGCGGTGTCTACGTGCGCTACCGGCTGCCGGAATAGGCGCAGCGTCACTGCTGGCCCTTGGGCGGCGGACCGATCCGGACGGACATGCCGCTGCAGGCGCTCCCCCCGGCGTCCGGGGACACGAGGCCATCACGGACGCGGCGCGCGTTCAGGGGCAGGTTCTGCACCGTCGCGTCGTTCTCCGCGCCGCGCGCCGGCAGGTCGGGCATTCCTCGGCATGATCGGCGCGCGATGCGCCTCGCGCGCCTTGGCGCGGCCGTCCTGCACCCACGCGCCAGCCAGCGCGGACACACCGGCCGCGAGGTCGAACGCTCCCGGCGCGCCTGCGGGATCTCGTTCGAGCGCAGCGCCGTGGGGAGGATCACCCCCAGTCCCCCGCACCGTGACGCATTCGGGTCGGTTTCGAACGGAGCGGCTCGGAGAAAATTCGTTGAATCGCCCGCAGCCGAATGCAAACCGCGAAGGTTCCCGTGCACCGCCGCGGACCAACCAGATCGGAGAACAATTCGACGGCCCCCGGGACGCCACTTCCGACCGGCAGGGGCCGCATCCCACACCGGCTAGCCGTCTGGCGCACGACGCGCGGGCGGCATGCGCCGCCCGCCACGCCTCGATCCCTGCCGGCGACCCGTATCGTCCGCAAGGCACGCGGACCTCGCGGCACGGCCGCGCGAGGCGGCACGCACCTTTGGCCGATGGGCGGCCCGCCTCAGCCCGCGGCGCGCACCACCGGCGCCCAGCGCGTGCCCTCGCGCGCCACGAAGTCCGCGATCTCGGCCGGCGTCGGGTCGCCGAGCGCGACCATGCCGATGTTGGCCCAACGCTCCCGCGCCGCGGGTTCGGCCATCGCCGTCGCCATGTGGGCGCGGATGCGGCCGACGATCTCCGCCGACAGGCCCGCCGGCCCTGCGAGGAGGAACCAGTTCGAGGCGACCGCGCCGGGGAATCCGACCTCGACGATGGTCGGCACGTCGGGAACCGATGAGATGCGCGTCTCGCTCGTCACCGCCAGGCCGCGGATGCTGCCGCCGCGCACGCCGCCGGTATGGGCGCCCACAGTGTTCCAGAGCGAGGTCGTGCTGCCGCCAAGCACCGCTTGCTCGGCATCGGCCGCGCCGCGGAAGGGCGCGTGCAGCAGTTCGACCCCGGCCTCGCGCGCCCAGAGCATCCCGGCCAGGTGCCCGACCGAGCCCACGCCCGACGAGCCGAAGCTCGCGGCGTCAGGCCGCACGGCGGCGGCGGCCTTGTAGTCGGCCATGCTGCGGATCGGGCCGTCGCCCTTGACGGCGCAGAGGATCGGCGCGCCGCCGAACATCGTGATGTAGGCGAAGGAGCGCCGCGGGTCGTAGGCCGGCGGCGGCGTCATGCTGACCGAGACGGCGAGCGGCCCGGTATTCGTGATCAGCAGCGTATGCCCGTCCGGCGTCGCAGCCGCGGCGGCCGCGGTGCCGACCGCGCCGCCCGCGCCGGGCCGGTTCTCGACCACGAAGGGCTGGCCGAAGGCGCGTTCCATGCCGGCGGCGAGGAAGCGCATCAGGATGTCCGAGGTTCCCCCGGGCGCATAGGGATTTATGATCCTGACCGGGCGGTTGGGCCAGGCGCCCTGGCCGTGGACGGCCGGCGCGGCCAGCAGGACCGGCGCGAGAAGGAGATGGCGACGACGCAGCAGCATGGACTGCCCTTTCCGGTGGCGAGGACGCGTCGCCCCCTGCCCAAGCGGGAAGCACGCCGCCCGCAGAGGCACGATCGCGCGCGCCGGAATGCGGGCGGAGCAAGCCACGTGCCGCGCGGCCGGCGTCGCGCCGGCGCGCGGACGACCCTCAGCGCGAGGTTGTGCGCGGCACCGGCGGCGGCAGGGTGCCGCGGCGGGCGGAGACCGGCGTGGTCGAGCGGCTGCCCTGTTCGATCCGCCCGGCGCGCGGGGCGGCGGCGCGGCGCTGCGGCGGCCGGGCCGTGGCAGGGGGCGCCACGGCGCGCGTCGCGGCGGCGGCGGCGGTCGTGCCGCGGCCGCTGCCAACGCGCGGCTGGGTCGGCGCGGCCCGCGTCGCGACGGCGCGGCGATCGGGCGTGCGGCGGCTCGCGCGGGCATTGGCGGAACGCCGGGCCGGCGTCGCCGCGGCAACGGGCGCCGCGCGCGCACCCCGCACCACCGGCACGGCGGCCATGGCGGAGGAGGGCGGCCGGGCGGCGACACCGAGTTGCGCGAAGCCCTGGTCGAGCAGCGCGCCCATGTGCTGGTCACGCTCGACCCAGGACGACCCGCCCATTGTCACGCCCACGAGCCTGATGCCATCGCGCTCGGCCGAGGTCACGATGTTGAAGCCCGAGGCCCGGATGTAGCCGGTCTTGATCCCGTCCGCCCCCGCATAGTCGCCGAGCATGCGGTTGTGGTTGCGGATGGCGATGCGCCCCCAGTTGAACCGCACCGTGCTGAAATAGTGGTAGCGGTTCGGGAAGTCGCGAAACAGCCGCAGGCCGAGGGTCGCGAGGTCGCGCGCCGTGCTGACATTGTCCGGGTCCGGCAGGCCCGAGGCGTTGCGGAAGGTGGTACGCGACATGCCGATGGCGCGGGCGCGCATGGTCATCATCTGCGCGAAGCGGTCCTCGGTTCCGCCCAGATGCTCAGCGACGGCGGCGGCGACGTCGTTCGCGCTCTTGGTGACCAGCGCCAGGATCGCCTGCTCGACGGTCAGGCTGGCGCCAGGCGGCAGGCCGAGCTTGGACGGCGGGCGGGACGCCGCTTCCTCGGACATGCGGATCGGCGTCGAAAGCTGCACCCGGCCCTCGCGCAGCGCCTCGAACACCATGTAGAGGGTCATCATCTTGGTGAGGGAGGCCGGGTAGCGCTGTTCGTCGGCATTGGCGGCGATCAGCACGCGGCCGGTGCGCGCCTCGGCCACCAGGGCCGCATAGCGTTCGCCGCCGATCTGCGCGGCGGCCGGCTGCGGGGCGAGCCAGGCGGCGACCAGCGCGACGCAGGCCGCGGCGAGCCGGAGCGGGGCACACATGGGGCGAGTCGCGCGACGAGCGGCGCGGTCTGGCGTCATGCGGAATCCCCCTCGGCATGGCCGGCGCCGACGCGGATTGCGGCGCATGGCAATCGCTTGACGATACGCGGGCCGCGGCGGCAGGTCCAGCCAAAATCCTCCACCGACTTCCATTGATGGCAAGGACTTAGCGCAGATCGTTACATTGCCCGCTGATGAACGGCTGCCCGACCCGGGCACCGGCGGTATCCGCCGTTATGTTGCAGTGCAAAAAAGTGCTTGCCGAACGAGCAGCGGGGAGAGTACACCCTGCTGCATGTTGCACCGCAGCAAAACGCCCCGGAAGCCCGGGACGGCAAAACCAGCCAGGGCCAAGGCGGTCCCGGCCATCGAGATCGAGAAGGACCAGGACATGGCGGAGAACAAGGCGGCCGACGTGAAGAAGATCGCGGCCGAGGGCGCCGAGCAGGCGCAGAAGATCGTGACCGAAGGCGCGGCGCAGGCCCGCGTGGCGATGGAGAAGAGCATGGAACAGATGTCGAAGGGTGCCGAGGGCGTCATGAAGGCCGCCGAGGAATTCGCCGATTTCGGCCGCGGCAACGTCGAGGCCTTCACCAAGGCGGCGCAGACCTGGGCGACCGGCACGCAGGACCTCGCCCGCCAGGCGATGGCGCTGGCGCAGGGTCTGACGGACCACACGCTCGAGGGTGCCAAGGCGCTCTCCTCGGTGAAGAGCCTCAACGAGGCCGCCGAGATCCAGGCGAAGTTCGCCAAGTCCGCCATGGAGAAGGCCGTCGCCGAGTCCGCGAAGATGCAGGAAGCGGTGTTCAAGCTGACCGAGCAGGCCGTGGCGCCGATCAGCGCCCGCATGACGGTCGCCATGGAGAAGATGGCGAAGCCGCTCGCGGCCTGAGCCATCGGGACTGCTCGGCCGCCCACGCCACCTCCCCCTCCCCCCGGCGGGGGCGGCCGACGACAGGGTCCGGTTCCGGGACGCATTGCCTTCGGGCTGCGTTCCGGGGCCGGGCCCTTTTCGCGTCAGGGGTCCGGAAAGGGCCCGGGGGGCACAATCTGCGGGAACCGCGCGCTCGGCCCTTCACCTCGGGGCGCGCGGTCCGATATCCTGCCATGCGGCCCGCGCCGTTGCCGGCGCCGCCGAAGGGAACCACCTACTGTCACCATGAGCGACCAGGACAAGCGCACCGGAGGCGGACAGGGCGGCGACGGGCCCCAGACGGGGGTCGTCGTCAAGGCGCGCCCGCGCACCAAGAAGCCCGCCATGTACAAGGTGCTTATGCTGAACGACGACTACACGCCGATGGAGTTCGTCGTGCACGTCCTCGAACGCTTCTTCCAGAAGAACCGGGAGGAGGCGACACGCATCATGCTGCACGTGCATCGCCGGGGCGTCGGCGTCTGCGGCGTCTTCACCTACGAGGTCGCCGAGACGAAAGTCACGCAGGTGATGGACCTCGCGCGCCAGAACCAGCACCCTCTGCAATGCACGATCGAGAAGGAATAGGGCCAGGGGTCGCAGAACCCCATGGGGAGGCCGATATCACGACTGGATACCTGATGCCGCGTCCGTCCAACGGGGCCGGCGCGCCATCGATAGGGGAGCGTCACTGACATGCTGTCCCGCAACCTCGAGCAGACGCTCCACCGGGCCCTGGCGCTGGCCAGCGAACGGCGACACGAATACGCCACCCTCGAGCACCTGCTTCTGGCGCTCGGCGACGACCAGGATGCGGCCACCGTGCTGCGCGCCTGCGGCGTCGACCTCGAGCGCCTGAAGCGCGACCTGACCGAGTTCCTGGACAAGGACCTGGCGGGGCTGGTGACCGAGCGCGGCGGCGACCCGAAGCCGACCGCCGGCTTCCAGCGCGTGGTCCAGCGCGCGGCGATCCACGTCCAGTCCTCTGGCCGCGACGAGGTCACGGGGGCCAACGTCCTGGTCGCGCTGTTCAGCGAACGCGAGTCGCACGCCGTCTATTTCCTGCAGCTGCAGGACATGACGCGGCTCGACGCGGTCAACTTCATCAGCCACGGCATCGCCAAGGCGCCGGGGCGCTCGCAGCCGCGGCCCGTTCAGGGATCGACTCCGTCCTCCGAGGAGAACCCGGAGAAGGAGGAGAAGCCGCGCGGCGCCGGGCGCGGGCAGGACGCGCTGTCGAACTACTGCGTCAACCTCAACAAGAAGGCGCAGGCGGGCAAGATCGACCCGCTGATCGGCCGCGATTCGGAAATCGAGCGCACGATCCAGATCCTCTGCCGGCGCACCAAGAACAACCCGCTTTATGTGGGCGACCCGGGCGTCGGCAAGACCGCGATCGCCGAGGGCCTGGCCAAGCGCATCATCGAGGGCGACGTTCCCGAGGTGCTGCTGAAGTCGACAATCTTCGCGCTCGACATGGGCAGCCTGCTGGCCGGCACGCGCTACCGCGGCGACTTCGAGGAACGGCTGAAGGCCGTCGTGACGGAGCTGGAGGCCCAGGCAGGATCCATCCTGTTCATCGACGAGATCCACACCGTGATCGGCGCCGGCGCCACCTCCGGCGGCGCGATGGACGCGTCGAACCTGCTCAAGCCCGCGCTGGCGCAGGGCACGCTGCGCTGCATCGGCAGCACCACCTACAAGGAATACCGCAACTACTTCGAGAAGGACCGCGCGCTGGTCCGCCGCTTCCAGAAGATCGACGTGAACGAGCCCACGGTCGAGGACGCTGTGAAGATCCTGCAGGGCCTCAAGACCAACTACGAGCGCCACCACAAGGTGCGCTACACGCCGGAGGCCATCCGCGCGGCGGTGGAGCTGTCCGCCAAGTACATCCACGACCGCAAGCTGCCCGACAAGGCGATCGACGTGATCGACGAGGTGGGCGCGTCCCGCATGCTGCTGCCCGAGGGCAAGCGGCGCAAGACGGTCACGCTGAAGGACGTCGAGGACATCGTCGCCAAGATCGCGCGCATTCCGCCAAAGGCGGTCTCGACCGACGACCGGGAGCAGCTGCGCACGCTCGACCGCGACCTCAAGGCAATGGTGTTCGGCCAGGACAAGGCGATCGAGGCCCTGGCCGCCGCCATCAAGCTGTCCCGCGCCGGGCTGCGCGACGCCGAGAAGCCGATCGGCAACTACCTGTTCTCGGGCCCGACCGGCGTCGGCAAGACCGAGGTCGCCAAGCAGCTGGCCAAGACGCTCGGCATCGAGCTGATCCGCTTCGACATGTCGGAATACATGGAGCGGCACAGCGTCAGCCGCCTGATCGGCGCGCCGCCCGGCTATGTCGGCTTCGACCAGGGCGGGCTGCTGACCGACAGCATCGACCAGCACCCGCACGCGGTGCTGCTGCTCGATGAGGTCGAGAAGGCGCACCAGGACCTCTACAACATCCTGCTGCAGGTGATGGACCACGGGAAGCTGACCGACCACAACGGCAAGACGGTCGATTTCCGCAACGTCATCCTGATCATGACGACCAATGCCGGCGCGTCGGACATGGCGAAGCCCACCATCGGCTTCGAGCGCACGACCCGGGTCGGCGAGGACGAGGAGGCGATCAAGCGCCTGTTCACACCGGAGTTCCGCAACCGCCTCGATGCGATCGTCGCCTTCTCGGGCCTCACGCCCGAGATCGTGGGGCGGGTGGTCGAGAAGTTCGTCATGCAGCTGGAAGCCCAGCTCGCCGACCGCAACGTGACCATCGAGCTGAGCAGCGCGGCCAAGGAATGGCTGGCCGAGCGCGGCTACGACCCGCTCTATGGCGCGCGCCCGCTCGCGCGCATGATCCAGGAGCACGTGAAGAAGCCGCTGGCCGAGGAACTGCTGTTCGGCCGCCTGGTCAAGGGCGGCGCGGTGAAGGTCGGGCTGAAGGACGGGGCGCTGACCTTCGACATCGTCGAGAGCGCGCCCCCGGCACTGCCGAAGCCCGAGGAAGGCGAGGGCGACGCCGAGCGCGAGCCCGAGACCGCCGAGTAGCGCCGCGCGCCGCTTGGCGCGATGACAAACGGGCGCGGAGGTCTCCCTCCGCGCCCGTTTGTCATGTCAGGGGATTCGAGCATGAGCGCCATCAAGGACTGGCCCGCCTATTCCGCCGCGCTGCGCGAGCGCGGCAAGGAACTCGGGCAACTGCACCCGGAGATCGTGAAGGGGTTCGTCGCGCTCTCGAACGGCGCGGCCAAGACGCAGCACCTCGATGCCAAGACGCGGGAGTTCATCGCCCTGGGCGTGGCCATCACCACGAAGTGCGAGGGCTGCATGGACGCGCATGTGCGCAAGGCGCTGGCGGCGGGCGCGACGAAGGCCGAGATCGCGGAGGCGCTGGGCGTCGCGATCGCGCTGAACGCGGGGGCGGCGTTTACGTATGCGCTTCATGCGTTGGATCGGGCGAACGAGGAGTAGCGTCGCCATGCGGTCGGCTACGCTTGGAACAGAACTGTGCGAGGCGCTCGGCGAGTATGTCTACGCGCTTGAGGACCCGCGCAGCGGCAAGGTCTTCTACATCGGCCGTGGCGTGCGCGACCGCGTGCTTCACCACGCATGGGACGCAATCGCGACCGAAGAGCCCGGCGCCAAGCTCGACCGTATCCGAGACATCCGGCGTGCCGGCCTGCAGCCGCGCGCCTGGATTTTGCGGCGGCAGGTCGGGCGGCGGACGTCGGCGGCGGAGATGGAGGCGCTCGCGATCGACATCCTTTCGCGTTGGCACGACCCGCTGCTGAATGAGAGACGCGAAGTCACCGAGAACGGCATCCGCACGCTCGATGGCTTGATCACCGACCATGCGGCGAGGCCCGTGGCAAGCGACCGCGCGGCGATCGTCGTGAATATCGGCCGCACCTGGTTCGAGGGCATTGCCGAAGGCTTGCTCTGGGATGCCGCGCGGAAATGGTGGATGTGCCGGCCGGAGGATCGCGTGCCGAAGCCGACGCTTCTCCTGGCGGAGGCCGGCAACATCATCCGGGGAGCCTGGACTGTTCGCCTGCCGGTCGCTCGGCAAGAGGTGACCTGGGCCGACTTGGATGATCGTCGCCGCGCCTTCCACGGAAGCGAGGCAACCTTTGCGCCATTCATGGCTTGCTGCTTCGACGGCGAGCGGGATTCCGACTGGAACACGCTGGTAGGCCGGCATACGCGCCCACCCGTGCTTCCGCGGTCCTACGGCTTGGCCTTCCGATATCTGAACTGCTGAAGCCTAAACCAGCGCCTTCCGCGCCACCTCCAGCGCCGCCTTCTGCGCCTTCGTCACCTTCGGGTAATGGAGGCCCAACCCCTCCAGCGCCTGCACGATCGCCGCCACCACCGCGAGCCGCGTGAACCATTTGGTATCCGCCGGCACCACGAACCACGGCGCGTGCTTCGCCGCCGTGCCGCGGATCGCGCCCTCATACGCCTTCATGTAGGCGTCCCAGTGCGCGCGCTCGGCCACGTCGTTGGCCGAGAACTTCCAGTTCTTCGCGGGTTCGTCGATGCGCGAGAGAAAGCGGCGCTTCTGCTCCGCCTGGCTCACGTTCAGGAAGAACTTCAGCACCACCGTGCCCTGCCGCGCGAGGTAGCGCTCATAGGCCGCGATGTCCTCGAGCCGTTCGTCCCAGATCTTCTTGCCCACCAGTCGCGGCGGCAGCTTCTGGCCTTCCAGGAAGTGCGGGTGCACGCGCACCACCAGCACTTCCTCGTACCAGGACCGGTTGTGGATGCCGATGCGCCCGCGCTCGGGCAGCGCGGTCGAATGGCGCCACAGGAAATCGTGGTCGAGCTCGGTGGAGGTCGGCGCCTTGAAGGAATGCACCTGGCAGCCCTGCGGGTTGACGCCCGAGAAGACGTGCTTGATCGCCCCGTCCTTGCCCGCCGCATCCATCGCCTGGAAGATGCAGAGCACCGACCAGCGGTCCTGCGCGTAGAGCATGTCCTGCAGTTCCGCGAGACGCTCCACGCCCTGCTGCAGCAACTCCGCCGCATGGTCCTTCTCGAGGTCGATCCCGACCGTGTCGCCCGGGTCGAAATCCTTCAGCCGGAATCCCTTGCCCGTCGTGACGCGGAGCGCGTCCAGCACCTTCTCCGTCCGCTTCGTGATCATGCCGCCCCCCCTTTCGGAGCCAGCACGATCCACGCCGCGGCCGCGGCCTGCAACAGGAAGGTGACGGACAGCGCCACGCCGTAGCCCGCCGGGTCCCAGCCGCCGGCCGCCGTGCGCGGCCAGAGGTCGAGGATCGCGCCGATGCCGGTCTGCAGGATGAACACCAGCACCAGCATCGAGAAGTTGATCGCGGTCGCGACGCGCCCCTGGAGTTCCGGCGGGAAGCCCTGCCCCACCGCCGCATAGCCCGCGACGCCCACCGACCCGCAGAAGGAGAACAGGAACCACACCGCCGCGATCGGCCAGAACCCCGTGGGCCCCGCCACCAGCGCCGCCTGCGCCGCCAGCACCCCCGCCATGCCGAGATAGGGCACGAACATCGGAGAGAAGCCGCGCGCCTGCGCGAAGGACGCCGCCTGCCCCGTCACCAGGCTGCCGATGACCAGGCCCATGGCGTAGATCAGCAGCGCGACCGCGCGCGTCCCGTCCGCCATGCCGCCCACGTCGCGCAGCCAAGGGCCGGCCCACAGGCCCTGGAAGGTGAAGTTCAGCGCGGACAGCACCATGATCGCCGGCAGCAGCCGCAGGAACGGGCGGTCGCGGAAGATGCGGCCGAATTCGCCGATCTCGCGCGCCAGGCTCCGCCGCTGCGGCACGACGGCGCCCGGCGGCCGGTCCGGCACGGCGAGGCGGATCCAGGCCGCCGCCGCCACGCACAGCACCGCGAGCAGCACCATGATGCCCCGCCAGCCGAACAGCGGGATCGCCGCCTGCACCGGCACGGTCGCCGTCATGCCGCCCATCCCGGCCAGGAACAGCCCCGCGCCCGTGACCGCGGCCACGCGCTGCTTCGGGTACCATTGCGTGTTGGCCTTCAGCATGGCCATGAGCCCCGCCGCGAGCCCGACCCCGCAGACGATCCGGCCGAGCGCCAGCGTCCACACATCGGGCGCCATCGCGCTCAGCACGAAGCCCACGGCCGAGACCAGCGCCAGCGTGCTCTGCACCCGCCGCGGACCATACAGGTCGAGCGCGACCCCGATCGGCAATTGCGCCGCCGCATAGGCGGCAAAGAAGCAGGCCGCGAGCAGCCCGAGCCCCGAGGCCGATAGCCCGAACTCGATCGCGAGCAGCGGTCCGAGCGTCGCGACCATCCCCCGGTTGCACTGGTTCAGGAAGTTGATCGCCGCCAGCGGCAGCGTGATCCGCGCGAAGCCCGGGACGGGCGGCATCAGCGCGGGTCGATCCGGACGCTGATCGGGCAATGGTCGGACAGCAGGTCGCGCATCGAGCGGTCGCGCTCGGTGAAGACGAGCACGCGGAAACTGTCGCGCACCATCCAGTCGCGCGCCGGGCCGCCCAGCAGGATGTGGTCGACGAAATCCCGTGCGCGACTGTCGCGCGCCCAGCAGGGATTGGCGAAGCCCTCGGTCGGCCGGGCCAGCGGCGCCGCCTCGGTCAGCATCGCCAGGAACTCGTCGCCGCGGTCCATGCGGCGGTTGAAGTCGCCGAGGATGGCGAAGGCGACCCCTTCCCGCCGCCGCTCCGCGATCCAGTCGCGCAGGATCTCGGCCTGGCGGCCGAGGTTCTGGCAGTCCCGCGAATCCGGCCGGCGCAGGGACCCCTGCGCGCAGCCGCCATCGAGGTGGATCGACAGCAGCCGGATCGGCGGCCCCTCCCCGCTGCGGACCGTGATGTCGGCGCCGCGGCGCAGCGACCGCCGCGCGCCGGGTGCCAGGTCCAGCGCCGAGACATCGGGGTTGCGTGTGACGTTGAGCCCGCGCCGCCAGGCGAAGCCCGCGCGCTGCGTGTCGGTCTCGGCAGGGAAATGGAACTCATGGCGCCGCGCGTCGAAGACCCGCGCGGCGGCCAGCGGCCCGTCCACCTCCTGGATCGCGACCACGTCGGCGGCCAGCCGTTCCGCATAGGCGCGCAGGCGGGCGAAGTCGGCCTCGGCCCGCGTCGCGAGGCCGCGCGGCAGGTCGGGATGCCCGGCGGGCTTGGTGGTCAGCCAGGCGATGTTCCAGGCGGCGATCTTCAGCTCCTGCGCCGCGGCGGGCAGGGCGAGGAGGACGGACAGGGCGATCAGCAGCGGGCGCATCGGACCCTCATAGCAGCGTGGCGGTTTCGGCGCGCGGCGGCAGGGCGGCGGCGAGGTCCAGCGGGCGCGCGCCACAGGCGAGCAGCATGTCGGCGACGGCGTCGTGCTCGGCCGCGTCGCGCGTCGCGTCGTGGCAGGGACCGTCGCGACGGGACCCGCGCGGCACCCAGACGACGGTCTCGTAGCGCGCGCGCGTCAGCAGCACGCGGTACTTGTTGACGACATAATGGGCATCCGCGTCGCGCCGCTGCCAGGCGGTGCCGGTGAAGCGGCGCGTGCGCCAGGCCCGGCCCGTCCACACCAGGTCGCCGCCCCAGGCGAGGCCGGTAACGTCAAGTTCCAGCCCCTGGCAGTCGTATTCGGTGGCGAAGGTCTCAAGCGCGTCGGAGCCCCGCACGTCCGGCCAGCGGCGAAGGAACCAGTCGGCGACATCCTCGAGCTGCCCGCCGAGCCCTTCCGCCCGCAGGCGCTTGGCACCCGCCGAGGCGACGATGCCCGCGCGTCGCCGCCCGCGCGCGAGGCCCCGGAGCGCCTCGCGCAGCGGGCCGAGGTCGCGTGTCAACAGGAAGGGAAGCGCGCCGGCGGAATCAGCGATGGCGCGCGCCTCCAGCACCTCGCCGCGCAGCACGGCATCCACCCAGGCGGCGCCGGCGTTGTCGCGCACGCTGCGCACGGGGACGGTGAGGTCGAGATCGGGGTCGATCGTCAGCCACGGCGCCATGGCATCGGCCAGGCGCTGCATCGGGTCGGCGGCCGCGACGACGCGCCCGGCCGCCACCGCGCGCCACGCTCCGCCCGAGGCGGCGATGACCTCGCCCCATTCGCGCAGCCCCGACTCGCCGGTGTTGATCTCCTGCCCGTTGCCGATCAGTGCGACCACCACGGCCCAGCCATCGTGGCGGCCCATGATCTCGAGCGCATGCGCCGGCTCGCTCATCGTCAGGCGGGACGGCTTGTTGCGAGTGCCGATGCGCGCCTTCGCCTCGTTCCAGGCGCGCTGCGCCTCGTCGAAGACGATCAGCCGGTCGGGCGGCGCGCGGCGCGCCGGGTCCGTCGCATTGTCCTCGAGGAAGCGATGCACGTTCTGCAGCCGCTCCTTCACGCGCCGCTCCGCCTCCGCGCGGCTGCACTCGCGGCGTTCCACCGCATCCTGGGCGAGTGCCGCGCGCAGCACCGTCACCAGCGGCACGTTGCCGGTCAGGAAGGCGCTCCGCCCCCCGGCCTCGGGCGCGAACACGGCATTCAGGCCACAGAGCGTCTTGCCCGCCCCGGGAATGCCGGTGACGAAGACGACGCACTTCCCTCCCCCGGCCTGGGACGCGGCGACGGCACGCGCAATGGCCGCGGCGGTGCGTGTGAGGTTCGGCGCATCGGCCCGTGCCGTCGCGATCTCCGAGACGCCGTTGCGGGCGTAGAGCATCGTCGCCGCCTCGACGATGGTGGGCACGGGGCGGTAGGCGCCGGCAAGCCAGTCGCCCGCCGAGATCGGCCGGCCCGCCGGCGGCAATTCGGCCTGCACCCAGCGGAGCGCCTCGCCGAGCGTGCCATGCCCACAGACCAGCGGCTCCGTCGGGTTCGGCGGCAGCAGCCAAGGCTGCACGGGCGGGGCGAAGGCGGCAGCCCCCGCCACGAGCACCGGGACGATCGCATGCCGGCGACTGCCCGCATGGAAGTCCCGCAGGTCGAGCGCGTAGTCCTCGGCCTCGGCCCGGCCGGCGTTGGAGGGCGCGCCGGTCTTGAATTCCAGCGCGACGATGGCGCGGTCGGTCAGGACCACCGCGTCGATGCGCTTCTCAAGGCGCAGCAACTCGTATTCCAGCACCACCGTCCAGGCCGCGCCGCCTGCCTGCGTTATCGCCACGCGCAGCGCCGCCACCTGGGCGTGCCAGGCGCCCTCCTGCTCCGCCGATCCGGCGAAGCCGCGCGCCTGCTGCGCCGAGGCCAGCCGCCCGACCGTGTCCGCCGGGTCGCGCGCCAGGAGCTCAGCGCCGGAGCAGTGGAACCACGCCCTCACCTGCGCCCTCCCCGCCGCGGCCAGGTCGCCACCGCCACGCTGCCCATCATCAGCGCGAAGCCCGCGGCATGGACCGCCGTGCCATCCTCGCCGAGCAGCGTCACCGCGACCAGCGCCGCGGTGCCGGGCAGGAAGACGGTGAAGATGCCGGCCATCCCCGCCGGCACGCGCCGGAGCCCCGCATACCAGAGCAGCAGGCACAGCACGCTGGCGGTCAGGGCGTGGAACACCAGCAGCGCGGCCAGTGCCGGGTCCGCGAGCGCCGCCATCGCGCCGAGCCCCGGCACTGCGAAGGGCGCCAGCACGAGCGCCGAGAAGGCCTGCATCCAGAGACTCGCGGTCACCACAGGCACCCGGCCCGCGATGCGGCGCGCGAGCAGCACATAGGCCGCCTCCCCCAGCACGCCGCCGAACACCAGCAGGTTGCCGAGCGCCGACCCGCCATCCCCGCCCGCCGCGCGCGCGACCGTGATCGCCGCCATGCCGCCGGCGGCCAGCGCGACCGCCGCCCATTGCCGTGCCGGCAGCCTCTCCCGCAGCAGCACCGCGCCGCCGATCGCGACCATGGCGGGCAGCGTGGCCAGCACCAGGCCGCCTTCGAGCGCCGTCGTCAGCCGGAGCCCCGCCAGCAGCCCGGCATTGTAGATCGCGGTGCCGAACACGGCCTGGAGCGCGAGGTTGCGCACCACGTCCGGCGGCACGCGGATGCGCCCGTCCATCGCGCGCGCCAGCGGCCAGAGCACAGCCATCGCGATCAGGCAGCGCAGGAAGGCGACCATGGCGATGGGCAGCGCCTCCGCCAGCAGCTTCGCCACGGCGACGTTGGCGCCGACCAGCGCCATGGACAGGGCGAGTTGAAGATAGGCGACGCGCACGGGGCGCAGCCTATCGCGCGGGCGCGCCAGCTCCTATCGCCGGCGCCGCCCCGCCTCCAGCGGATCGAGCGTCGCGAGGATGCAGGCCACATGGCGCGGCGCGACGTCGAGATGCGCCCCGATATCGGCGAAGGTGGCGACGCGCCCCGCCGGCACGCCAGCGACGATGCGCAGCACATCGCCCTTGATGCGCGCGAAGAAAGCAGACCGCGCTACGCCTCGCCCTCCTGCCGGAAGGGCGAGAGCGTCGCCAGCGCGTCGATCTCCCGGCGCATCGCCGGGCGCTCGCGGTCGAGGAACTCCGCAACCGCGCGCGACAGGCCCTGATGCGCGATCCAATGCGCGGAATAGGTCGGCACGGGCAGGTAGCCGCGCTGGATCTTGTGCTCGCCCTGCGCGCCGGCCTCCACGCGCGCCAGACCATGCGCGATCGCGAAGTCCATCGCCATGTAGTAGCAGAGCTCGAAATGCAGGAAGGGCACGTCCACCACCGCACCCCAGTTGCGGCCGTAAATCGCCTCGCGGCCCACCAGGTTCAGCGCGCCGGCCACCGGCTCCCCGTCGCGCTCGGCCACCATCAGCACCACCGCATCGCCGAGCCGCTCGCCCAGCAGCGGCCAGAAGCGCCGCGTCAGGTAGGCGCTGCGGCCCCACTTCCTGTCCGTCGTGCTGCGGTAGAAGCGGTGGAATGCGTCCCAGTGGCGCGGCGTGATCTCGGCGCCGCGCAGGCAACGCAGCGTGAGGCCGCAGTCCCGCACGTCCCGCCGTTCGCGCCGGAGCGCCTTGCGCTTGCGCGACGCCAGCGCGCCCAGGAAATCGTCGAAGCAACCGTAGCCCGGGTTGGCCCAGTGGAACTGCGTGCCAAGGCGTTGCAGCCAGCCCGCCTCGCCGAGCGTCGTCCACTCCGCCTCCGTGCAGAAGGTCACGTGGACAGAGGACGCGCCGACCGCCAAGCAGCCCTGGCGCAACCCCTCGGCCAGCGCAGCCGGCGGAACGCCGGTGCCGGGGCGCAGCAGAAGGCGGGGCCCCGGCACCGGGCTGAAAGGCACGGCCACCTGCAGCTTCGGGTAATAGTGCCCGCCCGCGCGTTCAAGCGCGTCGGCCCAGCCATGGTCGAAGACATATTCGCCTTGGGAATGGGACTTCGCGTAGCAGGGCGCGCAGGCCACCAGCAGCCCGGCCTCGTCGCGCAGCGCCGCGTGCTGCGGCAGCCAGCCACGGTCCGGCGTGGCGCTACCGCTGTCCTCGATCGCCGAGAGGAAGGCATGGCTGACGAAGGGATTCTCCGCGCCGGCGCAGGCGTCCCAGTCGGATGCCGGGATCTCGCCGATCGCGCGGTGCAGGGTCAGCGAAAGCGGGGCGGGACCATCGGGCATGCGCTCGAATCTCGCCATGCGGCGCCGGAGCGCAAGGCGTGCCGTCGACATCGCCGCGTCACGCGCAGGAATGGCGACGCCCGCGGGCGGCGGCGGCAGGAGCCCTGGTGGGCCCCGCTCACCCCACGCCGCCGCCCGCGAGGCGCCGGCCGCAAGCCGGCATCCCCCGCCGGCCTGGCATGATCCGTCGGCGGCGGGCGTCGCTGCCGCCCGGTGCCCGGATCAGTATTCCTCGGACCGATAGATGCTGACGGCGCCGAGCAGCATGGTCAGCGCGCCCGACAGCAGCATCACGATCGCAATCGTCTCCGGCGCCGCCGCGGGCAGGCCGCCCGGCAGCGTCAACGGCACGCCATTGGTCGTGAAGCCGACATACGCGCCGGCCCCGGCTGCACCGAGCCCCATCAGAAGCGCCACGATTCCGAGCCCCATGGTATCCCCCACACGCAACAACCTGGAGATGCAACGCGCCGGGGCGCATCGCCGCCGGCACATTCCCCCGTGCCGACAGTTCGACGCCCACAACGCAATCACAGGTGGGAGATAAACACTTCGTGATCATGATTGACAAGGGGTAACGGGTTGTTGGCGTGCACGCGTGCTCATTCCGCCACACTTCACGCGTGGCCGGGCAGGCGGACAGACAACCGGAGAAATTGCAGGAGACGCTCGCTTTCGCGCGAAGTCTCGCGGTTTGAGACCTATCCGATCTCGAACATCCCCTCGACCTCGACGGCCGCATCGGCGGGCAGGGAGGGCACGCCGATCGTCGTCCGGGCATGGCGGCCGGCATCGCCGAACACCTCCACCGCCAGATCCGAGGCGCCGTTCATCACCCCGGCATGGCCCGTGAACGCGGCCGGTGCGGCGATGAAGCCGCCCAGCCGCAGCACGCGGCGCACCCGGTCGAGATCGCCCGCCGCCGCCTTCAGCTGCGCCAGCAGGTTGACGAAGCAGAGCCGCGCGGCATCCCGCGCCCGCTCGGGCGTGACGTCCACGCCGACCTTGCCGGTGAAGGCGACCTTGCCGTCGACCAGCGGGATCTGCCCCGAGACCACGACCAGGTTTCCCGTGACGGCGAAGGGCACGTAGTTGGCGATGGGGGCCGCCGGCGCCGGCAGGGTGATGCCGAGCTCCGCCAGTCGCTGTTCGATCCGTCCGGCCATGGGGTCTCTCCTTCGGTGTAGGCCGAAGGAGACTGACCCTGGCACCGCCCCCCGGCAAGCCGCCGGGCGGCAGGGTCAGGCGGCGTGGCTCCAGGCGCGGCGGCGGCGGGCCGGCGGCTGCGCCACCGGCAGGTCCAGCGGCAGCAGCGGCGGGTCCTGCCCCGCGACCGCCGGCAGCATCTCCTCCACCGCCGGGTCGGGCAGGTCGGTGCGGCCGAGGTAGTCGATCGCCAGCCGCCGGAACGCCCAGTCGAGCACCGAGGTGGCCCGGCGGATCGCGGCATCGCCCTCCACAGCCCCGCCCGCCCCCGGCCCATACGCATAGGCCTCGACGAAGGCGGCGAGCGGCACGCCATGCGCGAGGCCGAGCGAGACGGCCTCGGCCAGCGCCTCGAGCAGCGCACGGGAGGCGGCACCCTCGCGCGGCAGGCTGAAGGCGATCTCGCGCAGCCGGCCGCGGTCGTCCTCGGTGGCGCGCAGCGCGACGCGCGCGCCGCCGACCTGGACCCGCCAGGTCCGCGCCGCCGGCGCCGCCACCGGGCGCGGTGCGGCGCGGCGCGGCGCCTGCGGCAGGGCGGCCTGGGCCGGCGGCGCGGGCGGCGCGGCGTCCAGGAAGGGCATCACCGCCGCCTCCATCGCGCCGCGGGCGCCGGGCGGCGGTGGGCCGAGCAGCGCGGGGGCCTCATCCCCCGCCCGTTCCGCGGCGCGGGTCGGGCGCAGGACGAAGCGGCCGTCATTGTCGCGCGTCGGCACCAGCGGGCCGGCGGCGGGCGCGATGCCGGCCTGCTCGGCGCCGAGCAGCGCCTCCACCGCATCGGCCGGCGCCAGGGCCACGCAGCCCTCGTGGCGCAGGCCGGGGGAGGATGCGGCCTCGTCCAGCGCCGCGCGCGCGGCCTCGGCCAGGCCCGGCACGACCGTCGCGGTTGGCGGGGACGGCCAGATCAGCGCGACCGGATGGAGCGCGCCGTGGCGCGCGGCGAGGCGACCCGATTCGGCTTCCGCCGCGCCGCGGGTCAGCGCGGCGATGGCGGCGGCGACATCGCGCGCCTCCGGCCCGCCATAGGGCAAGCGGAAGGCGGCGAGCAGCCCGGCCAGGTCCGCGAAGCCGAGGCGCAGCCGCGGCGCCCGCCCCTGGCCCAGGATGTCGAGCACCCGCACGCCGACCGCCACGGCCGCGGCATAGCCCGCAGCGTCGAAGCCGCCATCTGCGTCGAGGAAGGCGGGCAGGCTGAGCACGAAGCGCGCTTCCTCCCGCCGGTCGCGCCAGACCTCGGCGCCCGGCGCGCCACGGCGCGCGAGCAGCAACTCGCCGAGGCCGGCGGCGAGCGCGTCCGCCTCCTCCGGGCTCTCGATCAGACCGAGGCGGCGCCCGCGCATGGTCACGCGGCGGATCCATCCCTCGGCCAGCGTCGGGAAGACGACCGGGCCGTTGCCCGGGGCGATGGCCGCGATCGCGGCGGCGGCCTCGTCCTCCCAGGCGGTGGGAAGGGCCACGGGGCGCGGGGGGGCGTCGGGATCGGCGCCGATCCGAATGCGCCGGAGCGCAACGCCATCCCAGATCGTACCAAGGAGACCAGCCATGCCGGCAGGCTAGCCAGACTCGGCGCCGCACGGAAGCCGCATCTTGTGGGTCGGGGCGTCATGACCCCCAATATCCTGTGGATACACCGCGCTTTGCGCCCGCCCGCCCGCTGTGGCATCTAGGGCGCCTCCGGGATGCCCCTGAAGGACGCCCATGGCTTTCCTCGACGCCTTCCTCATCCGTTTCACCAGCCGCCGGGTCGGCCAGGACCGCTTCGGCAACACCTACTGGGAAGCGAAGTCGCGCCGGGACGTCTATGGGCGGCCGCTGCGCCGGGTCCTTTATGCCAAGGCGCCCGAGGCGTCCGCCGTGCCGCCGGAGTGGTGGGGCTGGATCCACCACACCACCGACCGGCCGCTGCCCGAGGACGCGCCCCGCCGCGCCTGGCAGAAGGACCATCGGCCGAACCTGACCGGCACGCCCGCCGCCTGGCGCCCGCCCGGCCACGATGCCGCGGGCGGCCAGCGCCCCGCCACCGCCGGCGACTACGAGGCCTGGACGCCGGGGCGCTGAGCCCCGACATCCTCTGAACCATGCAGAAGCGCAGCCTTGCCGAATTGCTGACCGGCGCCGTCGTCCTCCTCGTCGCGGGCGGCTTCCTCGTCTATGCCGTGACCGGCAGCGGCCGGTCCCTGACCGGCGGCCCGGGGATCAACCTGACCGCCCGCTTCGACCGGATCGACGGCCTCGGCGCCGGCGCCGACGTGCGGCTCGCGGGCGTGAAGGTCGGCCAGGTGGTGGCGCAGCGGATCGACCCCGAGACCTTCCTCGCGGTCCTGACGCTGCGCGTCGATGCCGGGCTCCGGCTGCCGTCCGACACCTCGGCCGAGATCCAGAGCGAGAGCCTGCTCGGCGGCAAGTACGTCGCCCTGGTGCCCGGCGGGTCGGAGCGGATGCTGGCGGCCGGCGGCGAGATCACCATCACCCAGAGCGCCGTCAGCCTCGAGAGCCTGCTCGGGCGGTTCATCTTCTCGGTCACCGAGATCAACCAGAACCGCGGCGGGGAGCAGGCGACGCCGGGCGCCGCGCCGGCGCCCGCGCCGCGATGACCGCCCCGGCACCGGGCACCTGGCCGGGCGCCGACGGCAAGCCGGTCGCCTGCCGCGAGAAGCTCAAGATGCTGGCCGAGAACCATGCCGAGCTCGCGCAGGCGCTGCAGGACGCCTTCGAGGACGCCGTGCTGATGGGCGTCGATGAGGCCGCGATGCGCCGCATCCTGGCCGAGATGGTGGACGGGCTGCAGAGCCCGAAGCGCCGGCCGTGAGGCGCCTCGCGCTGCTGGCCGCGCTGCTGGCCGCGCTGCTCGCCGCGCCGCTGCCGGCCGCGGCGCAGGACTGGGTGCCGATGCGCTCGGCCCGCCTGCAGGCGCTCGACAAGGTCACGGCGCGCATCACCATCCTCGAGGCGCGCGTCGGCAGTTCGGTCACCTTCGGCACGCTTACCATCGCGCTCGGCGCCTGCCATGGCCGCGGCCCGGACGAGGTGCCCGACGCCGCCGCCTGGATGGAGATGACCGACAGCCGCGCCGCGCCCGGCAGCCCGCCGGCCTTCCGCGGCTGGATGTTCGCCAATGCGCCGGGCGTGAACATGCTGGAGCATCCGGTCTACGACATCCGCGTGCTGGAGTGCCGCTGATCGGTCGTTCGGGCGTGCTGTCGCCGACCGGATCTCCCACCCGGCATCCGTCACGTATAGCTTTGCTGGATGGCCGGTTGCGGGAGCGGACCGGAGCCGTGGAGGGCGGAGGCGATGACGACCGCGCAGGCCCTGCTGCTCGCGATCCTCGGGGGCGCCATCCTGCTGTTCCTCTGGGGCCGGTGGCGGCACGACATGGTCGCGGTCGGGGCGCTGCTCGCCTGCGTCTTCGCGGGGCTGGTGCCGGCCGAGGCCGCCTTCGCGGGCTTCGGGCATCCGGCGGTGGTCTCGGTCGCGGCCGTGCTGATCCTCTCGAGCGGCCTGCAATCCTCGGGCGCCGTCGAGGCACTGGCGCGCGCCGTCCTGCCCGGGCAGGGCGCGCGGCTCGGCCGCGGCTGGCCGGCGGCGGCGATGCTGGCGCTGCTGGCCGCGGTCCTCTCGGCCTTCATGAACAATGTCGGCGCGCTGGCGCTGCTCATGCCGCTCGCGATCCGGCTCGCGGCACGCGACGGGCTGCCGCCGGGGCAGGTGCTGATGCCGCTCGCCTTCGGCTCGATCCTCGGCGGCATGACGACGCTGATCGGAACGCCGCCCAACCTGATCGTCTCGGGCTTCCGCGCCGCCGAGCGCGGCGAGGGCTTCGCGATGTTCGACTTCGCGCCGGTCGGGCTGGCGGTGGCAGCGGCGGGCCTGCTGTTCGTCGCGGCCTTCGCGCGCTTCCTGGTGCCCGCCCGGCGCGCCAGCGCGGCCGAGGCCTTCGACACCGGCGCCTACCTGACCGAGGCGCGGATCGGGGAGGACAGCAAGGCCGTCGGCCTGATGCTGCGCGAGGTCGAGGAGAAGCTGGCGGCCGCCGAGGCGCAGGTGGTCGGCCTGGTCCGCAACGAACAGCGCATCCCGGCGCCAAGCCCGTGGCGGCACGTCCAGGCCGGCGACATCCTCGTCATCGAGGCCGAGCCCTCGGCGCTGGCGACCGCGCTCACCTCCCTCGGCCTCACGCTCGAGGAGGAGGTCGCGCCCGAGCCGGAGGGCGACGAGGCGAAGGGCAAGGGCAAGGAGGAGGCGAAGCACAAGGCGGGCGCCCGGGCGCTGCGCTCGGATGAGGTCGCGCTGGTCGAGCTTGCCGTGCTGCCGGACGCCGAGATCGTCGGGCGTTCGGCGCAGGCGCTCAGGTTGCGGACGCGGTTCGGGATCAACCTGCTGGCTATCTCGCGGCCCGGCCGGCACGCCATGTCGCGGCTGCGCAGCACGCGGGTCCGCGCCGGCGACGTGCTGCTCATGCAGGGCACGCCCGAGGCGATCGCGGATTTCGCCTCGGTCTTCGGCTGCGTGCCGCTGGCCGAGCGCCCGCTCGTGATCCCCGACCGGCGGCGCGCGGTGGTCGCGGCGGGGATCATGGCGGGCGCGGTCGGCGCCGCGGCCACGGGGCTGGTGCCGGCCGCGATCGCCTTTGTGGCCGGCGCGCTGGCGGCGATGGCGCTCCGCGTGGTGCCCGTCCGGCGCGCCTATGCGGCGGTGGACTGGCCGGTGATCGTGCTGCTCGGCGCGCTGATCCCGGTGGCGGACGCCATGGCGACGACCGGGGCAGCCGACCTCGTGGCGCGCGGCCTGCTCGGCCTGGCGGGGAATGGCGGCGTGCTGGTCGCGCTCGGGCTCGTGCTGGTCGTGACGATGACGCTGTCGGACTTCATGAACAACGCTGCGACGGCCGCCGTGATGTGCCCGATCGCGCTGCGCACCGCGGCCGAGGCGGGCGGCGCGCCGGACGCCTTCCTGATGGCGGTGGCGGTCGGCTCCTCCTGCGCCTTCCTGACGCCGATCGGGCACCAGAACAACACGCTGATCCTCGGCCCCGGCGGCTTCCGCTTCGGGGATTACTGGCGGATGGGCCTGCCGCTCGAGGTCATCGTCGTGGCGGTTTCCGTGCCGCTGCTGATGCTTGTCTGGGCGGGCTGAGAGACCGCTTGAGAGCGCCGGCACCGGCCCGCACACCCACCCTGCCACCCATCCAGGATGCTTTCGTCGGCTGGCCGGGTCGGGGTGCGGGCCGGTGCCGGACATCGGAATGCACCCGAAGGCGCATTCTCAAACGGTCTCTGGGCTCGCTCAGCGGATCCCGAAGAAGGCCTTCACGCGGGCCAGGATGTCGTCGCGCGTCGGCGCGGCGTGGCTCGGCTGGTCGGAGATGCGCGGGCCGGCGAGGTTGCGTGCCTGGCGCTCGGCCATGATGGCGGTCAGCCCCTCGGCAAGAACCGGGCGGGCCTGCAGCAGCGGGTCGAGTTCCCCCTTGGCGAGTTCCAGCACCACCGCCCCGGTCGCGGCCGCGACGGTCGCCATGCGCGGCTGGCCGGTCAGCAGCGACATCTCCCCGAAGACGGAACCTGGATAGAGGCGGTCCACCACCGCCTCGACCCCGTCGGGCCGCTCGATCCGCACCTCGAGCACGCCTTCGGCCAGGACATAGAGGGACTGGCCCTCGTCCCCCTGGCGCACGACCACCTCCCCGGCGCGGAGGTCGCGCGGGGCCATCGCCGCGGCCAGCGCCGCGCGTTCCGGCGCGGTGAAGGGGCGCAGCAGGTCCAGGCTCTCGACCAGGGCGCGATGGGGCTCGGAGGCGCGCTCCGCCGCGGCGCGCTGCAGGCGCACCTCCCGGCCCGGCGCCGCGGGGGCGAGGCCCGCGCGCAGCAGCGCGCGCTGCACGGCGCCGGCCACCTGGTCGCGCCAGGGATTCTCGGCGCCGAAATCCGGCACGTGGAACCGCACCGCATAGGTCGCGACGCCGTTCGCGAGGTCGGCCAGCAGCACGTCGGGGGCGAAGCCGCGCTGGTCGCGCCCGGCCTCCATCGCGGCGGCGAGCAGGATGCGCCGCGCGCGGTCGGCCGGCACGGCGGCATCGAGCGCGACGGGCAGCGACGTGCGGTACCGCCCGCCCTCCCCCGATCCATAGACCGCGATGCGGTGGCCCGCGATCAGGCTGTTCGGCACCACGAGTGTCACGCCGTCCCGCGTCACGAGTCGCGTCGAGCGCCAGGAGATGCCGGTCACGCGCCCGGCGCAGCCCTCGGTCGCCTCGATCCAGTCGCCGATCGCATAGGGCGATTCCATGCCGAGCGCGATGCCGGAGAAGATGTCGCCGAAGATGTTGCGCAGCGCGAAGCCGAGCACCGCGATGACGACCGAGGAGGTCGCGATCAGCCCCGTGGCCGGCAGTTCGAAGACCACCTGCATCACCACCAGCGTGGCGGCGACATAGAGCGCGGTGCCGACGAGGTCGCTCAGCAGTTTCGGATGCCTCGCGAGCAGCAGAGCCGCCGCGCGCACGCCGGCCCAGGCGAGCAGGAACCAGAAGGCCGCGCCGGCCAGCAGGCGCGGCGTGCCGTCCGCCGGCAGCACCTGGTGCAGCAGCAGCGACGCCAGCGCGAGCGCGCCGGGCAGGACAAGCCGGCGGAACGGGATGCGGTTCAGCGTTTCCCCCTTCAGGGCACGGGACGGGCCCGGTTGCGGAGGATGCTGCTGCCGACGGCGATGCCGCCGCAAGGGCCGATCGGGCCGGCCCCTCGACGGGCCCGGCGTTTCGCGCCATCCCTGCCGGGTCGCAACGAGGTGCCCCGATGACCGTGCCCAATCCGCGCATCCCCTTTCGCCTCGAGGGCGACGAGGCGCCGCTGCCGCCCTTCCGCGGCAAGCGCGTGATCGTGAACGTCGCCGTCAACGTGGAATACTGGCCCTTCGACCAGCCCATGCCGCGCGCCATCCTGCCGCCGCCGCACGGCATCCGCGCGGTGCCGGACGTGCCCAACTTCACCTGGGTGGAATACGGGCTGCGCGTCGGCATGAAGCGGCTGCTCGACCTCTGCGCGGGCCTCGGCATCCGGGCCTCGAACCTGTCCAACGCCCAGATCTGCACGCACTACCCGCGCCTCGCGGAAGCCATGCTGAAGGCCGATTGGGACTTCGTGGGTCACGGGCTCTACCAGAAGGCGCTGGCGACGGTGGAGGAGGACGAGGCCTGGGTGCGGGACAGCCTTTCCATCATGCGCGGATTCTCGGGCCAGCCGGTGCGCGCCTGGCTCGGCCCGGGACTGTCGGAGAAGGCCGACACGCCCGAGGTGCTGAAGCGGCACGGCATCGAATACCTGCACGACTGGCTGCTGGACGACGAGCCCGTGTGGATGACGACGGCGGCGGGGCCGATGGTCTCCCTGCCCTACACGGTCGAGCTGAACGACGTGCCGGTCTATGTCGTCGCGAATCACGATTCGGCGGCGCTGGCGGACCGCATCCGCGACAGCTTGGCCTTCTACGCGCGCACCGGCTTCGACCGCACGCGCGTCATGACCATCGCGCTGCACCCCCATGTGATCGGCGTGGCGCATCGCATGGAGAGCTTCGCGGCGGTGATGGCGGACCTCGCGCGGCATGAGGAGGTGGCCTTCGCGACGTCCTCGGAGATCGGGGCGTGGTTCGCGGGGATCAGGCCGGCGCCGGGGTGATGGCGCGACGGGAGGGGCGCCGCCCCTCCCCGACAAGGGCCGAAGGCTCTTTGGGAACCATCCCCCGGTGCCCGCCGCCCCCGAGGCGGCGCCAAGTATCAAGGAAGGGAGGGGGACCGGGGGAGGTTCTCCTCCCCCCACCTTCCCGACGACGCCCCACATACCTGACGCACGAAGGTTTCACCCTCGTGCCCCTCAGACGCCGGGCGGGCCGCATCCGCGGCCCTTGGCTTCGCCGGACGACCGGCGGGCCGCATCCGCGGCCCCGGCCCTTCGGGCCGAAAGTCGGAACTTCGTGCGCTTGGTATCAGGAAGCGCCTTCGTCCCGCAGCAGCGTGGCCACCGCATCGGCGGGGACGTCGCTGCTCGTGAAGCAATCCCCCGCGCCGCGCATCAGCACGAAGCGCATCGTCCCGTCGCGGTTCTTCTTGTCCTTCGCCATGCGGCCCATCAGCGCATCGACCGCGAAGCGCCGCGGCAGGTCGGCGATGCGCGCGGGCAGGCCGCAGGCGCGCAGGTGTTCCATCACGCGCGACGGCCATTCCTGGCTGCAGTGGCCGAGCCTGGCGGACATGGCGGCGGCGAGACCGAGCCCGACCGCGATCGCCTCCCCATGCAGCACCGATCCGTCGAAGCGCGCCTCGGCCTCCAGCGCATGGCCGAAGGTGTGGCCGAGGTTGAGCAGCGCGCGGCCGCCCTCGGCGCTTTCCTCCCGCTCATCGGCCGCGACCACGGCGGCCTTCAGGCGGCAGGATTCGACCACCGCATGGGTCAGCGCGGCGGTGTCGCCGGCCACGACGGCGGTGCCGTGGCGTTCGCACCAGTCCCACAACGCGCCTTGCAGCAGCCCGTGCTTCGCGACTTCCGCGTAGCCGGCGCGCAACTCCCGCGCGGGGAGCGTCGCCAGCGTGTCGGTATCCGCCAGCACGATGCGCGGCTGGTGGAAGGCGCCGGCCAGGTTCTTGCCGGCGCGGAGGTTCACGCCCGTCTTGCCGCCGACGCTGGAATCGACCTGCGCCAGCAGGGTCGTCGGCACCTGCACGAAGGGCAGGCCGCGCAGCGCCACCGCCGCGGCGAAGCCCGCGAGGTCGCCGACCACGCCGCCGCCCAGCGCCACCACCGCCGTCCGCCGGTCCACGCCGGCGGAGAGCATGGCCTCAAGGACCTCCTGCAGCCGGCCGAAATCCTTCGACGCCTCCCCCGGCGGCACGGCGATCTCGGCCAGCACGGCGATCCCCGCCGCCTCCAGCCCCGCCCGCAGCGCCGGCAGGTGCAGCGGCCCGACCGCGGCATCGGTCACGACCACGACGCGCCGCGCGGGCAGCACCGGCGCGATCAGCCCGCCCGCGCGCGCGCGCAGCCCGGGGCCGACCAGCACCTCGTAGGACCGCTCGCCGAGGCCGACGGCCAGGCGTTCCGGCCGCACGGCGGCATCCAGCGCGTCCTGCACCTTGCCGGTCGTCGCATCGAGGCTCTCGTCGCTGCAGGACACGGTCACGTCGGCCTCGGCATAGAAGGGGTGGCGCGCGGCCATCAGGCGCGTCAGCACCTCGGCCGGGTCGGCGTTCAGGAACATCGGCCGGTGTTCGCGCCCCGCGACGCGGCGCAGCAGCGTCGGCAGCGAACAGCGCAACCAGAGCGTCTGCGCGCCCGAGGCCTTGATGGCCGCGCGCGTCGCGCCGTCGGCGAAAGCGCCGCCGCCGGTGGCCAGCACCAGCGGCAGGCCGGCCAGCAGGCGGGTGATGACGCGGCGCTCGCCGGCGCGGAAATGCGGCTCCCCGTAGCGGGCGAAGATCTCGGTGATCGGCATGCCGGCGGCGCGCTCGATCTCGGCGTCGGCGTCGCGAAAGGGCAGTCCGAGGCGCGCGGCGAGGCGCCGGCCGATCGCGGTCTTGCCCGCGCCCGGCATGCCGACCAGCACGACGCTGCGCGCCGCCGCCAGGGGCGGAGCGTCCTCTGGGGGGTGCAGATCCTCTGCGTCGGGAAGGTCGAAGGCGGAGTTGCGCGACACGGTGCCGGAGGCTAGCACAGATCGGACGCTAGGTGAGGGAGCCGCCGCCGAGCATGCGCCGCAGCCCGATCGTGCCGATACTTCTGGTCGTCCTCGGCGTCGTCGCCCTGGGCCTGCTTGCGATCGGCGCCTTCCCGCCTGCCGTGCAGCCGCAGGCCGTCGAGCGCACCCTCTCCAACGAGCGATTCTCGAGCGGCCGCTGAGAAGCCGTTTGAGAATGCAGGGAGCGGGCCGGTGCCGCGCTGCTGAATGCGCCGAACGGCGCATTCTCAAACGGCCGCCGGGGCCGCGCGCATGACCTCCCGCCATGTCGAGGCCTTCCTCGAGATGCTGGCCGCCGAGCGCGGCGCGGCGCGCAACACGCTGGCCGCCTACGGCGCGGACCTCTCCGATTTCGCGGCCTTCGCCGCCGCGCAGGGCGTCGCCGCCCATGCCGCCGATGCGGGGCTGCTGCGGGACTGGCTGGCAGGGCTCGCGGCGGCCGGATTCGCGGCGCGGACCCAGGCGCGCCGGCTCTCCGCCATCCGCCAGTTCCATCGCTTCCTGGCAGCCGAGGGCATCCGCCCCGACGATCCGACCGAGCTGCTCGACAGCCCGCGACTGCCCGCGAGCCTGCCGCGCGCGCTGACCGAGGAGGAGGTCGAGCGCCTGATCGCGGCCGCCGCCGGCCTGCCCGGCAAGCGCGGCGCGGTGGCGGCGGCGGCGGTCGAGTTGCTGTATTGCTCGGGGCTGCGCGCCAGCGAGCTCGTGGCCCTGCCGGCCGGCGCGCTCAGGCCGGGGGAGGAGCTGATCGCCGTGCGCGGCAAGGGGGGCAAGGAGCGGCTGGTGCCGGTCTCGGCCCGGGCCCGGGCGCTGGCGCTGGCGGCCCGCGACGCGGCGGCCGAGGGCAAGGGCGCGCGGGCGGCGCGCTGGCTGTTCCCCTCCCGCGCCGCGGCGGGGCACCTGACCCGGCAGTCCCTGGCGCTGCTGCTGAAGGAGGCGGCGCTGGCCGCGGGCCTCGACCCCGCGCGGGTCAGCCCGCACGTGCTGCGGCATTCCTTCGCGTCCCACCTGCTGGCGCGGGGCGCGGATCTGCGGAGCCTGCAGGTGCTGCTGGGCCATGCGGACATCGCCACGACCCAGATCTACACGAAGGTCCTGGAGGCCCGGCTGAAGGCGCTGGTGGAGGCGCACCACCCGCTGGCCACCGGGGGGGTCGCGCGCGGCCCGGATTTCGGCTAACCCCCCGGCCCCATGCGCCACTTCCTGGATTTCGAGAAACCGATCGCCGAGCTGGAAGGCAAGATCGAGGAACTGCGTCGGACCACCGACGCGGGCGGCATCGACGTGGCCGAGGAAGTCGGCCGGCTGCGCGACAAGGCGCAGACCCTGCTGAAATCCACCTACGCCAAGCTGACGCCCTGGCAGAAGGCGCAGGTCGCGCGCCATCCGGACCGGCCGCACGCCTCGGACTACATCCACACCCTGGTCGAGGACTTCACGCCGCTGGCCGGCGACCGTGCCTTCGCCGATGACCTGGCGGTGGTGGGCGGCATGGGTCGCTTCCGCGGCCGCGCGGTGATGGTGCTGGGCACCGAGCGCGGCCACGACACCGAAAGCCGCGTGAAGCACAATTTCGGCATGGCGCGGCCGGAGGGCTACCGCAAGGCGCGCCGCCTGATGGAACTCGCCGGCCGCTTCGGCCTGCCGATCCTGTCCTTCGTCGACACCGCCGGCGCCTTCCCGGGCATCGACGCCGAGGCGCGCGGCCAGGCGGAAGCCATCGCGCGGTCGATCGAGGCGGGGCTCGACGCGCCCGTCCCCTTCATCGCGACCATCATCGGCGAAGGCGGCTCGGGCGGCGCCATCGCGCTCGCGGCCGCCGACCGGATCGTGATGCTGGAACACGCGATCTATTCCGTGATCAGCCCCGAGGGCTGCGCCTCCATCCTCTGGCGCGACCAGGCTCAGGCGGCGACGGCGGCCGAGGCCCTGAAGCTGACCGCCGAGGACCTGCACAAGCTGAACCTGGTGGACGCCGTGCTGCCCGAGCCGCTGGGCGGGGCGCATCGCGACGCGCACGGCACCATCGCGGCGCTCGGCAACCGGATCTCGGAGTTGCTGGAGCCGCTGGTGGAACTGGACGGCGCGACGCTGCGCGCGCGGCGGCGGGAGAAGTTCCTGGAGATGGGGCGATCCGGGGTGATCTGAGGCAGGGGAGGCACCGCCTCTCCCGCCCCCCCTCCGCCGAGGGCCGAAAGGCCCTCGGAACCTGCGACCGGCCATGATCGAGGATACGCGCGCGCGCTTCGTCCGGGCCTTCCCGGGCATCGCGCTGACCATCTTCCTGTCGGCGGTCGACCAGACCATCGTCGCGACGGCGCTGCCGGCCATCGCGGCCGAGATGGGCGGGATCGAGCGGGTATCCTGGATCCTTGTGGCCTACCTCGTGGCGGCCACCTGCGCGGCGCCGGTCTTCGGCCAGCTGGGGGATGTGTTCGGGCGCAAGCGGCTGCTGTTCGTGGCGCTGGCGGTCTTCGCGGCCGGCTGCCTGGGCTGTGCGCTGGCGCCGAGCCTGCCGGCGCTGATCGGGGCGCGCATCGTGCAGGGCTTCGGCGGCGGCGCGCTGCTCACGCTGGCGCAGGCGCTGATCGGGGAGGCGCTGCCGCCGCGCGAACGCGGGCGCTACCAGGCCTGGATCGCGGGATCCTTCGCCTTCGCCTCCGCCTGCGGGCCGGTGATCGGCGGCTATGCCACGCAGTTCTTCGGCTGGCGGTCGGTGTTCCTGGTGCTGCTGCCGGTGGCGGTGGCCTGCGCGGTGCTGGCCCGGCGGCTGGCCGCGGTGCCGCCGGTGCGGCGCGAGGCGCGGCTGCGCTTCGACTGGGCGGGGCTCGGGCTGTTCGTGCTGGCGGTGGGCTGCGCGCTGGTGGCGCTGGACCGCGCGCGACGGCTCGATCCGGCCTTGCTGCCGGCGGTGGTGGTGCTGGCGGTCGTCTCGGTGGGCGCCGTGCTGCTGCTGCTGCGGGTGGAACGCGCGGCGCGCGACCCGCTGCTGCCGCTCTCGCTGTTCGCGGAGCCCTCGATCTGGCGTGCCTACCTGCTCTCGGCCTGCGTGGTGGGGGCGCAGGTCGGGATGATCGCGCTCCTGCCGGTGTGGCTGCAGACGGTGCGCGGCATCGCGCCGGGGCCGTCCGGGCTGATGCTGGTGGCGATGTCGCTCGGCGGTGCGTCCGGCGCCTTCTTCTCGGGGCGGATGGTGGCGCGGACCGGGCATGCGATGCGCTGGCCGACGGCGTTCCTGCCCGTCGGCGTGGTGCTGTGGGCAGCGCTGGCGCTGGTGGCGGCCGACCTGCCGCTGGCGGGATTCCTGCCGCTGCTGGCGGCGGCGGCGTTCTGCTCGGGCACGTCCTATCCGGTGGTGCAGGTAACGGCGCAGGCAGCGGCGGGGCGGGAGAGGCTGGGCGCGGCCTCGGCGGGCGTGGCGTTCTCGCGCAACATCGGCGCGGCGACGGGCACGGCGGTGGTGGCGGCGGTGGTGTTCATGGCGGTGAGTGCGACGGGCTCCGGCGCCGCGTTCCAGCGGCTGGTGACGGAGGGGCCGGGGTATCTGGCGGCGCTCGGGCCGGAGGCGGCGGCGGCGCTGCGCAGCGAACTGGCGGAGGCGTTCCGCGGGCTGTTCGCGACGGCGGCGGTGCTGACGGCAGTGGGGGCTGTGCTGGCGTGGCGGGTGCCGTTGCGGCGGTTCTGAGGGGGCGCGGGGTCAATCCCCCGCCGCCGCCTGCTCCAGCCGGTAGGGATGCGCCGGATAGGCGCCGAGGATGCGGAACTCGCGCGAGAAGAATTCCAGCTCCTCGAAGGCGCGCCGCAGCGCCGGGCTGTCCGGGTGGCCGTCCACGTCGCAGAGGAACTGTGCCGCGGCGAAGCGCCCGCCCACCATGTAGGATTCGAGCTTCGTCATGTTGACGCCGTTCGTCGCGAAGCCGCCCAGCGCCTTGTAGAGCGCGGCCGGGATGGACCGGACGCGGAAGACGAAGGTGGTGACGGTGTCGGGCGCGCCGGGCGGCGGGTCGCGGCGTTCGCGCGCCATCACGTAGAACCGCGTCGTGTTGTCGTGCTCGTCCTCGACGTTGCGCTTCAGGATCTCGAGCCCGTAGATCTCGGCCGCCAGTTCGCTCGCGATCGCCGCGTCCTCGATGCCGCCGCGTTCGGCGATGATGGCGGCGGCGCCCGCGGTGTCGGCCTCGATCACCGGCTGCAGCGCCATGTCGCGCATCAGGTTCAGCACCTGGCCGAGCGCCATCGGGTGGCTGTGCGCGCGCCTGAGCGTGGCCAGACTCGCCCCCTTGGGCGCCAGCAGGCAATGCTCGACGCGCTGGAAATGCTCCCCCACCACGTTGAGGCCGGAGCCCGGCAGCAGACGATGGATGTCGGGCACGCGCCCCGCGACGGAATTCTCGCAGGGCAGCATCGCGAGGTCGGCGCGGCCCTGATGCAGCGCCTCCATCGCCGCCTCGAAGGACGGGCAGGGCAGGGTTTTCCAGCCGGGATAGGCGCTCCGGCAGGACAGGTCCGAATAGGCGCCGGGCAGGCCCTGGAAGGCGATGGTGTTGGTCGGCATGGATGTTCCGTTCAGCGTGCGGACAGCGCGTGGGATTCAGCGTGCGGGCGGCGCGCGGGATTCAGCGCGCGAGCAGCGTGCGGGCGCGATCGAGGTCCTCCGGCGTATCGACGCCGAAGGGCCCATGCTCGACCCGCGCCGCGGCGATGCGCATGCCCGCCTCCAGCGCGCGCAGCTGTTCGAGCTTCTCGCGCAGTTCCAGCGGGCTCGCCGGCAGCGCCACGAAGCGGTCGAGCGCCGCGCGCCGGTAGGCATAGACGCCGATATGGTGCCAGCGCAGCCCATCCCCCCAGGGGATCGGCAGGCGCGAGAAATAGAGCGCCGGGGCGACCCGGGCCTCGCCCTCGAAGGCGCAGGCGCATTTGACGAAGGATGGGGTGTTCGCCTCCGCCTCGTCGGCGATCGGGCAGACCAGCGTGCCGATGTCGACCGCGGGGTCCTCCAGCGGCGCCAGCACAGCGCGCAGCGTCTCGGGCGCGATGGTCGGGAAGTCGCCCTGCAGGTTCACGACCACGTCGTGGTGCCCGCCCGGGTCCAGCACCGCCAGCGCGCGCTGCACCCGGTCGGTGCCCGAGGGCACGTCGTCGGCCACCAGCACGGCCTCGGCGCCGGCGCCGCGCGCGGCGGCAACGATCTCGGGCTCCCCGGCCGCGACGGCGACGGGGCCGATCCCGGCCTCCCGCGCCCGGTCCAGCACATGGGCGATCATGGGGCGGCCGTGGATGTCGGCCAGCGGCTTGCCGGGCAGGCGGGTCGCCGCCATGCGGGCAGGAATGACGACGATGGGGCGCAAGGCTGCGGGTCCGGTCTGGCGCGGGTAACGCGGGTTGTCTGGCGCGGGGGCGGGCACTATGGTCCGCCGCGTTTTAGGCAAGGCGAAGCCGCCGCGCAAACGCGCGGCCGGCGCCGGCACGAGGGTTCGAGGCGCAATGCACAGTCTGGAAGGCAACAAGATCGTCGCGGCGGTGCTGACCGCGGGCATCACGCTCGGCCTGGCGGGGTTCGTGGGCAGCCTGCTCGTGAAGCCGAAGTTCCCGCACGACGCCGCCATCCGCATCGGCGGCGAGGAAGCCACCCAGCAGGCCACCGCCCCGGCCGCGGCCCCGGCGCTCGACCCGATCGTGCCGCTGCTCGCCAGTGCCAATGTCGACAACGGCCGCCAGGTGGCGCAGCGCCAGTGCGCGTCCTGCCATTCCTTCAACGAGGGCGGCCGCCAGGGCGTCGGGCCGAACCTCTACGGCATCGTCGGCGCCAAGCACGCGCATATCGAGGGCTTCAACTACTCCGCCGCGCTCCGCGGCATGGCGGACAAGCCCTGGACCTACGAGGAACTGAACGCCTGGCTGCACAACCCGCGCGCCTACGCGCCGGGGAACCGCATGACCTATGGCGGGCTCGCGAACACGCAGCAGCGGGCGGACCTGATCGCCTACCTGCGTTCGATCTCCCCGGCTGCGCCGGCGCCGTAAGTTTTTTCGCCCTCAGGCGCCGGGCGCCGCCATCCGGCGGCTTGGCTTGCGCGCCGCGCTCGGTTGCTCCGGGCACGACTGACGGGTTGGGCGCGGTCGCGCGTTGCGCTCCCGGATCGAGGCAGGGCCTCGAACCGCAGGGAATGGCGGACGGAAGGGGCAAGACATGGTTCCCGACGACATCATCGCCGCGGCCGAGGTCTTCGCCGATGCCGCCGGCGCGGCGATCCGCCCGCTGTTTCGCTCCACCCTGCTGGTCGAGGCCAAGGGCGACGCCAGCCCCGTCACGCGGGCCGACCGGGAGGCGGAGGAAGCGATTCGCGCGCTCATCGCCGCCCGCTTCCCCGGCCACGGCGTGATCGGCGAGGAACACGGCGCGGATCGGCCCGACGCCGAATGGGTCTGGGTGCTGGACCCGATCGACGGCACCCGCGCCTTCATCACCGGCCGGCCGCTGTTCGGCTGCCTGGTGGGGCTGCTGCACAGGGGGGTGCCGGTGCTCGGCATCATCGACCAGCCGGTGACCGGGGAACGCTGGGTCGGCGTCGCGGGCCGGGCCACGCGCTTCCGCGCGCCGCTCGGCGGGACCGCCGCCTGCCGGCCCTGCGCCCGCGTCGGCGACGCAGAACTCTCCTGCACCAGCCCCGACATGTTCCTGGCGCCGGACAGGCCGGGCTTCGAGCGCCTGCGCGGCGCCGCGCGGCGCGTGACCTGGGGCGGCGACTGCTATTCCTACGGGCTGCTGGCGCTCGGCCTGGTCGATGTCGTCGCCGAAAGCACGATGAAGATCTGGGACTGGGCGGCGCTGGTGCCGGTGGTCGAAGGCGCCGGCGGCCGCGTGACGGATTGGCGCGGGGAGCCGCTCACCGCCGCCTCCGACGGCCGCGTCCTGGCCGTGGGGGATCCCGCCCTGCTGGCCGAGGCCGTGTCCCTCCTCACCGATCGGTAAGCGCAGGGACGTTGCCCCGCAGGGGTCCAGCCCCCATCCTGCATTCCATGCAGCGACGTGACCTCCTGGCGCTCGGCGCCCTGGCCGCCCTTCCCGCCCTGCCGCGCGGCGCGCGCGCGGTCGTCCCCGCCGGGGGCGACAGGCCGGGCGAGGTGGTGCGGACCCACGCGCTCTCCCTGCTGGCGGAGCCAGCCCTGCCGCGGGACTTCCCGCACTGGCCCTGGGCCAACCCGGCGGCGCGCAAGGGCGGCGAGGTGGTGCTGGGCCGCCTCGGCGCCTTCGACAGCTTCAACCCCTACATCCTGCGCGGCACGCCGGATGCCGGGATCGGCCTGATCTACGACACGCTGATGGCCGGCAACCCGGACGAGGCGACGGCCGAATACGGCCACCTGGCCGAGACGGTGGAACTCCCCGCCGATCGCCTCGGCGTGTCGTTCGAGTTGCGCGCGGACGCCCGCTGGCACGACGGCCGGCCCGTGACGGCCGAGGACGCGGTCTTTTCCTTCAACGCGCTGCGCACCCATGGCAGGCCCTTCTTCCGCGCCTATTGGGCCGACGTGACCGAGGTGGTGGCCGCGGGGCCGCGCCGCGTCACCTTCCGCTTCCGCAACGCCGAGAACCGGGAACTCGCGCAGATCCTGGGCGACCTGCCGGTGATGCCGAAGCACTGGTGGGAGGGGCGCGACTTCGCGCGGCCCTCGCTCGACGTGCCGCTCGGCTCGGGCCCCTACCGGCTCGAGCGCTTCGAGGCCAACCGCAGCGTCGTCTACCGCCGCGTCGAGGACTACTGGGCGCGCGACCTCAACGTCCGCCGCGGCCTGAACAACTTCGACACCATCCGCTACGAGTACTTCCGCGACACGACCGTGGCCTTCGAGGCCTTCAAGGCCGGGCAGATCGACTTCCGCCAGGAGAACGTCGCGCGCGACTGGGCGACCGGCTACGACTTCCCCGCCGCCCGCCGCAACCTCGTGAAGCGGGAGGAGGTGCCGCACGAGATCCCGACCGGGATGCAGTGCTTCGCGATGAACCTGCGCCGGCCGCAGTTCCAGGATGCCCGCGTGCGGCGCGCGCTGATCGAGGTCTTCGACTTCGAGTGGATGAACGCCAACCTGTTCTACGGCGCCTATGCGCGCACGAGATCCTACTTCTCGAATTCCGACTTCGCCGCGCGCGGCCTGCCCGAGGGGCGCGAGAAGCAGATCCTGGAAGGCTTCCGCGGCCGCATTCCCGACGCCGTCTTCACCGAGGAATACGCGCTGCCCGTCACCGACGGCTCGGGCAACAACCGCGCGGGGCTGCGCCGCGCCCTCGGCCTGCTGCAGGACGCCGGCTGGCGCGTGCGCGACCG
Organism: Roseomonas sp. HF4; assembly: GCF_005222755.1. Classification (GTDB taxonomy): domain Bacteria; phylum Pseudomonadota; class Alphaproteobacteria; order Acetobacterales; family Acetobacteraceae; genus Neoroseomonas. The sequence goes on from NZ_STGD01000008.1 coordinate 58,746, forward strand.
TCGCCTGGTCAACGCGCAGGGCCAGCCCTTCGAGCTCGAGATCCTGCTGCAGGGCCCGACCTTCGAGCGCGTGGCGCTGCCCTACGTGCAGTGGCTCGAGCGCCTTGGCGTATCGGCCCGCGTGCGCACGGTCGATCCCGCGCAGTACCAGGTGCGCATCGACGCATTCGACTTCGACATGACGGTCGAGGTGTTCGGCCAGGGCTTCTCCCCCGGCAACGAGCAGCGCGACTACTGGAGCAGCGCCAAGGCGCGCGAGAACGGCAGCCGCAACACGGCCGGCATCTCCGACCCGGCGATCGACGAGCTGGTCGAGCTCGTGATCGGCGCGCCGGGCTATGATGAGTTGGTGGCGCGCACGCGGGCGCTCGACCGCGTGCTGCTGCACCACAACTTCGTCGTCCCGCAATGGCACAGCCGCACCTTCCGCGTCGCCTTCTGGGACAAGTTCGGCCGCCCCGAGCGCAACCCGCGCTACGGCCTGTCCTTCCCCTCCGCCTGGTGGATCGACCCGGCGCGCGAGGCCGCGCTCGCCGAAGCCCGGCGCAGCCTGTGATGGCCCTGCCGCCGCCGCTGCGGGCCTGAGATGGGCGCCTATCTCCTCCGCCGCCTGCTGCTGGTGGTGCCGACGCTGTTCGGCATCATCCTGATCAACTTCGCGGTCGTGCAGTTCGCACCCGGCGGGCCCGTCGAGCAGATGCTGGCCGAGTTGCGCGGCGAAGGCGCCACGCTCGGCCGCCTGACCGGGGAGGGCGGCGGCGAGGTCCGTGCGCCCGCGAACCTCGATCAGCGGGGCGGCGGCGGCGGCGAGGGCCCGGTCGGCACGTATCGCGGCGCGCGCGGCCTCGACCCCGCCATCGTCGCCGAGATCGAGCGCGCCTTCGGCTTCGACAAGCCCGCCACCACTCGCTTCAGGGAGATGCTGGCCGGCTACCTCACCTTCGACTTCGGCCGGTCGCTGTTCCGGGACAAGCCGGTGGTCGACCTCATCCTCGAGAAGATGCCGGTCTCGATCAGCCTCGGCCTCTGGTCCACGCTGATCATCTACCTCGTCTCGATCCCGCTCGGCATCCGCAAGGCGGTGCGCGACGGGTCACGCTTCGATGTCGCGACATCGGGCGTCGTGCTGGTGGGCTACGCGGTGCCGGGCTTCCTGTTCGCCATCCTGCTGGTCGTGCTGTTCGCCGGCGGTTCGTTCTTCCAGTGGTTCCCGCTGCGCGGCCTGGCGAGCCCGGGCGCCGCGGACTGGCCATTCTGGGAACGCGCGATCGACTACGCCTGGCACATGGCGCTGCCCACGCTGACGCTGGTGATCGGCGGCTTCGCGGGCCTGACGATGCTGACCAAGAACGCCTTCCTGGACGAGATTGGCAAGCAGTACACCGTCACGGCCCGCGCCAAGGGCAACAGCGAACGCCGCGTGCTCTACGGGCACATCTTCCGCAACGCGATGCTGCTGATCATCGCGGGCTTCCCGGCCGCCTTCATCGGCATCCTGTTCACCGGGGCGCTGCTGACCGAAATCATCTTCTCGCTCGACGGGCTCGGGCTGCTCGGCTTCGAAAGCGCCATCCGGCGCGACTACCCGGTGATGTTCGCAACACTCTACATCTTCACGCTGCTCGGCCTGGTCATGCAGATCGTGGGGGACTTCACCTACACGCTGGTCGACCCGCGCATCGACTTCGAGGCGCGGCGGTGAGGGTGGGGGCGGTCCTGGCGTGGCGCGCGCCGCAGGAGGGCTCCGCCCTCCCGCACCCACCCGCCAAGGGCCTAAGGGCCCTTGGAACCCGATACTTGGCCGGCGGGAGGGAGGGGCACCACGGAACCGCCGGGCGGGGAACACGCGCCCGGCCCCTCCCTCCCGCCGGCCAATTCATGGTGTCCAGAGGCCTTTCGGCCTCTGGCGGGGGGTGCAGGGGGGCAGCGCCCCCTTGCATCCGCACGCCCACGCCATGACGCTCACCCCCCTCACCCGCCGTCGCCTCGCCAATTTCCGCGCGAACCGGCGCGGCACCTGGTCGCTGGCGATCTTCGCGGTGCTGTTCTTCGTGACCCTGTTCGCGGAGTTCATCGCCAATGACCGCCCGCTGGTCGCGAAGGTGGATGGCCGCTGGTACGTGCCGGTGCTGGTCGACTACGCCGAGAGCGACGTGATCCCGGATGGCCTGCCGACGCTGGCCGACTGGCACGACCGCGGCTTCCGGGACGAGTTCGCGGCCAAGGGCGGCTGGATGGTCTGGCCGCTGGTGCCCTATTCCTACCGTTCCGTGGTGCGGGACCTGCCGCAGCCGGCGCCGGCGCCGCCCTCGGCGCAGAACTGGCTCGGCACCGACGACCAGGCGCGGGACGTGCTGGCGCGCGTGATCTACGGCTTCCGCATCTCGGTGCTGTTCGGCTTCACGCTCACGATCGTCAGTTCCGTCGTCGGCATCGCGGCGGGCGCGGTGCAGGGCTTCTATGGCGGGCTCACGGACCTGCTGTTCCAGCGCTTCATCGAGATCTGGTCGGGCATGCCGCAGCTCTATCTGCTCATCATCCTGGCCTCCGTGATCGAGCCGAGCTTCTGGGTGCTGCTGGTCTTCCTGCTGCTGTTCTCCTGGATGGGGCTGACCGGCGTGGTGCGCGCGGAGTTCCTGCGCGGGCGCAACTTCGACTACGTGCGGGCGGCCAAGGCGCTCGGCGTCTCCGACAGCGTGGTCATGTTCCGCCACATCCTGCCCAATGCGATGGTGGCGACGCTGACCTTCCTGCCCTTCATCCTGTCCGGCTCCGTGACCGTGCTGGCGAGCCTCGACTTCCTGGGCTTCGGGCTTCCGCCCGGCTCGCCCTCGCTGGGGGAGCTGGTCAACCAGGGCAAGAACAACCTGAACGCGCCCTGGCTCGCCATGACCGGCTTCGTGGTGCTGGGCGGCATGCTGACGCTGCTGATCTTCGTGGGGGAGGCGGTGCGCGACGCCTTCGACCCGCGCAAGCTGCCGGGGGGTGCAGGCTGATGGCCCTGCTCACGGTCGAGAACCTGGCCGTCGCCTTCCGCGGCAAGCGCGTGGTGGAGGGCGTCTCCTTCGCCGTCGAGCGCGGGGAGACGGTCGCGCTGGTGGGCGAATCGGGCTCGGGCAAGTCGGTCACGGCGCTGTCCTGTCTTCGGCTGCTGCCGGGCGCGGGGAGCAACCCCGAGGGCCGGATCGCGCTCGACGGCACCGAGGTGCTGGCCGCGCCCGAGGCCGAGCTGCTGCGCCTGCGTGGCGGCGTCGCCGGCATGGTGTTCCAGGAACCCATGACCTCGCTGAACCCGCTGCACACGGTCGAGCGCCAGGTGGGGGAGGCGATCACGCTGCACCGGCCGCTGGCCGGCGATGCCCTTCGGACGCGGATCGTGGAGCTGCTGCACCGCGCCGGCTTCCCCGATGCGGATGCGCGGCTCGGCGCCTATCCGCACCAGCTCTCGGGCGGGCAGCGCCAGCGCGTGATGATCGCCGCGGCGCTGGCGAACGACCCGAAGCTGCTGATCGCCGACGAGCCGACCACCGCGCTCGACGTCACCATCCAGGCGCAGATCCTGGAACTGCTGCAGACGCTGAAGCGCGAGACCGGCATGGCGCTGCTGCTCATCACGCACGACCTCGGCATCGTGAAGAAGCACGCCGACCGCGTGGTGGTGATGAAGGACGGGCAGGCGGTCGAGCAGGGCCGGGTCGAGGAGGTCTTCGCGAACCCGCAGCACGACTACACGCGCATGCTGCTGGCGACCGAGCCGCGCGGCGCCCCCGACCCCGTCGCCGACCAGGCCGCCGAGGTGATGCGCGGCGAGGCGGTGAAGGTACTGTTCCCGATCCGCCGCGGCCTCATGCGCCGCGTGGTCGCCCATGTGCGCGCGGTGGACGGCGTCAGCCTCCGCGTGCGTGAGGGGGAGACGGTGGGCCTGGTGGGTGAATCGGGCTCGGGGAAGACCACGCTCGGGCTCGCGCTGCTGCGGCTGGAGCAGAGCGAGGGCGCCATCCGCTTCGAGGGCACCGCGATCGAGGGCCTTCAGCGCGGCGCGCTCCGCCCCCTGCGGCGGCGCATGCAGATCGTCTTCCAGGACCCCTTCGGCGCTCTGTCGCCGCGGATGAGCGTGGCCGAGATCGTGGGCGAGGGCCTCGCCGTCCATGAGCCCGGCCTGACGCGCGATGCCCGCTCGCGCGCCGTCGCGACCGCGCTCGAGGAAGTCGGCCTCGAGCCCGCCATGGCGGAACGCTACCCGCACGAATTCAGCGGCGGCCAGCGCCAGCGCATCGCCATCGCGCGCGCCCTTGTGCTGAAGCCGCGCTTCCTCGTGCTGGACGAGCCGACCTCGGCGCTCGATGTCAGCGTGCAGGCGCAGGTGGTGGACCTGCTGCGCGCACTGCAGGCGAAGCACCGGCTGGCCTACCTGTTCATCTCGCACGACCTCAGGGTGGTGCGCGCCATGGCGCACCGGATCATCGTGCTGAAGGACGGCAAGGTGGTCGAGGAGGGCGAGGCCGCCCAGGTTGTCGGCGCGCCGCGGGAAGCCTACACCCGCGCGCTGATGGCCGCGGCCTTCGACCTCAGGACGGAAGCCGTGGCGGGCATGCGGGTGTGATGCGGGCGCGGGGCGCCCCGGCGGCAGGGACGGCGTGACGGAACTCGAACGGCTGAAGGCGCTGATGGATGCGGAGCATGTCAGGCTCGGCATCAACATCCGCCGCATGAACTCGCCCGGGTCGCCGGTCTACCGGTCGTGGGAGAACGTCTGGCCGGCCGCGATCGTGCTCGCCACCTCCTTCGTCGCGCTGAAATGGGGCGGCGCGCCGCTTGTCGCGCTCGGCGTCCGCGAAGGCGGCGCCTGGGCCGGCACCATCGTGCTCGGCATCGGCTGCTGGTGGTGGATCGCCAAGGTGATGCCGAAGGTGAAGGACGGCGTCTTCGACCGCAGCGCGGCCTTCGCGCTGCAGTCGCCCGCCCATTTCGACGCGCTCTGGGCGAAGGGCGTGCTCAGCCTCTATGCCAAACTGCCGGACGGCACGGAACGCGCGGCGACGCAGCGCGATTCCTGGCGCGGCTTCGTCACCGCGATCGACGAGGCCCTCGGCACCGATCCGAAGGACACCGAATGATGGCCGTGCTGCTCTCGACCAAGGCACACACGATGCAGGACTGGAAGGCGGCGCTGCTGGCCGTCGATCCGTCGCTCGAGATCCGCCTGTTCCCCGAGGCCGGCGCGCCCGCCGACATCGAGGCCGCGGTGGTCTGGACCGCGCACGACATGATGGAGTTGCGCCGGTATCCGAACCTCCGCGTCATCGTGTCCATGGGCGCGGGGGTGGACCACCTGTTCCGCCCGCCCGGGCCGCCGCCCGGCGTGCCGGTCGCGCGCCTGGTCGATGAGCGCCTGACCCAGGGCATGACGGAATGGGTGCTGCTGAACGTGCTGCGCTTCCACCGCCAGGACCTGGAATACCGGGACCAGCAGGCGCGGAAGATCTGGCACGAATTGCCGGCGCCCGAGACCTCGGCGCGGCGCATCGGCATCATGGGCCTCGGCGAGTTGGGCAGCGACGCAGCGCGGGCGCTGCTGGCGCTCGGCTTTCCTGTCATGGGCTGGTCCCGGCGGCCCAAATCCGTGCCGGGCGTCGAGACCTTCCACGGCGCGGACGGCCTGATGGCCATGGCCGCGAAGGCGGACATGCTTGTCTGCCTGCTGCCGCTGACGCCCGGAACGCGCGGCGTGATCGACGCGCGCCTGCTGGCCGCCATGAAGCCCGGCGGCTACCTGCTGAACGCGGCGCGCGGCGGCCACCAGGTGGCGGCGGACGTGCTGGCGGCGCTCGATGCCGGCCACCTGGCCGGCGCCGCCCTCGATGTCTTCGAGCCCGAGCCGCTGCCGCCGGAAAGCCCCTTCTGGAGCCATCCGAAGGTGATCCTGACGCCGCACGCGGCCAGCATCACGATCCCGTCCAGCGCGGCGCCGCAGGTGGTGGAGAACATCCACCGCGCGCGGGACGGGCGTCCGCTGATCAACCTGGTGGATTTCTCGGCCGGGTACTGATGCCGGCCGGCCTCGGTGTCGGGCCGCGGAGAGAAGCGCGGGGGGGGGGGACTCGCCCCCCAACCTTCGCTGGCACCTGGCGCCGGACCCTGGATGTCCTGCGCCAGGCGCCAACGAAGTGAGGGCTTGGCGTCCCCGCTGCGGTACACGGCAACGTCGTGGGGAGCCGAATCGGGGGAAGTTCCCATCCCACGACCTTCGTGGTCGAGACGCGCGCGCGCGACCGCCGGGCACGCCCCGGCGGACGGTCACACGGCGCGGAGCGCCGGCTCCCCGTTCGCCTGCGCCGGCAGCAGGCGAACCTCGGCGGCGTTCTTCGTCGCTTCCTGCATCACCTTCTGCAGGTCCTGCAGGAAGGTGCTGCCGCGGGGGGTGCGCTGCACCAGCACACTGCGGCGATCGGCCGGGTCCACCTTGCGGCGCGCGAGGTCGAGTTCCCCGAGCCGGTCCAGCGCGCGCGTGATCGCGGGCTTCGAGACATTGAGGTCGGCGGCCAGCCCGCGCACCGTGTGCGGCCCTTCGCTCAGGTAGACGCTGAGCAGCACGGCGAGTTGCCGCGCGGACAGGTCGGGGCCGTCGCTGCGCACGAGAGCGACGATCGTCTCGCGCAGGATGCCGATCTGCTGGTCGGGATTACCTTGGCTGGTCATGGCGCTTTGTCCTTCTTCTCAATCGCTGGGCGGTGGTCCCGCCTCGGGTGGCCGTCCCTCCGGGACGGGGTCGGAAAACCGGGTCAGGGCGACGGGCCGGCCTCGGCAGAGGCGCGGGCAATCATGGCGTGCAGCGCGCGGGCGCCATGCGCCTCGCCGCCTTCGGGACGACCGGGCCGGGTCTGGTCGTTCCACGCATAGAGATCGAGATGCGCCCAGGGCAGCCGGGGCGGCACGAAGCGGCGCAGGAACAGCGCCGCGACCACGGCGCCCGCCATCGGCTTGGCCGACACGTTCGACAGGTCCGCGAAGGGCGTGTCGAGCCAGGACTCGTAGCCGTCATGCAGCGGCATGCGCCACATGGGGTCGTCGACCGCCGCGCCGGCGGCCAGCAGCCGCCCGGCCAGGGCATCGTCGTTGCTGAACAGCGCCGGCAGGTCGGGTCCGAGCGCCACGCGCGCCGCGCCTGTCAGGGTCGCGCAGTCGATCAGCATGTCCGGCTCCTGCTCGGCGGCGAAGGCAAGCAGGTCGGCCAGCACGAGACGGCCCTCGGCGTCGGTGTTGTTCACCTCGACCTTCAGGCCGCGGCGCGTCCGCAGCACGTCCATCGGGCGCATGGCGGTGCCGGAGACGGCGTTCTCCACCGCGCCGACCAGCACCAGCAGGCGGACGGGCAGCGCGCTGCGCATCACCATCTCGGCCGCCGCCAGCACCACCGCGGCGCCGCCCATGTCCTTCTTCATCCGCAACATGCCCGACGCGGCCTTGAGGTCGAGGCCGCCGGTGTCGAAGCAGACCCCTTTGCCGCAGAGCGCGACCAGCGGCCCGTCCTCGGCCCCGGTCCACCGCAGCACCGCCACGCGCGGGGCGCGCGGGCTGCCGGCCCCGACGGCGGCGACCGCCGGGAAGCCCTGGTCCAGCGCCTCGCCGCTCACGATCTCGCAGGTGCCGCCGTGGCGGGAGGCGAGCGAGGCGACCGCGACGGCCAGTTCCCCGGGGCCCAGGTCGGCCGCGGGCGCATTGATCAGGTCGCGCGCCGCGCAGATCGCCTCGGCGGCCATCACGGCCTCCGCGGCCTGCTCAGGCACTTCGAGCACCGCCGGCGGCGGTCCCGCCGGCTTGTGGCGGGACGGTCGGTAGGCACCGAGCGCCCAGCCGAGCGTCGCGAGCGCGGGGTCATGCGGCCCGGGCCCGAGCCGCCAGGCGGATCCGGACGGCAGGGCATGCGCCAGCCCACCGAAGGCCCACGGGCTGGTCTCCTGCCCGAGCCCCACCGCGGCGCCGGCCAACCCTTCCGCGCCCGGAAGAAGCGCAATCTCCCCCTGCCGCGCCGTGAAGCCCGTGGCCCGAAGGAACGCCGCGGCATCGGCCGGCAGCCCGCCCAGGAACGAGGCGAGCCCATCCGCCCGCACCGCGTGCAGCGGAAGCGCCCCCATCGCCCTGGCCGTCAGGCCCTTGAGCATCATCGCCTCCTCACGGAACCGCGAACGCGGAGCGGGCAATCACGAGAATTCCAATTCATTCTGCTCTGCTCACGTAAGCGATTCCAGCATTCATTCCGCAAGAGCGATATGCACGCGGCGCAATGAAATGATTTGTCGGGGATTGTCGTACCCTGCGGCGGGCGACCGACCTGATGCCGGTCCTGCGGAAAGTGCCCTATCGCGCGGCCAGTGCGCGCTCGGGCAGGCCCGCGAGCAGCGCCTCCGCCAGCGCCTCGGCGAGGCAGGCGTAGCCACGGTCGTTGTGGTGCAGCCCATCGGGGGAGATCAGCGCCGAGGGCGGCACCCCGGCCTCCGCCCAGGCCTCCATCAGCGCCCCGCGCGAGAACAGCCGCACGCCGGGCACCGCGGCGGCCACCTCAGCCAGGATGCCATCATAGTCGCGATGGCCGGGCTGCGCGACGATGGCGGGGGCGCGCTGATTGTCGAGCAGCACGACATCGACGCCCGCGCCGCGCAGCCTCTCGAGCCCCGTCCGCAGGTTCTGGCGGAAGCGCTCGGGGTCCATCCGGCGCAGCGCCGCATTGGCCCCGACCTGCCAGACCACGAGGTCGGGGGAACGCGCCAGGACCTCGGTGTCGATCCGGGCGAGCATGTGCGTGACGTCCTCGCCCGAGGCGCCGCGGTTCACCACGGTCACGGAAACGCCGGCCAGCGCGCGGCCGAGCCGTTCCTCGAGTTGCGGCGGATAGGCGCGGCGCGGCTCGCTCGCCCCGGCCCCAGCGGTGGAGGAGGACCCGAAGGTGATGATCCTGACGCCGGCCGGCGAGGTGGCGGCATCGGCGAAGCGCGGCAGGGCCAGGGCGGGCTGGGCGGTCGGCGGGCAGGTATCGGGGTCGGCGGCGCGCGCCGCGGGCGCGGCGATGGCCAGTGCGGCCGCGACGAGTGCCGGCGCGAGCCCGGCCATCATGCGCCGCCCCGTCACGGCGCGTGCAGCGCGCGCATCACGCGCGCGAGCCCGTCCTGCCAGGGCGGCAGCGCCACGCCGAACACGCGGCCGAGGCGCGCGGCGTCGAGCCGCCCATCGGCAGGACGCGTGGCCTTGGTCGGATACTCGGCAGTCGTGATCGGGGCGACACGCGGCCACGGCCCGCCATGGGGCGGGGCCGCAGCGAAGATCGCCTCGGCAAAGCCATGCCAGGTGGTGGCGCCGGCGGCCACCGCGTGGAACACGCCGCGATGCTCGTCCCGCCAGCCGGCCGTGCGGATGCGCGCGAGCACGGCGGCAATCGCGTCGGCCAAGTCCGGCGCCGCGGTCGGGCTGCCGCGCTGGTCGGCGACCACGCGCAGTTCGGGCCGCCCGGCGCCTACCCGCAGCATGGTGCGGACGAAGTTGTTGCCCATCGGCGCGAAGACCCAGGCGGTGCGCAGCACCATGGTGCGCGGGTTGCCCGCCAGCGCCGCCCATTCCCCGGCCAGCTTCGTCCGCCCATAGGCGCAGAGCGGGTTGGGCGCGTCATCCTCGACATAGGGGGCGCCCTTCCGGCCGTCGAACACGTAGTCGGTCGACACCTGCACCAGCGGCAGGCCGGCCGCGGCGCATTGCGCAGCGACCATGGCGGGGCCGAGCGCATTGGCACGGAAGGCGCCCGCCTCGTCATCCTCGGCTGCGTCCACGGCGGTCCAGGCGGCGCAATTCACAACAGCGTCGGGACGTGCGGCGGCAAAGGCGGCGGCGACGGTCCCGGGCCGGTCGAACTCGAATTCCGGCTGGCCGACGAGGATGGGCTCGAAGCCCTGCGCCGGCAGCGCGGCCTCGAGCGCCGTCGCGAGCTGCCCGCCGCGCCCGGTGACGAGGACGCGGCGCATCACCACGACCCCTTCGGGAAGGGCGGCGGAATCTCGGCCAGGCGCGGCGCGGCGCGGTCCTTGTCGGACAGGATCGGGTTCTCCACGCGCCAGTCGATGCCGATCGCCGGATCGTCCCAGCGGATGCCGGCGTCGGCCGCGCGATCGTAGTAGGCATCGACCTTGTAGAGGACCTCGGTATCGGGCTCGAGCGTCGCGAAGCCGTGCGCGAAGCCGCGCGGCACCCACAATTGCTGCCAGTTCGCGGCGCTCAGGACGCAGGCGACGTGGCGGCCGTAGGTGGGCGAGCCCTCCCGGATGTCGACGGCGACATCGAGGATCGACCCGCGCACCACGCGCACGAGCTTGCCCTGCGCGGCGGGCGGGCGCTGGAAATGCAGGCCGCGGACGACGCCGGCCTCGCGCGAGAGCGAGTGGTTGTCCTGCACGAACTCGACATCGAGCCCGGCCGCCGCCAGGGCGCGGCGCGACCAGACCTCGCTGAAGAAGCCACGCGCATCGGCGAAGCGGGCGGGCTCGACCAGCAGGAGGCCGGGAATGGCAAGCGGCTCGACCTTCATCGGCGGCATGGACCGCAAGACGCTGGGACGTTGCGCGCGGTTGCGACGCCCGGCGCCCTCATGCGTGCTTCCCGGCCGCGACATCGCGCAGATACGCCCCATAGGCGGTCTTGCCGAGCGCCTCCGCACGCGCCAGCAGCCCGTCGGCATCGATGAAGCCCATGCGGAAGGCGATCTCCTCCGGGCAGCCGACCTGCAGGCCCTGGCGTTCCTGCACCGTCTGCACGAACAGCGCCGCCTGCAGCAGCGAGGACGGCGTGCCGGCGTCGAGCCAGGCGCAGCCGCGGCCCATCTGTTCCGCATAGAGCGCGCCGAGGCCGAGATAGACCTTGTTGAGGTCCGTGATCTCGAGCTCGCCCCGCGCCGAGGGGGCGAGGTCGCGCGCCAGCGCCGTCACCCGCCGGTCGTAGAAATAGAGCCCGATCACCGCCCAGTCGGATTTCGGCGCGGCCGGCTTCTCCTCGATCGACAGCACGCGGCCGGCGGCGTCGAATTCCGCCACGCCGTAGCGCTCGGGGTCCGCCACGCGGTAGCCGAAGACCGTCGCCTCGCCGGCCTCGGCGCGCGCGACCGCAGCCTGGAGTTGTTCCACCAGGCCGTGGCCGTAGACGATGTTGTCGCCGAGGGCGAGCGCGCAGGCCTCGCCGCCCAGCCAGTCGGCGCCGATGTGGAAGGCCTGGGCGATGCCCTCGGGCTTCGCCTGCTCGGCGTAGGTGAGCGTCACGCCGAACTGGCTGCCATCGCCCAGCAGGCGACGGAAGGCCGGCAGGTCGGCCGGCGTCGAGATCAGCAGGATGTCGCGGATGCCCGCCAGCATGAGCGTGCCCAGCGGGTAGTAGACCATCGGCTTGTCGTAGACCGGCAGCAATTGCTTCGACGCCGCCAGCGTCATCGGATGCAGCCGCGTCCCCGAGCCGCCGGCCAGCAGGATGCCCTTCATGTCTCGTCCCTCAGACGCCGGGCGCGGTCGCGCTGCGGGCTCCCGGCCCGATGGGTCGCCTCGGGCCGCATGTCCTGCCTGTCGGTCATCACGCCGTGACACCCCCCAGGCGCTGTCCCGCATAGCGCTTGTCGCGGATCGGCCGCCACCAGGCCTCATGGTCGAGATACCAGCGGATGGTCTGGTCGAGGCCGGTTTCGAAATCGTGGCGCGCCGCCCAGCCGAGCGCGGCCTCGGCGCCGGAGGGGTCCATCGCGTAGCGGAAATCGTGGCCCGGGCGGTCGCGGACATAGGTGATGAGGCGCTCCCGCGGGCCAGCCGGGTCGGGGCGCAGCCGGTCGAGCGTCGCGCAGATGGCGCGCACCACCTCGAGGTTACTGCGTTCCTGCCGCGGGCCGAGGCAATAGGTCGCGCCGGGCTGGCCGCGGAACAGCGCCAGCACCAATGCCTCCGCGTGGTCCTCGACATGGATCCAGTCGCGGATATTCGATCCGTCGCCATAGACCGGCAGCGGCCGGCCCTCGAGTGCGTTCAGCGTCACCAGCGGGATGAGCTTCTCGGGGAATTGCCAGGGGCCGTAGTTGTTCGTCGTGTTCGAGACGAAGCAGGGCATGCCGTAGGTGTGGTGCCAGGCGCGCACCAGATGGTCCGAGGCCGCCTTGGAGGCGGAATAGGGGCTGCGCGGATCGTAGCGCGTGTGTTCGTCGAAGGGCGCCTCGTCACGGCTTTCGAGCGAGCCGAACACCTCGTCGGTCGAGACATGATGGAAGCGGAACTCCGCCTTGGCCGGACCTTCGAGCGAGGACCAGTACTCCCGCGCCGCCTCCAGCAGGACCTGCGTGCCGACGACATTGGTGCGGATGAACTCGGCCGGCCCGTCGATCGACCGGTCGACATGCGATTCCGCCGCAAGGTGCATGACGCGGGATGGCCGGTGCGTGGCGAAGACCTCCCGCACCGCCCCCGGGTCGCAGATGTCGGCCTTCACATGAACATGGCGCCGGTGGCCGAGCCAGTCGCCGAGGCTCTCGGGGCTCGCCGCATAGGTCATGCTGTCGAGGTTGACCACGACCTCCTCGGTCGTCGCGAGCAGGCGGCGGACGACGGCCGAGCCAATGAAGCCTAGGCCGCCGGTGATCAGGAGGGGCATGGAAGAGAAAGTCCGCCGGGCAGGTTCGGTTTCAGGTCGTGCATTTGGCGCAGGACATGACGGCATCATCTAGGCAATTCGTCGGTTTCCCGTCCAGCCAGGAGCCCTGCACCCGAAAAAGAAAAGGCCCGGAACCCGCAAGCGGGCCCGGGCCTAAGTCAACAGGGAGGCTTCACGTCTGGGAGACGAGGGATCCGAAGGACCCCGTCCGGGCTAGTCGCCGGACGTCGTCAACATACAGTCCCCGCCTCATGCGGGATTCTCGTTCTCCACCAATCGGCCATGCGACGCCTGCATGGCTCCCGGACACATTGTCGTTACGACAGCAACCGATCCTTCAATGTCCGGTGTTCGCCAGTTCCGCCACCAGGAAGTCCCGGAACACCGAGACGCGCTTCGAGTGGCGCATTTCCTCGGGATAGACGAAGAAGGCCTCGATCCGCGGCGCCTTCACGCCCGGCAGCACCTGCACCAGGTCGTCGAAATGGCCGCCGATGTAGTCCGGCAGCGCCGCGAGGCCGAGACCGCTGCGCACCGCCTCCAGCATCCCGGGCAGGGAATTGATCTCGATCGCCGCGCGGCGCGGGGTGCCGGGCCGCCGGCCAGCCTCGGAAAGCCAGTTGATGTTGTCGATCGGCGGCCGGTAGTCGCCATAGACGATCAGGCGGTGGGCATCGAGGTCCTCGACGCGCTGAGGGATGCCGGTCGCCTTCAGGTAGGCGGCCGAGCCGCAGACGCGCCAGCCGAAGGTCGCGATGTGCCGCTGGATCAGGTCCGGCTGCTTCGGCGGGTGCATGCGGATCGCGACATCGGCCTCCCGCATCGCGAGGTCGAGGTCGCTGTCGTCCAGCAGCAGGGTCACGCTGATCTCGGGGTGGGTGTCGAGCATCCGGCGCAGGCGCGGCGCCAGCCAGGCGCTGCCGAAGCCGGTCGTCGTCGTCACCTTCAGCCGGCCGGCCGGGCGTTCGCGGCTTTCGGTCAGCAGCGCCTCGGTCATGGCGAGCTTGGCGAAGACCTCGCGCACCGTGCGGTTCAGCGTCTCCCCCTGCTCGGTCAGGATCAGGCCGCGGGCGTGGCGGTGGAACAGCGGGACCGTCAGCGCCTCCTCGAGCGCCTGGATCTGGCGGGAGACGGCCGACTGGCTGAGGTTCAGCGTCTCCCCCGCATGGGTGAAGGACCCGGCTTCGGCCACGGCGTGGAAGACGCGGAGCTTGTCCCAGTCGATCGGCATCACGCGGCGGCTTGCTCGGTTCCGGCATCCTGTGCCGCGAGGAACTTCTCGGCCTCCAGCGCCGCCATGCAGCCGGTGCCGGCGGCGGTGACCGCCTGGCGGTAGACCTTGTCCTGCACGTCGCCGGCCGCGAAGGCGCCGGGGACCGAGGTCCGCGTCGTGCCCGGGACGGTCGTGATGTAGCCGCCCTCGTCCATCCCGACCTGGCCCCGGAACAGGGCCGTGGCGGGCGCGTGGCCGATGGCCACGAAGACGCCGTCCACGGCGAGTTCCGACCGCGCGCCCGTCTTCGCGTGCCGCAACGCAAGGCCGCGCGCGACCGGCACGCGTCCGCCCGGATCGGCCAGCACGGCCTCGGTGATGGTGTCCCACATCACGGTCACGTTCGGCTTCGCGAACAGGCGCTGCTGCAGGATCTTCTCGGCGCGGAGGGAATCCCGCCGGTGGATCAGCGTGACGTGGCGCGCGAGGTTCGACAGGTAGAGCGCCTCCTCCGTCGCGGAATTGCCGCCGCCGATCACGGCCACGTCCTTGCCGCGGTAGAAGAAGCCGTCGCAGGTCGCGCAGGCGGACACGCCGAAGCCGCCCAGTTCCTTCTCCCCGGGGATTCCGAGCCACTTCGCCTGCGCGCCCGTCGCGATCACCACCGCGTCCGCCTCGTAGGTGTCGCCCGAATCGCCCGTTGCGCGGAACGGCCGGCGCCCGAGGTCGACGGCGGTGACGATGTCGGCCACGACCCGCGTGCCGACATGCTCGGCCTGCTTCTGCATCTGCTCCATCAGCCAGGGGCCCTGGATGGCCTCGGCGAAGCCCGGGTAGTTCTCGACATCGGTGGTGATGGTGAGCTGCCCGCCCGGCTGCAGCCCGGCGACCACGAGGGGGGCGAGGCCCGCGCGGGCGGCATAGATCGCGGCCGTGTAGCCCGCCGGGCCGGCGCCGATGATGAGAAGGCGGGTGCGGTGCGTCTCGGCCACGGGTCCCGTTCCAGTCCTGCTGTGCTGCATCCGATATCGGACAGGCGCGCGCCTGTCACAACCCGATGCCTTGATGCTGTCCTCGCGTGCAATGATATTGCGCGGACCCGCGCTGGCGGGCAACGAAACAAGCGATGCGATCCATGCCCCGCGACCAGGACGATTCAGACCTCGATGCCGTCGACCGGCATATCATCGCCGAGCTCCAGGGCGACGGGCGCATGACCAACGTCGAGTTGGCGCGGCGCGTGAACCTCTCGGCGCCGCCCTGCCTCCGGCGCGTCCGCCGGCTGGAGGAGGCCGGCATCATCCGCGGCTACCATGCCGACGTGGATCCGGTGGCGCTCGGCTGGGAAGTGACCTTCTTCGCCCTGGTCGGCCTCGAGTCGCAGAAGCAGAGCGTGCTCGACGCCTTCGAGACGCTCGCGACCTCCTGGCCCGAGGTGCGCGAATGCCACATGATCCGAGGCGGCGGCGACTTCCTGCTGCGGCTCGTGGCCCGTGACACGGCGCACGAGAATGAATTGACCGGGCGCCTGACCGGCGCGCCGGCGGTGCTGCGGGTGCAGACGCTGCAGACCATCCGCACGGCGAAGGACGCGGCGGGGGTGCCGATCGGGTAGCGGCCCGGCGGCGACCGCGGGCGAACCGGACCCGAGGGACGGGCGCCCCGGACACGGCAGCCTCCCGCGCCTGGCCTCAGCGGGCCACCGGCACGTCGTTGATGCCGAGGCTGCGCGCCGCCGCGACCAGGTTGCCCCAGGTCGTCGCATCCACCGGCACGCCCCCGGCCAGCCGCTGCGCCTTCGTGATCCGCTCCTTCTCCCCGGCCACCAGCACCGGGCTGTCGGGGTCAGCGGGCGGGGAGGCCTTCACGTCGGCGATGACCGCCGCGAGTTCCGCGCGGAACGCCCCGGGGTCCCCGAAGCGCGACGGGTCCAGCACGAAGGCGAGCCAGGAATTGACGATCCCCCGCTCGCGCATCTCCGGCCGCCAGGCGGTGGCGCCGCCGAGCAGCGCGCCGGCCAGGATCTCGCAGACCAGCGCGAGCCCGTAGCCCTTGTGCGCGCCGAACGACAGCAGCGCGCCGCGCGGCGTGTCGCGATAGAGCACGCCGGGGTCGGTCGTGGGCTGGCCCGTCGCATCCACCAGCGCGCCCTCCGGCACCGCGCGCCCCGCATTGAAGGCGACCCGGCACTTGCCGAGCGCGATGGCCGAGGTCGCGAAATCCAGCACCAGCGGCGCATCCCCCTCCCGCGCCGGCGGGATGGTGATGCAGACCGGGTTGGTGGAAAGCCGCGCGTCGGACCCGCCGAAGGGTGCCACCGCCGGCGGCCCCGAGACGCCGTTGACGAAATGGACCGAGATCAGCCCCGCCGCCGCCGCCTGTTCCCCATAGGTGCCGACGCGGCCGATGTGGTGGACGTTGCGCAGCCCCATCACGGCATGGCCATGCGCGCGCGCCGCGCCGATCGCCCAGTCCATCGCGATCCGCCCGACATGCTGGCCGTAGCCCATGTTGCCGTCGAACAGCGCCAGGGAGGCGTCCTGCCGCACCGGCGTCGGCGCCGCGCCGGGATGCAGCTTCCCTTCCCGAACGTGCTGGACGTAGCGCGGGACCAGCATGATGCCATGGCTGTCGTGGCCCTGCAGGTTGGCCTCCAGCAGGTGGCGGGCGACCTCCTCCGCCTCCTCGGGCCCGCAGCCGGTGGCAGCGACGATGGCGCGGACGAAGCCCGCCAGTGCGCCGGCCTCGACATGCAGCGTCGCCGCCTCGGCCACGGCCGGGGCGGCACTCACGATTCGCGCCAGGGCCGGCGCTGCCAGAGGCCGCGCAGGTCGCGTTCCAGCCCGACCACGTCGCTGCGGAAATCGGCGCCGATGCGCGGCGCCAGCGGCAGGCCCATGCGCTGCGTCTCGGCCACGAAGGCGGGCTCGGCCATCGCGGCGCGGAAGGAGGCTTCGAGCCGCTGCGCGACCTCGGCGGGCAGGCCGGGCGGGCCCACGATGCCGCGCGTCGCGCCGCTGACCAGGTTCTGGCCCTGCTCGGCGAAGGTCGGCACCTCGGGCGTGCCGGACCAGCGCGCGAGGGAAGCCTGGCCGAGCGAGCGGATCCGCCCCGCCTGCAACAGCGCCAGGCTCTCGCTCATGTTGAAGGCGCCGATGTCGATGTGCCCGCCGACCAGCGCGGTGCCGAGCGGCGCCATGCCGTTGAAGGGCACATGCGTCATCGGCGGCATGCCCGCCCGGTCCTCGAGCCCGATCACCAGAAGGTGGTCATCCGACCCGATGCCCGTGCTGCCGTAGGACAGCGCGCCCGGCCGCGCCTTGGCCGCGGCGACCAGGTCGGCGAGCGTGCGCAGCGGCGAATCCGCGCGCACGAAAAGCCCGCCCGGGTCGTCCACCACATTGGCGATGAAGGTGAAGTCGAGCGGCCGGTAGCGCACCGTCCGCTCCATCGGATAGGTGACCAGCGCGGGAACGCTGGTGGCGGCCAGGGTGTAGCCGTCGGGCGCCGCGGCGAAGGCGGCTTCCCAGCCGAGCTGTCCGCCGGCGCCCGCCCGGTTCACGACCACGAAGCGGGCGCCCGGCAGCTTCGCCTGCACGGCCGGCAGGACGACGCGCGCCATGGTGTCGACGCCGCCGCCCGGCGGGTAGGGCACGATGACCTCGATCGGCCGGTCCGCCGGCCAGGCGGCATGGGCGATGCGCGGCAACGCGAGCGCCCCCGTTGCGACGATCGCGCCGAGGGCGGCGCGGCGGGTGGCCATGGTCGTTCCTCCGTCCCGATGGGGTTGCGGGGAGGATGTGCGCTGCCGCGGCGGTCGGCAACCGCGGACACCTGTGGCGCCTTCCGGCCCGCCGCTGTAGGAGGCTCCGCGCGGCGCATCATCGAAGGATCACCACGGATGGAGCGGTTTTCCGGAACCCTTGCCCGGCGAGGGCTCCTCGGCCTCGGCGGCCTGGCCGCCGCCGGCGTCCTGCCCGGCTGCGCCGCGCCCGGGCGCAGCACCGCCGTGCCGCAGGCGGAAGTGGCGCAGGCGAGCGTGCTCGGCCTGCCGAACGAGCGTTTTCTGTTGCCGCAGGGCTATGGCGCGATGCAGGCCGAATTCGCCGCCGCCGTGGCGCGGCGCCTGCGCCACCTCGGCCTGCGGCGGCTCGAACAGATGCCGCGCTACAACATGCTCGCCGTCTCCGGCGGCGGGGAGGACGGCGCCTTCGGTGCGGGCCTGCTGTGCGGTTGGAGCGCAGCCGGCACGCGCCCCACCTTCGAGATCGTCACCGGCGTCTCGACCGGCGCACTGACGGCGCCCTTCGCCTATCTCGGGCCGGCGTGGGACGACGCGCTCAAGCGCGTCTACACCGACATCACGCCGGCCGACGTGCTCGAGCCGCGCGGCCTGCTCGCCGCCATCCTGAACGACGCCATGGCGGACAACGCGCCGCTGTTCCGCACCATCTCCCGCTCGCTCGACGACCGGATGCTGGCGGCGATCGCGCAGGCCCACGCCGAGGGCCGGCTGCTGCTCGTGGCGACGACCAACCTCGATGCGCAGCTGCCCGCGATCTGGAACATCGGCGCCATCGCGGCCAGCGGAGACCCACGCGCGCCGGACCTGATCCGCCGCGTCCTGCTCGCCTCCGCCGCCATCCCGGGGGCCTTCCCGCCCGTCATGCTCGACGTCGAGGCAAACGGGCAGCGCTACCAGGAGATGCACGTGGACGGCGGCGCGGTCGCGCAGGTCTTCCTCTATCCGCGGCAGCTGACCGACATCCGGCGCGACCGCCAGCGCCGCGGCCTGCCGGTGGTGCCGGCCTCGGCCTACGTCATCCGCAACGGGCGGCTCGATTCCAGCTGGGCCTCGGTGGACCGGCGCACCCTGTCGATCGCCGCGCGCGCCATCGCGACCATGATCGGCGCATCCGGCTACAACGACGTGACGCGCATCTGGCAGAACGCCGAGCGCGACCGGATCGACTTCAACCTCGCCTACATCGGCGCCGACTTCACGGGCACCTACACGACCCCCTTCGAGCAGGCCTACATGCGGGCGCTGTTCGACTACGGCTTCGCGCGCGCCGCGCGCGGCTTCGACTGGGCGACGCAGCCGCCGGTCTAGCCCCGCCATTTCCGCAGGCCCTGGCGCGCACAGACATGCCCGCTGGCATGGCCCCGGCCGAGGCGGTGCGCCAGGCCATGGCGCCCGGCCTGCCCAGCGGGAGCTTCCGCGTCGCCGACCCCGCCGGCCTTCCCCGCGTTGTCGAGGAATTCAACGCCGCCCGCAGCCGCCGCCGATCATCGCCTTCTCCCGCGGTTGGGAGAACGGCGCCTTCGGCGCGGGGTCCGAATTCAACGACGCCCTGCCGCTCGCAAGCCTTCCTTAACGCGGCCGGGGCAGTCTGCCCCGGCCATGACCCAGACCCAGGACCGCTTCGCCGCCTGCGCGGCCACCGTGATGGACGCCCGTGGCGCCTTCCTGGCGCATGACCCGCTGCTCGACGGCCCCTCGGCGCACGGCGTCGGGCTCGGCCTGCTCTCGGTCTGGATCGGCGGGCCGACGGATACCGCCAGCCTGCGGGCGCTCGGCGTCGGCGGCGCGGCGCGCATCCTGCGCAACATGGTCTGGGCGCCGATCGGTGCGGCGCGGCTGCCGGCCGGCCCCGACCTCGCGCTCTTCGCCTATGCGCTGGAAGCCGGCACGATGCAGGCGGTGGCGGAACTTCAGGCCGAACTCGACATCGAGCCGAGCGGCGCGCCGGATGCAACGACCATCGCCGCCGCCGCGTCCCGCGACCCGGCGGACCTCGCCCGCGCCGTCGCGACGCGGCACGCCGCCTGGCGCCGGGCGCGGGGCCTCGCAGCGCCGGGGCGGAACCGCCCGCCGGCACCGCGACGTCGGGCGCTGCTCGCCGCCTGCTGACCCCCCCTTGGCAGCAGGCCGCCACGCGGCCAGCCTGTCGGCGCTGACCGGGGAGGACAACGCGCATGCGGCTCGACCGTACCTGCCTGCCGGAGGACCTGGACGCGGGCGCCTTCGCCGGCCGCATCATGACGCCCGGCGGCCCCTGTATCATCGGCCTGATCGGCGGCGCCGTCTTCGACATGACGCCGGCCTTCGGCATCATGTCCCGCTGGATGGAGGAGGACCGACCCGCGGCCGCCATCCGTGCGCGCGGCGCACCGCTGGCGCTCGACCTCGACGCCCTGGTGGGCAATTCGGCGCATGACGCGCGCGACGCGGCGGCGCCCTGGCTGCTCGCTCCCGTCGACCTCCAGGCGGTCAAGGCCGCCGGCGTCACCTATGTGCGCTCGATGCTGGAGCGCGTGATCGAGGAACGCTGCCGCGGCGACGCCTCGCTCGCCGCCGCCGTGCGGATCGAGGTGCGCGAGATCATCGGCGACGACCTCGCGACCCTCGTGCCCGGCAGCGCCGAGGCGATGCGCGTGAAGGCGGCGCTGGTGGCCAAGGGCTGGTGGAGCCAGTACCTCGAGGTCGGCATTGGGGCCGATGCCGAGATCTTCTCGAAATGCCCGCCGATGGCCGCGGTCGGGCTCGGCGCCAAGGTCGGCGTGCATCCGAACTCCGCCTGGTCGAACCCCGAGCCCGAGGCGGTGATGGTGGTGAACAGCCGCGGCCGCATCCAGGGCGCGACGCTGGGCAACGACGTCAACCTGCGCGACGTCGAGGGGCGGAGCGCGCTGCTGCTCGGCCGAGCCAAGGACAACAACGCCTCGGCCGCGCTGGGGCCGCTGATCCGCCTGTTCGACGACGGCTTCGGGCTAGAGGACGTGCGACGGGCCGAGATCGCGCTGACCATCGCCGGGCGGGACGGCTTCGCGCTCGAGGAACGGGGCGCAGTCGGCGCCATCAGCCGCGACCCGGCCGAGCTGGTCGCGCAGATGATCGGCGCGCACCACCAGTATCCGGACGGGGCGGTGCTCTACCTCGGCACGCCCTTCTCCCCCTCCAAGGACCGCGGCGCGCCGGGGATGGGCTTCACGCACAAGGAGGGCGATGTGGTGCGGATCGCGAGCCCGCGCCTTGGCGCGCTGGTCAACGAGGTGGACCGGACGGACGAATGCCCGCCCTGGAGCTTCGGGGCGGGGGCGCTGTTCGCGTCGCTGGCGCGGCGCGGGCTGCCGAGGCCGTGAGGGGGACGCGCGCAGCGGAGGGGCGCTGCCCCTCCGGACCTCCCCGCCAAAGGCCGAAATGCCTTTGGGAACCATCACCTTGGCACCCGGGCGCCAACGGTCGTGCCCGGCGCCAGGTATCGGTTTCCAAAGGCCTTTCGGCCTTTGGCCGGAGGGGTTCGGGGAGGGCGGAGCCCTCCCTGAGGACAGCGCGGGGTTCGGGGAGCGCGGAGCTCTCCCCGAGGACAGCGTGGGGCTCGGGGACGGCAGCGCCCTCCCCGGGACCGCCCGCATGAGGCAGGAGACCGGCACCCTCGACCGCGGCGACGGCATCCCCCTCGCCTGGCGCCGCATGCGCGGCCATGGCCCCGGCGTGGTCTTCCTCGGCGGCTTCAACTCCGACATGACCGGCACCAAGGCCGAGTTCCTCGCCGGCTGGTGCGAGGCGCGCGGCACGCCCTTCCTCCGCTTCGACTATTCCGGCCACGGCGCCTCCGGCGGGCGGTTCGAGGACGGCACGATCGGGCGCTGGGCCGAGGATGCGGCGGTGGTGGTGCAGGCGCTGGCCGAGGGTCCGCAGGTGCTGGTCGGCTCCTCCATGGGCGGGTGGATCGCGTTGCTGCTGGCGCGGCGGATGGCGGTGCGCGCGGTCGTCGGCATCGCCCCCGCGCCCGACTTCACCGAGGACCTGATTTGGGCCGAGTTCACCGACGACCAGCGCGCCGCCATCCTGCGCGACGGCCGCTGGATGCGGCCGAGCGAGTACGGCGCCCCCTATCCCATCACCCGCGCGCTGATCGAGGACGGGCGGCGCCACCTGCTGCTGCGCGGGTCGCTGGAGGTCACGGCGCCGGTCCGCATCCTGCAGGGCCAGCAGGACCCGGACGTGCCCTGGGACCATGCGCTGCGGATCGGCAAGGCGCTGGCGGGCGGCGACGTGCGCATCCACCTGGTCAAGGACGGCGACCACCGGCTGTCGCGGCCGCAGGACCTGGCCCTACTGGGCGAGACGCTCGCGCCGCTCCTCCGCGAGGATGGCGGCGAGGCCCGCGCGGAAGTCCGGGTATAGCCAGGCGATCCCGAGCGCCTGCCTGGTCGCCGCATTGGCGACGCGCCGGTTCTCCGCCCAGAAGGACAGCGCCATGGGCGACATGGCGGCACGCGCGGCCTCGAACGGGACCTCGGGCGGTGGCGGCACGCCGAGCAGCCGCGCCGCCTCCTCGACCACGCGGGCATTCTCGACAGGTTCGTCGTCCACGAGGTGCAGCACCCGCGCCCCGGGCGGCGGGTCCTGCCGGGCGGCGGCCAGCACGGCGTGGGCGATGTCGTCGCGATGGATGCGGGAGAAGGCGTGGCCCGGCTTGACCACGCGCCGCGCCGTGCCGGCGGCGAGGTCGTCGAATGGCGAGCGCCCCGGCCCGTAGATGCCGCCCACCCGGAAGATGTCGAGCGCGGCGCGCCCGGCCACGAGGTCGCGCCAGGCCTGCTCGGCCGCGAGCCGCCGGGCCGAGCGCGGCTGGCCGGGCGCGGGCGGCGTCGCCTCATCCACCCACGCGCCGCCGCGGTCGCCGTAGACCCCGGTGGTCGAGAGGTAGCCGATCCAATGCAGCGTACCTGCTGCAAGCGCGGCCTGGAGCGCCGGTCGGTGCGCGCGCAGGACGGGGTCCCCCCCCTCACCCGGTGCGGCGGTGACAAGGAGGTGGCTCGCGCGCGCCAGGGCGGCGCCCGCGTCGTCGAAGCCGACGAGGTCGACGCCGGGCGGCGGCTTCGCCGCGGCGGGGTCGCGGGCGGTACCATCGGCGGCCCAGCCGGCCGCGACCGCGGCGCGCGCCGCCGCCGCGCCTGCGTATCCGAGCCCCGCCACCAGCAGCCTGCGTTCCGTCATGGCCTTCATCTGGCATCGCCGGTGCCGGGCGGCCAGGGGCGCCGCACGCAGCCGATTACAGCCACGCGGGAAGTGGTCTAGATTGTCGCCATGCCATACCTGCGCATCCTGGCGGTCGCTGCCGCGGCGCTGCTGCTCGTCTCGGGCGGCGGCGCCTGGTGGTGGATGGCGGGCAGCGGCCCCGAGGCGCCGCTGCCGACGCCGCCCGAGCCGCCGCGCCTGTCCGATGCGCCGGAATACGGCCGCTGCCTCGACATGCTCGAGGACGACCCGCAGGGCGCGCGCAGCCTGGCGGACAGCTGGGGCATGGAGGGTGGCGGGGAAGCCGCGGCCCATTGCGCCGCGCTCGCGATGCTGACGCTGGGCGAGGCGGAGCGCGCGGCCGAGGCACTGGAGCGCATCGCGGCGCGGAGCGATGCCGGCCTCGCGGCGCGCGCCGCCGTCTTCGGCCAGGCCGGGGAGGCCTGGACCGCCGCGGGCCGCCCGCAGCGTGCCCATGCGGCGCTGACGCTGGCGCTGGCGCTGGTGCCGGTCGATGCCGGCCTGCTGACCGAACGGGGCAGCGCGCTGCTGGCGCTGGACCGGCCGGGCGAGGCGCTCATCGACCTCGACCGCGCGGTCGGCGCCGATTCCGGCCTGGTCGAGGCCTGGGTGCTGCGCGCTTCCGCGCTCCGGCGCCTGGAGCGCCTGCCACCGGCGGCCGAGAGCATCGCGCGCGCGCTGTCGCTCGACCCGCTGAACGTCGAGGGACTGCTGGAACGCGGCATCATCCGTCAGGTGCAGGGCGACGCGACGGGCGCGCGGACGGATTGGGAGCGCGTGGTGGAACTGGCGCCGGATGGCGCGGCGGCGGACCTGGCCGCGCAGAACCTGGCCCTGATCGAGGCGGGGCCGGCGCTGCGCTGATACGCACGGTCGAACGGCACGACTGCCGGCATCGGCATGCTCCGACACTCCTGCGCCGGTCCGAAGCGGCCATCAGGCCATGCGGCTCGGGTGATGAAGGTCGCGTGCGGCTGGCATGGACCTCAGCGCAGTGCCTGCGGCAGCCACAGCGCGATCTGCGGGAAGGCGATCAGCAGCGCGATCATCACGAGCAGCGTCATCACGAAGGGCACGGCGCCGATGACGACGTCCTTGACCGGCCCCCTCTCCCGCACCCCCTGCACGACGAAGAGGTTGAAGCCGACCGGCGGCGTGATCAGCGCGGTCTCGAGCAGCAGCATCATCAGCACGCCGAACCAGACGGGATCGAGGCCGAGGCTCACCACCACGGGCATCACCAGCGGCACCGTCGCGACCATCATGGACAGCGTCTCCATGAACATGCCGAGCACGAAGTAGAACACGACGATCGCGATGATGGTTTCAGTCGGCGTCAGGCCGAGCGCGCCGATCGCCTCCGTCACCATGCGGCCGAGCCCGATAGAGCCGATGATGAAGTTGAGGAAGTAGGCGGCGGTCAGGATCAGCATGATCATGGCCGTGGTGCGCATGGTGCCCTCGAACACCGCGCGCAGCATGGCGAGCGACAGCGCCTTGAGCCGCCAGGCGAGAACGAGCGCCGCGAGGACGCCGAGCGCCGCGCTCTCGGTAGGCGTGGCGAGGCCGGCGTAGATCGAGCCGATCACGGCCACGAAGATCAGGAAGGGCGGCAGCAGGTCGGGCAGGCAGGCGCGCCGTTCCGCCCATGTCACGCGCGGGCGCTGCCCGCCCCAGGACGGGCGCAGCACGCAGGCCAGGATGACCGTCAGCATGAACAGCAGCGCCAGGATCAGCCCCGGCAGGATGCCCGCGAGATAGAGCTGCGGGATCGAGGTGTCGGTCAGCGCCGCATAGATGATGAGCGGGATGGAGGGCGGGATCAGGATGCCGAGCGTCCCGCCCGCCGCGATGGTGCCGAGGAACAGGCGTTCATTGTAGCCCTGCGCCTTGATCTGCCCGACCGCGACGGTGCCGACCGTGGCCGCCGTCGCGACCGAGGAGCCGGAGATGGCCGCGAACATCGTGCAGGTGCCGACATTGGCGTGCATCAGCCCGCCCGGCAGCCAGCCGAGCCAACGCGCCATGGCGTCGTACATGCGCTCGGCGATGCCCGAGCGCAGCATGATCTCCCCCAGCATCACGAACAGCGGGATCGAGAACAGGACGACGTCGGTCGCGACCCCCCAGGCGGTGTCGCCCAGCACGCGGCGCAGCGGCAGGAAGGAATAGAAGATGTCGAGCGTAAGCCCGAGCCCCATCAGCGCCGCCGCCACCGGCAGCGAGAGCGCGAGCAGCCCGACCAGGACGCCGATCGCGACGCCGATCACGACGCGGCCCCGCGCCGGACGGCCTGCTGCGCGGCGCGTTCGTCGGCCAGTTCCTCGGCCGCAGTGCGCGTGCCGATCAGGTGCGTGATGCCCGCCATGTCGCCGCGCAGCAGCAGGGCCAGGGCGCGCAGCATGAGCAGGCAGGCCACCAGCGCGAACCAACCGAGGCCTGCCACCCAGAGCGCCTGCGGCACCGACAGCGGCGTGTTGAGTTGCGTGAGCGCCCGCGCGCCCAGCGTCCAGGACTGCGCGAAGACCCGCCAGCCCTGCATCGCAAGGAACACCGCGAGCGCCACCATGGCCGCCATGGCCAGCAGGTCGAACAGCGCGGCGATGCGCACCGGCAGGATGGTGTAGAGCGTGTCGATCCTGACATGCGCCCGGTCGAGCAGCGCCAGCGCGAAGGCAAAGGCGCTGGCGATGGCGAGCGCATAGCCCGACAATTCGTCCGACCCGCCGATCGTGACCGACAGCGCCGCGCGCAGCACCACGTCCACCGCGACGATCACGGCGGCCAGCAATACCAGCGCGCCGCCGAACCAGGCGCCGGCGCGGCTGATCGTGGTGGCGGTCGCGATCAGCCGCTGCATAGGTCCGGCGCCGGCCTCAGAGCCGTTCCAGCGGGATCCGCAGGTTCACGATGGGCCCGACCGACTGGTTCCACCGCTCCGCGCAGGCACGGCCGCAGCGGCGGCCCCAGGCGGTCAGCACCGTCTCGTTCAGGATCTGCGTGCGCCGCGCCGCATCCGCGGCCGGCACCGGCACCAGCGTCATGTTGCCGGGGCGGCCCATGGTGCAGTCCGGCCGGCCGGTGTTGCAGGCGATGCCCTGCTCGGTCGCGCGGTCCATCAGGTCCCAGAGCTCGTTCTCGAGCGTCTCGAACTGCTGGGTGAAGAACTGCTGCACGGCGGGCGGGAAGCGGTTCCAGGCGTCGCGGTTCACCGCATGGTAGGCGATGGACCAGCCGGCGTTGAGCGTGAAGAGATGCGTGGTGACCTCCGGCCAGCCGGCGAAATTGCCCGACAGCGTGCCGGTCAGGCCGCAATCCACGACGCGGCGCTGCATGGCGGGCACCACCTCGGGGAAGGGGATGGTGACGGCGGCCGCGCCCACGGCACGCACGAAGTCGCCCTGCGTGATGTTGAAGACGCGCACGCGCTTGCCGCGAAGGTCCTCGAGGCTGCGGATCGGCGTGTTGCACCAGTAGACAATCGACGGGTTCGGGAACAGCGCGAGCAGCCGGGTGTTGAACTTCTGCTCCATCGAGGCCGCCATCGCCGCGCGCCAGGCCTGGCAGGCGCGCCGGGCGGTGCGGATGTCGTCCACCATGCCGGCGAGGTCGCATCCCTCGAACACGGGGTCGTCGCCCGCCATCTTCGAGATGTCGGTCGCGCCGAAGTCGGTCACGCCCTGCTGCAGCACGCGCAGGATCTGGAAGTCGCGCACGCCGACCGTGTCTTGGTTGGTGTATTCGGCCGTGATGCGCCCGCCCGAGGCCTGCGGGATGCGCTGCGTCCAGAAGGGGCGCTCGAGCTCGCGCGTCTGCAGCAGGTTCGAGAAATAGCCGACGACACGCACGCGCGTCTCGGGCAGTTGCTGCGCCGTGCCGGGCGACGGCGCGGCAAGGGTGCCGGCGGCGGCGAACAGCGCGGCGGCGCAAAGTGATGCGAGGCGCATGGAAATCTCCCTCCCCGTCGCGCGGTGCGATGCCGCGCGCTCGTGACCGGGGTCAGCAGATCACGCGACGCGCGGCGAAGTCAAACCGCGCCTCAGGATCCGCCGCCATCGACCACGAAGTGCTGCGCGGTCACCATCGCGCTGTCGTCGGCCGCGAGCCACAACACCATGCGCGCGATGTCGCCGGGCTGCAGGCGGCCCTTGAGGCACTGGCTCGCCTGGCTGCGCGCCTCCGCCTCCGGCGTGACCCAGAGCGCGACCTGGCGCTCGGTGTAGACCCAGCCGGGCACCACCTCGTTCACGCGGATGCGGTCCGGCCCGAGGTCGCGCGCGAGCCCGCGCGTGAGGCCGCGCACCGCGGACTTCGCGGCCGTGTAGGCCGGCATCCCGCCCTGCCGGTTCATCCACGAGACCGAGCCGAGGTTGACGATCGACCCGCCGCCGGCGCGCCGCATCATCGGAACGACCGCCTGGGCGCAGAAGAACTGGTGGCGCAAATTGGTCGCCATCCGTTCGTCCCAGTAGTCGGGCTCGACGGTCTCGAGCGCGTGGCGGTCGTCGCGCGCGGCGTTGTTCACGAGGACCGTGACGTCGCCGATCCGCGCCGCCGCCTCGGCCACCGCGATGCGCAGCGCGGCCACGTCGCGCAGGTCGCAGGGCAGGAACAGCGCGCCCGTCTCCGCCGCCACACGCCCGCCGCCGGCCTCGTCGAAGTCGAGGAAGACGACGCGGGCACCCTGCGCGGCGAAGCAGGCCACGACCTCGGCGCCGATGCCGCCGGCGCCCCCGGTCACGAGCACGGCGCGCCCCTCGAGGCTCGGGTATCGGGCGAAGCGGTCGGGCATGCGGACGTCCTCACGTGGAGCATGGACAACGGCGGGAACATTGACCTCGCCGGATGCAGGCGCGACCATGACGCCGGGAGACCTGCAACAGGAGAGGATTTCATCATGGCCTTCAGGAGCCTGGCTGTCGCCTGCGCCCTTGCCGGCGCGGTCGCCGCCGGCGGCGCGGCCGCGCAGACCACGACCCCGAGCCCGACGCTCGATGCCGTGCGCGCGCGCGGCACGCTGAACTGCGGCATCCACACCGGCGTCGCGGGCTTCGCGCTGCCCGACAGCCGCGGCGTCTGGCAGGGGCTCGACGTCGAGTTCTGCCGCGGCCTCGCAGCCGCAATCTTCAACGACCCGTCCAAGGTTCGCTTCATCCCGCTGTCGTCCTCCACGCGCTTCACCGCGCTGGGGTCGGGCGAGATCGACGTGCTCTACCGCACCAGCACCCAGACCATGCTGCGCGACACGACGCTCGGCCTCAGGCACGTCACGACGTATTTCTACGATGGCCACGGCTTCATGGTGCGGGCCAATGCCGGCGTGCAGCGCGTGCGCGACATGGGCGGCGCGACCATCTGCCTGATCCAGGGCACGACGAACGAGCAGGTGACGGCGGATTATTTCCGCTCGGTCAACGTGCAGTTCCAGCCGGTGGTCTTCGAGCGCACGGACCAAGCGCAGGCGGCGCTGGTCGCCGGGCGCTGCGACAGCTTCGGCACAGACGCCTCGCAGCTGGCCGGCGTGCGCGCGTCGATGCCCAACCCGCGCGACTGGACGATCCTGCCCGAGCGCTTCAGCAAGGAGCCCTACGGCGCCTATGTCCGCCGCGGCGACGACAACTGGTACGACATCATCCGCTGGTACACGACCGCCATCATCGAGGCCGAGGAACAGGGCATCACCCGCGCGAATGCCGAGGAGACGCGCCGCACCTCGCCCAACCCGAACACGCGCCGCCTGCTCGGCGTGACGCCGGAACTCGGGCAGTCGCTGAAGCTCGACCCGCTCTGGGCGTACAACGCGATCCGCGCCGTGGGCAATTACGGCGAGATCTACGAGCGCACGATGGGGGAGACGACCTCGGTCGCGCTGCCGCGCGGGCCGAACAACCTGCACACCAACGGCGGCCTGCTGTACGCGCTGCCGATGCGGTGACGCGGCCCGGCCGGGGTCACGACCCCGGTCGGGAACAGGGCGGGGGGAGAAGGGAACTTCTCCCCCCGGACCGCCCCCTCAACCTTCTTTGGCGTCTGGCATCCGCATTCCAGGATTGGCACCGGGTGCCAAGGAAGGGAGGGGGATCGGGGGAGGTTCCCCTCCCCCGACCTTACGCCCGCCCTGGGGCGTCGCGCCACGCCCCGCCTGGTCAGAACCGGCGCAGCAGCCGGTCGATGTAGTCGAGTTCCGCCGGCGGCCGTTCGCGCTCCGCGCCGCGCCGGCGCAGTTCCTCCTGGATCCGCCGCGTCCTAAGCAGTTCCGCCTCGTCCGGCACGCGCGTGTCGGAGGCGTTGTCCTGCCCGCCCGGCGATTCCCGCGTCGTCCGGCCAAGCGGGTCGCGGCCCTGGCCCTGCTCGGAGGCCTGGTCGTCGCCCTCGCCGCCGCGCTGGTCGCCGGCCATGCCCTGGCCTTCGCCCTCGCCTTCGCCTTCGCCCTCGCCGGGCTGGCCCTGGCCGAACTGGCGCTGCATCTGCTGCGCCATCTGCCGGGCCCCTTCGGTCAGGGCGCGGATGGCGCGCTGCTGCGCATCGCGCGAATCGCCGCCCTCGGCCAGGGCCTCGGCCGCATCGCGCATGGCGCGGTCGGCCTCGCCAAGTTGTGGCGGCACCTCTCCGGTCAGGTCGCCGAATTGCTGCATCACTTCGCCGAGCGCGCGGCGGAGGGCCCGCTGCACCCGCGCATCCTGGGCGCTCTCGGCCTGGCGCTCGGGGTTGGGCGTGGGCTCGGCGGCGGTGGGCGGCGACTGGTCGAAGCGCCGCGGCTGCGGCGGGCGCCGGATCTGCCGGCGCTCGCGCTCCTCCTGCTCGGCGCGCTGGTGGCCGCGGTCGAGCATCTGGCCCTGGCGCTGCACCATGTCCTGCACGACGCCCATCTGCTGCTGGCCGCGCTGGCGCTGCTGCTGACGCTGCCGTTCCTCGGCGCGCATGTTGCGCCCTTCCTCGAGCGCGCGGAGCATCTCCTCGAGTTCCGCCAGCTCGCGCTCGGCGTCCTCGGTGCGGCCTTCGCGGGCGGCGTCCTGCATGCGCTCCGTGCGGCGGTCGAGCTCGCGCTGGTCCATCAGGCGCTGCTGCGGGTCAAAGGGCAGCGCCTCGGCGTTCTCGCGCTGCAGGCGCTCGGCCAGGGCTTCCAGGTGGCGGCGGATCGCCTCGCGCAATTCCTGGATGCGGCGGTCGAGCTCGGCGCGCTGCTCGGGCGTGCGGCTGTCGGGGTCGCGGCGGGCTTCGGCCAGCGCGTCGCGCAGCGCCTGGCGGGCTTCGGCCAGCGCGCGGGCGGTGCGGTCGGTGCGCCCTTCCTCCAGCGCCACGGCGACATCCCACAGGATCTCCTGCACCTCGGGCACCGCCTCCTCCCGCCGGTCGCGGCCGAGGCGGTGGCGCGAGCTGCGCAGCGCGAGGAAGGTCCCGCTGTCATGCTCGAAGGCCTCGGGCGCGCCGGCGATGCGGTCGAGCTCCCGCCGCGCCGCGGCGCGCGCGGTGGGGTCGACCGACAGCGCCTTGCGCAGCGCGATCAGCGCCTGCGAGACGGGATGCGTGAAGGAGCGTTCCGGCAATTCGAGGAAGGCGCCCTCGCTGCGGCCCTCCTGCCCGGCATGGTCGCGCGCGACAAGCCGCGCCTCGACCTCGAGCCCTGCCCAGGGGTGCGCCGACAGGTCCGGCTGCGCCGCGCCATGGGCGTCGCGCGGGCTGCCGCCTGGCAGCGGCAGGTCGAGCACGAGGGGCTCGGCCTCGGGCCGGGGCTTGAGGCGCAGTTCGACGCGCAGCCCGGCAAGGCCCCAATCATCTGCCGCGCGCCAGGGCAGCCGGACCGCGAGGCCGCGCGTCGCGCGCGCCGGCGGCTGGTCCCAGGCCGCGGTCGGCGGCGCGTCGGCGCGCACGGTCAGCGTCCAGGCGGCGATCTCGGCGCCGTCGCGCCGCACCGCGAGCCGCGCCCCGGCGTCGAGCGCGTGCTCCGCGGCGTAGGACCCGCGGTCGAGGCGCCGGAACGGCGTCGCCGCCTCGTCCAGCAGCAGGTCCGGCACGCCGCCGGTGCCGCCCGAGACCGCCACCTGCACGCGGCTGCCCGCCGGCACCGCGACCGTTCCGCCGGCCGCGTCGAGGAAGATCGGCGCGGCCCCGGTATAGGCGGGCGGCGTGATCCAGGCCTCGAGCCGGAGCGCGGGCGCGACCGGCAGCGCCGCGCCACCGAAGGCCGGCACCAGCGCGCGGCGCAGCCGCTCGGGTGCCTCGGTCCCCGCCACGCCGAGCGCGGCCAACAGCGCGACCGCGAGCCCGCCGCGCAGCGCCCGCCGGTCCCGCAGCGGCAAGCCGGGGCGGGGGCGCGAGACGTTGAGCGCGGCCAGCCGTTCCTCGGCGCGGCGGCGATGCGCCTCCCACAATGCGAGCGCGACCGGGTCGCGCCCGGCGGGACGGTCGCCGAGCGTCGCGATCGGCCGGTGGGCGAGGCCGGAATCGCGTTCGAGCCGGCGTTCGGCAGCCGCGACCGTCGGCGCCGCCAGCCGGCGGGCGGCAAGCCGCACGGTGTGCACCAGCGCCGCGGTGAAGCCCGCCAGCAGCAGCAGGTGCAACGGCCAGGGCAGCACCAGCGGCAGCCCCGAAAGTGCCACGACCCCGAACAGCCCGAGCACGCCGAGCGGCGGCCAGAGCGCGACCCAGGCGGCCTCCCACCACAGCGCCAGGCGCGCAAGGCGGGTCCGGCGGGCCAGGCGGCGGGCCAGGCGGCGGGCCAGGCGGTCGGTCGCGGCGGGGCGGCCGCGCGGCGGCGGATCCGGGCGCGGCACGTGGCCGTCGGGCCCGGCGGGGCTCACGGGACGAGCCATTCCGGCAGGCGCTGCCCGTGCAGCAGCGCGTCATGCGTCTGGCGTTCCCGCACGACCGCGAAGCGCGCCCCGTCCACCAGGACCTCCGGCGCCAGCGGCCGGGCGTTGTAGGTGGAGGACATCACAGCGCCATAGGCGCCGGCATCGAGGAAGGCCACGGCATCGCCCGGTGCCAGGTGCGGCAGCAGGCGGCCGCGGGCGAAGGTGTCGCCGGTCTCGCAGACAGGGCCGACCACCTCGGCCGGGGAGAGGGGGGCGGCGGCGCGCGCGGCGGAGAGCGGGACGATGCCGTGCCACGCCTCGTACATCGACGGGCGCACCAGGTCGTTCATGGCGGCGTCCACCACCACGAAGCGGTGCGCCGCGCCCTGCTTCTGCAGCACGACGGCGGCGAGCAGCACGCCCGCCGGCCCTGCGATCCAGCGGCCGGGCTCGAGCATGACGGGCAGGTCGAGGTCGCCCAGCGTCGCGCGGATGGCGCCGGCGAGCGATTCCGGCGTCGGCGCCGGCTCGTCGCGGTAGGGGATGCCGAGGCCGCCGCCGCAATCGACCCGCTCGACCGGCAGGCCCTGGGCGCGCAGCATCCGCACCATCTCGGCCAGCCGGGCGTAGGCCGCGCGGTAGGCCGCCATGCCGGCGGTGATCTGGCTGCCGATATGCGTCGCGATGCCGACCGGGGCGATCCCGGGCAGCGCGGCCATGCGGGCGTAGATGGCGGGCGCCTCGTCGAAATGGACGCCGAACTTGTTCTCGCTTTTCCCGGTGGTGATCTTGGCGTGGGTCTTGGCGTCCACGTCGGGATTGACGCGGAGCGCGACGCGAGCGGTGCGGCCCAGGGACACGGCGATGGCGGAGATCGTCTCGATCTCCTCGGCGCTTTCCGCGTTGATCTGGAAGATGTCCTCCTCCAGCGCGTGGCGGATCTCGGTCGCCGTCTTGCCGACGCCCGAGAAGACGATGGCGCTGCCCGGGATGCCCGCGGCGCGCGCGATCCGCAACTCCCCCTCGCTGACGACGTCGGCGCCGAGGCCCTCGGCCGCCAGCACCTTCAGCACCGAGAGGTTGTCGTTGCACTTCATCGCGAAGTGGATGGTGGCCGCCAGCCCGGCGCCGGACAGCGCCGCCTTCAGCGCCCGCGCGCGGCGGCGGAGCGCGCCGGCCGAATAGACCCAGGCGGGCGTGCCGACCTCGGCCGCGATGCGCGCCAGCGGAACCTCCTCCATGACCAGCCCGTCCATGGCGTGGAGCGACAGGTGCGGGCGGAGCGCGAGCAGTTCGGCGAAGGACGGGTCTTCGGCGTCGGTCAGGGCAAGGGGCGCGGCCATCCCCTCATTGTCGGGTCGGCGCAGGCCTTGCGCAAGGCGCGTTACAGGCCGGGTAAGGATGCACCTCCCGAGGCCTCCCGCCCGTCTCCGGGGCAGGGGCACCACCCGCCCTCGGGGCCGCTGCCAATGGGCAGAAGACGGAGGGGGACGGGGGAGGCGTCCTCCCCCGCGGCTACCGCGCCAGCGCGGCGCGCAGCGCGTCGATCACGCCGTCCGTCGCCGCCTGGTATCCGGGCCCGTCGAGATACCCTTCGAAGGTGCCCGTGCGTTCCAGGAACCCCGTCCAGGCCGGCTCGGCCAGCGCGCGGCGGAAGCGGTCGTGCAGGGATGCGTAGATGTCGTCCGGCAGGCCGGCCGGGGCGTTCAGGCCCTTCATGTTCTCGACCACCAGGTCCCAGCCGAGTTCGCGCAGCGTCGGCACCTGCGGCAGGACCGGGATGCGATCCGCCGAGCAGACCGCGAGCGCGCGGATCTCCCCCGACTGCAGCAGGCCGCCCGTCTCCTCCGGCGCCAGCACGGCCAGTTCGACCGTGCCGGCGAGCAGCGCCTGCAGCGACGGCGCGCCGCCGGCGAAGGGCACGTGCAGGAACTCCGCCCCCGCCGCCTTGGACAGCAGCACGAAGACCGCGTGGTAGATCGACCCGATGCCGGACGAGGCATGCGTGACGGTGCCCGGCGCCGCCTTTGCCGCCGCCACGGCCTCGCGCAGCCCGGCAAAGCGGGTGCCGCGCTTCGCCACGATCAACAGCGGCTGGCGCGTGATGCGCAGCACCGCGCGGAAGGACCGCTTGGGGTCGTAGGGCAGGTCGCGGAAGGCCGGGAGCGAGGTGCTCTCGCTGCCGCCGCCGACCAGCAGGTTCAGCCCGTCCGGCGGCAGGCCCGCCACGTATTGCGCGGCGATCGCGCCGCCCGCGCCGGGGCGGTTCAGCACCACGATGGGCACGGGGAAGAAGCGCTGCGCGGCCTCGGCCAGCGCGCGCGCCTGCAGGTCGGTGCCGCCGCCGGGCGGGAAGCCGACGATGAGCTGTATGGGGCGGGCGGGCTCCCAGGCCGCGGCGATGCGCGGCGCGGCAAGCATCCCGGCGGCGCCGGCAAGCAGGGCGCGGCGGCTGGTCATCGGCGGGTCCTCCCTTGGTCTCGTTGGCCAGGAGGCTAGGGCGCGCGGGCGCGGTTGGACAGTCCCGGCCTCGGCAAGGGCCGCGCGGCGGACGCCGCGTCAGGCGGCGGTGGCGGCGACCTCCCGCGCGGCCCGCCGGCCGCCAAGCAGGGCGCCGTGCGCGTAGGAGGGGTCCTCGGTCGTCGCCGCCTCCCCGGCCAGGAAGATGCGCCCGGCGACCGGACCGCAGAGCGCCGCATGGTCGTCGACCGAGGCGCCGACCGGCAGGAAGGAATAGGCGCCGCGGGCGTGGATGTCGCGCGACCAGCGGGTGACGCGGGTCTCGACCGGCCGGGGGATGCCGTTGCCGAACATCCGTCGCAGCGCCTGCATCACGAGGTCCGCCTGCGCCGCGTCGGGCAGCATCTCGATGCGTTCCGCCGCGCTGCCGCCGACCAGCGCGACCAGGATCGGCTGGTTCACATGCGGCTGCATGGACACGATTTCGGGCGCGGCGTTGTCCCGCGTGTCCGACAGGCTGCGGAGGTAATGTGCCTCGGCCGGCCAGAAGCCCCGCGGGAAGGCGAGGACGATCTTGTTCAGCAGCCCGTTGCCGATGCGCGCGATGGCGCCCTGGTGGGCGGCGGGCAGCGGCGGGTCGAATTCCACGTCGCCCCGCTTGAGCACGCCGAGCGGCAGGCTGCAGACGACGCGGTCGGCGAAATAGGCCTGGTCCGCAGTCGCGACCACGACGCCAGACCCGGCCAGGCGCACGCTCCGCACCACCTGGCGCAGCCGGATGTCGAGGCCGTGCGCCAGCAGGTCGGTGATGGCGTTGTAGCCGGCCTCGAGGAGGTGGTTCTCCTCCGGGATCTCGCCCTCGCCGCCGAACCAGGACAGCGCCGAGACCTCCGACGCATCGCCCCCGGCATAGCCCGCCACATAGGAAGACAGCCAGCGTGCGACCCGCGCCTCATAGGGCGTGGCGCGGGTGGTGGGGTCGAGCACGGGGACCGCCTCGGCGAGCGAGATGTCGCGGCTGCCGCGGTACTTGAATGGGCTGTCATGGGCGATGAGGTTGCCGACGGTCTCGAAGATGGCGCCGGTCTCGGCCTCGGTCAGGCGGCGGCCATCGGCGTCGAACATGACCGAGCGGGCGTCGTAGGTGGGCATGCGCCGGATGCCGGCCTGGTCGGCGAGCGGCGTCAGCGGATTGCCCTCCGGCCCATGGATCCAGGCGCCGCCCATGTCGAGGCGGATGCCCCGGAAGGAGACGGTGTGCAGCCGCCCGCCGGTGCGCGCCCGGGCTTCCAGCACCGTGACGCGATGGCCGGCATCGTGCAGCGCGCGCGCGGCGCCGAGGCCCGCAAGCCCCGCGCCGATGACGATGACGTTGAGCGGCCGGGCCGCCGCCTGCGCCCGCGCGCCGGCAGGCGGCAGCGGCGCGGTCGCCGCGGCGGCAAGCAGGCGGAGGAGCGACCGGCGGCCGAAACCCGGCGGAGCTGTCATGGGGGCGGCCTCCGGCGTTTGTTGTGACTCGACCCTAGGAGGCTTCGGGGCGCTGGCGCAACGGAACCGGATCACACCCCGGGCGATGCGGCCCCGGCGCATTCCCGCCCTGCGCGCGGCGCGGACCGCGCCCGCGGATCTGGCGGCAGGCGGGACTTGTCCCGCGCCGCCTCAGGCAATACATGCGCTAGGTCATCGTTCCGCCCCGCGCGGGACCCCCCAGCCACCCATCCGCGGCGGCAGATGCCGCCGGTCAGCACAGGGGGCGGGTACGGCGCCAACTCAGGGTCGTCCCCGCCTGCCGCAGAGGAGAGTATCGGATGAGCAAGGTCATCGGCATCGACCTCGGCACCACGAATTCCTGCGTCGCCATCATGGAAGGCAAGGACGTCAGGGTCATCGAGAACGCCGAGGGTGCCCGCACCACCCCCTCCATGGTCGCCTTCGCCAAGAACGGCGAGCGCCTGGTCGGCCAGTCTGCCAAGCGCCAGGCGGTCACCAACCCGATGGGCACGCTGTACGCGGTGAAGCGCCTGATCGGGCGGCGCTTCGACGACCCGATGGTGCAGAAGGACATCGGCCTCGCACCCTTCAAGATCACCAAGGCTGCCAATGGCGATGCCTGGGTCGAGGTGGACGGCCAGTCCTTCGCGCCGCAGCAGGTCAGCGCCATGGTGCTGACCAAGATGAAGGAGACCGCCGAGGCCTATCTCGGCGAGACCGTCTCCCAGGCCGTCATCACCGTCCCCGCCTACTTCAACGACGCACAGCGCCAGGCGACCAAGGAGGCCGGCGCGATCGCGGGCCTCGAGGTGCTGCGCATCATCAACGAGCCGACGGCCGCGGCCCTCGCCTACGGCATGGACCAGAAGAAGGGCGGCACCATCGCGGTCTATGACCTTGGCGGCGGCACCTTCGACGTCTCCATCCTGGAAATCGGCGACGGCGTCTTCGAGGTGAAGTCGACCAATGGCGACACCTTCCTGGGCGGCGAGGATTTCGACCAGCGCATCATCGACTACCTGGCCGACGAGTTCCGCAAGGAGCAGGGCATCGACCTGCGCGGCGACAAGCTCGCGCTGCAGCGCCTGAAGGAAGCCGCCGAGAAGGCCAAGATCGAGCTGTCGTCGGCCAAGGAGACCGAGGTCAACCTGCCCTTCATCACCGCCGACGCCTCCGGGCCGAAGCACCTCGTGATGAAACTGACGCGCGCCAAGCTCGAGGCACTGGTCGACGACCTGATCTCCCGCACGCTCGACCCCTGCAAGCAGGCGCTGAAGGATGCGGGGCTGAACGCGGGCGAGATCGACGAGGTGATCCTGGTCGGCGGCATGACGCGCATGCCCAAGGTCGTCGATGCGGTGAAGGCCTTCTTTGGCAAGGAGCCCGCGCGCAACGTCAACCCGGACGAGGTGGTCGCCATCGGCGCCGCGATCCAGGGCGGCGTGCTGAAGGGCGACGTCAAGGACGTGCTGCTGCTGGACGTGACGCCGCTCTCGCTCGGCATCGAGACGCTGGGCGGGGTGTTCACGCGCCTGATCGACCGCAACACCACGATCCCGACCAAGAAGTCGCAGGTGTTCTCCACGGCCGACGACAACCAGACCGCGGTGACCATCAAGGTCTACCAGGGCGAGCGGGAGATGGCGGCCGACAACAAGATGCTCGGCACCTTCGACCTCACGGGCATCCCGCCCGCGCCGCGCGGCGTGCCGCAGGTGGAAGTGACCTTCGACATCGACGCCAACGGCATCGTCAGCGTCTCGGCGAAGGACAAGGCGACGGGCAAGGAGCAGCAGATCCGCATCCAGGCCAAGTCCGGCCTGTCGGACGCCGACATCGAGCGGATGGTCAAGGACGCCGAGGCGAACGCCGAGGCTGACCGGACGCGCCGCGAGCAGGTCGAGGCCCGCAACCAGCTCGACGCGCTGGTGCATTCGACCGAGCGGACGATGAAGGAGAACGGCGAGAAGGTCCCGGCCGACGAGAAGGCCGAGGTCGAGGCGGCGCTCGCCGCGGCGCGCGAGGCGATCGAGAAGCAGGACGGCGACGCCGTGACCCGCGCCAGCGAACGCCTGGGCCAGGCGGCCATGAAGATGGGCGAGGCCCTCTACAAGGCGCAGGCCGAGGAGAAGAAGGCCCAGGAAGGCGCCGAGGGCAGCAGCGGAAGCCAGGGGCCCGGCGGCAGCGACAAGGTCGTGGACGCCGAGTTCGAGGAAGTCGATCCGAACAAGCGCAAGCCGTCCTGATCCGACGGCGCGCAGGCGCATGGAACGCCCCGCCCGGTTCCACGCAGGACCGGGCGGTGCACCGTTCGGGGCGACGACATGAACAAGGCACGAGAGTGATGGGGCGCGTTGGGCAGGCCAAGGCAGCGGGCATGGCCGATCGTGGCCAGCCGCGATCCGGGATCGCGCGGCGCGACCGCGCCCGGCGGGCCAGTGCAGGGCAAGCAGCCCGGCGGCCCCGACGGGCCGCGCCCGGCGTCTGAGGGGCAGGAACATGTCCGCGACCAAGCGCGACTCCTATGAGGTGCTGGGCGTCGGCCGGGACGCCGACGAGGACGCCCTGAAGAAGGCGTACCGGAAGCTCGCCATGAAATGGCACCCGGATCGCAACCAGGGCGACAAGGAGGCCGAGGCGAAGTTCAAGGAGCTGAACGAGGCCTACGACATCCTCAAGGATGCCGAGAAGCGCGCGGCCTACGACCGCTTCGGCCATGCCGCCTTCGAGCAGGGCGGCCCCGGCCAGGGCGGCTTCCACGGCGGCGGCAGCCCCTTCGGCGGCGCCTTCGAGGACATCTTCGAGGAAATGTTCGGCCGCTTCGGCGGCGGCGCGCGCGGCGGCCGCGGCGGCGCCACCGGGCGCGGCGCCGATCTGCGCACCCAGGTCGAGATCGGCCTCGAGGAAGCCTTCGCCGGCACCAAGACCAGCATCCGCATCTCGACCTCGGTCAGTTGCGAGGCGTGCAAGGGCACGGGGGCGGAAGGCGCCTCCGCCACCGGCGCGCAGACCTGCCCGGGCTGCAACGGCGCGGGCAAGGTGCGCGCGCAGCAGGGCTTCTTCCTGATCGAGCGCACCTGCCCGACCTGCGGCGGATCGGGCCGCATCATCAAGAACCCCTGCAAGATCTGCCAGGGCGGCGGCCGCGTGCAGCGCGAGCGCACGCTGAACGTGACCATCCCGCCGGGGGTGGAGGACGGCACGCGCATCCGCCTGGCCGGCGAGGGCGAGGCCGGGCTGCGCGGCGCGCCCGCGGGCGACCTCTATGTGGATGTCGCGGTCCGACCGCACCCGATCTTCCAGCGGGAAGGCGCCAACATCTTCATCCGGGTGCCTCTCCGCATGACGCAGGCGGCGCTCGGGGGGCATGTCGAGGTGCCTTCGATCGACGGCGGCCGCGCCCGCGTGACCATCCCGGCGGGGACGCAGACCGGCGACCAGTTCCGGATGCGTGGCAAGGGGTTCTCCGTGCTGCGCTCGGGCGCGCGCGGCGACATGTACGTGCAGGTGAGCGTCGAGACGCCGCAGAACCTGACACCGAGGCAGCGCGAGTTGCTGGAGCAGTTCGAGGCCGAGGCCGAGAAGGGCGGGCGCAGCAGCCCGGAAAGCGAAGGCTTCTTCGCGAAGGTGAAGGAGTTCTGGGACGGGCTCGGGCGCTGACAGCCGCTGCCGCGCCCGCGCGCGCCGCCCGCTTGACCACGCCCCCAGGCCTGCCCACAGGCTCCGGTCCGACATAGGGGGGAGCCCACCATGACCATCCGCATCGGCATCGCCGGCATCGCCGGCCGCATGGGTCGCCTGCTGGCCGAGGAAGTGCCCGCCGCCGGCGCCGTCCTGGCCGGGGGCACGCTGCGATCGGGCGCCGCGCCCGGCGGCGCGGCGGTGCTGCCGGATTTCGGGGCGCTCTGCGGTGTTTGCGACGTGGTGATCGACTTCACCCACGCCGAGGCCGCGAGCCGGCACGCCGCCGCGGCGGCCGAGGTGGGCACGGCGCTCATCCTCGGCAGTTCCGGCCTGTCCGCCGACGACGAAGCGGCGGTCGCCGCGGCGGCGCGGCGCATCCCGGTCGTCTACGCCGCCAATTTCGCGCCCGCCGTGAACCTCTTCCTCGCCATCGCGGAACGCATGGCCGCCGCCCTGCCCCCCGCGCAATACGACGCCGAGATCGTCGAGATGCACCACCGCCAGAAGGTGGACGCGCCGTCCGGGACCGCGGTCGCGCTCGGCCGCGCGGTCGCCGCCGGGCGCGGCACGACGCTGGAGGAAGCGGGCCGCGAATCCGGTCGCGACGGGCACTGCGGGTCGCGCGGCACCGGCACGATCGGCTTCGCCGCGCTGCGCGGCGGCCAGGTGGTCGGCGAGCACACGCTGATCTTCGCCGCGGGGTCCGAGCACATCAGCCTGACCCACAGGTCCTTCGACCGCCGGGTCTATGCGACCGGGGCGGTGCGCGCGGCGCTCTGGGCGCAGGGGCGGGCGCCGGGGCTCTATGCGATGAAGGACGTGCTCGGCATGTAGGCCGGGCGCGCCTGCGCCGTCACACCGGCTGCAGCACCCGCCGCCCCACCGCGACCACGCCTGCGGGCGTCGCCGAGAGCAGGTCCTTGCGCGCCTCCACGATGCCGAGCCCGGCGTAGCGCGACGGCCAGACCGCCCGGCCGCAGCGCTCCCACCCGGCCGCCGCGCGCAGGAAGGGCGCGAAGGGCGGCGTGAACAGCGCATGGTCCCGCCGCTCCACGTAGAACATGTGCCGTTCGAGCAGCCGCGTGACCTGGCCGGGGGAATAGGGCTGGCCGTGGCCGAAGGGCGTGTGCTCGGTATGCGCCCAGAGGCCCCGGCGGTTCGGCGCCACCACCAGCAGGCGGCCGTCGTCCTTCAGCACGCGCCAGACCTCGCGCAGCATGCGCCGCGCGTGTTCCGCCATCTCAAGCCCATGGACCAGCAGCACGCGATCGAAACTGAGGTCAGGGAAGGGCAGGTGCTCCTCCTCGGCCACCAGCGCGCTGGCCGGGCCTTCGGCGGGGTAGCGCGCGACGCCGAGCTGCGCCGGCGAGAGCGCGATGCAGCGCGCCGCCTCCGCCCGCCAGAGGTCGAGATAGGGCGCCGCATGGCCGATGCCGAGCACCGCCTGGCCGCGCAGCGCCGGCCACATGGCGCCGAGGCGCTGCGCCACGAGCCGCCCCGCCGCCGCGCCCGCCGGCGAGGCGTAGAATCGACCGAGCCCGTGGATTTCTCCGCCCATGCAGAGGATATAGGAAGTGCCGGGACCGGATGGGATGCCCCCGGCCAACCTGAGGGGACGCTGCCTCCATGCCGCTCACCGTGACGCCGGTGCCGTGTCTTTCCGACAACTACGCGTGGCTGCTGCGCGCGCCCGACGGGCGCATCGCCGTCTGCGACCCCGGGGAGGCCGCACCGGTCGCGGACGCAGTGGATGCGGCGGGCGGGCGGCTCGACCTCATCCTCCTGACGCATCATCACGGCGACCATGTCGCGGGCGTGGCCGACCTCGTCGCCCGCTATGGCGCCAAGGTGATCGGCGCGGCGGCCGATGCGCACCGCCTGCCGAAGCTCGACCAGGCCGTCGCGCCGGGGGAGGAGATCGACGTGCTGGGCGTGCCCGCCCGCGTGCTCGCCAGCGACGGGCACACGCGCGGCCACATCGCCTTCCATTTCCCCGAATGCGCGATCCTGCTCTGCGGCGACACGCTGTTCTCGCTCGGCTGCGGGCGCCTGCTCGAGGGCACGGCGGAGGAGATGTTCGCGAGCCTGCAGGCCCTGGCCGCCCTGCCGCCCGAGACGCTGGTCTGCTGCGGCCACGAATACAGCGAGAGCAACGCACGGTTCGCGCTCACGGTGGACCCGTCGAACGCGTCGCTGCGCGCCCGCGCCGACGAGATCGCGCTGCAGCGCGCCCAGGGGCGGCCGAGCGTGCCCACCACCATCGGCCAGGAGAACGCGGCGAACCCGTTCCTCCGCGCGCCCGACGTCGCGACCCTGGCGCGCATCCGCGCCGCCAAGGACAATTTCCGGGGCTGACCCGAGGAGACACGCATGAAGCTGCACCATTCCCCCGCCAGCCCCTATGTCCGGAAGGTCATGGCCTCGGCGATCGCGCGCGGGCTCGATGGCCGGATCGAGCCGGTGGCGACCAACCCGCATGTCTCGCCGGCCGAATTGCTGGCCGACAACCCGCTGTCCAAGGTGCCGGCCCTGGTCGCCGACGACGGCACCGCGATCTACGACAGCCCGGTGATCTGCGAGTATCTCGACACGCTGGGCGACACGCCCGCGCTGTTCCCGCCGACCGGCACGCCTGCGCGGCTGCGGGCGCAGATTCTGCACGCGACGGCGGACGGCATCCTCGACGCGGCGGTGGCCCGGCGCCTCGCCATGCCGCATCCGCAGGATGACGGCCGCCGCGCCTTCGACGCGCGGCAGAAGGCGGCGGTCGAGCGCGCGCTCGACGTTCTGGAGGCGGCGCCGCCCGAGGGCCTGGCCGACATCGGCGCGATCGCGGTCGGCTGCGCGCTCGGCTACCTCGACTTCCGCTTCCCGCACGAACCCTGGCGGGACGCGCATCCCCGCCTGGCGGCCTGGTTCGCTGAGGTGTCGAAGCTGCCGCCGCTGGCGCGCACGGTGCCCGTGGGATGACCCTGCCGGACCTGCGCGACCCTTCTGTCACGGCCGCGCAGGTCGTCGCGGCGCTGGACCTCCGGCCGCACCCCGAGGGCGGCCACTACCGGGAGGTCTGGCGCGACGCGCCGGCGGACGGCGGGCGCGGCGCCGGCACCGCCATCTATTTCCTGCTCGCCGCCGACGAGTTCAGCCACTGGCACCGCGTGGACGCCGCCGAGGCCTGGCACTGGTACGCTGGCGGGCCGCTCGCGCTGAGCATGTCGCCGGACGGCCACGACGCGGAGGCGGTGCATCTCGGCCCGGACCTTTCGCGCCACCAGCGCCCCTTCGCGCTGGTGCCGAAGGGGTGGTGGCAGTCCGCCGTCTCGCTCGGGCGGTGGAGCCTGGTCGGGTGCACCGTCGCGCCGGCCTTCGACTTCGCGGGATTCGAACTCGCGCCCCCGGACTGGCGGCCCCGGCCGCGGAGCGGCAGGTCGCAGTAACGGCGCGGAGCGGCAGGTCGCAGTGACGGCGCAGAGCGGCGCGTCACGCCAGCCGCGGAGGGGCACGGCTCCCTGGCGGCGCGAGGCGGCAGACCTGCATGGCGGCGCGGAGAGGCAGGCCAGCCTGGGATCGACCGCCCGTCGTCCGGACCGGAAGGATAAAGACCGGGGGGAGAAGGGAACTTCTCCCCCTGCGGCCCCCTCAAACTTCCTTGTCACCCGCCGTCCGGCCTGGAATGGCCGCTCCAGGGGATCCAGGACGGGAGGGGGGGGGCGGGGAGGCTCTCCTCCCCCGCCTTTCGACCGCCATCCCGGGGCGCGCTCGGCATGGACCGCGGCGCGCCGCCGAAACGCTTCATCCTCGGCGCCGGTGGCATGCGGTAGAGTGACTGTCAGCCGAACCGGAGCCACCACGAGCCCCGCCCCGCCCCGTGGCCGCAGTCCGGCCTCGGAGGCCACGAACAAGGAGACCGCCATGCGACGCATCCTCGCCGCCGCCCTCGTTGCCACCCTCCCCCTGGCCGCGCAGGCGCAGGACCGGCCGCAGATCTTCCCGGCGCGCGACGTGGCCGTGACCTACCGCGTCGCCGGCCAGGGCCAGCAGGCCGAACTCACCATGATGTGGTCCGCCGCGCAGCGCCTGATGCGCATGAACATGCCCCAGGGGCTCGGCTACATGGTCGCCGACTACCAGGGCCAGCGCGCCTTCATGGTCATGGAGCAGATGCGCATGATCATGGACGTGCCGCTGGACCAGGCCGCCGGCTACCAGCGGGACCTCGAGACCGCGCGCTTCACCCGCGGCGGCACCGAGAAGATCGCCGGCCACGACTGCACCGTGTGGCGCTTCCAGGGTGCATCCCAGTCCGGGGAGGCCTGCATCACGACCGAGGGCGTGATGCTCCGCGGCCAGGGCGCCGGGCGCGGCCAGCAGGGCCGGATGGAGGCGACCCGCGTGGTGTTCGGCGCGCATGACGCCTCGCAGTTCCGCCGGCCGCAGGG
Source organism: Roseomonas sp. HF4 (assembly GCF_005222755.1). Taxonomy (GTDB): domain Bacteria; phylum Pseudomonadota; class Alphaproteobacteria; order Acetobacterales; family Acetobacteraceae; genus Neoroseomonas. The sequence continues at coordinate 102,540 of NZ_STGD01000008.1, forward strand.
CTACCAGACCATGCAGATGCCGCGCGGCGCGCCGCAGGGCATGCCCGGGATGTTCCAGGGCTCCCCGCGCTGACGGGGCTTTCCAGGGCGGGCGCGGCGCGCCACATGCTGTTTGTGACGAAACGCCCGATGAAACGCCTGATGCACCGCCTGATGGATCGCCGCGCCCTGCTCGCCGCCCCGCTCGCCCTCGCGCTGCCGGCGCGCGCGCAGGGCCTGTCCGCGCGCGACCGCGCCGATGTCGCGCGGATCGAGGCCTATCTGAACGCGCTGACGACGCTGCGCGCGCGGTTCCTGCAGATCGCGCAGAACGGCGCCGCAGCCGAGGGCACCGCCTGGATCTGGCGCCCGGGCCGCATGCGCTTCGAGTACGACCCCCCCGATCCGCTGCTGCTCGTGGCCGATGCCGGGCAATTCCTGATGTACGACCGGGAATTGCGGGCGCCGACCACGCTGCTGGTCAGCCAGACGCCGCTCGGCATCCTGCTGCGGCGGGAGGTGCGGCTGTCGGGCGACGTGACCGTGGCCGGGCTCGATCGGTCGGGCGGGTTCCTACGCATCACGGTGTTCCGTACCTCCGAGCCCTCGGAGGGCCGGCTGACGCTGGTCTTCGACCCCGAGCCGCTGGCACTGCGGCAATGGGCGGTGCGCGACCCGCAGGGGCGCGAGACGCGCGTCACGCTGTCGCGAATCGAGACGGGGCTGCGCTTCCCGGCCGGTCTGTTCCAGTTCAACGACCCGCGCTTCTTCGAGCCGGGCGGCTTCGGCGCGCCCCAGGGCAGCGGCAACTGAGGCGGGTGGCGCCTGCCCAGCCGCGTTGCGGCCGGGGCGCCCGCTGCACGGCAATGATGCAACGCATGGACGCCATTCACAGAAAACCCACGAGAAGCCTTGATCCTGCCACGCCGTCGCGGAAGTGTAGGACTTCATGAGACCTCTCGTCGGCATCTCCTGCTGCCAGAAGCCCTTCGGCATCTTCGGAACGCCGAACCACGCCGCCTCGGACACCTATGTCCGCGCCGTCCGCGGGCCGGTTGCCGGCACGCCGGTGCTGCTGCCGGCGGCCGGCGAGGACCTCTCGGCGGAACTCCTGCCCCATCTGGATGGGCTGATCCTGACCGGCAGCCGCTCGAACGTCTGGCCGGGCCATTACGAAGGCCCGCCGCATGCCGAGGGCACGCCCGAGGACCTGGAGCGCGACGCGACCACCCTGCCCCTGATCCGCGCGGTGATCGCGCATGGCGTGCCGCTGCTCGCGATCTGCCGCGGCATGCAGGAGCTGAACGTCGCGCTCGGCGGCAGCCTCGACCAGCGCATCCAGGACCTGCCCGGACGGATGGACCATTCCACGCCGTCGGACCAGCCGATCCCGCGCGTGCGTACCGGCAAGGCCCATGCGGTGCGGGTCGAGGCGGACGGCGCGCTCGCGGCCGTGCTGACGCCCGAGGCACGCCGGGCAGGGCGGCTCGCGGTGAATTCGCTGCACAACCAGGGCGTCCAGCGCCTGGCGCCGCGGCTTGCGGCCGAAGCCTGGGCGCCGGACGGCACGGTGGAGGCCGTAAGGGTCGACGGCGCCGCCGCCTTTGCGCTCGGCGTGCAGTGGCACCCGGAATACGACTGGGAGCGGGACGCGGACAGCCAAGCCATCTTCATCGCCTTCGGGCGGGCCTGCGCCGCGCATCGCGCCGCCCGCCTGGGGGCACCGGGCCTGGCGCAGGCGGCCGAATAGCGCGGCCGGCGCAGGCTACGGAGGCGCCAAGACGCGTTCAGGGCATTTGTCTTTTGATTTCACGGGCCGAAGGCGGTAGTCTTCGTCATCCGGCCGTCAATGGCCGGTGGTCGAGCTCCGGTATCCCCTGCCGGCTCGCCCGACCTTTCCGATCGGAAATAAAAAATACGGCGCCCGGTCACCCCCCTGACCGGGCGCTTCTTTTTTGAACGGACCTCTTCGTTTCCTGCCCGGGACCTTGCAGTTCGGAGCCGAACTTCGAGTAACACTTCATGTGATCGGCTGGCCGCCCCCGCCTTCCGGCCTCGCCCGCGCGCCTGTATAGGACGCCGTCGCATTCCGATCCGGAGCCTGTTTCGCATGGTGTCCTACGTCCTCCCCCCGCCGCCGGTCGCGGCCATTCCCGTGAAGGGGAACGACGCGATGTTCCCCGTGCGGCGTATCTTCTGCGTCGGGCGCAACTACGCCGAGCACGCGATCGAGATGGGCTCCGACCCGACGCGCGAGCCGCCCTTCTACTTCGCGAAGCCCGCCGATGCCGTGGTCATCAACGACGCCGACATGCCCTATCCGAGCGTAACGAAGTCCCTGCACCACGAGATGGAACTCGTCGTCGCCATCGGGACCGGCGGGAAGAACATCGCGGTGGCCGACGCGCTGAAGCATGTCTGGGGCTATTGCTGCGGCCTCGACATGACCCGCCGCGACATCCAGAACGAAGCCAAGAAGACCGGCCGCCCCTGGGACATGGGCAAGGGCTTCGACCGTTCGGCGCCGATGGGCGCGCTGGTGCCGGCCGCCGGCATCGACCCGTCGAAGGGGAAGATCGAACTGAAGGTCAACGGCAAGGTCACCCAGACCTCCGACCTGTCGAAGCTGATCTGGTCGGTGCCCGAGGTGATCGCGAACCTGTCGGAACTGGTCGAGCTCGCCCCCGGCGACCTCATCATGACCGGCACGCCGGAAGGCGTGGCCGCGGTGGTGCGCGGCGACGTGCTCGAAGGCTTCGTCGAGGGCGTCGGCGAGGTCCGCACGAAGATCGTCTGATGCCCCGGAAGGCCGCGGCCGGGCGCGCGCCGCTGCGCATCGCCACCTGGAACATCAACAGCGTGCGGCTCCGGCTGCCTCTGCTGCAGGACCTCGTGGCGGCGCTCGACCCCGACGTGCTCTGCCTGCAGGAGACGAAGTGCCCGGACGAGGCCTTCCCGCATGAAGGCATCGCCGCGCTCGGCTTCGGGCACCGCCTGGTGCGCGGCATGAAGGGCTACAACGGCGTCGCCATCCTCGCGAAGCGGCCGATCCTGCCGCGGGAGGAGGACCCCGACTGGTGCGGGCGGGGCGATTGCCGCCACCTCGGCGCGGCCGTCGACGCGCCGGGCGGGCGGATCGAGCTGCACAATTTCTACATCCCGGCCGGCGGCGACGTCCCGGACCGGGCGCAGAACCCCAAATTCGGCCATAAGCTGGACTTCGTGGCGGAAGCCACCGCCTGGTCCGCAGCCCGCCCGGCGAAGCGCGCCGTCATGGTGGGCGACCTCAACATCGCGCCGCTCGAGCACGACGTCTGGTCGCACCGGCAGTTGCTCGACGTCGTCTCCCACACCCCGGTCGAGGTCGAGGCGCTGACCGCCTGGCAGGCGGCCGGCGGCTGGCACGACGCGCTGCGCCACTTCGTGCCGGCGGATGAGAAGCTCTACACGTGGTGGTCCTACCGCGCGCGGGACTGGCGCGCAGCGGACCGCGGCCGGCGGCTCGACCACATCTGGGTCAGCCCCGACCTCGCCGGCGGCCTGCGGCGCCATGTCGTGCTGAAGGACGCGCGGGGCTGGACGCAGGCCTCGGACCACGTGCCCGTCATGGTGGAGATCGCCCCTTGAGCCGCCACCCGACAGGCCGCCGCGCCACCCTTCTCGCGCTCCTGGCAGCCCTCGGCGCCTGCGCCGCGCCCGAGCCGCCGGCCACGGTGGCGCCGCCCGACGACGACCCGGACCCGGACCCGGAGCGCGTCTACACGCCCGGCCCCATCCCCTGGGCGAACCTGACCGACGAACACAAGCGCCGCGCCCGCCAGGCGCTGACACGGCTCGGCGAGGACATTCCCGACGAGGAAACCCTGCAGGCCCGCTGGCTGATCATGTCGCCTGCGCAGCAGCGCTTCAGCATCCGCCGTCCGCCGCCACCTCCGCCGCCGCCGCGGCGCTCCACGCGCGGTGGCCGCACGCCGGCACGGGGCAGCAGGCCCGCGCCGGCCACGACGCGGACACGCCGCCGGCGGTAGCCGCCGCATGCCGGCGGTCGAAGGTCTGACCTTCGGCCGCCCTCAGGCACCAGGTGGGCTGCGTCCGGGCCCCTCGGCTCGCGTGGCGGTCGCAGGCCGTGCGCGTCACGCGCCGAGGACGCAAGCCGCCTCGGCCACCGCGGCCTCAAGCGCCCCGTCCGCGAAGGGGGAGACGAGCCCGGCCGAGCCCACCAGCCCTTGGAACGGCATCGAGCCACCACGGCCGCAAAGCGCGACATAGGCATCGAGCGCGCCCGCCGCGTCGCGCCGCGACCACACCCAGAACTGCAGCGCGACGCAGAGCGCCAGCGTGTAGTCGATGTAGTAGAAGGGTGAGTTGTAGATGTGCGCCTTCGCCTGCCAGCGCCCGCCTGCGGACGGGTATCCGAGGTCCCCGTAGTCGGACCAGGGCATGTAGTGCCGCTCGAGCCGCTGCCACATCGCGTGGCGCTCGGCCGGGGTCGCGCCGGGGTTGGCGTAGACCTCGTGCTGGAAGTGGTCGACGCAGACGCCGTAGGGCAGGAAGGCCAGCGCGCCGATCAGGTGCATGCGACGATAGCGTTCGGCCGCGCCCTCCCCCACCAGGCGGCCGATGCCGGGATGGGTGAGGTATTCCAGGCCCATCGAATGGATCTCGGCCGCCTCCATGGTCGGCCAGAGCAGGTCGAGGCCCGGCAGGTTCCGGCTTTCCCAGCACTGGAAGGCGTGGCCCATCTCGTGCGTGAAGACGCCGATGTCGTTGTGCGTGCCGTTGAAGTTGGCGAAGATGAAGGGCGTGCCCACGGTTGGGAAGGCGGTGCAGAAGCCGCCCCCCGCCTTGCCCGGCCGGTTCTTCAGGTCGAGAAAGCCGCCCTGCCGCATCATGGCGTAGAACGACGCCAGGCGCGGATCCATGGCCCCGAACATCTCCTGCGCCGCGGCCACCAGCATGTCGTGGTCGCCCGCGGGCTTCGGGTTGCCGGCCGGGTCGATCAGCGCCTCGTCCCAGAACATCAGGCGGTCCCAGCCATGCGTCGCGCGGCGCTGTTCCAGGATGCGCGCGACCAGCGGGGTGACGTGGCGCGCGACGGCCTCCCGGTAGCGCGCGACATCGGCCGGGCCGTAATCGATCCGGCGCATCCGGCGATAGCCGAGCGGCGTGAAGGTCGCATCGCCGAGCTTGCGCGCCATGCCGGTGCGCAGATGCACGAGCCGGTCGTAGATCTCGTCCAGCTCCGCGCCATGCGCGGCGAAGAAGCCCCAGCGCGCGGCCTCGGCCTCGTGGCGCGTCGCGCGGTCGGGATCCTCCGCGAAGGGCGCAAGGCCGGCGAGGTTAACCTCCTGCCCCCGCACCGTCGCGCGCGCGCCGGCGAGCAGCGCCGTGTAGCGGGCGGAGAGGCGGCTCTCCTCCTCCGTCTCGGCGGCGATGGCGGGGTCGAAGGCAGTGACGTCGGTCTCCCACAGCGCGACGGGATGCGCGCCGGCCAGCGCCTCGAGTCCCGCGCGATCGGGGTCGGCGAGCAGGCGGCGCTTCAATGCGGTCTCGTGCGTCGCGGCCTCGGGAGCGAGGCTGTCGGCGTACTCGCGCTCGGCGACCGCCGCCGCATCCGTCGTGTCCTGCGCGAAGCGCAGGTGCACGAGCGAGGACCAGGTATCGTGGCGGCGGCGCGCCGCGTCCCAGGCGGCCAGCGCGCCGGCGCGGTCGCCTGCGTCGAGCCGCGCATCGACGGCGGCGCGGTCGGCCGCGAGCGAGGCCTTGTCCGGCCGCGATGCGGCGATCTCGGCGAAGCGAAGCGTCATGGGCGGTCATCCTGCGGCGGGGCGGCCTCCACCTCGCGCAGGGGCCGCGCGCAGGTCAAGCGGCCGGTGGACGGCGCGCCGCGATGCCGCCACCCTCGGCGCCGGAGGATGCCATGCCGCGATTGATGTCCACGCTTGCCCTCGCCGGCTTGCTGCGCGAAGCGGCCCCGGCGCTCGAGGCCGCGCTCGGCGCGAAGCTGGAACTCGACCTTGCGCCGACCAAGGCGCTGGAGGCGCGCATCCGCGCCGGCGAACGCGCCGACGCCGCGGTGCTCACGGCCGAGGCCGTCGCCGCCCTCTCGGCCGAGGACGTGCTGGACGGCATGAGCGCGCGGCCGCTGGCTCATTCGCGCGTCGGGCTCGCGGTGAAGGCGGGCTTGCCGCATCCCGACATCTCGACCGTCGAGGCGCTGAAGCGCCTCCTGATCGAGACGCCTTCGCTCTGCTATTCACGCGCCGGCGCGTCGGGGATCTTCTTCGTCGGGCTGATCGAGCGGCTCGGCATCGCGGCGGCGGTCAACGCCAAGGCCGTCGTCATCCCGCAGGGCTTCACGGCGGAGCGGCTCCTCACGGGCGAAGCCGCCATCGCCTTGCAGCAGATCAGCGAGTTGATGGAAGTGCCGGGCATCGAGGTGGTGGGGCCGCTGCCGGCGGGCGCGCAGACCGTCGCGGTCTTCTCGGGCGCGGCCTTCACGGGGGCGGGGACGCGCGTGCTGGACGCGGTGACGGCGCTCTGCACGCCCGGGGCGCTGGTGGCGAAGGGGTTGGAGGCGCCGTAGGAAGGGCGGGGGAGGAGAACCTCCCCCGCGGTTCTCCTTGTACCGAGCTCTCGAGCATGGCGGCGAGGCGTGAGGCGAGGGTGCGGTCCTCCGGGATGATGGTTGCTCCGCCGCCCTTGAGCATGGCGATGAGGTTGCCGGTCAGCTCGATGCCGCGCGGATCGCCGGGGTCATCGAGCGGCGAGACGACGACGGTGTCGATCAGGGCGCGGGCGGCCTCGAGCGTTTTGGCGCCGTCCTCGGCGGCGATGGCGCGGCGGAGATCGGCGACCTTCTCGGCTTAGATGTTTGGCCCCGGCATTTCGCGGTGCGGATTTGCGGTGAACCTGTGAGGCTCTGCGGCCCATGAGCCGCAGATGAATTCGTAGGGCGTGAGGCCCTTCAGGGTCTTGAGGCGCCGCGCATAGTTGTAGGCATCAAGGAACAGGGCGAGGTGCCGCGGAGCTCGTCGTGGCTGCCGTAGTGGTAGCGCTGGACGGTGGCCTCCTTGAGCGTCCTGTTCATCCTCTCGACCTGGCCGTTCGTCCATGGGTGGTAGGGCTTGGTCAGGCGGTGCTCGACGTGGTTCTGGGCACAGGCGAGTTCGAAGGCGTGGGCGCGGAAGATCTCGCCGCGTTCCATGGCCTCGCGGATGAGCGTTGCGGCCGAGGCGGTGTTGCCGGGCGTGGTGAAGTGCTGTCCGTTGTCGGTGAGCACGGTGTGCAGGCGGTAGGGCACGGCCTGGAGGAGGGCGCGCAGGAAGTCGGCGGCGATGTGCGTGGTTGCGCGCTCGTGCAGTTGGGCGAACGCGAACTTCGAGGTGCGGTCGACGGCGACGAAGAGGTGGAGTTTGCCCGGCTCGGTCCTGACCCCGGCGATGTCGATGCGGAAGTAGCCGATCGGGTAGGCCTTGAAGCGCTTGCGGGCCGGCTTGTCGCTATCGGTCTCGGGAAGGCGGGAGATGCCGTGGCGCTGGAGGCAGCGATGCAGAGCCGAGCGCGTCAGATGCGGGATGGTGGGCTGCAGGGCGTAGAGGCAGTCGTCGAGCGGCAGCAGGGTGTGGCGGCGGAAGGCGACGACGATCGCCTCCTCCTCGGCTGAGAGGGTGGTGGAGTGCGGCTTGGCCGGCCCGGTGCGCCGATCAGCAACATCTCCTCGCGCCCGCCACTTGGCGATGGTCTTCGGGTTCACGCCATGGCGGCGGGCCAGAGCCCTCAGCTCTCTTGACTATGCTGGATCGCGCGACGGACCGCCTCTGTCGTGCGGGCGCAGCCATGAAGAATCTGGCCCATAGCGCATCCCTCCATGCCGGGGAGAAGACTGCACCATCAAAGCCCGGGACCAAACATCCAGCAGCGCCTGCGCATGGGTTCGCCCGCGTGAGTTCATAGCCGCGCAGTCAGTAAACCTAGCCGCGGTCCGTTTTGACGGGGGCCGCTTCACAGATTGCATCACGCCGGCTGCGATCGGGTCGGTTCAGGCTCCGCCATTGTTGTTGTTGTAAGAACTCACAGGCACATCCGTCCAGGCCCCGCGGTCGCTGAATGCCACCGTCACGCGAGACATGAACATCAGGACAATGAAGCAAAGCTTCATGCCGATCCCTTCTTGTGCTCTCCGAGTGCGCTCGCTCACAACAAAACGGCGTCCGGTCGGCATGGCGGTCGACACGCGAGGGATCGGCCACAGTGGGCGCTCCCGGCTGCGCACCCTCAAGAACGGGCGCGTTCGTCGAGCACCTGACTGTCACGCCGCGCGGCCCGGCGGTCTCGCCTCCATGACCTGTGGCGCCGAGCCGTACTGGGTCGGTCAGCGGCCGCCGCTGCCGCGCCTCGCCGCGCTCAGCGCCGCCAGCGCCGCCATGATGTTGCGGTTCTGCGGCGGCGCGGAGAGGCGCCGGACGGTCTCCTCCGGTCCCAGCGGGAAGGTGCTCCGCGGCAGGGCGCGCGCTGCCCCGGCGGTGTCGTTCGCGGTCAACGCGGTCGCGGCGGCGGTAAGGCCGTTGATGATGGGCTGCGCCGGCGCGCGCTGCGGAATGCCAAGCGAAGCGCGGGCCTCGTTGCGGGCGAGTTGCAGCTGCGTCATCCCGGTCCCGCCGATGTTGGACCAGCGTGGCGACATGGGCAGGGCGGCCGCGAGCCACTCGATCTCGGCGATGGCGCGCGCTGCGGCGGCGGGCTGGCCCGGCTGCGGACGGCGGTAGAAGGCGGCGATGTCCTGGCCGGCCGTGACGAATTCGTCGGCGACGGCCAGGCCAGGCTGGCTGCCCGCGGGAAGGGAGACAGGCGTAGTCGGCTCCCCCGCACAGGCGGTGAGCGCGAGCACTGCAATAACGGGGATGAGCTGGCGCATGGTCACGTTCTCCCTGATAGGTTGGGTGGCAACCGAAGGCGGAAGACGAAACGGTCGCACAACGGGACATCGGGGCTTCACGTGGCGCGGGCGGTCATGCGTCCTCCCCCTCCGCTGCGGCCAGCACCGCCTCAAGCGTCGCGTCCCGGTCGATGCCGCCGACCTGATCCGCGAAACCCTCTCGCCGCAGCAGGTCGCGCACGGCGCCATGCGCCCCTGTCACGGCCAGGCGTGCGCCGCGGCGCTCGACCTCGGCATGCAGCTTCCGCAGCATCGCGGCGGCCGCGAGGTCGAGGTGCGGCGCGGCGGAGAGGTCGCAGACCACGAGGCGCAGCGTCTCCGGCGCCGTGGCGCCGAGACGCGCGAGGACCACGTCGAGCACGGCCTCCGCATTGACGTAGAGCAGCGATCCTTCCGGACGGAAGGCGACGACGCCCGGGACAGGCGCGTTCTCCGGATGGCGGGCCATGTCGCTGTACCGCGTCGTGCCCGGCACGCGGCCGAGGAACGCCACATGCGGCCGGCTCGTCCGCACCAGCATGATCAGCACGGACACCAGTGCCGCGAGCAGGATGCCCTGCAGGATCCCGAACAGCAGCACGCCGGCCAGCGCGACCGCGGCGGCCGCGAAATCGGGGCGGCTGACGCGCCACAGGCGGATCAGCGCCGGGACGTCGATCAGCCCGGCCACGGCCGTCAGCACGACGGCCGCCAGCACCGCCTTCGGCAGGTTCGCGAGCAGCCCGGTCAGGAACAGCAGGCACAGGCCGAGTGTCACGGAAGCAAGGATCAGCGTGAGCGGCGTGCGCGATCCCGCCTTCTCCGCCACGGCGGATTGCGACAGGCCGCCCGCCACGGGATAGCCCTGGCCGAGCCCCGCCAACAGGTTCGCCGCGCCGATGCCCAGGAACTCCTGGCGCGGGTTCAGCGCGTAGCCGTGCTTCTCCGCGAAGCTCCGCGCGGCCGAGACGCCCTCGATATAGGCCAGCAGCAGGATGCCGGCCGCGAGGGGGAAGATGCCCTCCACATCCGACAGCCGCAGGGATGGCAGCGCGATCTCAGGCAGCCCGGGGGGGATCTCCCCGGTCACGGTCACGCCGTGCCCGGCCAGGCCGAAGACCCCGCTCGCCAAGATCGCCAGCGCCACTACCCCGAGCGCCACGGGCCGCCCCGGCAGGAACCTGCCACCCGCGACGAGCAGCCCGAGGGCGACGAGCCCGACCGCGAGGGTGAGCAGGCTGAGCCCCGGCACCTGTCCGGCCAGCACGACCGCGCGTTCGATCACGTTGTGCCCGCCGCCGGCAACGCCGAACAGCGCCGGCAGCTGGGTCATGGCGATGGTGATGCCCGCGCCCGCCTTGAAGCCGACCAGGATGCTGTCGCTGATCAGCTTGGTCAGGACGCTCAGCCGCAGCGCCCAGGCGACCAGGCACAACAGCGCGACGGCGAAGGCGGCAAGGCTCGCGATCGCCGCGTATCGCGCGGGATCGCCGACGGCCATGGCGCCGACATTGGCGGCGACCATGAGCGAGATCGCCGAGGTCGGCCCGATCGCGAGATGCCGCGACGAGCCGAGCAGCGCATAGCCGATCCCACCCAGCATGTAGCCATAGACGCCGACCTGCGGCGGCAGCCCCGCCAGCGTCGCATAGGCGAGTGCGACCGGCACGGCATAGGCCGCGAGCGTCACGCCCGCCACCAGGTCGCTGCGCAGCCAGGGCAGGGAATAGCCCCGCAGCCACGACAGCGGCAGCAGGACCCGGTGCGACCCTCTCCGATCCTGGTTTGGCTGTGCCGGCTGCTCGTCGCTCATCGCGCGCTGTCCATCCGCGGTCTTCCGTCAGGACACCCGGTGCGGCAGAGCACCCGCCCTTCCCTCCGGCCTTCGGGCGCCGGATCGGGGCGTTTCGCGCCCGTCGGACCCGAGGCCGTCCCGGACATCATCGGCATCGCGCCGATGCCGCAGCACCCGGAACCGTGCGGATCATGTCGGCCCCGATCCCCGTTCCGCCGAGGCGCTTCGGCCGGATGGCATCGCGGCCAGTGTCGCGCCGCCGTCTCCCGCCAGCTCGCGCTGCAGGAAGTGGTTGAGGAAGGTCCGGATCGCGGCCACCGCCGCCAGCTTGCCGATCTGGTCCCAGTCGGGCGAGATCGCGGTGCCGACGATGTCGGCCGCGAGTTGGAACTCCAGCGCCAGCGACAGGACCCGCGCCAGGCCCATGCGCACATCGTCCGCCGGCCGGCCTGCGGCATGCGCGATCAGTCGCACCAGCGCCAGGATCATGCCGACCAGGATGATGCCGACGCTGACGGCCTCGATCCCGAGCTTCAGCCACGACGCCGCGAGGCTCACGGCGGCTTCGAGCCCCTCGGGCAGCGCCGCGTCATGCACTTGGCCGGCTCCTGCAGGGTTCTGAAGGGGTGAGCGCGCTGCGCGGCGCGAGACGCTTCGGGCGCGGATCGCCGGCCGCGCACGGAGTCCTGGGCCGCGAGCCAACCTGCCGCCCGGCGCAAAGGTCCGCCCCACGGCGTTGGCGACCGCGGCCGAAGCCCATCAGCGCGCTGAGGATTCGCGGGCGCACCGTCATGCGGTCACGCCGGCCGCGCCGCGGGCCGGATGCGCCGTGCCGCGACCTTCGAGGACCCGGCCACGGGATCGCCCGCGAAGATCCGCTCCACCGCCGCCATGCGTCGCGCCACCTCCTCGGGCATCTCGCCGCCGGTCGCCTCGACGACGCTGCGCAGTACCGCGACCATCTCGGCGCGGATGGCGGGGTCGTCGGGCAGCAGTGCCGGCAGGGTCTCGATCGCGCGCGCCTCGTCGATCAGCAGCATGAAGAACTGCTGGCGGATGGTCCGCTTGAACGCGGCGAGCGGCAGCGCCTCCCGCCCGACCGCGGCGCGGATGCGGCGGATGATCGCGAAGGCGCGCTCGTCCGCACTGGCCGTCGGCAGCCGCACCCATAGAAGGGCGCGCAGCACCGCCTCGTGCAGCCCGCCCTCGGCCATCGCCGCATGCAGCTGTTCGGTCGCCAGGGTCACGAAGCGGTCATGGTCCGGGCTGCGGCCAGGCCGCGCGCGCGGCGGCGCCGTCTCGGCTGCAAGGCCCGTCAACGCCTGCACGGCGGGCGAGGCATAGAGTTCCCGGAACAGCCGTTCATTCAGCGCGTCGCGCTGGCGGCCATAGGCTTCCAGCATGCGCGTCAGCGCTTCCGAGACCTGGCGCTCGGCCGTGCGGCCGGGATTTTCCGCAGCGACCGGCTGGCGGTTCGCCCGCGCCATCTCGGCCGCGAAGCGCACCCAGGCCATGGCCGGGTTGCGGTCGGAGAACAGCGTGTAGGACAGACGCGCCGGGTGAAGCTGCTCGAGCCCCCAAGTGACCGGCGGTGTCGCCAGCGCGCGCACGGCGGGCTGCGCGAATTGCCGGTAGAGCGCGACGTTGGTCTCGGAGAGGCGGCGCACCGCGGCGAAGCGCTTCTCGTCCTCGGGGTCGGTGCCGCCATGCTGCGCGAGGTCGGCGAAGCCGCGCGTCTGGAAGTTGACGAGCCACTCCCCGCCAGCGAGCTCGGCTCGCGCCTCCTCCTTCGCCGGCCGCAGCACCGCCTCGTAGAGGCCCGGCGGCAGCACGTCGATCATGTCCATGTTCGTGGCGAACTCGTTGTGCTCCTTCTTCGCCACGCCGCCCGAGACGAAGATGCCGAGATGGCCGATGCTGCCATGCACGGAGTAGACGATGGTCTGGCCGTGCGTGCGCAGGTCGTCGATGTCGCCATAGAGGTCGCTGACCCAGGACAGCGCCTGCGCCGGCGGCGTGATGTCATCGCCCTCCGAGCAGAAGACGATGATCGGCGAAGCAATGGCGCGCAGGTCCACGCGTGTGCCGTCGGAGAAGGTGAGCTCACCCGTCGCCAGCCGGTTGCCGACGAACAGCTGGTCGACGATGAAGTTCATCTCCTCGGCGTTCAGCGTGACGTGGCCGCCCCACCATTTCTCGAAGCCGAGGTAGCGATCCGCCGAGCGGTCGACATCGGCCCAGACCTCATACTGCTTCGTCCAGTATGTGTTGGCGGGATTGCCGGATTCGAAGTTGGTCACGAGCCAGGCGCCGTCGAACTTGCCGCCGCCGAGGTCGCCCGTCATGTGCGTCAGCCAGGATCCGCCCAGAAGCCCGCCCAGGTAGCGCATCGGCGCATGGCCCTGCCGCCCGGCCCAGGTGGAGACCGGCGAGCCCGCCACCATCAGCGGCCCGAAGGGCTCCGGGCGGATGGCGGCGGCCATCAACAGGGCCCAGCCGGCCTGGCAATTGCCGATCGCGACGGGCTTTCCCTCGGCATCGTGGTGGCGGCGGCCGACCTCCTCGGCGAAGGCGATGATGGCGCGCACCACGTCCTCGATGGTCTGGCCCGGCACCGGTTCGGGGCGGAAGCCGACGAAGTAGCAGGGATGGCCGGCGGCGATGGCGACGCCGATCTCGCTGTCCGCCTTGAAGCCGCCGATGCCCGGGCCGTGGCCGGCGCGCGGGTCGATGACGATGAAGGGGCGGGCCCGCGGATCGGTCGGCGGCGCAGACGGTGGCGGCGTCACGCGCGCCATCCAGTAGTTCACCGGCCGCGGCAGGTCGCGTCCATCCAGCACCAGGTCGAAGCCGAAGGTGAGGACGTGCCGCATCGGGTCGTCCTCGCGCTCAAGGAACGCATTGCCGCGCTGGCGCAGCACATCGAGGAACAGGACCGAGCGCTGCCAGGCGTCGAGGCCGTAGGCGGCCCAAGGGAAGAGCGTCATGTCTGGGCTCATCGGCGATCTCCTGCCGCGTGCGGCCGGCGGGGCGTGGGGGGGTGGCCACGACACGAGGAGGACGGCCCGCCCGGCCGGCCGGCACGTTGGCCGCCCTTCATAGCAGGTTCCGGACTGACGCCGCCGCGCGACGATGTCCGACCGACGTACGTTACTGTGACATGCCGCGGGCTTCCTCCCGCGTGCCGGCACGCCTGGTCGCGCGGCGGGGGCAGGGTCGGCGCCGCCCAGAGGGCAGGATCGGCGGCGAGGCACTTGCGTGATCGCCGATGTCGGTGGGCGGCACGCGCCGCCCCGCGCGACGTACGGCGCCGCACGGCGCCCGGCAACGCGGCACGAAGACTGGCAGCGGGCAACTCCATCGATGATCTCCAGCCGCAGGCCTACGATGTGGGGGGCGGTTCACTTGTGCCCCTCGACGCGCGGTGCAGGGCGCAAGGAAGCAGACAAGCGCCGCCGCGGACATTGATCCCGATCAACGCATGGGCCGATCATGCCAGTGTCTATTTCCATTGAAAGTCTGCGATCATTCGCGATTACGCCGCGTGTGAGGGTGAGGAACATTCCGATGAAGAAGGGCAACAAGCACCGCCCGGCGCAGGCTGCGCAGCCGGCAGGACGGCCGGAATCGGCACCGGCGGCGACCGGGTCGCATGGCGCCTCGATTGCCGAGCGCATGGAAGCCGGCAAGGCACTCCGCACCACCATCCCGCGTGCGTCCCACGCGGTCTGGAGACGACCAGCCGACCGCCAGGACCCGATCGCGCTTCTGCAGGAATCGGACGCGGATCGCCTGCCGGAGCTGGTGCCGATCCGCTACGGCCGCATGCTGCAGTCACCCTTCGCCTTCTTCCGCGGCTCGGCCGCGATCATGGCCGCGGACCTCGCCAGGACACCGACGACCGACCATCGCGTGCAGGCCTGCGGCGACTGTCACCTGATGAATTTCGGCGGCTTCGCCACGCCGGAGCGCAACATCCTTTTCGATATCAACGATTTCGACGAGACCTTGCCGGCGCCCTGGGAGTGGGATGTGAAGCGGCTCGTCACCTCCTTCGTGCTGGCGGCGCGCTCGAACGGGTTGTCGGACAAGGTGGGGCAGGAGGCGGCCGAGGCCTGCGCGCGCAGCTACCGCAAGCGCCTGCGCGACTACGCGGAGATGGATCCGCTCGAGGTCTGGTACGCGCGCCTGACGGCGGAAGATGTCATGGACATGGTCCCGCCGGAGGTCCAGGCGCGCATCAAGTCGCGCCTCGAGAAGGCGGCCGCCGGCAGCGGCTCGGAACTCGATTTCCCGAAGCTCGCCGGCGTGGTCGGCGGGCGCGCCGCGATCCGCGACACGCCGCCGCTGATCTTCCACCCGGAGGCGTCCCGCGCGAAGGATTTCGGCGAGACCCTGGACGGGATCTTCGCAGCCTACCGGGAGACGTTGAGCGAGGACCGTCGTGCCCTTCTCGACCGCTACCGGGTCGTGGATGCGGCGATCAAGGTGGTGGGTGTCGGCAGCGTCGGCCGGCGCTGCTGGATCGTGCTGATGATGTCGGCCTCGAACGATCCGCTCTTCCTGCAGTTCAAGGAGGCGGTGGCGTCGGTGCTCGAACCCCATGCCGGACCGAGCCACCACGCGCATCATGGCGAACGCGTGGTGTTCGGCCAGCGGCTGGCGCAGCCGGCCTCGGATGTGTTCCTCGGCTGGGTGACGGCGCCGAACGGCCGGCAGTTCTATGTGCGCCAGCTTCGTGACGCGAAGATCAAGCCACTCGTCGAGACCTTCGACGAGGAGCTGATGCTGCTCTATGGCAAGCTCTGTGGCTGGACCCTGGCGCGCGCCCACGCGAAAAGCGCGGACGTGACCGGCATCGCTGGCTATCTGGGTTCCGGTACGCAGTTCGACGACGCCATGGGGCAGTTCGCCCTGGCCTATGCCGACCAGGCCCAGCGCGACCACGCGGCGCTGAAGGCGGCGGTGCGCAAGGGCGCGGTGCAGGTGCACACCGAGGCATGATGCCCGACCCCGCGGATCGTCGTCGATCCGCGGCGCAGGCGCCGGCGTCCGGCAGCACCCGGTGCCGATGCTGGCCGGCGCATGCCGCAGGCGAACCACGAGGCGCGGGGCGGGCCGCGCGCCGTGGCCTGGCATGCGGACCTACCGCATCCGGTATCGGTCAGCCGGTGCGTGACGGCGTGCCAACCGTGTCCGCGATCACCTTCCAGGGGTAATCCGGCTCGACGTAGTCTCCCGGCTTCTGGCGCTTCGGCAGATCCACCTTCGCGCGCTTCGGCGCCTCGTAGGGTATTTGGCGCAGCAGGTGGCGGATGACGTTCAGCCGGGCGCGCTTCTTGTCGTCCGAATGCACCACGTACCAGGGCGCCCAGGAGGAATCCGTCGCCTTGAACATGTCGTCGCGCGCGCGGGAATAGTCGTACCAGCTGCTGTAGGACTTCAGGTCCATGGGCGAGAGCTTCCACAGCTTCCGCCCGTCGTCGATCCGCGCGGCAAGCCGGCGCGTCTGCTCCTCGATGCCCACTTCCAGCCAGTACTTCAGCAGGATGATGCCGCCATCGACCATGGCCCGCTCGAAGCCCGGCGCCATGTTCAGGAAGTAGCGGACCTTCTCGTCGCCGGCGAAGCCCATCACCCGCTCGACGCCGGCGCGATTGTACCAGGACCGGTCGAAGATCACGATCTCACCGGCGGCGGGGAAGTGCTGCATGTAGCGCTGGATATACATCTGCGACTTCTCGCGCTCGGTCGGCGCGGGCAGGGCGACGACGCGGAACACGCGCGGGCTGACGCGCTCGGTGATGGCCTTGATGGTGCCGCCCTTGCCGGCGCCGTCGCGCCCCTCGAAGACGATGCAAACGCGCGCGCCCGTCTCCTGCGCCCACATCTGCAGCTTCACCAGTTCGACATGCAGGTCGAACAGCGCCTTCTCGTAGGCCTTGCGGCTGAGCTTGCCATCGGGCTTGAAGGGCGAGCCGTCCTTCCCCCCGGCCGCCTGCTTCGCGGGGGCCGGGGGGTCCATCGGCGCGGCGTCCTGGGCGCGCCTGCCCTTCTTGTCCTTCTTGTCCTTCTTCGACATCGCGGCGTCCTCCTGGTTCCGTGGCACGGCCGGCGGATGCGCTCAGTCTTCCTCGGGGTGCTTCCAGCCAAGGAACCAGCCGCAGTCGCCCGGCATGCCACCGGGCCAGTCGACGATCTCGACCTGCAACTGGAAGCCACGGGGTTGCAGCTCCTTCACATAGTAGTCGTAGGCGCGCTTCGGAAATCCCTCGAGCCGCTCGTACCAGCGGGGGTCGTGGGTGGTGATGCTGCGCCCGGAATCCGGCAGCCATTCCGAGGGGAACTGCAGGACCTGGACGCGCTTCTCGCCATTCTCGACGGCCCGGCGCACAACCGCCGCCAAGCGCTCCAGCGCCTCGGGCTGCACCTGCCGCTCGTTGAAGGCCTCGCGCAGCGCTTCCCGCTCGGCCTTGGCCGCGGCCTCCGCCGCCAGGCGCTCGTCCGACACGCGCTTCCGCTTCTGCGCAATCGTGTCCCAGATCGCCTGGACACTCAGGTTCGATGCATCGAGAGCCATGTCGGCACTTCCTTCCGTATCGCCGTGCCGGTTGGTGACCGGCGAAGATCATCCTGCAAACATCCTAGCGGCGGCGGCAGTCAGCGTGCGCCGGGGAGTGCCGATGGTCGCGGTAAATTACGGTGACGTGCGCGGCCGCCCCCGTCATCCGGTGCCGGTCAAGGCCGGTGCTGCGTCGGCCGCGGCTGCCTTCGCAAGGCCATCAATCATCATCTGCACCAGACGCGGATGGAGGTTGCGCCCCAACAGGTCCGCCTCGGCGCGCGAAAGGTAGTCGGGCTGGATGCAGCGCAGCGCCTCGATGGCGCGCGCCGCTTCCTCCCGGAAGCCGAGTTCTGCAGCCGCGACGGCCACCGCGACATGGCCGTAGGCGACGCCTGGCACATCGACCTTGCGGGCCTCCTGCAGCGCCGCGTCGAAGCGGCCATGCCAGAGATGCCAGAGCGCCAGCCCGATCCGATAGCCCGAGGGCTGCGCCGGATTGCGCGCATAGGAGCCTTCGATCAGCGGCAGGGCCCGGTCCCAGTCCGCGAGGATCGCGCAGCGGATGCCGAGTTCGGCCATGATGTCCGTGTCGTTCGGATTGAGGCCGAGCCCGGTCTCGAGCGCCGCCAGTGCGTTCGCGACGTCGCGCTGAAACCAATACGCCAAGCCGAGCGCGTGGTGGCTGCGGCTCGACAACGGCGCGAGGTCGATCGCCCGGCGGGCGAGGACGAGCGCGCGTGTGAGGGACCCGTCACCGTTATCCGGCGTCGCGTAGCCGTAGCGGTAGCCGTCGACATAGAGAAGCGACAGGCAGGCGAAGGCATCCGCGAAGCCGGGTTCGCGCTGCGTCGCGCGCTCGAGGTCGTGTCGCAGCAGGTCGAACATGGCCCGGTCGAAGGTCCGCCAGTACTGGTAGAAGCGGATGACGCAGTCATGGGCGGTCAGGTCGCTGCCCGGCCGCCCCTCCACCTCCTGCGCCTTGTGGGCGAAGAGTGCGCCGTAGGGCTGTGCGAGATGGCGCACCACCGCCGAGGCCACGTCGTCGCGTGCGAGCAGGATCTCGGCGGGGTCGAGCCGACGCGTGAAGGATTCACCCCAGACGCAGCGCCCCGTCCGGACTTCGGTCAGCAGCAGATCCGCCCGGAAATGATCCGCCGAGAGACTGGTGCCGCCGGTCAGCAGGAAGTCGGGGTCGAGCCCCGCGCCGCCGGCGTCGTTGGACAGGGCCGTCTCCGCGCCGAAGACGAAGAGCTCCGTATAGCGCGTCAGGCCCACCAGGATCTGGCGCGCGAAGCCGCGCGTGAAATGGGGGTAGGCGGACTGGTCGCCTTCCTCGTCGAAGGGACGGACGAGAATGGCGGGGCCGCTCCTGCCGACCCGGCCGGCCGGGGCGCCCACGGCCTGACAGGAGGCGGCGTCGAAAACGGGCACGTAGGACCCGCGCGGGATGGTGATCCGGGGGCCCTCTCCCGGTCCCGCCATCAGGTAGAAGCGTTCGAGCGCGCGCCGCAGCCGCCCGGCCTCGATGCGGACGATGGAATCCGTATGGGGGTCGAAATCGGCCTGGCGACCGAACACCGAGGTCGCGATGGCATAGGCCTTGATGCGCTCGGCCCGCCCGGCCAGCGCCTCCTCGACCACGTAGCGCAGGAACTGTCGGTTGCGCGGGGACGCATCGAACGCAGCGGAGGCCAGGATCCGCTCCAGTTCCGCCCGAACCGCGTCCGGCGCCAGGACGCTCATCCGATTGTTTCCTAAATGATTAAGCATTGTGCCCCTTGACCCCACAATGTTGTCAAACAAGAAGCGCGTCGCCGATTTCCGTCTGGCCACCGGGGGGATTCGGCGGTGTCATGCGCTGCGTGACCGCGTCGGGCCTGCAGTCCGGCCTCTGTCACGGTGACGTACTTTCGCGCCCGCGCGAGCGGCGCGAATTTAGGAATTGCCGCGGAGGAACGACGGAGATGGGGTCTGCGACCGCTCCCTGCCCGGACCTGGAGAGTGCCCTCGACGCGTTTCCCGAGCACGCTGCGTTCGTTCGGCGGCTCTTTCTCGCGGATCGTGCCTTTCGCAGCGCCTGCGAGGATTATCGGCTGGCGCGGGAGGGCCTCGCTGCCTTCGGGCGCCTGTCCAACGATACGCCGCGACCTGAGGTCGCGGACTACCAGCGCCTGGTGCGCGAGCTGGAGGCCGAGATGCGCGACATGATCCACGCTGCGCGATGCCGCGCATGAGCGCCCTCGGAGCCGGTTGGCGATCCGGGCGTGATCGCGGGCCGCAGCCTGCCTGCCCGCTGCCCCGGGGTTCGGGCGCCGCCGCATCGTCGCTGTCGTTGCGCGGCCGCCTGCTGACGATGGTCCTCTACACGGGCCTCGGCGCCGCCACCGCGCTGGGGACGGTGCTGTCGCCGGCGCTCGCCCAGGCGCCGCCGCAGCCCGCCGCCACGCCAGCGCCGGTGGCGGCGACGCCGGGCAGCGAGCGCCTGACCCAGGCGCAGCTCGAACAGTTGCTGGCGCCGATCGCGCTGTATCCCGACGACCTGCTGATGCAGATGCTGATGGCCTCGACCTATCCGCTCGAGGTGGTGCAGGCGAAGCGCTGGCTCGGGCGGCCCGAGAACGCCGCCCTGCGGGGCGATGCGCTGGCGCAGGCACTGGTCCCGCAATCCTGGGATCCGTCGGTGAAGTCCCTGGTGCCCTTTCCCGACGTGCTGACGCTGATGAACGACCAGCTGGAATGGACGCAGCAGGTCGGCGACGCGGTGCTGGCGCAGCAGCAGGACGTGATGAACGCGATCCAGGTGCTGCGCGGCCGCGCCCAGGCGAACGGCGCGCTGCAGACCGGCCCGCAGCAGACGGTGACAGTCACGCAGAACGTCAATGCGGCCCCCGCCGCTTCCGGGGCCGCAGTGGCGCCGCCACCGCAGGTCATCACCATCGCGCCGACGCAGCCCAACACGGTCTACGTGCCGGCTTATGACCCGAACGTAGTCTATGGCTCCTGGCCCTATCCGCAGAGCCCGCCGGCTTATTACCCGCCGCCCGTGGGATGGGGCGTGGGCAGCGCGCTGCTGACCGGCATGGCCTTCGCCGGCGGGGCTGCGATCGTCGGCTCGCTCTGGGGCTGGGGGAACGCGAACTGGGGCGGGGGCGACATCAACGTCAACGCCAACCGGTACAACACCATCAACTCCAACCGTGGCGGCAACTTCTCCGGCAACACCTGGCGCCACGACACGACGCACCGACAGGGCGTCGCGTACCGCAATGACGAGGTGCGCAACCGCGTCGGCGCCGACCGTCCGGGTGGGGGCGGCGATCGCGCCCAGTCGCGCGAGCAGTTCCGCGGCCGGGTGGACCAGGCGCAGCGCGGCGAGGGCATCGGCGACCGCGGCGGCCCCGGTGACCGCGGCGGCGTCGGAGATCGCGGCGGCGGCGGCGATCGTGGCCCGGGTGGACCGGGCGGGGCAGGCGGTGCCGGGGGGCCTGGCGGCCGCGGCGACCCAGGCGATCGTGGCGGCGTCGGCGATCGTGGCGGCGTGGGCGATCGCGGCGGACCCGGCGCGCAGCGCCCCGGCGGCGGCCAGGCGGCGAATCGCGGCGGCGCGGCGCAGCGCCCCGCCGTCCAGCACAACGCGGCCGGCCGACCCCAGGCACGCCCGGCCCAGCAGCCGGCGCGGCAATCCCCGCAGGGCTTCCAGGGCGTGGGCGATGGCGGGCGCGAACGCGCTGCGGCGGACCGCGGCGCGGCCAGCCGGCAGGGCCAGCCGGCGGCACGCGCGCAGTCCCAGCAGCGCGCGGCCGCACGGCCGGCCGGCGGTGGCGGCGGCGCCCGCGCTGCAGGCGGCGGTGGCGGTGGTGCCCGCGCGGGTGGTGGCGGCGGCGGCGGCCGTGGCGGCGGTGGGCGTCGGTGAGGAGACAGGTCATGATCCGGACCACCCTGCTCGGCGGCCTCGCCGTCGCGCTCCTCGCCACCGGCGCGCTGGCCCAGGGACCGGCGCCAGCAGCCCCCGTCGAGCCTCGGCAGCAGGAGCAGGCCCCGCGGCCCATCCCGCCCCGGGCCTTCCGCACGCCCGAGGAAGGCTTCGCCGCCTTCGTCGCCGCGCTGCGCGCGCGCAGCGAGACACAGGGCGTAAGCATCCTCGGGAGCGCCGGATACCGCTACCTCCGCTCCGGCGACCCGGTCGCGGACCGCACCGCGCGCGACCGCTTCCTCGAAGCCTATGACCGGAAGAACGAGATCGTCCGGCCTTCCCCCGGCCGCGCCATCCTGCAGATCGGTGACGACGCCTGGCCGTTTGCGTTCCCGATGGTGCAGCGCGGCAGCACCTGGCGGTTCGATGCCGTCGCCGGCGGGCAGGAGTTGGCCGACCGCCGGATCGGGCGCAACGAGCTCGACACCATCGAGACGCTGCGCGCCGTGGCCGACGCGCAGATGGACTTCGCCCGAACCGCCGGGCGGCAGGGCGTCTTCCAGTCCTATGCGCGGCGCTTCTTCTCCTCGCCGGGCCAGCGGGACGGACTCTACTGGCCGACCCGGGAGGGCGAGGGGCCGAGCCCGCTCGGCCCCTTTGCCGCGGCCGCGAGCTCGGGCGGCTATTCGCGGCGCCAGGGCGACGCGCCGCAGCCCTACCAGGGCTACACCTTCCGCATCCTGGAGTCCCAGGGGCCGAATGCGCCGGGGGGCGCGATCGACTACGTGGTGAACGGGCGGATGATCGGCGGCTTCGCCGTCATCGCCGTGCCGGCGCGCTACGGCATCTCCGGCATCAAGACCTTCATGATCAGCCACCACGGCACGGTCTACGAGCAGGATCTTGGCCCCGACACGGCCAGGGAGGCGGCGGCGATCATGGCCTTTGACCCCGGTGAGGGCTGGACCCGGGTGGCGGAATGACCCCGCCGCCGCGCGCATTCCGTCGCCCGCGGCCCCGATCCTTTCGCGCCCCATCGATGACGCGCTGCATGACCTCCCGGAGCGGATGATGAGCACGTCGGACACCATGCTGACCGGCCTCTCGCAGGCCTCCGCGCCGGTCGGCCTGACGCGCGGCATGACGCATGCCCTGCGCGCGCAGGGCTTCGACCTCGCGGCGGCGCTATTCGGTGCCCCCGATGCGGCCTTCGACAGCCTGCCGAGCCAGGCGCAGGCACTTCTGCTGAACGGGTTGGTGCTCGATTTCACGGCGCGTGCGTTGCCCGGCCCCGGCGCCACCTTGCGCAGCCTTGACCTGACCCCTGGCCTGACGCCGCTGCCTGAGGAGAAGGTGGAGATCACGGGCACGATCGTGGCACGCCCGGACCCGGAGACCGCGGTGGTCGCGATCGTGGTCAGCGCACCGCGCGGCAGGCTGGCCGAAGCCTCGGCCACCTTCGCCCTGCCTGTCGCCGCGGTGAAGGGCATGGCGGGCGCCCGCCCTGACATCCAGCTGCACACGCACCAGCACCTGGCCGCGCTGATGACGCGCAGCGCCACCTTGCCGGCGCTGGCCGCCGCCGTGGCCTGGCCCTGCGACCGGGACAGCCTGCTCGGCCCTGTCGAGGCAGCGCGGCGCGGCGCGCTGCGCCCCATCCTGGTCGGTCCGCGTGCGCTGATCGAGGAGACGGCCGCGCAGGCCGATGCGTCGCTGGCGGAGTGCGACATCGTCGAGGCGGTGACGCCGCACTAGGCCGCCGCCGCCGCCGTGCGGCTGTGCCGCGAAGGCCGTGCCGCCAGCCTGATGAAGGGCAGCCTGCACACGGACAAGCTGATGGCTGCCGCCGTGGCGCGCGACGGCGGGCTCAGGACCGGGCGGCGGCTCAGCCACGTCTTCGCCATGGACGTGCCGAGCTACCCCAAGGCGCTGTTCGTCACCGACGCGGCCATCAACATCTTCCCCGACCTGAAGACCAAGCCCGATATCGTGCAGAACGCGGTGGATCTTCTCCATGCGCTTGGCATCGCCATGCCCAAGGTCGCGATCCTCTCGGCGGTCGAGACCGTGAATCCGGCGATCCCGAGCACGCTCGATGCCGCGGCGCTGTGCAAGATGGCCGACCGCGGGTAGATCACCGGCGCGATCCTCGACGGACCGCTCGCCTTCGACAACGCGATCAGCAAGGCGGCGGCCGCTATCAAGAAAATCGCCTCGGCCGTTGCGGGCGACGCCGACATCCTGCTCGCGCCGGATCTCGAGGCCGGCAAAATGGTCGCCAAGCAGCTCAGCTACCTGGCGGGGGCGGATTCCGCCGGCATCGTGCTCGGCGCGCGGGTCCCGATCATCCTCACCAGCCGGGCGGACAGCGTGGACTCGCGCCTCGCCTCGGTCGCGCTGGCGCAAGTGCTGGTCGCGTCCAGGCAGGATAGCGGGGCATGAACGAGGGCGTCGTCGTCGTACTCAATGCCGGTTCCTCCTCGCTCAAGTTCTCGTTGTACGAGGGTGATGCCGTGCTGCTCTCGGGGCAGGTGGACGGCATCGGCGTGCGGCCAGGCGTCACGGCGCGCGACGGCGCCGGCACGAAGCTTGCCGTACCCGACCTGTCCGCCGACCCGCCCGGCACGCCGGCCGAGGCCCTGATCGCCCTGCTGCCCTGGCTGCGCGAGCACCTGGGCGGCCGGCCGCTTCTGGCGCTCGGCCATCGCGTCGTGCATGGCGGGCAGCACCACGACCGGCCGCGGCGCGTGACACCGGCGCTGATCGAGGAACTCGCGGCGCTGTCGCCGCTCGCACCGCTGCACCAGCCGCATAACCTGTCGCCGATCCGCGCGGCGCTGGACCGCGTGCCGGGCGTGCCGCAGGTCGCGTGCTTCGACACCGCCTTCCACCGCACCATCCCCGAGGTCGCGCAGGTCTTCGCCCTGCCGCACGCGATGGCCGCGCGCGGCATCCGGCGCTACGGCTTCCACGGGCTTTCCTACGAATACATCGCATCGGTGCTGCCCGAGGTGGCGCCGGACCTCGCGACGGGGCGGGTGGTGGTGGCGCATCTCGGCAATGGTGCCTCGCTCTGTGCGCTGCAGGGAGGGCAGAGCGTGGCGACGACGATGGGCTTCTCCGCGCTCGACGGCCTGCCCATGGGCACGCGCTGCGGCGAGATCGACCCGGCCGTCGTGCTGCACCTGATGCGCGAGGACGGGCTCGACATCGCGGGTGTCGAGACGCTGCTGTACCGGCGCTCGGGCATGCTGGGACTGTCCGGGATCTCGTCGGACTTCCGCGACCTGCTGGCCAGCGAGGATCCGCGCGCGCGCTTCGCGATCAAGGTGTTCGTCTATCGCGTGGCGCGTGGCATCGGCTCGCTGGCCGCCGCGCTGGGCGGACTGGACGGACTCGTGTTCACGGCGGGAGTGGGGGAGAACGCGACGCCGATCCGTGCGGCCGTATGCGACGCCTGCGGCTGGCTCGGCGTCGAGCTCGACGCGGCGGCGAATGCGGCGAAGGCGCCGGTCATCTCGCGCGCCGGCAGCCGCGTCGCGGCATATGTCATCCCGACAGACGAGAACCTGATGATCGCGCGCCACACGCGCGCGCTCCTGACAGGCGCAACAGAATGACGCACGACGCGGCTCTACCGGAGACTGGACGAGGCCGCGCGGAAAGAACGGAAAGGGAGAAGCGCTCATGGAAGGCGTGAACATCGACATCGCCGCCCTGAAGGAGGCCCGCTGCTGGCGCGGCTTTGAGCAGGGCCGCTGGGCGAATGCGATCGACGTGCGGGATTTCATCGTCCGTAACCTCACTCCCTACACGGGCGACGAGGGCTTCCTCGTCGGCCCGTCCGAGCGCACCAAGGCAGTCTGGGCGGCCCTGCAGCCCTATTTCGCCGAAGAGCGGACGAAGGGCGTGCTCGACGTCGATGCCACCACGCCCTCGACCGTCCTCGCGCACGCCCCCGGTTACATCGACCAGGCGAACGAGGTCATCGTCGGCCTGCAGACCGACAAGCCCTTCAAGCGTGCGATCTTCCCCGCCGGCGGGCTGCGCATGGTCGAATCTGGGCTGAAGGCCGCCGGCTTCCCGGCCGACCCCGCCGTGCACGAGGCCTTCACGCAGTACCGCAAGACGCACAATGACGGCGTCTTCGACGCCTACACGCCCGAGATCATGCGCTGCCGGAAATCCGGCATCATCACCGGCCTGCCAGACGCCTATGGCCGCGGTCGCATCATCGGCGACTACCGACGCGTGGCGCTCTACGGTATCGACCGCCTGCTCGCCGCCAAGCGCGAGGAGCGTGCCCAGGTCGACGAGATGTGGCCGAACGACGAGGTGATCCGCACGCGCGAGGAACTGGCGGAGCAGATGCGCGCGCTCGCCGACCTGGCGGAGATGGGCAGGCGCTACGGCTGCGACATCGCCCGCCCGGCCGAGACGGCGCGTGAGGTGGTGCAGTGGACCTACCTCGCCTATCTCGGCGCCATCAAGGAGGCGAGCGGCGCGGCCATGTCGATCGGCCGCATCTCGACCTTCCTCGACATCTACATCGAGCGCGACCTGAAGGAAGGCACGCTGGACGAAGCGGGCGCGCAGGAGCTGATGGACCAGCTCGTGCAGAAGCTGCGCATCGTGCGCTTCCTGCGCACGCCGGACTACGACGCGCTGTTCAGCGGCGACCCGTACTGGGCGACCGAATGCGTCGGCGGCATGGACATGGACGGACGGCCGCTCGTGACGCGCAGCAGCTACCGGATCCTGCACACGCTGACCAACCTCGGCCCGGCGCCGGAGCCCAACATCACGGTGCTCTGGTCGAAGAACCTGCCCACGGCGTTCAAGCGCTACTGCATCAAGATCAGCCGCGACACCTCCTCGCTGCAGTACGAGAATGACGACCTGATGCGGCCCTACTGGGGCGACGACTACGGCATCGCCTGCTGCGTCTCGGCCATGCGGCTCGGCAAGCAGATGCAGTTCTTCGGCGCGCGGGTGAACCTCGCGAAGTGCATGCTCTACGCCATCAATGGCGGACGGGACGAGGTGAGCGGCGAGCAGATCGCGCCGGCCTCTGCGCCGATCACCGCGGAGGTGCTCGACTTCGCGGAGGTCGACGCGAAGTTCGACGCCACCATGGAGTGGCTGGCCCGCACCTACGTGCACGCCATGAACTGCATCCACTACATGCACGACAAGTACTTCTACGAACGGCTCGAGATGGCGCTGCACGACCGCGACATCCTGCGCACGATGGCCTTCGGCATCGCCGGGCTGTCGGTGGTGGCCGACAGCCTCTCGGCCATCAAGCACGCCAAGGTGCATGTGATCCGCGACGACAAGGGTCTCGCGGTGGACTACCGCATCGAGGGCGACTTGCCGAAATTCGGCAATGCCGACAGCCGGGTGGACGACCTCGCGGTGGACATCGTCTCCCGCTTCATGGCGAAGATCCGCAAGCACCCGACCTACCGCAACGCGGTGCACACGCAGTCGGTGCTGACCATCACGTCGAACGTCGTCTACGGGAAGGCCACCGGCAACACGCCGGACGGGCGTCGCAAGGGCGAACCCTTCGCGCCGGGTGCGAATCCGATGCACGGGCGGGATGACCATGGCTGGCTCGCATCCTGCATCTCGGTCGCCCGGCTGCCCTATGCCGATGCGCAGGACGGCATCAGCTACACGGTCTCGGTCGCGCCCACCCTCGCGCATCGGAACCAGGAAGCGACCATCGACAACGCCGTACGCGCCTTCGACATGTATTTCGGGCAGGGCGGCTTCCACATGAACCTCAACGTCCTGTCGAAGGAGACGCTGGAGGACGCGATGGAGCATCCGGAGAAATACCCGCAGCTCACCATCCGCGTCTCCGGCTATGCGGTGAACTTCGTGCGCCTGACGCGCGAGCAGCAACTCGACGTCATCCGCCGCACCTTCCACGCCTCCTACTGAGGAGATGGCCATGCTCGAAGTCGAAGGCGACGGCATGGTGAAGGTCGGCAGCCGCTTCGACCTTCGCGCCGGCAGGCCCCCGATGCCCCCGAGACCGAGGGCTTCGAGGGGCCACAGGAGACCCATGGCTGGGTGCATTCCTACGAGACGGGATCGACCGTCGGCTGACCATCTCGGGCGGCGAGCCGCTGGTGCAGCTCGGCTTCACGAAGGGGCTCTTCGCGGCGGCGAAGTCGATGGGGCTGCACACCGCGCTCGACACCTCCGGCTTCCTCGGCCACCGCGCCGACGACGAGTACATGAGGAACGTCGATCTGGTGCTGCTCGATATCAAGAGCGGCGATCCCGACACCTACCGCCGGGTGACGGGGGCGGAACTGGCGCCAACGCTGCGCTTCGTCCAGCGGCTGAATGCCATGAACAAGGCGGTCTGGGTGCGCTTCGTTCTCGTGCCGGGCCTGACCGACGCGCCCGACAACATCCGCAAGGTCGCCGACGTCGTCGCGCCGATGATGAATGTGGAGTGGGTAGAGGTGCTGCCCTTCCACCAGATGGGCGCCTTCAAGTGGAAGGCGCTCGGCCTCGACTACAAGCTTGCCGACACGCCGACGCCGACGGAGGAGCAGGTGCAGGCCGCACTCGGCATCTTCCGCGCCGCCGGCTGCCGCGCGCGCTGAGAGGGATCGGACCGCATGATGGCCTCCGTCAGCGAGCTGATCGGCACGCAGCCGATCCTCGCGCTGTTCCTCGCGATCAGCCTCGGCTACCTCGTCGGGCAGGTTAGCATCCTCGGCTTCTCGCTCGGGATCGGGGCCGTGCTGTTCGTCGGGCTGTTCCTTGGTGCCATCGCGCCGAAGGCCAACATCGCCGGTCCGATCGGGCTGATCGGGCTGATCATGTTCCTCTACGGGATCGGCATCCTCTACGGGCGCCAGTTCTTCGAGGGGCTTACGGGGCCGGGGCGCATCTACAACCTTCTCGCCCTCGTCGCCGTCGTGGCGGGGCTGCTGGTGGCGCTGGCCCTCGGCTGAATCTTCGACGTGCGGCTCGGCCACACGCTCGGCCTCTTTGCCGGGTCGATGACCAGCACGGCAACCTTGCAGGCCGCGCTCGACGTGATGAAGAACAACGAACCCTCGATCGGCTATTCCGTCGCCTATCCCTTCGGCGTCATCGGTCCCATCCTCTGCTTCTACTTCCTGACGCGGAAGGTGAAGCCGGGCTTCCCGCCCAAGCCCGCCCGGTTCCACATGGGCGAGATCACCATCGAACGGCTCCCCGAAGGCGGCGGCGCGCTCGGCAAGCTGATTGCACTGCTACCCGAGGGTGTTCAGGTCGCGACCGTGCGGCAGGACCACCGCAACCGCCTGCCGGACCCCGATCTCGAACTGCGCGTCGGCGACGCGCTGATGATCGCCGCTGATCGTTCCGAGGCGATCCAGGAAGCCGCCACCCTGCTTGGTCGGCTCGACCCAGGCCGCATTGCCAAGGACCGTGCGGACCTGTCCTACCAGCGCTTCTTCGTCTCGAAGGCCGCGCTCACCGGTCGGAAGCTGGACGAGATCCCGATGCCGGCCGGCACTGAGATCCGCATCCTGCATGTCCGCCGCTACGACGTGGACCTGGTGCCCTCACCGGACCTGATGCTTGAGATCGGCGACCGCGTCGGCGTGCTGGTCCCGGCGGACCAGATTGCTGCGGCACGCTCGCATTTCGGCGACACGGTGAAATCGGCGGCCGAATTCTCCTACGTCTCGGTCGGCTTCGGCATGGTGCTCGGCGTGCTGCTGGGGCTGGTGCCGATCCCCATCCCAGGCGTCGGTACGGTCAGCCTCGGCATCGGCGGCGGACCGCTGATCGTCGCACTCATCCTCGGGCGCCTGCGGCGCACGGGCCCGATCGCCTGGGTCATGCCGCTGCCCGCCAACATCGTGCTGCGCAATTTCGGGCTCACGCTGTTCCTTGCGACGGTCGGCATCAATTCCGGCCAGGCCTTCGTCACCACCGTCGCATCGCAGGGACCGCTGCTGCTCATCATCGGCGCGCTGGTGTTGCTAACTACCGTCAGCATTGTCCTCGGCGTCGGGGTCTACGTCCTGAAGTTGCCCTATGACGACCTGCTCGGCGTCGCCTCGGGCGCGACGGGCAACCCGGCGATCCTGGTCTATGCCACGCGCATGGCGCCGACCGAATGGCCCGACATCGGCTACGCGATGATCTTCCCCTCGGCCACCATCGTGAAGGTCATCGCGGTACAGATCATCGGCCTGATCGCGCTGGCGGGCTGAGCCAGCGTGCCC
Organism: Roseomonas sp. HF4; assembly: GCF_005222755.1. Taxonomy (GTDB): domain Bacteria; phylum Pseudomonadota; class Alphaproteobacteria; order Acetobacterales; family Acetobacteraceae; genus Neoroseomonas. Next base: position 131,961 of record NZ_STGD01000008.1, read on the forward strand.
GACACACGGCCCGGAGCCCTTGCGGGGATCGAGGGCCGCCTGCCGCCCGAGATCGCCGCCAAGGCGGAAGCGGACGGCGTCGCCAAGGCGGGACAGGACGGCGTCACACTGCTCACGCTCGGCGTGCTCGGCGGCGCCTTCATCGCCTTCGGTGCGATCTTCGCGAATGTCGCGCTGACGGGCGCCGAGGCGGCGATGCCCTTCGGCATGGCCCGCGTCGTCGCCGGGTTCGTCTTCGCGCTCGGGATCAGCATGGTGCTGCTCGGCGGCGCGCAGATCTTCACCCGTTACGTGCTGATGGTGATGGCCTGGGCGAGCGGGCGGCTTGCCCTGCCGCGCGTGCTGCGCGCCTGGGCGCTGGTCTGGATCGGAAACCTGGCGGGTGCCGTTGGCACGGCGCTGCTGGTCTTTCTCGCACAGCATCACCTGTTCGGCGGCGGGCAGGTCGGCGTCACGGCGTTGCGCACGGCGCAGGCCAAGGCGACGCTGCCTTTCGCGCAGGCCTTCCTGCTCGGGATGCTGTGCAACACGCTGGTCTGCATGGCGGTGTGGCTGTCGCTGTCCTCACGCCCGCCGGCGCACCGGATGATGGTGATCATGCTGCCGATTGCCGCCTTCGTCGCCGCTGGCTTCGAGCACGCTGTGGCGAACATGTACTTCATTCCCTTCGGTCTGCTGATCAAGACGGGCGCGGCGGAAGGGTTCTGGCAGGCCGCACAGCTCGACCCCGCGGCCTTCCGCACGCTGGACATGGCAGGGGCCGCGCGGAATCTCGCGGCCGTCACGCTCGGCAACATCACCGGCGGCGCGCTGCTGGTGGCCGGTGCCTATTGGTTGCTCTATCGCCGTGGACGACCTGCCGGCAGCGCATGATGCGCCGTGCCACTTCACGGTGTGGCGAAAGCCGCAGGCCCGAGGCGGCACCCGGTGCCGGCCGGTGCGGGCGGGGCCTTCGCACGATGCGGGACATCGGGCGGAACGGACGCGAGCCGGCCATGTCCGCCCGGCAGGACATCACCGTGACGCCCGAACGTCCTGGGGCGGCGATGATGGCCTTCCCGGCACAGAGCGCATGCTTGGGGCAATGTCGCGATCACGCGGCTTACGCAGCGACCGCGCGCTATTCGGCTTCCGCTTCCAGAATGAGTTGGCGGTCGGCGAACCGCGCCCTCACACGTGCCCGGTCCAGGCTGCTCGTGTCGCCAGGCGCGGTTTCGATGGAAGTCGTCATGTCGGGGCGGCGCAGCAGGATGCGAGCTTGCCTTGTGTCGACGTCGTCGGGCAATGGCAGCTCCACGCGGCCCGGGACAGGCAGTTCGGTGTCCGGCAGCGGCACGTCCCGCGCGGCGCGTTGCCGCTCAACGCGCAGTACGACCGTCCCGGATATCCAGCCGCGCCAGCGGTCGATCAGCGGCCCGCTGCGCAATGTGAAGCGGGCCAGCACGCTCCGGTTCTCTGGCTCATGGCGGAGCTCGACGGCGGAGGCATTCGCGGCGCTGCGCGCGCGGAATGTCGCGCCGAGGAAAGCCTCGTCGGGCGCGAGGCGATAGACGATGCGCTCAAAGCGCCTGCTTTGCGGAACGAGGCCGTGCTCGGCGAAGGAGGCGGAAAGGTCCACCTCACGGACTTCCTCCGTTCGTGTCGCCGGCAGCCGCAACACCACGGAAAGCCGCTCGTTCCGCGGTATCGCGACCTCCGGCGCCACGACGGCCGCGGGGAGCACGCGGACGAGCATTCGTGCCCTGTCCGCGGCGTGCTGCCCACGCTGCATCACCGTGATCGACAGAAGGTAAAGCCCCGGCTGGCGCACCTGAAAGCGCTGACAGGCTGACAGGCGCAACCGGGCCGGGTCCTGTTCCGCGAAGGTTTCGGGTGACTGGCAACCCAGTTGCGGATCCAGTGGGGCCGAGCGGACGCCAGATTCAGGCCCGACCACGCTCCAGGTCGCATAATCCGCGCCTGGCGCCTCGATGCGGCAGGTGATCAGGCTGCCGGCGACGAACTCGGTGACCGGAAGCAGGCCGCTGCCCTCGGCGCCCAGCGTCAGGGCACCCGAGGACCGATCGCCCTCGGATGTGCAGACAAGCCCCTGAACGATCGGCGGGTAGCCGGCGCTGACGAGCCCCAGCGTGTACTGGACGGCGACGACTGCCACACCTCCGGCGAAGGCTGCCATCGAGGCGATGCCGAGGGAGCGCAGCGCCGTGCGGCGCCGTCGGTGTTCCGGCTGGACATGGGGGTTGGCGCCAAGGACATCGGTCACTTTCGCACGGCCCGATATCCTTCCGCGCGACTGTGTATCGTCATGGCTGTTCGATGTCCAAACCCTGCGCGTCCGTCACGTAGCAGGCTCGCCGATGAACTGTCCTGGCGGGCTGCCCCCTGTCACCCTGTTTGTCACCGTAAATAACCCCGATCGCGGGTCCAGGCTTCGGTTTCCGCCCTCGTGCGGCGCTAGGCTGTGAGAACGCGCCACCTGCGCGTGTCCGCATGTCAACGGAGATCACGCCATGAAGCGCCGCCCCCTCCTCCTCCTGCTGCCTTTCCTCGCGGCCTGCCAGTCGGTCGAGGCCGAGCGCACCACCACGCTGGTGGGCGTCGTCGAAACGGTCGACCCGCAGTCCCGCGAGCTCCTGTTGCGGGGCCAGGGCGGCGCGCAGACCGGCAAGCTTCTCACGGTGATCGCCGGACGGGGCGTGCAACGCCTCAACCAGATCAACCCGGGCGACCGCGTGACGGTGCGCTATTACCAGGCGCTTGCCGCCCAGGCCGTCCGGCCGGGTGCGCCGGGCAGCCAGCCCTTCGCCGGCGTGGCGGTTCAGCGGGAGGCGGCGCGACCCGGCGGCGAGATTACCCGCGTGCGCGCCGGCCGCGTCACCATCACCGAGGTCGATCGCCTCGGCGGGACGGTCAGCTTCGTGGGTCCTGCCAACATGACGCGCACGGTGACGGCCGAGAATCTCGAGACGCGGGCCTTCATCCTCGGCCTGCGTGTCGGCGAGCAGGTCGACATGGTCTACGAGGAAGCACTGGCGATCTCGATCGAACCCATGAGGTAGCCCCGGATGGGCAGTCGCTGGCGGCGATGCGGCGACGCGCGATGAGGCAGAGCAGTGCCGGCCTCCGAGCGCCGGATCGATGCGCATCGACGTCGGCTGCGCCTCGTTCGGTATGCCTGAGGCCAATTCTGCGGCCGACGCATCGCGGCTGCCCAGCGGAGGATGCCATGTCCCCACGCCCGGATCGCACCGCTGTTTCCCCCTCATCGATGTCGCGCCGCCTCTCATTCGCGGCGCCGTTCCTCCTGGCCGCCTGCGGCACGATCGCGCGCGGCACGGCAGTCCCGCAGGCGCTTCAGGACCGCGCGCAGGTCCTCGGCATCCCGAACGCCCGCTTCATGCCCGACACGCAGGCGGCCGCCCTCTTCGAGGAATTCGCGGCCGCCAGCCGACGCGAGGCACAGCATCTCGGCTTGCCGGCGGACACCGATCCCCGCCGCCTTCCGCCGGCGCATCTGCTGGCGCTGTCGGGCGGCAGCGATCATGGTGCCTTCGGCGCCGGCGTGCTCGTGGGCTGGACCGAACTCGGCACAAGGCCGGAGTTCAAGCTGGTCACCGGCATCAGCACCGGCGCGCTGATCGCGCCGCTCGCCTTCATCGGATCCTCGAAGGATCCGGTGCTGCGGGAGGTCTATACCGCGGTTGGGCCGGACCAGATCTTCCGCACACGCGACTGGCTCAGCATCCCCTTCTCCGACGCGCTGGCCGACACGCGCCCGCTGCGGGAGATGCTGGCCCGCCACGTGAACGAGCCGACGGTGGCGCAGATCGCCGAAGGCTACCGCCAGGGGCGCCTCCTGCTGATCGGTACCACCAACCTCGACGCGATGCGCGGCGTGATCTGGAACATCGGCGCCATTGCCGCGAGCGGCCGGCAAGGTGCTGCCGCACTGATCCGCGACATCATGCTGGCCTCGGCGTCGGTGCCGACCGCCTTCCCGCCGGTGATGGTCGAGGTGGAGGCCGAGGGCCGGACCTGGCAGGAGATGCATGTGGACGGCGGCGCGATGGCGCAGACCTTCCTCTATCCGCCCGCGCTGACGCGGGGGCGCAATCTCCGCGCCGGGGCCCTCGCGCGGGAACGCCACGCCTGGGTGATCCGCAATGCGCGCCTCGGCGGCGAATGGCAGGAGACGGAGCGCGACGTCCTCACCATCGCCGGCCGAGCCATCGCGAGCATGATCGCGACGAGCGGCCAGAATGACATCCTCCGCCTTCAGAGCAACGCCGAGCGCGACGGCATCGACTTCAACCTGACCTATATCCGCGAGGACTTCACCCTGCCCTGGGCGCGCCCCTTCGACCGCGAATGGATGCGCGCGCTGTTTGAGTACGGGCGTCGGCGCACCCTCGAGGGGCGCGCCTGGGAGGGCGGCCATCCCTCCCTGGTCGCGGCGCGCACAGGTTCCTCTGCCGGTGCCGCCGCCGATTGGCGGGCACGGTAGGTCCCTGCTCTGTGGAACCTTCACGCCCGACCTGGGCCTCAGGCGGGCGGAGCCGGTGGAGATCCGCACTGGCGCGTGACGCCGCTGGGGCGGCGCGCCTCAGAGCCCGCCGCCCCAGCGGTACTGCAGCGCGGCTCCGAGCAGGTCGAAGTTGTTCCCCGTGCGCGCTGACACGCCCCTGCTGCCATAGAGGCGGACCGAGTAGTGCGCGCTGAGCGGGAAGGAGAAGGTTGCCCCGAGCCGCCAGTTGCGCAGCAGGTCGTCATTCGCCTCGCCGTCGATGGAGGTGCGCCCGCCCGTGAAATAGGTCGCGTCAACCGACACCCAGATGCCCTGGCCAAAGCTGTAGATGGCGTGGCCCTGGAAGGAATGGAGCGGCTCCTGCGACCGTCGCTGGCCGCGCAGGAAGTCGCTGTTGTCGCTGAAGAAGGTGATGGCGGCCGTCGCCTCGAGCGTCAGCGGACCGAAGCGCTGCGACGCACCGATCTCCGGCCTCAAGAACCACCGGTTGGTCCCGAGGTTCACGGCGCGCGTCGGATCGTACTGCCCCACCGGGACGGACACCTGAACGCTCGCGCCCAGGATCAGGTCCTGCTGCCATGTGGCGAATTCCTCGAGCGTCAGCGCCGGCGCACCGAGGAAATTGACCGAAAGACGGAAGCGCGCGTCCCCGAGGCCGCTGACCGTGCGCTCCACCGGCTGCCCGGCGAAGTTCCCCGTGCCGGACAGCCAGCTGAAGGGCGCGGCCGCGTCCAACTTCGCCGACATGCCCAGGATCTCGAAGGAATGGGCGTAGGCAAGGACGAGGCTCGAAGTCTGGAGTTGGGCATCGGTCAGCGGCACCGCCGGGTCGGAGGACAGGCTGCCGCGCGTGAAGGCGTAGCCGCCGATCACGAAATTCACGCCGACCGGCGTGTTCGCGAAGGCGCGCGGCTCGATGTCCTGGGCCGATGCGGCGGATGCTCCGGTGACAAGCCCAACGGCCAGCGCGATCCGCCGGCGTGCGCGCGGCAGACCAGCGCTACTGGCAATGGCCGCGACAATGCCTGTGCGTACCCTCACGACCGAAGCTTGTTCGCAGCCGTGGCGGGGCGCAACGGGGGCGTGGCATGTCTCCGTCAGCGCCGCCGCAGCGTCGCTGCATCGGTTCGATCGAGATCGCCAGGCCTCCTTCACGGAGCACTCCCACGTGGCTGCCCACTCAGGCGGAGGATGCAGGTCCGCACCTCAAGCCTGCCCGCCGTCGCCGCCCTGGCCATGATGCCGCGTCCATTTCACGGAACCGCCAGGGATGGAATTCGAGGCCGGAGGCGCATCGCGGCGGGCTCGTTGATGCACATCAACGCTTTCCCGGCACGCTTCGCGCGATGAACAGGGTCGAGCAAGGAAACGCGCACATGAAGGTGGTCATCGTCGGCGGCGTGGCGGGTGGGGCATCCTGCGCGGCGCGGCTGCGCCGGCTCGATGAGACGGCCGAGATCGTGATGGTCGAGCGCGGCCCCTACGTCTCCTATGCCAATTGCGGCCTTCCCTACCACGTCGGCGGCGTGATCGAGCAGGAGCGGAGCCTGATGGTCGCGACCGAGCGCACCTTCCGCGAGACCTTCGCCATCGACGTGCGCACCAACTGCGAGGCGGTCTCGATCGACCGGCGCGCGAAGACCATCGCGCTGCGCGACACCGCGACCGGCGCGGTCACGGCGGAATCGTATGACAGTCTCGTGCTCTCTCCCGGTGGCGCCTCGATCCGCCCGAAGCTGCCCGGCATCGACCTGTCCGGCATCTTCGAGGTGCGCACCGTGCCCGATGCGCGGGCCATCCGTGCCTGGGTCGAGCGCGGCACCGAGTTCCTCGCCGGGATGAACAACTATTCCGGCATCCAGATGCTGCGGCCGGCGCTGCGCGCGGTCGTGGTGGGCGGCGGCTTCATCGGGCTGGAGACTGCCGAGAACCTGCGCCACCGCGGCTTCGAGGTCACGTTGGTCGAGATGGCGGATCAGGTCCTGGCGCCGCTCGACCGCGAATTCGCCCGCCTGGTCGAGGGCCATCTTGCCATGAACGGCGTCACGCTGGCGCTCGGCGACGGTGTGGCGGGGTTCAGCCAGGCGGAGGGTGGCAGGCTCAAGGTCTCGACGCGCGCGGGGAGGGACTATCCGGCCGACGTCGTGATCCTTGCGCTCGGCGTGCGGCCCGACGCGGCGCTGGCGCGCAGCGCAGGGCTCGAGATCGGTGCCCTCGGAGGCATCCGTGTGGACGACAGGATGCGCACCAGCGATCCCGACATCTTCGCCGTGGGCGACGCGGTCGAGGTGCGCGACGCCGTCACCGGGGAATGGGGCCTCGTCGCATTGGCTGGTCCCGCGAACCGGCAGGGGCGCATCGCGGCCGACGTGATCGCCGGACGCGATTCCCGCTACCGCGGCACCCAGGGCACCGCGATCATCGGACTGTTCGGTGCCGCCGCGGCCTGGACGGGTGCCAGCGAGAGGACGCTGCTGCGGCTCGGCATGACGGATTTCGAGAAGGTCTATCTCTATCCGAACTCGCATGCCGGCTATTACCCGGGGGCGCGGCCGATCGCGATGAAGGTGCTGTTCCGCCGTTCGGACGGGAAGGTGCTCGGCGGCCAGGCGCTGAGCCGCGACGCGGCGGGAGCGGACAAGCGCATCAGTGCCCTCGCGATGGCGATCCAGATGGGTGCCACGATCGACGACCTGGCCGAGAGCGAGCTCTGCTATGCGCCGCAATTCGGCAGCGCCAAGGACCCGCTGAACTTTGCGGGAATGATGGCGCGCGGCATCCTCGGCGGCGACGTGCCGGTCGTGCATTGGGGCGCGCGCGGCGACGGTTTGCTGCTCGACGTGCGGGAGGCGCCGGAACTGGCGGTGGAGAGCGTGCCCGGCGCGCTCCACATTCCGCTCGGCCAGTTGCGCGACCGGCTTGCGGACCTGCCCCGGGACCGCGAGATCCAGGTCATCTGCCGCTCCGGCCAGCGCGCCTACTACGCGACGCGGATGCTGCTGCAGAACGGCTTCCGCGCGCGGACGCTATCGGGCGGCATGCTCTCGCGCGCCGTGCTCGAACCAGGCCCCGAGGGGCTAGGTCATGCCCTCGACTGACGCCCGCCGGTGAGCGACCCCCCGCTGCTCGCGCTGAAGCTGTCGCTGCTCGTCTTCATGGCGGGCTCGCTGATGGAGATGGGGCTCGGGCTGCGCTTGCGGGACGCGCTCTCGGGTCTGCGCGATCGTCGCTTCCTTGCTTACGGCGTCGGATTCGGCTTCGTGATCGGGCCCGGCCTCGCCTGGGGCATGGCGCAGTTGCTGCCGCTCTCCCCGCCGCATGCGCTGGGGCTGATGCTGCTCGGCCTCGCGCCCTGCGCACCCTTCGTTCCGGTCATGGTGACGCGCGCGCAGGGCGACGTCGCCTATGTGCCGGCGATGATGCTGCTGGCTGCGGTCGGCACCCTGGTGCTGATGCCCATGGCGGTGCCGTTGCTGGCCACCGGGCTTTCCGTCGACGCCTGGGCCATCGCGCGTCCGCTGTTGGTCATGGTTCTGGTGCCGCTCGCTCTCGGCATGGCCGTGTTCCGTTTCGCACCGCATGTCGCGGAGACCGCACGACCCCGCGTCAAGTCCGTGGCGACGGGGGCAGCCGTGGTCCTTCTGGTGCTCTGCGGGGTGATGTTCGGGCGTGGGTTCGTCGCCGCCTTCGGGAGTTTCGCGGTCGGCTCCCAGGTTCTGTTCCTCACGATCATGACGGCGGCGAGCTATGGCCTTGCGCGTGGACTCCGACCGCAACGACGGAGCGTGCTCGGGCTCGGGCTCTGCACGCGCAACGTGGGCGCCGCCATGGCGCCGCTGCTCTCGGCGCCCGGCGTGGATGATGGCGTGATCGTCATGGTGGCGCTGGGCGTGCCGGTGCAGATCGCCTGCGGCCTGCTCGCCGCGAAGTGGTTCGCACGGGACGTGCAGCGCGCGGCCGTGGGGGGAGAGACAGCATGCCCGTCTGGCTGATACCGATCGCCTACACCGTAGCGAGCATCGCATGCGGTCTCGTGTTGCCGCGGCTCGAGAATGCCTATGCGGCATCGTTCGATCTGGGTGTCTCGTCGTCGGCGGTACTGGCGGCGCTCTCGGCGATCTCCTCGGGAATGATGGCACTGACGGGTATCGTCTTCTCCATCGCCTTCGTGATGCTGCAGTTCAGCGCCATCACCTACTCGCCACGCTTCGCGTCGCGCTTCGCACGCGACCCGGTGCTCTTCCACGCGCTCGGCATCTTCTTCGCGACCTTCACCTACGCGCTTGCCACGACCTTCTGGGTGGATCGGGCAGGCGAGGTGGGCGTCCCGACACTTTCCGCCATTGGCGCGGTCGTCCTGCTGTTTGCGAGCCTGCTGGTGTTCGGATTGCTGATGCGCCGCCTCGGCGACCTGCAGATCACCAACACGCTGCGCTTCATCGGCGACCAGGGGCGGGATGTGATCCGGCAGACCATCGTCGCCGGCGGGGCGCGCGCGGCGGCGGTCGCCGACACCGCAACGGCCGATTCGGTTGTGCAGAAGCTGCGGCACCAGGGACCACCGCGCTATGTCCAGTCCTATGACATCCCGGCGCTGGTCGCCCTCGCCCGCCGCGCAGGTGCGGTGATCGACATGGAGGCCGCCGTCGGCGACATGGTGCTGGACGGATCCGTGGTGCTGCGCGTGCGGGGTGGCACCGGAGGGCTCCAGGACGCGGAACTGCTGCGCGCCGTGCGTCTCGGGAACGATCGCACTTTCGAACAGGACCCGAAGTATCCACTGCGTCTGCTGGTCGACATCGCGATCAAGGCGCTCTCGCCGGCGATCAACGATCCAACCACGGCGGTGCAGGCGCTGGATCAGATCGAGGACCTGTTGCGGCACCTGGCCCGCCGGCCGCTGGATATCGGGCGCGTGGCGGATGGGGAGGGCGCGCTGCGACTCACCTTTCCCACGTCGAAATGGGGCGACTACCTCTCCCTCGCCTTCGACGAGATCCGCGTCTTCGGCGCGACCTCCGTGCAGGTCCTGCGACGGTTGCGTTCCGCGCTGCGCGGCCTCGAGGAGCTACTCGACGGTGATACCCGTGCGGAGGAGGTCCGACGCTACGTGACGCATATCGATGCGGCGATTGAGCGGTCCACCTTCGACGAGCAGGATCGCCACGCGGCCCGGCAGGAAGATCCGCAAGGGCTTGGGCTGACCCGGTAGTTCACGGGAGGGAGCGGCGGACAAAACTCACGTGCTGCATAGCCTCGGCGCTCATGCGGGAGCGGGCTCATCGTCGGAGCCGGCCGTTCCGGCAGTGACGCGGTTCGTCGGGTCACCGGCGGCAGGCAAGCAGAGGGCTGGGCATTCAGTCAGAAATCGATTGGAAATTTGGGCTTTCCTGCGTTCTCCCTGCCAGAGACTTCCATTCCCCGCTTCCCACCACTGCAGCGGTGACGAGTTGACCCATCGACTCAAGGGCGCCGAGGCGAGACCGGCATGCGGCGGCGATCGGATCGTGATCGTCAGATCTTGGGATCATCTTGCGCTTCTCCGCTCTGAGGCGGCGATATGGCTCGAGGCAGGCCAGAAAGGCTTAAGTCCAGGCATAAGTGGATCCATGCCCGCGCACCCCCTCCCTTCCTTGCCACTTGGAACCTGACATCGAAGGGCAGTTCCCAGGCGCCAAAGAAGGTCGAGGGGGGGCCGGGGGGAGAAGTTCCCCTCTCCCCCCGGTCCTTTACCCACATCCCGGTTCGAGGCCGCCAGGTATCAGGCCGTGCGCCTGTTCCAGGGCATCAGCGCCAGCAGGTTCGCCATGCCGCAGAAGCCGCTGACGCCCGCGAAGACCAGTCCTGCGCCGACGAAGGCGGACAGCGCATGGAAGGCCGGCGCGACCAGGGCGCCGAGAAGCACGCCGGCCAGCACGAGGGATCCAGCGGCGATCTGCACCTGGCGCATCAGCGGCAGCGGCGCGCGCCGGTCCTCGGAGACCGGCAAGCCGGCACGCTTCCAGGCCGCGAGGCCGCCCTCGAGGATGAAGGCCTCGGCGCCGCCCGCGCGTGCGGCGAGCCGGTCCGCCGCCTGCGCCGTCCGCGCGCCGGAGGCGCAGTGGAACAGCACGGGCTGTCCCTGCTGGACGGCCAGTTCCGCCTCGGCGAGGCGCGAGAGCGGCAGGTGGGCGGAACCGGGGATGTGGCTTCGCGCGCGCTCATCCGCCTCGCGCAGGTCGACGAGAAGCGCCTCGCCTGCGCGGAGCATCGCGGCGGCGCGGTCGGGGGAGATCGTGGGAAGGGTCATGGTCGGGTCACCGGGTCCTCGATCGAGATGGCACAGACGACGGCCTGCGCCATGCCGCCGTCCGCGATGGGTGGCCGGTCGTGATGCCGGCGCGGCGCATGGCCTTGGGCCTTTCGGCGCGCAGGCACCGAAGGTCCGGCGACAGGGTGGGGTGCGACAGGCCAAGACCCCCCACGGCCCCATCGACCGAAACCGCCTGCGCTGCAGCGACACGGGAAGCGGCAGCGCGCCGCACCCATCGCCGCGCAGAACGAACATGCCCGCGCCCGCCTTCGAAGAAGCCCGACAGGCACCATCGTGGTACAGCTTTTGAATATTAGCTTTTATGGATATACAGGTCAAGGAGAGACCTGAGATTCCGCCATCGCAGCCGTCCCGGCCGACGCCGGGTCGATCGGGCGACGGGCGTGCAGGCCGGGCGACCTGAACCTGCCGCGCGCAAAGGCGGCCACGGCATCGGTGGGCGATGGACCGGCCAGCCGGCACCGGAATCTCCGGCGCCGGGGTCGCGCCGGCGGGGCTCAGCTCTCGGTCGGGCAGAAAATCTCCTGCAGCGTCGCCATGATGGTCGCGACGCGCGGGTCCGAGATCCGATAGTGGATGGTCGTGCCCGCGCGGCGGGTGGCGACCAGGCCTTCGTCCCTGAGCTTCGCCAGGTGCTGCGACATGGCAGGCTGCGACAGCCCGGCGCGGTCGGCCAGCCGTCCGACCGGCGCTTCGCCCTCGACGATCAGGGTGCAAAGCACGATGAGGCGGCGCTCACTCGCGAGGAGGCGCAGGACGGCAGCCGCAGCCGCGGCGTGTTCCTCCATGGAGGAAGCGCCGGCGACCGTCTTGGCAGCAGTCGCGGCGGGAGAAATCTGCACGGGCGCCTCCGGGATAGCGGTACGTCGATTGCATCTGACGCGTCTGATGTATTTGGTCCGGCATGAATATCAAGCGCCGAAGGATCGACTGACCCCCGCGATGCCGAAATCTCCCGCGCGCCTGCCGAGGCCAGGGCCTGATATCCTGCCGCCGAACCCTGCCACCCGCGAGGCGGCCGCGGGCGCGCGCCCGACCCGCGCCGGCGCGCTCGCCGCGGCGCTGGCCGAATCGATCGCCGCCGGCCGCCTTGCCCCGGGCACGGCACTGGAGGAGGAACGCCTGGCCGCCGCCCACGGCGTCTCGCGCACCCCGGTGCGGGAGGCGCTGCGACTGCTCGCGGCCACCGGCCTCGTGGAGCAGCGCCCGCGCCGCGGCGCCGTCGTCGCCCGACCGGATCCGCGGCGCCTGGCCGAGATGTTCGAGGCCATGGCGGAACTCGAGGCGATCTGCGCCCGGCTCTGTGCCCGTGGCATGGGGCGGGCGGCGCGGCTGAGCCTGAAGGCGCGGCACGCGGCGATGGGGCGCATGGCCGCGGCGGGCGACCTGTCCGCCTACCGCGACGCAAACGTCGCCTTCCATGAGGCGCTCTATGCCGGCGCCGGCAATGCCTATCTCGCGCAACTCGCGGGGACGACGCGGCAGCGCCTGGCACCCTTCCGCGCAGCGCAGCTCGGGGGTCGCGACCGGCTCGCCGCCTCGCATGCGGAGCACGGGGCCATCGTCGCGGCGATCCTCGCCGGCGATGCGCCTGCGGCCGCGGCGGCGGTGCGGGCGCACCTGGCGGCGACGGAAGGCGCCTGGGGGATGATGGCCGGACAGCCGCCGACCCTGCTGGGCTGAGAGCCTCCGCGGCGGGCATCCTGCCGTCGCGGACGCCGCAATTGTATGCAGGACTGCATACAATTAACGAGGCTTCCTCACGCGCCGGGCGGCACGTGGATTGCTTGGCGCCAGTCGATGGATCTCGCCGGGCTCCCCTTCACGCGCGCCGCGCTGCACGCCGCCTATGCCGCCGGAACGCCGGCAGCCGCTGTCGCGGCCGAGGCTCTGCGCCGCGCCGCCGCGGCCGATGACCCGGGCATCTTCCTCGACCTCATGCCTGTCGCGGCGCTGGCCGCCGAGGCCGCCACCCTGCCGCCCTTCGACCCGGCGCGGTACCCGCTCTGGGGCCTGCCCGTCGCGGTGAAGGACAACATCGCCGTCGCCGGCCGGCCCATGACCGCCGCCTGCCCCGCCTTCGCCCATGTGCCGGCCGAGGACGCGGCCGCCGTCGCGAGGCTGCGCACGGCGGGCGCGCTCATCCTCGGCAAGACCAACCTCGACCAGTTCGCCACCGGGCTTGTCGGCGTGCGCACGCCCTATCCGGTGCCGCGCAACGCCGTGGCGCCGGATCGCGTACCGGGCGGCTCATCCTCGGGCTCCGCGGTCGCGGTGGCGCGCGGCATCGCGGCGCTGGCACTCGGTACCGACACGGCGGGCTCCGGCCGCGTGCCGGCGGCGCTGAACGGCATCGTCGGGCTGAAGCCCTCGGTCGGCGCCGTCTCCACGCGCGGCGTCGTGCCGGCCTGCCGCAGCCTCGACGTCGTCTCGGTCTTCGCGACCTCGGTCGAGGATGCCTGGGCCGGCTTCCGGGCGATCGCGGGGGAGGACCGCGCCGATCCCTTCAGCCGCCCGATCGCCTGGGCCGAGCCGGGCGCCCTGCTCACCCGCATCGCGCTGCCCGCGCCGGCCGACCTGCACCTGGACGAGGCCCCCGCCCGCGCCGCCTGGGATGCGGCCGCCGTCTTGCTGCCCGGCGCGACGGCGGCGCCCATCGCGGCGCTGCTCGACGCCGCGCGGCTGCTATATGACGGCCCCTGGGTCGCCGAGCGCGCCGCGGCCTTCGGCGACTTCGCCGCCGCCCATCCCGGCGCGCTGCACCCGGTCACCGAGTCGATCCTGGCCGGCGCCGTACGCTTCACCGCGGTCGACGCCTTCCGCGGGCTCTACGCGCTGCAGGACCACCGCCGCGCCGCCGAGGATTTCTTCGCGCACTTCGACGTGCTGGCCGTGCCGTCCGTACCCTGCTTCCCGACGTTGGCCGCGCTGGCGGCGGACCCCTTCGGTCCCAATGCGCGCCTCGGCACCTACACGAACTTCGTCAACCTGCTCGATCTCGCGGCACTCGCCCTGCCCGGTCGGGCGCGGCCCGACGGGCTGCCGGCCGGCATCACGCTGATCGGGCCGCGCGGGTCGGATGCGGCGCTCGCCGCGCTCGGCATGGACTTCGCCGCGCGCGCCGCGGCTTCGGGAAAGGCCGCGGCCGCATGATCGAGATCGTCGTCGTCGGCGCCCACATGACCGGGCTGCCCCTGAACGCGGAGCTGGTCGCGCAGGGCGGCACCTTCCTGCGCGCCGCCACGACGCGGCCCTGCTACCGCCTGTTCGCGCTGGCCGGCGGTCCGCCGCGCCGGCCGGGGCTGCTGCGCGTGGCGCCCGATGCCGGCGCCGCGGTCGCGGCCGAGGTCTGGGCCCTGCCCGAGGACGGCTTCGGCCGCTTCGTGGCCGGCATCCCCGCGCCGCTCTGCATCGGCACGCTGCTGCTCGATGACGGCACGACGCCCAAGGGCTTCCTCGTGGAGCCCGAGGGCCTGGCGGACGCGCTCGACATCACCCGCCACGGCGGATGGCGCGGCTTCCTCGCCGCCGCTGCCCTCCCCACCCCCGCCTGAACAAGGAGAACGCCGATGATCCGCCGCCGCCACCTTCTCGCCGCCGCCGCCATCCCGCTGGTCGCGCCGCATGTCGCCAACGCCCAGGCCGCGCGCACGGTGAAGATGGGCTCGCTCCGCCTGATCCATTCGATGACGCCGCATTTCTACCAGCGCTTCGCGCCCGCCGGCATGACCATCGAGGTCATCACCTTCGACAGCCCGACGGACGGCAAGAACGCTGTCGTCACCGGCAGCGTCGGCTTCGGCGGCTTCGGCATCGCGGCCGCGACGCTAGGCGCCGCAGCGGGCGAGCCGGTCGTCGTGGTCGGCGCCTTCTGCAACCGCGGCATGGGGGTGATCGCCAAGGCGGGCTCGGACATCCGCGACATCGCCGGGCTGCGCGGCAAGCGCGTCGGCATCTGGCCGGGCTCGACGCAGGAGGTCTTCATTCTCGAGCGCCTGCGCATGACGGGCATGACGATCCGCGACATCACCGCCGTGCGCGTGCCCTTCGGCGAGATGCACGCCATGCTCGCCCGCGGCGACATCGACGCCTATGTCGGCGCCGAGCCGGGGCCGGGCCTGTCCATCTCCTCCGGTGTCGGGCAGCTGGTCGAATACCCCTACGGCACCGCGATGGGCGGCCTGAACATGATCTTCGGCACCTCCCAGGCCATGATCGACCAGGACCCGGCGCTGGTCCGCACCATGCTGACCATCCACCGCCGCGCCACCGAGCACATGATGGCGAACAAGGCGGAGGTCGCCGAGGCGACCGTGCGTATCCTGGGCGCGCCGCGCGCGGCGGTGGACCAGGCGCTTGGCGCCGACAACGTCGAATACACCTGGAAGCTCGACGACACCGTGCTGGGCCAGGCGCGCACCTACGCGCAGCAGATGCTGGAGCTGCGCCAGATCCGCCGCCTGCCGGACTTCGACAAGCTGCTGAACCCGCGCTTCTCGAACGACGTCGCGACGGCCTGAGGCCCGGCGGATGAGCGCCACCACCACCACGGCCGCCCCGCCCGAGGCCATCGCCGCGGCGCCGCCGGGCGGCCTCTGGCAGAGGCTGCGGGGCACCGTGCTGGCGCTCATCGTGCCGTTGCTGCTGCTGGGCTTCTGGCACTGGGCGGTCGCGGCGGGGATGACGATGCTCATCCCCTCCCCGGCCGAGGTCGCCGAATACATGGTGGACTTCGCCTGGGGCGGCATCTGGGACGATGCCTTCTCGGCGACGCTGCACATCCACCTGCTGGCCTCCATGTCGAGGGTCTATGGCGGCTTCGCGCTGGCGGCGCTGGTGGCCGTCCCGCTCGGCATCCTGATCGGGCGGAACGACACGATCCGCGCGCTGCTCGACCCCTTCCTGCAGCTGATGCGGCCGATCCCGGTCACGGCTTGGCTGCCGCTGTCGATGATCCTGTTCGGGCTCGGGCCGCGCTCGGCCTTCTTTCTGGTGTTCCTGGGCGCCTTCTATCCCATCCTGCTGAACACGGTGTTCGGCGTGCGCAGCGTCGAGAAGCGGCTGTTCGAGGCCGCGTCCATGCTCGGCTGCTCGCCGTCGGCGCAGTTCTTCAAGGTCGTGCTGCCGGCCGCGCTGCCCTCGATCTTCACGGGGCTCAGGCTCGGCCTCGGGCTCGCCTGGTTCGTCATCGTGGTGGGCGAGATGACGGGCGTGCCCCAGGGCCTCGGCGCCGTCATCATGGACGGGCGCACGTTGAGCCGCACCGAGCTCGTCATCTGCGGCATGATCGTCATCGGCATCGCGGGCTTCGTCTCGGATCGCATCGTCGTGATGGCCATGAACCGCCTGCTGCGTTGGAGCCCGTCGCATCATGGCTGAACTGCCGATCCTCGACCTGCGCGGCGTCGGCAAGACCTATGCGCTGAACGGCCAGAAGATCGAGGCGCTGCGCGACGCGAGCCTCACGGTCCGCAAGGGCGAGTTCGTCTGCCTGATCGGCGCCTCGGGCTGCGGCAAGTCGACGCTGCTGCGCATCGTGGCCGGCTTCGAGCCGCCCTCGGCCGGCCAGGCGCTGATGTGGGACAAGCCGGTCGGCGGCCCCGCACCCGACCGCGGCATGGTCTTCCAGGACTACGGATTGTTCCCGTGGCTCACGGTCCGCCAGAACATCGGCTTCGGCCCTTCCTCCCGCGGGCTGCCGAAGAAGGAGGTGCGCGATACCGTCGAGCGCTTCGTGGCCATGGTCGGCCTCGCGCGCTTCGCGGACGCCTATCCGCACCAGCTCTCGGGCGGCATGAAGCAGCGCGTGGCGATCGCGCGCGTGCTCGCGAACGACGCCGAGATGGTGCTGATGGACGAGCCCTTCGGCGCGCTCGACGCCATGACGCGCGAACGGCTGCAGGACGAATTGCTCGACATCTGGCAGCGCACGAAGCTGACCGTGCTGTTCGTCACCCACTCGATCGAGGAGGCGATCTTCCTCGCCGACCGTGTCGTGGTCATGGAACCAGGACCGGGGCGGATCGCGAGCGAGCACGCCATCAAACTGCCCCGCCCGCGCGACGTCGCGTCGCCGGAATTCAACGAGGTGCGGCGCGACCTCTCCGCGCGCCTGCACAGCCACCACGCGCGCCAGGCGGCCTGAGATGCACCCGGTCGAGCGCCTGCGCTACGCCGCGCCCGCCGATCGCCCGCGCCACGAAGGGCCAGCCGGCGCGCGCCTCATCGTCTGGCCGGTCGTGAACGTCGAGACCTGGCTGATCGAGAACCCGATGCCGCGCCAGGTGCTGGTCGCGCCCACCGGCGCCGCGCTGCAGCCGGACGTGCCGAACTGGGCCTGGCACGAATACGGGATGCGCGTCGGCTTCTGGCGCTTCCACGCGCTGTTCGAACGCCTGTCCATCCGCCCGACGCTGTCGGTCAACGGCAGCGTCATCGGCGCCTATCCGCGCGTGGCCGCCGCGGCGCGCGACGCGGGCTGGGAATTCATGGGCCATGGCTGGCACCAGGTGCCGACGCATCGCGTAGAGGACCAGCGCGGGATGATCGGACGTACGGCGCAGGCCATCCTGGACTTCACGGGGCGGCCCTGCACCGGCTGGCTCGGCCCCGGCCTGACGGAAACCGCCGAGACGCCGGACCTGCTGGCCGAGGCCGGCATCCGCTGGACCGGCGACTTCGTGGTGGACGACCTGCCCGCACGCATCGCCACCGCGCATGGCGAGATGCTCGCCATGCCCTACAGCGTGGAGCTGAACGACATCCCGGTGGTGATGATCCAGCACCACGACGAGCAGGAACTGCCCCGCCGTGCCCGCCTGCAGGCCGCGCGCCTGCTGCGCGAAGCCGAGGCAGCGGCCGGCGTGAAGGTGATGTGCATCGCGATCCACCCCTACATCACCGGCGTGCCGCACCGCATCGATGCGCTCGAGACACTGTTCGACGAGTTGGCCGCCGATCCGCGGATCGCCTTCCTGCAGGGCGATGCGATCGCGGCGTGGTACCTCGGGAGCGGCGATACGGCCTGAGGCGGGTGAAAGGTGGGGGGAGGGGAACCTCCCCCGAGCCCCCTCCCTTCCTTGTCGTTTGGTGCTTGTCCTGTGAGGCCGGGCGCCAAATGCCAAAGAAGGTTGAGGGGGGTGTGGGGGGAGAAGTTCCCTTCTCCCCCCACCTCTACGTTACCACCGTCAATCCAGCAGCGACGCCACCGTCGGCGCCAGCACCGCGAGCGCGGCGCCGACATCCGCCATGTCGAGCGCCTCCTCCGGATTGTGGCTGCCGTTAGCGTTGCGCAGGAACAGCATCGCCGAAGGCACGCCGAGCCCCGCGAAGGTCGCGCAATCGTGCCCGGCGCCGGAGGCCATTTCGCGCACCGGCACGCCGGCCGTGCCCGCCGCGCGCATCAGCAGCGCGCGCAGCGCCTCGTCCATCGGCGCCGGCGCCGCATGGGTCGGCGGGCCGAGGTCGAAGGCGACGCCGCGCGCGCCGCCGATGCGCAGCGCCTCCAGCGCCAGCCAGCGGTCGAGCTCCGCCAGCAGCGCCGCATCCTCGCTCCGGATGTCGAGGCTGAAGCGAAGCGTGCCCGGCACCTTGGTGGGCGCATGGTGCTCGGGGTCGGTCGCGAGGATTCCGGTGGTGCAGACGAGGTCGGCGCCGCCGTCCTCCAGCATCGCCCAGCGCGCATCCAGCGCGGCGAGCAACATGACCGCGGCCATCGCGGCGTCGCGCCGGTGGGTGCGCGGCACGGCCCCGGCATGGGCATGGGCGCCGTGCGCGACGGCGCGGGGGTAGCGCAGGCTGCCGCGGATGCCGCTGACGATGGCGATCGGCAGCGCCTCCTCCACCAGCACCGGGCCCTGCTCGATATGCGGCTCGATGAAGCAGGCGAGGCTGTCGGGGTCGAGCAGCGCGCGCCCCTCGCGGATCGGCGCCGGGTCGAAGCCTTCGTCGACCATGTGTTCGGCGAGCGTACGGCCGGTATCGGCACGGCGCAGCATGTCCGGCGCCTCGCGCGGCAGCAGGCCGAACAGCGCGCGGCTGCCGAGGTAATGCGCGGGGAACCAGCACATCTCCTCCGCCCGGATGCCGAGGACCAGCAGGTCGCGCCGCGGCGCGAGGCCACCCGCCCGCAGCGCCGCCGCGACGGCGAGGCCGAGCACGACGCCCGCCGCGCCGTCGAAGTTCCCGCCATGCGGCACGCTGTCGAGGTGCGAGCCCATGGCGACGGCGGGCATGGCGCGGTCGCGCCCGGGCAGGCGCATGTGCAGCGTGCCGATCGCATCCGCCGAGACCTCGAGCCCGAGGCCGCGCGCGGCATCCGCCACGATCGCATGCGCCGCGCGCTCCCCCGCGCCGTAGGAGGCGCGCGTCACGCCCGGCGGGTCGAGGCTTGCGGCCCGCAGCCGCTCGAACAGGTCGCGGGCGAGGTCGAGCCCCGTGGCCAGGGCGTGGTCGGGCAGGCTTCGCATGCCGTACAGCCCGCGGCTTCAGCCCGCCGCCGGCGGATGCACCTTCAGCCAGTGCCGCGCGATGTCGACCCGCCGCGCCACCCACACGTCACGCCGGCTGCCGATATGGTCGAGCAGGCGCTGCAGCCCCATGGCGCGGGCCGGATGGCCGATGAGTCGCATGTGCAGCCCGATCGACATCATCTTCGGCCGCCCCTTCGCCCCTTCGTCGTACAGCATGTCGAAGGCGTCCCGGACGAAGGAGAACCACTGGTCGGATGTGCCCATCCAGCCGGCGTATTTCCCGTCGTTGTTCACCAGGGAATAGGGCACGACCAGGTGCGGGCTGCCCTCCACCTTCACGTAGAAGGGCAGTTCGTCGCCGTAGTAGTCGCTGTCGTAGAGGAAGCCGCCATGCTCGGCGACCAGGCGGCGCGTGTTCACCGAAGGTCCGTAGCGGCAGTACCAGCCGTCCGGGCGGTGGCCGACGGTCTTCTCGAGGCTGAGGACCGCCTTTGCGATGTGCTCGCGCTCCTCCGCCTCGCTCAGCTCGAAATGCTTCACCCAGCGCCAGCCATGGGAACACACGTCGTAGCCGGCGGCGCGGATGGCAGCGGCGGCCTCGGGGTTGCGCTCAAGCGCGAGCGCGCAGCCGAACACGGTCATCGGAAGGCCACGTTCCTGGAACAGGCGCATCAAGCGCCAGACACCGACGCGCGACCCGAATTCGAACATCCCCTCGGCGGCGAGGTCGCGACCGGACTTCACCTGGTTCAGGCCGTGCGCCTCGGTCAGCCCGTTCTCGGTGACGCCGTCGCCGAGTTCGAAGGACGGCTCGGAGCCTTCCTCGTAGTTCATCACGAAGTTCACCGCGACCTTGGCGCCGCCCGGCCACTGCGGGTCCGGCGGATTGGCGCCGTAGCCGATGAAGTCGCGCGTCACCTCGTAGGGCATGGTCTCGCTCCGTGGATGCGGCAGGATGGTGCTAGCCGCTCATGCGCCGCGCAAGGCCGACCGCACGGTCCATCGCCAGCAGCAGGACGAAGGCGAGCGCGACCAGCACGCCCGAGGCCGCGGCGACGCGCACGTCGAGCGCCGTCTCCATCATGCCCCAGAGGCGGATCGGCAGCATGTCGGTCTGCGCCGAGGACAGGAACAGCGACACCGGCACGTTGTCGAGCGAGGAGACGAACGCGAGGAACGCGCCCGCCGCAACGCCCGGCATGATCAGCGGCAGCGTCACGCGGCGGAAGGTGCGCCAGGGCCCGGCGCCGAGCGCCGCGCTCGATTCCAGCAGCGCCGGGTCGAGCCCCGCGGCGCTCGCGCCGACGGTCCGCAGCGCGAAGGGGGCCGCGATCATCGCATGCCCCGCCACCAGCAGCGCCAGGGAAGGCGGCTGCCGCAGCCAGGAGAAGAACATCAGCGCCGCGAGCCCGAAGGCGATCCCCGGCAGCACCAGCGGCGCCATGAAGGCGCCCTCGGCCACCTTCGACCAGGTCGCGCGCGACCGCGCGATCGCGAGGGCCGCTGCGGTCGAAAGCGAGGTCGCGACCACCGCCGTCAGCACCGCGACCAGCAGGGAATTGCCCGCCGCGACATGGATCTGGGCGGAACGCTCGGCGTCGAACAGGTCGCGGTACCATTGCAGCGTGAAGCCGGGCGGCGGGAACTGCAGCGCGCGGGAGGAGGTGAATGAGGTCACCAGCACCACCACCACCGGCCCGACCAGGATCAGGAACCCGACCCCGGCCAGGGCCAGGATGAGCAGCGCCAGCGCACGGTCGGCGCCCGTGAACCTATGCATGGGAGGCCCTCTGCCCGAGCAGCGACAGCGCGCCCGCCACCATCAGCACCGAGCCCATCAGCGTGATCGCCATGGCGGCGGCGAGCGGCCAGTCGAACACCACCATCGCATTCTGCCAGACCAGCGCCGGCAGGTAGTTGAGCCGCCCGCCGCCGATCACGCCCTGGGAGATGAAGGCCGTCGACGCGCTCGCGAAGACGAGCGTCGCCCCCGCGATCAGGCCCGGCAGCGCCATCGGCAGCACCACCTTCCACAGCGTGCGGGCGAGCGAGCCGCCGAGCGAGGCGGAGGCATCGAGCAGCGCCGGGTCGATGCGCGCCAGCGCCGCCAGCAGGGGCAGCAGCATCAGCGGCATTTCTATCTGCGTCAGCGCGATGATCAGCCCGTGCTCGGTCTGCAGCAACGGCACGGGTGCCGTGACCACGCCCATGCCGATCAGCGTCGCGTTGATCACCCCCTCCCGCCCCAGGATCACGATCCAGGCGAAGGTGCGCACCACGACCGAGGTCAGCAGCGGCAGCACCGCCGCGATCAGGATGACGCGGCGCAGCGCCGGCCCCGCCACCAGGTGCACGAGCGCCAGCGGCACGGCGAGCAGCGCGGTCGCCAGCACCGTCAGTGCGCCGAGGCGCAGCGTGTTCAGCACGGATTCGA
Organism: Roseomonas sp. HF4; assembly: GCF_005222755.1. Classification (GTDB taxonomy): domain Bacteria; phylum Pseudomonadota; class Alphaproteobacteria; order Acetobacterales; family Acetobacteraceae; genus Neoroseomonas. The sequence goes on from NZ_STGD01000008.1 coordinate 153,704, forward strand.
TGTGGAACCCGTCGCCCAGCGTGTCCCGCCAGGCGCGCAGGCTCCAGTCGCGCAGGTTCTCGTCGGTCGCGACCGAGGTCGCGGCCAGCAGGAGAAGCGGCGCCGCGAAGAACAGCATCTGCGCCACCGCAAGTGGCAGCGCGAGGCGCCAGATGCCGCCCTCCGCCATGCCTCAGCGCGCCATCTCGCGGTTGAAGCGCGCGATCCACTGCGCCCGCAGCGGATTGATCTTGGTCCAGTCATGCGAGACGAAGTTCGTGATCTCGCTGATCGAGCGCATCGGCACGTCGGCGCCGGGCGTGACGCCGGTGTTCACCGGCACGAAGAAGAAGGGCTCGGCCGCCAGCGTCGTCTGCACGGGCTGCGAGATCATGGTGTCGATGTACTTGTAGGCGCTGTCGAGGTTCCGGCTGCCCTTGGCGATGTGCATCGTCGTCACGAAGGCCGCGGCGCCCGTCTCGGGCACCGCGAAGTCGATGTTCACCCCGCGGGAGCGCAGCAGCGTCACCGTGTAGGTGTTGGTGTACATCAGGTCGATCTGGCCCTGCTGGAACAGGCCCGGCATCGCGGCCGGGGCGGCGACGGCCGCGACCTGGTCCTTGATCTTGCGCAGTTCGGCGAACAGCGGCTCGACATTGGTCTCGGACCCGCCGAAGACCTCCGCCATCTCGATCAGAGAGATCGTGCCGAAGGTTGTCTGGAAGCCCGTCAGGCCGAGCTTCGAGGCGTATTCGGGCTTGAACAGGTCGGCCCAGCCCTTCGGCTTCGCGACCTTGGTCGGGTTGTACGCGATGCCCACCACCTGCGCCGCCACCGCCGCGCCATGCGCATCCGAATAGCCGTTGGGCAGCTGGGCCCGGTTCGAGAGCTTGGTCGGATCGAAGGCCTCGAACAGGCCGAGGTCGATGCCCGAGACGCGCGGGCCGGGGTCGAGCACGAAGACATCGAAGGGCGGATTGCCGCGTGCCGCGCGCGCCTTGGCGATCTGGTCGACGGCGAACAGCGGCTCGAAGGCCACGTTGATGTTGTGTGCCTCCCGCAGGCGGGGGGCGAGCACGGCGCGCAGAGCCTCGTCCCAGCCGCCGGGATAGACGGCGGCGGTCATGGCGGCCTGCGCCTGCGCGGCGTTCCAGGGCAGGGCGGCGCCGGCCATGGCGGCGCCGAGGAGGTGGCGGCGGCTGAGTGCGGTCATGTGGTCTCTCCTTCGGGGAACAAGGCGGGGGTGGCGCCGGGCAGCAGCCCGATGCGCACCGGCCCGGGCGCCGGCGGCGCGCCGTGCCGGGCGGCGTGGAGCTTCAGCTCCAGGGCGCCGCATTCGATGTCGTGGATCAGCGCGGGGCCGAGCGGCAGGGACTGCCGCAGCCGCGCGGGAAAGCCCTCGGCCGCCTCGGTCAGCGCAAGCTGCTCGGGCCTGGCGCAGACCACGACGCGCGCGCCGGTGTCGAAGCCGCGCGCGCTCTCGACCGCGACCGTCGCGCCGGCATCGAGGCGGATGCGATAGCCCGCGCCGTCCCGCGCCTCGATCCGGCCGGGCAGGCGGTTGGTGGTGCCGACGAAGCCGGCGACGAAGGCGGTGGCCGGGCGGTCATAGACCTCGGCCGGCGGCGCCACCTGCTCGACGCGCCCGGCATTCATCACGGCCATGCGGTCGGACATCGACATCGCCTCGTCCTGGTCGTGCGTGACCAGCACGGCGGTGACGCCGAAGCGGCGCTGGATGCGCTTGATCTCGAGCTGCAGATCCAGCCGCAGCGCGCGGTCGAGCGCGGCGAAGGGCTCGTCGAGCAGCAGGATGGAGGGCTCGATCGCCAGCGCGCGCGCCAGCGCCACGCGCTGCTGCTGCCCGCCCGAAAGCGCGCGCGGGCGGCGCTCCGCGAAGCCCTCCATGCGCACGGCAGCCAGCGCGGCCTCGACCTTTCGGACCACCACGGCCTTCGGCAGGCGGCGCGCCTCAAGGCCATAGGCGACGTTCTCGGCCGCGCTCATGTGCGGGAACAGCGCATAGGACTGGAACACGATGCCGACGCCGCGCCGGCCGGGCGGCAGCCGGTCGATCGCCGCGCCATCGACCAGGACGCGCCCGGCCTCGGCGCGGATGAAGCCCGCGACCGTGCGCAGCAGCGTCGTCTTGCCGCAGCCCGAGGGGCCGAGCAGCGCGACCATCTCGCCCGGCTCGACACTCAGCGTCACGTCGCGCACGGCGACCGTCTGCCCGTAGCGCACGCGCACGCCATCGATGTCGAGGCGGTGCCCGCGCGGGCGCGCATCGCGGTCCGGCTTCGTCTCCTCAGGCTGCGGATGATCCAGCATCCGCCCCGTTACGCAATGCCCGTGCCATGGGCGTCATGGCGAGGATCTCGGCACCCCGGCGCGCCAGCGCCGCTAGGCTGCCTTTTTCTTGGGCGCGCCTGCGCGCTTCGGCCGCACTACGCGCGGACGCCCGCTGCGCGGCGCGGCCGTGCCGGTCACTGGGCGCGGATGTCGTTCTCCCGCACCACCTGGCCCCAGCGCGCCCAATCCTCGGCGACGATGCGGACGAAGGCGGCCCGGTCGCCGCCGGCCGGCTCGGCGCCGAAGCCGCGGATGCGCTCGACCACGTCGGGCAGCTTCACGATGGCATCGAGTTCGGCGTTCAGGCGGTCGAGGATCGGCTCGGACGTCCCACGCGGCGCGAAGACCCCGCCCCAGAAGCCGACCACGTGGCCGGGCACCGTCTCGGCCACGGTCGGCACGTTCGGATAGACGGGGGAGCGTGCGGCCCCCGTCACCGCGATGGCGCGCAACGCCCCCGTCTCGAGCTGCGCGCGCGGCGCAAAGAGCCCGTCATGCGCCACGTCGACATCGCCCCGGATCAGCGCCGTGATCGAGGGCTGGTTGCCGGCATAGGGCACGTGCGTGACCTCGATGCCCGTCTGGCGCATCAGCAGCACCAACGCCAGGTGGTTGATCGCACCCGCCCCCGGCGTCGAGACGGTCAGCCTGCCGCCCCGCTCGCGCGCCAGGGCGATGAACTCCGCCATGGTACGGGCGGGGAAATCCGGCCGGCAGATCAGCGCCAGCGGCGAGTTCTGCGCGAGGAAGACCGGCGCCAGCGCCTGCGTCGGGTCGAGCGTCGCCTGCCGGTTCACGACCAGCGCGATCAGCGTCGAGGGCGAAGTGTAGAAGAAGGTCGTGCCGTCCGGGGCGGAGCGCGCGACATTGTCGGCCGCGACCTGCGTGCTGGCGCCCGGGCGGTTCTCGACGATGAAGCTGCTGCCGGGGATGCGCTCCGAGAGCTTCTGCGCCAGCAGGCGCGCCATGATGTCGTTGGCGCCGCCCGCGGCAAAGCCCACCACGATGCGCACCGGCCGGCTGGGCCAGGCCTGCGCCCGCGCGACGCCTGCGGCCGCGATCACCGCGGGCGCTCCCAGCAGCGCCACGCGGCGCCCGATCCCCTGTCCCATCGACGTTTCCCTTCCCTGGTGTCGTGCCGGAGGCTAGCGCGAATTTCGCATGACCGGCACGGGGCCTGTCAGCCGGCCACGACCTCGAAGTGCGGCACCTCGACGAACTCGTCATCTGCCGAGGTGCCGTCCTTCCACATGAAGACGGCGAAGCGCGCCACCCGGTCGACCACCGTGAACGGGTGGTGCCAGACGTCCGCGCCATAGGTCACGCCCTGGTCCGGCCGCGCGAGGAAGGCGCGCGCGCGCGCCATGTCCGGCCCGCCATCGGCGCCATGCGGCGCGACCACGACGAGCCAGCGCCCGGCCTCCATCGGCACGAAGGACTGCGATGAATGCAGGTGCCGCTCCATGGTGGTGGAGGCGAGCGGCAGCGCCGAGGGCTCCTTGCAGGTGAAGTACATCGCCGGCTTCGCATGCGCGCGCCGGTTCTCGAGCACGCCGTCGATGTGCAGCCGTCCCGGCGCTTCCGGGGCGGCGAGGACCTCGCCGAAGGGCGCGAAGGCCTCGGCGGTCAGCGGTTCGGTGATGAGGCGCATGGTTTCCCTCGGTTCGTGTCGCGGCGATGATCGGGGGCGCCGCGCGCCCCGTCCAGGGCCCGGCCGCGAGGGGGAGACGCATGAGGCTCAGGGACAAGGTCGTGGTCGTGACGGGCGGCGCCTCCGGCATCGGCCGGGCCATTGCGGTGCTGTTCGCGCGGGAGGGCGCGCGCGTCGTGATCGGCGACGTGACCGAGACGCCGCTCGAAGGCGGGCCGCCGACCCGGGAGGTGATCGAGGCGGCGGGCGGCACCGTCCGGTTCCGGCCCTGCGACGTGTCATCCTGGGCGGATGTCGATGCGCTGGTCGGCGCGGCGGTCGCGGAGTTCGGGCGGCTCGACGTCATGGTGAACAACGCCGCCATCCGCGGCGAGGGCAGGCCGCTGCTGGAGACCAGCGAGGCCGACTGGGACCGCGTGATGGCGGTAAACGCGAAGGGCGTCTTCTTCGGCTGCAAGCGCGCCGTGCAGCAGTTCCTGGCGCAGGACCCGGTGGAGGAGGTGCGCGGGCGGATCGTCAACATCTCCTCCCAGCACGGCATGGTCGCCGCCCCGGGCAAGATCGCCTACGGCACCGGCAAGGCGGCGGCGGCCTACATCACGAAGCAGGTGGCGGTGGACTACGCGAAGCAGGGCATCGTCTGCAACGCGGTGGCGCCCGGGCGCATCCTGACCGGACGTCCCGCCGGGCCGGGCACGGACGCCATGGCCTATTCCGAGATGCGTACGCCCATGGCGCGGCTCGGCCGGCCGATGGACGTCGCCTCGGCCGCACTGTTCCTCGCGAGCGGGGAGGCGACGTTCCTCACCGGCCACAACCTGATGGTCGATGGCGGGTGGATGGCGTTCTGAAGGGAAAGGGGGGGGGGAGAAGGGAACTTCTCCCCCCGCACCCCCCACAACCTTCTTTGTTATTTGGTGCCCCACCTTCCGGGATGAGCGCCAAATTCCAAAGAAGGGAGGGAGGGAGGTTCCGCTCTCCCGGCACCTTCGTCCGGCGCTACCGCAGCACGAAGTCGGTCATCACCTCCGGCCTGAAGGCGAGCCCGTGCCCCGGCGCCTCGGGCGCCGTGATCGTGCCGTTCGCGATTTTCGGCAGGCTCACGAAGACATCGTCGAGCAGTCCCATCTGCTCGGCCCAGATCCCGTTCGGGATGCTCGCCAGCAGGTGGACGTTGAGTTCCGGGAAGAGGTGCGGCGCGATCGTGACGCCGTGGGTGTCCGCCAGCGCCACGATCTTGCGCAGCTCGGTGAAGCCGCCGCGCATCGGGTCCGGCTGCAGGATGGGGATCCGCCCGCGCTCGAGCAGCGGCAGCAGGTCGGCGCGGCCGAAATGCGTCTCGCCCCCCACCACGCGCAGGTCGAGCGCCTCCGCGCAGCGGAGATAGCCGGCGAAGTCGTCGGCCAGCACGGGCTCCTCCAGCCAGTAGACGTCGAAGGCCTCGAACTTCCGGCCCATCGTGATCGCGACATCAGCCGTCCAGCCCATGTTCACGTCGATCATGATCTCGACACCGGGCCCGACGGCCTCGCGCATCCGCCGCACGTTGTCGAGGTCGGTGCTCAGGTCGCCGACATAGGCGACCTGCATCTTGATCGCCCTGTATCCCTGCGCGACGTAGTGCCGCGCCTTGGCGATCATCCCGTCGCCGCGGCTGCCGCGGAAGCAGCCCGACCCGTAGATGGGGATCTGGCTGCGGAAATGCCCCCAGAGCCGGTGCAGCGGCAGCCCCGCCGCCTTGCCCACCACGTCCCAGAGCGCGATGTCGATGGCCGATTGCGCCATCATCGCCACGCCGCCCCGCCCGCCCGTCAGCGTCGCGCGCCAGAGGTCGCGCCAGATCGCCTCGATGGCCGTCGCGTCGCGACCGAGGATGCGCGGCGCCATCGCCTCCTCGATGCAGGCGCCGATCGTGCGCTGCAGCGGCAGGTTCAGCAGGTGCAGGTAGCCCATGCCGGTCAGGCCCGAGGCGGTCACCACCTCCACCACCACCAGGTCGCGCATGGCGCCGAGCGCATGCCCGGCCAGCCACGGGTCCTCGGGCCAGGGCAGGCGCAGCAGGGTCGTGCGGACCTCGCGGATCGTCAGGTCGGTCATGGCGTCCTCCTCCGGCACGCCGAGCCTGCGCGCGGCGACCCGGGCGGGCAAGGCCCGTTGCCCGCGCAAGGTCCCGCCGCTAGTGACGGGGCCAGGAGGCGTGCATGCGGGACATCTCGCGCCAGGCGACGATCGAGCGGCTGCGGCAGGACCCGGCGCCCGACGTTCTCGTCATCGGCGCCGGCATCAACGGCGCGGCGGTGTTCCGCGACCTGGCGCTGAACGGCGTGCGGGTCGTGCTGGCGGACCGCGGCGACATCGCGGAAGGCGCCTCCTCCGCGCTGTCGCGCATGGTCCATGGCGGGCTGCGCTACCTCGAGACCGCGGAACTCGACCTGGTCCGGGAAGGCGCGACCGAGCGCAACCGCCTGCTGCGCAACGCGCCGCACCTGGTCGCGCCGCTGCGCACCATCGTCCCGCTGTACGACCGCCTGGGCGGCACGCTGGCCGCGATCGGCAGGCTGTTCCGCCGCCCGTCGAAATCCGGCCGGCGCGGCGCGGTGCTGGTCCGGATCGGCCTCGCGCTCTACGACTGGCTCGGCCGGCACGAACGCACCATGCCGCGGCACCGGATGCTGGGCCGCCAAGCCGCGCTCGCCGCCATGCCGGGCCTCACGCCCGACATCACGGCGGCGGCCGAGTACTGGGACGGCTGGGTCTCGCATCCCGAGCGCATCAATCTGGAACTGGTGCTCGACGCGCTGGCCGCGGCGCCGCAGGCCGAGGCGCTGACCTACATGGCCGCCGACGGCCCGGACGCCGAGGGCGTCGTGCTGCGCGACGCGCTGACCGGGGAGACGCTCCGCCTCGCGCCCCGGATCGTGGTGAACGCGGCGGGCGCCTGGATCGACCGCGTCAATGCGCCGCTCGGCATCAACCGGCGCATGATCGGCGGCACCAAGGGCTCGCACCTCGTGATCGACCATGACGGGCTGCGCGAGGCGCTTGGCGGCGCGATGCTGTATTTCGAGGCGCCGGACGGGCGCACCTGCATCGTCTTCCCCTTCCTCGGACAGGTGCTGCTCGGCACCACCGACATCCGCGTGGAGGACGCCGACGTCGTGCGCTGCGAGGAGGCGGAGGTGGACTACCTCCTCGCCGTGCTGCGGGAGGTCCTGCCCGCGGTCGCGGTGGGGCGGGAAAACATCCGCTTCCGCTATTCCGGCGTGCGCCCGCTGCCCTACGTCGACAGCGCGACGCCGGGGATGATCCCGCGCACGCACAGGCTGGTGGCGAGCGAGGCAACGGCCGGACGCCCCTTCCCCGTGCTGTCGATGGTGAGCGGCAAGTGGACGACCTTCCGCTCCTTCGGCGAGGAAGCGGCGGACGAGGTGCTGCGCCGGCTCGGCCGCGCGCGGCGCACCGGCACGGCGGGCTTGCCGATCGGCGGCGGCGCCGGCTTTCCCGACGACCGTGCCGCCTGGTGCGCCGAGGTGGCGGGCGAGACCGGCGTGCCGCGGCCGCGCATCGAGGCGCTGATGGCGCGCTACGGCACCCGCGCGCGCGACGCGGCGCGCGCCATCGCCGCCGGCCCCGACGCGCCGCTCGCCGCCCTGCCGGACCATTCGACCGCCGAGATCGCCTGGATCGCGCGGCAGGAGATGGTCACGCGGCTTGCCGACGTGATCCTGCGCCGGACGCTCGTCGCGCTGCAGGGCGACGCCGGCGAGGAGGCGGTGCGCGAGGTCGCGGGCGTGCTGGCCGGCGCGCTCGGCTGGTCCGCGGCGCGCCGGGCGGAGGAGGAGGCGGCGACGCTCGCGCTGCTCCGCGAACGTCACGGCGCTGGCTATCCGTTGAAGGCGACGCGCCCCGTCTCGGCGATATCGTAGCCGCCCATCCGCGCCGCCCGCGCCGCGAAGGCCGCGCCCCGCGCGAAGGCCAGCAGCGTCTGCACGGGCGGCTCGAAATAGTCGCGCCGCGCCATCACCAGGTCGAAGCGCTCGCGCACCAGGGGCACGAAGCCGAGGCCGCGGGCGGCCGCCTCGGCCCGGATGCCGAAGCCGGCCTGGGCGCGGCCTTCGGCGACGGCGGCGGCGACCTCGTCCTCGGCCAGCGCGGGCTCGGGCAGGAAGGTCAGGGCGTCGAGCCGGAGCCCGGCCTCGGTCAGCAGGTGGACCAGCAGCACGTGGCTGCCGGCGCGGTTCTGCCGCCCGACCACCGCGATGCCGGTCCGTGCGAGGTCCGCCACTCCAGCGAGGCCGAGCGGATTGCCCGGCGCCACCAGCAGCCCCTGGTCCCGCCAGGCCCAGGTGATGCCGACATGCCCGCCAGCGCCGAGTTCGCGCCGCGCCGCGGGCGCGTTCCAGGCGCCGCTGTCGGCGTCGAGCAGATGCGCCGCCGCCACCACCGCCTGCCCCGCCGCCAGCGCACCCAGCCCGTCCAGGCTGCCGCCGGCGCGCAAGGCAAGCCCGCAGCCCGATTGCCGCACCGCCCAGTCCAGCAGCGGGTCGTGGCTGCCCGCCAGCACCGGCGGCGGCGCGACGCGATGCGGCGCATCGCCGCCATCGGCCCGGGCCGCCAGCCAGCGGTCCAGCAGCGCGCGCGGGAAGACCCACTTGCCGCCGAGCAGCGCGGCCGGAACCTGCCGCCCGCGGGCGAGGTCATAGAGCGCGCGTTCCGACAGCCGCAGCCAGGCGGCGGCTTCCTTCAGCGTGAGGACATCCGGCATCATCCGGCAATTGCCGGCAAATGCCGCCGACGCGTCAAGGGTCTCCGCCATTGACGCGGTCATCTGCCACCGTCATTTCAGACGCTGGGGGAGACAGGCGTGCAGGACAGGCGCAGCCGAGCATGGATGACGGCACGGCAGCATCGCGGCGGGCCGGGATGCGCCCGCTGATGCGCGCGCCCGATGTATCCGAACTCCGCCGGAACGCGGAGTTCGTGATGGCCGCCGCGCAGCCGCCGCACCAACCCTGCACGGGACAAGGCCAGGATCCTTCGGCATCCGGGGTCACCATCCTGCCGCTCGCGGTGCGCGGCCTCGGCTTCAACGTGGGCGGGCTGCGCATCCTCTCGGATGTCACGCTGACCCTTCTGCCCGGCGCGCCCACCGTCATCCTCGGGCCGAACGGCGCGGGAAAATCCCTGCTGCTGCGGCTGTTGCACGGGCTGGTTGAGCCGACCGCGGGCGAGGTCTCCTGGGCCGGGCGCGAGGGCGACGCCGCGCGACGCCAGGCGATGGTGTTCCAACGCCCCGTGCTCCTGCGCCGGTCGGTGCTGGCGAACGTGCTCTACCCGCTTCGCCTGGCCGGCGCCGCGGACCGCGAGGCCCGCGCGGTGGCGGCGCTCGACCTGGTTGGCCTCACGGCGCTGGCCGACCGCCCGGCGCGCCGGCTCTCGGGCGGGGAGCAGCAGCGCCTCGCGCTGGCACGCGCGGCGGCGACGAACCCCGACGTGCTGTTCCTCGACGAGCCCTGCGCGAGCCTCGACCCTGCCGCGACGCGCGCGGTGGAGGGCATCGTGGCGACGCTGGCCGCGCGCGGCACCAAGATCGTGATGACGACGCACGACCTTGGCCAGGCGCGGCGCCTGGCGGGGGAGGTCGTCTTCCTCCATGGCGGCCGGCTGCTGGAGCACACGCCGGCCGCGCAGTTCTTCGGCGCGCCCGCCAGCGCCGAGGCCGCTTCCTTCCTGCGCGGCGAGTTGCTCGCGGCCTGACACCTCGGGAGACCGACGATGATCCGCAGGTGCCTGATCGCCCTTGCCCTGCTCGCCGCGCAGCCGGCGGCGGCGCAGGAGCGCAGCATCACGATCGCCTCCACAACCAGCACGGAACAATCGGGCCTGTTCCGCCACATCCTGCCGATCTTCGCGGCGGCGACCGGGATCGCGGTGCGCGTGATCGCGCTCGGCACCGGGCAGGCGCTGGACACGTCGCGGCGCGGCGACGCCGACGTCGTCCTCGTGCACGACCGCGCGGCCGAGGAACGCTTCGTGCGCGATGGCTTCGGCGTCGAGCGCCGGCACGTCATGTTCAACGACTTCGTGCTGATCGGCCCCGCCGCGGACCCGGCGCGCATCGCCGGCCTGGCCGACACGCCGGAGGCGCTGCGCCGCATCGCCGCCGCGTCCGCGCCCTTCGTGTCGCGCGGCGACCGCAGCGGCACGCATGCGGCGGAACTCCGCCTCTGGCGCGCGGCCGGCATCGACCCCGTGGCGGGCCGGGGCCAGTGGTACCGCGAAGTGGGCCAGGGCATGGGCCCGGCGCTCAACACTGCCGCGGCCCAGAACGCCTATCTCCTGGCCGACCGCGGCACCTGGCTCGCCTTCCGCAACCGCCAGGATCTCCGCATCCTGGTCGAGGGCGATGCGCGGCTGTTCAACCAGTACGGCGTCATGCTCGTGAACCCGCAGCGGCATCCGCATGTGAAGGCCGCCGACGGGCAGCGCTTCATCGACTGGATCCTGTCGCCGGCGGGACAGGCGGCGATTGCATCCTACGGGATCAGCGGGGAGCAACTTTTCTTCCCGAATGCGGCCGAGGCCGAGCCGACCTCGTGAAAGGCCGGGGGGAGAAGGGAACTTCTCCCCCCGGACCCCCCTCAACCTTTTCTGGCACCTGGCACGGATCCCGGGCGTACAGCGCCAAATGCCAAAGAAGGTTGGGGGGTGCGGTGGGAAATTCCCTTCCCCCCGCCCTTCCTGCTCCAAGCCCCGTTCAGCCGGCCCAACGCACCGCGGCGCCGCGCAGCCCCTGCGCCAGCGCATTGACCGCCAAGACGATCAGCATCAGGACCATGCCGAGCGCCAAGGCCAGCGGCAGGTCGCCCTTCGAGGTCTCGAGCGCGATCGCCGTCGTCATCACGCGCGTGTAGCCCTCGATGTTACCGCCCACGATCATCACAGCGCCGACCTCGGCCGCGGCGCGCCCGAAGCCGGCCAGCAGCACCGTGAACAGCGCGAAGCGCCCGTCCCAGAGCAGCGTCGGCACCGCGCGCGCGGCCGAGACGCGGAAGGAGCGGAACTGCTCGGCGTATTCCTCCCACATCCCCTCCAGCACCTGGCGCGCCAGGGCGGCCACGATGGGCGTGATCAGCACCGCCTGCGCCACCACCATCGCCGCCGGCGTGAACAGCAGGCCGAGCGGGCCGAGAGGGCCCGAGCGTGACAGCAGCAGGTAGATCAGCAGGCCGCAGAGCACCGGCGGCAGCCCCATCAGCGCGTTCAGCGCGACGATCACCCCGGACCGCCCACGGAACCGTGCGACCGCGAGCAGCGCGCCGAGCGGCAGGCCGACCACCGCCGCGATCGCGAGCGCGCCGAGGCTGACCCGCAGCGACAGCCCGACGATGCCGAGCAGCGCCGGGTCGCCCCCCGCGACCAGGCCGAAGGCGGCGGAGAAGGCGCTGCCGATGTCGTTCATGCGGCCATCATACCGGCCAGATGACCCACACATAGAGCGCATAGAGCGCGACCAGCCCCGCCCCTTCCCGCCGCCCGACGCGCCAGCCCGTGCGCGCCACCGCCAGCAGCAGCAGCGAGACGGCCAGCATGACGGGCGCATCGAAGGCCGCGATCTGCGCCGGCACCACGGTCGGCGAGATCAGCCCGGTAACCCCGGCGATGCCGAGCACGTTGTAGATGTTCGAGCCCAGCACGTTGCCGATCGCGACGTCGGCGTGCCGCCGCAGCGCCGCGACGACCGAGGTCACGAGTTCCGGCATCGAGGTGCCGACGGCGACGATGGTCAGGCCGATCACCTCCTCCGACACCGCGAGCGCGCGGGCCAGACCGACCGCGCCATCCACCAGCAGCCGCCCGCCGAGGACGACCAGCGCGAGCCCGCCCACCAGCAGCGCGAGCGAGACCAGGAGCCCGCGCCGCCCCGTGCCCGGCGCGGCGGCATACGCGCCATGAACGCCCCTGGGATGCGTCTCCTCGAAGGCCTGGGCCTTCTCGAAGGCGGCGGTATGCCCGTCCGTACCGGCCGATTCCTGCCGCCAGGCATGGACGATGTAGGCGACCAGGAGCGCCACGAAGACGCCGCCCACCACCCGGTCCAGCGTCCAGGCGAGGCCGACCGCGAGGAGCATGGCGGCGGCCGCCGCGCCGATGACCCCGTCGCGCGCCAGGGCCGCGGAGGAGACGCGCACCGGGAAGACCACCGCCGAGATGCCGAGGATCAGCAGGATGTTCGCGATGTTCGAGCCGACCACGTTGCCGACCGCGATGCCAGGCGAGCCCGCCAGCGACGCCTGCACGCTGGTCACGAGTTCCGGCGTCGAGGTGCCGAACCCCACCAGCGTGAGGCCGATCAGCAGCGGCGAGACGCCGAAGCGCTCGGCGATCTGCACCGCGCCGCGCACCAGCCCTTCGCCGCCGAGGACGAGCAGCACCAGCCCGCCGATGATGAGCAACGCCGTCTCCATCGTCTCCCGCCTGTCAGGTTGCGGCGGTCAGATGGGGAGGCGTGCGGCCTCAATCCACCCGGGCGCCGCTGACGCGGATGATCTCGGCGTAGCGCACGCGCTCGGCGCGCAGGAAGGCGCCGAATTCGTCCGCCGTCATGGACAGCGGCTGCGCGCCGAGCCCCTCCAGCCGCGCCAGCACGGCGGGGTCCGCGACCATGCCGCGCAGGATGGCATTGAGCCGGTCGACGATGGCGGGCGGCGTGCCCTGCGGCGCGGTCAGGCCGAACCAGGCGGTTACGTCGTAGTCGGGCACGCCGGCCTCGATCATGGTCGGCAGTTCGGGCGCGAAGCGGGACCGCTCGCGGCTCGTGACCGCCAGCGCGCGCACGGCGCCGCTGCGCACATGCGGCAGGATCTGCGGCAGGTTGTCGAAGGCGATCTGCACGCGCCCGGCGAGCAGGTCCGCCAGCATCAGCGCGCCGCCGCGATAGGGCGCGTGCACGATGTCGACGCCCGCGCGCATCTTGAACAGCTCGCCCGCCAAGTGGACGGAGCCGCCCGCGCCGGCCGAGCCGAAATTCATCGTCCCCGGCCGCGCCTTCGCCAGCGCCACCAGTTCCGCGATGCTGTTGGCCGGCACCGAGGGATGCACCACGGCGATCGAGGCGATGGTCGCGAAGGCGCCGACCGCGGCAACGTCGCTGACGCCGTCATAGCCCGGCGTCGGGAACAGGATCGGCGCCGTCACATGCGTGGACGGCGCGGCGACGGCGAGCGTGTAGCCGTCGGGCGGGGACCGCACGGCCATCTGCGTGCCGGTGGTGCCACCGGCGCCGCCGCGGTTCTCGACCACCACGGTCTGGCGGAGCTCCGCCTGCAGCCGCTCGGCCATCATGCGCCCGAAGGTGTCGGTCAGCCCGCCGGGCGGGAAGGCGACGACCAGGCGGACGGGGCGATTCGGCCAGGGGGCCTCCTGCGCCAGGGCGGGGGCGGCGAGCAGGCCGGCGGGCAGCAGGGCGAGGCGGCGGCGGTGGATCACGGCAGTCATCCTTGAACAGGGGCTCATCCAGGGGCGGCGCCGACCACGACCGGGCGGGCCGGATCGGCGCTCCAGGCGGACCAGGAGCCGGGGAACAATGCAGAATCGATGCCAATGGCGGCGAGCGCGGCGATGCCGTGCGCCGCCGAGATGCCCGCGCCGCAGGTCACGCCAACCGGGCGCGTGCCATCGGCGCCGAGCCCGGCGAACAGGTGGCGCAGCGTCTCGGTGTCCAGGAAGGTGCCGGCCTCGGTCAGCGCATCCGCCGCCGGCGCACTGAGCGAGCCCGGGATATGGCCGCGCGGCGCTTCCCCCAGCGCGACGGCGCCGCCGATATAGTTGCCGCGGATGCGCGTATCGAGCAGCACGCCGTCCCGCGCCATCGCCGCCGCCGCATCGGCGTCGAGCACCTTCATGTGCCCCGCCGACAGCACGACGTCGCCCGGCGGCGGCGCCCCGGGCTCGATCGCGATGGGCAGCCCCGCCGCGATCCAGGCCGGGAAGCCGCCATCCAGCAGCAGCACGGGCGCAAGTCCCGCCCAGCGCAGCACCCACCAGCCGCGCGCGGCGGTCAGGCAGCGGTCGTGGTCGTAGAGCACCACCGGCACGCCCCGGCGCAGGCCCCAGGCGGCCGCATGGCGCTGGAGGTCCTCGATCGCCGGCAGCGGGCGGCTGCCGCGCGTGCCGCCGCCGGGGCCGGCGAACTGGCTCGGCAGGTCGGCGTCCACCGCGCCCGGGATGCGCGGCACGGCGGCGAAATCGGCCAGCGCCTCGGCCCCGGCGTTGCGCACGGCGAGTATGGAGACCTCCTCCCCCGCCGCGATCCGGCGGGAGAGGGCGGCGGCGGTGATGAAGACGTCCTGGCGCGGGTCCACGGCGATGCTCCCTCAGGCGAAGTGGAGCACGCCGCGATGGTCGATCGCGAGCGGCACCGTGCCGGGCCGGGCGGCGAAGGCCTCGACGGGGTGGAACAGATAAAGCCAGGGCGGGTTCTCGTGCAGCCGGCGCAGGCAGCGCGCATAGGCCGCGGCGCGCGCGGTCTCGTCCAGGCTGCGGTTCGCCTGCGCGATCAGGGGCTCCAGCACGGGGTCGTCGTGCCCCTGCCACCACTGCCCACGCACCGCCGAGGATATCTTGTCGTTCAGCACGCGATAGGTGGAGGCGGGTGAGCTGTCGAAGATTGCCATGTCGCCGATCTGCCCGCGCCCGACCTGGCGGGCATAGTCCGGGCGGTCGGCTACTTCCTGGATGCGCGGATCGAGGCCGATGGCGCGCAGCCCGTCGGCCACCATCGCGCTGATGGCGGGCGCCTTCTCCGGCATGTGCAGCGGCGTGCGGATCAGCACCTCGGCGCCGCCGCCGGCCTCGTCGAGCAGCCGCCGCGCGAGGTCGCGGTCGGGCGCGATGGGGACGAGCCCGGCCTCCGCGTGGCCAAGGTGGAAGGGGCTGACGATGGTGGCGGCCGGCACGCCCATGCCGTGGAACAGCTCGTCGACGATGGCCTGCGCGTCCACCGCGTGGTTCGCCGCGCGCCGCGCCGCCGGATGGGCGAAGACCCCGCGGCGGCACTCCAGGTAGAACATGACCGAGAGCGTGTTCGGCGCCTCCCCCCACGTCAGGCCGGGCGCGCGGGCGCGGGGGTTCGCCATGCGCTCGAGGTTCGTCGCGGCGTCGGCCAGGCCCTCGAGGACCATGCGGTAGCGGTTGTCGGGATCGCGTTCCGCGATGAGATGGATGCGCGACGGCGCGCGCGCAGGGTCCACGGCCTCGATCAGCGCCTCGGCCCCCGGCTCCAGGGCCACGACGCGGTAGGGGCCGGTGCCGAGCGTCGCCGCGCCGTCGGCGCCGGGCTTCAGCACGAAGAACTCGGACAGGATCTCGGGCAGGTCCGCGACCGGCGCGGGCGTCGAGATCGAGAGCATCCCCGGCCCTTCGGGCGTGATCCGCGCACCGGCGAGATAGCGCGAATACGCCCAGGGCATGCCGAACATGTCGAGGCCCGAGAGATGGTCGCGGATCGTCTGGGCCACGTCCTCGGCCGTGCAGCGCCGGCCGTCGTGGAACGTCGCGCCGGCCCGCAGCGCGAAGGTCCAGGACCGGCCATCATCCTCGTGATGCCAGGCCGCGAGCAGTCCGGGCAGCACGCGCCCGTCGCGCCAGGTGCAGAGCGGCTCGGCGACCAGGCTGCGGATCGTCAGGATGGAAGTGTCGTCCGTCACGCGGCCCGGCGGCAGGAAGTCCACGCGCTCAAACGCGACCGTCAGCACCATCCACCGCCCCCTGGCTTGACGGACCCCGTGCGGCCCTTAGCGTCCGGAGCCGACAGGAGAACGACATGGCCGCGGATTACGCAATCACCTTTTTCTACTACGCGGATCTCGCGCCGGCGGCGCGCTTCTACGAGGAGGTGATGGGCTTCGACCTCGTGCTGGACCAGGGTATGGCGCGGATCTACCGGATCGCGGGGCGCAGCTACTTCGGCATCGTGGACGGGAATCGCGGCCACCTGCGGCACCAGGCGACAAGCGCCGTGCTGCTGACCATCGTGGACGAGGATGTCGCCGGATGGCATGCGCGCATGACGGCGGCGGGCGTGGCCGGCCTCTCGGAGATCCAGCGCGGCACCTATTGCGAGCATTTCTTCTGCGAGGACCCGGCCGGCTACGCGATCGAGGTGCAGCGCTTCCACAACCCGGAGGTGGCGCGACTGTTCACCGCCTTGTAGGTCACGCGAGGCCGTGGAAGGTTCTGCACGCGACGCGGGAGGACGACGATGATCGAGGACGCGAAGACGGCACGGCAGATGTACGCAGCGGCGAAGGCCGCGCCGGCGCGCGCGCGCTTCGGCTTCGGCCGGCGCGCCGCGCTCGTGAACATCGACCTGCAATGCGCCTACACGCAGGTCGGCACGTACGCCACCGCCTACGAGACCGATCCACGCCAGATCGAGCACGTGAACGCGCTGGCCGCGGCCTTCCGCGCGCGCGGTTGGCCTGTGGTCTGGACGCATGTCGCCTACCTGCCCTCGGGCGAGGATTGCGGCGTCTGGGGGACGCGCTCCGACACGCCGGACAGCCTGCAGAACATCAAGGAAGGCTCGCCGCGCGCGGCGCTCGACCCGCGGGTGCAGCGCCTGCCGTCCGACATCCTGATCAACAAGCGCATGGCGAGCGCCTTCTTCGAGACCAACCTGCGGTCCCTGCTGACCTTCCACGGCACCGACACCGTGGTCGTCACGGGCGGCTCGACCTCGGGCTGCGTGCGCGCGACGGTCGTGGACGGCCTGTCCTGCGGATACCGCATGATCGTCCCGGAGGAATGCGTGGCCGACAAGCACGAGAGCCCGCATTTCGCGAACCTGTATGACATGGCGGTGAAATACGCCGACGTGCTGCCGGTGGCCGAGGTGCTGGCCGCCATTCCCCGCATGGAGGGCTGACGCCGATGCTGAAGACCCCCGGCCACTACGCCTACATGCCCTGGCGCCGCCGGCCCAGGATCACCTGGCCGAACGGCGCGCGCGTCGCCTTCTGGGTGGCGCCCAACATCGAGCACTACGAATACGACCCGCCGCCCAATGCGCGGCGGATGCCCTGGCCGCGCCCCGTGCCGGACGTCTCCGGCTATTCCTGGCGCGACTACGGCAACCGGGCGGGCTTCTGGCGCATGGCGGACGTGATGGCGCGGCACGGCGTGCGCGGGTCGGTCAGCCTCAACGTCGCGGTCTGCGACCACTACCCCGAGATCATCGAGCGCTGCTGCGCGCTGGACTGGGAATTGTTCAGCCACGGCACCTACAACACCCGCTATTTCTACGGCATGTCGGAGGACCAGCAGCGCGAGGTGATCCGCGAGAACCGCGAGACCATCCTGCGCGCCTCCGGCCAGGCGATGGATGGCTGGCTGACGCCCGCGATCTCGAACGACGAGACGACGCAGCACATCCTGGCCGAGGAAGGCGTGCTCTACACGCTCGACCTGCTGCACGACGACCAGCCGACACCGATCACGACGCGCGGCGGGCAGCGCCTGGTGAGCATCCCCTATTCGCTCGAAGTGAACGACGTGCCGCTGCTCGTGATGCGCAACACGCCGCCCGAGCGCTACGCCGAGATCTGCAAGGCGCAGTTCGACACGCTGTACGAGGAAGGCGCCGAGAGCGCCACGGTCATGTGCCTGCCGCTGCACCCCTTCCTGATCGGCCAGCCGCACCGCATCGCGGCGCTGGAGGAGGTGCTGCGCCACGTCACCGGCCACGACAAGGTCTGGCTCGCGACGGGGCGCGAGATCGCGAAGCACTACATCGACCACCATCTGGCCGCGCACGAGGCCTGGATCGCGGAGGGCACGCCATGAGCGGGCTGCCGGCGGACTACTTCGTCTATCCCAGGCGCGGCCGTGGCATGGACCACGATCGCTACCCGTTTCGCATCCTGCCGCGCACGGCGCCCGTGCAATGGCCGGGCGGCGCGCGCATCGCGCTCTGGGTCGCGGTGCATGTCGGGCATTTCCCGATGGACATGCCGCTGAAGCCGATCGTCGCGCCAGGCGGCATGGAGCGGCCCTATCCGTCCTTCTGGGACTTCACGCAGCGCGACTACGGCAACCGCATCGGCATCTACCGCATGATGCGCGCGATGGCAGCGCGCGGCGTGGCGGGAACCGCCCTGATCAGCGCGCAGCTCGCGCAGGAATACCCGGCGCTGATGGATGACATCGCGGCCGC
This sequence comes from Roseomonas sp. HF4, assembly GCF_005222755.1. GTDB lineage: Bacteria > Pseudomonadota > Alphaproteobacteria > Acetobacterales > Acetobacteraceae > Neoroseomonas. Next base: position 171,901 of record NZ_STGD01000008.1, read on the forward strand.
GGGGTGGGAGCCCGCCTGCGCCGGCCTCGACATGGGCCACATCCACCATGGCGGCGTGGCCGAGGCCGACGAACGCGCCTGGGTCACCGAGGCCACCGCGCTGCTGCGCGGGCGCTTCGGGGCTGCGCTGCGCGGCTGGCATTCGCCGGCGCATTCGGAATCGCACCGCACGCCGGACCTCGTGGCCGAAGCGGGCTACGCCTGGACCAGCGGCTGGGCGAACGACGACATGCCCTACGCCTTCGCCACGGACGCCGGCACGCTGACCGCCATGCCTCTGTCGCAGGACCTGGCCGACCAGCGCATGCTGCACCAGCAGAACATGCCGACCGAGGCCTTCACCAACGCGGTCCTCGCCGCGCATGCGGCCCTGGACGCGGAGGCGGAGGCCACCGGCGGCGGGCGCATCCTCACGCTGTCGGTCACGCCCTGGCTGATGGGCCAGCCGCACCGCATCCGCGCCTTCGGGCAGATGCTCGACGCCATCCTGGCGCGCGGGTCGGTCTGGAGCGCCAGCGGCAGCGAGATCACGGCGGCGTGGAAGGCGCAGGCGGGGTAGCGCCGCGCGCCTAGCCGCGCAGCGCGAGCGCCACGCCCGACAGCGTGAGCCCGAGCGCCGCGCCCTCCCGCCAGCCGAAGGGCTCGCCCAGGAAGATCGCCGCCCCCGCCACGCCCACCACCGGCGTCAGCACCGTGCCGAGCGAGGCGAGCGAGGCCGGCAGCCGCCGCAGCGCCGCGAACCAGCTGAGGTAGCAGAGCCCGAGCGCGAAGACGCCGCCATAGGCGAGCAACGCCCATCCCCGCCCCGACAGCGCGCCCAGCCCCGGCGGGTCGAACACCACCGCGCCGAGCGCCAGCGGCAGGATGCCGAGCCCGACCTGCCAGACGGTCGCCGCGGTCGGCGGCAGGCCGAGCGGCCGGCGCTTCGTCACCACCGTGCCGAGCGAGAACAGGATGGCCGAGCCAAGTCCCAGCGCGACCCCCGGCACCTTCGCCAGCCCGACCGAGACGCCCTTCCCCAGCACCAGAAGCGCGAGCCCCGACAACGCCAGCACGAGCCCCGCGATGCGCGCCGCGCCGAGACGCTCCCCCAGCATCGCCCAGGCCATCAGCGCCGCCCAGACAGGCATGGTGTAGCAGACGATCGTCGCCTCCGCCGCGCTCAGCCAGAGCAGCGAGAAGGAGGCAAGCCCCATCCACGCCGTGACATTCAGCAGCGAGACGAGCACGAGCCGCGGCCAGAGCGCGCGCGGCACCGTCAGCCTCTCGCGCAGCGCGAGGGCGATGCCGAGCAGCATGAGGAAGCCGATGCCGCCCCCCGCCGCACGCGTGGTCAGCACCGGCAGTTCCTCGAGCAGCAGCTTCATCGCGGGCCAGTTGAGGCCCCAGCCGAAGGTGGTGACGAGCAACAGCGCAAGCCCCGCGGGATCCGGCGCCCGCGGGGCAGCGCCGCTCACTGCATGAAGTCCGGCTCTTCGCGGGTCAGGATGCGCTTGATGCTCTCGAGATGGAGGCGCGCGCTCTCGCGGTCGCCCTCCCGCATCTGGGCGTAGGTCCTGGCCGCCATCTCGGGCGGCACGGGCTTGAGCGCGCGGCCGGTGGACAGCGCGAGCCGCTGCGCCTCCGCCGCGCGCTCGAGGTAGTAGAGGTCGTCCCAGGCCTCGGCGACCGTCGGCCCGACCACCATGACGCCGTGGTTGCGCATGAAGACGATGTCGGCGTCGCCGATGCTGGCCGCGATGCGGTCGCCTTCCTTCTCGTCGAGGGCCAGGCCGCCATACTCCTCGTCCACCATGGTCCGGCCGTAGAATTTCAGCGAACTCTGCCCCGCCCAGGCCAGCGGCGGGCCCTCGACCATCGCGAGCGCGGTCGCGTTCGGCATGTGGGTGTGGAAGGCCGCCTTCGCCCGCGGCTTGTTCAGGTGGACGCGGGCATGGATGAAGAAGGCGGTCGCCTCCGGCACGCCCTCCCCCGCCACCACGTTGCCCTGGAAGTCGCAGACCAGCAGGCGCGACGCCGTGATCTCGCTGAACGCCCAGCCATAGGGGTTGACCAGGAACAGGTTGTCCCGCCCCGGCACGACGAAGGAAAAGTGGTTGCAGATCCCCTCATGCAGTCCGAGCCGCGCCGCCATGCGGAAGCAGGCGGCGAGGTCGACACGAGCCTCGCGGACGGCCTCCGCGTCGAGGTCGGTGTTGCGCAGGATTGCGGGCGCGCCGGGCGCGCCGAGGGCATGGGCCATGGATGATCGCTCCCGGAAGGGTGGTGCCGAAGTTCCCCCAGCGACGGGACTTGAGCAAGACGCAAGGCGGAGCAAGATGCCCGGGGGAGAGGGAGAGACGCCATGCACCGCCGATTCGTGCTCGCCGCATTGGCGGCCCCCGTGGTGGCGGCATCATGGCCGGCCAGGGGGCAGGCGGCGCCGATCCGCGTGCTCGGCACCGGCGCCGTCGCGGCCTCGACGCGAGACCTGGCCGCCGCCTTCACCGCCGCCGGCGGCCGTGCGGTCGCCATCGCCACCGCCAATGCCGGCGTCGCCGCCCGCCGCCTGCGGGACGGCGAGGCCGCCGACCTCATGCTGAACAGCGCGACTCAGGTCGCCCGCCTCACGGCCGATGGCCTGCTCGACGGCACGACGACGCGCGAACTCGGCCGCATGCTGATCGGCGCGGCGGTGCGGGACGGCGCGCCGAGGCCCGACATCTCGACCGAGGCGGCGCTGCGGGCGGCGATCCTGGCGGCGCCCACTATCGCGCACTCCGATCCCTCGACCGGCGCCACGGCCGGCACCCATGCCGCCCGGCTGATCGAGCGCCTGGGAATCGCGGAGGAGATGCGGGCCCGCACGCTCGTCTTCCCCGGCGGCGGCGCCGCGGTGCAGGCCGTGGCGGACGGGCGCGCCGCGCTGGCGCTGACGCAGATCAGCGAGATCATCGCCGTGCCGGGCGCTACGCTGGTGGGCCCGCTGCCGGATGCGGCGCAGCTCGTGACGCCCTATCTCGGCGCGGTCACGGCGCGGGCATCGGACCGGGACGGCGCGCTGGCCTTCCTGGCGTTCCTCACCGGGGCGGATGGGCGCGCGCGCTTCCGCGCCGCGGGCTTCGCGACGGCGTAGCGGCAGGGAGCCTGGAGCGCAGGTGGGGGGAGGAGAACCTCCCCCGATCCCCCTCCCTTCTTTGGAACCTGGCACGGGGCCTGGAAGGTCGGGCGCCAAGGGGCAGAGAAGGTTGAAGGGGATCCGGAGGGAGAAGTTCCCTTCGCCCCTCGCCTTTCACGCGGCCCGTGACCGGCGCCCCGGCCGGCCGGCATTCATCGTCACATACCCTCGGGCACTCGTGCCGTCGGCATCACTCCGGCGCCTCGGCCACCTCGACCGGCACCACTTCGACCCGCGCGATCCCCGCGCGGATCATGTCGAGGTCGCGTGCGATGCGCGGGCTGACGTCGACGATCCGGCCGCGGATCCAGGGGCCGCGGTCGAGCACGCGCGCCGTCGCGGTGCGGCCGTTGTCGAGGTTCGTCACGCGCACCACAGTGCCGAAGGGCAGGGTGCGGTGCGCCACGGTCTCGGACGCCGGGTCGAACCTCTGCCCGTTCGCCATGCGCCGGCCGGTAAAATGCCGCGCGTAATAGGAAGCGTGGCCGACCTGCGCCGGCCCGGTGGGCTGCGCCTCGGCCACCGGGCGCGGCGCGGCGGCGGCGACGTCCTCCCCCGCCCCGGCGCAGGCGGAGGTCAGGAGCGCGAGCCCGGCCACGGCCGAGCCGGCAAGCATGCGCCAGGGCCGACCCTCCGCCGCGCAGGGACGGCGGGCGATCGGGGCTGCGGGCCGGACGCGCGAAGGGGCAGTGCTGCGGAACGCCATTGGGGGCCTCTCCTTGGCGGTTCTGGCGACACGGGCCGATCGGGGGGACCCGCGCACCGGGCGGCGTTCGAAATGGCCGCCTGCCACAGATGACGCTTGAATACATGTCCGACCGAACGGCCGGCGGGCGATTCCATGCAGCAGAAATTCGAACAACGCAACAGGCCTGCCGCGGCGAGACTCTCGGAGACTGGTTCCCCTCACAGCATTGCAGGAGCAATATTTAAAAGTATTCATCACGCTTTTCTATTTTCTTAGGCATTCGCCTTGTCTGAATTGAAGCGCGGAACGATTGTATTCGTGAAGGTCGCCGCACGGCACCGGCGCGCCCCGCCCCGGTGGACAGGACGCGCCCGCAGGGCTTAGTCCGGACCGACGGTCACCAGCACGGGCACGGCATTCCATGAGCGGCACGAACCAGCGCATCGACGGCAAGCGGCTGTGGGACAGCCTTATGGCCATGGCCGAGATCGGCGCCACGCCCAAGGGCGGCGTGAAGCGCCTGACCCTGACCGATGTCGACAAGGCCGGCCGCCAGCGCTTCACCGCCTGGTGCGAGGCGCTCGGCCTGACCATGCGCGTCGACGCCATGGGCAACATGTTCGCCCGCCGCGAGGGCCGCGACCCCACGCGCCTGCCGGTGCTCTTCGGCAGCCACCTCGACAGCCAGCCCACGGGCGGCAAGTTCGACGGCGCGCTCGGCGTGATCGCAGGGCTCGAGGTGATGCGCACGCTCGCCGACCTCAACGTGGTCACCGAGGCGCCGCTCGAACTGGTGAACTGGACCGACGAGGAAGGCTCCCGCTTCGGCCATTCCCTGATGGGATCCGGCGTCTGGGCCGGCATCTACACGCAGGACAAGGCCTATGGCCTGAAGGACGTGGACGGCGTGACCGTCTCCGACGCGCTCGACGCCATCGGCTACAAGGGCGCGCACCCCGCCAAACCCTTCCCGGCCGATGCCTATTTCGAGTTGCACATCGAACAGGGCCCGATCCTGGAGCGCGAAGCGAAGCAGGTCGGCATCGTCACCGGCGCGCAGGCGCAGGTCTGGTACGACGCCGTCGTCACCGGCCGCGACAGCCACGCCGGCACCACCCCGCCGTCGCTGCGCCGGGACGCGCTGGTCGCGGCCGCGCGCGTGATCACGCTGGTCGACAACCTGATGCGCGCGCGCGGCGAGGACGGCCGCGGCACGGTCGGCTTCCTGCAGGTGCTGCCGGCCTCGCGCAACGTCGTGCCCGGGGAGGTGCGCTTCAGCGTGGAGTTCCGCCACCCGCTCGATGCCGAGATCGACGGCCTGGCCGCGACCTTCCCGGCCGAGGCCGCGCGTCTCGTGGCCGAGACCGGCTGCCGGCTCGACCTGACGGAGCTGTTCCGCATCCCGGCGCAGCCCTTCGACCCTGCCTGCGTGGACCTGGTGCGCCAGGCGACGCAGCGGCTCGGGCTCTCGGCGCGGGAGATCATCTCCGGCGCCGGGCACGACGCCGTCTATGTCGCGCGCAACGTGCCGACCGCCATGATCTTCACGCCCTGCAAGGACGGCCTCAGCCACAACGAGGCCGAGAGCATCCTGCCCGAGGAAGCCGAGGCCGGCTGCCAAGTGCTGTTCGAGGCGGTGGTCGCGCGGGCGAACCGCACGGCGTAGCGCAGCGCCCGACCGGGCATGGGCGGCGCCGCGATCCAGGCCGTCCGGAACGCGGCATCCAATCGGACATGGCTCCCGATGCGCGGGCCCGGCATCGCGGTGGGGGCGGCGGCCGCCCGCATCCGGCTGCTGCGCGGCACCGCGGAACCACCGCGCGCCGTCGGCCGGGACCGGGTAGCCGGCGCGATCCCGTCGGGCATCATCCCCCGCTGCGCGATCGGCCGCGCCGACGGCCGAAGGACCGCCACATGGCCTTCTCCGCCTCGACCAGCACCATGAGCAGCGCCCCCGCGCCGAGGCAGGCCAACACCTCCGTCGCGCCGATGGCGGCCGTGCCGAAGGCGGACTGGAATGGCGGCAGCCAGGTGAAGGCCGCCTGCAGGGCGGTGACGATCGCCACGCCGATCCAGATCGCCGGCGTGCCGCGCAGCCCCTCAGCCGAGAAGCCCGAGCCGCGCGACTGCCGTGCCGCGAACAGGTAGCCCGCCTCCATCGCCACGATCGCGTTGACCACCAGCGTGCGCGACTGCTCGGTCGACAGCCCCCGGCCGACCGCCCAGAGGTCGATCGCGAAGGTGGCCGCCGCGATCACGCAGGAGACCATGACGACGCGCCAGACCAGCGCCGCCGACAGCAGGGGGGCGCCCGGCCGGCGCGGCGGCCGGGCCATGACGTCGCGCTCCGCGGGCTCGAAGGCCAGCGTCAGGCCGAGCGCCACGGCCGTCACCATGTTGATCCAGAGGATCTGCACCGGCGACATCGGCAGCGCGAAGCCGAGCAGGATGGCCAGAAGCACGACCAGCGATTCGCCGCCATTCGTCGGCAGCGTCCAGGCGATCACCTTCTGCAGGTTGTCGTAGACCGTCCGCCCCTCGCGCACCGCCGCGGCGATGGAGGCGAAGTTGTCATCGGCCAGCACCATCTCGGCCGCCTCCTTTGCGGCCTCGGTGCCCTTCAGGCCCATCGCCACGCCGACATCGGCGCGCTTCAGCGCCGGCGCGTCGTTGACCCCGTCGCCGGTCATGGCGACGACGGCGCCGTTGGCCTGCAGCGCGGTGACCAGGCGCAGCTTCTGCTCGGGGCTGGTGCGCGCGAAGACATCGACCTCGGCGACCGCGGCGCGGAGCGCCTCGTCGTCGAGGCAGTCGAGCGCGGGTCCGGTCAGCACGCGCCGCGTCTCGGCCAGGCCGAGTTGCACGGCGATGGCGCGCGCCGTCCCCGGATGGTCGCCGGTGATCATCTTCACGCGGATGCCGGCCGCGCGGCATTCCGCCACCGCCGCGATCGCCTCCTCCCGGGGCGGATCCAGCAGGCCGACCAGGCCGAGCAGCGTCAGGCTCGGCAGACGGTCCTCGCCGAGCGCGGCGTCGGCTGGCAGCGTGCGCTCCGCCAGCGCAAGGACGCGGAAGCCGCGATCGGCCAGGTCCTGCGCCGCCGCCTCCCAGGATGCCACGTCGATCGGGCAGCTGCCCTCCGCCGCGGCCTCCTCCGCGCAGAGAGCGATCAGGGCCTCGGGCGCGCCCTTGACCGCAAGGTGGCGTCCTCCCCCATCCCGTGCCTCGTGCAGCGTGGCCATCCAGCGGTGGCGCGGGTCGAAGGGAATGGCTTCCAGGCGGTCGGCATCGGCCTCGACGCCCGCGCGCGCCGCAAGCGCGAGCAGCGCGCCCTCCATCGGGTCGCCGGCGACGCGCCACTCGCCGTCCCTTTCCTGCCGCAGGGCAGCGTCGTTGCAGAGCGCCCCGACGCGGGCGATCCGGTTCAGGAGGGCGAGTGCCTCGGGGTCGGGATCGCCGCCCTCGGGGCCGGCGATGGCGGCCTCGGGACCGTAGCCCTTGCCCTCGATCAGCAGCGTCCCGGCCGCGGTGACGACCGCGCCGGCCACCATCTCGTTGTGCGTGAAGGTGCCGGTCTTGTCCGAACAGATGACACCGACGGCGCCCAGCGTCTCGACCGCCGGCAGGCGCCGGATGACGGCATTGCGCGCGGCCATGCCACGCACCCCGATCGCGAGCGTCACCGTGAGGACGGCGGGCAGGCCCTCGGGGATGGCGGCGACGGCGAGGCCCACCACGGCCATGAAGGCGTCCCGGCCCGGCCAGCCGCGCAGCAGCGCTATCGCGAAGGCGCCCGCGGAGAGCGCCAGGATGACGACGGTGATCTGGCGCGCGAAGCTGTTCATCTGCCGGAGCAGCGGCGTCTCGAGCGTCTCGACGCGGGCGAGCATCGCGCTGATCCTGCCGATCTCGGTCGCCGCGCCGGTGGCGACGGCGACGCCGCGCCCCTGACCAGCCACGACCAGCGTGCCGGAAAACAGCATCCCCTGCCGGTCGCCGAGCGGCGCGTCGGCCACCACGGCGCCGAGTTCCTTTCCGACCGGCACGCTCTCGCCCGTGAGCAATGCCTCCTCGACGCGGAGGCCGCGGCCGGAGATGATCCGCAGATCCGCCGGCACGCGATCTCCGGCCTCGACCAGCACGATGTCGCCGGGCACGATGTCGGACGCATCGACGTCGGCGCGCCGGCCATCGCGCAGCACGGCGGCATGCGGGGCGAGCATTCCGCGGATCGCGGCCAGCGCCTCCTCCGCCTTGCCTTCCTGGACGAAGCCCACGATCGCGTTCACCACCACCACGGCCAGGATGACGGCGGCGTCGATCGCATGGCCGAGCAGCGCGCTGATCAGCGCAGCCGCCAGCAGCACGTAGATCAGCAGGTTTCGGAACTGGTCGAGGAAGCGCGGCAGCGCGCCGCGCCGGGGCGGCTCCGGCAGGCGGTTCGGGCCATGCTCGGCAAGCCGCACGGCCGCGGCCGCGGCGTCGAGGCCGGCGCGGGAGGCGCCGAGCCTGTCCAGCACCTCCGGCGCCTCCATGGCGTGCCAGGCGGGCCTCTCGGGCTCGAGGCGGGCTGCATCGACCATGCCGTGGACCTGAAGGCTTCCCGCCGCGCGGTCAACCGTCCTTCACGCGCGGCCGCGACCGCACGGTCGGCGCCGCGTCAGCCGCCGGCGAGGGATGCGAAGGCAAGCCCCGCCAGGGCCGCCAAGGCGCCGACCGCGAGCCGCTGCACCACGCCGCCAATCGGCGGCAGCCCCCGCCCGCGCGCCTTCGCCCAGCCGAGGCCGGCCAGCACGCCCGCCGTCAGCAGCGTGGAGACCGTCAGCGCCGCCCCTGGCCCCGACAGCACCATGAAGGGCAGCAGCGGCGCCACGCCGCCCGCGACATGCGCCGCGCCGCCGAGCAGCCCCGCCCGCGCTGCGCGGCGCGGCTCGGGCTCCTTGAGGTCGAGCTCGAGCCTCATCATGAAGTCGACCCAGCGGGTCTTGTCGGCGCAGACGGCATCGACGGCGAGGCGCAGCGCATCGCCGCGCACGCCGTAGCGGTGCAGGATGGCCGCCACTTCCCAGCGCTCGCGGTCCTCGTACTCGACCGTCTCCTCCTCCTCGCGCCCGCGCTCCAGGGCGTAGTGGGCGGCCTCGTCGCGCGCATCGAGCGCGCGGCCGAGGCCCGCCGCGACGCCTCCCGCGGCCGCGGCGGCGAGCCCCGCGGCCAACACCGCCGCGCCGCCCACGCCGGCGGCGACCAGCCCCGCGGCCAGCGCGAAGGGCACCACCGGGCCCTCGGCGGCGCCGAGGATCAGGTCGCGCACGGCCTCGTGCTGGGTGAAGTGCTTTTCCTCGTGCGGCGGCCCGGGCGGCATGGGCCAGAGCCCGTCGCGGGTGAGTGCCTCGGCGGGCGCGGTCTGCGTCGTCGTCTCCATGCCGCAAGCGTAGCGCGACACGCGCGGCGCGAGTGATTCGCAACTCCACACGGGTTGCCCCTGCTGCGCCCGCCATGCATTACGCTGCGTCCATGGCCGGCGCACCGACAGACCGCATTCCCCTCCACACCGCCCTGCTGCCGCCGATCGGCGTCGCGGCCTGGCTGCTGATCGGCAAGTCGGGGCTCGAGCCGCTGGCGCTGGTGCTGGCCGTCGTGCTGCTCGGCAACGTGGTCGCCGCCGTGCACCACGCCGAGGTCGTGGCCATCCGGATCGGCGAGCCGTTCGGCGCCATCATGCTGGCGCTGGCGGTGACGACGATCGAGGTCGGGATGATCATCTCCCTCATGCTGAGCGGCGAGCCGAAGCCGTCCCTGATGCGGGATTCCGTCCATGCCGTGGTGATGCTGGTGGTGCACGGTCTGGCCGGGCTCTGCATCGTCGTCGGCGCCATCCGCCACCGGGAGGCCGAGTTCAACGTCGAGGGCGCCAATGCCTTCCTGGCCGTGCTGATCCCGATGGCGACGCTGGTGCTGGTGGCGCCGAACTTCATGATCTCGGCGCCGGAATCCTACTACACGCCGCTGCAGCTCGCCTTCGTCGCGGTCGCCTGCCTCGCGCTCTATGCGGCCTTCCTGTTCATCCAGACCAACTGGCACAGGGACTACTTCCTGTCGGACGCCGACGGCGACGGCCAGCCGGACGCCGTCAAGCCGCCGACCGGTCGCATGGCGCTGATGTCCTTCGGGCTGATGTGCATGGCGCTGTTCTCGGTCGTGGTGCTGGCGAAGTCGCTCTCGCCGGCGCTGGAGGACGGCGTAGGCAGCCTCGGCGCGCCGCTCGCCATCGTCGGCGTGATCGTGGCCGCGGTCGTGCTGCTGCCCGAGACGACGGCCGCGGTCCGCGCGGCCCGGGCGAACCGCCTGCAGTCGAGCCTGAACCTGGCCCTCGGCAGCGCCGTCGCCTGCATCGGTCTGACGGTGCCGATCATCGCCGCGCTGTCCTGGTGGATCGGCCAGCCGCTGGAACTCGGGATCTCGGATGGCGCCACGGTGCTGATGCTGCTGGGCTTCCTAGTGGCGATCATCACCTACGGAACGGGGCGGGCCAACGTGCTCTCGGGCATCGTCCACCTGGTGCTGCTCGCGGCCTACGTCTTCTACATCTTCGCGCCCTGAGCGCCGGACGGCGCGCGGTGCGCCGCCCGGCCGAGGGCGCGTTCCAGCATGCGGTGCGCGATCTCGCGCTCCCCCATCACCGTCAGCGTGGCGCCGAGGCGGGCCAGGTGCTCGACCGCCTCCTCGGAATCGGCGCGGGCCAGGATTTCCAGGTCGGGACGTGCCGCGCGCGCCTGCTCGACCACCTGGCCGGCCTCGAAGGGCTCGGGGATGGCCACGAAGATGCGCCGCGCGGCGGCGAGGTCGGCCTCGGCCAGCACCTCGGGGTCGGCGGCGTTGCCGGCGATGACGCGCGCGCCGTCCTTGCGCGCTGCCTCGGCCGCATCCTCGCTCGCCTCGATCACGACCACCTTGCGCCCGGCGGCGGCCAGCCGCCGGCCGACCAGGCCGCCGACGCGGCCGTAGCCGACCAGCACCTCGTGGCCGCCCTCCGCGGCCGGCGGCGGGACGGGCGCTGGCGGGCGCGCCGCGGGCACCGGCACGGGGGATCGCGGCGCCGCCGGCAGTCGCCGATCGACCGCCCAGAACACCAGCGGGTTCAGCAGGATCGAGATGATCGCCCCGGCCAGCACCAGGTCCCGCCCCTCGGCCGGCAGCAGCGCCAGCGACACGCCGAGCCCCGCGAGGATGAAGGAGAATTCGCCGATCTGCGCGAGCGAGGCCGAGATGGTCAGCGCCGTCCCGTGCCCGTGCCCGAACAGGCGCACGATGCCGTACGCCGCCACCGACTTGCCGACCACGATGATCAGCACCGTGGCCACGACGCCGAGCGGGTCGCGCAGCAGCACGCCCGGGTCGAACAGCATGCCGACCGAGACGAAGAACAGCACGGCGAAGGCATCGCGCAGCGGCAGCGCCTCCTCTGCCGCGCGCTGGCTCAGGCGGCTCTCGGACAGCACCATGCCGGCGAAGAAGGCGCCGAGCGCGAAGGAGACGCCGAAAAGCTTCGCCGCCCCGAACGCGACGCCGAGCGCCACGACGTAGACCGCGAGGCGGAACAGCTCCCGCGAGCCGGTATGCGCCACGTAGTGCAGCAGCGCCGGGATCGCGCGACGCCCCACCAGCAGCATGGCCGCGCCGAACAGCCCGACCTTGCCGAAGGTGATGCCGAGCGCGACCGCGATGTCGCGCAGCGACACCGCCCCGGACGACATGGCCGCGGCCAGCGCAGGCAGCAGTACGAGGGCCAGCACCATCGCCAGGTCCTCGACCACGAGCCAGCCGACCGCGATGCGCCCGCGCTCGCTCTCCATCAGGCGGCGTTCCTGCAGCGCGCGGATCAGGACGACGGTGGAGGCGACCGAGAGCGCGAGCCCGAACACCAGCCCCGCCGTCACGCCCCAGCCGAGCAGCAGCGCGAGCCCGAGCCCGAGAAGGACCGCCACCCCGATCTGCACGATCGCGCCCGGAATGGCGATGGCGCCGACCGACATCAGGTCCCGCCACGAGAAATGAAGCCCGACCGCGAACATGAGAAGGATCACGCCGATCTCGGCGAGCTCGACCGCGAGTGCCGCATCCGCCACGAAGCCAGGCGTGAAGGGCCCGACCAGGACGCCGGCCAGCAGGTAGCCCACCAGCGGCGAGACGCGCAGGCGCTGTGCCAGCAGCCCGAGCGCGAAGGCGATGGTCAGGCCGGCGACGATCGTCGCGATCAGGGGCGTCTGGTGGTCCAGCATGGTCGTCTTCCTCGCGCCGCCAACAGTTCGGCCGGAGATGGGGCGCTCGACGACCGATTTCAATAAAATACGTCGATATTGACTTCAGAATTCAAAACTCTATCTGCTGCGCCATGCCCCTTTCCGCCGCGCAATGCCGCGCCGCCCGCGCGCTGCTCGACTGGACCCAGGCCGAGCTTGCCCGGCGGGCCGATGTCAGCCCCGGCACGGTGCGCGGCTTCGAGGTCGGCCGCCACGCGCTCCATCGCGCAACGGCCGCGGCGATCCGCCACGCCTTCGAGGTCGCGGGCCTGGTGCTGCTCGATCCCGGCCAGGATGGGGGGGAGGGCGTTCGCCGCGCCCCCGGCCCAGGTTGCCCGCAGCCCCCCCCGCCTCTATAGCGGCCCGGCCCCAGACCCAGCCGCAGGTGCCCTCACTTGGCCAGCATCGCCCCCACGCCCGACGCCTCCCGGAACCCGGCCCTCGCCGCCCAGGCGGAGATCCTCGCCCGCCCGGCGACCGAGGCCCGCCGGATGGCCGACGCGATCCGCGCCCTCGCGATCGATGGCGTGGAGGCCGCGAAGTCCGGCCATCCGGGCATGCCGATGGGCATGGCCGACGTCGCGACCGTGCTGTTCACGAAGTTTCTCAAATACGACGCCGCCGACCCGCGCTGGGCCGACCGCGACCGCTTCGTGCTCTCGGCCGGGCACGGGTCGATGCTGCTCTATGCCCTGCTGCACCTGACTGGCCATTCCGGCATGGGCATCGAGGAGCTGAAGCGCTTCCGCCAGTTGCACTCACCCGCCGCCGGCCATCCCGAATTCGGCGAGCATCCGGGCATCGAGACCACCACCGGCCCGCTCGGCCAGGGCATCGCGACCGCGGTCGGCATGGCGATGGCCGAGCGCATGACGGCGGCGCGCTTCGGCGCCTCCCTGGTCGACCACCGCACCTGGGTCATCGCCTCGGACGGCGACCTGCAGGAAGGCGTGAGCCACGAGGCGGCGTCGCTCGCGGGGCATTACGGGCTGTCGAAGCTCTGTGTGCTCTGGGACGACAACCACATCTCGATCGACGGCGACACGGCGCTGTCCTTCACCGACGACACGCTGAAGCGCTTCCAGGCCTATGGCTGGGCGGTGCGCCGCGTGGACGGGCACGATCCCGAGGCGCTGGCCGCGGCGATGGCGTGGGCCACGCGCAACCGCCGCCCGACGCTGATCGCCTGCCGCACCATCATCGGCCTCGGCGCGCCCACCAAGGCGGGCACGGCGGGCTCGCACGGCAGCCCGCTCGGCACCGCCGAGGCGGCCGCCGCGAAGGAGGCGCTCGGCTGGACCAGCCCGCCCTTCACGGTGCCCGAGGACCTCAAGGCGGCGTGGGAAGCGGCCGGACGGCGCAGCGCGGGGGCGCGCCGGTCCTGGCTGAAGCGCCTGGCGAAGCACCCCCAGCAGGCGGAATTCGACCGCGCCATGGCCGGCCGCCTGCCGGAATCCTGGCACGAGGCGTTGGCCGCGCTGCGCGCCCGCCACGCCGAGGAGAAGCCAAAGCTCGCAACCCGCGTCGCCAGCCAGCGGGCGTTGGAGGCACTGGTGCCGGCGGTGCCCGAGATGGTCGGCGGCTCGGCCGACCTCACGGGGTCCAACAACACCAACGTGAAGGGCATCCCGGCCATCGCGCCAGGGAACTTCGCCGGTCGCTTCGTCCACTGGGGCGTGCGCGAACACGGCATGGCGGCGGCCATGAACGGCATGGCGCTGCATGGCGGTGTCATCCCCTATTCCGGCACCTTCCTGGTGTTCAGCGACTACATGCGGCCCGCGATCAGGCTCGCCGCGCTGATGCGCCAGCGGGTGATCCACGTGCTGACGCATGACAGCATCGGCCTCGGCGAGGACGGGCCGACGCACCAGCCGGTCGAGCACGTCGCATCCTTGCGCGCCATGCCGAACGTCTTCGTCTTCCGGCCGGCCGATGCCATGGAGACGGCGGAATGCTGGGAACTGGCCGTGAAGCGCGCCGACGGCCCCTCGGTGCTCGCGCTGTCGCGGCAGAACCTGCCGGCGCTGCGCGCCGATGCCGGGGAGAACCGCTGCGCGCGCGGCGGCTACGTGCTGGCCGAGGCCTCGGACGGGTCCGGCAAGCGCCGCGCCACGCTGATCGCCACCGGCTCCGAAGTGCACCTGGCGGTGGCCGCGCGCGACGCGCTGGAGGCCGAGGGCATCCCGACCGCCGTCGTGTCACTGCCCTGCTGGGAGATCTTCGCCGCGCAGGACCAGGGCTACCGCGACCAGGTGCTGGGCGCGGGGATTCGCGTCGGCATCGAGGCCGCGGTCGGCTTCGGCTGGGACCGCTGGCTGGGTGCCGAGGGCATCTTCGTCGGCATGGGCGGCTTCGGCGCCTCGGCGCCGGCCGAGGATCTGTACCGGCATTTCGGCATCACGCCGGAAGCCGTGGCGGCGGCGGTGAAGAAGCGCCTCGCCTGAACCACACGGGAAGGAAGACATCATGGCGGTGAAGGTTGCCATCAACGGGTTCGGCCGCATCGGCCGCCTCGTGCTGCGCGCGCTGGTGGAAAGCGGGCGCACCGACGTCGAATGCGTGGCCATCAACGACCTCGGCAGCGTCGAGGCGAATGCCCACCTGTTCCGCTACGACAGCGTCCATGGCCGCTTCCCGGGCGAGGTGCATGTCGCCGGCGACACGCTGCTGATCAAGCACAACGGGCGCACCTACGGCCCGATCAAGGTGAGCGCGCAGCGCGACCCGACCAAGCTCGACTTCAAGGGCGTGGACGTGGCGCTGGAATGCACCGGCATCTTCACATCGAAGGACAAGGCGGCGCCGCTGCTGGCCGCCGGCGCGCGCAAGGTGCTGATCTCGGCGCCGGGCGACGGCGTCGACGCCACCATCGTCTACGGCGTGAACCACCAGGTCCTGACGAAGGACATGACGGTGGTCTCGAACGCGTCCTGCACCACCAACTGCCTGGCGCCGATGGCCAAGGTGCTGCACGACAATTTCGGCATCCTGCGCGGCTACATGGTCACGATCCACGCCTATACGGGCGACCAGAACACCGTCGACACGCTGCACAAGGACCTGCGGCGCGCCCGTGCGGCGGCGGTCTCCATGATCCCGACCTCGACCGGCGCGGCCAAGGCGGTCGGGCTCGTGATGCCCGAGCTGAAGGGCAAGCTCGACGGCACCGCCATCCGCGTGCCGACGCCCAACGTCTCCCTCGTCTCGCTCGACGTGAACCTGCGCGCCGAGGGCGTGACGAAGGAGAAGGTCAACACCGCGATGCGCGAGGCCGCGGCCGGCGCGCTCAAGGGCGTGCTCGACTACACGGAGGAGGAATTGGTCTCGGTCGACCTGAACCACGTCCCCTTCTCCTGCACCTTCGACGGGTCCCAGACCCAGGTCATCGATGGCGCGCTGGTGCGCGTGATGGGCTGGTACGACAACGAATGGGGCTTCTCGAACCGCATGAGCGACACGGCGGCGCTGTTCGGCAGCCTCTGACCATGCGGCGGCGGCGCCCGTCCCGGGGCGCCGCCGCCCCCGCCGCCATGGCACCCATGCGGCCGGCGCGCTTCCGCCCCGCGCGATCCGCCCCCATGTCTCCGGCCTGATCGGAGCCTGTCCAGCGTGCCGCCTGCCCCACCCCGCCCCGAAGGCAGCCATCTCGGCGCCCTGCTGCGCATCGCGCCCTATCTGTGGCCGAAGGGCGAACGCGAGCTGCGCATCCGCGTCGTCGCGGCGCTCGTGCTGGTCGCCGCGGCCAAGGCGGCCAACGTGCTGGTGCCGATCGCCTATGCCCGGGCGGTGGATGCGCTGGCGCCCCAGTCCGGCGTCGGCGCCGTGGTGGCGGTGCCGGTCGCGCTGCTGCTGGGCTACGGGCTGCTCCGCGTCATGGCCTCGGTCTTCGGGGAATTGCGCAACGCCATCTTCGCCAAGGTGCAGGCGCGCGCCGGGCGGCGCGTGGCACTCGAGGTGTTCGAGCACCTGCACGCGCTGTCCATGCGCTTCCACATGGACCGCGCGACGGGCGGCCTGTCGCGCGTGATCGAGCGCGGCGTGCGTGGCATCGCGACGTCGCTCAACTTCCTGCTGTTCAACATCATCCCGACCATCGTCGAGATCCTGTTCGTCTCGCTCATCCTGTGGTGGATGTTCGCGCTGTCCTTCGCGCTGACGATGCTCGGCACCATCGCGGCCTATGTGACCTTCACGCTCATCTTCACCAACTGGCGCCTGCATTTCCGCCGCCAGATGAACCAGACGGACGAGGAGGCGAACACCAAGGCCGTCGACAGCCTGCTGAACTACGAGACGGTGAAGTACTTCGGCAACGAGGGCCACGAGGCCCGCCGCTACAACGAAAGCCTCACGCGCTACGAGCGCGCCTATGTGCGCTCCGAGACCACGCTCAACATGCTCAACGCCGGCCAGGCCTTCATCATGTCGGTCGGGCTCACGGTGACCATGCTGCTGGCCGGGTCGGGCATCGCGAGCGGCACCATGTCGGTGGGCGACCTGGTCATGGTCAACACCTACCTGATCCAGCTCTATCTGCCGCTCAACATCCTCGGCTTCGCCTATCGCGAGATCAAGCAGGGGCTGACGGACATGGAGCAGATGTTCACGCTGCTCGCCGTGCCAGCCGAGGTGCGCGACGCGCCGGGCGCGCCCGCGCTGGCCAAGGGCCCGGGCGAGATCCGCTTCGAGGACGTGCGCTTCGGCTACCGCCCGGACCGGGAGATCCTGAAGGGCGTGTCCCTGACCGTGCCGCCGGGGCGGGTGCTCGCCATCGTCGGGCCGACGGGGGCGGGCAAGTCCACCATCTCCCGCCTGCTGTTCCGGTTCTACGACGCGACCGGCGGGCGCGTGACCGTCGATGGCCGGGACGTGCGCGACGTGACGCAGTCCAGCCTGCGCGCGGCCATCGGCGTCGTGCCGCAGGACACGGTGCTGTTCAACGACACCATCCGCTACAACATCGCCTATGGCCGCCCCGGCGCCACGGACGCCGAGGTCGAGGCCGCAGCCCGGGCCGCGCAGGTGCATGACTTCGTGGCCCGCCTGCCCGAGGGCTACGCGACCCGCGTGGGCGAGCGCGGCCTCAAGCTCTCGGGCGGGGAGAAGCAGCGCGTCGCGATCGCGCGCACCATCCTCAAGGACCCGCGCATCCTGATCCTGGACGAGGCGACGAGCGCCCTCGACACCCGCACGGAACAGGAGATCCAGGCGGCGCTGCGCGATGTCTCGCGCAACCGCACCACGCTCGTCATCGCGCATCGCCTGTCCACGGTGGTCGACGCGGACGAGATCATCGTGCTGCAGGACGGCCGAATCGCCGAGCGCGGCAGCCATGCCGGGCTCAGCGCCGCCGGCGGCCTCTATGCCGAGATGTGGCGCCGCCAGGCCGAGGCCGTCGCCGCCGCGGAAGCCGCCGCCCGCGCCCAGGCCGAGGCCGACCTCGACCGGCCGCGCGGCCGCCTCGGCGAATCGCCGGCGTGACGCCGGGGGTTACCCAGCCCCCGCCCCCGCCCCATCTGCCCCGAACGACGCAAGGAGAAGACCGATGCAGCAGGACCCCGACGGCATGGCGCCCGAGGATCTGAGCCACGCCGGGTCGGTCGTGGACAAGGCGATCGAATACATGATCGAACAACGGATCGCGCCGATCTCGATCGCCTCGGCGCTGCTCGGCGGCGCGCTCGGCCTGCTCGCCCGCAGCATGGACGACCGCGCGGTGGCCGCCGTGCTGCGCAACGCCCTCGCCTCGGTCGAGAGCGGGGAACTGGCAGAGGCGCGCGCGCAGCCGCCCGCCACGCCGGACGCCTGAGGCCCGACGGCGCGGCCGCCGAGGCTTGACGCCGGGCGACCGCTGCGCCAAACACCGCGCCTTCCTCGGTTCCACCCGCGCGCGGGGCTTCGCCCGCGCGCCATCATTGTTTCGGGATATTCGCCATGGCCCGCCGCTGCGGCATCACCGGCAAGGGCGTTCTGACGGGCAACAACGTCAGCCACGCCAACAACAAGACCCGCCGGCGCTTCCTGCCCAACCTGCAGGAAACCTCCTTCTGGTCGGACGTGCTGGGCACGCCGATCAAGATCCGGCTGTCCACGCACGGCATCCGCACGGTCGAGCACAATGGCGGGCTCGACGCATTCCTGCTCGGCACGCCGGACCGCAAGCTGGCGGGGGAAGCGCTGGTGCTGAAGCGCCGCATCACCCGCGCCAAGGCAAAGAAGGCGGCCTGACGGCCCTTTCCGGTCCCCGGGCACACGATAAAGGGCGGCGCCCCGCGGGGCGGACGCCCTTTTCTTTTGCGCGGGGGCCAAGCACCGCTGACAGGTCGGGGGAGGAGAACCTCCCCCGATCCCCGTCCCTTCCTTTTCTTCGGGTGCCCAACCGGGAAGGCCGGCGCCAAGTGCCAAAGAAGGTTGAGGGGGGCGGGGGGAGAAGTTCCCTTCTACCCCCGGCCCCTTTGGTCGGTTGACGGCCTCAGGCCTCGCCCACGCAGTCCAGCATCGACGCCGCCAGCGCGTCGGCCGGGGCCTTGCCGCCCCAGAGCACGAACTGGAAGGCGGGGAAGAACCGCTCGCATTCCGTGATGGCGATGTCGACCATGTCCTCGAGGCTCTCGGCCGAGGCCGAGGGCGACCCGCGCAGCAGCACGGAATGGCGGAAGACCGGGACGCCGTCCTCCACCTCGATGCCGAAATGGCCGATCCAGAGCCGGTCATTGGCCAGCGCCAGCAGTTCATAGAGCTTGTCGCGGCGGTCCGCCGGCACCTTCAGGTCGAAGGCGCAGGTGAAGGCCATGGCGCTGATTTCGTGCGACCAGGAAAAATGCAGGCCGTAGTCGCACCACTTCCCGGGCGCCTCGGCAGCCATCTCCCCGTCCGAACGGCGCTCGAAGGCCCATTCATTCGCGGCGATGATCTGTTCGAGGATATCGAGAGGGTTCGAGGAACGGTCGCGGTCCATACCGATCGAGGCGGACATGCGGCACCTCCTTGCCCGAGGCCACCGCCCGGTTCCCCACAAGATATGGTGGGCGAATCGGGCGGCCTCATACGAGGGGCAGATTACGCAGACGCGGAATCGCCTCGCAACCCCGCAGAAGTTGCAAAATCTTCTTCAGACGTCGGGTGAGGCGCCGGTGCCGGTCTCGAGCGCCGCCAGCCGGTGCTCCAGCTCGGCCACGCGGGCCTCCAGGGCCTCGGCCTGCTCCCGCGCGCGGCGGGCGACCTCCATCGCGGCGTCGAGTTCCTCCCGCTTCACGAGGTCGAGCCGGCGCACCACCGCCTCGGCCTGGGACTTCGCCATGGCCTCGGCCTCGGTCCTGAGGCCCGCCAGCACCGAGAAGGCGCCGCCGGCGACACCCGCCAGGTCGTCCATGAACTTACCGCGGCCACTCTCGCCTGCCATGCGTCGTCTCCCTCGCGGCGCGCCGCGGCGCCTGATGTTCCGGGCGTCCGCCTTGCGGCGCCGTCCCGCCGGGGCCTATACCCGCCGCCGACGCCCCTCAAGGCCCGCGCGGCGGAAAACCCGATCATGCATATCGTCACCGGCGGAGCCGGTTTCATCGGCTCCAACCTCGTCGCGGCGCTTTGCGCCGGCGGTGAGGAAGTGGTGGTGGTGGACCGGCTGCGCCAGGGCACGAAGTGGCGCAACCTCGCCAGGCACGGCATCGCCGGCATCGTGGCGCCCGGGGACCTGCCCGGCTTCCTCGCCCGCCGGCCGCCGGTGCGCACGCTGTTCCACATGGGCGCCGTCAGTGCGACCACCGAGACCGACGGCGACCTCGTGGCCGCGACCAACATCGCGCTGCCGCAGATGCTATGGGACTGGTGCGCGGGCGCGGGCGTGCCCTTCGTCTATGCGTCATCCGCCGCGACCTACGGCGACGGCAGCGAGGGCTTCGACGACGACGCCTCCCCCGCCTCGCTGGCCCGGCTCACGCCGCTCAACCTCTATGGCTGGTCCAAGCTCGCCTTCGACCGGCGCGTCGCGCAGATGCTGGCGCTCGGCCGGCCGCGGCCGCCGCTCTGGGCGGGCCTGCGCTTCTTCAACGTCTATGGGCCGAACGAGCACCACAAGGGCCGCATGGCGTCCGTCGTGCTGCACAAGTTCAACCAGGTCATGCGGGGCGAGGCCGCGACGCTCTTCGCCTCCGACCGCACCGGCATCGCGGATGGCGAGCAGAAGCGCGACTTCGTCCATGTGCGCGACTGCGTCGCGGCGATGCTCTGGCTCGCGCGCAATCCGCAGGCCTCGGGCCTCTACAATGTGGGCTCGGGGACCGCGCGGACCTTCCTCGACCTGACGCGCGCGATCTTCGCGGCGCTGGGCCGCGAGCCCGGGATCCGCTTCGTGCCGATGCCCGACGACCTGAAGGGCAGGTACCAGTATTTCACCGAGGCGCGGATGGACCGCCTGCACGCCGCCGGCTTCGACCACCCGCCGACCCCGCTCGAGGACGGCGTCCGGTCCTATGTGCAGGACGTGCTGCTGAACGCCGAGGACCCCTACGCCTGATGTTCTTCGCCATCCCCTTCCCCGCCATCGACCCCGTGCTGATCGAGGTCGGGCCGCTCGTCATCCGCTGGTACGCGCTCGCCTACATCGCGGGCATCGTGCTCGGCTGGCGGCTCGCGCGCGTGCTCGTGAGCCGCGCGCCCAAGGTCGCGACGGCCGAGCAGGTGGACGACTTCGTCACCTGGGTGACGCTCGGCATCATCCTGGGCGGCCGGCTCGGCTACGTGCTGTTCTACCGCCCCGGCTACTACGTGACCGCGCCATGGGAGGCGCTGTACGTCTGGCAGGGCGGCATGTCCTTCCACGGCGGCGCGATCGGCGTGATCGTCGCAGCCTGGCTGTTCGCACGCCGCAACGGCATTGACTGGGTGGCCTTCGCCGACCGGATCGTCTGCGTCGTGCCAATCGGGCTGTTCTTCGGGCGCTGCGCCAACTTCATCAACGGGGAGCTCTGGGGCCGCGTCTCCGACGTGCCCTGGGCGATGGTCTTCCCGACCGGCGGGCCGGACCCGCGCCACCCGTCCCAGCTCTACCAGGCGGCCCTCGAGGGGCTCTGCCTCTTTGCCCTGCTCATGTGGCTCGCGCGCAGCGAATGGGTGCGGGCGCGGCCCGGCATCCTCTCCGGCGCCTTCCTGGTGGGCTACGGCGTCGCGCGCATCATCGGCGAATTCTTCCGCCAGCCCGACGCGCATCTCGGCTTCCTGTTCGCGGGCGCGACCATGGGGCAGCTCCTGTCGGTGCCGATGATCCTGCTCGGTGCCTGGCTCATCCAGCGCGGAAGGGCGCGGCATGTCTGACCTGAACCTGACGCCCCGCGCCGCCGGGGCAGGGCGCGCCGAACCCGCGCCCGAGCGGCTCGAACCCATGCCCGAGCGGCTCGACCGCTTCATGCGCCGCGCCGCCGCCGCCTACTACGCCGGCCGCGAGCCCTTCGGCGCCGGCGGGGACTTCACCACCGCCCCCGAGATGACCCAGGCCTTCGGGGAATGCCTCGGCCTCTGGGCGGCGATCGCCTGGCAGGGGATGAACCGGCCGGAGCGGGTCGCGCTGGTGGAACTCGGCCCGGGGCGCGGCACGCTCATGGCGGATGCGCTGCGCGCGATCGCGGAGATGGCGCCGGGCTTCCGCGCCGCGCTCCGCGTGCACCTGGTCGAGACCTCGCCCCGCCTGCGCCAGGCGCAGGCCGACCGGCTCGGCACGGCCGTCACCGCCTGGCACGACGACATCGGCAGCCTGCCGCAGGTCCCCTCCATCATCCTCGCCAACGAATTCCTCGATGCGCTGCCGATCCGCCAGTTCGTCCGCCGCGGCGGGCGCTGGATGGAACGCTTCGTCGCGGGCGGCGCCTTCGAGGAGCACCCCGCCGAGGCCGCGCCCCCCCTGCCCGCCGAGGCGGAGGAAGGCGCGGTGCAGGAGGTGAACGAGCCCGCCCGCGCCGTCGTCGCAGCACTCGGCGCCCATGTCGCGGCGCATGGCGGCGTCGCGCTCTTCCTCGACTACGGTCCGGAGCAGGGCGGCTTCGGCGACAGCCTGCAGGCGATGAGCGCGCAGGGCAGCGCCGACCCGCTGGCCGCGCCGGGTGCCGCGGACATCACCGCCCATGTCGATTTCGCCGCCCTGGCCGAGGCCGGGCGCGCGGCCGGCGCCACCGTGCTCGGGCCGCTGCCGCAGGGGGTGTTCCTGGCCCGGCTCGGCCTGTTCAGCCGCGCCGCGATCCTCGCCCGCATGGACCCGGCGCGCGCCGCGCAGCATCTGGCCGCCGCGCAGCGCCTGGCGGCACCGGAACACATGGGGCGCTTGTTCAAGGCGCTCTGCCTCTGCCACCCCGAGGTCCTGCCCCTGCCCGGTTTCGAGGAGCCCTGATGGCCGAGTTCGTCACCGCCGCCGCCCTCGCGGACAGGCCCGGCCTCGCGCATGGCTTCTTCACGCGCCGCGGCGGCGTGTCCTCCGGTGGCTTCGCGGCGCTGAACTGCTCGCTGTCGGGCCGCGACGACGCCGATTCGGTGCAGGAGAACCGGCGCCGCGCGGCCGATGCGCTCGGCCTGCCGGGCGGTGCGCTGGTCGGGCTGACGCAGGTGCATGGCGATGCGGTCGCGCTGCTCGACACCCCCTGGCCCGAGGCCGACCGCCCCCGCGCCGACGCCGTGGTGACGCGCCGCCCCGGCCTTGCGCTCGGCATCGTCACGGCGGATTGCGCGCCGGTTCTGTTTGCCGACCCCGAGGCCGGCGTGATCGGCGCCGCCCATGCCGGCTGGCGCGGCGCGGTCGCGGGCGTGCTGGAGGCGACGGTCGCGGCGATGGTCGGCCAGGGCGCCGCGCGGCACCGCATCCTGGCGGCGGTCGGCCCCTGCATCCGCCAGCCCTCCTACGAGGTCGCAGCGGACCTGCGCGACGCCGTGCTGGCGCGCGACGCCGCCGATGCCCGCTTCTTCGCCGAAGGCGCCCGGCAGGACCGCTGGCAGTTCGACCTCGCGGGCTATTGCGCCGCGCGCCTGGCCGCCGCCGGCGTGGCGGTCGAGGTCACGCCGCACGACACCCTGCCGGCCACCGACACCTTCTTCAGCCATCGCCGCAACACGCTGGCCGGCGGCGGGCCGATCGGGCACCAACTCTCCGCCATCGCGATCCTGGCATGATGCCGCGCGGTTGCAGGCCGCCGGCGCCGCCCCAATAGGATGCCCCATGCCGTATGTCCTGATGTTCGCCGCGATGCTGGTCCTGACGCTGCTCGTGGCCTGCGTGGTGTCGGTCTGATGCGCGCGCTTCGCGCCGCGCCGCCGGTGCTCCTGCTGCTGGCCTGCGCCCTGCTCGCCGCCTGCGGCGACCTGCCGCAGCCCTTCCGCGGCAATCCGGGCGGCCAGGCCGCGACGCTCGCGGCACCGCCGGCCTATCGCCTGGCCATACCGCGGCCGGCGGCCGCCCTTCTGCCCGAGGCGGCGGCCGAGCGCTTCGCCGAGGCGCTCTCGACCGCCCTGCTGGCCGCCGAGGTCCCGGCCGCGGCCGACACGCCGCTCCCGCTGGACTGGCGCCTGACGGTCGAGGCCAGCCTCGATGGCGGCTCGGTCACGCCGCGCTTCGCGCTGACCGACCCCGACGGCGCCGCGCAGGGCAGCGCCGAGGGCCGGCGTGTCCCGGCGCGCGACTGGTCCGAGGCCACCCCCGAGACGCTCAGCCGCGCCGCGCGCGACGCCGCGCCGCGCATCGCGGACCTGCTGCTGCGCGCGGAAGCGGCGCGCAAGGGCATGGACCCGGCGGCGCTCGCCGTGTCGGGCCCGCCGCGCATCTACGTGCCCATGGTCCGCGGCGCGCCGGGGGACGGCAACGCCGCCCTGACCGCCCGGCTGCGGGACGCCCTGATGCAACAGGGCATGGTGGTGCAGGAGGTCGCGCAGGGCGCCCGCTTCGCCGTGACCGGCCAGGTCGCGGTGGTGGCGCAGCCGCAGACGCGCACCCAGCGCGTCGAACTGCTCTGGACCGTCTCCCGCAACGACGGGGAGGACCTCGGCCGCGTGCTGCAGCTGAACGAGGTCCCGGCCGGCGTGCTGGAACGCTTCTGGGGCGACGTGGCTTTCGCCGCCGCGACCGAGGCGGCCGGCGGCGTGCGCACGGTCGTCGCCAATGCCGGCGGCTTCCCGGCCGACCCCGCAACCGCGCCACGCGGGCAGGCGCCGCAGCGTGGGCAGGGGCTGGCCATGCCGCGGGATGCATCGGCGCTGCCGGCGCCGCAACGGACGCAGTAAGGCCCGGGGGGGCGTCTCCCGCCGGACCGCCTCGACCTTCTTTGGGACTTGGCGCGCGAAGACCGCGGCCGGCGCCGGGTGTCGAGGCGATGGACCGCGGCAGCCTTCCGCCCCCCCGCCCTTGCGACCCGCCCGCCCCGGCGGCACCCTCCCGCCATGACCGATACCCTCCCCGACCTCCTCCTCATCGGCTGCGGCAAGATGGGCGGCGCCATGCTCTCCGGCTGGCTCGAACGCGGCCTGGCCCGCGCCGTCGTGGTCGAGCCGCACGCCGCCGCCGCAGCAGCCTTCGCCGACCGCGCCACCGTGGTGCCGGACGCCGCCGCCATTCCCGCCGACTTCCGCCCCGCCGCGGTGGTGCTTGCGATCAAGCCGCAGGAGGCGCCGGCGACCTTGCCCGCCTATGCCAGCTTCGCGGCCGAGGGCGCGCTGTTCGTCTCGATCATGGCAGGCCGCTCGGTCGCCTCGATGCGGGCGGCGCTCGGCGAAGGCGCCGCGGTGGTGCGCGCCATGCCGAACACGCCCGCCGCCGTCCGGCAGGGCTTCACCGCCGCGCATGCCGCGCCCGGCGTCACCGCGACGCAGCGCGACCTCGCGGATGCGCTGCTCGCCGCGGTGGGCGAGGTCGCCTGGGTCGAGCAGGAGGACCAGATCAACCCCGTCACCGCCGTCTCGGGCGGCGGCCCCGCCTATGTCTTCCTGCTGGCCGAGGTGATGGAGGCCGCGGCGATCGAGCAGGGCCTGCCGCCCGACCTGGCGCGGCGCATGGCGCGCGCGACGGTCGCAGGCTCCGGCGCGCTGCTCGCCGCGAGCGACCAGGACGCGGCCGACCTCCGCCGCGCCGTCACCAGCCCCAAGGGCACCACCGAGCGCGCGGTCGAGGTCCTGATCGCCCCCGACGCCTGGCCCGCACTGATGTCGAAGGCGATCGCGGCGGCGACCGCCCGCGCCCGCGAACTGGCGGGCTGACGGGAAGGCCCCATATGATGGCGCGATGACCGAGACCGACGACGACGCCCTCGTTGCCGCGCTGTGGCGCGTGATCGCGGCCCATGGCTGGCCCGGGCTGACCATGGCCCGGCTGGCCGCCGAGGCGGCCGTGCCGCTGGCCACGCTGCGCGACCGTTTCCCGAGCCGCATCGATGCGCTGGTCCTGCACGGGCGCCGCATCGATCACGCGGTGCTCGCCGGCACCGTGGCCGGCCAGGGCGGCCTGGCGCGGGACCGACTGTTCGACGTGCTGATGCGCCGGCTGGACGCCATGCAGCCGCACCGGGAGGGCATCCTGCGCCTGCTGCGCGACATGCGCCGCGACCCGAGCCTGGCCGTGCTGCTCGGCCCGCAATTGTCGATCTCGATGCGCTGGATGCTCGATGCGGCGGAGATCGGCGGCGATGGCTGCCGGCGGCGCCTGCTGGCGCTCGGGCTGGTGGGCGTCTGGCTCGCCGCCGTGCGTGCCTGGGCCGAGGACGAGAGCGAGGACCTCGGCACCACCATGGCCGCACTCGACCGCGTGCTGGACCGGGCGGAGCAGATCGCGCGATCGTTCCGCCTGCTGCCCGATGACGCGGCACCCGAGCCGACGGCCGGATGACCTGCGCGACCCCTGCGTGCGCCGCATCATTCCCGATTACACCGGGCGCCGCTCTGCTCTAGGCTCCGGTGGCAAACACGGGGAGTTTCGCGATGTCTGACCGCTTCGGCTTCAAGCCCGACATGGACATTTTCAAGATGCTGGCGGACTTCAAGATGCCCAACGCGCCGGCGATGCCGGACATGGAGGCGCTGGCCGCCGCCCAGAGGCGCAACATCGAGGCCTTCTCGGCCGCCAACCGCGTCGCCCTGGAAGGCGCGCAGGCCGTGGCGCGCCGGCACATGGAGATCATGCAGGCCTCGGTCGCCGAGATGACCGAGGCGATGAAGGCCATGGCCTCGGCCGAGGCGCCGCAAGACAAGGCGGCGAAGCAGGCCGAGCTCGCCAAGTCCACCTACGAGAAGGCGGTGGCGAACATGCAGGAACTGGCCGACCTCATCCAGCGGTCGAACAGCGAGGCGATCTCGCTGCTCAACACACGCTTCGCCGAGGCGATGGAGGAAGTGAAGAAGCTCGTCGCGAAGTAGCGCGGCGGGTCAGCGCTGCGGCGGCGCGCCGGTGCCCCGGCCGATCATCCGGCCGGAGCCATCGTAGCGCCGCCAGCCATCGCCGCTGCGCTCGATCCGACCTGTGCCGCGGCCTGCGGAATCGTAAAGCCGTGCGGTGTTGCCGTTCCATTCGGTGCGGCCGACCGAACGCCCCGCCGAATCGTAGTGGCGCACGGCGTCGCCGCTGCGCTCGCTCCGCCCGGCGCCGCGGCCGCTCGAATCGTAATGGCGGGTGGTGTCGCCACGCGTCTCGGACCGGCCGATCCCGCGGCCCGCGGCGTCGTAGTGCCGTTGCGTCGCGCCGCCTTCGGTCCGCCCGACCGAGCGGCCCGCCGAGTCGTACTGGCGCATGGTCTGCGCGCCGCCAGCGGCCGGCAGAAGCAAGGTCGGGAACAGCGCCAGGATCGGCAGGCGGGTCATCAGGCGGTCCCCTTCCGCGCGGAGGATCGGCGGGAAGCATGGCGGATCAGTGGCGCCTGATTTACAGCGCCCCCCCGCGTTGCTACGACCCCGGCGTCCCACGCCACCTCCGCCCAGCGGCGCCCGGAGCCCCCCCGGCCATGAAAATCGTCGCCTGCAACAGCAACCGGCCGCTCGCCGAGGCCGTGGCCGCCGCCTGCGGATTGCCGCTGACCAACGCTTCCGTCCGCCGCTTCGCGGACCTCGAGATCTTCGTCGAGATCCATGAGAACGTGCGCGGCGAGGACGTGTTCGTGGTGCAGTCCACGAGCTACCCGGCGAACGACAACCTGATGGAGCTGCTGATCACGCTGGACGCGCTCCGCCGCGCAAGCGCGCGGCGCATCACCGCGGTGATCCCCTATTTCGGCTATGCGCGGCAGGACCGGAAGTCGGGCAGCCGCACGCCGATCAGCGCCAAGCTGGTCGCGAACCTGATCACCGAGGCCGGCGCCGACCGGGTGCTGACGATGGACCTGCACGCGGCGCAGATCCAGGGCTTCTTCGACATCCCGGTGGACAACCTGTTCGCTGCGCCGCTGTTCTCGCGCGACATCCAGGAACGCTATGCGGGGCGGGAACTGATGATCGTCTCGCCCGATGTCGGCGGCGTGGTGCGCGCGCGCGCCATCGCGGCCAGGCTCGGCGTCGACCTCGCCATCATCGACAAACGGCGCCCGCGCGCCGGCGTGTCGGAAGTGATGAACGTGATCGGCGAGGTCGAGGGCCGGCACTGCCTGCTGGTGGACGACATCGTCGATTCCGGCGGCACGCTTTGCAACGCCGCCGCGGCGCTGCTGAAGGACGGCGCGCAGTCGGTGGGCGTCTATGTCACGCACGGCGTCTTCTCGGGCGGCGCTGTGGCGCGCATCGGCGCGGCGCCGATCGAGATGATGACCGTGACCGACAGCATCCAGGCGACCGAGGCGGTGCGCGTGTCGCGCAACATCCGCCAGCTGACCATCGCGCCGCTGCTGGCCGAGGCCATGAAGCGGATCAGCGAGGAAAGCTCGGTGAGCTCGCTGTTCAACTAAGCCTCAGGCGCCGCCGCCGTCCGGCGGCTTGGCTTGCGCGCCGCGCGCTGGCTCGCCGGCGGATGAGGCCGGGCTGGGCGCGGTCGCGCTTCGCGCTCCCGGCCCGATACGGGGCATCGGGCCGCAAGGTGTTCGCGGCGGTGGGGGGGCTGTGCGGGGGGCGGATGGATCCTGCAGCCGGGGTGATCGGGCTCTATCGACGGCACGGGCTGGCCTGGGCGGCGGATCGCGGCACCGCGCCGGGCGCCGAGGCGGCCTGGCTCGAACGGTTCATGGCACTGCTGCGGCCGGGCGGGACGGTGCTCGACATCGGCTGCGGCTCGGGCGCACCGATCGCCGCCACCCTCGTGGCGGCGGGTTTCGCCGTCACGGGGCTGGATTCCTCACCGCCGCTGCTTGCCCTGGCGCGTGGGCGCCTGCCGGGTGCGTCCTGGATCGAGGGCGACATGCGCCGGATGGCGCTCGGCGCGCGCTTCGACGGGCTGCTCGCCTGGGACAGCTTCTTCCACCTCGGCCACGACGACCAGCGCGCCATGTTCGGGCGCTTCGCCGCCCATGCGGCGCCGGGTGCCGCGCTGATGTTCACCTCCGGCCCCGCGCATGGCGTGGCGATCGGCCGCTACGGTGGGGAGGCGCTGTTCCATGCCAGCCTCGATGCCGCGGAATACCGGGCGCTCCTCAGCACCGCCGGCTTCGCCGTGCTCGACCACAAGGCCGAGGATCCGGCCGCCGGCGGCCACACCGTCTGGCTGGCGCGGCATCGCTGAGCGCGCTTGCCAAGCCGGCCCGCGCGGCCGATCTTCCGCCCGGGCCGCCCCGGCGGCATTCCGGAAGGACGACGCTCCATGAAGCTGTACTACGCGCCGGGCGCCTGCTCGGTCGGCATCCATGTGCTGCTCGAGGAGACCGGCGCGCCGTATGAGGCCGTGCTGGTCAACCTCCGGGAGGGCGCGCAGTTCAAGCCGGACTTCACCGGGGTGAACCCGAAGTCGAAGGTGCCGACGCTCGAGCGTGACGACGGCTCGGTGCTGACCGAATACCCGGCCATCGCCTTCTGGCTGGCGTCGCGCTTCCCGACCGCGGGGCTGATGCCGTCCGGCATGGACGCGCAGGCGCGCGCGCTGGAAGCGACCGACTACTGCGTCGCGACCATGCACATGCAGGGCTTCTCGCGCATCTTCCGCCCCGCGAATTTCGCGCCGACCGAAGCCGACCACGCCGCCGTCAAGGCGCGCGGGGAGGAGATCTTCGGCAAGGGCCTCGCGCTGATGGACCGCGCTCTGGACGGCCGCGATTGGCTCGCGGGCACCTATTCCTTCGCCGATTCGGCGCTGTTCTATGTCTCCTTCTGGTGGAACGCCCGCCTCCAGAAGGACCTGCCCGGCAATGTCGGCGCGCATTACGCGCGCATGAAGGCGCGGCCGGCCGTGCAACGGACACTCGCGGCGGAGGGCCTCGCGTGATGAAGCTGTTCTATTCCCCGGGCGCCTGCAGCGTCGGCATCCACGTCATCCTCGAGGAACTGGGCAAGCCCTACGAGCTCGGCCTGGTCGCGCTCAAGGACGGCGCGCAGCACAAGCCCGACTACGTCGCGGTCAACCCGAAGTCGAAGGTGCCGGCGCTGCTGCGGGACGACGGCTCGCTGCTGACGGAATTCCCGGTCATCGCGATGTGGCTCGGCCGCGCGAACCCGGAGGCCGGCCTGGTGCCCAAGGACCTCGAGGGCGAGACGCGCTGCGCCGAGATGCTGGACTACGTCTGCGGCACCGTCCATCCGCAGGGCTTCACGCGGCAGTTCCGCGCGGCCAACTTCACCCCGCGGGAGGAGGACCTCCCCAAGGTGGTCGAGCAGGGCAAGACGCTCGCGAAGAAGTACTTCGACGTCCTGCAGGCCACCTGGACCGACGGAACCTGGGTGCTGCCCTCGGGCTATTCGGTGGCGGACGCCGCGCTGTTCTTCGTCGAGTACTGGGCGACGCGGCGGTCGGGCATGACGCTGCCGCCGCACCTCGACGCGCATCTCAAGGCGATGCTGGCGCGCCCGGCCGTGCAGCGCACCCTCGCGCAGGAGGGGCTGGCGGCTTGACCGCACCCTTCGACATCATCGGCCACCCGGCGCCGGGCGAGGCGCGGCCGTTCAGCCGCGCGACACGGGCCGGGGGGCTGGTGTTCGTCTCCGGCCATTCGGCGCCGCACGACCCGGCGCGCGGCGTCCTGCGCGGCGCGACGGCGGCCGAGCAGACGCGCCAGGCGCTGGCGATGGTCGCCGCAATCCTGCAGGACGCCGGCACATCGCTCGACCGCGCGGTGCAGGTCACGATGCTCATCACCGACCCGGCCGACTACGCCGAATGCAACGCCGAATACGTGCAGCACTTCCCGGCCGGCCTGCCGGCGCGCCACACCGCGCGCTTCGGCGTGCCGACCGAGGCGAAGGTCGCCTTCGCCTGCATCGCCCTTGCCGGCTCCGAGGACACGCCATGACGCCCGCGCTCAACCCCATCCCCTTCTGGTTCCTCCGCCACGGCGAGACGGACTGGAACGCCCAGGGCCTGAGCCAGGGCCGCACCGACATCCCGCTCAACGCCATCGGCGTGATGCAGGCCGCCCGCGCGGCCGAGGCCATGCGCGGGCGCGGCATCGCGACCATCGTCGCCTCCCCGCTCGAGCGCGCGCTGCGCACCGCCGAGGCGGTGGCGGAGATGCTCTCCCTGCCCGTCGCGACCGACGCCGACCTGCAGGAAGTCGCCTTCGGCGAACAGGAAGGCCAGCCCATGGGCGACTGGTACGACGACTGGATCGAAGGACGCTACACGCCGGCCGGCGGCGAGACCTTCGCGGGGCTGCTGGCGCGCGGCGTCGCGGCCGTGAACCGCGCGACGGCGCTCCCCGGCCCCGTGCTGGTGGTCGCGCATGGCGCGCTGTTCCGCGCGCTGCGGCTCGCGCTCGGCCACGAGCCCAATGTCCGCACGCCGAACGCGCTGCCGACGCTCTGCACGCCGCCCGCGGGCGGCGGCGCCTGGGATGTCAGCCCGGTGGCGCTGCCGCCGCTGCCGGCGTAGCGGGCGGCACCACCACGAAGCGGCGGTAGATGGCGCCGAGCGCGATCAACGCCAGGCCCAGCCCCAGGAAGGACAGCACGCGCCAGAGCCCGACCAGCGCGTCCATGTCCACGAGGAACACCTTCAGCGTAACCAGCGCGATGACGGCCAGCGCGGCGAGGCGGATCTCCTTCCGTCCGCTGCGGATGCCGATCGCGAGCAGCAGCGCTCCCAGCAGCAGCCAGGCGCCGGAATAGGCGTACATCTCCGCCTCCCCGATCCGCGCGGTGCCGATCTTCCCGGCGTGGAAGGCGCGGCGCACCTCGAGCGTCACCCAGGCGAAGGCGGCGGCCAGCGCATAGAGGCCGAGCGCCTGCGGCAGGCCGCGCGGTGCCTGCACCTCCGGCGCACGCGCCAGCGCAAGCGCCACCAGCAGCGCGGGCAGCGCATAGGCCGCCGCCAGCGCGTTCAGCAGGGGCAGGCCGCCCACGGGCTCGCCGGCCGTCCAGGGGTTGTGCAGCAGCAGGATGCCGCCGAGCAGCAGGCCCGCCGCGCCCGCCGCGCGCGCGGACCAGAGCATGGCGACCCGCCCGCCCCGCCGATGCAGCAGGAGCGCCGCCCAGGCAGCGGCGAACAGCGCGCTCGCCTGCCAGGCGGCCTCGACGAATTCCCACCTTGCAAGCGCCAGCGAATGCGGCGCCATGCCCTCCGGCCGCGGCGCGCCGAGATGCACGGCGTGGCGGATCTCGAGCAGCACCAGCAGCACCGCGAACAGCGCCGCGCCGCATTCGAGCAGCCGCACCACCATGCCATCCCGCATGCGCAGGAATTCCCGCGCCGCCCACGCGAAGCAGAGCGCCGGCACGCCATAGGCCAGCAGCAGCCCATTGAGAACCGGCATCGAACCCCAGTCGTAGCCGAGCACGAAGCGGTTCAGCGCGAGCCGCACCAGCACGAGGACCGCGACGGCGAAGGCGACGCGCCGCAGCGGATCGAGCCCCGTGCGCCGCGCGATCATCGCGAGCGGCGGCAGGAACAGCGCGACGCCGAGCGTGAGCCACTGTTCCCGCAGCACTATCGCGACGCCGAGCGCCAGCGCGGCGGTGGCGCCGGCTGCGTGCAGCCCCGCGCGGCCCTCGCTGCCCGCCCGCATGCCGCGCGCCGCCGCGCCGACATGGATGGCCGCGACGCCGCAGGCGGCCAGCGCCCAGGACGGATCGGTGGCAAGTCCGCGCACCCGCGCATAGGCCACGAGCAGCGTCAGCACCGGCACCGCCGCCGCCAGCCCGGCCCAGGCCAGGCCGTGGCGCGCCTCCAGCGCCAGCCCCGCCGCGAGGTGCAGCGCGGCGAACAGCAGCGCCGCCACCAGGAAGCGCCACAGAACCCCCGGCACCAGCCCGCCCGGGATGATCGACTGCACCGCGCCCTCGATCGTGATGTCCTCGTCCAGCGGCGACCAGGTCGGCACGTTCCAGACCAGCAGCAGCAGCAGGCCGACGCCCGCGAGGAACCACGGCAGCCGCGCGAGCGCAGGGTGCCGCAACCCCGCCGCCACCGCGACCGGGGAGAGCAGCAGCACGCCCGCCGCCGGCGCCAGGTCCGGCCCGCCGACCGCGACCGGCAGGAGCGCCAGGCCCAGCAGCACCGGCGGCACATGCGCGAGCCGCCGCCCGAGCGCGGTGCCGAGCGCGGGCTTCGGCAGCAGGAACAGGAACGCGGCGGCGGCCAGCACCACGAACACGGCCGGCGCCCAGAGGTCGAGGCCACGCGCCATGATGCTGCCCGCCAGCACCCAGACCGCGCCGCCCGCCGCCGCGCACCAGCCGAGCCAGCCCCAGGCGGTGGCGCGCACCACCATCATCGCCGCGACGGTCGCTACCAACAGGTAGGCAAAGAGGCCCGGCAGGGACGGGTCCTGCGTCTCAACCAGGGCGGGCGAAACGAAGGCGGCGGCAAGGCCCACGGCGCCGACCAGCGGCCCGCGCCGGAGCGACAGCAGCAACCCGGCCCCGCCCGCGGCCGCCATGGCCAGGAACCCGGGCAGCGGCGGCAGCAGCGCATACATCGCGGTAGCGGCATAGGCGGCGCCGAACAGCGCCGCGACGCCGCCCGCGGCCAGCGCCGGCGGCCCGTAATCCGGCAGGGCGCGCACGCCGCCCGCCGGCGTCGGCCGGCGCGCGAGCCATTCGCCGGCGAGGATGAGCGCAAAGCCGAGCGCCGCCGCCAGGGCGCAGCGTGCCGCGGGGCCGAGCCAGCCTTCCTCGACCGCGAAGCGCACCAGGAAGACCGCCGCCAGCAGCAGCGCGCCGGCACCGAGCCAGACACCCCAGCGCTGGGTGATCAGTTCCTCGAGGCTCGGGCCGGGGCGGGGCGCGACCGGACCGTTGCGCGGGCCGTGCGCGGCCGGGCCGGCCCAGGGCGGCGGCGGCGCGGCGGCAGCCTCAGGCTGTGCGGGGGCGATGGGCGGCTCGGGCTGCGGCGACGCGGCGGCCTGGGTCTCGGGCCCCGCGGTGTCGGGCGGGGCCGGTGCCGCGGCGGCATCCGATGGCATTGCCGCGGGCGCGGCGCGCGCGTCCTCCGGCGGCCGGAACCCGGCCATCACCAGGGCCGCCGCCATGCCCGCGACCTCGCCCCGCAGCCGCGCGACATCCGCGCGCAAGGCCTCGGCGTCGCGCCGTGCCGCGCCGGCCCGCGCGAAACCGGCGATGCCGAGCACCGATCCCGCCAGGATCAGCAGCGCGATCAGGCCGGCCAGAAGGAAAAGGCTTTCCATGCGAGCCACCTCAGGCGCGGCCGCCGCGTCGCGTCAAGGCAACGCCGCACCGGGCACGCCAAGCCCATGAAGCGTTTCGCCCGGCCGCGCTTGCGCCGCCACCCCCCATCGCCTAGAACGCCCGCGCGCCGGCACCCCTGGAGGCCGGCGCTTGTCGTTCCGGCCCGCCGCACCGCGGCCCCGGGCGGCAGGCAACACATCTTAAGGAGCACGACCATGGTCCAGACCATTCGGATCGAGGCCGCGGCGCGCGAGCAGGCAGGTAAGGGGGCAGCCCGCGCAACCCGGCGTCAGGGGCTCGTCCCCGCTGTCATCTACGGCGCGAAGAAGGATGCGACGCTGCTCGCCCTCGACCCGCGCTTGGTGATGAAGGAACTGCACAAGGGCGGCTGGCAGTCGCACCTCTATGAGGTGGCGATCGGCGACACCGCCGAGCGCTGCCTGATGCGCGACGTGCAGTTCCACCCCGTGACCGACCGCCCGATCCATGTGGACTTCCAGCGCCTGGCGCCGGGTGCCCGCATCCGACTGAAGGTCGCCGTCACGTTCCTGAACGAGGACACCTGCCCGGGGATCAAGGCCGGCGGCGTGCTCAACGTCGTTCGCCGCGAGATCGAGGTGATGGCCGATCCGGAGAACGTGCCGGAATCCTTCGAGATCGACCTCGCTGCCGCCGAGATCGGCGACGGCCTGCGCTGGTCCGCCGTGAAGGACACCTTCGGCACGAAGCCGGCGATCACGGGGCGCGACTTCATGGTCGCCTCGATCGCCGCGCCGACCGTGATCGAGGAAGAGCCCGTGGCCGCGGCCCCGGGTCCGGTCGAGGCGACGAAGCAGAAGGCGCCGGCCGGCTCCGCGGCGCCCGCGCCGGCGAAGAAGAAGAAGTGAGCGGGGGGGGAGGGGAACCTCCCCCGCGCCCCCTCCCTTCCTTGGCATTTGCCGCCGAGCCTGGGTGGTAGGGCGCCAAGTGACAGAGAAGGTTGAGGGGGGTCCGGGGGGAGAAGTTCCCTTCTCCCCCCGCCATTGCCCATGCCCATGCACGACGATGGACCGCTGCTCTGGGTCGGCCTCGGCAATCCGGGGTCCGATCACGCGCGCCAGCGGCACAACATCGGCTTCATGGCGGTGGACGAGATCGCGCGCCGGCACCGCTTCTCCCCCTGGCGCAAGCGCTTCAAGGGCGAAGCCTGCGACGGCACCATCGCCGGGCGCCGCGTCTTCGCGCTCAAGCCCATGACCTACATGAACGCGAGCGGCGATTCCGTGCAGCAGGCCGCCGCCTTCCTCAAGATCCCGGTCGGCGCCATCACCGCCTTTCATGACGAGCTCGACCTCGCGCCGGGCAAGGTGCGGGTGAAGCAGGGCGGCGGCGTGGCCGGCCACAACGGACTGCGCGACATGCGCCGCGCCTTCGGCAGCGCCGAGTTCTGGCGCGTGCGCCTGGGCATCGGCCACCCGGGCCACAAGGATGCGGTGACGGGCCACGTGCTCGGCAATTTCGCGAAGCAGGACCAGGCGTGGGTCGCGCGGCTGCTCGACGCCGTGGCCGATGGCGCGCCGCTGCTCGCAGAGGGGCGGCCCGAGGAGTTCATGACGCGCGTCGCGCTGCTGACGCAGGAGGGGTGATGGAAGACGAGGACCCCATGGCCGGCGCCTTCACGGGCCCCGGCCCGCAGGATCTCGCGAACGGGACGGGCGTCCTCGCCTCCGCCCTGGTGCGGGAGGCCGAGAGCCTGGCGCGGGCCGCCGCCGGCCTGCGCGAGACGCTGGACCTGTTCCTGATCGACGGCTTTTCGCCCGAGGCCGAGGACCGGCGCGTGATGCGCGAGGGCACGCGGGAAGCGGCGGCGCTGTCCGGCGCGCTGCTGCTGGCCGCGCGGCAATTGCTGCGCTTCACCGGCGATCCGGTGCAGGCGGCGCACGAGACGGTCGGGCGGCTGCCGCGCGGCTCGCTCTCGATCGGCGAGATCGTGGGGCACCTGCGCGCCGCGGCGCTGGCGCCCGTCACGGATGACGGCGCGGCGCGCATCGCGGCGGCGACGATCGCCGAGACCTTCGCCGAGGAATTCGCAGCCGCCTGGGCCAAGGCCGCCCTGGCCGGCCCGGCCAAGGGGGGATGAGCATGGGGTTCAACTGCGGCATCGTGGGCCTGCCGAATGTGGGCAAGTCCACCCTGTTCAACGCGCTGACGCAGACCGCCGCGGCGCAGGCGGCGAACTACCCGTTCTGCACCATCGAGCCGAATGTCGGGCGCGTCGCCGTGCCCGACCCGCGGCTCGAAGCGCTGTCGCGGATCGGCAAGTCGCAGAAGATCATCCCGACCAGCCTGGAGTTCGTGGACATCGCGGGCCTGGTGCGCGGCGCGTCCAAGGGGGAGGGCCTCGGCAACCAGTTCCTGGCGAATATCCGGGAGGTGGACGCGATCGTCCACGTGCTGCGCTGCTTCGAGGACGGCGACGTCACGCATGTGGAAGGCAGCGTTGACCCGATCCGCGACGCCGAGACGGTCGAGACGGAGCTCATGCTGGCCGACCTCGACAGCCTCGAGAAGCGGGCGCTTGGCCTGGTGAAGCGCGCGCGTGGCGGGGACAAGGAAGCCGTCGCGCAGATGGCGCTGATCGACCCCATCAAGGCGGCGCTGGAAGCGGGCCGCCCCGCGCGCACCGCGGTGCCGAAGGGGGAGGAAGCCGCGGCATCGCGCCTGCAGCTCATGACCACGAAGCCCGTGCTCTATGTCGCGAATGTCGAGGAGGCGAGCGCGGCCACCGGCAACGCGCAGTCCGAGCGCGTGTTCGCCAAGGCGCGCGCGGAAGGGGCGCAGGCCGTGGTGGTCTCGGCGGCCATCGAGGCCGAGATCAGCCAGATGCCCGAAGCCGACCGCGCGGAGTTCCTGGCCTCCCTCGGGCTCGAGGATTCCGGGCTCGATCGCATCATCCGCGCCGGCTACACGCTGCTCGGCCTGGTCACCTACTTCACGGTCGGGCCCAAGGAGACGCGGGCCTGGACCATCGTGAAGGGCATGAAGGCGCCCGCCGCCGCCGGCGTCATCCATGGCGACTTCGAACGCGGCTTCATCGCGGCCGAGACCATCGCGTATGACGACTACGTGGCGCTCGGCGGCGAGCAGGGCGCCAAGGAAGCCGGCAGGATGCGGGTGGAAGGCAAGGAGTACGTCGTGAAGGACGGCGACGTGCTGCTGTTCCGCTTCAACGTGTGATACGCGCGGCTGCGGCGGACCGGGGCCCACGCCTCGCATGGTCATGAAGGGCGGGGGGAGAAGAGAACTTCTCCCCCCGCGCCCCCCTCAACCTTCCTTGCCGTTTGGCACTCGACCGTCCCGGGCTGGTGCCAGGCGCCAGAAAGGGGAGGGGGAGCGGGGGAGGTTCCCCTCCCCCGTCGCTTCGACCGCAGGCCTCAGTCCCGGGCGGCAGGACAGCGCCTCAGCGCCCCGGCGGTGCCGTCCGCGCCTCTCCCGTCACCGGGTCGGGCGGTGGCAGCGCCGTGCCGCGCGGGCCGAGGCCGTCGCGTTCACGCGCAGGCTCGCCGCAGGCGGCGAGCAGCAGGGACAGCAGCAGGACGGGAAACGAAAATCGGGCAGCGGCGCGGAACGTCATGCCGCCGCTTAGCACGGGCGGCGCCGCGCGCTAAACGGGCGCCGCGCAGCAGCGGAGAGCCCCATGCCCGACACCATCGCCCCCATGATCGGCTTCATCGGCGGATCGGGCGTCTACGACCTCGACGGGCTCGAGGACCGCGCCTGGGTGAAGGTCGCGACCCCCTGGGGCGACCCGTCGGACGAGATCCTGACCGGCGTGCTCTCCGGCGTCCGCGTCGCCTTCCTGCCACGGCACGGGCGCGGCCACCCGAACCCACCCTCGGCGCTGAACTACCGCGCGAATGTCGACGCCATGAAGCGGATCGGCTGCACGGACCTCGTCTCGCTCTCGGCCGTGGGGTCGCTCAGGGCGGAACTGCCGCCGGGCCACTTCGTCATCGTCGACCAGTTCATCGACCGCACCTTCGCGCGCGAGAAATCCTTCTTCGGCCCGGGCTGCGTCGCGCACGTCTCGGTCGCGCACCCGACCTGCCCGCGCCTGTCCGACGCGCTGGAAGGCGCCGCGCGGGAGATCGGCATCCCGCACACGCGCGGCGGCACATACCTGGTCATGGAAGGCCCGCAGTTCAGCACGAAGGCCGAGAGCCTGCTCTACCGGCAATGGGGCTGCGACGTTATCGGCATGACCAACATGCCCGAGGCCAAGTTGGCCCGCGAAGCGGAGCTCTGCTACGCGAGCATGGCCATGGTCACCGACTTCGACTGCTGGCATCCGGACCACGACCACGTGACGGTCGAGCAGGTGGTGAAGGTCCTGTTCTCCAACGCCGATCGGGCGCGGGCGCTGGTGAAGGCCGTCGTGCCGCGGCTCGGCGCGCCGCGCGGCCCGTGCCCCGCCGGCTGCGACCGCGCGCTCGACCATGCGCTGATCACGGTGCCCGAGAAGCGCGACCCGGCGCTGCTCGCGAAGCTCGACGTGGTGGCGGGGCGCGTGCTCGGCGCTTGAATGGCGCCGCGCCCGCATCGGAGAGGATGCGGGCGCGGGCCCTGCGCTTTCCCCCGGTCGGGCGCGGCGGCCTTGGGGCAGTGGCGGCCGCGGGGCGCAGAGGCGCCCGCCCGGGGGCGCGCGCGGCTCACCGCATGGCGGCGATGTCGATCACCTCGGTGGCGGGCAGGCCCGCGACCTGGCCGAGCGCGCGCGGCGCACCGGTCTCGAGGTTCACCATGTGCAGCGTGGCGCCCACGAGCAGGAAGCCCGTATTCGCGCCATCGGCGCCCGCCAGGATGTCGAAGGCGACGCCGGGCGGCAGCGTCTCCGCCACCTGGCCGCGCGGCTGCTGCACGCCGTCGTTCGGCGGCGCCTGCAGGTTGAAGCTCCGCGTCAGCGTGTCGATGGTGTAGAGCGCCGTCGCTTGCGTGCCGGCGACGCTGTTGGTGTAGGCGCCGGCGACGACGCGCGGCGTGGTCTCGGCGAAGGGCGTGCCGGCGGCGTATTTCAGCGTGCCGTCGGTGACGGCCATGCCGGTCTCGACGTTCACGCGCAGGTTCACGCCGTTCATGCCCATCAGGCGGAGGCGATTGGCCATCGGGTTGAAGTCCACGACGGCGCGCCCGCCCGAGGCGAAGTCCACGTTCAGGCGGCTCACCTGCGTCGCGCGGCCGTTGGCGGGGTCGATCGTCACGATCTGGCCGCGCTCGGTGACGCCATAGAGGCGGCCATCCTGCGGGCGCTGGTCGATGCCGAGCAGCCGGCCGTCGGCCCCGGTGACGCGCAGGGGCGCGCCGGCGCGGCGGGTCTCGCTGTCGATGCTGACCAGCGCGTTGTCGGCGGTCAGGCCAATGAGCGTCGCGGCCTGCGCGCCCGCGGCGGCGGTGATCATGCCAAAGGCGGCAAGGGCCAGGCGGAAGGTGGTCGTCATGGCGGTCTCTCCTGCATCGGCAGGGCCATGACCGGCCCCGCTGACTGCCTTACGGAGGGGCGCCGCGGCCGGATGCAGGGCGCCAGCAAAAAGACGGGGGCGTTTTCCGCAACACCGGCACCGGCCCGCACCGCCACCCATCCAGGATATTGTCGTTGGGTGGCCGGGTGGCGGTGCGGGCCGGTGCCGTTTCCCGGGACGCGGAAAACGCCCTAGAGCAGCGTCCGGTCGCGTGGAACCGCTGCGCGGTTCCGCCGACCGGACATAAGATGCTCTAGAGTCTATGTTTTCTAGAGCAAGAAATCCGACCAGATGATTCCATCTGGTCGGATATTGCTCTAAGCGCCGCGGGCGGGCGCCAGCCGGCCAATGAACAGGATCGGCCCCGTCGGCCGTCCGGTCGGCGAGCCGCCAGGCGGCTCCAGCGTGATCTCGATCAGCATCCCCGGCTCCGGCCGGATGGAGGCCGGCGTCACGGTCAGGCGTGCATCGCGCGCCGGGATCAGGCCGAGCGAGGTCGGCGCCGTCGCCCCCTGCGGCAGCGCCCACAGCTGCATGACGCGATCGGACGGCACCGGCTGCGGGTTCAGCGCGGCAAGGCGGAGCGCGCCGCCCTCCGCCTCGACCAGCCAGGCGGGCTGGTCGCGCTGCGTCAGCAGCACCGTCATCAGACGCGGCTCCGGCGCGGGGCGGACCACCAGCAGCGCCGCGAGGCCGGCGGCGGCCACGCTCGCGCCCAGCGCCCAGATGCGCCAGAAGCGCGGCGCCGCGGCGGCCGCGCGCGGCGGGCCGTCGAGCGCCGTCGCGATACGGTCCCAGAGGCCGGGCGGCGGCGCCTCGGGCGGGGCCAGCACCGTCAGCGGCGCGAGCCGCATTTCCCAGCCCTGCACGGCGTCGCGCAGCGCGGCGTCGGTCTCCATCGCGCGCCGCACCTCCGCCGCCGCGCGCGCGTCCAGCGTGCCCAGCACGTATTCGGCGGCGAGCGCGTCGCGCCCGTCGGGGTCGGTCGGGATCATGCCAGGCACTCCCTGAGCGCCAGCAGGCCGCGCCGGATCCAGGACTTGACCGTGCCGAGCGGCAGGCCAAGCCGGTCCGCGATCTGCGGATGCGACAGCCCGTGCACGAAAGCAAGGACGATGCCGTCGCGGTTCCTGGGCTCGAGCGCCGAGAGGCATTCCTGCAGCCGGCGGCCTTCCTCGGTGGCGGCCAGGCGCTCCTCGGCCTCGGGCGCCACCGGCTGGTCGCCGAACGCGGGATCGTCGGTCGGCACCTCCCGGCCGCGGGCGCGGATGATGTCGAGGGCGGCATGGCGGACGATGCCGCCCAGCCAGGCCTCGGCATTGCCGCGCGCGGGGTCGAACTGCCCCGCGCGGCGCGCGACCTTGAGAAAAGCGTCCTGGATCGCGTCCGCGGCGGCGTCGCGGTCGCGCAGGATCGCGTTCGCCACGCCGAACAGCCGGACCGACTGGCGTTCGTACACGGCGCGCAGGGCAGCCCTGTCGCCGGCCGCGATGGCGGCGAGCAGGCCCGGCAGGTCGCTGGCATCCGTCATTCCGGCGCGGAACAGGCCATGGGCGCCATCGGCGGTCAAGCGCAACGAACCCATTGCACCGCGGCGCCCGCGCCCCGATCATCCCCGGCAACGAGGACAACAGGAGGCCGACCGATGCCGCGCTTCACGCTTTCCCGCCGGGCGCTCGGCGCCGCAGCGCTCGCCCCGCTCGCCAGGCCCGCCTTCGCGCAGCCCACGCCCATCCGCATCGGGGAGCTGAATTCCTACGCCCGCATGGCCGCCTTCGCCGTGCCCTACCGCAACGCCATGCAGCAGGCACAGGACGCGGTGAACGCCGCCGGCGGCGTGATGGGCGGGCGGCGAATCGAATTCGTCTTCCGCGACGACGGCGCGACGCCGGGCGACGCGGTGCGCGTGGCCGAGGAACTGCTGACGCGGGAGGGCGTGTCCTTCCTGGTCGGCACCTTCCTGTCGAACATCGGACTCGCGGTGGCGGACTTCGCGAATCAACGCAAGCGCCTGTTCCTCGCGACCGAGCCGCTGACCGACGCGCTGACCATGGCGCAGGGCAACCGCTACACCTGGCGCCTGCGGCCCTCGACCTACATGCAGACGCGCATGCTGGTGGACGCGATCCGCGGCCGCAACGTGCGCCGCTGGGCGATCGTGGCACCCAACTACGAATACGGCCAGTCGGCCGCCGCCAACTTCAAGCGCCTGCTGCCCGCCGCCATCCCGGGCGCCGAGATCGTGGCCGAGCAGTTCCCGGCGCTCGGCCGCATCGATGCGGGTGCGACCGTCGGCGCGCTCGGCCAGGCGCGGCCGGACGGCATCTTCAACGTGCTGTTCGGCGCCGACCTCACCGCCTTCGTGCGGGAAGGCAACACGCGCGGGCTGTTCGAACGCCGCACCGTCGTCTCCCTGCTGACGGGCGAACCGGAATACCTGATCCCGCTCGGCGAGGAGACGCCGGAGGGCTGGATCGTCACCGGCTATCCCTGGGACCAGGTGACCGGCATGCCGGGCCACCAGGCCTTCGTGGATGGCTACCGCGCGCGCTTCAACGATACGCCGCGCAAGGGCTCGCTGCTCGGCTACGTGACCGTCCAGGTCATCGCGAGCCTGCTGAACAAGGCCAATTCCCTGGACAATGAGGCGCTGGTGGATGCGCTGGCGGACCTGCGCACCGATAGCGTGGTGGGCCCCGTTGTCATGCGCGGGCTCGACCACCAGGGCACCATGGGCACCTGGGTCGGCGAGACCACGCTGCGCGGTCGCCAGGGCGCGATGAAGAACGCCCGCTACGCGGACGGCGCCAACTACATGTTCTCCGAGGCCGAGGTGCGCGCCGCGCGACCGGGCTGACGCTTCGTGGATTGGGACTTCCTGCTGGTCCAGTCCCTGTCGGGGCTGGCCAGCGCATCGTCGCTCTTCGTCATCGCCTCCGGCCTGACCATCGTGTTCGGCGTCACGCGCATCGTGAACTTCGCGCATGGGTCCTTCTACATGCTGGGCGCCTATGTCGCGGTGACGGTGGTGCCCTGGCTGCTGGAATTCGACCGGTCGCCCTGGCTGTTCTTCGTGGGCGTGCTCGTCTCGGCGCTCGCGGTCGGCGCGATGGGCGTGGCGATGGAGATGCTGCTGCTGCGGCGCATCTACCGCGTGCCGGAACTGTTCCAGCTGCTGGCGACCTTCGGCGTGGTGCTGATCGTGCAGGACCTGGTGCTGCTCGTGTGGGGGCCGGTCGACATCACCGGGCCGCGCGCGCCGGGCATGCGGCACGCGGTCTACATCTTCGACCAGCGCT
The DNA here is from genome assembly GCF_005222755.1 of Roseomonas sp. HF4. Taxonomy (GTDB): domain Bacteria; phylum Pseudomonadota; class Alphaproteobacteria; order Acetobacterales; family Acetobacteraceae; genus Neoroseomonas. The sequence goes on from NZ_STGD01000008.1 coordinate 214,545, forward strand.
TCCCGGCCTATGAGCTGTTCCTGATCTTCGTGGGTCCCGCCGTGCTGGGCTTGCTCTGGCTGCTGATGCACCGCACGCGCTTCGGCGTGCTGATCCGCGCGGCAACCCAGGACCGGGAGATGGTGGGCGCGCTCGGCGTCAACCAGGCGATGCTGTTCACCGGGACGCTGTTCCTCGGCGCCGCGCTGGCGGGGCTCGGCGGCGCGCTGCAGATCCCGCGCGTTTCCGCCAATCCGCAGATGGATCTGTCGATCATCACCGAAGCCTTCGTCGTGACGGTCATCGGCGGCATGGGATCGGTCCCGGGGGCGTTCCTGGCCGCGGTGCTGATCGGGCAGTTGCAGGCCTTCGGCGTGCTGATCTTCCCCAAGATCACGCTGGTGCTGGTGTTCCTGCTGATGGCGGCGGTGCTGGTGGTCAAGCCCTGGGGGCTGCTGGGCCGCCCGGAAGCGGCGGCGGGCCGCGCGGTGCTGCCCGAGGGCATCCTGGACCCGGGGCCACTCGACCTCGCAGGCAAGTTGCTGGCGGCGGCGGGGCTGGCCGGCGTGCTCGCCCTGCCGCTGCTCGACGCCTATGCGGTCAAGGTCGGCACCGAGGTGCTGATCCTCGCGCTGGCCGCCTTCTCGCTGAACTTCCTCGTCGGCAATGGCGGCATCGTGTCGTTCGGACATGCGGCCTATTTCGGGCTAGGTGCCTATGGCGCGGGGCTGCTCGTGACGCGGCTCGGCGTGCCCATGGAACCCGCGCTGCTGGCCGCGCCACTGGCCGGCGGCGCCTTCGCGGCGCTGTTCGGCTTCTTTGTCGTGCGGCTGTCGGGCATCTACCTCGCAATGCTGACGCTGGCCTTCGCGCAGATCGCCTATGCCGTGGTGTTCCAGTGGGTGGAGGTGACCGGCGGCGACAACGGCCTTGTCGGCGTCTGGCCGTCATCCTGGGCCGCGTCGCGGGAGGTGTATCACTACCTCGTTGCCGCGGTGACCTTGGCTGCCATCATCGGGCTGCGCCGCGTCATCCACGCGCCCTTCGGCGCGACGCTGCGGGCGGCGCGGGATTCGGCGCAGCGCGCGGATGCGATCGGCGTCGACGTCCGCACGCATCGCTGGCTCGGCTTCATGCTGGCCGGCACGGCGGCCGGCCTGGCGGGCGGGCTCTACGCCTTCTCCAAGGGATCGATCGACCCGACGCTGCTCGGCATCCCGATGAGCGTGGATTTCCTGTCCATGCTGCTGCTGGGCGGCATCCAGTCGGTGCTCGGGCCCATCGCGGGCGCGGCGGCGCTGCATGCCATCAAGGACTTCTTCCTGCCGCTGACCGACCATTGGCGGCTGTTCATGGGGCTGTCGATCATCGCCATGGTGCTGGTGTTCCCGCGCGGCCTGGCCGGCGCCTGGGCCAGCATCAGGAGGCGATCGGCATGACGCTGCTCGCGGCCGAGGGCCTGACCAAGCGCTTCGGCGGCGTCGTGGCCGCGAAGGATGTCTCCTTCGCGCTCGATGCGGGGGAGATGCTGGCCATCATCGGCCCGAACGGCGCCGGCAAGTCGACGACCTTCAACATGGTGGGCGGGCAGCTGCGCCCGGATGCCGGGCGCGTTACGCTGGCCGGGCGGGACATCACGGGGGTCCCGCCGCGCGCGGTCTGCCGCCTCGGCGTCGGGCGCACCTTTCAGGTTGCGCAGACCTTCCTGTCCTTCACCGTCATCGGCAACGTGCAGATGGCGCTGATCGCACACCACGGGCAGACGCGGCGGCTGCTGGCCGATGCGGCGGCGATGCACCGCGATGCCGCGCGCGCGCTGCTGGACCGCGTCGGCATGGCCGCGCAGGCGGAACGCCCGATCGGGGAGCTCGCCTATGGCGACGTCAAGCGCGTCGAGCTCGCCATCGCGCTCGCCGCCGCGCCGCGCCTGCTGCTGATGGACGAACCCACCGCCGGCATGGCGCCGGCCGAGCGCACCGCGCTGATGGCGCTGGTCGCCGGCATCGCGCGGGAAGGCGCGATCGGCGTGCTGTTCACCGAGCACGACATGGACGCGGTCTTCGCCCATGCCGACCGCATCCTGGTGCTGGTGCGGGGCGAGATCATCGCGCGCGGCAGCCCCGGGGAGGTGCGCGCCGACCCCGAGGTGCAGCGCGTCTATCTCGGCCATTCCGGCACCCGCGCCGCCGAGCGCGCGACGCGCGCCGCCCATGGCTGAGCGCGTCCTCGAGGTCGCTGGGCTGCGTGCCGGCTACGGCCCGGCCGAAGTGCTGTTCGGCGTGGAGCTCACCCTTGCGCGCGGGGAGGTCGCGGCCCTGATGGGGCGCAACGGCGCCGGCAAGACCACGACGCTCAAGGCCATCATGGGGCTGCTGCCGCCGCGCGCGGGCAGCGTCCGCTTCGCGGGCCGCGACATCGCGGGCCTCGCATCCTTTCGCATCGCGCGCATGGGGCTCGGCTACGTGCCGGAGGACCGGCGCATCTTCACCGACCTGACGGTGATGGAGAACCTCGAGGTCGGGCGCCGCGGCGGCGCCGGCGGCAGCGCCTGGACGCCCGAACGCCTCTTCGCGATCTTCCCGAACCTCGCCGAGATGCGCAGCCGCCGCGCCGGCGCCATGTCCGGCGGCGAACAGCAGATGCTGACCATCGCGCGCACGCTGATGGGCAACCCCCTGGCCGTGCTGCTCGACGAGCCCTCCGAGGGCCTCGCCCCCGTCATCGTCGAGCAGATGGCCGAGGCGGTGCTGAGCATGAAGGCGGAAGGCATCTCGGTGCTGGTCTCCGAGCAGAACCTCGACTTCGCCGCGACGGTCGCGGACCGCGCGCTGATCCTGGAGAAGGGGACGGTGCGCTGGGAGGGCAGCATCGCGGCGCTCGAGGCGGACGAGGATGTCCGCCGCGCCTACCTGACGGTGTGACCGCCATGGCCCGACGCATCGCCGGCATCGACGTGGGCGGCACCTTCACCGACCTCGTGATGCAGGAGGCCGACGGATCGATCCGCATCGCCAAGGTGCCGACCACGGCGGTCAACCAGGCGGGCGGCGTGCTGGCTGCGATCGAGGCGGCGGGCACCACGCCCGCCGGGATCGACCTGATCGTGCACGGGACCACGGCGACGACGAATGCGGTGCTCGAACGCAAGCTCGCGAAGGTGGGGCTGATCACCACGGCGGGGTTCCGGGACGTGCTGGAACTCGGCCGCCGTACGCGCCCGCGCGCCTATGGCATGACCGGGTCCTTCGAGCCGCTGGTGCCGCGCGAATGGCGGCGCGAGGTGCCCGGACGGATGGATGCGCGCGGCGGGGTCGTGACCCCACTGGACGAGACCGCGGTCGAGCGCGAAGTGCGCGCGCTGCTCGCCGCGGGCTGCGAGGCGCTCGTCATCCATTTCCTGCACGCCTACGCCAACCCGGCGCATGAACTCCGCGCCGGGGAGATCGCGCGAGCCATCTGGCCCAACGGCTACGTCACGCTCGGCCACGCCCTGCTGTCGGAGTTCCGCGAATACGAACGTGGCACCACCGCATCCGTGAACGCCGCGGTGCAGCCCGTGCTCGACCGCTACATCCGCCACCTGCAGGACCGGCTTTCGGAGGCCGGGCACCGGCGCGACCTGCTGGTGATGAACGGCAATGGCGGCACGGTGCCCGCGCGCGCGGTAGCGGCGGAGGCGGCCAAGACCGTGATGTCCGGCCCGGCCTCGGGCGTCATGGCGGCGGCAGCGACGCTTGCGCAATCGGGCGTCGTCAACGCAATCACCTGCGACATGGGCGGCACCTCGACCGACGTCGCGCTGATCGCGGGCGGCGCGCCGGAGGTCTCCGCCGAGCTCTCCATCGCCTATGGCCTGCCGATCCATCTGCCGATGGTCGACGTACGCACGGTCGGCGCCGGCGGCGGCTCGATCGCCTGGATCGACCGCGGCGGGATGCTGCGCGTCGGCCCAGAAAGCGCAGGCTCCATGCCCGGGCCGATCTGCTACGGGCGCGGCGGCACGCGGCCGACCGTGACGGATGCGAACCTGCTGCTCGGGCGGCTCGATCCCGATGCGCTGCTGGCGACGGCGCGGCGCGTCTCCGTCGAGGAAATCCGCGAGGCCTTCGCGCGCGAAATCGGCGACCCGCTCGGCATGACGCCGGAACAGGCGGCCGAGGCCGTGATCCGGCTGGCCAACGTGCTGATGGCGGGCGCCATCCGCATGGTCTCGCTCTCCCGCGGGCACGACCCGCGCGACTTCGCGCTGTTCGCCTTCGGCGGCGCCGGGCCGCTGCATGCGGTGGCGCTGGCGCGCGAGATCGGCATCCCCGAGGTCTTCATCCCCTTCCGCCCCGGACTGACCAACGCGCTCGGCTGCCTGGTGGCCGACCTGCGGCAGGACGTGGTGAACACGCTGAACCACGGCCTCGACGACATCGCGGCGGAGGAGATCGCGGACGTGCTGGCCGCCCAGGAGGCGCGCGGCCGCGCCGGCGTCGAGGCCGGCGGCGCCGAGGTCGAGCGCATCGAGGTGCACCGCGTCGCCGAGATGCAGTTTCGCGGCCAGACGCACCTGATCCGCGTACCCCTCGCCTCCGCCACGCCATCGCGCGCCGAGGTGCAGGCCGCCTTCGAGGCCGCCTATTTCGCGCGCTTCCAGGTGCGCCTGCCGGAGATCCGCGCGGTTCTCGTGAACCTCGCGACCAGCGTCGTCGGCCGGCGCCTGCCCTTCGACCTGCGGGCCCTGGCCGCGGGCGAGGCCGGCAAAGCGCGGCTCGGATCGCGGCCGCTCTACGCCGACGGCGCCTGGCACGAGGCGACGGTCTGGCGGCGCGAGGCGCTGGCGGAAGGCACGGAAGTGAGCGGGCCGGCCATCCTGCAGCAGGCGGATGCGACGATCGTGCTGGAACCGGGCAGCAGCGCGACAGTGGATGCGCTCGGCAACCTGAGGGTGCGGTCATGAGGACAGACAGGTCGGGGGAGGAGAACCTCCCCCGAGCCCCCTCCCTTCTTTGTCATTTTGGCGCCGCCCTTCGGCGTCAGTCCCCAACGGCCAAAAGAAGGAGGGGGTTCGGGGGAGTTCACTCCCCCGACCTGTCCGCCTGATGGACGCGCTGACCCTCGCCGTCATCCAGGCCGGGCTCGTGCAGGTCTGCAACGAGATGGACCTGGCCTTCTCCCGCGCCGCCTTCTCGCCCGTCATCGCGGAAGCCGACGACCGGTCGGACGGCATCTACGCGGCGGAAGACGGCGCGCTGATCGCGCAGGGGGAGGGCGGGCTGCCGGTCTTCGTCGGCGCCATGCAGCACAGCGCCGGGCACATCATCCGCCTGATCCGCGAGGGCGCCGTCGCGCCGCCGGAACCGGGCGACGTCTACATCGTCAACGACCCCTATCTCGGCGGCACGCACCTGATGGATGTGCGCTTTGCCCGGCCCTTCTTCGTGGATGGCCCAGGGGGACCAAGCCTGTTCTGCTGGCTGCAGAACACCGGCCACTGGCCCGACACCGGCGGCATGGTTCCCGGCGGCTTCAGCGCCCACGCGACGGAGGTCGAGCAGGAAGGGCTGCGCCTGCCGCCCGTGAAACTGTTCAAGCGCGGCGAGATGGACCGCGAGATCCTGTCGATCATCCAGTCCAACATCCGCGTCGCCGACCAGCGCATCGGCGACATCAAGGCGCAGGCGGCGGCGCTGCTGGTCGGCGAACGTCGGCTTTCCGAGATGATCGCGCGCTACGGCGTCGCCACCCTGACGGATGCCATAGCCCTGATCCGCGACCGCGCCGCCGAGCGCATGCGCGCCGAGATCCGCCGCATGCCGGAAGCCACGTGGCGCGCCGAGGCCTTCGTCGATTCCGACGGCGTGGTGGATGAACCACTGCGCATCGCGCTTTCCGTCACGCGGCGCGGCGATACGCTCCGCTTCGACTTCACGGGATCCTCGCCCCCCTGCCAGGGGCCGATGAATTCCGTCTGGGCGACCACCTTCTCGGCCGTCTGCCTCGGCGTGAAGCACATCTTCCCCGACATCCCGATCAATGCCGGGACCTTCGCGCCGCTCGACATCATCCGGCCGGAGGGCACCTTCCTCGACGCGCGCTACCCGCGCCCGGTCTCGGGCTGCGCGGCGGAGGTGAGCCAGCGCATCGCGGAGGCGGTGTTCCTGTGCCTCGTTCAGGCCTTGCCGGATGAAGTCACCGCGGCACCCGCCGGCACCTCGGGCAATTTCGCGCTCGGCGGCGTCGACCCCGCACGCGGCGCGGGCTACGTGATGTACCAGATCACCGGCGGCGGCTACGGCGGCAATGCGCGGGAGGACGGGCTGACCAACGGCTGCTCCACCATCGGCATCAGCAAGACCGCGCCAGTCGAGGTGATGGAGCAATACTACCCCGTGCTGTTCCGTCGCTTCGCGCTGCGCGAGGGCTCGGGCGGCGCGGGCCTGCACCGCGGTGGCTTCGGCGTGCACTACGAGGTCGAGCTGCTGCGCGGCGATGCGCGCGCGAGCTTCGTCATGGACCATGGACGCTTCGGCCCGCCGGGCGTGCTGGGCGGCGGCGACGGCGCGCCGAACGAGGTGCGGCTGCATCGCGGCGGCACCACCACCATCCCGCAGCACCTGTCGAAGGACCAGGGCATCGCGCTTGCCCCGGGCGACCGGGTGGAGGTGAAGACGCCGGGTGGCGGCGGCTACGGCGATCCCTTCGCGCGGGACGCGGCGCTCGTCGCGCGCGACGTCGGGCGCGGCTACTACACGCGGGACGAGGCCGCGGCACTTTTCGGCGTGGCGCTCGGCCCCGATGGCGGCGTGGACGCGGCGGCCACCGCCGCGCTGCGCCCGGGTCGCGCAGCATGACCACCTATCACCGCCCGGACAGCCTGGCCGAGGCGCTCGCGATCCGCGCGGAGACCGGCGCGCTGCCGCTGGCGGGCGGCACCGACATCCATCCGCTGCGCACGGCACGCGCCGCCTGGGGCGAGCCCTGGCGCGACGCGGTGCTCGACCTCTCGGCCGTGCCGGGGCTCGACGGCATCGCGGAGACCCCGGCCGGCTGGCGTATCGGCGCGCGCACCACATGGACCGCGATCGCGGAGGCGCCGCTGCCGCCGCTGTTCGACGGCCTGCGCGCCGCGGCGCGGGAGGTCGGCGGGCGCCAGGTGCAGAACCGCGGCACCATCGCCGGCAACCTGGTCACCGCCTCGCCCGCCGGGGACGGCATCCCGAACCTGCTGGCGCTGGCCGCGGAGGTCGAGTGCGTCTCGCTGTCCGGCACGCGGCGCCTGCCCGTCGCGGATTTCCTGACCGGCTACCGCGCGACGGCGCTGGCGCCGGGGGAGATCGTGGCGGCGCTGCATGTCCCGCGCCTCGACCATGGAAGCGGCAGCTTCGTGAAGCTTGGTGCGCGGCGGTATCTCGTGATCTCCATCGCCATGGCCGCCGGCGTGATCGCGCTCGACGGCGACCGCGTCGCGACGGCGCGGATCGCGCTCGGTGCCTGTTCGCCGGTCGCGCAGCGGCTGCCGGCGCTGGAAGCGGCGCTGGTCGGGTTGCATCGTTCGGAGATGGCGCGCGTGCCGCAGCCCGCGCACCTCGCGCCGATCGCGCCGATCGCCGACATCCGCGCATCCGCCGCCTATCGCCGCGACGCGGCGCTGGCCTTGCTGCGCGACCTGCTCGCGGGCTTCGCGCCATGATCGCGCTGACCGTCAACGGCACGCGGCACGAGGTCGCGGCGGATCCCTTCGCACCCCTGTCCGACACGCTGCGAGAGGTCCTCGGCCTGACCGGCACGAAGGAAGGCTGCAACGCCGGTGACTGCGGCGCCTGCACCGTGCTGCTGGACGGCGCGCAGGCCTGCGCCTGCCTCGTCTCGACCGCGCAGGCCGAGGGTGCCGAGATCACCACCGTCGAGGCCGCGGACCCGTTGCTCGATACGCTGCGCGCGGCCTTCCTCGCGCACGGGGCGGCGCAATGCGGCATCTGCACGCCGGGGATGCTGATGGCCGCGCTTGACCTGCTGCGGCGCAACGCGGCACCGGACCGCACGGCGGTCGAGGATGCGCTGGGCGGCGTGCTCTGCCGCTGCACGGGCTACCTGCAGATCGTGGACGCGGTGCTGGATGCGGCGCGGGGTGAAGCGCCGCCACACCCGTCCGGCAGCGGCGTCGGCGCCGCCATCCCGCGGCTCGACGGCGCGCCCAAGGTCGCGGGCACCGAGGCCTATGGCGCCGATGCCGCGCCGGCCGACGCGCTCTGGCTGCGCGTGGTGCGCTCGCCGCACGCGCATGCGCGCTTCACCCTCGGCGATCTTGACGCGGCGCGCGAACGGCTCGGTCTCGTCGCGATCCTGTCGGCGCGCGACGTGCCGGGGCTGAACGCCTTCGGCATCATGCCGAACCTCAAGGACCAGCCGGTCTTCGCGGAAGGCACCGTGCGCTACCGCGGCGAGGCGGTGCTTGGCCTGCTCGGCGCGCGGGCGGCGGTCGCGGCGGTGCGCGACGCCGACCTGCCCATCGCGTGGCAGACGCTGCCGGCGCTGCACGGCGTCGCGGCCGCGCTCGCGGACGGGGCGGCACGCCTGCACCACCACGCGCCGGGGAACGTGCTGGTGCGCGGGCATCTCCGCACCGGCGACACCGAAACAGCCTTCGCCGCCGCCGCCGCGCGCACCGAGGGCAGCTTCCGCACCGCCTTCGTCGAGCACGCCTATATCGAGCCCGAGGCCGGCCACGCGCTGCCCGGCGCGGACGGCGCCATGACAATCGTGGCCTGCACCCAGGCCCCCATGATGGACCGCGAGGAGACGGCGCGCGTGCTGGGCGTGCCCGACGACGCCGTGCGCATCATCCCGAGCGCCTGCGGCGGCGGGTTCGGCGGCAAGCTCGATGTTTCGGTGCAGCCGCTTCTGGCGGTCGCGGCGCGCGTGGCGAACCGGCCGGTCCGCATGGTCTATTCGCGCGCGGAAAGCATGGCGTCCTCGACGAAGCGCCACCCGGCCAGCCTGCATGCGCGCATGGCGGCGGATGCGCGGGGGCGCTTCACGGCCTTTGCGCTCGAGGGCGACTTCAACACCGGCGCCTATGCCAGCTGGGGGGCGACGGTCGCGAACCGCGTGCCGGTCCATGCCTCCGGCCCTTATCGCGTGCCGAACGTGCTGGCGCGCACGCGCGCGGTCTACACGAACGACACGCCGGCCGGCGCCTTCCGCGGCTTCGGCGTGCCGCAGGCGGCCATCGCGACCGAGGCGCTGGTGGACGACCTCGCGGAGGCGCTCGGCCTGGATCGGTGGGAGATCCGGCGGCGCAACGCGCTCGGCCACGGCGACGTCACGCCGTCCGGCCAGGTGCTGCACGCCTCGGCCGGGCTGCCCGAATGCCTCGATGCGCTGAAGCCGGCCTGGGCGGCGATGCTGGCCCGCGTCGCCGCGCACAACGCGACGCGACCGCGCCACCGCCTGGGCGCCGGCATCGCCTGCATGTGGTACGGCTGCGGCAACACGGCGCTGTCCAACCCGTCCACCATGCGCATCACGCTCACGCGCGACGGCACGCTGACGCTGTTCAACGGCGCGGTCGACATCGGCCAGGGCAGCACGACGGTCATCGGGCAGATCGCGGCCGAGGCCCTCGGCCTGCCGCTCGCCGCCCTGCGCCAGGTGGTGGGCGACACGGCGCTGACGCCGGATGCGGGCAAGACCTCGGCGTCCCGGCAGACCTTCGTCTCGGGCCGCGCGGCGCGCGATGCCGCAATGGCGCTGCGGGCACGGATCCTGGCGCTGGCGAATGCCGGCGACGGGGCGCGGCTTGCGCTGGAGGGCACGCGGCTCGCCGTGGCGGATGCCCACACCACGCGCGTGATCGACCTCGCCGCGCTCGACGCGGACCTGACGGCCGAAGCCCGCTACGATCCGCCGACCGTTCCCCTCGATGCCGATGGCCAGGGCGTGCCCTACGCGACCTACGGCTTCGCGGCCCAGGTCGCGCTGGTGCGCGTGGACACCGCGCTAGGCACCGTGAAGGTTGAGGAGATCGTGGTCGCGCAGGATGTCGGCCGCGCGGTGAACCCGCTGCTGGTCGCCGGGCAGATCCATGGCGGCATCGCGCAGGGGCTGGGCCTCGCGCTGATGGAGGAATTCATCCCTGGCCGCACCGAGAACCTGCACGATTACCTGATCCCGACCGCGGGCGACATGCCGGCCATCCGCATCCACCTGATCGAGGACCCGGAGCCCGAAGGCCCCTTCGGCGCCAAGGGCGTGGGCGAACCCGCGCTGGTGCCGACGGCGCCGGCGATCCTGTCCGCGATCCGGCACGCGACAGGCGTGCGCATGACCGAGGTGCCGGTGCTGCCGCATCGGTTGCATGAAAGGCTCGGGGGAGGAGAACCTCCCCCGGACCCCCTCCCTTCTTTGTCCCTTGGGGACTGACGTCCATGGATAGCGCCAGATGACAAGGAAGGTTGAGGGGGGTCAGGGGGGAGAAGTTCCCTTCTCCCCCCTGCCGCCGGAGGCATCCCCATGACATCCCGTGCCGCCCGCAGCGAAAAGTTCGGCGCATCCGAAGGCAACGGCATCATCCGCTGCGACGCCTGCCCCGTGCTCTGCCGCATCCGCCCCGGGCGTGCGGGCGCGTGTTCCCGCTACGCCAACCAGGATGGCGTGCTGGTGCGCACCGACCCGGCGCTGACGCTCGCACATGCCGTCGAGGACCACCGCCCCGTCGTGGCCTTCGCGGCGGGGGAGTGGGCCGGCGAGATGCTCGACCCGTCCCGCGCCTTCGTCACCGGCGTCGGCGCCGGCACCACCTATCCCGACTACAAGCCCGCGCCGTTCATCGTGGGGGCCACGCATGCCGGCGTGGACACGGTCACGGTCGTGACGGAGGGGATGTTCAGCTACTGCGGCGCGAAGGTGAAGATCGACACGGACCGGCATCTGGGGCCGGAAGCCGCGGCGGTGCGCGTGAACGGGGAGCAGGTCGGGCACGTCACGACCGCCGAATACGGCAGCCAGATGCTGTCCATCGGCGGCGTGCGGCACCTGACGGGCGGCAGCAAGAAGGAAGGCGTCGTCACCTGCGAGACGCTGCTGAAGCTCTGCGGCGCCGAGCCTGTCGAGATGACGATCGACGGCGGCCACGCCGTGGTCGTGCAGGCCGGCGCGGCGCCGATCGTGGACGGCACGCCCGAGACCCGCATGCGCGTCGGCTGCGGCAGCGCCACCGTCGGCATCTTCGCGCAGCAATGGCTCGGCCATGTGGACGAGGTGATCGTGGTCGACGACCACATCACCGGCGTGCTGAGCGAGCACCAGGCTGGCCGCGTGCTGAACATGCCGCCCGCCGGCATCCGCGTGCGCGGGCGGCGCTCCACGCCGGGGCGGTATTTCCAGGTGGCGCGGCCGGGATTGGGCTGGGGCGGGACGGACATCACCGATCCGCTCGAGGTGATCGAGCGGATCGACCCGAAGACGGCCTGGCCAGGCCTGCGCCTGCTGCTGACGAGCACGACCGGCGACCACGCGCTGTTCTGCGTGCTGGACGAGCAGCTGCGCCCCGTCCCGGCGGAGATGCCGCCCACCGTCCGCGCCGTCGTCGATCGCATCGGGGAGAACTGCGAGCCGTCCTTGTGTTCCGTCGTGTTCATGGCCGGTGCCGGCGGCAGCCTGCGCGCCGGCGTGACCGAGAACCCGGTGTTGCTGACGCAGTCCGTCGCGCGCGGGGAAACGCGCGTCACCATGGGCGGCGCGCCGGTCTATCTCTGGCCCGGCGGGGGCATCACCGTCATGGCGGACGTGCTGCGCATGCCGCGGCTGTCCTTCGGGCATGTGCCCACGCCGGCGATCGTCGCGCCGATCGAGTTCACCCTGCCGCGCGCGCTCTATGCGCGGCTCGGCGGGCACATGGACCAGGTCGTGCCGGTCGAGGAAGTGCTGCGTGGCCTCGGACAGGATCTGCGCGTCGAGACCTGGCACCCGGCCAATCCCTGGCCCTTCCCGCGCTGAGGCCATGCAGCCGCCGGTCGTGCAGCGCCTGGCGGGGGAACGGCTGCATCTGTCGCATGGGCCGATCGACGTGGTGCTGCGCGCCTGGGGGAGCCCCGAGGCCGTGCGCGCGGCCGAGTCGGCGGCGATGGCGCTGTTCCCCGGCATCCTGCCGGGACTCGCGGCCGAGTTGCATGAACTGCGTCGTCCATCCGCCGCGGGGCCGCGCGTGGCTCACCCTGTCGCGCGCCGCATGGTCGCCGCCTGCGCGCCCTTCGCGCCGGTCTTCGTGACGCCCATGGCTGCGGTGGCGGGCGCGGTGGCGGATGCGCTGCTCGCGGCGATGGTGGCGGCGGCGCCGCTCGCGCGCGCCTACGTGAACGACGGCGGGGACATCGCGCTGCATGTCGCGCCCGGCGAGTCGCTGGCGATCGGACTGGCAGCGGACCCGGCGCGACTCGCGCTCGACGGCGCGCTGCGCGTGACGGCCGAAAGCGGCATCGGCGGAATCGCGACCTCCGGGCGTCACGGGCGCTCCTTCTCCCTCGGCATCGCGGATGCGGTCACCGTGCTGGCGGGGGATGCGGTGGGGGCGGATGTCGCGGCGACGCTCATTGCCAACGCGGTCGACGTCGAAACGCCGGCGGTGCGCCGCGCGCCGGCCACGAGCCTCGACCCGGACAGCGACCTGGGCGGTCGGGCGGTTACCGTTGCGGTCGGCGCGCTCTCGCCGGCCGAGGGCGAGGCCGCGCTGGCAGCCGGGCTGGCGCGTGCCGAGTCCTTCCGGGCGCGCGGCCTGATCCTGGGGGCGGCGTTGCGCCTTGGCGGGCTTGTCCGGACCACGGGCGCCGCGGCGTTGCCTGGCCCCTGAACGCAGAAAGGGGCGCCTTGCGGCGCCCCTTCCCGTCTCGTGCTTTCGCGTGTCGCGATCGCTTAGCGGAGGACGATCTCCACGCGCCGGTTCT
>NZ_STGD01000009.1 GCF_005222755.1 Roseomonas sp. HF4
CAGCATCGGCCACCGTCTTGCCCTGGCCAACCAGAACCTCCGCCTGCCGCAGCTTCGCGACAATCTCCTCCGGCGTGTGCGCCTTCTTCCGTCCCATCCCACAACCTCCCATCGCTGCCACCGGACTACATCACCGGCGGACCGCTTCTAGGGGGGCAGGTCAACCGCCACTCCGAGCGGCCTAGCAGCCAGTGAGCTGCCATCAGGGCACGCTCCTCTTCGTGACCTGCAATGCCAGCGGGGCCGTGGCGAGATCCACCGTCGAGGCGCTGACGTTCCGCGCGGTGACGCGCAGGCTGTTGCTAGTTTCTCGATGAAGCAGCCGTTGCTGCGCCAGGCCCGTCACTTCGCATCCATGGATTGTCCCGGCGGTGAATTTCGCTGCGATGTGCGTTGTGCGGCGCTAGCGTTCGGGCAGATGGGGACCCGGACCCGACAAGGCGGGGACCGCCGGAGGCGCTGCACGAGGGGTAAATCGAGGGCGGTGGTGGGGATGGCGGCGAACCCGCTGGTGCCCACCAGGCCGGCCGGCATAGGGCCGGCCGCGTCATCAGCGATCGACCGTGCCCGCTGCCGTTCGGCGCGACGCGCCTGGAGCGCCGGGCACCCCGTCGTGACAATGCGATTCCGTTACCACATCGCTGTGTCGTCGCGACTGATCAGCAGTTTACCGGCGTCAACCGAAGTCGCTCCTCGTCGTACGGCAGCAGCGGACTGGCCATCAGGACGAGATTGACGATGGCGATGACGAGAACAGTGAAGGTGATCATTGGCGACGGTCCGCTTTCCTGCGTCGAGCCGCCGAGGCTTCGGGCAGCGGGACAGGGCGGAGCTTGGCTGCCACCGAGCCGCGCCGGCAGACGCGGCAACGGGCGCCGGGCGGCGCATCACGACGCACATACGCGCATCACGACGCATCGCCCTTTTCCCTCGAGCTTGCCGGTCAGTTTTCTTTCGTCGGAAGCAGGTCGGCGAACAGCCCGCGGACGGCGGCCAGCGCCTCCATCTGGGGGGCGCGCGCGGGGTCGTTCCGGCGGGTCTCGCCCGTGGTCCAGGACTGCGCCGGTTCGTGCACGAGCCAAGTGTGCTTCGTCGCCGAAGTCTCCGGCATCCGGAACGCCGCATGAAGCGCCTCGGGCAGGCGAACGCCGGCGCCTCCCCTGGTGCAGGCCACTGCCCTCTCGCCTATCGCCGTGAAGGCGGCCTCGTCAGGAAGTCGACCAAGCCTGAAGGCGAGCACGCGGGCCGAGTACATGGTTGCGATCGCCGTACTCCTCCGGGCGGTCATCAATCCGTCGAGAAGGAGTGGCTCCTCATCCGGAACGCCCTCAAGCGCGAGAAAACCCGGCGTGCCGGTAACCTGCCCCTCCAGAACACCGTACAGCCAGCCGCCCAGTTCGAAGGCGGCGCCGCGCATATGCACCAAAGGACGATACACCCATTCAATCGGCAAGAATCCGGCGCCCTCAAGCCAACCGATGCGCATGGGCAGAAAGACGATCCCGCCATTCAGAGTGGGACTCGGAAAGACCAGCATCCACAGAGCGGCGTATCGTTCCTCAGCAAAGGCGAGATTGGACGCCATCGTCTCCTTCGCGCGCGGCAAAATGGGGAAGTCGCCTGCGGCCCGTTCGAGCGTCGCGGTCCCCACGCCGAGGCGTTGCGCAAACTCGGTCGCTGTGCCGTCCCAGGTGAGGCGGTCGAAGCGGGGCAGGGATTTGGCCAAAACGGCGGTCAGCGCAGTCAGCGAATGATCGCTAGGCTGTAGTGCGCCGTTGAGCCAGCGTGACACGACCGACTTGTCCACCTCGATCGCCTGGGCGAGCTGTGCGCGAGAGAGATTGGCCCGGCCTAACGCCAGTCGCAGCTTCTCCGCAAAGGCCTCGATGGCCGGTCCACCGCGCATGGGGCTCTCGCTCGCTTAAGGAACCATGAGGCAGAGCTACCCATTACGACAAGCGTAACAATGGGATGGTGCGCCGGGCACGGTCGACGCGATGATGATCAACCACAGATCGCCTTATTGAATGCCCGATCCGCCGCCATCGCATCCATCATGCGCGCGAGCGCCGGCGCGTTGGCGAGTTCGAGGACGGCCTGCCGCTGCAGCTCGGTGGGGAACTCTGTCACGCGCGGACAGGGCCGATCAGAAATCCCCGCTCCGCAGCCGCTCAGCAGCACCAGTACGCTCAGCCTCACGAGCCGCCGCATCTCCCGCCCTCCTCATTGTCTGTTCTGCGCGCGCCGCCTCCGCGCGTTGGGCATCACGGCGTTCGCGCCGCCCGGCCAGATACGCGGCACCGAGCGCGGCGACCGCCGCGCCGGCCAGTGCGACCCACCCCTGCACGCGGGCCCAGAGCGCCGCGATCACGCCACGCGCTCCCGGCGTAGCAAGACGGCAACGGCTATCACCGCAATGGCGAGCACCAATGCCACGCCGATCCAGACCGGCACGCCCGCCAACGCCTGCAGCGCGGGTGCCGCAGTGGCCGCCGCGGCGGCATATCCGCCGAGCTTCGCTGCTTCGGCGCCCTCCTTGGGTGGCGCGGCCGGCGCGACATGCCGCCTGGCGACGAACTCCCCGCGCGCCAAGAGCCCGGCCTCGGCGGCACGCCGGTTCACCAGCCCGGGCACCGTCACCAGCCGCCCGTTCTGCCGCTGCTTCACGTAGAGCCCCATGCGCCGGATCGCGCCGTCATAGTCGCCGCTGTTCAGCGTCGCCGCTATGTTGGCCAGCGGCTTCCCCGCCACCGTGCTGTGCCCCAGGTTGAACGCGAACGACACCAGCGCGCCGTGCTGCCCATCGGTCAGCGGCACGGTGACGCTGCGCCCGATCGCCGCCTCGACCGGCGCGAGATCCGCCAGCAGAAGGCGCTCTGCCTCGGCCTGCGTGATGCGCTGCCCCGGGCCGCACGGTGCGGGTACGGGCCGTGCTGGACAGAGGCGCACGCTGCTCCGTCTATCGGCTCGCCGGTGTGGTGACCACGAGATCGGTCACCTTGCCATGTCGATCGATGGTGCAGTTGAACTCGAGCCGGCTGGCGCCTAGGACCAGCACGCCGGGGAGTGCGGCGCCATCGCTGGAACGGCTGAAGCGGGGATTTTCGAGCGCGTAGCCTCGGACGCCCTGTTGCCGGACCGTCCCAAGGCACTCACGTCGCGCCACGGCTTCTGACTGCGCAGCCGCAGGGTTCGCCTGCAGCGCCGTGGCCAACCCGCCGAGCACCAGGACGACTGTATGCATGATGCCCTCCCGCCTTCGGGGAGTTTGCCGGATCCGCGCTGCTGCGCGCTACATTGACCGCGTCCACCCTCGCTCGAACCTGACCGCGACGAAGAGTGCAGGACGTCCTGACCGTCATGGCGGTCCGCAGGGGGCAAGGCGGCAAGATCCACAGCACAAGCCCGCTGGAGCGCGTCAACTGCGCGATCAAACGCCGCACCGACGTTGGACACCATCCAGCACGTGGCGGTGTTGCCCCGGCATGACCCGGGAACTGCCACGAACTTCTCCCCGTTTCGCGCGTTGATCCCTAGAGGCGCCGTCTGCGCCTCGGGAGAAGGACGCCATGCACACCCTGAGGAAGCCTGGCACGCGCGCAGCAATTCTCGCGCTTCCGCTGCTTCTGCTGCTGCCCGCGGCGCTGCCGGCGCAGAGCCTGAAATCGGCACCGTCACCGCCGCAACAGACCGCTGGTGCCACGGTTTCCATGGCCGAGCCGATCGACCCGCCGACGCAGGTCGGTCGCGTCGCACGTACCGTAGGCCAAGTGTCCTACCGCGAGGCGGGCGAGGAGCAGTGGCAGCCGGCCACACGCAACCTGCCGGTGATCGAGGGCCATGCGGTCTACGCCGCCCCTGGCAGCCGCGCGCTGCTCGAGATCGGGCAGAGCCGCATCGCCCTGGAAGGCGGGACGGACCTGGAGTTCGCGACGATGAACGAGAGCGGCCTTTCGGCCACGCTGCCGATGGGCGCAGCCGCAGCGTGAAGGCGCCGCGCAGCAACGGCCGGCTACCGAGGATCAGCGCCAAGGTGCGGACCAGCAGCGTCGCGCCGCCGAACAGCAACAGCAGCGTCAGGCGGTGGAGCAGCAACGTCGTGCGGCCGAAGAGCAGCAGCGCCGAGGTGCAGAACAGCAGCGGCGCGCTGGTGAGCAGCAACAACGTGAAGGCGCCGCGCAGCAACGGCCGGCTACCGAGGATCAGCGCCAAGGTGCGGAACAGCAGCGTCGCGCCGCCGAACAGCAGCAGCGACAAACCGACCGGCGTCGCAACGGCCAGAGAAACGATTGACCCACGGCCGCCCATCCTGCCCCCGCCATCATCGCCGGAGGCGAAAAGCGCGTTCTTGCGGCTGAGGCAGATCGGGCGGATGGCGCGCTCGAAGGTGGTGATGTCGAGCTCGATCCGGCCGTGCTTGAGGAGCCGCAGCGCCTCGAGCTCGATCTGCCCGTCGAAGCGGATGATGCCGATCTGCGCGAAGGCGACCCCCGCGCCGGACCGCGCCGTCTGCCGCCGGTTCAGCGAACTGTCCTGCATCACCGCGCCCGCCCGCTAGTTCTGCGCCGTCACCAGCCGCGATGCGGCTGCGTAGGCGGCGTCCGCATGACGACCATGTTCGACCGCAGCAGCTGGTCGACGATCTGCGCGGCGGCGAGCGGTACGACAAGGTCGTGCCCCGTCCGACGCGGCTTGCCCTCCGAATTGAAGCGCAGCGCGTAGCACAACATCTCGGCGACCTCCTGACGTGTCGCCGGTGACAGCGCGTCCAGATGGCCCGCCTGCAGGAGGCGGCCGGTCAGGCCCTCGGCATCCGGCATCACCGAGGCGACCGCCTCGTAGATCATGGTCCATGGCAGGGATGACCGCCACGCCGGCCTGCAGGTCGGCGACCAGGGGCCGGGAGATCACGCTGCGACTTTCCGCCCAGGTATTGCCGTCGAGGAAGATGTCGCGCGCTACTGCGCGGCCCTCCACCCCGCCGAAGACATACCAGCCGAACTCGTCGCTCTGCGGCTGGAAAAAGGCGCTCCCGGCTAGCGCTGGACGGATCCGCGGCGGCCCGAAATCGGCGGCGAGGTTGCGGCCGACGCGCAGGAGCGCGCCCGCCGCGGCATAGGTCTGGAGGTTGCCCACGCTGCCGCTGACCGAGGGCAGCAGTTCGAGCCCCAGCGTCTCGTCCCCGGCCAGCGGCACGCGCCACTTGCGTTCAAGGATCAGCGCGACCGTCGGCTCGTCGGAAAGCTGGTGGTCCCAGCCATTAGACGGCGCCACGCCGATCACCGAATGCCAGCCGTTCTGCACGAACTTTCCACCGGCCGAGGGCCCGACGATGCCGGCCTGAATCTCGAGTACCGATAGGCTCATCGCCGTGACGCGGGACAGCGACAGCGCGCCGTAGAGATATCCCGCATAGGGCCTGTCGGTCGGGTCAGGATCGTAGAGCGCGGTGTCCTGCGGCGTGAAGATCGACTGGCCGAGGGCTAGGCCCCAGCGCAGCTCGCCCGGTCCCTGCAGGAAGTCGAGCTGCCTATTGAGCCAGGCGAGCGGCGCCGGCAGGTCGGCCGAAGGGGAGCGCCAAGCAATCTGAAGACCGTTCGTGTAGTAGCGGTCCGTTCCGCCCAGCACGTCGTTCTCTATACCGAAGCTCAGCGTGCCGGCTGCATCCGGCGGCGGCGGCATCGGTGCGCCCGGAGCCTGGGCTAAGGTCGGGCTTGCCGCGAGCGTGGCGCATGCGGCTAGCGCAGAAAGGGATCTCGAACACCGAGACGGCGAGCGGATCGTCATGAAAGGCGTCGTCTCCGTTGCTCGGCGCGTCGTGCTCCGGCTGCCAGTTTAACATGTGGCGCTCAACTTTGGTTGCGTCGCTGGGGGTGCCGGCCAGCCCGGTTTGCGGCCACGTGAGCTAGTGATCCCGCGCCGGCATCGACCGCCCCAAGCCGCGACTGGCGGCTACTGAGGCTCGGAAACTGCGGGCCAAGCCAGCGACCTCGCGAACTGGCCCGTTCAACGAGCCAACGACATCTCAAGACTTCCGCAAGGGCTTCTCCAAGCGCCGACGGTATCGGCTGCCTAGGGTTCAACCACGTCCAACGGAGCGGCACCCATCAGGCCATCCGCCTGACGCCCGAGGGACGAGCATACCGACTGTCACCCACCAGCAGGCGGGACCGCCGCCGACCAGATCATGGAGAAGCAACATGAACGCCGTCACCACCACCGCCGAAGCCCCCGCCCCCGCGACGAAGAAGGAGAAGCCGCCGCTCAACGGCGTGAACACGCCCGCGCTGCTCGCGACCATCGGCGTCGTCGCCGACCAGCCGGCGCTCGCCAAGTTCCAGTTCCGCGCGCATGGGCAGTGGAAGTCCGGCACGCACATGCAGGGCACCATGCTTGGCTTCTTCGGCGCCGGCGGGGAGCACGCGCACAAGGCCGCCACCATGGCCGACAGCGATCACCCCGCGGTCCTGTGCGGCGAGGACCAGGGTCCGACGCCGGTCGAATGGATCCTGCACGGCCTCGCCGGCTGCCTCACCGCGGGCATCGCCAATATCGCCGCGGTGCGCGGCGTGACGCTGCATTCGGTCGAATCCTTCGTGGAAGGCGATGTCGACCTGCGCGGAATCCTCGGCCTGTCGGAGGATGTCCGCAACGGCTTCAGCGACGTGCGCGTGACCTTCAAGGTGAAGGGCGACGCGCCGGCCGAGACGCTGAAGGCCATCGTTGCGCAGGCCAAGGCCCGCTCCGCCGTCTTCGACGTCATGACGAACGGCGTGCCGGTCTCCATCGCCGTGGAGGCCTGACGCCAAAGGCCGGCGGCGCGCCTCAGCGCCGCCGGCCCCTCGTTCCCAGCGGAGGATCCCATGCGGACCACCGACGCCATCATCATCGGCGCCGGCCAGGCGGGGCTTGCCATGAGCCATTGCCTCGCGGCGCGCGGCATCGACCACCTGGTGCTCGAGCGCGGTCGCGTTGCCGAACGCTGGCGCTCCGAACGCTGGGACAGCCTCCGCCTGCTGACCCCGAACTGGATGAGCCGCCTGCCAGGCTGGTCCTATCGCGGCGCCGACCCCGATGGGTTCATGACCATGTCCGAGGTGGTCACCTATCTCGAAGGCTACGCCGTCCGCGCGCCGGTGGTCACTGGCGTCGCGGTGCATGCACTGCATCGCGCGCCCACCGGCTATCGGCTGGAGACGAGTGCCGGCACCTTCGCAGCCCCCGCCGTGGTCATCGCCACCGGCCAGTGCGACGTGCCCCACATTCCGGCCATGGCGGCCGAGTTGCCGCGGAGGATCCACCAGGTCACGCCCTCCGGCTACCGCAACCCATTCCTGCTGCCGGATGGTGGCGTACTGGTCGTCGGAGCCTCCGCCTCCGGCGTGCAGATCGCCGAGGAAATCCATCGGTCCGGCCGCCAGGTCACGCTCGCCGTCGGGCGCCATACGCGCCTGCCGCGGCGCTGGCGCGGGCGCGACATCCTCGACTGGATGGACCGCGCCGGCATGCTCACCGAATCCGCCGAGCAGGTGCGCGACCTGTCCGCAGCGCGCACCCAGCCCTCGCTGCAGCTGGTCGGCCGGCCGGATCATGCGAGCCTCGACCTCGGCACGCTACGCGCCATCGGGGTGCGCATCGCGGGGCGCCTCGCCGGGATCGCGGGGGGCCGCGCGCTGCTGCGCGACGACCTGGCCGAGACCACCGCCGGCGCGCAGCGCACGCTCGACCGGCTGCTGGACCGGATCGCCGCCGTGGCCGATGCCGAGGGCGCGCCGGACGACGCCCCGCCCCCGGCACTCGCGCCCTTCGCCCGCACGCCATCCGCGATCGACCTCGCGGCCGAAGGCATCCGCACCGTCATCTGGGCCACCGGCTTCAGGCGCGACTAAGGGCGATTAACCGGACAACGCGTCGCATGCGTCGCTGGCGTCGCTGGCCTCGGCTCCAGGTCGGTCATGCGTCGGTCTCGTTCCAGGGTTTTGCCGCGGGTTCCGGCAGCAGGCGGATCCCCAGGTAGCCGCGGCCGCGGAACAGCGCGCAGTCCTTTGCTCGCCGAAAGCCTTGCCTCTCCAGCATCGCCCCGAGCCATTTCGCATTGTGCGGCTCGTCGGACCGTTCCTGCACGAAGGTGCGCCAGGAACCGAACAGCTTGCTGCTCATCTCGCCGAAGCCCGCGCCGATCTCGCAGCACTCCTCCACCCACTGGGTCAGCAGGTCCTGCTCGGCGAAGTACTCGGCCGTGGCATCAAGGACGGCCCTCGGGCGCAGGAGCCCGTCGCGCTGCCACGCGAGGCACCCATCGATCATCCAGCGCAGGATGCCGGGCCACTCGCCGCGCAGCTTGTCAGAGAGTTGCGGATCAGGCGAAGCAGGCCGATGAACGAATGGGACGACGTTGAATCGGCGTCGGGCAGCATCATCGACGTTCCGCAGCGCGGGTTTGTGGTTGCCGCTGATCGTCAGCTTGAAGTTCGGGACGTAGGTAAAGAAGTCCTGCCGCATGAAGCGTGCTGTGACCGGATCACCGCCCGTCAGTGCCTTGATCCGGGCCTCTGCCCAGGCGCGACCCTCCTCGGTCTCGGTGGTCATCACCAATCTGGCCCCCGCCAGCATCGCTAGGTCGGTCGGGTGCTTTTCCCCCTTCGACGCCGTGAATGTGTCGAGGGCAGCGGTGACGGCATAGGCGCCCATGATTCCCGATACCGTGACCAGGAGGACGCCTTTGCCGTTGCCGCCGGGGCCATAGACGAAGAGCAGGGCGTGCTCGCGGGTGATGCCGGTGAGGCAGTAGCCGAACCAGCGCTGTAGGAACCCGATCAGTGCCGGGTCACCGTTGGTCGCCTGCTCGAGGAAGGCCAACCAGGTCGGGCAGTCGGCGGTCGAGGCCGGCGCGACTGCGGTGATGCGGGTGATGTAGTCGGTGCCGGCGGCCGCGCGCATCATCCCCGTTCGCAGGTCGATGACGCCACCCGGTGTGCCGAGCAATTGCGGATCCGAATCCCAGATATCCGCGGTGACGGCGAGGGCTTCGTCGGCTTGGGCGAAGCGTTCGACCGCCGCGGCGAAGGACGCCTTGCCGGTGATGGCCTGCGTCTTGAACTCTGCGCCGCGATTGAGGGATGCGACGAGCTGGCGCGCCCAGGTGAAGGCCCTACGGGTCCGATCGCGCACCCATCGGACGTCGTCCCATCGGTACCAGCAACCTGTGGTGTGGCAGTAGCGGAGGTCGTTGCCGTGCCGTTTGGCGAAGGCGAGCGCGACGCCATGCTCGGTCAGCTCGACCTGGCCCTCTGCGGAAGTGTCAGACCGGTCAGCCAGGAAGGCGGGGTCGGTGAGGTCGCCGACCGAGAGCCAGCCCTGCTCGATCATCAGCTTGAGGAAGGCGAGGTGGTCGTGCCCGGCGCAGTGGCCGTGCATGCAGTGCAGCACGAAGCGGCCAGACTCGGACGCCGAGGCGTTCATCGCGATGGTGGCGAAGTCGTCCGCGGCGGACGTGTGCGCGGCGGCATTCACGCAGCGGAGGTGGTGCTTGCGGTCGACCACCCTGTCGACGAAGCACCCCGGGCGGCGTGCCTGCAGGGCGGTGACGACCTCGAAGCGCCGGGCCTGGCTGCGCTCCCAGCGGCGGAGGTCGAACACCTCGCCGGTCCTGGGGTCGGTGACCTCGAGCCGATCGAAGGGGTGGGTCTCCTGCTTTCGGCGGCGCTCCCCACGCGACGCGCCCGCGACGGCCGGCAGCGCGAAGATGTCGCAGGGGGTGCCGTCGAGGATTGCTGTCTCCGGAGGCGGACCTCCTCCCGCGCGACGTGCTAGGGCCGCGGTTCGACGATCTCAGCTCAGATATCCGCACCGACTTCCTGAACGACTTCCAGGGGCTCGCCGAGCGGCACAATCCGATCGTGCGTCGGGTTGTTCGGCGCACCAGGCCGATGCTCGAAGCGCGCGGGCTGCTGAAGCGCATTGGCGTGTTGACGCATCCGAAGCCTGAGGACGGCCTGCCAACCTCGCTGTTCAGCGGTGAGGGCCTGGAGATGAGCATTGCCTTCAGGGCGGCCTATGAGGCCGCTGAAGCCTTCAGCCGCCTTTACGCGCAGCGCTTTCCCGGCGCTGGCTTTCTAAAGACCATCCTTCTGCGCCGCATCGGTTCTTCGGCGCGCGCAGGGCTGGAGACAGCACGGCATCTGCTTGGTCGGCTGGACGGTCCGCTCGTCCCCGAAGACGAGACGAGCGATGAAGGCGTCCCCGACAATGCCCTGCCGCCCGATCCCCAGGAGATCGAATACCTACGCGACGTTGAGCGGAACCTGGCCGCCGTCGTGGCAGGCAGTGACACGGATCCGAAGGTTCAGGTGGTGCTGCACTATCTGCGTGAGCGGCGCTGGCTTGAGACGAACGGCGCCATCATCTTCAGCCAGTACCGGACGACGGCGGAGTGGGTCCTGGAGGCCCTCTGTGCCGCGTTTCCGGACGAGCCGGTGGCGCTCTACGCCGGCGGCGCCGCGTCCTTCGTGCAGCGCGGTCAGGATCGCCGCACGGCTGCCCGCGAGCAGATCAAGCGACGCATCCAAGATGGGGAGATCAGGCTGGTCTGCGCCACGGACGCTGCTTGCGAGGGGCTGAATCTACAGCGCCTCGGTGCGCAGGTGAACATCGACTTGCCGTGGAACCCATCGCGGCTGGAGCAGCGGAAGGGGCGCGTGCAGCGCATCGGCCAGGCGCGAGACGACATTCACGTGCTGAGCCTGCGCTATGCCGGCACCGTGGAGGATCAGGTCTACGCGGCGTTGTCCCAGCGCTTCGGCGACATCTTCTCGGTCCTTGGCCAGCTTCCGGATGCCTTCGAGGACGACTGGATCTCGGCCGTGCTCAAGGATCGCACGGCACTGCAGAACTTCTCACAGCGCGTCGAGACGGCGAAGCCACCGATGGAGCTGCGCTACTCTCTGGACATCGCCGACGATCAGGGCCTCGACTGGGAGTACGCAGAAAAGGTCCTCTCCTCGCGCGATATCGACGAGTGGATGCGGCAGGGATGGTGATTACAGCGATCGCCAGTCAGATTGCTCCTATCCTCGGAGCGTTCCGCCCATGATGCCGCATGTCCCCGTGCTCGACATGATGCGTCGGACGATGATCAACTTGGCCTTCGTTGAGCGCCATGCTGCCAAGGACGGGCCCTTTGAGGTCACGCAGCTGATCAACTCCTTCCTCGGTGCCCTGGCGCATCCTTGGGAGACCCTGAAGGCCGACCTGCCGACCACATCGCTTGCGGATGCCGCGGCAGCAGGGTGGCCCGTCCCGGAACAGCAAGGAGGCCGCGGACCTCCGCCGGAGTCACTTGGTGACTTGCTGCGCTTGCTTCGCAACGGGATCGCCCATGGAAACCTTAGCTTTCTTCCCGATGGCCGCGGCCAGATCCAGGCAGTCCGCATCGAAAACTACGATCGGGGTCGACTGACTTGGCGCGGCGTGATCTCCGTACAGGATATGCGGGCGCTCTTGCATCGGTTCGTCGTGCTGGTGGAGGAGGTCGACCACGAAGCCCGCCAGCCAAAGCGCACGGCATAGGCTTCGTCTGACTGTTCGCGTCGGGGCCTTGGGAGGGAGGGAACATGTCGATTGATGTCAGCGGGGTCGCCCGCATCCGGCATGCGGAAAATGGCACCGTTTACACAGTCGATCCCGACGAGTTGGACTGGGACGAGGTTGGCAACGAGGAGCGCGGCATGGGTGCCGAGGTCACCCATGTGGCGGTAGTCGAGCATTCAGAGCTGGGGAACCTGAACTGGACCGTCTGGGAATACCCAGTGGGCACTTACAATAATCAGCAGACGGATGTCGGTCGACATACGCTGCTGGAAAATTTCGAGTTCGGGGTGTCGGACCCGGACGTTGCCGCCTCAGACCGGGAGGCTCGCATCCAGGCGATGGTCGACTGGTTCTTCGAGAATTTTGAAGACCCCGCCCACCGCACACCCTACGAAACTGCCGAGGGCGGCTACATCTGGATTTGGGGCGGGCCATATGACGCCGCCGACGAGATCGGCAGCAACTTCTCAGAAGAGGATCAGGAGCTTATCGATGAGGCCGTCGAGCGCGTGCAGCACGACGGGATATTCGACTGGGCGCCTACCGAGAAGCCCGGCGACTACGAACCTGAACGGGACGACCCCGAGGACGAACCCGGTGACGGGCAGCCTCCCGTGGAAGACGAGGAAGAACCGGACGGACGCGTCTCTAGCTTTGAGGACATCCTCGCCACCATTCCCCCCGAACCGTCAGGTCCGCTCTTCGACCGAACGGATCAGGCACGGATCGATCTGGTCGATTGGGACGGCGCTGCGGCCCCTGACGGCGCTCTGCTATCGGCGCTGCGCGAGCAGACGGCCGAGCTGATCTTGCAGCTGGAGGGCACCAACGGACATCAGGCCCTTCTTCACGCCCTGATTCGATACTCCGACGCGGTCAACGCCGTGCCGGCGCCGATCCCGCGCCTCTACATCGAGGGTGTCTTCCTTGAGAACGCGGCCGCCCAGGGCGATCGGGAGATCGTGGCCGGCGACCGCCCACCCCTGCCCGGCAGTGTCCCGAGCGGCTTGGCGTCCCTGCACCATTTGCACGGGACACTAATTATGTCGACGCCGACCGGCTCAGCCATGGTCGAGGCGGCGGAGCGGTATCGTGCGACGCCCAAAGATCAGGATCGCCTGAACCAGTCGATCAAGGAAGTGGCGCAGGCCATCCGCGACACCCCAGTCGTCTTTGGTCCGGTCGCGCGGCAACTGGCGGAACAGGCAGCCTCCAACGTCGGCAAGGGCGAGCGGCCCGCGCGGTCGAACCACGCTGCATCCCTGCTCCTTAAGCGCATGCTGGCTGGGGCCGGTAAGGTCGTTAAATTTGCAGTGGTTGCGGGCCTCCTGACCGTCGTGGGCGACGGCTTGGCGGCGACCGGGGCAGGGGTGCAAGCGATGGCGGCCGTTACGGCCTTAGGCGAAGCCGCTTGGAGCTTCCTAGTAGGCCACGTCGACGCTCTGCGGACCTTCGCCGCCTTGGTGGGTTCTGACCTTGGTTGGCTGCGCCAGCTAACGGCTTGGCTGCTCAGTCGGCGATAGCGGCATGCAGTCGCCAACATCGATGATGATGACAAAAAGCGAACAAACCTGGATATCAGTGATTGCTCCAGCTCCAGTATCGTAAGCGTGCGCTGACGGCTGCGGCCTTCCCGGAACTCTGGCGCTTGCTTGTGCCGTTCGACCGGCCGGCATGCGCGTCGTGGCACCAGGCAGATGCACCGTTCAACTCAGGGGTAGTGACCGTGGAATCTGAATTCCCGGGAACGTGCCGAAGTTCAGCGGAAGCGTACCGAAGTGTTCGCTCTCGAAGTACGGATTTCGGCCGAGTGGGGTTCGAACCGGGCTAAGTACCGACCGCACTGAAACCGGCCTCAGACCAAGTTTTTTGAGTTCCGTACCAAATCGGCCAAGTCAGGAGGTCCGGAGAGAATTGGCCTCCGGAGAGCGATTCTCGGGCGTCTCCGCGCCGGGCCAGTCAACAGGTCCGCCCCGGAAAGCCCAGGAAACCTGCGACTCAGCGGGGTCGCCGGTCTGGCGGCGAGCACGGCTCGTATGGGAACTGGCGGAGAGGGTGGGATTCGAACCCACGGTACAGTTGCCCGTACTTCGGTTTTCGAGACCGACCCGTTCGACCACTCCGGCACCTCTCCGCGCGCGGCCATCCTGCGACGGCCGAAAGAGAACCCCGGTCGAGGGGACCCGCCGTATAATCGCCCTTCCCGCGCCGCGCAACGCCCCCGACCGTTGACGCGCGCCCGCCGACGGCGCTATACGCCCGCCTCCCACGGTGGCACCTCGGTGCCGCCGACGGTTGTATTCGGGTGGAAGCCCGGAAACCTCCGCCAGTTTGAACGCGTTCCGGGGCGACCCATGACCTATGCAGTGATCCGCACCGGCGGCAAGCAGTACCGCGTCACGCCTGACGCCGTGCTCACCGTCGAGAAGCTCGAAGCCGAGCCCGGGGCAACCGTGACCTTCCACGACGTGCTGCTTCTGGGCGGCGAAGCGGGCCTTACGGTCGGCGCGCCGACCGTGCCGGGCGCCTCCGTGACCGCAACGGTCGTCAAGCAGTCCCGCGGCGACAAGGTCCTCATCTTCAAGAAGCGCCGCCGCCAGAACAGCCGGCGCAAGAACGGCCATCGGCAGCACCAGACGGTGCTGAAGATCGCCTCCATCACCGCCGCCTGAGCGGAGAAGGACACAAGCCATGGCACACAAGAAGGCAGGCGGCTCGTCCCGCAACGGCCGCGACAGCGCGGGCAAGCGCCTCGGCGTGAAGCTCTTCGGCGGGCAGACCGTGAACGCAGGCTCCATCATCGTGACCCAGCGCGGCACGAAGATGATCCCGGGCGACAACGTCTATGCCGGCCGCCAGCACAGCCTGCATGCCAAGGTGGATGGCCGCGTCACCTTCCGCCGCCGTGCAGAAGGCCGCGTCCACGTGACGGTCGTGCCGGACGCGCAGGCCGCCGAGTAACGGATCGCCTGATCGCGATGCGTGGGCGGGGGCCGCGAGGCCCCCGTTTTCGTTCCAGGGCACCCTGAACCATGAAATTCCTCGACGAGGCCAAGGTCTGGGTGAAGGCCGGCGACGGCGGCGATGGCGTCATCGCCTTCCGCCGTGAGAAATATATCGAGTTCGGCGGCCCCGACGGAGGCAACGGCGGCAAGGGCGGCGACGTGATCGCCGAAGCGGTCGAGGGCCTGAACACCCTGATCGACTACCGCTACGCGCAGCATTTCAAGGCGCGCAAGGGCGGCAACGGCGCCGGCGCCGACCGAACCGGCGCCGGATCCGACGACGTGGTCCTCAAGGTCCCGGTCGGCACGCAGATCCTGGCCGACGACAAGGAAACGCTGCTCGCCGACCTCGACGCCCCCGGCAAGCGCGTCGTCATCGCGAAGGGTGGCGACGGCGGGCACGGCAACGCCCACTTCAAGACGAGCACGAATCGTGCCCCGCGCCGCGCCGACAAGGGCTGGCCGGGGGACGAACGCTGGATCTGGCTCCGCCTGAAGCTCATCGCCGATGCCGGCCTGGTCGGCCTGCCCAATGCGGGCAAGTCCACCTTCCTGGCAGCCGTCTCGGCGGCCAAGCCGAAGATCGCCGACTACCCCTTCACCACGCTCCATCCGCAGCTCGGCGTGGTGCGGCTCAACGCAACCGAGGAATTCGTCCTCGCCGACATCCCCGGCCTGATCGAGGGCGCGCACGAAGGGGCGGGCCTCGGCGACCGCTTCCTGGGCCATGTCGAGCGCTGCGCGGTGCTGCTGCATCTGGTCGACGGCACCCAGGCGGACCCCGCCAAGGCCTACCGCACCATCCGGCGCGAACTCGCGGGCTATGGCCATGGCCTCGCGGAGAAGCCCGAGGTCGTCGCGCTGAACAAGCTCGACGCCATGACGGCGCAGGCCCGTGCCTCCCGTGTCAAGGCGCTCGAACGCGCCTGCGGCCGGCCGGTGATGGTCCTGAGCGGCGCGACGGGGCAGGGGGTGCCTGAGGCGCTGCGCGTCCTGGCCGACACGATCGCGGCCCAGCGACGCGGGGACTGAACCTTCGCCGCGCGGCATGCTAGAGCCGCCGGCCATGTCCGCATCTTCCCTCGCGCAGGCGAAGCGCATCGTCGTCAAGATCGGCTCCGCTCTCGTGGTGGACGAGGCGACGGCCGCGCCGCGCGCCGCCTGGCTCGCCTCGGTGGCGGCGGACATCGCGGCGCTGCGCGCCCGCGGCGCCGAAGTCGTCGTCGTCTCCTCGGGCGCGATTTCGCTCGCCCGCCGCGCCCTCGGCCTGACGCGCCGCGCCTTGCGGCTCGAGGAAAAGCAGGCAGCCGCAGCGGTCGGCCAGATCCGCCTGGCCGGCGCCTGGCAGGATGCGCTCGCCTCGCATGGCATGAACGCCGCGCAGCTGCTGCTGACGCTCGAGGATTCCGAGGACCGGCGCCGCTACCTCAATGCGCGCGCGACCGTCTCGACGCTGCTCGGGCTCGGCTGCGTGCCTGTCATCAACGAGAACGACACCGTGGCCACCGCCGAGATCCGCTTCGGCGACAACGACCGCCTCGCCGCGCGCGTCGCCGAGATGATCAGCGCCGATGCGCTGGTGCTGCTGTCCGACATCGATGGCCTCTACACGGCCGACCCGCGCAAGGACCCCGCGGCCGTGCACATCCCGGTGGTCGAGCGGCTGACGGACGAGGTCATGGCCATGGGGGGCGAGCCGCCGCCCGGCTATTCCTCGGGCGGCATGCGCACGAAGCTCATCGCCGCGCGCATCGCGACCGGGGCGGGCTCGGCCATGGCGATCGCGCTCGGCAAGCGGGACAACCCGCTCACGGCCATGGCGGATGGCGCGCGCTGCACCTGGTTCCTGCCCGCGCCCGAGGGCCGCACCGCGCGCAAGCGCTGGATCGCCGGCAGCCTGGCTCCGCTCGGCGTGCTCACGGTCGATGCGGGCGCGGCTCGGGCGCTGGCGCGCGGGTCATCCCTGCTGCCGGCGGGCGTTCGCGCCGTCGTGGGCGACTTCGCGCGCGGCGACCCGCTGAGCGTGCGGGACGAAGCGGGACGCGAACTGGCGCGCGGCCTGTCGGCCTACGATGCCGACGCCGCGCGCCTGATCGCCGGCCATCGCAGCGAGGAACTCGAAGCGCTGCTCGGCTGGCGCGGGCGGGACGAGATCATCCACCGGGACGACCTCGTCCTGCTGTAGGCCGACGCGTCAGCCGCGCGGCACGGGGATGTGGCGAACCGAGAGGTTCTCGCCCGAACCCTCGATCACCGCGATGTAGCGCGCCGGCTGGTGGGCCGGCGGCGTCAGGAGCTCGACCGAGAGGTTCTCGCCGCTGCCCGTCACGCGGGCGGGGGAGAGCGTGAGCGTCTCGCGCGGCGTGGTCGCGGAGACCGACTGGTTGTCGCCGCTGCCGACGACGACCGAGCCGGATCCGATCAGCCATTCGTTCGCCTGGGCACCCGTATGGACCAGGGCGGCGAACGCCACGGCGGTGGCGATGCGGAGGATGATGCGGTTCCTTCCTGTGGTGTGCGGGGGGGCGGAAGCGTCCTGACCACCTCTTCGTTCGATCACGTGGGAAGGTGACGCGGCGGCCCCCAAGGGACTGCGCGAATGATGCCGATCGGGACCGCGAATGGCGCGCGGCCACACATCTTTGCGAGGCGCCCTTGCATGTGCGAGTTTCGCGCCGCCCGCGCCACCCGGCGCCAAACAGCCATGAGGCCACGCAGATGACCTTCACCCGGGACGGAAACCACCGCCTGCTCCGCCGATCGCTCCTCGTTGCCGCGGCGGCCGCGCCGCTCGCGCGCCCCGCACTCGCGCAGGAGGGCTTCCCGAACCGCCCCGTGCGCCTCGTCGTCGGCTTCACGCCGGGCGGCGCCACCGACATCTCCGCCCGCGCCATGATGGGCAAGATGAGCGAGGTCCTCGGCCAGCCCGTGGTGGTGGAGAACCGCCCCGGCGCCGGCAGCAACCTTGCCTCCGAGATCGTGGCGCGCAGCGCGCCGGACGGGCACACCATCCTGCTCGCCACGCTCGGCGCGCTGGTGATCAGCCCGATGATCATGCGCCTGCCGATCGACCCCGCGCGCGACCTGGTGCCGGTCTCGATCGCGGTCGACCTGTTCAACATCATGGTCACGCCGGCGGACCGGCCCTGGCGCAGCGCGGCGGATGTCATCGCCGCGGCGAAGTCGAAGCCGGGCGAGCTCTCCTGGGGCCACAGCGGCATCGGCAGCGCGCCGCAGCTCGCCGGGCTGCTGTTCGCGAAGATGGCGGGCATCGACACGATCGGCGTGTCCTATCGCGGCGGCGGGCTGGTCGTGACCGACCTCGTCTCGGGCCGCCTCGACTACGGCTTCCCGACCGCCCCCTCCGTCCTGCCGCAGGTGCGGGAAGGCCGCGTGCGCGCGCTGGCCGTGCCGACGGCGAACCGCTCGCGCCTGCTGCCCGACGTGCCGACCGTCGCCGAGAGCGGCCTGCCCGGCTACGACGTGCCGTCCTGGTACGCCATCGTCGCGCCTGCGGGCACGCCGCAGCCGGCGATCGCGAAGCTGAACCAGGCCGTGACGACGGCGCTGCGCGACCCGGGCGTCACCGAGATCCTGAACCGCAACGGCCTGGAGCCGATGCCGACCACGCCCGAGGAGATGGCCCGCGCCTGGGCGGCCGAACGCGAGAAGTGGGGCCCGCTGATCCGCGAGAGCGGCATCCGCATCGACTGATCCTCGCCCGTGCCGGCCCTGGGCCGGCACGGCGCGGCAGGCGCACCGGGTTGCCTCGGCCGGACACGCGGCGCAGCATCGTCACTCCTCCGGGAAGGAGCACGCCCATGCGCCGCATCGCCGCCTTCGTCGCCGTCGCCCTGCTTGCCGCGCCGGCCGGCGCTCAGACGCTTCGCATCGGCATCGGCTCCGATCCCAACGTGCTGGATCCCGCCGCGAGCGGATCCTTCGTCGAGCGCGTGGTCTTCTCGGCGCTCTGCGACAAGCTCGTGGATGTCGGTCCGGACCTGGCCTTCCGCCCGGAACTCGCGACACGATGGGCGTGGGCGCCGGACGGGCTTTCGCTGACGCTGTCGCTGCGCGCCGGCGTGCGGTTCCACGACGGCACGCCGCTCGATGCGGAAGCGGTGCGCGCCAACCTCGAACGCTACCGCTCGGCCCCCGAATCGCGCCGGCGGGGCGAACTCCGCCCGATCCGCGCGATCGAGACGCCGGACCCCGCGACCGTGGTGATCCGCCTCTCCGCGCCCTATGCGCCGCTGCTCTCGGTGCTGGCCGACCGCGCGGGCATGATGATGTCGCCGACGGCGCTCGCACGGCTTGGGGAGCGCATCCGCGAGGAGCCGGTCTGCTCCGGTCCCTTCCGCCTGACCCGCCGCGTGGCCCAGGACCGGATCGAGATGGAGCGCTTCCCCGGCTACTGGAACGCGGCCGAGATCCACGCCGAGCGCCTGGTGTTCCAGCCCATCCCGGACGGCACGGTGCGGCTGCTGAACCTGCGCGCGGGGCAGCTCGACATCATCGAGCGGCTGTCGCCCTCGGATGTCGCCGAGGCGCGGCGCGACGCACGGCTGCAGGTGGTGGATTCGACCGCGCTCGCCTACCAGACGATGGCCATCAACACCGCGACCGGCGCGCTGCGCGACCCGCGCGTGCGGCAGGCGCTGGAACTCAGCATCGACCGCGCCGTGATCAACCAGGTGGCGCTGGAAGGGCTGTTCGTGCCGAACAACCAGCCCGAGGCGCCGGGCACGCCCTACCACTTCGCCGACCTGCCCGCGCCGCCGCGCGACCCCGCCCGTGCCCGCGCCCTGCTGCGGGAGGCCGGGCACGACCGCTTCGCCTTCACGCTCAAGGTCACGAACAGCCCGGTGGAGGGCCAGGTCGCGCAGATCATCCAGGCCATGGCGGCCGAGGGCGGCTTCGACATCCGGCTCGAGACGCTGGAGAGCAGCACGCTGGTCGCCGCCACCCGGCGCGGGGACTACGACGCCGCCATCGTCATCTGGTCCGGCCGCCCCGACCCGGACGGCAACATCGCCATCTGGCTGGCGAGCGACGGCTTCCTGAACTGGGGAAAATACGCGAACCCCGAGGTCGACGCCGCGCTGGCCGCCGCGCGCGCCAGCACCGACCCCGCGGCGCGGCGCGCCCAGTACCGGCTGGCGGCGCAACGCTGGCTGGCCGACCGGCCGCATCTCATCCTCTACAACCATCGCTGGTTCTGGGGCCTGCGGGCCGGGGTGGAGGGGTTCCAGCCGAACGCGGACGGGATCATCCGGTTTGCGGGGCTGAAGGTCGGAGGGAGGTGAACTCCCCCCGATCCCCCCTCCTTCTCTGAGACTCGGGCACTGGCCCACTGGCCGGTTCCCAAAGGCCAAAGAAAAGAAGGGAGGGGGAGCGGGGGAGGTTCTCCTTCCCCGCCCTTTTCTTTCGGACCCCCGCGGCATTAAGTCTGCGGCATGAACGCCATCGCCCAGGACGCCGCCCGGCTTCTCGAAACCGCCGCTGAGGCCGCCCGTGCGGCCGCCGGCACCGTCGCGCGCGCCCCGACCCCGGTGAAGAACGCTGCCCTGATCGCCGCCGCCGCCGCGCTGCGCGTCCGGTCGGATGCGCTGCTCGCCGCCAATGCCGCCGACCTCGACGCCGCCACCGGCCTGACCCCGGCCTACCGCGACCGCCTGACGCTGACCCCCGCGCGCATCGACGCGATGGCGCAGGGCCTCGAGGATGTCGCCGCGCTGCCCGATCCGGTCGGCCGCGTGCTGGCGGAATGGACGCGGCCGAACGGGCTCGTCATCCGCCGCATCGCGCAGCCGCTCGGCGTCATCGGCATGATCTTCGAGAGCCGCCCGAACGTGACGGCCGATGCCGCCGCGCTCTGCCTCAAGTCCGGCAACGCGGTGATCCTGCGCGGCGGCTCCGAGAGCACGCGCAGCGCCGCCGCGATCCATGCCTGCCTGGCCGAGGGCCTGCGCGCCGCCGGCCTGCCGGAGGCCGCGGTGCAGGTCGCGGCCACCCCCGACCGCGCCTATGTCGGCGCCATGCTGCGCGCCTCTGGCCTGATCGACCTGATCGTGCCGCGCGGCGGCAAGGGGCTGGTCACGCGCGTGCTGGAGGACGCCCGCGTGCCCGTCCTCGCCCATGCCGAGGGCCTCTGCCACACCTATGTCCACGCCGCCGCCGACCCGGCCATGGCGCGGTCCATCGTGGCGAATGCCAAGATGCGCCGCACCGGCATCTGCGGCGCGACCGAGACGCTGCTCGTCGACGCCGCCATCGCGCCGGACCTGCTGCCGCTGCTGGTCGCGGACCTGCGCGCGCTCGGCTGCGGGTTCCGCGCCGACCCGCGCGCGCGCGCCATCGTGGCGGACCTTCCGGCCGCTTCCGAGGCCGACTTCGCCACCGAATGGCTCGACGCCGTCCTCTCGGTGAAGGTGGTGAACGGGCTCGAGGACGCGCTCGCGCATATCCGCCGCTACGGGTCGGAGCATACCGAGGCGATCATCACGCAGGACGAGGCCGCGGCGCGCGCCTTCCTCGACGGCCTCGATTCCGCAGTCGGCATGTGGAATGCCTCGACGCAGTTCTGCGACGGGGGCGAGTTCGGCTTCGGCGCCGAGATCGGCATCGCGACCGGCCGGCTGCATGCGCGCGGGCCGGTTGGGCTCGAGCAGCTCTGCACCTATCGCTATAAGGTGCTCGGCACCGGGCAGACGCGGCCGTGAGGCGCGCGGCGCTGGCGCTCTCGGGGTTGCTGGCGGCGGGGCCCGCCGCTGCCGCCTGCCCGGACGTGCCGGCCGTCGCGCGCTTCGCCATGGCGGTGCTGGAGCGCCGGGTGCCGCCGCCCTTCCCGGACCTGACCGAGGCCGATGCCCGCTGCGCGCAGGACCGCCTGGTCGCGACGCTCGCGCAGCCCTGGGGCGACGTGGTCGGCCATGCGCTGGCCGCCGAGGCGATGCCGCCGATGCAGGGCGCGCTGGTCTTCGCGACGCTGCGCGCCCGGACGGGCGCCGTCATCGAGGCCGGCTACGCCGCCCGGCCGGCGGTGGCGCCGGGCCTGCTGCTCCGCATGGGTGAGGACAGGCGGATCGCGGCGGCGCATCCCTACCTCGCGCTGCTCGACCTCGCGCTGGTGCCGGCGCCGGGCAGGGCGGCGCGCATCGCAGGCAATCTCGGGCTCAGGCTCGGCGTGGTCGGGCCGGAGACGGCGGTCGCGGACCCCGCGGCGCTCGCCGCCGAGGCGGTTCTGCAATCGGATGGCAGCGTGCTCGCGAGCCTGCCGGCGCTCGGCCTCGCGGCGCCGCCGGCGACGCTGGTGGCCGAACTCGGCCGTGACCTCGCGGCGGCCGGCCGGCCGCTCCGGCCGGGCGAGCATGTCGCGCTGCTGGCCGCGCCTGTCCCGGTGCCGCCGCGCGCGGGGGAGACCTGGCGCCTCTCGGTCCCGGGGCTCGGCGCGGTCGGCGTCACCTTCCGCTGAGCGACCGTTCGCGACGGCCGGCGCCGGGCGCCAGGCTGCGCCCGCAGGCGCGGTCGCGAACGATCCCCGAGAACCGCTTTCCCGCTCCGGGGCGGTGCCGGTAGCATCGCCACCCACGCGGAGGAACGACCCATGCGCAGGATGCTGCTTGCCGCCCTGGCGGCGCTGCCCCTCACGGCGGAGGCCGCCTGCCCGGACGAGGCCGCGGTCCGCGCCCTGGCCGAGAACCTGCTCGAGAACCGGCCGAGCCCGGCACTAACGAGCATGGCCACCCTGGCCGACGGGCTCTGCGCGCAGGACCGGCTGGTCGCGATGCTCGTGCCGCACTGGGGGCCGCCGGTCGGCTACAAGGTCGGGCTGACCAGCGCGCCGGTGCAGGCCCGCTTCGGGGTGAACCAGCCGCTGCGCGGGGTGCTGCTGCGCAGCAGCGTCAGCCTTGCCGACGGCGCCGAGGTGCCGGCGCGCTTCGGCGCGGTGCCGATCATCGAGAGCGACTTCCTGGTGCGCGTGCGCGACGCCGGCATCAACCAGGCGGGGCGGGACCATGTCGCGATCCTGCGCCACCTCGACGCCGTCATGCCCTACATCGAATTGCCGGACCTCGTTCTCTCCGGCGGCTTCGACGGGCCGAACCTGCTGGCGATCAACGTCGGCGCACGGCTCGGCGTGGTTGGTATGCCGGTTCCGGTCGAGGCAACGCAGGCCTTCGCCGACCGGCTGGCGAACATGACGGTGACGATGGTGGACGACCGCGGGCAGGAACGCGCGCGCGCGCCCGGCACCGCGGCGCTCGGCCACCCGCTGAATGTCGTGGCCTTCCTCATCGAGGATCTTGCGCGCGCCGGACGGCGGCTGGAGGCGGGGCAGGTGATCTCGGTCGCCGGCTATTCGCCGACGCTGCCGCTCGAGCCCGGGCGCACCTACACGGTGCGCTACGAGGGGCTCGCGGCGCAGCCGGTCAGCGTGAGCGTCCGCACGCGGTGACGCCGGGGCGCTTCGGCGACCGGCGGAGGGTGCGGGTCGGGTTGCTCGGCGGGTCGTTCAACCCGGCGCATGCGGGGCACCTGCATGTCGCGCGCATGGCGCGGCGGGCGCTCGGGCTCGACCAGGTCTGGCTGATGGTCTCGCCCGGCAATCCGCTCAAGCCGGCACGCGGCATGGCGCCGCTGGCGGAACGGCTGGCGTCGGCCCGACGGATCGCGGACGGGCGGCGCGTCATCGCGACCGACATCGAGCGCGCGCTCGGCACGCGCTACACGGCCGATACGCTGCGGCTGCTGCACGGGCGCTTTCCCCGCGTGCGCTTCACGCTCGTGATCGGCGCAGACAACCTCGTGCAGCTGCCGCGGTGGCAGGACTGGCGGCGGATCGCGCGGGGGACGGCGCTCGCGGTCCTGCCGCGGCCGGGTTGGACGCGCCGGGCGCTGGCCGGGCAGGCGGCGTGCGTGTTGCGTCCCCATCGGCG
This sequence comes from Roseomonas sp. HF4, assembly GCF_005222755.1. Classification (GTDB taxonomy): domain Bacteria; phylum Pseudomonadota; class Alphaproteobacteria; order Acetobacterales; family Acetobacteraceae; genus Neoroseomonas. The sequence goes on from NZ_STGD01000009.1 coordinate 23,534, forward strand.
CGCGCCGGGGGCGCTCCTCGAGGAAGGATTTGCGCCGCACGCGCCTTGGTGCTTGGTTCCGGCGCGGGAGCACGCCGCATCCGCCACCGCCATCAGAAGGGCGCGGGCGGAGGACGACACGGGCGAGAGGAGGGGGCCATAGCCCGCACGCCGAAGACCACCGAGACGAAACCCGCCGCGACGAAGGCCGCGCCCGGGAAGCCGAAACGGGCTGCGCCGAAGGCGGCCGTGGCGGAGCCGCTGAAGGCGCCGGCCAGCAAGGCCGCGGCTGCCGGCGCGGCGAAGCCCGCGGCCAAGGCGCCGAAGGCCGCTGCGCGTCGGGGCGCGACCGCCAGGCCCGCGGCACCGGCAAAGCCCAGGGCCGCAGCCGCGCCGAAGGCGCCTGCGCCGGCCAAGGCTGCGGCGAAGGCCGGGACCAAGGCGCCGGCGAAGGCCAAGGCCCCGGCCACAGTGAAGTCCTCGGCCCCCAAGGCCCGCGCGGTGCCCAAGGCGGCTGTGCCGTCGGGTGCCAAGGCGCCTGCCAAGGCGCCTGCGAAGGCCGCGTCTCCGCCGAAGGCCAAGGCGCCGCCGAAGGCCAAGGCTGCGCACAGGGCGAAGGCGGCGGCCGCCAAGGCCCCCGCCGCGCCGCGCCCCGCGCGCGGCCGCAAGCGGGAAAAGCTCTCGCCCGACCGCCTGTCCCAGCTCGTCGCCGCGGCGATGGCCTCGCTCGAGGACGACAAGGCCGAGAACATCGTGCTGCTGGATGTCACGGGCCGCGCCGACTACGCCGACCGCCTGATCATCGCGACCGGCCTGGTGGAGCGGCAGCTCCAGGCCATGGCGACGCATCTCGACGAGGCGCTCGGCAAGGCGGGGCTGCAGTTGCGGCGCGATTCGATCCAGGCCTCGCCGGACTGGGTGCTGATCGACGCCGGCGACCTCGTGATCCACTTGTTCCGGCCCGAGGCGCGCGAGCTGTATCGCATCGAGCGCATGTGGGGCCCGGACAGCCCGGGGGCCTCCGACGCCGCGCCCGGTTAGGATCCTTGCGGTCGGGCGGATGAAGACGGGGCCTGAGGCGGCGCTCTACGCGCACTACGCCGCGCGCCTGCGCCCGCCGCCCGAGGTGACCGAGGTGCCCGAGGCGCGCGGCTCGGCCGCGGAGATCCGCCGGCGGGAAGGCGCCGGCCTGCTGGCCGCATTGCCGCCCGACGCGCTGGCGGTGGCGCTCGACCTCGGCGGCGAGGCGCCGGACAGCGAAGGCTTCGCGGGCCTGCTCGCGCGCTGGGAGGCGTCCGGGCGCACGCCCTGCTTCCTGATCGGCGGCGCCGAGGGTCTCGACCCGGCGGTGACCGCCCGAGCCGGGCACCGCATGGCCCTGGGCCCCATGACCTGGCCGCATTTCCTGGTGCGCGGGATGCTGGCCGAGCAACTCTACCGGGCGCAGGCGATCCGGCAGAACCATCCGTATCATCGCGCCTGGCGACCTTGAGGCGGAGGGGGAGAGGGGAACTTCTCCTCCCCGGCCCCCCCAACCTTCTTTGGCACCCGGCGCCCGACCTGCGGGGACGGGTGCCAGGTGCCGAAGAAGGAAGGCTTGGGGTCCCGCGGCGTTGCGTCGCAACGGTCGTGGGGTCCCGAATCGGCGGAGCTTCTCCTCCCCACGATCTTCCCGCGCAACGCATGGACCGCCGCACTGGACGCGCCGCCCCCCGCGCGGCGACACTCCCGCCATGATCCTGTTGGTCCTCGCCGCCCTCCTCTGGGTCTTCGTCCATGTCGGTGTCTCGGGCACGGCGCTGCGCGGGGCCGTCGTGGCGCGGCTGGGCGAGACCGGGTTCACCATCGCCTTCTCGGTCGCTTCGGTCGCCGCCATCGCGCTGCTGGTGCAGGCCTGGCAGGGCGCGGAGACCACGCCGCTGTGGTTCGCACCCGCCTGGCTGCGCTGGGTCCTGGCCGTGCTGATGCTGCCGGCCTTCGTGCTGTTCGCCTGCTCGCTGATCGGCAACCCGACCGCGATGGGGGGCGCGCGGCTGATCGCGGCCGGGCCGCGCGGCATCCAGCGCGTCACGCGCCACCCCATGCTCTGGTCCTTCGCGATCTGGGCGGCGGTTCACGTCGTCGGCAATGGCGACAGCGCGGCGATCGTGTTCTTCGGCGCCTTTCTCGTCACCGCGCTGGCCGGCATGCCCTCGATCGACGCCAAGATGGCCAGGCGGCATGGGGATGGTTGGGCGGGCTTCGCGGCCGCCTCGTCCATCCTGCCCTTCGGCGCGATCCTGGCCGGGCGGAACCGGCTTGACCTGCGGGAGATCGGCTGGATCGCGCCCCTGGCCGGGCTCGTGCTCTGGGCCGGGTTCCTGCACGCGCACCGCCATGTCTTCGGCGTGCCGGCGCTGATCCTCGGCTGAACGCCCGCCTGCCTTGAACCTGCCGCAGGGCGTGGCTACCTGCCCGCCCGCCAGGGGATCGGGGGATCATCGTGCCGGAGACGCTGCTGCCTGAGGACATGACGGGCACACTGCGTGCCCGCTGCGCCCGCTTCGTCGCCGCCGCGCCGTTCCAGCGCGCGGTGATCGCGCTGATCCTGGTGAACGCCGTGACGCTCGGGCTCGAGACCTCGGGCAGCGTCATGGCGGCGTGGGGCGGCCTTCTGACCGCGCTCGACACCGCGCTGCTCTGGGCCTTCACGGCTGAGCTCGCGCTGCGGATCTACGCCTTCCGCGGCCGCTTCTTCCGCGACCCCTGGGGCATCTTCGACCTCATCGTGGTCGGCATCGCCTGGATGCCGGCGACCGGGCCGCTCGCGGTGCTGCGCGCGCTCCGGGTGCTGCGCGTGCTGCGCATGGTCAGCGTCATCCCGTCGCTGCGGCACGTGGTGGAGGCGATGCTGCACGCGCTGCCCGGCATGGGCTCGATCGTGCTGCTGATGGCGCTGATCTTCTACGTCTTCGCCGTGATGGCGACGAAGCTCTACGGCGACCTCTTGCCCGACCGCTTCGGCACGCTTGGATCGAGCCTCTACACGCTGTTCCAGATGATGACGCTGGAGAGCTGGTCCGAGGCGAATGTCCGCCCGATCCTGGAACACCAGCCGCTCGCCTGGATGTTCTTCGTGCCCTTCATCCTGCTGGCCACCTTCGTCGTGCTGAACCTGTTCATCGGCGTGATCGTGGACAGCATCCAGACGCTCCGCGCGGAACGCGAGAGCGCCGATGCGAAGGCGGCGCGGGAGGCCGGCGAGGCCGCGACCGCCGCCGCCCACGCGGACCAGGAGGCGGTGCTGCGGGAGATCCGGGCGCTGCGCGCCGACCTCGCGGCCTTGCGGGCGGAGCGGGCCGGGGGGTAAGCCGCCCCCGAACATGAGGAAGCCGCCATGTCCGCCAGCCGCCCGCGCCCCGTGATGCTCGTCATCCTCGACGGCTGGGGCCGGCGCGAGGACCCGGCGGACAACGCCGTGGCCGCCGCGCGCACGCCGGCCTTCGATGATCTCTGGGCGTCCTGCCCGCATGCCTTGCTCCGCACCTCGGGCGCCGATGTCGGGCTGCCGGACGGGCAGATGGGCAATTCGGAGGTCGGGCACCTCAACATCGGCGCCGGCCGCGTGGTGATGCAGGACCTGCCCCGGATCGGCGCCGCCATCGCGGATGGCTCGATCGCGCGGCTGCCGGCGCTCACGGGCCTGATCGACGCGCTCCGGGCCTCGGGCGGGACCTGCCACCTGATGGGGCTGCTCTCGCCGGGCGGCGTGCATTCGCACCAGGACCACGCCGTGGCGCTGGCGCGCATCCTGTCCGATGCCGGCGTGCCGGTCGCGATCCATGCCTTCACCGACGGGCGGGACACCGCGCCCACGGCAGCGCCCGACTTCCTGGCGAAGTTCGAGGCCGGCATCGCCGGCCTGCCCGGGGTGGCGGTCGCGACCGTGATCGGCCGCTACTTCGCGATGGACCGCGACAACCGCTGGGAGCGCGTGCAGGCGGCCTACGACGCCATGTCGCGCGGCGAGGGCGCGCGCGCCGCGGCGGCCGCGGCCGCCGTCGCCGCCGCGCATGCCGCCGGCAAGACCGACGAGTTCGTCCCCGCCACCGTCATCGACGGCTTCGCGGGCATGAAGGACGGCGACGGGCTGCTCTGCTTCAACTTCCGCGCCGACCGGGTGCGGCAGATCCTGACCGCCTTCCTCGACCCCGGCTTCGACGGCTTCGCCCGCGCGCGGACCATCCGCTTCGCCGCCGCCGCCGGCATGACCGAATACAGTGCGGCGCTGAACGCGCACCTGGCGACGCTCTTCGCGCTGCAATCCATGGCCGGCATCCTGGGCGAGGTCGTCGCGGAGGCGGGGCTGAAGCAGCTGCGCATGGCGGAGACCGAGAAGTACCCGCACGTCACCTACTTCCTGAACGGCGGCGAGGAGACGCCCTTCCCGGGTGAGGACCGCATCATGGTCGCCTCCCCCAAGGTCGCGACCTACGACCTGCAGCCCGAGATGTCGGCGCCCGAGCTGACGGAAAAAGCCGTCGCCGCCATCGCGTCCGGCACCTACGACCTGATCGTGCTGAACTACGCCAATGCCGACATGGTGGGCCATAGCGGCATCCTCGACGCCGCCCGCCGCGCGGTGGAGGCGGTGGATGCCGGGCTCGGCCGCATCGTGGCCGCGATCCGCGCGGCCGGCGGCGCGCTGCTGGTCACCGCCGACCACGGCAATGCCGAGATGATGAAGGACCCCGCCACCGGCGGCCCGCACACCGCCCATACGACCAACCCGGTGCCGGCGATCCTGCTCGGCGGCCCGGCGGGGGCGGCGCTGGCCGATGGGCGGCTGGGAGACGTCGCGCCGACGCTGCTGGCGCTGCTCCGTGTGCCGCAGCCGGCGGCGATGACGGGCCGTTCCATGCTCCGCCCGGAATGACCGGGCGGCGCCGGGGGCTATCGCGCCGGCGCGCCACGCCTTAGCCTTGGGACTTCGACACAACCGACCGGCCCGGCCGCGGGCCGCATGCCCCGACCCAACGGGGCCATCGGGGATGGGAAGCAGCATGACAGACATCCGATACCTGGCACCCCGCACGCTGGAGGAAGCCGTCGGCGCCTTCGCCGCCGCAGCCGGCGCGGCGCGGATCCTCGCCGGCGGCACCGACCTGCTGGTGCAGATGCGCAACGGCGCGGTGAAGCCGGGCACGATCATCGACATCAAGAAGATCGGCGCGATGACGGCGGTGGACGACCTCGGCGGCGGCGCCTTCCGCATCGGCGCCGCGGTGCCGGGCGTCGTGCTGGCCGAGCATCCGACCTTCGGGAAGGCATGGCCCGGCGTGCTGGAGGCGATCAACCTGATCGGCTCGAAGCAGGTGCAGGGCCGGGCCTCGCCGGGCGGCAACCTCTGCAATGGATCCCCGGCCGGGGACAGCGTTCCCGCCATGGTCGCCGCCGGCGCCGTCGTCACGGTCCAGGGGCCCGGCGGGCGGCGCGAGATGCCGGTCGAGGCCGTGCCCGCCGGGCCGGGCCGCACCAACCTGGCGCCGGGCGAGATCGTGGTGTCCTTCACCCTGCCGGCGCGGTCGAAGGGGTCGGGGGATGCCTATCTCCGCATGATCCCGCGCACCGAGATGGACATCGCGGTCGTCGGCCTCGGCATCAGCCTGACGCTGGAGGGCGGCATCGTGAAGGCCGCGCGCGTCGGCCTCGGCGCCGTGGCGCCGACCGTGCTGCTGGTCGAGGACGCGGCGAAGGCGCTGATCGGCTCGCGCCTCGACGACGCGGCGCTGGAAGCCGCTGCCGCCGCCTGCCGCGCGGCCTGCAAGCCCATCAACGACAAGCGCGGCACCATCGTCTACCGCACCAAGGTGGCGGGTGTGCTGCTGAAGCGCGCCGCTGCCATCGCCGCCCAGCGCGCCGGGGGGAACTGAGCCCATGACCAAGATGCACGTCACGACCACGATCAACGGGGAGCCGGTCGAGTTCCTCAGCGACCCCGCCGCCTCGATGCTCGATGCGCTGCGCGGGCCGCTCGGCCTGACCGGCACCAAGGAAGGCTGCGGCACGGGCGATTGCGGCGCCTGCTCCATCACCGTGGACGGCCGGCTGGTCTGCGCCTGCCTGATGCTCGCGGTGGAAGCCGAGGGCGCCGAGATCGGCACCATCGAGGGCATGGCCCAGGGCGACCACCTGCACCCGCTGCAGCAGAAGTTCCTCGAGATGGCGGCGCTGCAATGCGGCATCTGCACGCCGGGCGTGCTGATCGCGGCGAAGTCGCTGCTCGAGAAGAACCCCGATCCGACGGAGGAGGACGTGCGCTTCGGCCTGGCCGGCAACCTCTGCCGCTGCACCGGCTACGACAAGATCGTCCGCGCCGTGCTCGAGACCGCCGCCGAGATGAGGAGCGCCGCCTGATGAACGACATGTCGAACAAGTGGATCGGCGCCCGCACGATCCGTCCCGACGGCGCCGACAAGGTGACCGGCCGGGCGCAGTACAGCTCCGACTACAACATGCCGGGCATGGTCTGGGGCAAGGTGCTGCGCAGCCCGCACGCCCATGCCCGCATCCGTGGCATCGACACCAGCAAGGCCGAGGCGCTGCCCGGCGTGAAGGCGGTGGTCACGGCGAAGGACATCGTCGAGTTCCCGCTCGACAAGTCCGTCATGCTCGGCATCCAGGACATGCGCTGGATGTGCCGCAACGTGATGGCGCGGGAGAAGGCGCTGTTCCACGGCCACCCCATCGCCGCCGTCGCCGCGATCAACGAGGAAGTGGCCGCGCAGGCCTGTGCCCTGATCGAGGTGGACTACGAGGTCCTGCCCCACGTCATCGAAATCGAGGACGCGATCAGGCCCGACGCGCCGATCCTGCACGAATGGAACCAGTTCGAGGGCAAGCCGTCGAACATCGCCGGCACCATGGTGCTGAAGGCCGGCGACATCGAGAAGGGCTTCGCCGAGGCCGACCTCGTCGTCGAGCGCACCTTCACGACCCGCCCGGTGCACCAGGGCCACATCGAGCCGCAATCCTGCACCGTCTCCTACGCGGCGGACGGGCGCGTGACGATCTGGTCCTCCTCCCAGGGCCAGTTCATGGTGCGCGCCATGACCTCGCTGCTCACGGGCATCCCGCAGAGCAACATCCGCGCGATCCCGGCCGAGATCGGCGGCGGCTTCGGCGCCAAGACGATCATCTACCTCGAGCCCGTCGCGGTCATGCTGTCCAAGAAGTCGGGCCGCCCGGTGAAGATGGTGATGACGCGCGAGGAGGTGCAGCGCGCGACCGGCCCGGCGCCGGGCTCGCGCATGACCGTCAAGATCGGCGCCAAGAAGGACGGCACGCTGGTCGCCGCACAGGGCACCTTCTACCTGCAGGCGGGCGCGCTGCCGGGGTCTCCGCTGCGCGGGCCGGTCGGCTGTTCCTTCGCGGCCTACGCCATCCCGAACGTGCTCTCGGTCGGCTACGACGTGGTGTCGAACCGCTCCAAGGTCGCGGCCTATCGCGCGCCAGGCGCGCCGCACGGCGCCTTCGCGGCCGAATGCGTGCTGGACGAGATCGCCGAGGCCCTCGGCCTCGACCCGCTGGACATGCGGCTGAAGAACAGTGCCAAGCCGGGCGACAAGGCGATCTACGGCCCGGTCTTCGGCGCCGTGACCTTCAAGGAGACGGTGGAGGCCATCAAGCACCACCCGCACTACAAGGCGCCGCTCGACAAGAACCCGGCACCCGGCGTCAAGCGCGGCCGCGGCGTGGCCTCGGGCTTCTGGTACAATGCCGGCGGCGAATCCTCCGTCCAGGTGAACATCACCGAGGACGGCAACGTGCTCGTCACCACGGGTCACCCCGATGTCGGGGGCAGCCGCGCCTCCATCGCGAATGTCGTCGCCGAGCTGCTCGGCATCGACCATGCCCGCGTGAACGTCATGATCGGCGACACGCAGACGATCGGCTTCTCGAACCTGACGGGCGGCAGCCGCGTCACCTTCGCGTCCGCCATGGTCGCGACCGCCTCCACCGAGAAGGTGATCGGCCAGCTCAAGGAGCGCGCGGCGAAGATCTGGAACATCGACGCCGAGGCCGTGAAGTGGGACGACGGCATGGCGCTGCCGGCCGGCGACAATGCCGGCAAGTTCCCGCCATTGTCGCTCAAGGAACTCGCCGCCAAGGCGAACGAGATGGGCGGCCCGATCGGCACGCAGGTGCAGCTCAACACCACCGGCGCCGACCCCGGCTTCGCGACCCATTGCGTGGACGTGGAGGTCGATGTCGAGCTCGGCATCATCCGGGTCATCCGCTACACGGCGGCACAGGATGTCGGCCGTGCGCTGCATCCGGGCTATGTCGAGGGCCAGATCCAGGGCGGCGTGGTGCAGGGGATCGGCTGGGCGCTGTCGGAGGAATACCTCTACGACGCCAAGGGCCGCGTCGATAACGCCTCCTTCCTCGACTACCGCATGCCGGTCTGCTCCGACGTGCCGATGATCGAGGCGCTGGTCATCGAGATCCCGAACCCCAAGCACCCGCAGGGCGTGCGCGGGGTGGGGGAGGCGCCGATCGTGCCGCCGCTCGCCGCCATCGCGAATGCGGTGCACGATGCGCTCGGCACGCGGTTCTACGCGCTGCCGATGTCGCCGCCGAAGGTGACGGCGCGGCTCGAGGAAGCCTGACGCGCCGCCGGGAGGGCGCAGGCCCTCCCGGGCGCAACCTGCGTCGATGCCAGGCCGCGCGGGGGCATCGCCCCCCTCGTTCCGCCCATCCGCCGCGCCTGCTAAAGCCATCCGGCGCGCGGGCATCCCGTCCGGAGTCGGCGCAGCCGGGGGTGGCGATCGCGAGGCTGGCGACATTTCGGCATTCGAGGCGGCCTTCACCGGTGCGGGTTCTCTCCGCGGCCGGGTGCGCGATATTGCTCGGCCTGCTGGCCGCGCCGCCCGCCGCCGCCCAGCCGACGCAGGAGGCGGTCCGCGACGCCCGCCGCACGGCCGAGGCCGAGCGCGCCGCCGCCGCCGAGGCCGAGCGCCTGGCCGAGGAGGCCGCCAGCCTGGAGCGCGGTCTGGCGCGCCAGCGGGTCGCCATGGCCGAACGTGTCCGCCGCGCGGAACAGGTGCTGGAAGCGGCGCAGGACCGCGAGCAGCAGGCGCTCGCCGCCGCCGCCGCCGCGCGCGCGGAGGCCGAGCGCCGCGCCGCGACCCTGGCGCCGATCATGCCGGCGATGCGGCGCCTGTCGCTCTGGCCGGCCGAGACGCTGCTCGCCGTGCCGCTGCCACCCGAACAGGCGCTGCGCGGGGTGCTCGTGCTGCAGGGCCTGGCGAACCGGATCCGGCGCGACATCGAGGCGCTGCACGCGGCCGAGGAGGAAGCCGCCCGGCGCGCGCGCGTCGCCGCCGCCGAGGCCGCGCTGGTCGCCGCGGCGCGGGAGGAGGCGCTCTCCGCCGCCCGGGCGCTCGACGACGAGATCGCCGCCACCCGCCAGCGCGAGAGCGAGGCGCGCGAGGCCGGCCGCGATGCCGCGCGCCGCGCCCAGGAAGCGCTGGCCCGCGCCGCCGACATCGCCCAGATGCTCGACCGGCTGGAGCGCGAGCGCGCGCGGGAAGCCGCCGCCGAGGCCGCACGCGAGAGGGCCGCGCGGCGCGCCGGCCGGCCGATTCCGACCCCGCCCCCGGCGCCGGAGCCCGCCGCCCTGGCCGGTGCGCCGGGCGGCGCGCGCGTCGCGCCGGTGACGGGCCGGCTGGTCCGCACCTTCGGGGCCTCGGCGGAAGGCGGCCCGGCGCGCGGGCAGACCATCTCGGCCCCGGCGGGCGCACGGGTGGTCAGCCCGTGCACGGGGCGTGCCGTGTTCAGCGGTCCTTTCCGAAGTTATGGCCTCCTGCTGATTGTCGAATGCACGGACGGGCACCATGTCGTGCTGGCCGGTCTTGGGCGGCTGGATGCCGATTCGGGAAGGCGGCTCCTGGCCGGGGAACCGGTGGGCGTGATGGGGCGCGGGGAAGGGGAGCGCGGGCGCCTCTACCTTGAGTTGCGGCGGGACGGGCAGCCGCTCGATCCGCGGCCCTGGCTCGGCCAGGCGGCGGATGGCGCGGGCTAGGACGGCGGGCGGCACGGCCCATCCGTTCCTGCGGCACCCGGCCGGCGGGCGCGCTTGCCGGTAACGCCTCTGTTTCATGTCGGTTTCGGGCTGCACGCCCGGGGGCGATGCGCTCTAGGATGGCAGCGGACGGCCGGCGGCACCGCCATCGGCCGATGCGGAAGGAAGGAATGGGTATGCGGCGCAAAGGCGTGACCTTCGCGGCGGTGGGCGCGGCCTTCGCGGCAGGCGTGGTGGCCGGACCCTTCGTGGCGGCGTGGGCGCAGGAAGGCAGCCGGGCGGAGACCTATCGGCTGCTGAACCTGTTCGGCGACGTGTTCGAGCGCATCCGGGCCGAATACGTCGAGCCCGTGAACGACCGCGACGCGATCGAGAACGCGATCCAGGGCATGCTGACCGGGCTCGACCCGCATTCCTCCTACATGAACCCGCGGATGTACCGCGACATGCAGGTGCAGACGCGCGGCGAGTTCGGCGGCCTCGGCATCGAGGTCACGCAGGAAGGCGGCTACATCAAGGTCATCTCCCCGATCGACGAGACGCCCGCGGCGCGCGCCGGCGTGCGGCCGGGCGACCTGATCACGCACCTCAACGGCAATTCCGTGCAGGGCCTGTCACTGCAGGAAGCGGTCGAGCAGATGCGCGGCGAACGCGGCACCGCCATCCGCATCACGATCCGCCGCGAGGGCGCCGAACGGCCGATCGAGCTGTCCATCACGCGCGACGTCATCCGCCCGCAGGTGGTGCGCTTCCGCGTCGAGGGCGGCGACATCGGCTACATCCGCCTCACCTCCTTCAACGAGCAGACCGAGGCCGGGCTGCGTCGCGCGATGCAGCAGATCCGCAGCCAGGCTGGCACCAACCTGCGCGGGCTGATCCTCGACCTGCGCAACAACCCTGGCGGGCTGCTCGACCAGTCGGTGCAGGTCTCCGACGACTTCCTCGACCAGGGGGAGATCGTGAGCACCCGCGCCCGGCGGCAGGAGGACGCGCAGCGCTGGAACGCGCGCGCCGGCGACATCGCCCAGGGCCTGCCCATGGTGGTGCTGATCAATGGCGGCTCGGCCTCGGCCAGCGAGATCGTGGCCGGCGCGCTGCAGGACCATCGCCGCGCCATCGTCATGGGCGTGAAGTCCTTCGGGAAGGGCAGCGTGCAGACGGTCATGCCCATCCCGGGCAACGGCGCCATCCGCCTGACCACGGCGCGCTACTACACGCCGTCGGGCCGCTCCATCCAGGCGACCGGCATCGAGCCCGACATCGAGGTGCTGGCCACGCGCGAGGAACCCGGCCAGCAGGCCGCGGCGCGGCGCGACCGGGAAGCCAACCTCCGCCGTGCGCTGCGCAACGACAATGGCGGCGGCCAGCAGCAGGCCGCGCCGCCGCCCCCGCCGCCGCCCCTGAACCTGCCGGCGGGCCTTGTCGAACGCGTGCAGCGCATGCCGGCCGAGGGCGCAGCCGCCTTCGACCCGACCAAGCCCGAGACCGACCACCAGCTGCAGCAGGCGCTGTCGCTGCTGCGCGGCATCGCCGCGGCGCCGACGCCCCAGCGCCGCGCGGCGCGCTGACCGCGCGCGGCGGGCGGGCCATGCGCGTGCCCGGCTGGCGGGCGCTCGGCCTGTTCTGGGCGGTGGTTCTCGCCGGGGCCGGCGGCACCGCCGTCTGGCTGCATCGGATGGGGCCGCCCGGCGCTGCGACGCTGGCCGCGGCAACGCCGCCGTTGCCGGACCCGGCCCTGGCGGCCGGGGCGGGGCCGGGGGCATCGGTGCCCGGCGGTCCGCCTGGGATACCGGTGCCTGCCGAGCCTGCCCGCGACGCGAACGCAACACCATCCGCGCCGACGCTGGACCCGCCCGCGGCGGCGCCCGTTGCGGCCCCGCCGCCCCCCGCGGCGCCGGCGCCAGTCGTCGCCGCGGCCCCCCCGCCGGCCGCGCCCGAACCGCCGCCGCTGCCCACCCCCGCCGCCCCACGTCGCGAAGCAGCCCGCCGGATCCCCCCGCCCGACCCCGCCCTGCTCGAGACCACGCGCCATGGCATGGTGCCGCGCCTCGGTCCGGAGGGCCGCACATCGATCCGCGCCTACGGCCGGGACTTCGACCGCCGTGACAGCCGCCCGCGCGTCGCCGTCGTGGTGGCCGACATCGGCCTCAGCGCGACGCAGACCGAGGAAGCGATCCGTCGCCTGCCGCCGCAGGTCGCCCTGGCCCTGTCCCCCTATGCGGCGCGTCCCGCCCAGGCGGCCGAGCGCGCGCGGGAACGCGGCATGGAGACGCTGATCTCGATCCCGATGGAGCCCGCCGGCTATCCGCTCAACGACCCCGGCGACCGCGCTCTGCTGACCGGGCGGCCGATGGCCGAGAACCTCGACCTGCTCGACTGGGCGCTGTCCCGCGCGCAGGGCTACGTCGGCGCGATCGGCGCAGTGGGTGGCATGCGCGGCGAACGCTTCGCGGCGCTGGAGGGCAGCATCGGCCCGGTGCAGGAGGTGCTGCTCGGCCGCGGGCTGCTCTACCTCGACCCGCGCCCCGGCGCGCCGCCGCCGGCCCGTGCCTGGGGCCGCAGCGTCGATGTCCTCCTTGACGAACCGGCCGGGACGGGGGGCGAGATCGACCGCCGCCTGGCCGAGCTCGAACGGATCGCGCGCGACCGCGGCGGCGCGCTCGGCCTTGCCGGCGCGGCGTCCCCCGTGGTGGTGGAACGCCTCGCCGCCTGGGCCGCGGGGCTCGATGACCGCGGCCTCGTGCTGGCACCCGTGTCGGCGATGATCCGTCGGCCCGAGGGCGTCGCGCCCGAGGCCGCGCCGATCCGCCCGGCCGTCGCGCGATGACCGGCCTGCCCTATCGCGCCAATGTCGGCGCCGTGCTGTTCAACCCGGGCGGGCTCGTGCTCGTGGCCCGTCGCGCCGACCTGCCCAACGCCGAGGGCGCGCCCGGCGGCTGGCAGTTGCCGCAGGGCGGCATGGACGAGGGCGAGGACCCGGCCGTCGCCGTCTTCCGCGAACTGGAGGAGGAGATCGGCACCGCGCGCGCCGAGATCCTGGCCGAGCATCCGCGCTGGCTGACCTACGACCTGCCCGGGCACCTGGTGGGCAAGGCGCTCGGCGGGAAGTATCGCGGGCAGCGGCAGAAATGGTTCGCGCTGCGCTTCACCGGCGCCGACCGCGACATCCGCCTCGACCTCGACCCGCATCCGGAATTCGACGCCTGGCGCTGGGCGCCGCTCGGCGACCTGCCCGGTCTCGCCGTCGCATTCAAGCGCGCGATCTACGAGGACCTCGCCCGCGAATTCGCGCGCTTCGCGGGGTAGCACCGATGCGCCCCCTGGCGATGGGACGGGTCTACCAGCTGATCGAGCCGGGGCCGGTCGTGTTGCTCGCGACGTCCCGGCGCGGCCGGCCGAACGTCATGACGATGTCCTGGCACATGATGGTGGAGTTCACGCCGCCCCGCCTCGCCTGCGTCGTCAGCGACCGCAACCATTCCTTCGCGGCGCTGCGCGCGACGCGCGAATGCGTCGTGGCCGTCCCGCCGGCGGCGATGGCGCGCAAGGTCGTCGCCATCGGCAACTGCTCGGGCCGCGACACCGACAAGTTCGCGCGCTTCGGCCTTTCGACGCGGCCGGCGCGGGAGGTGGCGCCGCCGCTGATCGAGGATTGCTTCGCCAACCTCGAATGCCGCGTGGTGGATACGCGGCTCGTGAACGCGCATGGCCTGTTCGTGCTCGAGGTGCTGCGCGCCTGGATCGACCCCGCGCGGCGGGACGCGAAGACGCTGCACCACCAGGGCTGGGGGCGCTTCGCCGTGGACGGGCGGGTGCTGCGGCTCGCGTCCGGCAAGGCTTGATATCCGACGGCCGAAGGATTCACCGTCGGCCGCCTGGTATGATGCCCGGCGCTTGAGGGGCACGAAGGTAAGACCTTCGTGCAATTGGTATGACGGGTCAGCGCCGCCAGGGGCTGGTGCGCCAGATCTCCCCATAGGCGCGCGCCTGGTCCTCGACGAAGCGCGTCATCGCCGCGCGGTCCATGTGCCGCACGACCAGGAAGTCGCGTTCCGCCAGCGCGCGGAACTCCGGGTCGGCCGCCGTGCGGCGCACCGCCTCCTCCCATCGTGCCAGGATCGGGGCGGGTGTCGCGGCCGGCAGGGCGAAGCCGCGGGCGGACCCGGCGGCGACATCCACGCCCTGCTCGATGCCGGTCGGCAGGTCCGGTGCCTTGTCCCAGCGCTCGCGTTCCATGATGGCGATGACGCGGTGCGCGCCCTGGATGTGGCCGCGCACCGTCAGGCTGACGGTCGAGATGGAGCCCGCGACATGGCCGCCATGGACCAGTTGCAGCGCCTGGCCCGCGCCCTGCGTCGGCACCCAGGTGAAGCGCACGCCGGCGGCGCGCTCGATCGCCATCAGCGCGAGATGCGGCGCGCTGCCGACGCCGGCGCCGGCGAAGTTGATCTCCTCGGGCCTGGCGCGCGCCGCTTCCACCAGGTCGCGCAGCGACCGGTAGGGCGTGCCGTTGCCGACGAAGACCGTATAGGGCTCGTCCGTCAGCAGGCCGACATAGGCGAAGCTCTCGACGCGGTAGCGCGGCGTGTTGTCATGGAGCGCCGTGACCAGCGCGGGGAAGGAGACGACGGCCGCGCTCCGCCCGTCCGGCGCCGCCGCGGCGACCTCGTTCAGCATCAGCATCCCGCCGGCGCCGGGCTTGTTGACCACGATGATCTGCGCGCCGCCGCCGAGATGCTTCTCGAGGAAGGGGGCCGCCATGCGCGCGGCGAGGTCGATGTTCCCGCCCGGCGCGAAGCCCACGTAGAGCTGGATGGGCCGGTCCTGGGCGCGGGCGCCCAAGGCTGGCAGGGCGAGCGCCCCGGTCAGAAGGATGCGGCGACGGGTCATGGGCGTGCCCTCCTGGCGGATCGGGAAGCCTGCCCCGGCAGGCCGGCACAGCGCAAGGTGACGGGGTGCGCGCCGCGCGGGCGCTCAGCGCCAGGCGGATCCCTGCTGCTGGACGACGTGGACCGCCTCATGCGCCGCGAGTGCCTGTCCGCCGGCGCTGTTGGGGCCATGGCGCCCGATGACGAACACGTCGTTGCCGGTGACATAGGCCTGCGCCGAGGTGCCGGCCCTGCCGGCGCCGGCGGGGCGGACGCCAGAGAGATCCGCCGCTCCGAAGGCCTGCGCCATGCGGGTCGTCACGACCGCCTCCAGTTTCCGGGAAGGCTGGCCGTTGATCAGCGTAACGCTGCCTGACATCGCACAGGGCTCCTGTCGCCTGCCGGCGGGATGCTTTCACGATTCTGTCAACGTGAGACGCCCCGCCCCCGCGGCGGAGGCGGGCATGGGAGGCCGCCGCGGGCAGTTGCGCTGCCCCCGACAGGCGGGCAGGCTAGCGTCGCCTACCGCGGAGACTGCCGGATGCTGCGCTTCAGCAACTTCCTGTTCCCCGAAAGCCGCGACCCAGAGCGCGACGCCGACGTCATCGCCGACTGCGTGGCCGAGGCGAAGCTCTGCGACGAGCTCGGTGTCGAGGTGATCTGGCTGGCCGAGCACCATTTCGACGGCAATTGCGCCTATGTGGACCCGGTCACCTTCGCGGCCGCGATCCTGGCGGCGACGACGCGCATCAAGGTGGGCTTCGCGGTCGCGCAGGTCTCGCTCCATCACCCGATGCGGCTTGCGGAGCAGATGTCGCTGCTCGACAACCTCGGGCGCGGGCGCGTCATCGTCGGCCTCGGCCGCGGCACCGCCTACAACGTTTACGAATACCAGGGCTACGGCATCCCGCACGAGGAGGCGCTCGAGCGCTACGAGGAAGCCGAGGGCATCATGCTCAAGGCCTGGACCAGCCCGGAGGGCTTCCGGCACGAGGGTCGCTTCTGGCAGCTCAACGTGCCGCGGCTGCGGCCGACCCCCTTCACGAAGCCCCATCCCTACCTGATCCGCGCGGCGTCGTCGGAGGACGGCGCGCTGCACCTGGCGCGGCGCGGCCTGCCCTTCCTGATGAACGTGCAGTCGAACGAGGTCACGGCGAAGCGCCTCGCGGCCTATCGCGCGACCATGGCCGAAGCGGGCTTCGACGCCCACCACGTCGCCCGCTGCCTGGACGAGAGCTGGGTCTGGCGCAACGTCGTGGTGGCCGAGACGGACGAGGAGGCTCGCCGCATCGGCCTGCCCGCCTTCGAGGCGATGCAGGAGCACCGCAAGAAGCTGCGCGAGCGCATCTACGCCGAGCAGGGCATCATCATGAAGAAGGAAGCCGTGCCGCCGGCGCGGGTGAACCCGGATCTCGCGCTCATCGCCGGCTCCCCGGCCACGGTCGCCGCCCGGCTCGCGGAGGTGGAGGCGACAGGCGTCGGCGGCGTGATCTGTTCCTTCCGCCTCGGCCCCATGCCGGCGCCGGTGGCGGCGCGGTCGATCCGGCTGTTCATGGAGGAGGTGGCGCCGCGCTTCGCCCCGGCGGCGGTGCCGGCCGCGGCGGAGTAGCGTTGCCGACAGCCGCCGGCACGCCCGGCGGGCCGGATCGGCCTCGCTTGCATCGCAAGGGCTGCCGCGGCGTCCCGTGGCGCCTGCTCGACCGAGGGGCGTGGTTGCGCCGGCGTCTCCGCCGCGCGGATCAGCCCTGGCCCGGGCGGATGCGGGCGAGCGGCACCGCGATGTCGCAGACCAGGCCTTCATCCGGCCAGCGCCGCTCGATGCTGCCACCGAGTTGCCCCGCGATCGTCGCCTCGATGACGCGCGAGCCCACGCCCCGGTGCTTGGGCAGCCCCGGCGCCGGCCCGCCCCGCTCGGTCCAGCGGATGCGGAGCAGCCCCGCGGCCTCCTCGACATGCCACTGCACCTCGAGCCGCCCATCGGGCCGTCTCAGCGCGCCATGCTTGGCGGCGTTGGTCGCCAGCTCGTGGAACACCATGGCGAGCGGCTGCACCGTCTCGGCTTGAAGGCGGAGCGCCGGCCCCGAGAGGACGAAGCGGCCACGGCCGTCCTCGGCGGTGTCATCGGCCGCGCCGAAGGGCGCCAGCTCCTCGCGCAGGACCGTCATCAGCGGCGCGCCCGTCCAGCGCTCGGCCGCGAGCAGGGCCTGCGCCCGTGCCAGCGCGGCGATGCGGCCCTCGACCAGCCGCGCATAGGTCGCCGGATCCGTCGCGCGCGTCAGCCGCAGGATGGCCTGCACGATGGCCAGCGTGTTGCGCGCGCGGTGATTGACCTCCCGCATCAGCAGGTCGCGCCGCTCCTCGGCCTCGCGGCGCTCGGTGATGTCGCGCAGCGTGCCGGCGATGCGCAGCGGCCGGCCGGTCGCGGCATCGCTCCGGACCACCGCCGCGCTGCTCTCGAGCCAGCGCCAGGCGCCGTCCTCGCGCCGGAAGCGGTATTCCTCCCGGTAGGCGGGCGCTCGGCCGGACACCGTGCGGTCCCAGGCCTCCAGCACGCGGACGCGCTCGTCCGGGTGGATGCGCGCGCCCCATTCCTCGACGGCGGTCACCCTGCGGTCGGGCGTGAGGCCGAAGATCGACAGGGCACGCGGCGACCAGGTGGTCAGGCCGGTGCCGAGGTCGGTCTCCCAGGTGCCGAAGCGGCCGGCGGCGACGGCGAGGCGCAGCCGCTCCTCCCCCTCCCGCAGGGAGGCGGTGCGGTCCGCCACGCGCTGCTCGAGCCCGTCCATCGCGGTCTCGAGCGCCTGCTGCTTGCCGCGCACGAGCCAGGCGAGGCCGCCCAGCACCAGGATCGCCGGCAGGCCGATCGCCAGCATGGGCAGGACGGCGGCCTGCCAGCGCGCGACCACCTCCGCCCGCGGCCGGGCCGCCGTGATGCTGATGGAGGGATGCCCTTCCAGCCGGCGGAAGCGCAGGATGACCGGCTGGCCGTCACGCGGTGTCTCGCCGTCCAGGCGGCCGGAGGAAGCGCCGGCGGCGAGGGCCGCGATCAGCGGCTGTTCCGGCCCGAGGCGGGGGGCGGGCCGTTGCAACGGCGGGTATCGTGCCATGACGGTCCCGTCGGTGCGGATCAGCGCGGCCGAATCCCCGTCATTGCCGAGCACGCGCCGCAGCGCCTGGCCCGTGCGCGCGCTGTCGAGCAGGATCGCGACCACGCCCCGTTGATCGCCACGCGAGGCCGCCACGGCGAAGACGGGCGGCGCATCGATGCCCGGCCGGAACGCGCCGCCGAGCAGGATGCCCTGCCCGGCCGGCGCGAGGTCCGTGCCGGCGAGATCCGGCGCCGCGCCGCTTCCGCCGGCGCCGAGGTCGGCATGCACCAGCGCACGCCCGTCCTGGCCGGTCACGACGACGCCGGCCACCAGGGGCAGGTCGGCCACGAAGCGGAGCAAGCCGTCGCGCAGCGGCCCCGCGGCATCGCCGAGGCTGGCATCGTCCTCCCCCGCAAGGGTGTCGGCGATCCGTGCAGCGAGGCGCCCGTGGCCCTCGACCACGCGCAGCGCGAATTCCGACGCGGCCTCGACGGCGACGGCGAGTTCGCGGTCCGCCTCCTTCCAGGCCGCATGCCACGCGCCCATGCAGGCGGCGCCGAGGATCATGGCGGGCAGCAGGATTGCGCCGACGAGCAGGGCCGACAGCCGCCAGCCGGCCTGCGGCCGCACGGCGTCGTCGGTCGTCAGCGGCAGGAGGTCGGTAACGCTCGGGGCCTGCTGGTCCATGGTCGACGCGGAGGAATGAGCACACTCCTATCCGGGCGGCCCCAGCCCTTGTCCAGAGCCATCGGAGGGCGCCGAAGGCGTCGCGCCGCCGCGATCCGGGGCCGTCATGGCCGAGCGGGCGGCTTTGGGCGCGCCGCGCGCCGATCGGCACGGCGATCACAACTCCGTGCGGCGGTCCGCGCGGGGTCTCGGGACGGAGCGAAGGTGCGGAACGGCGCGCAGCAACTTGGGCGCCGGCGGGCGTGAAGGCCTGCCCGGCAGGCGGGCAACGCGCGGTCCCGCGCATCCCCGCCGGCCGTCCCTCGGCGCCGACCGGCAGCGCCCCGGCGCGGTCGCGGGAACATGCGATCGCTGAGCGGCCTGATGCCAGGCGAGCGATGGTCGGATACGGCCGGCACCACGGCCGGACGCTTCAGCGCGCAGGGTTGACGGACGCCCATCGAAGCAAGCCCCGATGGGGCCCGGTGTCGCGGCTGCGCGCGACATCAATGCCATGCCAGCCTCCGCGCGACCGCCTCACGCCCAAGGCGTGCGGCCGAAGGTGAAGCCTTCGGCCGTCGGGCATCAGTCGACCCGGACCACCAGCTTGCCGAAATTGGCGCCCTTCAGCAGGCCGATGAAGGCGGACGGCGCCTGGCGAAGCCCGTCCACCACGTCCTCCCGCCACCGCATGCGGCCTTCGCGGATCCAGCCTTCCATCTGCGCGCGGAAGGTGCCGTAGCGCGCCCAGCCGGTGTCCGAGACGATGAAGCCCTGGATGCGCAGCCGCTTGCGCACGACGGGGCCGAGGTTCGGGCCCGGCGGCGCCCCGGCGGCGTCCGCGCCCGGGGCCTCGTTGTATTGCGCGATCATGCCGCACATCACCATGCGGCCGAAATCGTTGAGGCGCGGGAAGACCGCCGCCTGCACCTTGCCGCCGACATTCTCCCAATAGACGTCGATGCCGGCCGGCGCCGCGGCGTCGAGCTGCGCGTCGAGGTCGCCGTGATGGTCGAGGCAGGCATCGAAGCCGAGTTCCTTGACCACGAAGTCGCACTTCTTCGCGCCACCCGCGACGCCGACCACGCGGCAGCCGCGGATCTTCGCGATCTGCCCCGCGACCTGGCCGACGGCGCCGGACGCCGCCGAGACGACCACGGTCTCGCCCGCCTTGGGCTGGCCGATGTCCTCGAGCCCGGTCCAGGCGGTCAGGCCCGGCATGCCGAGCACGCCGAGGCTGGCCGAGAGCGGCGGGTCCGTGGCCGGGACCTTGAACAGCCGTTCCGGCCCGACGATCGAGAAGCGCTGCCAGCCGAAGCCGCCCAGCACCGTGTCACCGGGCGCGAAGCCAGGATGGCGGGAGGCGACGACCTCGCCCGCCGTCTGGCCTTCCATCACGGCGCCCAGCGCCACCGGCTTGGCGTAGGATTTCACGTCCGCCATGCGGCCGCGCATGTAGGGGTCGAGCGAGAGGAAGCGCGCGCGTACGAGCACCTGGCCTTCGCCCGGTTCGGGCAACGGCGTCTCGACGATCGCGAAATCCTCGGGCACCGGGGCGCCGACCGGGCGCCGGGCGAGGAGGATCTGCAGGTTGGTCTCGGCCATGGAGGGTCTCCGTTGGGGGGGCAGGATGCCATGGGTGGCCGGGCGAGACGAGCCGGGCGCGGATGGACGCGCATGACGCCGCTGATAGGCTGCCGGCCGGGACGGAACGGCGGGAAGGACGGCACGGCATGGCGCAGGCGGGGCGAGGGCCCATTCACCTCAACCTGTTCATCCATGCGCGCGGGCATCACGAGGCGGCATGGCGGCATCCGGACGCGTCCCCGCTGCCGCTGACCGACATCCGCTACTACGCCGAGATGGCGCGGCGCGCCGAGGCGGGGCTGTTCGATTCGATCTTCCTCGCGGACCAGCTGGCGCTGCCGGCCGATGTCGCGCATGCGCCGCGCATGTGGCTGGAGCCCGTGACGGTGTTGGCCGCGCTGGCGGGCGCGACCAGCCGCATCGGGCTGATCGCGACCTGCTCCACCACCTATACCGAGCCCTACAACCTGGCGCGGCAATACGCCTCGCTGGATCACATCAGCGGCGGGCGGGTGGGCTGGAACATCGTCACGTCGTGGCTGGCGACGGCGGCGGCGAATTACGGCGGTGCGGGGCAGCTCAGCCATGCCGAGCGCTACGAGCGCGCCGAGGAATACATGCAGGTGGTGCGCGGCCTTTGGGATTCCTGGGCCGACGACGCGGTGGTGGATGACCGCGCAGGCGGGCTCTATGCGCGGGTGGATCGGATCCGCCCGGTGCGGCACCGGGGGCCGCACTACCAGGTGGCCGGCGCGCTGAATCTGCCGCGCAGCCCGCAGGGCAGGCCGGTCTTCGTGCAGGCGGGATCGTCCGAGACCGGCAAGCGCTTCGCCGCCCGCCATGCGGAAGCGGTGTTCACCGCGCAAATGGAAAAGGCGACGGCGCAGGCCTTCTACGCGGAACTGAAGGCGCTGGCGGCGGCCGAGGGCCGCGATCCGTCGCAGGTGCTGGTGCTGCCGGGGCTGAGCCCCGTCATCGGCGCGACCGAGGCGGAGGCGGAGCGGCTGTCGCGGGAGTTGAACGACCTGAGCGACCCCGAGGTGGGGCGGTCGCGGCTGTCGGGGCGCTTCGGCGGGCATGATTTCTCGTACCTGCCGCTCGACCGGCCGCTGTCGCCCGAGGATTTCCCCGACCCGGGCACGGTCGAGGCGGCGCGCAGCCGGACCGAGGTGATCATCGGCCTGGTGCGGCGGGAGAAGCCCACGCTGCGGCAATTGCTGGGCTACCTGGCCGGCGCACGCGGCCACTACGTGACGACGGGCACGCCCGAGCGCATCGCCGACCTGATCGAGGAATGGGTGCGCGACGGCGCGGCCGACGGCTTCAACCTGATGCCGCCGGTGCTGCCGTCGATGCTCGACGTGTTCGTGGCCGAGGTGGTGCCGCTGCTGCAGCAGCGCGGCCTGTTCCGCACGGGCTACGAGGCGGAGACGCTGCGCGGGCATTACGGGCTGGCGCGGCCGCCGGGGTTTTGATGGCTGGCGGATGCAGGTGCGGGGGGCGAAGTTTCCTTCTCCCCTCCGCTGTCATCCGAGCGGGCTTCGCCTCAGCGGCGCGCCTTGCCCTTTGCGATCTCGCGCTCGATCGCGACGCGCTCGGTCGCGCCGGAACGGCGGATGATCTCGCGCACGATGGCGGGCGAGACGCGGTGCCGCTTGGCCAGGTAGGCGATCTCGTCCTCGATCGAGGCCTCCGGCTTCGGGGCGTCGATCTGGGCGGCGGGCTGCGGCTGCGCCATGGGCGGCTCCTGTCACGCGGCCGCGCGCCATGCGCGCCCGCGATGTCGATGGGCTTGGTCGGGCCGCCCGGTCCCGGGCGGGTGGCGCGCTACTTCCGGCGCGCCTTGCGGGCGGCGTAGCGGGCGTCGCGCAACGCCTTCTGCTCGGCGGCCAGCGCGAGGGCGCGTGCCTTCTTCTCGGCGTCGAGCATCGCCGCGCGTTCTTCCTGCTCCATCGCCGCTTCGGCTGCCTCGCGGGCGGCCTCGGCGTCGCGGAGCGCCTGCGCGGCGGCCTCGCGCTCGGCCTCGGCCCGGCGGGCGGCTTCCTCGGCGGCCAGGCGGGCGGCCTCGGCGGCCTCGGCCGCTGCCTTGGCGGCACGCTCGGCCTCGCGTTCGGCGCGCCGCTGCTCCCGTGCATCGGCCACCGCGCGCTGGGCGGCGAGCCGCTCCTGCACCACGGGGTCGTCGGGGCGGGGCTGGGCGCGGAAGCGCTCCATCATCGCCTTCCGGGCGGCTTCCGCGGCTTCGCGGCGGGAGTTGAAGTCGTCGCGCTTCAAACCTTGCATCGTGACTTTCTGCTGTCCTGTGTCGTGGGTCGGCGAAGATTTCGCCCCGTCATCCGAGGATGTCCAGGACGATCTGCCGGATTTCGGCGGGCGAGAGGCCCGTCTGGGGGCGCGGTGCCTCGGAGGGCAGGGCGCCGGATGAAGCGCGTGCCGGCGCGTCGCGCCGGCAGCGGAGGTCGGTATCGATGTGTGTCATTCTCGTTCTTGCTTGGCGCCGCCACCCCATGCGGGATGGCGCCGCGTTCGTCATGGCGCCCGGCCGGCGGGGTCCCGCCGGCCAGGGCCGGGCGAAATCAGGCCCGGCGCAGGTTGGTCGCGGACATCTTGCCCTGCTGACCCTTCTGGAGGTCGAACTCGAGCTTGTCGCCTTCCTGCGGCGTGCCGATGCCCGAGCGCTCGACGTCGGAGATGTGGACGAAGACGTCCTTGCTGCCGTCCTCGGGCTGGATGAAGCCGTAGCCCTTGGTCGCGTTGAACCACTTGATGGTGCCGGTGGACATGGTGGGATTCCGATTAAACATGGAGCTCCCGCCGCACGGTGCCGTGCGTCGGATCAATCTTCTGTAGGGAGCGGGCGGCGGGCTCGGCGCTCATTGACGAGCAGGGAGAGCGCGGCCGGACCGAACAAAGCTGACGCGGGGGATATAGGACACCCGACCGTGAAAGGGAAGGAATTCTTCTCCGGCCCTGCCTTCACCCTGCCGCGCTCCGGCGAAAGGGTATGGATTCCGTGCCCCCGCGTGCCGAAATTCGCAGCGTAGGGCAAAGCGGAGATAGGCCATGGACATGCCGCCCGGCATCGGGGTCGAGTGCTGGACCCCCGCGCGGCTGATCGCGGCCCTCGCCGCGCGCGGCGACGCGCCCGCCGTCTTCACCATGCAGGACGGTTCGGCGGTGCCCTGGCCGGCCGCCGCCCTTGCGCGCGAAGCGCACCTGCTGGCGAGCGGCCTGCTCGCCGCCGGCATGGCGCGCGGGGAGCCCGTCGCGCTCCATGCGCCCAATTCGCCGCACTGGATCGTCGTGCGCCTTGCCATCGCGGCCGCCGGCGCGCTGCCGCTCGCGATCGACGACCTGACCGAGACGGCCGTCGCGGAGCGCATCGCGACCGCGGCGGGCTGCCGCTGGGTCTTCGCTTCGGCCGCGCATGCGGCAGGGCTGGCGGCGCAGGAGGGACGGCGCGTCGTTCTGGTCGACGAACCGCAGGCCACGGCCGGCTGGCACGCGCTGCGCGCATCGGAACCCGGGCCCCTGCCGCCGCTCGCGCCGGATGAGGAGGCGCTGGTTGTGGCCACCTCCGGCACCACCGGCGCGCCCAAGCTGTTCGCGCTCACGCACGCGATGCTGCACGCGAACCTGACGGGCGTGCTGGCGCAGGGCCTGGTTGGCCCGTCCGACCGCATGATGCTGCCGCTGCCGCTCCATCACGTCTATCCGCTGCTGATCGGGCTGATGACGCCGATCGCCTGTGGCGCCGCCATCGTGCTGCCCGAAGGCGTGACCGGCCCGCAGATCGTGCAGGCGCTCAAGGGCGGCCGCGCGACCGTGATGATCGGCGTGCCGCGGCTCTATGTCGCGCTGCTGGACGGGCTGCGCGCCAAGGTCGCGGCGCGCGGGCGCGTCGCCGCCACGGTCTTCGCAGGGCTGCTCGAACTGGCGACCAGCCTGCGCAAGGGCGGGGTCGATGTCGGGCGCCGCCTCTTCGCCGGCCTGCACGCGCAGATGGCCCCCGACCTTCGGCTGATGGTCTCCGGTGGCGCGAAGCTGGACGCCGAGGCGACCTGGACGCTGGAGGCGCTCGGCTGGCAGGTCGCAAGCGGCTACGGCCTGGCCGAGACGGCCTCCCTGTTCACGGGCAATACGCCGGCCGCGCAGCGCGTGGGCTCCGAGGGACGCCCGGTCGCGGCCGGCACGGAGGTCCGCGTCGACGAGCCGGACGCGCTCGGCGTGGGCGAGATCCTGCTGCGCGGCCCCAACGTATTCACGGGCTACCGCGACAACCCCGAGGCGAATGCGGGCGCCTTCACCTCCGATGGCTGGTTCCGCACCGGCGACCTCGGGCGCCTCGACACCGACGGCTTCCTCTACGTCACCGGGCGCAGCAAGGAACTGATCGTCCTCGGCGGCGGCAAGAACGTGATGCCGGAGGAGGTGGAGGCGGCCTATGGCGCCAGCCCCGCGATCCGGGAGGTCGCGGTGCTGGAGCGCGCCGGCGCGCTGGTCGCGATCGTGCTGCCCGACCTCGCCGCGGTGCAGGCGAGCGGGAGTCTCCGCGTCGAGGACGTGGTGCGCATCGCGCTGCAGGAAGCGGCGAAGGGGCTGCCGTCCTACCAGCGCCTGTCGGGCTTCGTCCTGGCGCGGGAGGCCCTGCCGCGCACGCGCCTAGGCAAGGTGCAGCGCTTCCGCCTGCCGGCGCTCTACGACGACCTGCTGGCCGGGCGCGGCGCCGTGGCTGCCCCGCCGCTGACGGAGGAGGAGGCCGCGCTGCTGGCCCGCCCCGGGGCGGCGGAGGTCTGGGCCATCCTGAAGGCGCGTTACGCCGGCAAGCCGCTCTCGCCCGCTGCGAGCCCGGCGCTCGACCTCGGCATCGACAGCCTGGAATGGATCTCGCTGGCGCTCGAGATCGAGCAGCGCACCGGCCTGCGCCTGACCGAGGAGGAGATGGCCGGCATGGCGAGCGTGCGCGCGCTGCTCGAGCGCGCCGCCGGCGGGCCGGGCGAGGCGCCGCCCGCCCGTGGCCCGGCCGACCTCGCCGCCGAGGTCGCCGCCGCCACCACGCCGCCGGGCGTGCTGCTCTGGCCGGTGCGCGCCGCGGGCTGGGCGCTGGCGCGTGGCATCGGGCGCGCGATGTTCAGCCTCAGCGCCACCGGCGCCGGGCGGGTGCCGCGCCAGGGGCCGGTCGTGATCGTCTCCAACCATGTGAGCGACCTCGACCCCGGCATGCTCGCGGCGGCGCTGCCCTTCGGCGCGGCCCGGCGGCTCTGGTGGGCGGGGGCGGCCGAGCGGCTGTTCGTCAATCGCGCCGCGCGCGGCTTCGCACGCACCTTCCAGGTGTTCCCGGTGGATGAGCGCGCCCCGGCGCAGGCCATCGCGATGGCGCGCGCCGTGCTGGCGCGCGGCGAGGCCCTCGCCTGGTTCCCGGAATCCTGGCGTTCACCCGATGGGCGGCTGCAACGCTTCCTGCCCGGCATCGGCCTGGTCCTGGAGGGCATGCCGGAGGTGACCGTGGTGCCTGCGCACATCGCCGGCGCCTTCGAGGCGATGCCGCGCGACGCGCGTTTCCCGCGCCGCCACCCGGTGCGGGTGACCTTCGGCGAACCGGTCCGCGTCGCCGAGATCTCGACGGAGGGCGAGGGTTCGCGCCGGCGCGCCGAAGCCATCGCCGCCGCCCTGCAGGCGCGCGTCGCCGGGCTGGCGGCCGGGACCAGCTGACGCCGCGCGGTGCTTCGCGTCCCGGCCGGTCTGGTGTAGGCAGCGCCCTCCACAACGGGACCGGCCCCGCGCATGCGTCGGCGCACGAAGATCCTCCTCGGCCTGGTCGGCGCCATCGTGCTGCTGGGCGGCGGCGCGGTGCTGACGCTGCCGCAGGTCGAACTCGGCCCCTTCGCCGCGGCGCGGGCCTCGGCGGCGCTCGGGCGCGAGGTGACGATCGGCAGCCTGCGCGTGCGGCCCGGCTTTCCCACCCGCGTCGCGCTGCGCGACGCGCGCGTCGCGAACATCGAGGGCGGCAGCCATCCGGTGATGGCACGGCTCGGGCGGCTCGATGCCACCATCGCCCCGCTGCCGCTGCTGTGGGGGAACGTCGCGCTCGCGGAGGTCGCCGCCGAGGGCTTCGCCCTGCTGCTGGAACGCGCGCCGGGGCGGGTCGCGAACTGGCGGTTCGCCGGGGCTCCGCCGGCCGCGCCCGCCGGCCCGCCGCCAATGCCCGCGGCGTTGCGGGTCACCGACGCCGAAATCGTCTTCCGCACCACCGGCGGGTCGGAGCTCCGTACCCGGATCGACACCGCGAGCCTCGCGGCCGCGCCCGCCGACCGCCCCGCGTCCCTCGCGGCCGCGGGCAGCTACAACGGCGTCGCGGTGGCGATCGAGGCCGCGCTGTTCAGCCGCGACGCGCTGCGCGCTGGTGGCGCGCTGCCGGTGACGCTGCGCGCCACCGCCGAGGATACCGCGCTGTTGTTCGAGGGCACCGCGACCGACCCGCTGAATGCGGACGGGCTCGACGGGCGCATCACCTTCGCCGCCTCGACGCCGCGCGCGGTCCTTGCCATGGCGGGCGTCGCGGAGGGGCCGACGGTGCCGCTGGAATTCACCGGCCGGGCGAGCCGCGACGGCGATCTCTGGCGCCTGACCGAGGCGACGGGGACGCTGGATGGCGTGGCGTTCCGGGCTGCGCTGCTGGAACTGGCGGAAGGCGGCGCGGGCCGGCCCGACGCGGTCAGGGTGCGGCTCGACCTCGACCGGCTCGACCTCGACCCGCTGCTGGCAGGACGCGCGGAGGCGGCCGGGCCGCCGTTCCGCGTGCCGGAGGCACCCGACCCTCAGATCAACGCCGAGATCACCGCCACCGCCTTCGGGCATGCGCGGCTGAGCGGCCGCGATGCGCGCATGACGGCCGAACTCGCCCCGGGGCGCATCACGGCCTCGGCGGCGTTCGAGCCGACGTCCGGCGGGCGCGTCGAGGTCGAAGCCGAGATGCTGCCGCAGGGCGAGGGCGCCACGGCCTCGGTCGGGGTCCGGATGCGCGATGCCGACCTCGATGCGCTGCGCTCGGCGCTCGGCGTGCACGCGATCCCGCTCGAGGGCCCGATCGACGTCGACGCGCAGGTCGCCGCCGAGGGCGCCACGCTCGCCGCCGCGCTCGAGGGCGCGCGAATCTCGGCCGTCGCGGCCATGACCGGCGGCACCATCGCGCGCGAGGTGATCGAGATGGCCTCGACCGACCTGCGCGCGCTGCTGCGGACCTCCCGCGGGCGGACGCGGATCTCCTGCCTGCTGGCCGCGGTCGACATCCGGGGCGGGCAGGGGGAGGCGGCGCCGCTGCGCATCCGCGCCGGCGCCGGCACCATCGCCGGGTTCGCGACCTTCGACCTGAACCGCCGGCGGGTCGACCTCTTGATCGGCAGCGAGCGGGCGACGACGGATTTCCTCGCGCTCGATATCCCGGTTCGGGTCAGCGGCTCCTTCGCCGACCCGGACATCGCCCCGGCGCGCTGGTCCCGCGAGGGACGGGAGCGACTGCAGCGGGGCGCCCTCGCGCCCCTGCCGCCCGACCTCATGGATCTCGCGCGGCAGAGCCCCTGCCACGTCGGGCGCAGCCTCAGGCGCTGAAGGGTGCTGTTCAATTCCCAGGCGCTGGTCCTCGGGCTGCTGCCGCTTGCGCTGGCGGGCTGGTACCTCGCGCCCACGCGCGGCGCGCGGCAGGCGTGGGTGATCCTTGCCTCGCTGGCCTTCTACGCCTTCTGGGACATCCGCTTCGTGCCGCTGCTGGTCGGGCTGACGCTCGCCAACTGGCTGGTCGCGCGCGCCCATGCGGGCCGGCCCTCGGGACCCTGGGCCAGCCTCGGCATCGCGATGAACCTCGGCGTGCTGGCCTGGGTGAAATACGCCAACTTCATCGCCGACAACGTCGCCTGGGCGCTGGGCGGGCGGCATGACGGATGGAGCATCATCCTGCCGCTCGGCGTGTCCTTCTACGTGTTCCAGAAGGTGTCCTACCTGGTCGACCTGAAGCGCGGGCAGGCCAAGGTCTACACGCTGTCCGACTTCTTCCTGTTCGTGTGCTTCTTCCCGCAGCTCGTGGCGGGCCCGCTGGTCCGCCACAACGAGGTGATCTGGCAGTTCGCGCAGCCGCCGCGCCGACCGGAGACGGCCGAGACCCTCGCGCGCGGCTTCGTGCTCTTCACCATCGGGCTCGTGAAGAAGGTGGGCGTCGCGGATACGGTCGCACCCGTGGCGGATGCAGCCTTCGGGCGCGCGGCGGCGGCGGGGCAGGCGCTGGCATCGTCCGACGCCTGGCTCGGCACGCTCGCCTATACGCTGCAGATCTATTTCGACTTCTCGGGCTATTCGGACATGGCGCTCGGGCTCGCGCTCATGTTCGGGCTGCGGCTGCCGGCCAATTTCGACGCGCCCTACCGCAGCGCCTCGATCCGGGAGTTCTGGCGGCGCTGGCACATGACGCTGTCGCGCTTCCTGCGCGACTACCTCTATGTGCCGCTCGGCGGGAACAGGTCCGGCGCGGCGCGGCAGGCCGTGAACGTCGTCCTGACCATGCTGCTGGCGGGGCTCTGGCACGGCGCGGCCTGGACCTTCGTGGCCTGGGGCGGGCTGCACGGCCTGGCGCTGGCGGTGAACGCCGCCTGGCACAGGGCGGGGCTGCGCATGCCATGGGTGCTCGGCTGGGCGCTGACCATGCTGTTCGTCATGGCGGGCTGGGTGCTGTTCCGCGCGCCGGACTTCGCGACCGCGGCCCGGATGTTCGAGGCGATGGCCACGCTGCCGCTGGCGCGCGGCGCGGTCGCGATGGACACGACGCAGACGGTCGCGCTGCTCGGCGGCTGCGCGGCGGCGCTGCTGGGCCCGGCGTCGCAGGTCTTCGCCCTCGACCGCCTGCGCCCCCATCCCTGGGTCGGCGCCGCGGTCGGTGTCGTACTGTTCCTGATGCTGCTGCTGGTCGGCGGGCGGGTGCCCAATGAATTCATCTACTTCCAGTTCTGAGCCCGCGGCGCCCTGGGCGCGCTTCCTGGCGCGGCTGCTGGCCTTCGCGGCGGCGCCGCTCGTCTTCACCTACGCCTTCATCGCGCTGGTCGACCCCTGGGGGATGTTGCCGCTCTCGCCGCCCCTGCCGCGCGAGACGGTCACGACCAACCAGCGCTTCGCCTACCCGATGCTGGCGCGCGACCCCCGCTTCGATTCTGTCGTCATCGGCACCTCGACCAGCCGCCTGCTGCGCCCGGATCTGCTGGGGGAGGTATTCGGCGGCCGCTTCGCCAATCTCTCGATCAACGCGGGCACGGCGTGGGAGCAGATGCGCATGCTCGAGCTGTTCGCGCGCGACCGGGCGGAGGTCCGGCACGTGCTGGTCGGGCTCGACGTGGTGTGGTGCGAGAGCGGGCCGCTCCGCCGCCTGACGCCGCGGCCATTTCCGGAGTGGATGTACGGGCGCAACCTCTGGCGCGGCTATGCCGAGATCCTGAACCCCTTCGCGGCCGAGGAAGCCGGCAAGCAGGCGCTGGCCATGCTGGGCTTCGGCCGGTCGCGCTACGGGCGGGACGGCTATGCCGACTTCCTGCCGAACGACGCGTCGTATGATGCTGCGCGCGCGGCCGCCAACCTCGTGCGGTCGCCGCCGACACCCGCCCCGGAGGGCACGCCCGCCTTCGATTTCCCGCAGCACGCTCTGCTGGCCGAGCGGCTCGCTTCCCTGCCGCGCGATACCGCGGTGCTGCTGTTCCTGGTGCCCTACCACCAGTCCCACCTGCCGGCGCCGGGCTCGATGGACGCGCTGCACTGGGCCGCCTGCCGGCGCTCGCTGGAGGCGGTGGCGCGCGGCCGCCCCGGCGCCGTGCTCGCCGACTTCATGATCCCGAGCCCCATCACGCGCGAGGCGACGCACTACTGGGACCACCAGCATTACCGCGTCGGCATCGCCGACCGGCTGGCGCGGCGGCTGGGCGAGGCGGCGGCGGGCCGGGCCTCGGAGGATGCGGTGCTGATCGTGCCGCCCGAGCGGCATTGATCGCGCGCGCCGGGCGTCGCAGGCTGGCCCCGCATATCGAGGAGGCCCCGCCATGACCGACACGATCACCTTCCCCGGCACCGTCGAGTGGTCGGGGGAAAATCCCGGCATCTCGCTCAAGCAAGACCCGTCCGGGCCCTTCACGACGCTTGCCTCCTTCTTCCGCGTCGTGCTGTCCCCGCATGGGCGTGGGCATGCGCTGGTGCTGATGCTCTCCCCGTCCGAGGAGGCGCCGCCGGCCGAGCGCGCGAATGTGTGCTTCACGGACAACGAGGCGCTCGCGCGCTGGCTGGTGGCTGACTACGTGTCCCATTTCGGGGCATGGCGCGGGCTGCCGGGGCTGAAGGGGCTGCAGTACCGGCCGCTGGACAGTGTGGCGGCGGGCGGCGACGCCATCACCAGTTATTCCGAGACGGTGCGCGCCGGCGACACGACCGTGACGCTCGCCTGGACCGGCCTCGGCAAGCCGTTCTGCTTCGCGCTGACGCCCGCGACCTCGGCCACCGGGGCGCATCACATGCCGAGCCTGTTCGTCGGCTGCGAGAGCGCGACGGTCACGGTGGATGGCCGCGTGCGGCCCGGTGCGCCGATCCCGCGCGACATCGCGGGGCAGCGCATCTCGACCGCCATGCTGGCCTTCTCGGAGACCTGGATCCGCGCCTGACCGCTTGGCAGCCGCCGCCGCCACGGCGCAGAACGGGCGGGGAGGCCGCATGAGCACCGATTCGACCGTTCCACGCCCGGCGCTGCTGCTCGGCCTGGCCGGGCTGCTGCCCAGCCTCGCGATGCTGGCCGTGATGCTGGCGCTGCCCGATTGGCGCGACGCCGCGGCGCGCATCGGCCTCGGCTACGGGGCGGTGATCGCGAGCTTCGTGGGCGGCGCCTGGTGGGGCCTGGTCGCTGTCCGCCCGGATGCCGGGGCGCGGTCGCGGCTGCTGGCGCTGTCGGTGCTGCCCTCGCTCATTGCGTGGCCGGCGCTGCTGCTGCCGCCGGCCGCTGGGCTCCTGCTGCTGGCAATGCTCTTCGCCGCGCTGCTGCCGACCGATGCGCGGCTGCGGCGGGAAGGGATCGCGCCCGCCTGGTGGATGGGGCTGCGCCGGCCGCTGTCGCTCGGGATGGCGCTGATGCACGGCGCCGCGGCGGCGCTGCTCGTGCTCAGTGCGACGCGGCCGCCGGGCTGAGGCGCTTCAGCCGGAACCCGAGCGCGACGAGCAGAACGCCCATCGCGATCGCCTCCAGCGCCACGATCCAGACCACCGCGATCAGCCCGGGGCCCGGCCGGGCGAGCAGCAGCGCGCCGAAGGCCAGCGTCACGATGCCGAGCAGCCCGAGCAGCACATCCGCCGCGCGGAACGCGAAGATGATGCGCGAGAGGCCGGTCGCGACAGCGAAGGCGCCCGCCATCAGCACCAGCAGGAACAGCGAGAGCCCCGGCGCCAGCAGCAGCGCGAGCGCCGCGCCAAGGGAGAGGAGGCCGTCGAGCCAGCTCCAGGCGCCATGCCCTTCGCCGCGCCCGGCGGTCGCCTGCCAGATGGTCGCGGCGCCGTCCACCGCCAGCCAGGCGGCGAGGAAGGCGAGCAGCGTGACGAGCCCGAGCCCCGGAAACAGCAGTGCGAGCACGCCGAACACGATGGCCGCCGCGCCGCGCAGCAGGAAGGCCCACCAGTGCCGTGCCATGCCGCGCAGCAGGGCGACCTTGTCGTGACCCGGCAGGCCGTGCGGCTGATCGGTCATGGCGACGCGTCTCCCAGATCGCCCGGGCAGGCTAGGGCAACGGGGCATTCTGGTGAAGGATCGCGGGCGGTGGTGGAGCTGAGGGGAATCGAACCCCTGACCTCCTCATTGCGAACGAGGCGCTCTCCCATCTGAGCTACAGCCCCGCCGCGCGAGGCGCGGTGAGTGCCCCAGCGCGTGGGGGAAGTCAAGGCGCCTTCGGGGCCGGCGCGGCCGCCTTGTCCGCCCCCGACCGCGCCACTAGGTTCCCCCCACTTCGCAGGAGGGCCCATGCGCGCGCTGTTCTGGCTGCTGGATACCGCGATCAGCCTCTATGTTTGGGCGCTGATCATCTCGGCCGTGCTCTCGTTGCTCCTGGCCTTCAACGTGCTCGACACGCGCAACCGCTTCGTCTGGACGCTGGCGGATTTCTTCTACCGCGTTACGGAGCCGGCGCTGCGGCCGATCCGCCGGCGGCTGCCCAACCTCGGCGGCGTCGACCTGTCGCCGCTGGTGCTGATCCTGTTGCTCTCGGCGCTGCGCATCCTGCTGGCCGAGATCCAGGTCTCCCTGATGCGCAGCGGCTTCGGACTGTGATGGCCACGGCCGCGCCGGCCTTCTGGCGGGCGGCGCCCGGCGCGGTGCTGGTGCGGGTAAGGGTTCAGCCGAAATCCCGCCGCCCCGGACTGGCCGGCCTGCGCGCCTCGGCCGACGGGCCGCGGCTGTCGCTCGCGGTCGCCGAGGCGCCGGAGGACGGGCGAGCGAACCGCGCCGCCTGCGCCGCGCTGGCCGGCGCCCTGGCCGTGGCGCCCTCGGCGGTGGAGGTCGCGCAGGGCGCGTCCTCCCGCGAGAAGACGCTGCGCGTGGCGGGCGACCCCGCGGCGCTGGCGGCGCGGCTCGAGGCGCTGGCATGACCGCCCGCATCCTGGACGGCCGCGCGATCGCGGCCGGGCTCCGCGCGCGGCTCGCCGAGCGCGTGGCCGCGCTGCCCTTCCGCCCGGGGCTGCGCGTCGTGCGGGTGGGGGAGGACCCTGCCTCCGGCGTCTATGTCCGCAACAAGGACAAGGCGGCGCGGGAGGCCGGCTTCGACAGCTCGACCATCCACCTGCCCGCCGATACGACCGAGGCGGCGCTGCTCGCGACCATCGCCGTGCTGAACGCGGACCCGGCGGTGGACGGCATCCTGGTGCAACTACCCCTGCCGCCGCAGATCCGCGTCGAGGCCGCCATCGCCGCGGTCGACCCGGCCAAGGACGTGGACGGCTTCCATCCGCTCAATGCCGGGCGCCTGGCCGCCGGGCAGCCGGGCCTCGTGCCCTGCACGCCGCGGGGCGTCATGCACATCCTGGCCGAGGCGGGGGTGGCGCTGGCCGGCGCGCGCGCCGTCGTGCTCGGCCGGTCGCAGATCGTGGGGCGTCCGATGGCGCAATTGCTGCTGGCCGCCGACTGCACCGTGACCATCGCCCATTCCCGCACACGCGACCTGCCGGCGGAATGCCGCCGCGCCGAGATCCTGGTCGCCGCCGTCGGCCGGCCCGCGATGGTGCGCGGCGACTGGATCGCGCCCGGCGCGGTGGTGGTCGATGTCGGCATCAACCGCGGCGCCGACGGCCGGCTGGTCGGCGATGTCGCCTTCGCCGAGGCCTTGCCGGTCGCCGGCGCCATCACCCCCGTGCCGGGCGGCGTCGGGCCCATGACCATCGCCTGCCTCCTCGAGAACACGCTGGACGCGGCGATCGCGCGGCGGGGGGCGGCATGATCCTCTGGCGCATCCTGCAGGCGGTCGGCGTGGCGGGCATCCTCGCCTGCGGGCATCTCGCCTGGCAGGCGAGCCCTTGGGGCGGGGACGGGTGGAACCGGGCGCGGCTGCTCTATGCCGGCGCCGGGGCGATCCCGGCGCTCGCGCTGATCGGGATCGCCGCGCTCGGCGTCGCGCTGCGCCGCCAGGCGGCCGAGATCGCGGAGATCAAGGCGCTGCTGCGGCAGGGGCGATAGGGCCGCGCCCGGCCTCCCGCCGCCGCGCGAAGTGCCGTAAAGCGCGCCGATGAGGATTCTCGCGATCGAGGGCGCGCTCGCCCGCTGCTCCGCGGCCGTGCTGGCCGGGGGCGCGGTCGTCGCCGCCGAGGCCGCCGAGGCGGCACGCGGCCATCCGGCGCTGCTGCCCGCCATGGCGGCCGCCGTGCTGGCGCGCGCCGGGCTCGCGGCGACGGCGCTGGACGCGGTCGCGGTCGGCGTCGGCCCCGGCGGCTTCACGGGCCTGCGCGCCGCGATCGCGTTGGCCGAGGGCATCGCCCGGGGCGCCGGCGTCCCCCTGATCGGCGCGACCACGGGGGAGGTGCTCGCCCAGCCGCTGCCCGAGGCCGACCGCGCCGCGCGGCCGGTCTGGGCGGTCGTGGACAACCGCCGCGGGCGGATGGTGCTCGAGGCCTTCGCGCCCGGCGCCGCGACGCCCGCCGCGCCCCTCGTCGCGCTGCTCGACGACCTGCCGCCAGTGGCGGGGTCGCTGCTGCTGTTGGGCGATGCCGCCGAAGCGGTGGCCGCGGCGCTCCTTGCGCGCGGCGACCTGGCCGAGGCGCGGCCCGGCCTGCCGCTGGCCGAGGACCTGGCGCGGCTCGCCGCGCGCCGGCTGGCAGGGCACCTGCCGCCGCGCGGCGGCGCGCCGCTCTACGCCGAGCCGCCGGCGGTCCGGCCCCCGGCGGGGCTGCCGGCCTGACGCCGCCCCGGATCCTGCCGGCCGGGCCGGAGGCCGCGCCTCTCCTTGCCGCGCTGCATGAGGCGGCCTTCCCGCGCGCGGAGCGCTGGGGCGCCCAGGCGATCGCCCTGATGCTGGCGCTGCCCGGCCATTTCGCGCTGCTGGCGGTGTCGGATGACGACCCGCTCGGCTTCGCCATGGGCCGGGTTGCGGCGGCGGAGGCGGAGGTCCTGACGATCGCCGTGCGCCCGGCTTCGCGACGAGTGGGCGCCGGGGCGGCGCTGCTCGGCGCCCTGATGGCCGAGGCGGCGCGGCGGGGGGCGGCGGAGGTCTTCCTGGAGGTCGCCGAAGGCAATGTCGCCGCCCGCGCCCTTTATACCCGCAGCGGCATGACCGAGGTCGGGCGCCGCCGGCGCTACTACCCGGACGGCGCGGATGCGTTGGTGTTGCGGGCCGGCCTCGGCGGCCGATCGTGAAAACTTGGCGCCGGCCCTCGGGCGCGCGCCTTCAACCCTTCCGGCGGATCAGGAGGCGCGTCCGGCCGTCGGCGCCGTCTTCCTGCGACAGCACGGCGTGGCCCTGCCCGGCGGCGGTGCGGGGGACGTTGCGGCGCGGCTCGTCGCCTTGCAGCAGCACCTCGAGCACGGCGCCGGGCGCCAGCCGGTCGAGCGCGAGCCGGACACGAACGAAGGTCATCGGGCAAGTCTCGGAGGTGATGTCGAGCTGCGCATCCGCCGGCAATTCTTCGTCCCGGCCCATTTCTGTCATACTTTTCATCGAATTCATCCCTTGCAACATTGCGAGCCTGTGACTCCCGTTCTAGAAGACGCTATCGAAGACGACTGAAGGGGGCTGACGTCGTGGCAGAAATCAATCCAAAGACCGAACTTCTGGGCCTGACGGCGCAGATCGTCTCGGCGCATGTATCTCACAACCCGGTTCCAGCGTCGGAACTTCCCGGTCTGATCAGCGAGGTCTTCCGCACCTTGACCGGTGTCGGCAGCGCCCCGGCGCCCGAGCCGGAGCGTCCTCAGCCCGCCGTGCCGATCAAGAAGTCCATAACGCCGGGCTACCTGATCTGCCTCGAGGACGGGAAGAAGCTCAAGATGCTGAAGCGGCATCTCAAGACAGCCTACAACCTTTCGCCCGAGCAGTATCGCGAGCGTTGGGGCCTGCCCGCCGACTACCCGATGGTGGCGCCGGACTATGCGAAGCATCGTTCGTCGCTCGCGAAGAAGATCGGCCTCGGCACCACGCCGCGCGTGCGCGGCAAGGGCAAGGGCGCCTGAGAGACCATCCGGGAATGCGTCGACTGACGCATTCCCTGGTCCCGTGCGGGCCGCCGCCGTTCCCCGGCCAGCCATCCGGGCTTCCGTCGTCGGGCGACCGGGCGGGAATTCGCGCCGGCGCCGGGCGCATCGAACAGCCGCCCGCGCCCGCCGCGCCGCGGGAGTGGCCGGCCGGCCCGTCCCGCACTAAGGTCCCGGGCCGCGCCGACGCCGGTGCGCCCCGTTCCGAAGGTTTCGTCCGCGTCATGGAGTCCCGACCCCGTCCGCGTGCCCCGGCACAAGACCAGCCGGCATCCCGGATCGAGAGGCTCTGCATCGAGCGCGGCCTCAAGATGACCGGCCAGCGCCGGCTTATCGCGCGCGTTCTGAGCGAGGCCGAGGACCACCCGGATGTCGAGGACGTCTATCGCCGGGCGCTCGCGCTCGACAGCAAGGTCTCGATCGCGACCGTCTACCGCACCGTCCGGCTGCTCGAGGAGAACGGCATCCTCGAGCGGCGCGACTTCGGCGGCGGCCGCGCGCGCTACGACCCGGCCGACCGCGGCCACCACCACCACCTGATTGACGTCGACAGCGGCCGCGTCATCGAATTCGCCGACGAGGAATTCGAGGCGCTCGCCCGTGCCCTCGCGCGGCGGCTCGGCTTCACGCTGGTAGGCCAGCGGCTCGAACTGTTCGGCCGGAAGGAGGAGGCGGAGCCCGACCGCGCCGCGCCGCGCCGCCGGCCGGGGAAGGAACCATGACCGCGGAGGATCCCGGCTTCGGGGAACTGCGGTCCGGGCGGCTCGGCGTGCGGCTCGCCGTGGATGCGGCCGAGATCGACGCCGTCCAGGCGCTGCGCTACCGCGTCTTCTACGAGGAGATGGGCGCGCACCCCGACGCCGCGACGGCGGCGACGCGCCGCGACCGCGACGATTTCGACGCGGTGGCGGACCACCTTCTCGTGGTCGACCACGACCGGGGCGAAGGCGCGGATTCGGTCGTCGGCACCTACCGGCTGATCCGCCGGCCCGCCGCCGCGCGGCTCGGCCGCTGGTATTCGGCGGCCGAATACGACATCTCGAAAATCATCGCCTTCGAGGGCGAGGTGCTGGAACTCGGCCGGTCCTGCGTCGATGCCGAATACCGGACGCGCGGCACGCTGCAACTGCTCTGGGGCGGGATCGCGGCCTATGTGTTCAAGCACCGGATCGCGCTGCTGTTCGGCTGCGCCTCCCTGCCCGGCACCGACCTCGGCGCGCTGGCGGACCAGCTCACCTACCTCGCGGCCCATCACATGGCGCCGGAGGCGATCCGTCCGCGCGCCCTGCCGGACCGCTACGTCGACATGATGCTGAAGGACCCCGCGACGATCGACGCGAAGCGGACCCTGGCCGGGCTGCCGCCGCTGGTGAAGGGGTATCTGCGCCTCGGCGGCTTCGTGGGCGACGGGGCGGTGCTCGACCACCAGTTCAACACCACCGACATCGCGGTGCTGGTGAAGACCGACCTGATCACCGACAGCTACTATCGCCACTACGAGCGCAAGATTCGCGAGGCATAGGCGCGCGGCCGGCGGTCGATCACCGCCAGCGCAGCGCCGATCAGCGCGATGGCGGGCAGGTGCCGCGGCGCCGGCGCCGTTCCTTCACTCGTAGGGCGGCACCGTTCCTTCCCGCGGCGTGATCGGCAGCATCCGGTCGAGCCCCGTCATGCGTTCGAACAGCGCCGCCACCTGCAGCGCGCGCGCATCCTGGCGCGGCGGCGCCACCACCTGCAGCCCGACCGGCCGGCCGTAGCGGTCGAAGCCGCAGGGCACCGCGACCGCCGGGCAGCCGGCCAGCGTTGCGAAGGCGTTGATCAGCGACCCGCCCATGTAGTTCTCGAGCACCTTGCCGCCGATCTTCTCCGGCGCGCGGAGCATCACGTCGAAGGCCGGGCTCGAGGCGCCCGGCGTGATGAGCACGTCGCACTGCGCGAAGATGTCGCGCATGGCGCGGAAGAAGCGCGCGCGCTCATGCTCCGCCCAGGCGAGGCGGGACGGCGTCTCGGTCAGGCCGCGCTCGGTCTGCCAGACGATGTCGGGCTTGAGCTTGTCGCGCTGCGTCGCCAGCAGGCTCTCGCGGTCCACCACGAAATGCTGGCTGCGCAGCACGAGGAAGGCCTCCATCAGGTCGCCGATGGGCGGGTGGGTTTCCTCGATGATGCAGCCCAGGGATTCGAAGCGGCGGACCTCCTTCGCACAGATCTCCGCCATCTCGCGGTCCATCGCCATGGCGCCGCCGAAATCGGTGGTGAAGGCGATGCGGACGGGCCGCTCGGCCTCGGCGGCGGCGACGGCGTCGACGTAGGGGCGCGCCGGCGCGTCGTAGGTCAGCGGGTCGTGCA
This sequence comes from Roseomonas sp. HF4, assembly GCF_005222755.1. GTDB lineage: Bacteria > Pseudomonadota > Alphaproteobacteria > Acetobacterales > Acetobacteraceae > Neoroseomonas. The sequence continues at coordinate 61,868 of NZ_STGD01000009.1, forward strand.
GGTCCCAGCCCGCCATGGCGTCGAGGAACAGCGCCAGGTCCGGGATGTTGCGCGCCATCGGCCCCTGGACCGACAGGGTGGACCAGAGGTCCTCCTCCGTCCCGCGCGTCACGCGGCCGGGGGAAGGGCGCAGCCCCACGACCGAGCAGTAGGTCGCCGGCCGACGGAGCGAGCCGCCATGGTCCGAGCCATGCGCGAGCCAGACCTCCCCCGTGGCCAGCGCCACCGCGCCGCCGCCGGTCGACCCGCCGCAGGTGAGCGACGTGTTCCACGGGTTGCGCGTGCGGCCGAAGACCTCGTTGAAGGTCGATCCGCCGGCGCCGAATTCCGGCGTGTTGGACTTGGCGACGACGATGCCGCCCTTGCGCTCGATGCGCTCGACGATCGGGTGGCTCCAGGCGGGCACGTGGTCGGCGAAGATCGGGCTGCCGTAGGTGGTGCGCACGCCGGCGACGTCCGTCAGGTCCTTGATCGCGACGGGGAGGCCGGCGAGCCAGCCGGCCTCGCCCTCGGCGTCGCGGCGCTCGCCGCGCAGCAGAGCCTTCGCGTGGTCGCGCGCCCGGTCGAGGCAGAGGGTCGGCAGCGCGTTGACCGCGGGCTCCACTGCCGCGATCCGCGCAGCGGCGGCCTCGATCAGGTCGAGCGGCGTGATCTCGCCGGTGCAGAGCCGGGCCACCGCCTCCGTCGCCGTGAGGCGGATGAGGTCCTCGGGCATGGGGCGGTCAGTCCAGCCGGATTTCGGCTTCGACGACATGCTGCAGCCCCGGCGCATCCGGGGAGGTCAGCGCCATGTGCAGCCGCAGCACCTTGCCCTTCACCGAGCCTTCGCGCGCGACGCGCTCGATCTCGCGCTGCGAGGTGACGCCGACCTCCTTGAGGAACTTGCGTAGTTCCATGTTGAAACGGTCCTCGTCCATGGCATGTCTCCTCCGCGGCGGTGCCGGTTCCCGGCGGGCCCGGCGCGAGGATAGAGCGTTTTTCGCATGACCGGCACCGGCCCGCGGGCCGGTGCCGATTCCGCCGCTGAGGAAAACACCCTAGCCTGCACCGGCAAGGAGCATCGCGCCATGTACAACCCGCCCGCCTTCCGCGAGGACCGGCCCGAGGTGCTGCACGGCATCATGCGCGCCGCGCGGCTCGCGCTGCTGGTCAGCGCCGCGCCGGACGGCGGCGCGCCGGAAGCCACGCACCTGCCGCTGGTGCTGGAGGCGGCCGAGGGCCCCCACGGCACGCTCTACGGTCATGTCGCGAAGGCCAACCCGCACTGGCGGGGCCTGGCCGCGGCCGGCGTCGCGCGCGCCATTTTCCCGGGGCCGGAGGCCTATGTCTCGCCCTCGCTCTATGCGTCGAAGCAGGAGCACGGGCGCGTCGTGCCGACGTGGAACTACGTGGCGGTGCACGCGATCGGCGCGGTCGAGGTTATCGAGGACGGTGAACGGCTGCACGCCCTGGTCTCCCGCCTGACCGAGCGGCACGAATCGCCGCGCGCCGCGCCCTGGGCCGTGACCGACGCGCCCGCGGCCTTCGTGGCCGGGCAGTTGAAGGGCATCGTCGGCGTCGTGCTGCGGATCGGGACGCTGATCGGCAAGCGCAAGCTCAGCCAGAACCGGAGCGAGGCAGACCGGGCCGGGGTGGTCGCGGGCCTCGCCGCGAGCGAGGACCCGGCCGACCGCGCCGTGGCGGACGAGATGTCGCGCTGAGCGCGCCGCGCCGGCTGTGCCGGGCGCGGCCGGCATCAGTCGATCCGCGCGCCGCTCGCGCGCACGATCCGCCGGTGCAGCGCGATCTCATCCGCCAGGAAGGCCGCGGCGCGCGCGCGCGTGCCGCCCAGCGGCGCCATGCCGGCGGCCTGCAGCCGCGCCGCCGCGGCAGGGTCGGCGATCACCTCGTTCGCCAGCGCGTTCAGCCGCGCGAGCACCGGCTCCGGCGTGCCCTTGGGCGCCATCACCATGAACCAGGTGCCGAAGGCGAGGCCCTGCAGGCCGGCTTCCGCGGCCGTCGGCACCTCGGGCAGCTGCGGCACGCGGGCATCGGCCAGCACCGCGACCGGCACGACGCTGCCCGACTGCACCTGCGGCAGCGCGCCGGTCACGAGGTTGAACATCGCCTGGATGCGCCCGGAAAGCAGGTCGGTCACCGCCGCCGCCGGCCCGGAATACGGCACGTGCTGCATGTCGGTGCCGGTCATCTGGCGATAGAGCTCCCCCGCCAGGTGCATCGAGGACCCGTTGCCGGTCGAGCCGAAGTTGATCCGGCCGGGATTGGCGCGCGCGAAGGCGGTGAACTCGGCGAGCGTGCGCGGGCCGAGGTCCTTGTTCACCACCAGGATGTTCGGGACGTTGCCCACCAGCACCACGGGCTCGAAGTCGCGCACCGGGTCGAAGGGCAGGTCGGCGTAGAGCGTGACATTGGTCGCGAGCGTGCCGGCCCAGCCCCACAGGAATGTGTATCCATCCGGCGCGCTGCGCGCGACATGGGCCGCGCCGACATTGCCGTTGGCGCCCGGCCGGTTCTCGATCAGCACGCGCTGGCCGAGCCGCCGCTCGAGCTCCTGCGCCATGATGCGGGACAGCGTGTCCGCCGTGCCCGCGCCGCCGGCCGTGGGCACCACGATCCGCACCGGCCGGTCGGGCCAGGCGCCCTGCGCGCGCGCGGCGCCCGGGGCCAGCAGGGCAGGGGCGGCGAGGATGTGGCGGCGAAGGATCATGGCGGCGGGTCCCGGAATGGCAGGGCCATGCTGGACGGCCCCGGGGCGCCCGGGCAAGCGCCGCCGTCACGCATCCTTCTCGACGCCGTCATTGCGGCGCCATGGTGGCCACGCTACCTCGCTGATCCATGGACACAGTCGCCCGTTCGCCCGAGGAGGCGCTGAGGCCCCGCCGCCTCCTGCGCCGCAATCCGCTGAACTTCCGCCCCTGGATGCCGGGCGACGTCTGGGGCGACGTGATGGAGCCACGCCCGATCGGCGGGCGCATCCGGGCGGTGCGGCGGATCATCTTCGCCGTGCTCTGGACCGCGGTCTCCATCCCGGTGCAGTCGGTCCTGATGCTGCTGCCCGGACGGGGCAGCATCGTCTTCGCGCGCACCTACCACCGCGTGCTCTGCCGGCTGATCGGCCTGCGCATCCAGGTGATCGGCGCGCCGGCGCCGGGCGGGTCGGTGCTCTATGTCTCCAACCATTCCTCCTGGCTCGACGTGCTGGTCCTGGGCGGGGTGCTCGAGGCCGCCTTCGTATCGAAGGCCGAGGTCGGGCAATGGCCGGTGGTCGGCACCGTCGCGCGGCTCGGCCGCACGGTCTTCGTCAGCCGCAAGCGCACCGGCACGGGCAAGGAGGCGGAGGAGATCCAGCAGCGTCTGGCCGGCGGCGGCAGCATCATCCTGTTCCCCGAGGGCACGTCGAACGACGGCACGCGGGTGCTGCCCTTCCGGTCCTCCTTCCTGGCGGCGGCGCAGCACGCGAAGCAGGTGCAGCCGGTCTCCCTCGTCTACGATCGGCTCGGCGGGCTGCCGGCCTGCCGGCGCGACCGGCCGCTCTTTGCCTGGTACGGCGACATGGACATCGCGACGCATTTCTGGCGCATCGCCCGGCGTTCGGGCGGGCGCGCCACGGTCCTGCTGCACGACCCCGCCGACCCCGCGGCCTTCCCCGACCGCAAGGCGCTGACGGCGGCGGCCAGCGACGTGGTGGCCGAGGGCGCGGCGCTGCTGCGGCAGAACCGGCCGGCGCAGCCGCTTCGGATGAAGTAGGGATTGGTCGGGCAGGGGCGGATCGAGGGGGCCGCCGCCCCCCTCGGGGTCCCTCCGCCAGGGGACGACGGTCCCCTGGCCCCGCGATCCATGGCGGCCGTCCCGGGGGCGGATACCCTCGCCGCGCTTGACCGGCGCGGAAGCGATTGGCCACGCTGCCGGCATGGCGAGTCGCTCCCGGCGTCCGGTCGCTTGACCCGCGCAGCCACGCTGCGCATCTCCCCTGCCTCTCTCCGCCGCGGCCCGCGCGGCGGGGCAGGTGGAGCCTGACCCGCATGACCGACGCCCAAGCCCCCCGCAAGCGCCTGCTGATCCGCACCTGGGGCTGCCAGATGAACGTCTATGACAGCGCCCGCATGGCGGATGTCCTGGCGCCGCTCGGCTACGCGCCGACCGAGGCGGTGGAGGAGGCCGACATGGTCATCCTCAACACCTGCCACATCCGCGAGAAGGCGACCGAGAAGGTGTTCTCGGACCTCGGCCGGCTGCGGGAGGCGAAGCGCGAGCGCGGCGGGGACATGGTCATCGCGGTGGCCGGCTGCGTCGCCCAGGCGGAAGGGGCCGAGATCACCGCCCGCGCGCCCTGGGTGGACATCGTGCTCGGCCCGCAATCCTACCACCGGCTGCCGGAGATGGTGGCGCGCGCGTCGCGCGCCGCCGGCGCCGTGATCGAGACCGAGTTCCCGGCCGAGGACAAGTTCGACCACCTGCCCGAGACCACGACGCCGCAGGGGGCCACGGCCTTCCTCACGGTGCAGGAGGGCTGCGACAAGTTCTGCTCCTTCTGCGTCGTGCCCTATACGCGCGGGTCGGAATATTCCCGGCCCGTGGCCGCGATCGTGGCCGAGGCCGAGCGGCTGGTGGCGCTCGGCGCGCGCGAGGTCACGCTGCTCGGCCAGAACGTCAACGCCTGGCACGGGGAGGGGCCGGACGGCCGCGCCTGGACGCTCGGGCGTCTGGTGCGGCGACTGGCCGAGGTCCGGGGCCTCGCCCGGATCCGCTACACCACCTCCCACCCCCGCGACATGGACGACGACCTGATCGCCGCCCATGGCGACACGCCGGCGCTGATGCCCTTCCTGCACCTGCCCGTGCAGTCGGGCTCGGACCGGGTGCTGAAAACGATGAACCGCGGCCACACGGCGGCCGACTACCTGCGGCTGGTCGAGCGCCTGCGCGGCGCGCGGCCGGACCTCGCGCTGTCGACCGACATCATCGCCGGCCACCCCGGCGAGACGGCGGCCGACCACGAGGCGACACTGGCGCTGATCCGCGCCGTCGGCTTCGCCCAGGCCTTTTCCTTCAAGTATTCCGCCCGCCCGGGAACGCCGGCCGCGACCATGGCAGGGCAGGTGGACGAAGCGACGAAGGACGCCCGGCTGGCCGAGGTGCAGGCCCTGCTGCGCGACCAGCAGGCGGCGTTCAACCGGTCCCGCGCCGGCATGGTGGCCGAGGTGCTGGTCACCGGCGCAGGCCGCCACCCCGGCCAGATGGCCGGCCGCACGCCCTGGCTGAACCCGGTGCATTTCGATGGCCCGGCGGACCTCGCGGGGCGCATCGTGCCGGTGCGGATCCTGGCCGGGCATCCGAATTCCCTCACCGGCGCGCTCGCCGCGCCGCGCCACGACCAACCCAGGGAGAGACCAGCCGCTTGACCGCCACTCCGAGCCTCGCCCTCCGCGCCGCGGACGCGCGCAGCCCGATCGAGCAACGCTCGGTCACGCTGCAGTTCGACGACAACGTCCTGCTGCCCCTGTTGCACGGGGAGCACGACAGGCACCTGGCGCGGATCGAGCAGGTGCTCGGCGTGCGCCTGGCGTCCCGCGGCAACCGCATCGCCATCTCGGGCGGCGCGGAGCGGACGGAGATGGCGGAGGCGGCGCTGCTCGCGCTGTGGAAACGGCTGGAACAGGGCCAGCATGTCGGCACCGCGGAGGTGGAGGCCGCGCTCCGCCTGGCCGAGGGCGGCGCCGAGCAGGGCGAGCCCCGCCTGCCGCTGGCCGACCTGCCGGCGATCCACACGCGCAAGGGCGCGATCGCGCCGCGTTCCCCGGCCCAGGCGGCATATATCGAGATGCTGGCGCGGCGCGAGATGGTGTTCGGCATCGGGCCGGCGGGGACGGGCAAGACCTACTTGGCGGTGGCGCAGGGGGTCGCGTTGCTGCAATCGGGCAGGGTCGACCGGATCGTGCTAAGCCGCCCCGCGGTCGAGGCGGGCGAGCGGCTCGGCTTCCTGCCGGGCGACATGAAGGAGAAGGTCGATCCCTACCTGCGGCCGCTGTACGACGCGCTGCACGACATGCTGCCGGGCGAGCAGGTGGCGCGGCGGATCGCGGCGCAGGAGATCGAGATCGCGCCGCTCGCCTTCATGCGCGGCCGGACGCTGGCGCATGCGTATTGCATCCTGGACGAGGCGCAGAACACCACCCCCGCCCAGATCAAGATGTTCCTGACGCGCATGGGGGAGGGCAGCCGCATGGTCATCACCGGCGACCCGACCCAGGTGGACCTGCCCTCGGGCCAGCCGTCGGGCCTGGCCGAGGCGCTGCGCATCCTCGAAGGCGTGGATGGCATCGGAGTCGCGAGATTTGCGGAGCGGGATGTGGTAAGGCATCCGCTGGTTGCCCGGATCGTCGCCGCCTATGGGCGGGCCGACGAGCAGGTTCGGGCGAAGAAGGAGAGATATGGAACCGGGAAGTAGCCGTCCCGGCCGAGGTCGCGTTTCAGGCGGCCAGGCTGGGCTTCGGAACGGGCCAGGGGGGATGGTGGACATCTCCGTGGTCCTGGCGGCGCCGGGCTGGCGCGCCGCCGTGAAGCGGCCCGAGGCGCTGGTGCGCCGGGCCGCCGAGGCCGCATTGCGCGAGGCCGGCGCCACCGGCGCGGTGACCGTGCTGCTGACCGACGATACCGAGGTCAAGCGCCTGAACGGCCAGCATCGCGCCAAGGCGAAGTCGACCAACGTGCTGTCCTTCCCGGCGGGGGCGCCGGGCGTGCTCGGCGATGTCGCGCTGGCGCTCGGCGTGGTGCGGCGCGAAGCGCGCGAGGCCGGGCGGCACCCGGCCGCGCACCTGGCCCATCTGGTGGCCCATGGCGCGCTGCACCTGACGGGGCACGATCACCTCGAGGCCGGCGAGGCGCGGCGGATGGAGCGTGCCGAGGCGCGCGTCATGCGCCGCCTTGGCTTGCCCAACCCCTGGCGGCACGTGGCATGACGCCCGTCGCGACACGCGCCACCGCCGCCCGCCGCCCGCGCGCCCGGCACCCCACACGGCGGCCCGAGGCCGCGGGCGCGGAGCGCACGGCGCGACCGCGCCCAGCCCGCCCGTCATGCCCCGCGCGCCCGTGCATGGCGCGCAAGCCAAGCGGCCGGAGGCCGCGCCCGGCGTCTGAGGGCACAACACCATGAGCGAGGTCTCCCCCAGATCCGGCCTGTTCTGGAAGCTTCAGAGCCTGCTGCGCCGCCGCGAGGCGGAATCCGTGCGCGACCGCGTCGAGGAACTGATCGAGCGCCGCCACGAGGACACGCGCGAGACCGAGGGCGAGGAACCCGACGAGAGCGACCTCGACACCCATGAACGCGCCTTGCTGTCCAACGTGCTGCGCCTGCAGGGCACCACCGCCTACGACGTGATGGTGCCGCGCGCCGACATCATGGCGATGCCCGAGGAGCTGACGATCCAGCAGGCGATCGCCCTGATCCAGAAGGACGGGCACAGCCGCTACCCGGTCTACCGCGAGGGCCTCGACGACATCGTGGGCATGGTCCACATCAAGGATGTCTTCGCCTCGGTCGGGCGGGAAGGGTCCTTTGACCTGAAGTCGATCCTGCGGCGGCCGCTGTTCGTCGTGCCGTCCATCCCCGTGCTCGACCTGCTGCTGCAGATGCGCCAGTCGCGCGTCCACATGGCGCTGGTGGTGGACGAATACGGCGGCATCGACGGCCTCATCACCATCGAGGACCTGGTCGAGACCATCGTCGGCGACATCAGCGACGAGCACGACGAGGACGTCGAGCCGCAGATCACCGAACGCGCCGACGGCACCATCGAGCTCGACGCCCGCACGCCGATCGCGGCCTTCGAGGCGCGGTTAGGCCAGGTGCTGACGGATGAGGAACGCGGCGCAGACATCGACACGGTGGGCGGGCTCGTGTTCACGCTCGCGGGCCGGGCGCCGGCCAAGGGGGAACTCGTGTCCCATCCGTCGGGGCTCGAATTCCAGATCCTGGACGCCGACCCGCGGCGCATCCGGCGGCTGCGCGTGCGCCGGCCGGGGGACCCGACCCAGCGCGCTGCGGCCGAGTAGGCGGGTGGCATTGCGCGGCCGCGGCATGGGGGCGCCGCCCCCCTGCACCCCCTGCCAGAGGCCGAAAGGCCTCTGGACACCATCATCGGGGTGGTGCGCCACTGGCCGACGCCGCGCCGACCCAGGTATCGGGTTCCAAGGGCCTTTCGGCCCTTGGCGGGTGGGTCCCGGAGGGCGGAGCCCTCCCGCCATCGCCCCGCCCGCCTCCTAGGACCCTTGCCGCATGTGGGATCGTCTCCTCGGCCATCTTGCCGCGCGTCGCGGCTGGCGTGCCCTCGTCACGGCGGCGGGGCTCGGTGCCCTGGCCGCACTGGCGCTGCCGCCGGTCCATGCCGTGCCTGTCCTGCTGGTCGCGATCCCCGGCCTGCTGGTCATGCTGGGTGCCGCGCCGACGGGGCGGGCCGCGTTCTGGGTCGGCTTCGCCTGGGGCTGGGGGCATTTCGCGGCCGGACTCTACTGGATCACCCACGCCATCCTGGTCGAGGCCGAGCGCTTCTGGTGGCTGGTGCCGATTGCCGCGCCTGCGCTGGCGCTGCCGCTGGCGCTGTTCGTGGCGGGGCCGGCGGCGCTCGCCTGGCGGGTGCGGGCGGGCTGGCCGCGCGTGCTCGTCTTCGCCGGCGCCTGGGTCGGGTTCGAGTTGCTGCGCGGCTGGGTCTTCACGGGCTTTCCCTGGAACCTCCTCGGCACGGTCTGGGCCTTCGGCGCGCTGCCGGTCCAGGCGGCGGCCTGGGTCGGCGTGCACGGGCTGTCGCTGGTGACGCTGCTGGTGATGGCGACGCCGCTGCTCGGCCGCCGGGCGATGCTGGGCGGTGCCGCCGCGCTGGCGGGCTTCGCCGCCTTTGGCCTGGTGCGGCTCTGGCCGGAGGAGCCGGCGCCCCGCCCGGTCGGCCTGCTCATCGTGCAGGGCAATGTCGCGCAGGAGCTGAAGTGGCGGGAGGAGCAAAGGATTCCCGTGCTGCGCCGCTACATCGAGGGCACGCGCGAAGCGGCGCTCGCCGCGCTGCGCGACCTGCCCGAGGACTACGGCCTGGTCGTGATCTGGCCCGAGACGGCCGTGCCCTTCCTGCTGGCCGACGACCCGGAGGTGCGGCGCCTGGTGGCCGGGGCGCTGCCGCAGCGCGCCATGCTGCTCTCGGGCAGCGTGCGGGCCGAATTCGGCGCGCAGGGCCGGGCGCAGCGGGTCTTCAACAGCTTGGTGGCGATCGACCCGGCGGGGGAGGTGCGGGGCGTGGCCGACAAGGTCACGCTGGTGCCCTTCGGCGAATACATGCCGCTGTCGGGGCTGTTGCCCATCCGGATCGTGCAGGGCGGGATGGATTTCTCCTCCGGCGGGGAACGTCGGCCGGTGCGGGCCGGCTGGGTGCCGCCCTTCGGCGCGCTCATCTGCTACGAGGTGATCTTCCCGGGTCGCGTCACGCCGGCGGAACGCCCCGATTGGCTCGTGAACGTCACGAACGATGCCTGGTTCGGGATCTCGGCCGGGCCCTGGCAGCACCTGGCTGCGGCGCGGCTACGCGCGATCGAGGAAGGGCTGCCGCTCGCGCGGGCCGCGCAGACCGGCGTCTCGGCCGTGTTCGACGCGCGTGGGCGGGAGGTGGCGCGCACGGGACTCGGCGAGACGGGTGTGCTGATGGCGCCCTTGCCCGCGGCGCGGGAGCCGACGCCCTTCGCGCGGTTCGGACTGCCGATCGGCGGCATCCTGGCCGTCCTCGCCCTCGCCTCCGGGTGGTGGGCAGGGCGGAAGACGAATCGCCAACCGTGAGACAGCACGGCCACGGCACGCCTGAAATGTCTCAAAAAACAAAAATCGGAAAAAGAGTTGACGAAGAATGAACGACGCCGTATCCAGGATGCAACGCGGGGCCGCTCACACGCGACCATTGCGTGACCAGGAGGCGACCGTGGACATACGGGGCGTGGAGGGCCGGATGGCGAGCGACGGGACTGCGGATCGCGCCGAGCGCGAACATCGGGCCAGCCCGATCGACGTGCATGTCGGCTCGCGGGTCCGCCTGCGCCGCACGTTGCTCGGCATGAGCCAGGAAAAGCTGGGCGAGGCGCTTGGCCTCACGTTCCAGCAGATCCAGAAATACGAGCGTGGCGTGAACCGGATCGGGGCGAGCCGGCTTTTCGACCTCGCCCGGGTGCTGGATGTGCCGATCGGCTTCTTCTTCGACGACATGTCGCCGGAGCTCGGCGGCAACAACGCGACCCGGTCCCGTGCCGCCGCCTTCGGCTTCGCCGAGGGCCAGGACGGCTTCGAGGACGACACGCTCCATCGCCGGGAGACGCTGGAACTCGTGCGGGCCTACTACCGCATCACCGACCCTTCGGTGCGCAAGCGCGTCTTCGACCTGATCAAGACCCTTTCGCCGGGCGAATGAACCGCGCGGCGCCGTGCCGTGGCGGTCGCGCCCGGCCGGCGCATGCCTCGGCCTGAAGAAGGCGACGCGTGGAACCTCCCGCACACGGGACGCCCAGGCCCCCTTTCCCCGGCACCCGCTGCCACACATGCAGGCATCCCCGCCTGATGCCAGGGAAGGTCGAGGGCGGAACTCGGGGGGAGAAATTCCCCTCTCCCCGCGCCCGTTGTTAGCAAACGCAATCCGGTTCACATCTCCGGCCTGCGGGCCTCACACGCCGCGCGCGCAGTGCAGCAGGACCGCGGGTTGCCCGCGGGTGACCTGAAGATCGATCTCGTCCGGGCGGGACCAGCCATAGGACCGGGCGCCGGTGCCGGGGTCCTGCCCGCGTTCCTGGGCGGGGCCGAATTGCCGCTCGAGCCGCGCACGCAGCGCGTCCGCCTGGCCTTCCTCGACGCGCGCCGAGACGCAGACGAGCCCGCCATTGCGCCCGTCAAACGCGAAGGCGACGGTCATCTGCAACCCAGCCGTGCGGAACTGCCCCGACGCCCGGTATTCCATGCGGGCGCTCGGCACCGGACGCCGTTCGCCCACCGGCAGGGCGCGCACGGCGCCGCGGGATGCGGCGATCACCTGCTGCTGGGTCATGCCCCAGCGCGTGTATTCCCAATGCGCTGCGGCCGGCGAGGCCGGCAGGCCGGCCATCACCACGACGGCGGCCACCAGCCAAGCCCGCACGCCAGCCAGCCGTGCGAACGGGCCGGCAGCGGCCGGAAGCGGGCACGGCGCCCGCCTCATGCCGCCGTGCGCCCCTGCCGAGCCGGGGCTGGGCGGTAGCATTTCGGTTGCCTTTTCCGGCCAGACTGGCGGCGCCCCCCCCGGCCCTGCCGCCGGCCACCTCCATCCGGATGCCGCCGGGGGGCCGAGGAGACGGACCGCATGACCGACCCGATGGCCCAGGCGCCGCACGCCCCGGGGGGCGCCCCATGCCGATGCTGCCCGCCCCGCCCCGGGATGGCAGGGCGCCGCGCGGCCTTCGGGCTGATCGCGGCCGGCCTCGGCCTGGTGGCAGGGCCGCGTGGCGCCGGCGCGGCAAGCGGGCGGTACGAGGCGATGCTGCTGAACTGCATCGACCCGCGCTTCACCACCCACGGCCTGTTCCACATGGCCGAGATCGGCCTGCGCGACCGGTACAGCCAGTTCGTGGTGGCGGGCGGGCCGATCGGTGCCGTGCATCCGCATTTCGCGGCCTGGCACGACACCTTCTGGCAGAACCTCGCGGTGTCGGTGCAGCTTCACGCGATCCGCCGCGTCGTGGCCGTCACGCATCGCGACTGCGGCGCGGCGCGGATCGCGCTGGGCGAAGCGGCGGTCGCCACCCGGGCGGCGGAGACCGCCGCCCATGCCGGGGTGCTGCGCGCCTTCCGCGCCGCGGTCGGCGAACGCCAGCCGGGGCTGGAGGTCGTCGCCGGCGTCATGGACCTCGACGGCAGCGTCGAACGGGTGGGCTGACCGCGCGGCGCGGGTGCGGCGCCGGCCCCGCAGGATCACACCGCCCGCCCGTGGCAGACCTTGAACTTCTTGCCCGAGCCGCAGGGGCAGGGGGCGTTGCGCGGCGTGCGGTGCCAGGTGGACGGATCGTCCGGATCGACGCCCTGCGCCGCCGGGCGTGGTGCGGCGGTGCCGATGGCCATGGGCACGGCTTCGTAGGTCGTGCCGGCGCCTGCCAGCTCGAGCTCGGCCGCCGCCATCGCCGGGTCGGGGTGGCGCATGTCGAGGAAGCCGATGCCCTCGGGCATGGGCGGCGGCGCCTCGGGGCGCAGCTCGATGCGCAGCAGCAGCGACGTCACGCGCTCGCGCAGGTCGCCCAGCATGGTGTTGAACAGCGCGAAGGCTTCCGACTTGTACTCGTTCAGCGGGTCGCGCTGGCCATAGGCGCGCAGCCCGATCCCCTGCCGCAGGTGGTCGAGCGCCAGCAGGTGTTCCTTCCACACCTGGTCGAAGACCTGCAGCAGCAGCGACTTCTCGACCTGGCGCATGATGTCCGGGCCGACATTGGCGGCGCGCGCGGCATAGGAGCGGTCGGCCGCCTCCTCCAGCCGCTCGCGCACCGCCTCGTCGTCGATGCCTTCCTCCTTCGCCCAGTCGGCGACCGGAACGTCGAGGTTCAGCACCTCCTGCACCTGGCGCGACAGCGTCTCGAGGTCCCATTGCTCGGGATAGGCGTTCTCGGGGATGCAGCGGGCGACGAGGTCGCCGATCGTCTCGCGCCGCATCTCTTGGATCGTCTCGAGCACGTCGTCGGCCATCATGAAGGCGCGGCGCTGGGAATACACTTCCTTGCGCTGGTCGTTCATGACGTCGTCGTACTTGAGAAGGTTCTTGCGCATGTCGAAGTTGCGCGCCTCGACCTTCTTCTGCGCCTTCTCGAGCGCCTTGTTGATCCAGGGGTGGACGATCGCCTCCCCTTCCTTGAGGCCGAGGCGGGTCAGCATGCCCCCCATGCGGTCCGACCCGAAGATCCGCATCAGGTCGTCTTCGAGCGACAGGAAGAAGCGCGACGCGCCCGGGTCGCCCTGGCGGCCGGAGCGGCCGCGCAGCTGGTTGTCGATGCGCCGGCTCTCGTGCCGTTCGGTGCCGATGACGAAAAGGCCGCCGGCCTCCTTCACCGCCGGGCGCACGGCCTCGACCTCGGCCTTGTGCTTCGCGATCGCCGCCTCGTACTCCGGCCCCTCGTTCGTGCCGGCTTCCTGGCGCGCCAGCATCTCGAAATTGCCGCCGAGCTGGATGTCGGTTCCGCGGCCGGCCATGTTGGTCGCGATGGTCACGGCACCCGGGCGGCCGGCCTGCGCGACGATCGTCGCCTCCTGCTCGTGGTAGCGGGCGTTCAGCACCTGGTGCGGGACGTTCTTCTTCTTGAGCAGGCCCGAGATCAGTTCCGACTTCTCGATGCTCGTGGTGCCGACCAGGCAGGGCTGGCCGCGGCCGCGCGCCTCCTCGATCAGCACGGCCACCGCCTCGTATTTCTCGGTGGCGGTGCGGTAGACCTCGTCGTCGCTGTCCTCGCGCGCCACCGGCACGTTGGTCGGGATCTCGACGACGTCGAGCTTGTAGATCTCGGCGAACTCGTCGGCTTCCGTGGACGCCGTGCCGGTCATGCCGGCGAGCTTGGGGTACAGCCGGAAGTAGTTCTGGAAGGTGATCGAAGCCAGCGTCTGGTTCTCGGGCTGGACGGTCACGTGCTCCTTGGCTTCCAGCGCCTGGTGCAGCCCGTCCGAATAGCGCCGGCCTTCCATCATGCGGCCGGTGAACTCGTCGATGATGACGATCTTGTCGTTGCGCACGACGTATTCCACGTCGCGCTTGAACAGCGTGTGCGCGCGCACCGACTGGTTCAGGTGGTGCACCAGCGTGACGTTGCCGATGTCGTAGAGGTCGCCCTCCTCGAGCAGCCCGGCGTCCTTCAGCATCTGCTCGATGCGCTCGCTGCCGTCCTCGGTCAGGGTGACGGTGCGCTGCTTCTCGTCCTTCTCGTAGACCGCCTCGTCCTTCACCAGCTCCTTCACCACCTCGTCGACCTTGCGATAGAGGTCGGAACTGTCCTCGGACGGGCCGGAGATGATGAGCGGCGTGCGCGCCTCGTCGACCAGGATGCTGTCGACCTCGTCCACGATCGCGTAGGCGAAGTCGCGCTGGACCATGTCCTCCAGGCGGTACTTCATGTTGTCGCGCAGGTAGTCGAAGCCGTATTCGTTGTTGGTGCCGTAGGTGACGTCACAGGCGTAGGACTGGCGGCGCTCGTCGTCCGTCAGCCCATGCACGATGGTGCCGACGGTCAGGCCGAGGAAGCCATAGATCCGCCCCATCCATTCGGCGTCGCGCGTCGCCAGGTAGTCGTTCACGGTCACGACGTGGACGCCCCTGGCCGGCAGGGCATTGAGGTAGACCGGCAGGGTCGCGACCAGCGTCTTGCCCTCGCCGGTCTTCATCTCGGCGATCTTGCCCTCGTGCAGCACCATGCCGCCGATCATCTGCACGTCGAAATGGCGCAGCCCCAGGACCCGGCGGGCGGCCTCGCGCACCGTCGCGAAGGCCTCGGGCAGCAGGTCGTCCAGCGTCTCGCCCTTGGCCAGCCGTTCGCGGAACAGCGCGGTCTGGCCGGCCAGCGCCTCGTCGGACAGCGCCTGCATCTTCGGCTCGAGCGCGTTGATGGCCGGCACCCGCGCCTGGTAGCGCTTGAGCGCGCGGTCGTTCGAGGTGCCGAAGATGGCGGCGGCGAGGCGGGCGAACATGAGGGGCGTCGGTCTCCGGCGGGGCGGCCGGCACCATGGCACGGTCGCGAACGGAACGCGCCGCGGCAGGCCGGACCGGTGCGGTCGGGTCGCGGGTCGCGGCGCGGCCCCGGCAGAGATAGGGGGCAGGGCGGGGCGGGTCAACGCCGGGCGCCTTGTGGGGCCGTGACGCTTCCGCCATCTTCCCGGCGTCCCCGGAACCGAGATCGCATGACCCAGCGCCACCGCCCCGCTTTCCCCCTTTGCGCGGGCCTCGCGCTTGCCCTGCTGCTGGCCGCCGCGACGGCCTCGGCCCAGGCGCCGGTGCCCGCCACGCCGCCCGGGGACCCCGTGGTGGCGCGGGTGGACGGGGAGCCGATCCTGCTCTCGGACCTGGCCGCCGCGGCGCAGGACCTGCCGGAGGAATTGCGCGGCGCGCCGCCCCAGATGCTCTATCCCCTGCTGCTCGACCAGATGATCGCCGGGCGTTCCATCGCCGCCGCCGCCCGCCGCGCCGGCCTCGACCGGGACGAGGAGGTGCGCGCCCGCATCCGCCGTGCCGAGGAACAGGAACTGCAGCAGGCCTGGCTGTCGCGCGAGATCGCCGGCCGCGTCACGACCGAGGCCGTGCGTGCCCGCTACGAGAGCGAGATCGCCGGCCGCCCGGCCGAGGAGGAGGTGCGCGCCCGCCACATCCTGGTGCCGACCGAGGCCGAGGCGCGCACGGCACTGGCCGAGATCCGCGGCGGCGCCGACTTCACGGCGGTCGCGCAGCGCCTGTCGACCGGCCCCGGGGCGCGGGAGGGCGGCGACCTCGGCTTCTTCCGCCGCGGCGACATGGTGCCCGAATTCGCCAATGCCGCCTTCGCACTCCAGGCCGGCCAGGTGAGCGAGGCGCCGGTCCGCAGCCCTTTCGGCTGGCATCTCATCAAGGTCGAGGAACGCCGCAGCGCTGCCGCGCCCGCCTTCGACGACGTGGCCGAGGCGCTTCGCCAGCAACTGCTGCAGACCGAGGTGCAGGCCGCCGTCGAGCGCGCCCGCAGCGCCGCCCGGATCGAGCGCTTCAACCTCGACGGCACCGCCCCCCGCCCGACCGACCAGGCCGAGCCGCCCGCCCCCGCCGCGCCCGCCGCCCGCCCGGGCGGCCCGATCCGGCGCTGAGTTCGACCCTTCCAGGACACCACGAGGACACGCCATGGCCGGACAGGCCCATCCCGTCTCTCCCCTCGCGCTGCCGATGCCCGAGATGCCGCCCGTGCCGGGCGTGCGCGTGGCCACCGGCATGGCCGAGATCCGCTACCGCGCGCGCGAGGACGTCATGGCCATGGCCTTCCCGGCCGGCACGACGGCGGCGGGCGTCTTCACGAAGAACCGCTGCCCGGGCGCGCCGGTCGAATGGTCGCGCGCGGCGCTGAAGGGCGGCAAGGCGCGCGGCCTGGTCGTCACCTCGGGCAATTCCAACGTCTTCACCGGCAAGGCGGGCCGCGAGACCTGCGCCAGGACCGCCGAGGCGGCGGCCGCGATCCTGGGCTGCAAGCCGCGCGAGGTCTTCCTGGCCTCGACCGGCGTGATCGGGGAACGCCTGCCGACCGAGAAGCTGGTCGGCGCCCTGCCGGCCGTCTTCGGCGCCGTCGCGGAATCGGGCTTCGGCCCCGCCGCCCGCGCCATCATGACCACCGACACCTTCCCCAAGGCGGCCACGCGCACCGCGCGCATCGGGGAGACGACCGTCACCATCGCCGGCATCGCCAAGGGGTCGGGCATGATCGCGCCCGACATGGCGACGATGCTCTCCTTCCTCGCGACCGACGCGAAGATCCCGGCGCCGGCGTTGCAGGCGCTGCTCAAGAAGGGTTGCGACCGGTCCTTCAACTGCATCACGGTCGATAGCGACACCTCGACCTCCGACACCGTCATGCTGTTCGCGACGGGTGTCGCGAAGCATCCGCGCGTGCCGGCCGAGGGCGGGCCCGTGCTGAAGGACTTCGCGCGCGCGCTGAACGGGGTGCTGATGGACCTGGCGCTGATGGTCGCGCGCGACGGGGAGGGGGCGCAGAAGCTCATCCGCATCGACGTGACCGGCGCCACCACGGCGCGCTCGGCACACCGCATCGGCATGTGCATCGCGAATTCCCCGCTGGTGAAGACCGCCATCGCCGGGGAGGACGCGAACTGGGGTCGCATCGTCATGGCGGTCGGCAAGTCGGGCGAGCCGGCGGATCGCGACACGCTCTCGATCGCGGTCGGCGGCACCTGGATGGCGAAGGACGGCGGCGTGGTCGACGGCTACGACGAGACGCCGGTCGTGGCCCACATGAAGGGCCGCGAGGTCGAGATCACGGTCGACATCGGGCTCGGGCGCGGCAAGGCCACGGTGTGGACCTGCGACCTGACGCACGGGTACATCGACATCAACGGGTCGTATCGGAGCTAGTGCGGGCACGGGCGGTAACGGGGAGGGCGCCGCCCTCCCCGGACCCCACCCGCCAAAGGCCGAAAGGCCTTTGGAAACCGATACTCGGCCACCTGCAACGCTCGCCCAAGTCCCGGGTTCCAAGGGCCTTTCGGCCCTTGGTGGGGGGAGGTCCGGAGGGGGGCAAGGCCCCGCTCCGGGGCGCTGCGTGACGAACGTCCCGGGCGCCATCGCCCTGCTCGCCTCCCTCGCCTGGCTCGCCGGCATCCTCTGGTTCCTCCGCCACTTCCGCCCGCCCGCCGTCGCCGTCGAAGGCTGCGTCTCCCTGCTGCTGGCCGTGACCGGCCGCACCGCGGGGCTGCCGCCGCTGTTCGACGCCCTGGCGCGCCAGACGCTGCGGCCGCGGCGCCTGCTGGTCGCGGTCGAATCCGAGGCCGACCCCGCCGCGGCGCAGGTGCGGGAACTCGCGCCGCGGCTGCCCTTCCCGGTCGAGATCCTGGTCGCCGGCGTGGACGACACGCGCAGCCAGAAGGCCACGAACATGATCGCGGCCCTGGCGCGCGTGGATGCCGGGGACGACGCGCTCGTGCTGCTCGACGCCGATATCCTGCCGCAGGACACTTGGCTGTCCTGGCTCGCGACGCCGGCGCTGAACGGCACGGCGGACCTCGTGACCGGCTATCGCTGGCATGCGCTGGACGGCGCGGGGCCGGGGCGGCACGTCGTCGCCTGGCTGGATCGTGCGCTTGCACTCGGGCCGCGCTTCGTGGCGACCGGGCTGGTCTGGGGCGGCTCGGTCGCGGTCTCGCGCGGGGCACTCGCGCGCATGGACCTTCCCGATGCGTTGGCGCGCACCTTCTCGACCGATGGCGCGATCAGCCGGCGCGCGCGCGCGCTTGGCCTGCGGGTACTGACCCGCCGCGCCGTGCTGGTGCCGACACCCCCCGAGGGCGGCGACCGGGAGGCGATCGCCTTCAAGAAGCGGCAGTTGCAGATCGTGCGCGTCTACGTCCCGCGGCTCTGGTGGCTGCTCGGCGGCGTGCTTGCGGCCGAGGCGCTGGCCCTGCCGCTGCTGCTGCTGGCGCTGGCCGGCGACGCCGCTGCGGGGTGGTGGCTGGCGCCGCTGGCCGCCCTCGGCGCGGCGCGTGCGGCGCTGCAGGACCGCGTGACGCGCGCCGTCGGCATCCGCGAGGGCTTCGCGGCGCGCACGTTGCAACTCGCGCTCGGCGCCGCGGTGCCGCTGACGGCGCCGCTCGTGCTGCTGCTGTTCACGCTGAGCGCGCGCACGCGCGTCATCCGCTGGCGCCACGTGGAATACGAGGTGCTGGGGCCGGAGCAGGTGCGCGTGTTGCGCCGCCACGCGCCGGGCGCCGCGGCGTGACGCCCGGCACCTGCCCCATCACGGGGGAGGCCGCGACGCTGGTCCAGGAGATCCCGGCCGGGCTGCTGCGTGGCCTCTGGCGCCGCGGCTTCGGCGTGGAGCCGACGCCCTTGCCGGCGGGGCGCATCGGCCTCTGGCGCGCACCCTGCGGCCTTGCCTTCTTCGCCCCGGCGGCCGAGGGCGACGGCGCCTTCTACGCGGCGCTCTATGCGCGGCTCGACGCGGGCGGGCGGGTGCGCCGCGCCGGGCGAGACCGTGCCGAGTACCCGCATGCCGCGGCGCGCATCCGGCCGGGCGACGCGGTGCTGGAGGTCGGCGCCGGCGCCGGCGCCTTCGCGCGGCTGATCCCCGGCGCACGATACACGGGCCTCGACCCCAACCCGGGCGCCCATGCCGCGCCCGAGGCCACGGTGATCGCCGAGGACCTTGCCGACCACGCGGCGCGGCACGCCGGGACATACGACGCCGCCTGCGCCTTCCAGGTCATCGAGCACGTGGCGGACCCGCTCGCGCTTGCGCGCGGGATGGGGCACGCGGTGCGGCCGGGCGGGCTGGTGATGATCGGCGCGCCGCTGTGGCCCTCCGCCATGACGACCATCCCGAACTTCGCCTTCAACGCGCCGCCGCACCACCTGTCCTGGTGGAGCGCGGGGGCCATGGCGGCGCTGGCCGCGCGCTGCGGCTGGGCGGTCGAGGAAATCCTCGCCCTGCCGCCGGTCGCAGCCCAGCCGCTGATCCACCGGATGGGGCGGCTCGCGCCCGTGAAGACGCGGCCCGGCGGACCCTTCTTCGCGCATCGCTGGACCTGGCACGCGTCGCTGGCCGTGGCGGCGCTGGCGGCGCGCGCAGCGGCCTGGCTGCCCTTCCCGCGCGACGCGGCGCCGATGTTCGTGCTGCTGGTCGCGCGCAAGCCTTGACGCGGCCCGCGGCCCGGCCGTTCCTGGCCGCGATGCCCGACTCCGCGCCCCCCTTCGCGCCGCTCGACACCGGCCGCTTCGTGCTGCGCCCGCTGCGCGCCGAGGACGCGGCGGAGCTGCACCGCCTGGTCAACGACTGGGAGGTGGCGAAGACCCTGGCGCGCGTGCCCTTCCCCTATCCGCGCGAGCTCGCCCACGACTGGATCGCCTCGACCGCGAAGCAACTCGCGGCGGGGGAGGCCTGGCACCTCGCCATCGCGCGGCCGGAGGCCGAGGGCGGCGCGCTGCTCGGCTGCGCCGGCCTGACCGTGGATGCGGCGGCGCGCAGCGCGGAACTCGGCTACTGGGTCGGCCGGCCGCACTGGGGCCAGGGCATCGCGCCCGAGGCGGCGGGGCGGCTGCTGCGCTGGGGGCTCGCCAATCTCGACATCGACCGCGTGACGGCCTCGGCGCTCACCGACAATGCGCGCTCGGCCGCGGTGCTGAAGCGCATCGGCTTCCACCCGGCGGGAGAGGGGATGCGCGACTTCCTGTCCCGCGGCGGCGCGATGCGGGTCCTGCGGTTCGAGGCCGGGCGCGGCGACCTCGTGCCCGCGCCGGCGCCCGCCGCGCGGGCGCCCGAGGCCGTGGCCGACGGCAAGCCCATCCTGCTGGTCGCCGCCGTCGGGCTGATCGACCCCGACAACCGCGTGCTGCTGGCGCGCCGGCCCGAGGGCAAGCCGCTCGCCGGCCTCTGGGAATTCCCCGGCGGCAAGGTGCGCCCGGGGGAGACGCCGGAACGCGCCCTGATCCGCGAATTGCGCGAGGAACTCGGCATCGACGTGACCGAGGCCTGCCTCGCGCCCTTCGCCTTCGCCTCCCATGGCTACGAGGCCTTCCACCTGCTGATGCCGCTGTTCCTCTGCCGCCGCTGGCAGGGGGAGGTGACCGGGATGGAAGGCCAGGCGCTCGCCTGGGTGCGGCCGCAGCGGCTGCGCGACTACGCGATGCCGCCGGCGGACGTGCCGCTGGTCGCGCTGCTGCGGGATTTTCTCTGAGCGGGCTGGCCGCGATGAGGGCTTCGGATGCGAGCGGAAGGCAAGTGCCGGGGGGAGAAGGGAACTTCTCCCCCCGGACCCCCCACAACCTTCTTTGTCTTCTTGGCGCCCGACCTTCCAGGACCAGCGCCAAGTGACAAGGAAGGGAGGGGGCTCGGGGGAGGTTCTCCTCCCCCGACCGTCCGCCCGTCGATCGGATGTGGGGCGCTGGCGTCCGGGCGATTGTGCGGACGCGCGACGCGCCTATCCTGGCCGCGGAGGAACCGCCATGACCAACCCGACCGCCTGCCTGCTCATCATCGGCAACGAGGTGCTGTCGGGCCGCACGCAGGACGCCAACCTGAAGTACCTCGCGACCCGCCTCGGCGAGATCGGCATCCCGCTGCGCGAGGCGCGGATCATCCCCGACGTCCGGGACACCATCGTCGCCACCGTCAACGAGGTGCGCGCGACATACGACCACGTCTTCACCACCGGCGGCATCGGCCCGACGCATGACGACATCACGAGCGAATGCGTCGCCGCCGCCTTCGGCGTGCCCTGGGAGCCGCATCCCGAGGCCTGGCGCCGGCTGGAATCCCACTATGCCCGCCAGGTCCCGCCCGGCGACTTCAACGCCGCGCGCCAGCGGATGGCGACGATGCCGCGCGGTGCGGCGCTGATCGACAACATCGTCTCGATCGCGCCGGGCTTCACCATGGGCAACGTCCATGTGCTGGCCGGTGTGCCGCGGATCATGCAGGCGATGTTCGAGGCGCTGGCGCCGACGCTGAAGGGCGGCCCGCCGGTGGTCTCGGCCGCCGTCCACGCGACCGGGCTGATGGAAGGGCGGATCGCGGAGGGGCTCGCGGGCATCCAGGCGCGCTACCCGGACCTCGACATCGGGTCCTACCCCTACTACCGCCAGGGCGGGGGCGGCGTCGCGGTGGTCGCCAAGGGCACGGAGGAAGCCGCGGTGCGCCAGGCCGCGCACGACGTGCTGGTGTTCCTGCGGGCCTGCGGCGCGCAGCCGCTGGAGGGCGAGCCGACCTGACGGGCTGGCGCGGGACCCATGCCCCGCGGCGTCGGCGTCCTGCCCGGCGCCAGAGGCGGACGAAGGTGCAGCCTTCGTCCGCAGGGTGTCAGTCGATGAACACCCGCGCCGCCAGCGCCACCTGGAACAGCGCCGTCACCAGGTCGGTCGCGAACTGCCAGTATTTCGGGTCGAGGTAGGGCAGCGCGATCAGCTCATCCCCCGGCCGTGGCGCCACGGCGGGGTTCAGGATCGCCTGGCCCGAGGGGCGGCGGAGCATCAGCGTGGAATTGTTCCCGCGCGGCGTCAGGCCGCCGGCCGCCTCGATGAACTGGGCCGTCGTCCAGCCCTCCCGCCAGACAACCGCCTGGGGGAAGTTCACCTCCCCCTGCACCATCACGGTCTGCGAGCGTTCGGGAATCACGACGATGTCGCCGTTCTGCAGCCGCAGCGGCGCGCAGGCGCCGTCCGCGCCCATCACGACGAGCCGGCCTTCCGGCTGCACGCGCCGGGCGCGGGAGATGTACTGGGAGATCAGCGCCGCTTCCTGCGACCGCGCCTCGGCCACCCGCGTGGTCGCGGCGGGCGCGAGGAAGAGCTGGCGTTCCAGCCGGTCGAGCGCCTCGTCGATCGCGCGCTTCTGCTGCAGCGCGAGGCCCGGGCGCAGGATGAACACGCCGTCGGTGTTCGCGAGCCCCGGGTCGACCGCGATGTGGTCGAGCAGGTTGCAGAGCGTGATGTCGCGGTCCGCCACCAGGACCGAGGGATAGAGCCTGCTGCCCTCGACGCTGACGCGGATGGTGCGCGCCGCGACGTCGGCCACGAAGGTCACGGTGTCCTGGTCGAGCAGCGTCTGCTGCGCGAGTTCGGCCAGGGACATGTAGCGGGAGAAGGGCTGCGCGCTCCGCACGCCGCGCACCACCGCGTTCGTCGCGGCCGGCAGCGGTCGCGCGAGGTCGATCAGGTCGCGCCCCGAGAGCGAGGCGCGGCTTGCGCTCTCGAACAGGTAGTTGTTCCGGACGGCGCCGTCGGCACCGATCATCGCGCGCTGGCGGCCGACGACGATCGTGTCCCCTTCCTGC
Source organism: Roseomonas sp. HF4 (assembly GCF_005222755.1). Classification (GTDB taxonomy): domain Bacteria; phylum Pseudomonadota; class Alphaproteobacteria; order Acetobacterales; family Acetobacteraceae; genus Neoroseomonas. The sequence continues at coordinate 84,396 of NZ_STGD01000009.1, forward strand.
AGGCGCACGGCGGGCAGGCGCCCTTCGAGCAGGAAGCCGTAGAGGTCGGCGGTCGCGACGCTCTGGTTGTTGCGTCGGATGGCGATCTCGCGGTGCGAGCCGCGGCCGGGATCGACGCCGCCGGCCCGCACCAGGAAGTCGAGGATGCTGTCCGACGCCGTGCCCGCATAGCGCCCCGGTGCCCGCACGAAGCCCGTGACGAACACGCCGATCCGCTGCGTCGAGAGCACGGTCGCATAGACCTGGACCTGGGCCGTGTAGACCTTGCGGATCTCGCTCTCGACCACCGCCTGCAGGTCGCCCACGCGCGTTCCCGCCACGCGGATCGGGCCGATATTGGGCAGGAACAGGTTGCCGGCGGGGTCGATCACGCCGACCAGTTCCGATTCCACCGCGCCCCAGGCGCGCACGCTGACGCGGTCCCCCGGCGCAAGCACGTAGTTCGGGTTCGGCGCCTCGGAGGAGGCCTGCGGCGTCTGCGTGAACAGCGACGCGCCGAAGACCGTGGTCGCCGGTCCCGCCATGCGCGCCTGGTCGCCGAGCGGCGCCACGAGGGATGGCCCGCCTTCGGCCTGGGTCGGGCTGCCGAGGCGCTCGGTGCCGCGCGCCTGTCCGGGAATGTCGGCCAGGCTGCGCTGGTCGAAGACCGGCGGCGGCTGGGCGGCCGCTTCCCCCGCACCCGGCACGCCCGCCTGGGGGCCGCGCGGCAGCAGGTTCGGCAGGCCCGGCAGCGCGCCCGGCACGCCGCCGATGCCCTGCGGCAGCCGCTGCGCGCCGGATTGCGCGGCGGCCGTGCCGGCCCAGCCGAGGGCGAACAGGACCGCGAGGAGAAGCGCGAGGCCGCGCCGGGGGCTAGGCCGCATGGTCCCGCATGCTGGCAACGAGCAGCCAGCCGATGCCGAAGGCGACGGAGAGACCCAGGAAGACGCTGCCGACACTGATCAGTTTCCGCGGATAGAGGGGATAGACGGCGAGGTTGGGCGCGACCACGCGGGCGACGTAGAGCTGCTGGCGCTGTGCATCCATTCGCGCCGTCTCGAGGCTGGCGGTGGCGGAGGCGAGCTGCCGGTCGGCGAATTCGCGTTCGAGCACCAGGCGTTCGTAGGATGCGAGCTGCTGCGCCAGCGTGCCGTTGCCCTGGGTGCGGCGCGTGCGCTCGGCCATGATCTGGCGCTCCAGCGCCTCGATCCGGTTGTGGGTCGCGAGCAGCGCCGGGTTGTCCGCGCGCATGAAGGCCATGCGTTCGCGCAGTTCCGCCCGCGCCCCGGTCAGCGTCGCCTCGAGCGCCGCGATGGTCTGCGCCGCCGCCGCCGCCGTGCCGGCGCTGTCGAGGTCCTGCTCGCGCTCCCGGAAGCCGGTCAGGGCCTCGCGCGCGGCGAGCACGCGGCGCTCGGCGATGCCGACCTCGGCATGGGCGATGCGCAGCGCATCCTCGCGCGCGCGTTCGGAGAGGCCGTTCACCAGGCCCTCGGAGAGTTCGAGCAGCGTCTCGGCGATCGCCTTCGAATCCTCGGGCCGGAAGCTGCGCACGCGCAGCGTCAGGAGCCCGGTCGAGCTGTCGAACACGGCCGAGACCATGGAGTTGTAGAACTTCGTCAGCCGCTCCGGGTCGCTGTGCGCGAGGCGCGCCCAGAAATCCGCTTCCTCCCGCTGCCAGATCGAGACGAGGTCGAGCCGGTCCTGCGCCCGCATCACCGCATCGTGGGAGAGCAGGAATTCCCGCACGCTGTTCGATTCGACCGAGGATGCGCCGCCGCCGCCGCCCATGGCCGAGGAGATCGCGCCGCTGAGCGAGACCGTCGGCGCCTCGGCGCGGGAGCGCACCACGATCCGCGTCTCCGAGACGTATTGCGGCGCCGCGACGAGGTAGAAATACGCCGCGACGATCGCCGTCGGCAGCAGCACCCACCAGGTGAAGGGGTGGGCCATGAAGCGGTGCAGCCAGGACCTCGGTCGCGGCGGCGGCGACGGCGCCGCTTCGCTCCAGGCCGGGACCGCGTCCGCGGTCGTGCCGTCAAAGGCTGTTGTAGGTGGCGAGAGCTTCATCGAGGTCTTCGTAGAATGTGAGGGTGCCCTGGTCCATGACGGCCGCGCGGGTGCAGAGCTGCCTGACCAGGGATGGCTGGTGCGTCACGATGATGAGCCCGGCGCGTTCCAGCCGCGCGGCGAAGGCCCTGCCGAACTTGGTGTCGCCGACCGCCAGCGCCTCGTCGACCAGGAAGCAGTCGAATTCGATCGCAAGCGAGATCGCGAGGCCGAGGCGCGAGCGCATGCCCGACGAATATGTCCCGACCGGCATCCGCAGGTATTCGCCGAGCTCGGCGAAGCTCTCGACGAACTCCACGGTCTCCTGCGCGGGGCGGCCGTAGATGCGCGCGATGAAGCGGCAATTGTCCTGCCCGGTCATCGAGGACTGGAAGCCCGCCGCCATGCCGATCGGCCAGGAGACGCTCATGCTCCGCTTCACCGCGCCCCGGGTCGGTGCCTCGACGCCGCCCAGGATGCGCACCAGCGTCGACTTGCCCGTCCCGTTGCGGCCGAGGATGCCGACGCGCTCACCCTTCTCGAAGCGTGCGTTCACGCCGCGCAGCACCTGCTTGCGCCCGGTATTCATCGCGTAGGACTTGTGGACGTCGATGAGTTCCAGGCCCATGGCGCGCCCTATTCCAGCCCGATGCGGCGGCGCGCGACGCGCAGCCCCGCCAGGCCGATGAGGTGCGTGGCCAGGATCCAGGCGGCGACATAGGACAGGTCGTAGACCGGCCGGAAGCGGTCGCCGAACTGCCCGTCGCGCAGCAGTTCGAAGATGTGCACCATGGGCACCCAGATCACGATCTCCTGCATCCAGGTCGGCAGCCAGTCCACCATGAAGAACAGGCCGCTGAAGGGCATCGACAGGTATGTCAGGACGTGGATGCCGCGCTCGATCCCGTGCCATTCGCTCGTCGCCGCGCCGATCATCAGCGCGAAGCCCTGCGCCAGCAGGAACATCAGCCCCATCGCCGCCAGCATCTTCATGGGCGAGTCCGGGGCGTCGCCGCCGAAGGCGATGGCCGCGAAGACGAAGATCGCCATGACCCCCGTGCAGGCGACGGATTCGATCAGGTGCCGCGCGTAGAAAACGTCGGGCAGGGTGACCTGCCGGTGATAGAGCAGCTGCAGGCTCGACGGGATCGTGCCGGAGGACCGCGTCACGATGCCGCGGAAGTTGAAGAACAGCAGGTAGCCGATCGCGAAGAACTCGAAATTGCCGCGGATACCCTCGCCGCCGCTGCGGGTCTGGTGGATCAGCGCGATGGTGCCGGCCAGCAGCAGCGGCTCGGCGAACAGGGCCAGGTAGCCGAAGCGGCGGCGGCCGAAGCGGCTGTGCATCTCGCGGATCACGAGCGCGCCGATGACGCGCAGCTGTGCCCGCGCGCAGTCGATGAGCGGCGGTCGGGACGCCGCCTCGCTCATCGGCTGTGCGCGGCACTGCGCACCAGCGGGCGCGCTTCCCGCCAGCCTGCGCCGGCGCGGCAGAGGAGCCGTGTCTCGGTGCCGCCGCCGGTCCGCACCTGAACCTCGCGGCATTCCCGCCCGCTCGCGGCCGCGTAGGCGCGGACAAGGCGCACGCTGGCGGTCTGGCCGGTGCCGGCCAGCACGACGCTGTCCTCGGCCCCCGGGGAGGCCGCCGCCGCGAAGGCGACGACCGGGTCGGAAATCGGTGCCGCGACGGCGTCCGTTGCGTCGGCGGCAGGGCCACCGGTCTCGGCGCAGCCGACCAGAACCAGCGCCGCCACTGTGGCCCCACCCCATCCGCGCCAGGATCGATACGGGAATCGGTTCATTACGGTGCACAATCCTTGGCACGTCACGTCCGGAACCTAGCCTTTCGGCGTGCTTTACGCAAAAAAGAAGACATGTCGCCGAGCATGCCGGGCGTTGGCGGGGTTCGCCCTTCGCCCTAAAGGTTATGCCGCGGCAGGATAACAGAGCATTGCAACCAGAGCGTGCAGCCCCCGATGGGCCTGGCAGCCTCTTCGCCCCGCATGCCCTGCTGCGGCGCTGGCCCCATCTGCCGGCCTTCTGGCCCGGCCGGGCCGTCCGCCCGCCGCCGCCGCTGCCCGATGCCCGCGACCTGCTCGCCCTCGAGGTGGGGGGCCCGGTGCCCGCCGGATGGCCCGGTCGCGTGCTGCGGCTCGACGCCGGGCCTTTCGCGCCGACCTGCTTTGGCACGCGCATGGTGCCCCCGGTCCTGTTCGCCGCCGAATCCGACGACCCTGTCGCCGCCGCCCTGGCCGCCCCGCCTGGCGCCGCCGCGCGCGACCGCGCCGCGGCGCTCCGCCCCCTGCTGCGGGCCGCGCGGGCCGGCGGCGCGCCCGGCCTGCCCGACCCCGGCCCTGCTGCGCTCGGCTGCGCGCCGGGGGAGGCGGTGCTGCTCCTTGACCCCTGCGATCCCGCCCGGGCCGAGGCGGCGGCGGCGCTGGCTGAGGCGGCCCGGGGCCGGGGCGGCCGCGTCCTCGCCATCCGCGACCCGGCGATGCCGCCCGCCGCCCGGCCGGTGCTGGCCGGAACGCTCGACCGCCGCGTGTCGCCCTGGACGCTGATCGACGCGGCGGCCGAGATCCACGCGCTGCCGGGGCCGACCGCGCGGCTGGCGACGCTGGCGGGCGTGCCCGTGCTCGGGTCGGGGGCGGTGGCGGACGGAATCGGGCTGCTGGCCGCCCTGGTCGGGGCCGCGCGCTGCGCCGACCCGGTGCGCGCCAGCCCCTGCACGATGGAGGAGGCGCTCGGCCTGCTTGCCGACTGGCGGCGCCAGGAGACGGCGAATCGCGGCATCGCGGTCTGCCTCGGCATGGCCTTCTGGAAGCGCCGCCGGATGGCCGCCGCGCTCGCCTCCGCCGCCGGCCCGCCGGCCTTCGCCCGCGGCACCGGGGCGGCGCTGGCCGAGGCCGCGCGCCGCGGCGGAGCCGTTGCGGTCTGGGCCAGCCGCGCGCCGGCCGACCTGCTGCCCCGCGCGCGTGCCGCCGGCGTGCCGGTGGCCTGGGTGGAGGACGGCTTCGTGCGCTCGGCCGGGCTCGGCGCCGGCTTCCTGCCGGCGGCCTCGATCAGCGTCGATTCGCGGCGGCCCTACTACGACCCGACGGGCCCCTCGGACCTCGAGGTGATGCTCGCGACCGCCGAGGTGCCGCCCGCGCTGCGCGCCCGCGCGGCGGCGCTGCGCGCGGCGCTGCTCGCCCGCGGCATCACCAAGTACAACCTCGGCGGCAGAGCGCCCGCGCTGCCCGCCACGCCGGGCCGCCGGCGCATCCTGGTCCCGGGCCAGGTGGAGGACGACCTGTCGGTGCTGCGCGGCGCGGCGCCGCCGGTCGCGGGCAACCTCGACTTGCTGCGCGCCGTTCGTGCCCTGCACCCGGACGCCTTCATCGCCTTCAAGCCGCATCCGGATGTCGAGGCCGGCTACCGTCGCGGCGCCGTGCCCGCGGCCGAGGCGGCCGCTCTGGCCGACATCGTGCTCGACCGCGCGCCGATGGCGCCGCTGCTCGACCAGGTGGAGGAGGTGCACACCATCACCTCGCTCACCGGCTTCGAGGCGCTGCTGCGCGGCCGCGCCGTGACCTGCTGGGGCCGCCCCTTCTACGCCGGCTGGGGGCTGACCCTGGACCGCGCGCCGATCCCGCGCCGCACCCGCCGCCTCGACCTCGACGAAATGGTGGCCATCGCGCTGATCCTCTTCCCGCGCTACCTGGACCCGGTGACCGAACTGCCCTGCCCGCCGGAAGCCCTGCTCGAGCGCCTCGGCCAGCCCCAGGCCTGGCGGGGCGGCGCGCTGGCGCGGCTGCGTCGCTGGCAGGGCCGGGCCATGGCGCGCCTCCTGCCGGGGCGCGGCCCATGAGCGGGCGCTCCTTCCTGTTCCTCCAGGGGCTCGCGACGCATGTCTTCGCGCGCCTTGGGGATGCGCTGGCCGCACGCGGCCACGCGGTGCACCGGGTCAACCTCAATGCCGGGGACCGCCTGTTCTGGCGCCGCCCGACCGCGACCGACTTCACCGGCCCCGCCGCCGACTGGCCCGGCTGGCTCGCGGCCCTGGTCGAGGCGCGGGGCGTCACGGACCTGGTCATGTTCGGCGACGGCCGCCCCTTTCACGTCGAGGCGATCGCGCTGGCGCGGAAGCGCGGCCTGCGCGCCTGGATCTTCGAGGAAGCCTATCTCCGCCCCGGCTACGTGACGCTCGAGGAAGGTGGCGTGAACGCGCGGTCCCCCCTGCCGCGCGACCCGGCGCGCATCCGGGCGCTGGCCGCCGGGCTGCCGCCTGCGGCGCCCGAGACGCTCTCGGGCGGGTCCTTCCTCCGGCGTGCCACGGACGATGTCCGCTACAACATCGCGAATGCGATGGGGCGCGGCCGCTTCCCGCACTGGCGCACGCACCGGCAGTGGAACCCCTTCCACGAATATGCCGGCTGGGCGCTGCGCGGGGCGTTGCGGCCGGTCCGCCGGGCGCAGGCGGCGCGGCGCCTGGCTGGCGTCGAGGGCTGGGCGGGCCCGGTCTTCGTGCTGCCGCTGCAGCTCGAGGGCGACTTCCAATTGCGCCTCCATTCGCCCTTCCCTGGGCTCGGCGCGGTCATCGAGACCGTGCTCGCCTCCTTCGCCGCCCATGCGCCGCGCGATGCGCTGCTCGCGGTGAAGGGCCATCCGCTCGACAACGGGCTGACGGATTGGGGGCGCGTCGCGCTCGGGCATGCGCGCCGGCTCGGCGTCGCGGATCGCGTCGCCTGGCTGCCGGAACTGCCCTTCACGCCCGTCCTGGCCCCGGCCGCGGGGCTGGTCACCGTGAACAGCACGGCGGGGCTGCAGGCGCTGCGGGAAGGCAAGCCGGTCGTGGTGCTGGGCGAGGCGCTCTACGACATGCCGGGTCTGACCTTCCGGCACGGGCTCGACCGCTTCTGGACCGAGCGCACGGCGCCCGACATGACGCTGGTCGATGCGCTCCGCCGCGTGCTCGCCGCGCACTGCCTGGTGCGCGGCGGCCTGTTCAGCGAGGACGCGATGAACGAGGCCGTGGCCAACGCCGTGCCGCGGCTCGAGGCCGCCTGCCCCTTCGCGCTCGACCGGGCGGCGGAGTGACCGCGCCGCCGCGCAGCATCCTCGTGACCGGCGCATCGCGCGGGCTCGGCGCCGCGCTGGCCGAGGGCTTCGCCGCGCCGGGCGTGGCGCTGCGGCTGGTCGCGCGCGGCCCGGAAGGTCTGGCGGCGACCGCCGCGCGCTGCGCCGCCCGTGGCGCCGAGGTCGAGACCGCCGCGATCGACGTCCGCGACGGCGCCGCGATGGCCGCGCGGCTGCTCGCCTGGGATGCCGCGCGGCCCTTCGACTGCGTCGTCGCCAATGCCGGCATCTCGCGCGGGATCGCGCCCGATGGCACGTGGGAAGGCCTGGATGGCGCGACGCTGCAGGTCGCGGTCAACCTCATCGGCGCGATGCACACGGTCGAGCCGCTGCTGCCCGGCCTGCGCGCGCGACGTGAAGGGCGGATCGCGCTGGTCGCCTCGCTCGCCGCCTATCGCGGCCTGCCGGATGCGCCGGGCTATGCGGCCTCCAAGGCGGGGCTGCGCGCCTATGGGGAGGGGCTGCGCGCCGCGCTGGCACCCGCCGGCCTGCGCGTGACGGTCGTGCTGCCCGGCTTCTTCGACAGCGCCATGGGTGCCCGCTGGATCGGCGCGCGGCCGATGGCGATGGACCTCGACGCCGCGGCCGCGCGCACGCGGCGCGCCATCCTGCGCGGCGCGCGCCGCGCATCCTTCCCGCTGCCGCTCGCGCTGCTGCTGCGCGTGCTCGATGCCCTGCCGGCCGGGCTCTCGGACCGGGCGGTGCGGCGGCTGCGCTTCCGCATCGCGCCCGAGCCGTGACATCGAACGCACCAAGGTCCGTCTTGCGGCCTGAAGGGCCGAGGCCGCGACTGCGGCCCGCCGGTTGTCCGGCGCAGCCAAGGGCCGCGGATGCGGCCCGCCCGGCGTCTGAGGGGCGCGAAGGTGAAACCTTCGTGCGCCAAGCATGAGCCAGGCGCTGCACATCCTGGCCGGCGCGGCACTGCCGCTGACCTTCTGGTGGCTGCTGAGGCGCGGCGCGGGCGCGCGGCTGTCGGCCTGGACGCTGCTGGATGGGGCGCCGGTTGCGGCGGCCTTCCTGGCGCTGCTGGCGCTGACGGCGCGGCCGGTGCTGGCCGGCGGGCTGGTCGGCGCCGCCTGCCTGCTGCTGGTGGTGGCCGACTGGGCGAAGCGCCGCACGCTGGGCGAGCCGCTGGTCTTCGCCGATGGCGGGCTGCTCGGCCAGGTGGCGCGGCATCCGCGCTTCTACCTGCCCTTCATCCCGCGCTGGGTGCTGGCGGCGGAGGCGGTGCTGGGCGCCGCCGCGCTTATCGCCGCGCTCGCGCTGGAGCCGCCGCTGGCGCTCGGCGAGGCCAGGCGGGCGGCGCTGCTGCTGGGCGCGGTCGTGGTCCTGGCGCCGGTGCTGCGCCCGCCCGTGCCGGCCGCCCTGGCGCGGGACCCGGCGCGGGATGCGATGGCCTTCGGGCCCTTCGCGACCTTCGCGCTGCATGCCCGCGTCGCGGCGCGCGAGCGGTCGGCGCGGCGCGCCGCGCATCCGCCGGCGCCCGCCATCGCGCGGCCGGGCGCGGCGCGGCCGCATCTCGTGCTGCTGCAGCTCGAATCCTTCTGCGATCCGCGGCGCTTCGGGCGCGCGCAGGCACTGCCGGCCTGGGATGCGCTGGGCGCGGCGGCGCTGCTGCGCGGACGGCTCGCGGTGCCGGGCTTCGGCGCCAATACGATGCGCACGGAATTCGTGGTGCTGACGGGGCTTGCCGATGCCGCGCTCGGGCTCGACCGGCTGAACCCCTATTTCCGCTTCGCGCGCCGGCCGGTCGGCTCGCTGGCCTGGGCGCTGCGCGGCGCGGGCTGGAGCACGGCCTGCCTGCACCCGTTCGATGCGCGATTCTTCGGCCGCGACCGCGTGCTGCCCGCGCTTGGCTTCGAACGCTTCCTGGCGGCGCCCGAGTTCGGGGACGCGCCGCGGGAGGGCGGGCTCGTCACCGATGCCGCGCTCGGGCAGCGCCTGGCGGAGGAACTCGCGGCGGCGTCCGGCCCCACGCTCCTCTACGCCATCAGCGTCGCGGCGCATGGCCCCTGGCCGGGACCCGACCCCGCCGCCGCCTGGGCCGCGCGCATGGCGGCGACGGATGCGATGCTGGGCCGGCTGGCCGATGCGGCGCGCGGCATCGGCCGGCCGGTCGCGATCGCGGCCTTCGGCGACCACCGGCCGGCCCTGCCGGCGATGCGAGGCGGCACGGACACGGACTTCCTGATCTGGCGGAGCGACCGGCCGGGGGAGGGCGCGCACCGCGACCTCGACGCCGCCGCCTTCCATGCGGCGGTGCGGGACGCGGTGCTGGCCGATGGCTGACCCGTTGGCCGCGACGCTCGCCGCCGCCTTCGCGGCCGACCCGCTGATGGCGCATGCGCTGCCCGACGCCGCGGCGCGCGCGCGGCGCCTGCCCCGGCTGTTCGGCGCCGTGCTGCGCGCGTGTCGCGTCGCCGGCGGCGTCGCGGCGGTCGGCGATGGCGCCGCGGTCGCCGGCTGGCGGCGCGGCGACGCGGTGCCCGCGCCGGCCGCGCTGCTGCTGCGCTCGGGCCTGGTCCTGGCGCCCGCGCTCATCGGCCCCGGGGCGACGCGCCGGCTGATGGCGCAGGAGAGCGCCTGCGAGGCCGCCATCCGCGAGGGCTTCGGCGCCGCGCCCTTCGCCTATCTCTGGGCGATCGGCGTGGCGCCGGCGCGGCAGGGGCAGGGGCTGGGCGCCGAGATGCTGACGCAGGCGCTCGCCGCCCTGCCCGACCGCCGCTGGGTGCTGAAGACCGAGCGCGAGGAGGTGCTGCCCTTCTACGCCCGCGCGGGCTTCGCGCCCGTCCGGCGCATCACGCCGGAGGGCGGCATCCCGGCGATCATCCTGGCGCGGTGACCTCGGCCGGGCGGGCGCCCGCCATCGCGGCCGCCAGCGCGGCCACGGTCGCGCGCAGCTGCGCCTCCGTATGCTCGGACGACAGGAAGAAGCGCAGCCGTGCCGCGCTGTCCGGCACCGCGGGGTAGAGGATGGGCTGCACGTTGATGCCGGCTTCGAACAGCGCCTGCGACAGCCGCGCCGCGGCCACCGAGGACCCCACGATGACCGGCACGATGGCCAGCCCCGCCGAGGTGCCGGTGTCGAGCCCGGCCTCGCGCGCGAGCCGCCGGAACAGCGCGGCATTTCCCTGCAGCCGCGCGACGCGCTCCGGCTCCGCGTGCAGGATGCGCAGCGATTCCAGCGCCGCCGCCGCCAGGGCGGGCGCGAGGCCCACGGAATAGACGAAGCCTGGCGCGGAATGCTTGAGCCAGGCGACGAGGTCGGCGTTGCCCGCGATGTAGCCGCCGCAGCCCGACAGCGTCTTGGACAGCGTGCCCATCCAGATGTCGACTTCGCGCGCATCGACGCCGAAATGCTCGTGGATGCCGCGGCCGGCCGCGCCGACCACGCCCATGCCGTGCGCCTCGTCGACCATGAGCCAGGCGTCGTGGCGGCGCGCCAGCTCGATGAAGCGGGGCAGGTCGGGGATGTCGCCGTCCATCGAGTAGTGGCCCTCGATGACCACGAGCGCGCGCCGCGCGCCGCGCCGCGCGGCGGCCAGTTCGCGTTCCGCCGCGCGCCAGTCGTTGTGCGCGAAGGCGATGCGCCGCGCACCCGACAGCCGCGCGCCCTCGGCGCAGGAATTGTGGATGGCGGCATCGTGCAGGATCAGGTCGCGCGGCCCCATCAGGTGGCCGAGCACCGTCACGTTCGTCGCGTGGCCCGACACGAAGGCGAGTGCGGCATCGACGCCGTAATGCGCCGCGAGCGCCGCCTCCAGCTGCCCGTGCACGGGCCTTTCGCCCGAGACCATGCGCGACGCCGAGGCCGAGACGCCGTGCCGCGCCATCGCCGCGCGCGCCGCCGCGATGACGCGCGCATCCCCGTTCAGGCCGAGGTAGTTGTACGACCCGAAATTGATGACCTCGCGGTTGCCGATCACGCTGGTCGCGCCGGCGATGCCCTCATGCGGGCGGAAGAAGGGGTTCTCGAGGCCGAGCGCGCCGGCGGCCTCGCGGATCATCTCCATGTCGCGCTGGCCGGGCAGTTCGCGGAAGGCGCGCGCGGCGCCGGGCGCGGGTCCCGCGTCTTCCTTCCGCTTCGACAGGCGCTGCAGCAGCGCGAGCCGCGCGGTGGCCGACAGGCCGAAGCCCTGGCTCATTCCCCGGCCTCCACCACGGCGGGTTCGTAGGCTTCCATCAGCGCCTGCACCGCCTCGTCCGTCCTGTCCTCAAGCACCACGCCGGCGATGCGGTTGGCAAGCACGGCGAGGGTGAGGTCCTCGGTCACGGCGGCGAGGGGCACCTGCACGCCGAGCCGTCGCTCCAGCGCCATGCGCAACTCGAGCCCGCCCAGGCTGTCGAGCCCGAGCCCCGCCACCGGCGCATCGGCGCCTACGCTGCCGGCTGGCAGGCGGAGGATGCGCGCGATCTCCTCCTGCGCCAGGCGCAGCAGGCGGGCGCGCGCTTCCTCGGGCGGCAGGGCGCGCAGTTCTGCGCGCAGCTCCGCACCCTCCGCCGCCAACTCGGGCGCCGCGCGCACCGCGGCATAGGCGGGTTCGCGCAGGATCGGCAGCGCGGCGGACAGCCCGCCCCAGGCGACGCGCGCGAGGTGCACGACCGGCACCCCGGCGCCGAGCAGCGCGGGCAGCGCGGCCAGCGCCTCCTCGGCCGGCATCGGGGCGACGCCGGTGCGGCGTTCCAGCGTCTCGGCGGTCGCGGCGTCGCGCGCCAGCACGCCGGCATCGGCGATCGGCCCCCAGCCGACGGCCAGCGCCACGCGCCCGTCCGCATGGCGGCGCCGCGCGATTGCCTCGAGCGCGGCATTGGCGGCGACGTAGTTCGCCTGGCCCGGATTGCCGAAGGCCGTGGTGGCCGAGGAGAACAGCAGGAACAGATGCAGCGGGTCCTCGCGCGTCAGCGCGTCCAGATGCTCCGCCGCCCGTTCCTTGGGGTCGAGCGCGACCGCGAAGCGCGCCGCGTCCATCGTCGCCGAGGCACCGTCGGCGAAGGCGGCGGCGGCATGCACCACGCCGCGGATCGGCGGGCCCTCGCGCCGCAGCCGCGCAAGCAGCGCCGCCAGCGCGGCATGGTCGGCCGCGTCGCAGGCCTCGATGCGGACGCGCGCGCCGAGCGCGGCCAGCCGCCGCTCCGCCGCCGCCGCGCCGGGCGTCGCGACGCCGCGGCGCGAGACGAGCACGACATGCGCCGCACCGTTCGCCGCGAGCCAGGTCGCGCAGGCCAGCCCGAAGCCCTGGGTCCCGCCGATGATCACGTAGGTGCCACCGGCCTCCGGCGCCCAGGCCGGCGCGGCGGCGCCGGTGGCGGCCGGCGGGCGGATCACGAGCTTGCCGATATGGGCGGAGGCCTGCAGGCGGCGGAAGGCGGCCTCGGCCTCCTCCGGCGCGAAGACCGCGTGCGGCAGCGGCAGCAGCGCCCCTTCGGCCAGCCGCGCCGCGATGTCCGCCAGCAGCGCCTGCGCGAGTTCGGGCTTCGCGCGCGGCAGCGCATCCGCATCCACCGCGAAGTAGGACACGTTGCGCCTGAGCGGCCGGAGCGCCGCGCGCCGGTTCTCGACGAAGTCGCGCTTGCCGAGTTCGATGAACCGCCCGAAGGGCGCCATCAGCCCGAGGGTGCGCTCCATCGCCTCCCCGGCCAGGGAATTCAGCGCGACATCGACGCCATCGGGCCAGGCTGCGCGGAGCACGTCGGCGAAGCCGGCGTCGCGGCTGTCGAGCACGATCTCCGCCCCCGCCAGGCGCAGGAAGGCGCGCTTCTCGGCGCTGCCCGCCGTGGCCGCGACGCGCGCGCCCGCCGCCAGCGCCACCTGCAGTGCGGCAAGGCCGACGCCGCCTGCTCCGCCATGGATCAGCACGCGTTCCCCGGGGCGGATCCGCGCCAGTGTCTCGAGCGCATAGGCCGCGGTCAGGAAGGCGACGGGCACGGTGGCCGCCGCCTCGGGCGACAGGCCGTCCGGCAGCGGTGCCAGCGCCTCGGCGCGCGTCAGGGCGTGGGATGCGAAGGCGGCGGGGGCGAAGCCGAACACCGCCTGGCCCGGCCGGAGGGCGACGCCCGGCCCCACGGCCTCCACCACGCCCGCGCATTCCATGCCGAGCGTCGGGCCGGCGAAGCCGTCCATCAGCGCGTCCTCGGGCAGCAGGCCCTGCGCCCACATCAGGTCGCGGAAATTCAGACCGGCAGCGAGCACGCGAAGCCGCACCTCCCCCGCGCCGGGTGCGGGCAGGGCGGGCTGCGGCGCCCAGCCAAGCGTGCCGATCTGGCCTGGCTGGCCGATCGCGAGCCGCGCCGCGCCGGACGCGGGCGCCGCCGGCAGGCCGGGCAGCAGGCGCGGCACGCGGCGCGACCCGGCCGAGATCTCGACCTCCGGCGTCGCCGCGCCCAGTTCGGCCGCGAGCCGCCGCGCCGCCGCCTCCGGCCCGAGCGCCGGGTCCAGGGTGATGCGCCGGGGCGCCAGGCCCGGAATTTCGTTCGCCAGCACGCGGCCGAGGCCCGCCAGCGCACCCGCCGCGGCCGGCGTGCCGGCGCCGACCAGCACGAAGCCGGATGCCGCGCCGTCCGACGCCTCGGCCAGGCGGGTCGCGGCGGCGAGCGTCCCGGGCAGCGGGTCGTCGGCGGCCAGCACGACGACCAGGCTGCCCTGGAGGTCGCGCGGGGCCGGCGTCGCGGCCAGCGCCTGCTGCTGCACCCGGTGGCCTTCGGCGCGCAGCGCGGCCTCCAGCGCCGCCGCAAGCGGCATCGCTCCCGGCGTGGCGGCGAGCAGGACGCGCCGCGGCGCGGCCGCCACCGGCAGCACGAGCGACGGCGCGCGCGTCGCGAGCAGCAGGGCGGGCCAGGGCGCGGCCGAGAGCGGCAGTGCCTCCGGCGCTTCGAACCCGGCTTCCGACAATGCGTGGCGCCAGGTGACGGCGTCGGGCAGCGCGCCCTCGCCACTCGCCCACCAGGCGGGATCCTGGCCGCAGGCGAAGTCCCAGAGGCGGCCGGGCGCGGGCTCGGCCAGGAGCACGAGCCCGCCCGGCGCGGCGAGGCCCCGCAGCGACCGCGCCAGCGCTGTGCCGTGCCGCTGCCGCGCACCGGCCGCGAGGCCGATCACGAGGTCGGCCGGCTCCCCCTGCGGCGCGTCCGGCGCGGTCCAGAGCAGGTCGATCCCCTCGGCGGCCAGCGGCGCTGCGCCGGCCCGCGCGTCCCCGGACGCGCGATACGCGACCTGCCGGCCGCTGGCGGCCAGCGCCGCCAGGGCGCGGCGCGTCAGCGCGCCGCCGGCGCCCAGTTCCAGGACGCGGAGCGGCCGCCCTTCCGGCCAGGCGGCGGCAAGCGCGCCGATCGCGGCGGCCATCACCTCGGCCAGCCGCTCGAAGGCGCCGCTGTCGGGCGGCTGCGGGGCGGCGGCGACGGCCTCCCCGGCCAGCGCGGCGGGCAGCGTCTCTGCCGCGCGGGCGAGCCACGCCATGTCGAGCGCGAGGCGCGGCTGTTCGGCCAGCACCGCGCGCCAGATCCCGGCCGGAGGCGGCAAGGGCTGGCCCTCGGCGACGCGCCAGCCGGCGGCGGTTTCCTCGGCGAGGCCGGTTTCGGCCAGCGCGCGCCAGAGCGCCTGGCGGTAGGGCCCGGCCAGCGGCGGCGCCGCGGGCAGCGCGGCCAGGGCGGCGGCGGCGGCGAAGCCTTCCAGCAGCAGCGCCGCCTCGGTCAGGTCGGCGGGGGCATCGGCGGCGCGGGCGGCTTCCAGCGCGGCGTCGGCGTCGGCCGGCGCGGCGGTGGCGGGCAGCGGCGGCGCCGGCACGGGGTCGAGCCGGAAGGCCATGCCGGCCGTGCCCGCCCGGCCGGGCAGGGCCAACCGCTGCAGCCAGACATCGGCGCAGGTCGCGACAAGCCCGCCCTCGGCATCGCGGAGCGCCAGGTCGGCGGCGAGGAAGCGCGTCCCGTGCCGGGTCACCGTCAGGTCGGCGGTGGCCGGCAGCGCGGCGCCGCGGCGGGCGGCCAGCCGGCCGATCCGTACGGGCACGAGGCTCTCGCCCGCGTCCCGCGCGGCGCCGGCGAGCAGCGCGACCAGACCCTGCAGCGCGCCGTCGAGCAGCACGGGATGAAGAAGGAAACCGTCCGGCTGCGGCGCCGTCTCGGGCAGGCGGAGCATCACGCGGCCCGCTTGCGTCCCGGCCAGCACGCGCTCCACCGGCCGGAAGGCCGGTCCATAGTCGAGGCCGCAGCGGGCGGCCAGCGCCACCACCTCGACCCCCGGCACCTCGCGCCCGCCCGGCGCTGACGGCGCGGGCGCGGGGGGCAGGCGGGGCAGCGCGCCGATCCGCGCGCGCGCGGCCGGGCTCCAGGGTTCCTCTGCCAGGCGACGGCGGCTGTCGAGGGCGAAGGCGCCCTCGGCATCGGCGGTGACGCGGGTCTCGCGGCCGCGCCCGGGCTCGATCGGGACGGGGCGGAGGATGGCGAGGTCCGTGACCTCGAGCACGGCCGCGTCGGGGTGCAGCGCGGCAGCGGCGGCGAGCGCCATCTCCGCCATGGCGGCGGCGGGCAGCACCACCTCCCCCAGCAGCCGGTGGTCGTCGAGCCAGGGGTCGAGCGCGGCATCGAGCAGGCCGTGCCAGCGCCCGGGCTCGGCGCCGGCGCGGATGCCGAGCAGCCTGTGGTCGCGCTGCGGGTCGGTCAGCCGCGCGCTCTCGACCGTGCGGGGGAACCAGATGTGGGTCCGCGCGAAGGGCGTGAGCGGCAGGTCGCGCGCGGCGGCGCCCGCGAAGGGTTTCGCCCCGCGCGGGTCGGCGCCGCGCGCCGTGGCGCGGTCGGCGATGGCGGGGAACGGGTCGCCGGCCGCGTCCCGGCGCGTGAGGCTCGCCAGGATCGCGGCCTCGACCCCGTCCTCGCGCAGGCTCTCGCGCAGGTAGGATTGCAGGACGGGCGCGGGGCCGATCTCGAGGAAAAGGCGCGCGCCGGTGGCGGCGGCGGCGCGCGCGGCGTCGCCGAAGCGGACGGGCGCGCGCAGGTTCCGCCACCAGTAGGCGGCGCCCGCGTCCCGGCCATCCAGCACCGCGCCATCGACCGAGGAGACCATGGGCAGCCGCCCGGCCTGTGTCGCCAGCGCCGCGAGGTCGGCCAGCAGCGCGTCGCGCACCGGCTCCATCGCCGCGGCGTGGAAGGCGTAGTCGAGGTCGAGCGGCACGGCGCTGATGCGCGCCTCCCCCGCCGCGGCGCAGAGCCGTTCGATGGCCGCCGCCGGGCCGGCCACGGTGATCGCGGCGGGGCCGTTCACGGCGGCGATCTCGAGCCCCGGCCCGGCGGCGGCGAGCAGCGGTTCCGCCTCGGCCGGTGAGCACCCGATCGCGGCCATGCGCCCGGCGCCGCGCGTCGCGTGCTGGTGGCGGCTGCGCGCGACGATCAGCCGCGCGGCCTCCTCCATCGGCAGGATGCCGGCGCACCAGGCGGCCGCGACCTCGCCGACGGAATGGCCGAGCACGATTCCGGGCACGATGCCGTGTTCCGCCAGCGCGCCGACCACGCCCGCCTGCACGGCGAACAGCAGCGGCTGCGCGACGTCGGTGGCGGCGAGCGCCTCGGCGCCGACGCCCCGCCGGAGCAGCGCATGGGGCGACCAGCCGAGCAGCGGCGCCAGCGCGCGGTCCGCCTTGCGGAGCGCGGCGCGGAAGGCGGGCGAGGCCGCCAGCGCCGCCTGCGCCATGCCGGCATGCTGCGCGCCGTTGCCGGAAAAGACGAAGGCGAGGCCGCCGCGCACGGCCTCCCCCTGCTCGGAGCCGGGCACGGCGGTCCCCGCCTGCCAGGCGGTGATCGCGCCGGCCAGCGCATCGCCGTCGGCGCCGCGCAGCACGAGCCGATGTGGCGCGAGGTCGCGGTTGCGCGCCACGCCGCGCGCGAGCATCGCGCAGCGCGCCGCATCGGTGCCGGGCAGGCGGTCGCGCCAGCGTGCCGCGAGCAGGCGAAGCTGCGCCTCGGACCGCGCCGAGAGGATCAGCGGGGGCAGGCCGCGGCCCGGCGCGGGCCGTCGCACCGCGGCCTCCGGCGCGCGGCCCAGAAGCACGGTCGCGTTGGTGCCGCCGAAGCCGAAGGAATTCACGCCGACCACCGCATCCGGCGCGACCACGGCGGGGGTGAGGGAGGTCGCGACGGCCAGGTTCAGCCCGTCGAAGTCGATCTCGGGGTTGGGCTTGGCGAAATGCAGGGAGGGCGGCACGGCGCCGCGCTCGAGCATGAGCATGGCCTTGAGCAGCCCGGCCATGCCCGAGCCGGCCTCCAGGTGGCCGATGTTCGTCTTGACCGAGCCGATCGGCAGCGGCGCGGCGCGGCGCTGCGCGATGGTGGTGCCGATCGCCCAGGTCTCGGCCGGGTCGCCGACGCGCGTGCCGGTGCCATGCGCCTCGAAGGCCAGGAAGCGGTCGGGGGCGACGCCGGCGCGGGCGATCACGCGCTCCATCAATGCGGCCTGCGCCGCGCGGTCGGGCAGCGAGAGGCCGATGGTGCGCCCCGCCGCATTGGCGCCGCTGCCCAGCAGCACGGCGCGGATGCGGGCCCCGTCCGCCTGCGCGTCGGCGAGGCGCCGCAGCACGACCACGCCCGCGCCCTCGGCCCGGACGTAGCCGTCCGCCGCCGCGTCGAAGGCGCGGCAGCGCCCGGTGGGGGAGAGCATGCCCGCGCGCGAGAACCCGATGAAGGAATAGGGCGAGAGCAGCATGCTGACGCCGCCCACCACCGCCGCTTCCAGGGCGGGGTCGGCCTCGAGCGCCCGTGCCGCGAGGTCGAGCGCGACGAGCGAGGAGGAGCAGGCCGTGTCCACCGTCTGCGCCGGGCCGCGCAGGTCGAAGACGTTGCCGATCCGGTTGGCCAGGATCGACAGCGCGTTGCCGGTCATGAAGAAGCGGTCGGCCGCCGCCGGGTCGGCCAGGCGGAGTTCGGCGTAGTCGGTCGAGGAACCGCCCATGAAGACCGCGATGTTGCGGCCGGCGATGCGTTCGGCCGGCCAGCCGGCATCCTCCAGCGCCTCGGCGGCCACCTCCAGCAGCAGGCGCTGCTGCGGGTCCATCTCGGCGGCCTCGCGCGGGGACAGGCCGAAGGCCATCGGATCGAAGCCGGCGGCATCGCCGATCGTGCCGGCGGCGAAGGTGTAGGCGCGGCCCGGCTCGCCCCGGCGCGGGTGCAGCCAGCGCGCCTGGTCGAAGCGATCGGCGGGGACCGTGGTGACGGCGTCCCGCCCCTCGGCCAGCAGCGTCCAGAAGGCGTCGAGGTCGGCGGCGCCGGGCAGCCGGCAGGCGGCGCCGAGGATGGCGACGCCCCCGGCCTCGCGACGCGGGCGGGGCCGCCCCGCCGCTCGCATCAGCCCGTCCCGGAAGGGAGGCGGCGGGACCTCATTGCGCGCCGACCGGATCGGCGACCAGCGGCTCATGCGCGCGGTCGGCGGGCATGGCGGGCCTGCGGGCGGGAATGGCTTGGCGGAGCGGCGCGGCGGCGCGGTCCACCACCTCATCCAGCAGGGCATCGACGGCGGTGAAGTGGTCTTCCCAGCGGGGCGCCGACCACTGCGCGAGCCGTGCGACCTGCGCCGCGCGGGACCGGCTGCCCGGGGCGGCGTAGTCGAGCACCATGCGCCGCCAGCCGGCGCCGTCGAGCGGGTCGAGGTATTCCGGCACCTCGCCGCCCACTTCCCGCAGCGCCGGCAGGTCCGAGCAGATGGCCGGCGCGCCGAGCGCCAGCGCCTCGGCCAGCGGCAGGCCGTAGCCCTCGGCGAAGGAGGGGAACAGAAGCGCGCGGCTGCCGGCGAGCAGGCCGGCGACCTCCGGGTCGGACAGCGAGCCCGCTTCCTCCACCAGGCCGCGCAGCAGGGTGCAGCGGTCGAGCAGGTCGACCACGTTCTCGTTCTCCCAGCCGCGGCGGCCGACGAGGACGAGGCGCGGCGCGGCCGGGCCCCACTTCGCCGCGAAGTCGCGCCAGAGATGCAGGAGCAGCATGTGGTTCTTGCGCGGCTCGATCGTGCCGATCGCGACGAAATAGGGCGTGCCGCCGCCCGCGGCCGAGTCGGGCCGCATGGGATCGATCCCGAGCGGGGCCACGAGCACCGGCGGGCAGGATGCCTGGCGGACGAGGTGCGGCTTCAGCACGGCGGCGGTCGCGCCGGAATTGACGATGATGCCGTCGGCGAGCGCCGCGACGGTCGCGAGGCGCTGCAGGTGCTGCATCGCGACGCCCGGCCGGGCATATTCGGGATGGGTGGCCGGGATGAGGTCGTGCACCAGGGGCACGAAGGCGGCGCCGGCGCGGCGCAGCGCATCGATCGGCCCCGGTTCCTCCATCAGCCGGTGGGAGACGAGGAGGAAGGCGCTGCGTCGCTCGCGCGCCAGGGTCGCGTCGAGCTGGCTGCGACCGCGGCCGATCGCCAGCCGCGCGAGGGCGAGAAGTCCCGTCCGGCGCGCCGCGCGGCGCGCGGCGGCGGCATCGGCGCCGCCCGACCAGGCGGCGTGCAACTGGCCCGCGAGGTCGGCGACGATGCCGCGCGGCAGCGCCGCATAGCCGCCGCGCGGGGCGCGCGCGACGAAGGTGACGGCGTCCTGCGGCGCGGCGAGCCAGCGCCGGGCATAGGCGACTTCGACGCGATCGATTCCCGAGGGGGCGCGGCGCCGCGGACAGCCGAGGAAGCGCGAGACATCCAGCAGAACGTGCAAAGCGTGCCCCCTTGGTTCCCTTCGGCCGGTCCGACGACCGATCCAGCCCTGCCCCCACGCTACAAACCAAATGGTTGAGATAATCCTAGCGAAGCGAAACTCTTTTTGAAGAGACCATCTCAAAAACTGTAAACTTTTTCTTAATTACTACCCGGCTTGGCATGGGTCAAGCCGCTTCGCCCTATCCCCCACGGGCCGGGGTAAGCGTATGGTCCACGCACCCCTATGAAACGGTTCATGACGCAATGTGGAAGCGATTCGCTGACCCGGGCGCGCTCGAGGCGCGCTTCGCCGGCAGCCTGCCCGGCCATTTCGGCATCCGGATCCTCGAGGTGGGCCCCGATTTCATCCGCGCCGCGATGCCGGTGGACGAGCGCCATGTGCAGCCCTTCGGCATCCTGCACGGCGGCGCCTCGGTCGTGCTGGCGGAAACCCTCGGCAGCATGGCGAGCATGCTCGCGCTGCCGGAGGGCAGCATGGCCGTCGGCCTCGAGGTCAATGCCAACCACGTCGCCTCCGTCCCCAGCGGCGAGACCGTCACCGCCATCTGCCGGCCGCTGCATGTCGGGCGCAGCACGCAGGTCTGGCAGACCGAGATCCGCCGCGCGGACGGCCGCCTCGCCTGCGTGTCGCGCCTGACGACTGCGGTCATCGACCGCGGTGGCTAGGGATATTGGGCCCTGTCGCCGCCGCACCCGATCATGTTCTGGCGGGCGCGGCATCACATGTCGTGCAGCGCCAGCGCCCGTCGGCGCGCCGCGCCGGGTTGCCGCCGCGCGGTCGCGCCGATAGCCTCGTGCGCCAGGGAGTGGCGTGAATTCACCGGCACGGGAACCCTCACCGGAAGGCTGCCCTGATGCATCCGATCGACATATCGCCCGAGATCCCCGCCCGCGTCGCCGCGCGCTGCGGCCGCGAACATCCCTTCGAGGACCTCGACCCCGCGCGCACCGCCTTCGTGGTCATCGACCTGCAGGTCGGCTTCATGGATCCGGCGATCAGCCACGCCTACTGCCCGATGGCCGAACGGATCGTGCCCGCCGTCAACCGCCTGGCCGCCGCGCTGCGCGAGACGGGCGGCGCGGTCTTCTGGGTGCAGAACACCCACGATGCCGGCTGCGACGTGGAATGGTCGGTCATGCAGCGCATGGCGACGCCCGAGGCGCGCGCGCGCCGCGTCGCCGCCATGACCGAGGGAAGCCCGGGCCATGCGCTCTGGCCAGCCCTCGATGTGCGGCCCGAGGACGAACGCGTGCTGAAGCGTCGCTTCTCGGCCTTCATCCAGGGGTCGTCCGACCTGCCGCAGCGGCTGCGCGCGCGCGGCTTCGACACGGTGCTGATCGGCGGCACAGTCACCAATGTCTGCTGCGAGAGCAGCGCGCGCGACGCGATGATGACGAATTTCCGCACCGTCATGGTCGCGGACTGCAACGCCGCCAACAGCGATGCCGAGCACAACGCCTCGCTCGCGGCCTTCTGGAACATCTTCGGAGACGTCATGACCACCGACCACGTGATCGATCGGCTGCGCGCAGGCGCGGCAGGACAGGCGGCGGCGTGAGCGCGAAGCCCAAGGTCGCCGTCATCGGCACGGGCGGCACCATCTCCTCCATGGGCCGCGGGCCGCTCGACCTGATCGACTACGGCGCGGCCGGCACCGTGCTCGACGTCGAGGCCGTCATCGCGCGCGTGCCGGAGCTGGCGCTCGTGGCCGAGGTCATCCCCGTGCCCTTCCGCGCCATCCCCTCCACGGCGCTCGGCTGGCCGGAATGGAAGGAGCTGTTGCTGATCTGCGACCGGCTTTCGGCCGGGCACCCGGACCTGGCCGGCATCGTCGTCACGCATGGCACCGCCTCGCTGGAGGAGACCGCCTATTTCCTGTCGCTCACGCTGAAGATCCCGCAGCCGGTCGTGCTGGTGGGCGCGCAGCGGCCGGCCTCGGCGCTGGCCGGGGACGGGCCGATGAACCTGGTCAACGGCGTGCGCGTCGCGGCCGACCCGCGCGCGCGCGGCCTCGGCGCGCTCGTGCTGCTGAACGACGAGATCAGCGCGGCGCGCGAAGTCACCAAGACCTCGACGCTGCGGATGCAGACCTTCCGCACGCCGGATTTCGGCGCGCTCGGCCATGCGGATGCGGATGCCATCGCCTGGTATCGTCGTCCGCTGCGCCGGCTCGCGCCCGATACCGAGTTCGACGTGCGCGGCATGGATGCGCTGCCGCGCGTCGACATCGCCTACACCTATGCCGGCGCGGACGGGACTGCGATCGACGCCTTCGTCGCCGCGGGCGCCAGGGGCATCGTGACCGCGGGCTTCGCGCCCGGCTACGTGACGCCGGCGATGTCGGCGGCGATGGCCGATGCCGTGAAGAAGGGCGTTGCCGTCGTGACATCGTCCCGCGCAATGTCGGGGCGCGCGGCGCGGACCACGAAGAATTCCGCGCTCGGCTTCGTCACCGCCGACAACCTGACGCCGCAGAAGGCGCGCGTGCTGCTGGCGCTGGCCTTGGCGCACGGGATCGACGACCTCGATCGGGTGTTCGCGGAGTACTGATGCGCGCCGCGGGGAACAGGCGGGGGGAGAAGGGAACTTCTCCCCCCGGACCCCCCACAACCTTCTTTGGCACCTGGCGCCCGACCTCCCGGGACCTACGCCAAATGCCACGGAAGGGAGGGGGTTCGGGGGAGGTTCTCCTCCCCCGACCGTCCCGATGACCGACCGCGCCTGGGTGCGCCTGCCGTCGGGCCGGCGCCTCGACCTCCTCTCCCCCACGCCCTTCGACTGGACCGATGCCGACCTTGCCACGGGCCTCGCGCGCACCTTCCGCTGGGGCGGGCATTCCGCATGGCCGGAGCCGCTGTCCGTCGCGCAGCATTCGCTGACCGTGCTCGCGCTGCGCCGCGTGCGCACGCGCCACCGCCTGGTGCCCGCGCAGGAATTGCGCGAGTTGCTGCACGACGCGGATGAGGGGCTGATCAACTTCGACTGCATCTCGCCGCTGAAGCCCTTCCTGGGCGAGCGCTTCGCGGCGCTGCAGGCGCGGTTGTCGGGCGCGATCGCCACGCGCTACCGCCTGCCCGCCTGGACGGCGGAGGAGAAGCGCGCCCACAAATCCGTCGACATCGCGGTGGCGGCGGCGGAGGCCGTGCATGTGGTCGGCTGGACGGCGCAGGAGGTGCGCGAGACGCTCGGCATCCGCGCGGTGGTGATCGCGAAGGATCCGCTGGCCGTCCGCTACGGCGACGCGCCTTGGCGGCCCTGGGCGCCGGATGTGGCGGCGGCGCGGTTCCTGGAGGAATTGCTGGCGCTGCAGGCGCGGGCCGGGGCCTGATACTTGGCGCACGAAGGTTTCACCTTCGTGCCCCTGAGACGCCGGGCGGGCCGCATCCGCGGCCCTTGGCTCCGCCGGACAACCGGCGGACCGCAGTCGCGGCCTCGGCCCTTCGGGCCGAACGTCGGAACTTCGTGCGCTTGGCCTGAGCGCCGCGCGGGGTTGGGAACCAGGGTGGAGGGAGATAGGGAACTTCTCCCCTCCGCGGGTCCTACCGCAATTGCTGCGCGGCGCCGATGCGCGCCTGTTCTCCCCCGTATCTCTGCGCTACCTCCAGGCGTTGAGCCGTCGAGGCCGCCGGCCGGCGGGAGCCCCCCTGTAGCCGTTGGGCTTCCGAGCCCATGGGCGAGGTGGCGCCGGTCCGTCGTTCCCTCCGCGCAACCTGGCGATCGCCTGGGTCCACGTCGTGCGAGCCCGCATCCGCAAGGACCGGTGACGGATGCCGCTGCCGCGGCCGGTGCGTCCGTCGCCGCCATCGCCGGCGCCGGCCTGCCGGTTGCGCTGGCCGGTCCGTGCCGTGTCCGCGACTTCGACGGCGCCCCTGTCCGCTGCGTCGTGGCGCAGCGCGAGGAAGCCGGGCGCCTCCGCACCCTGCCGTTGCCGGGGCTCGACGGTTCGGGCATCAACGCAGCCTCGGAGGCGGAGACGATGGGTCGCGTCGCGGCGGAGGCGATGCCGCGGCTGCGGGGGCGACGGGGAGGGCGGCGGAGCAGGTTTTCCGCGGCCGCGCATCGACCCGGTTACGCGGACCGCGACGCGCGCCGCACGACGTCCGAAGGCGATTCACCGAAGCGACGGCGAAACGCGCTCGCGAAGCGCGTCGCATTCGTGAAGCCATAGCGTCGCGCGACGGCGACCACCGGGACATCGGTCGCGCCGTCGCCCAACGCGCGTCGGGCCTCGTCCAGCCGCACGCCGTGCAGCACGCCGAGCGGCGTCCTGCCGCGGAACTGCCGAAAGACGGCCGCAAGGGTGCGCAGGCTGCATCCCGCCGCCGCCGCAACCTCGGCCATGCGGATCGGGTCCGTGCAATGGGCGCGCATGAAGTCCTCCGCGCGCCGGACATAGGCGGGCACCGCGCCGGCCGACCCGCAGTCGAGTTGGTCGGTGTAGGAGTGCGGCACGGCGCGAAGCACCAACCTGACCAGCAGGTCCGTCATCGACGCGAGCGCCGCGGCGTTGTCCACCACCCCGTCCGGTCGCTCGAATTCGCCCAGCATGAAGTCGAGCTGCTTCCTGAGGCTGGCCGCGAGTCCGTGGGTCCAATCGAGCACGGGCGCGAATTCCAGCGGCTTGCGAAGTCGCTGATCAAGCAGCTGCTCGAGTACGGTCTCGATGTCCTCGACCTTGATGAACAAGTTTGAACGCGCTGACCCGTCGCTGGTCAGGATGCGGGTCCCGGGGGCCGTGCGATACACCAGTGCCTGGCCTTCTGCGACCGTGGTGTCGCGGCCATTCTGGCCCAGCGTCAATCCGCCGCGAAGGATCGTCGTGATTGCATAGTATTCGACCGCCGGGCCGTCGATGGCCACTTCGGTGGCGAAGCGGTTCTCGCCCAGGCTCGCCAGGGTGGATCCCGCGCTACGCGTGGCAAGGCCGAAGATCGGACGGTCGAACCTTTGGCGCCAGAGCGCGCGGTCCTGCAGGCGGTACTTGTAGGTGCGGCACTGCGTCGGAAAGCGCTCGCTCACGCGCGAGAGACCGTCCAGCTCCGCCGAATCGGTGGCCTGGACGACGTGGAAGGTCGCCAGGCGGGCGGGATCGATCGTCGGTGCCTCGCTCGGCATGAAGACACGATCCATTCAACGCGCCTCCTCGAATGGGCCATCGCCGTAATGCCGGCGGCGATATACGGAAGCCGCCGTGCCGATACAAATCCGGCAGGAAAGCAGCCGGGGCTGGACAGCATGCCCGGCCGGGCCGCTCCCGCCGGCACGCTCCCAGTTTAACATTTCGCGACATGTTGGCTTCCCGAATAACGTTCCATTTACGGACCGACAACCTGCCGGCACGGTCGTCTTCCGATGCGGAGAACCTGTGCCACGCCGTCGCGCATTCGTGTCCGCCATCGCGGCAAGGCGCGCGTCCTTGCGGGCGGGCGAATGTCACCGGCGTTTCGGTCCTCCGTCACGCGGGGGGGCGGGAAGCAGCGCGCCCAGGGGCAGCGCAGGCGGCCGCGGGCCTGACGGCGCCGGCATCGCATGGTCGCTCCTTCCGTCCGCTCCGCATCGCTCGCGGCGGGAGCAAGGCCGAAATCTTTCTCGCTTCGACCCTGCGGCAGCGCGTGCCGTGAGCCTCCACTACCAGGCTGAACGCCATCTGCGACTGCCGCGCGCGGGCGAGGCGGGCGCGGCCGGCAACAGGGCTCGCCGCGGCGAATTCGCCGAAGGGTGGCGCGCCCTGGTCGGGGCGTTCCTGGTCAACATGGTGGGCTTCGGTGCGATCTACTCCTATGCCGCCTTCTCCGACGACTTCGTCGCGGCGTTCGGTGCGTCCCACGCCACCTCCAGCCTGGTCTTCGCGCTCTCGGGCGCGTGCTGCTTCGCGGTAAGCGGCGTCACGGGGCCACTGGCGGACCGCATCGGGCCGCGACCGCTGGCCATCGTGGGCATGGTGGCTGTGGCACTCGGCCTGATGAGCGCGGCGTTTGCGCGTAGCATGACGGAAGTCGTGCTGTGCTACGGCGTCCTGATCGGCATCGGCACCGGCTTCGCGCATGTGCCGGCCATGGTCGCCATTCAACGGTGCTTCGTCGTGGGGCGCGGCCTCGCCTCCGGCATTGCGGCCGGCGGCGTCGGCGTCGGCACCGCGCTGGTGCCGCCCATGGCGAACCTGCTGGCGGACTACGGCGACTGGCGATTCGCCTTCGGATTCTCTGGCCTCGGCGCCGGCATCGTCGGGCTGATGGGCGCGATGCTCATCCCCGGCATGCCGCAGCGGCGCGGCGCAAGCGGCCTCCGGGAAGCGGCCGAGGAGATCGCCGGCCATGCGCCGGACAAATCGCCTGGGGCCGGAGCCCCCGAGAATGACGGGTTCGCCGCGCTGTACCTCGGCGTGCTCCTGGTCTCGATAACGGTCGCCCTGCCCTTCGCGCATCTGGTGGCATCGGCGCGCAGCCTCGGCTTCGACAGGGCGGATGCGCTGGGCCTTCTCGGGGTCATCGGCATCGGCTCCATTGCGGGCCGCTTCGTGCTGGGGGCGGTGGCTGACCTCGTAGGTCGGCGCGAGACCTTCCTCGCCTGCACGATGATGCTGGTCGCGGCGACGATGCTCTGGTCGCAGGGCACGACGTTCGTGGCGCTGACCGCCTTCGCCCTCCTGTTCGGGCTCGGCTGGGGCGGCTTCGTGGCGCTGCTGCCCGCCTTCGTCGCCGATCAGTTCGGAGCGCGGCGGGCCGGCACCATGATCGGGATGCTCTACACCGGCCGGGCGATCGCGCTGCTGGCCACGCCCTTTGCCGCCGGCTTCGCCATGGAGACGCTGGGCAGCCACAGGGTTCCGGTCGCGGTGGTGGCCCTCCTCGGCCTTGCCGGGGTGATCCTGATCGCGTTCCTCCGGCGGCGACCGTCGGCCTGACGCTGGCTGCGACCCGATGCTCACTGCGGCGCGACGCAGAAAGGACCCGGGCGCGCGGCAGCACGGACGGACGACGGTCACGGGGACGATGGGACCGGGGCGCTGCCCTCCGCGGTTCCCGACGCCCCGGACGCGCGGGGACGACCCCGAACGCTACCCTTGCCGGCGCCTGGGAACCGACCACGACAGCCCGCATCAGGAATCCAAGGAAGGTTGGGGAGCCGGGGGGAAGTTCCCTTCCCCACGTCTTCACCTTTCCTCAACCCCCGTCACGCAGACTGCGACGATGCAGGTCGCCCTCACCACATCCGTCCAAGGCATGCAGCGGGCGGCGGAGCGCCTCGGCGAGGCTGCCGCCGTCATCGCCAACCCGACACCGGGCAGTGCGCGCGCGGCCGACCCCTCGCCCGCGCCGCCCACCGGCAACCAGGGCCTGACCGCCGCGCAGGCGAGCGGCGACCTGGAACGCGCCATGGTCGACAGCCTGCTGGCGCGCCGCGCCTACGAAGCGAACGCGAAGGCCCTGGACCGCAACGCGGAGACGGAGCGCGCGCTGCTCAACCGCGGCGCCTGAGCACCAGCGTCGTCCACGGCCCGACGTCGATCCGGCGTTCCAGCACCAGCCCCTGACGGCGGTGCGCGGCCAGCACCATGCGCGCCTGGGTGCCAAGCAGCCCGGCCAGGATCGCCGTGCCGCGCGGCGCCAGGTGCAGCGCCAGGTCCCGCGCCATGGCACACAGCGGGCGCGCGAGGATGTTCGCGAAGATGAGCTCGTAGCGCACGCCCTTCATCAGCCGCGGCTTCCAGCCATCCGCCAGGATGGCGCGCATCCGCCGCGGCATCAGCCCGTTCATGCGCGCATTCTGCTCGCACACACGGACCGACCACGGCTCGATGTCGGTCGCCAGCACGCGGCACGGCACGGTCTTCGCCGCCGCCATCGCCAGGATGCCCGATCCGCTGCCGAGGTCGCACACGCTGCGCGGCCGCCGGTGCGCCATGCCCTCGTAGGCGCGCAGGCACCCCTGGGTGGAGGCATGCTCGCCGGAGCCGAAGGCGAGCCCGGCATCGAGCCGCAGCACGACGCGGCCATGCGTGATCGTGTCCGGCACATGCGTGGGCCGGATCAGGAAGCGCCGGCCGACCGGCATCTCCGGGAAGGCCTGCACGGTGCGCGCGAGCCAGCCCTCGGCCTCGACCGGCGCGGCCTGTACGACGGGCGGATCGATCCCCGCGACGGCCGCGGCCAGCGCGAGCGCGGCGTCGAGCGCATCGTCCTCCGCGCCCGCTTCGCGCACGCCTTCCACGCGCCAGGTGTCGGTCGCCTCGTCGCGGAAATAGGCGACGGTCGCGCAGACCTGCTCGAGTGCCGCCTCGAAGACCGGCACGGCGTGCTCGGGCAGGTTGTCGATGACGAGCGCCTCCAGCGGCTCGGCCCGCCGGCGGGACAGCGCGCCGGCACCGTCGGGGCCCGCGGCGCGCATCACGACTTCTCCACGAAACGGTCGAGCACGCGCTTGTCCCCCGCCTTGTCGAAGGCGATGTCGAGGCGGTCCTCCTCGACCGCCGTGATGCGGCCATAGCCGAATTTCTGGTGGAAGACGCGGTCCCCCACGGCGAAGGAGGACGCGGCGGCGGGGCGTTCCTTCACCTCCCAGGCGCCGGCCTCGATCATGCGGCGCGGCCGCTGCGCGAACATGCCCCCGCCCGCGAAGACCGAGGCGTGGCCGCGGGCCTCACGCTGCGCGGCCCCCTCGCGGATGATCTCGCCGGCCGGCAGTTCGTCGAGGAAGCGCGACGGGATCGAGGCCTGCCAGGTGCCGTAGATGCGCCGGTTCGCCGCATGGCTGATCACCGCCACCCGCCGCGCCCGCGTGATGCCGACATAGGCGAGCCGCCGTTCCTCCTCGAGCGCCTTCTCGCCGCCTTCGTCCAGGCTGCGCTGGGACGGGAACAGCCCTTCCTCCCAGCCCGGCAGGAAGACCATGTCGAATTCGAGCCCCTTGGCCGCGTGCAGCGTCATCAGCGACACGCGCTCGCCCTGCGCGGATTCGTCGTTCTCCATGACCAGCGCGACATGCTCGAGGAAGCCCGCCAGGGTCTCGAACTCCCCCATGGCGCGCACGAGTTCCTTGAGGTTGTCGAGCCGCCCCGGCGCCTCGGGCGACTTGTCCTGCTGCCACATCGCGGCGTAGCCGCTCTCGTCCAGCAGCGTCGCCGCCATCACCACATGGCCCTCGGCCCCGGCCTGCGCGCGCCAGCGCGCGAAGCCCTGCAGCAGCTCGCGCAGCGCCTCGCGCGACTTGGCCTGCTTGATCGCGCCCGTCTCCAACGCCCGCGCCGCCGCCAGCGACAGCGGGATCGCCTCGACCCGGGCGATCGCGTGCATCGCCTGCATCGCCGTGTCGCCGAGCCCGCGCTTGGGCAGGTTCACGATCCGCTCGAAGGCGAGGTCGTCGGCCGGCTGCGCCACCACGCGCAGATACGCCATGGCGTCGCGGATCTCGGCGCGCTCGTAGAAGCGGGCACCGCCCACGATGCGATAGGGCAGGCCGAGCACGATCAGCCGTTCCTCGAAGGCGCGCGTCTGGAAGCCGGCACGCACCAGGATCGCGACCTCGCCGAGCGACTGGCCGGACCGCCGCGCGGCCTCGATCCGGTCGCCGACCATGCGCGCCTCCTCCTCGCTGTCCCAGAGCGAGACGATGCGGACCTTCTCCCCCTCCGCATCCGCCCGCCCGGCACGCAGCGTCTTGCCGAGGCGCCCCGTGTTGTGCGCGATCAGCGCCGCGGCCGCGGCCAGGATCGGCTTCGTGGACCGGTAGTTCGCCTCCAGCCGCACGATCGCCGCGCCCGGGAAATCCTTCTCGAAGCGGAGGATGTTCTCGATCTCGGCGCCGCGCCACGAATAGATCGACTGGTCGTCGTCGCCGACGCAGCAGATGTTCCGGTGCGCCTGCGCCAGCAGCCGCAGCCAGTAGTACTGCACCAGGTTCGTGTCCTGGTATTCGTCCACCAGGATGTAGCGGAAGCGGCGGTGGTACTCGGCCAGGATGTCGGGGTTGCCGCGCAGCAGCGTCACCACATGCATCAGCAGGTCGCCGAAATCGCAGGCGTTGAGCGCACGCAGCCGCGCCTGGTAGTCGGCGTAGATCTCCCTCGCGCGGCCGCCGGCATAGTCGCTGTCCTCGGCCGGCGTCACCGCGGCCGGCTCCAGGCCGCGATCCTTCCAGCGCTGGATCACCGCCATCAGCCCGTTCACGGGCCAGCGCTTGGTGTCGACGCGCGCGGCCTCCATCACCTGCTTCAGCAGCCGCGCCTGGTCGTCGGCATCGAGGATCGTGAAGCTGGACGTGAGCCCGACCTGTTCGGCATGGCGGCGCAGCATCCGCGCGGCCAGCGCGTGGAAGGTGCCGAGCCACAGCCCTTCGGCCGGCTGGCCGAGGATGGCGGCGACGCGCTCGCGCATCTCCCGCGCCGCCTTGTTCGTGAAGGTCACGGCCAGGACCTGCGACGGGAACGCCTTGCCCTGCAACAGGATGTGGGCAAAGCGCGTGGTGAGCACGCGCGTCTTGCCGGTGCCGGCACCGGCCAGGACCAGCAGGGGGCCGTCCACAGCTTCGACCGCGGCGCGCTGTTCCGGGTTCAGGCGGGCGAGATAATCGGTGCTCACGGCAGCAAGGTGGGGGGAGGAGAACCTCCCCCGAGCCCCCTCCCTTCTTCGGGACCCGGGGCGCGGGGCATCACTGGCAGTTTCCGACCGACCCGGCGGAGCAGACGCGGCGGCCGTCGGTCCAGCGCGCGCCACCCAGCAGCGCACCGGACAGGTTCGCCCCGCCGAGATCCGCGCCCGTCAGGTTGGCACCCGTCAGGTCGGCACGGAACAACGTGGCGCGGCGAAGGTCGGCCCCGACCAGCGTCGCCCCGCGCATGTTGGCGCGCGTGAAGTCGCCCGATCGCAGCACCGCCCGCGACAGATCCGCCCCTTCCAGATTGGTCGAGACGAACCGCGCATTCTGCGCATCGGCCTCCACCAGCCTCGCCCCGGCCATCGCCGCCCGCTGGAACGACGCATCGCGCAGATGCGCCCCTGTCAGGTCGGCGCCGGGCAGGTCCGCGGAATCGAGCAGGCATCGTCGCCACTCCACGCCGGGCGTGGGTGGATCGGTGCAGCCGGCGACAACCGGCCCGGCGAAAAGGACCAGCCCCGCAAGCAGGGTGAGGAGCGAGGATGGCGTACGCACGCCATGGCATATAGAACCTCGGGGCCAGACCTCCAACCGCCGGGGCCGCCCGACCCTGTCACTGCTCCGCCTCCTGGAATGGCCGGCCCGGCACGGCGGCCCACTGCTCGCGGCCAGCATCTTCGCGGGCATCGCGGTCGCCCCCCTGGCCGCCGCGCTGCGCGACGTCGTGACACCTGCCGTCGCCGTGCTGATGACGCTCGTGCTGCTGCGCATCGAGCCCGCGCAGGTCATGGCCTGGCTGCGCCGGCCCCGCGTCGTCGCCTTCCTCTCGGCCTGGCTGCTGCTCGCCTGCCCGCTGATCGCCTTCGCGGCGACGCGCGCGCTCGGCATGGACGGGCCGCTCGGCGCCGGCGTGGTGCTGGTGGCGGCGAGCTGCGCCGTCACCTCCGCCCCCGCCTTCGCGCGCCTGGTCGGGCTCGACGCCGAGGTCAGCCTGGTCGTCGCGGTCGTCACCACCGCGCTGCTGCCCTTCACGGCGCCGCCGCTGGCGCTCGGGCTGCTCGGGCTCGACCTCGCCATCTCGGTCCCCGGGCTGATGCTGCGGCTGCTGTTGATCGTGGGGCTGCCGGCGCTCGTGGCGCTGCTGGTCCGCCGCATCGCCGGCGCGGCGCGTCTCGAGCGCGCGGCACGGCCGATCGACGGTGCTGCGGTGCTGACCCTCGTGGTCTTCGCCTTCGGCGTCATGGACGGCGTGCAGGCGCGCCTGCTGCTTGACCCGCTCTGGGTGCTGGGCGGCATCGCCGCGGCCTTCGGCGGCAATCTCGGGCTGAACGCGCTGACGGCGGCGGCACTCGCGCCCGCGCTCGGCGCGCGGGCGGCGCTGACGGCGGGACTGCTCGCGGGCAACCGCAACCAGGCGGTCTTCCTGGCCGTGCTGCCGGCCGGCGCGGACCCCGACATCCTGATGTTCTTCGCGCTCGGGCAGATCCCGATGTTCCTGAGCCCCTTCCTGCTCAAGCCCGCCTACCGGCGGCTGCTCCGCGGCTGAGCGCTTTGCTCCGCGCCCTTTCCTGGTCGGCCCGGCAGGGCAGCGGGCTGCTGGCGCTCGGCATCTTCGCGGGGCTGCTGGCCCCGCCGCTGGCCGCGCTGTTCCGCGATGTCGTGACCATCACTGTCGCGGGGCTGATGACGCTCGTGCTGCTGCGCGTCGATCCCGCGCGGCTGCTGTCCTACCTGCGGCGGCCGGTCATGGTGGCGGCGCTCTCGGCCTGGGTGCTGCTCGCCTGCCCGCTGCTGGCCTTCGGCGTCGCCTGGGCCACGGGCCTGGACGGGCCGCTCGGCGCGGGGCTCGTCATCATGGCGGCAGGCTGCGCCGCCACCTCCTCCCCCGCCTTCGCACGGCTGGTCGGGCTGGACGGGGAGGTCTCGTTGCTCGTCGCGCTGGTGACGACGCTGCTGGTCCCGTTCACCGCGCCGCCGATCGCGCTCGGCCTGATGGGGATCGACCTCGCCATCTCGCTGCCCGGGCTCATGCTGCGGCTCGTGCTCGTGGTCGGGTTGCCGCTGCTGCTCTCCATCGCGATCCGCGGCGTCGTGGCGCGTGCGGCGCTGGAACGCGCCGGCCCCGCCGTGGACGGGGCAGTGGTGTGGCTCGTGGTGTTCTACGGCTTCGGCGTGATGGACGGGATGCTGGCGAAGCTGCTGGCCGAGCCGGCCTGGGTCGTGGGCGGCCTGGCGCTCGCCTTCGCGGGCAACCTCGGGCTCAACCTCGTGACGGCCCTGGCGTTCCTGCCGGCCGGGCGGCGGGTGGCGCTGGCGGGCGGGCTGCTCTCGGGCAACCGGAACATGGCGCTGTACCTGGCGGTGCTGCCGGCGGCGACGGATGACCGCATCCTGCTGTTCTTCGCGCTGTGCCAGTTCCCGCTATTCCTGAGCCCGTTCCTGCTGCGGCCGGTCTATGCGCGGGTGCGGTCGGGGTGAGGCCGGGGGAGGGGAACCTCCCCCCGGTCCCCCTCCCTTCTTTGGAACCTGGCGCCGACCCCGGGAGGCCGGGAGCCAAATGATAAAGAAGGTTGGGGGGGGGGAGAAGTTCCCTTCTCCCCCCGCCTTCAGCGGCGCCGCAGTACAGGAATATATTCTTGTCCCAGGCGATGCCGACGGCTATCCTGCCCGCCGGCAGAGGAGGTCCCGCGATGCGCCCATGCGCCCGCACCGTGCCCGATGCGACGCCCAGCCGGCGCCCGCCCGTCCGTCGGTCCGCGCTGTCCGCCGGCCATTTGTCCGAAACCGACGCGCAGCCCCGGCCGGGCTGGAAGCGTCCGAAACCGTCCCGCGCGGTGGAGCCGCGGAATTTGTCCGAAACCGCCGGTGGCGCCGCCGCCGGCTCGCCGTCAGCCCTTGGTGGGCGCCTTCGGCCGTGCCCCCAGGATATGCGCGATGGCATAGGTCAGGTCCGGCCGGTTCAGCGTGTAGAAATGGAACTCGTCCACGCCGTTGGCCTGCAGCAGGCGCACCTGCTCGGCCGCGACCACGGCGGCGACCATGCGGCGCGTCTCGGCGTCCTCCTCCAGGCCTTCGAACAGGCGGCCCATCCAGGCGGGCACGGACGCGCCGCACATGGCCGAGAACTTCACCACCTGCTGGAAGTTCGACACCGGCAGGATGCCGGGCACGATCGGCACCGTGATGCCCTTGGCCAGGCAGCGGTCGATGAACCGCAGGAAGACGTCGGTGTCGAAGAAGTATTGCGTGATGGCGCGGGTCGCGCCGGCGTCGATCTTGCGCTTGAGGAAGTCGAGGTCCGCCTCGGCCGAGGTCGCGGCCGGGTGGGTCTCGGGATAGGCGCCGACGCTGATTTCAAAATCCGCGATCCGCTTCAGGCCGCGCACCAGGTCCTCGGCCTGGGCGTAGCCGCCGGGGTGGGGCGTGTAGGTGCTCGCGCCGGCCGGCGGGTCGCCGCGCAGGGCCACGATGTGGCGCACGCCGGCCTCCCAGTAGCGGCGGGCGACGGCGTCCACCTCCTCCCGCGTCGCGGCCACGCAGGTCAGGTGGGCGGCGGGCGTCAGGGCGGTCTCGGCGGCCAGGCGCGCGACCGTCTGGTGCGTCCGTTCCTGGGTCGACCCGCCGGCGCCGTAGGTCACCGAGACGAAGCGCGGCGCCAGCGGCTCCAGCCGCCGGATGCAGGCCCAAAGCTGGTCCTCGAGCTTCTCGGTCTTGGGCGGGAAGAACTCGAAGGACAGGCGCGGCGGCGGCAGGTCGGACGGCGCGGGCAGCCCGGCCACCCGGGGCCCGGTCAGCCAGCGGGCGAGCGTTCCGCTCATGGCATGGTTCATCGCGTGCATCCTTCGTCCCGGCGATCCCCCGACCCGGGGGCGCCCGTCTCGCCCGTCCGGCGCGTGCTGGCAAGACTTCGTTGCGCAGGGTCACGAAGCTCTTCATCGCGCGCCAAGGCGCCCCTGCTAGACTGGGTCGATGCGCCCCCGCCACAAGACCCGCACGCGACCCGTTCCAAGGGCGGCGCGAAACCTGTATTCGGGCGCCATGCTCGCCCGCCCCGCCTTCCGCAGCGCGTCCCTGGCGCTGGCCCTCGCCCTTGGCCTGGCGGCCTGCGCGGAGCGCCCGCCGGCCGACGACCCCGAGGCCCTGGCCGAGTTCCGGCAGGTCAACGACCCCTTCGAGCCCGCCAACCGCGCGCTGTTCGAGATCCACGAGGTCGCCGACCGCTTCGTGCTGCAACCCGTGGCCGAGGCCTATCGCGACATCCTGCCGCAGCCCGTGCGCAACGGCATCCGCAATGCGCTCGGCAACCTGCGCGCGCCGGTCATCCTGGCCAACGACCTGCTGCAGGGGGAGGTGACGCGCGCGCGCATCACCCTTGGGCGCTTCATGGTCAACTCGACGCTCGGCCTGGGCGGCATCCTGGACGTCGCGCGGGACTGGGGCGTGCCCGGCCATTCCGAGGATTTCGGCCAGACGCTGGCGGTCTGGGGCGCGGGGGAGGGGTTCTACATGTTCGTCCCCCTGTTCGGCCCGTCCTCCCCCCGCGACCTGGTCGGCCAGGGCGTCGACATCGCGATGAACCCGCTGACCTGGCTCGGCCAGGGCGCGGCGGTGGACGCCGCCGGCTGGGTGCGGCTTGGCCTGACGGTGGTCGACACGCGCGAAGCGCTGCTGGAGCCGATCGACCAGGTGCGGGCCACCTCCCTCGACCCCTATTCCACGCTCCGGTCCGCCTACCGGCAGCGGCGCGCCTTCGAGATCCGCAACCAGGAGACCCCGGGCGTCGGCACCGTGGCCCCGGCCGGCGTCACCGGCTTCGGACAGGGCGTGACGCAGCCGCCGCGGCCCGATGCGGCCCCGACGCCGCCCCGCGGCGCGGCGCCGTGACTCGGAATTCCCCCGCCATGACCCATATTCCCGCCATGCAAAGACGCCTCCTCCTCACCTCCCCCTTCCTCGCGGCGGCGCTGGTCGCGCTGCCGCGCCCCGGCCGGGCCGAGATGGACCTGGCGCGCGCCACCGCCTTCGTCCAGGCGACCGGCAACGACCTCGTGGCCGCGATCAACGACCAGCGGCTGAACCTGCCGGCGCGGCGGGACAAGGTCGCGGGCATCCTGCGCCGGGCCGTCGACATCGAGGGCACCGGCCGCTTCATCCTCGGCCGCCACGTGCGCCGCGCCACGCCCGCGGAACTCGCGGAATACAACCGCCTGTTCGACGACATCATCGTGCGCAACCTCTCGGCCCGCTTCGGGGAATACCAGGGGGTGCGCTTCACCCTCGGCCGCAGCCAGCAGCGGACCGAGGAGGACGCGCTTGTCAACACCATCATCGAGCGGCCGAACAGCCCGGCCTTCTCGCTCGACTGGCGGGTCAGCGAGATCAACGGCCAGCCCAGGGTGGTGGACGTGATCGCCGAGGGGACCTCGCTGCGCCTGACCACGCGTAGCGAATATTCGGCCGTGATCCAGCGCAACGGCGGCAGCGTCGCATCCCTGCTCGAGGCGATGCGCAACCAGATCGCGCAGCTCGCGGCGCGGGAAGGCCGGGGCTGAGGCCCCGCGCTTGACGGCGATCAAGCGCCGCAGCCCGTGGCGGCGGTAAGGTCCGGCTGCCACCGCCACCGCCACGGAGGACGTTGCCCGTGACCGACCCGAAGCCCGCCCTGACGCTCAGGGACCTCTTTGCCGCGAAGGCCGCCGCGGCCGAGCGCCGCCGCGCCGAGGCCGAGGCCGTCGATGCGCAGAAGAAGGCCGATCTCGCGCTGTTTTCCGAGCGCGTGCAGACCTACCAGATCACGGACGAGGATCGCGAACGCGCCCTGACGCGCATCCGGCGCGCCTTCGAGGCCGGCGAGCGGGAACTCATGCTGGTCAAGTTTCCATCGATGCTCTGCGAGGATGGCGGGCGGCGGATCAACAACCACCTGGAAGGCTGGCAGGACACGCTGCCCGGCGTGATGCACAAGATCTACGAGTGGTGGGAGAAGGACCTCGCCCCGGGCGGCTTCACCTTCGCCGCCCGCATCATCGACTACCCGGGCGGCATGCCGGGCGATGTCGGCATCTTCATCGGCTGGCCACAGACGCTCGACTGAACCCGGGGGGCAGGCGCAGCGCCCGGCAGGGCACGGTCAGCCCCGGCTTTCGAACACCAGCATCCTGTGGCCCTGGTGCAGGAACTCGCCGGCCGGGGCCATGCCGATGTCCGTCAGGACGGCGCGCGACGCGGCATTCTCCTCCCGCGCCACGGCGATGATGCGCGCGAGGCCCGCCCGGTGGCCGAAGGCGAGCGCCGCGCGCGCCGCCTCCCGCGCATAGCCGCGGCCGCGGCATTCCGGCCAGAGCGCATAGCGCAGCGCGACGCCGCGGCCGTCCGGCCGCTCCATGAAGCCGCAGATGCCGAGGAAGTCGCCGCTCGCGCGCTCGAAGACGCACCAGGTGCCGTAGCCGCGCACCTCCCAGAAATCGGCATCGTCCTCCAGTTCCTCGCGCGTGCGCTCGGCACTGCGGGTGCCGTGCAGCATCCAGCCGAAGACCCGCTCATCGGCCTTGAGGCGGATGAGGTCGGGCAGGTTCTCGCGGCCCGGCGGGATCAGCATCAGGCGATCCGTGGTGAGCAGGCGGGGCGAACGCAGCGCGGCGAGCGTCATGGCGCGGGGAAGAAGGTCGGGGGAGGAGAACCTCCCCCGAACCCCCGCCCTTCCCTGGCCTTGGGCATGGGGGGCGACTGGCGCGCGGTCACCGCGCCAGCGGCTTGTACTTGATGCGGTGCGGGTCGGTCGCGTGCTCGCCGAGACGACGTCGCTTGTCCTCTTCGTAGGCCTCGAAGTTCCCCTCGAACCACTCGACGTGGCTGTCCCCTTCGAAGGCGAGGATGTGCGTGGCCAGCCGGTCGAGGAAGAAGCGATCGTGCGAGATGATGACCGCGCAGCCAGCGAAATCCATCAGCGCGTTTTCCAGCGCGCGGAGCGTCTCCACGTCGAGGTCGTTCGTCGGTTCGTCGAGCAGCAGCACGTTGTGCTCGGTCTTCAGCATCTTCGCGAGATGGACGCGGTTGCGCTCGCCGCCCGAGAGCGAGCCCACGCGCTTCTGCTGGTCGCCGCCCTTGAAGTTGAAGGCCGCGCAATAGGCGCGCGACGGCACCGAGCGCTTGCCGATGGTGATGGTGTCGTCGCCGCCCGAGATCTCCTCCCAGACGGATTTCTTGTCGTCCAGGCTGTCGCGGCTCTGGTCGACATAGCCGAGCTGCACGCTCTCGCCGACCACCAGCGTACCGGCGTCCGGCGTCTCGCGCCCCATGATCATCCTGAACAGCGTGGTCTTGCCCGCGCCGTTCGGCCCGATCACGCCGACGATGCCGCCCGGCGGCAGCTTGAAGGACAGGTCGTCGATCAGCAGCCGGTCCCCGTAGCCCTTCGACAGGCCCTCGGCCACGATGACCGTATTGCCGAGGCGTGGCGCCGGCGGGATGGCGATCTCGGTCGGGTCGGGCGCCTTGTCCTGGCTCGCGCGCAGCAGGTCCTCATAGGCCGCGATGCGAGCCTTCGACTTCGCCTGGCGGGCCGACGGGCTGCGCCCGATCCAGTCCCGTTCCTCGGCGAGCTGGCGCTGGCGCGCGCTCTCCTCGCGCTCCTCCTGCGCCATGCGCTTGCGCTTCTGCTCGAGATACGTGGAGTAGTTGCCCTCGTACGGGATGCCCCGGCCGCGATCGACCTCGAGGATCCAGGAGGTGACGTTGTCGAGGAAGTATCGGTCGTGGGTCACGATCAGCACCGTGCCCGGATAGTCCTTCAGCGTGCGCTCGAGCCAGGCGACGCTTTCGGCGTCGAGGTGGTTCGTCGGCTCGTCGAGCAGCAGCATGTCCGGCTTCTCGAGCAGCAGGCGGCAGAGCGCCACGCGCCGGCGCTCGCCGCCCGACAGGTTCGTCACGGCCGCATCGGGCGGCGGGCAGCGCAGCGCATCGAGCGCGATCTCGACCTGGCGGTCGATCTCCCAGCCGTTCGCGGCGTCGATCTTCTCCTGCAACTCGGCCTGCTCGGCGAGCAGGGTGTTCATCTCCTCCTCGCCCATCTCCTCCATGAACCTCTCGGAGATGGCGTTGAAGCGGGCGAGCCAGCCGTTCAGTTCGGCGAAGGCGAGGCGGACGTTCTCGCCCACCGTCAGCGCGGGGTCGAGATGCGGCTCCTGCGGCAGGTAGCCGACGCGCGCGCCTTCCGCCGCCCAGGCCTCGCCGCCGAAATCCTTGTCCTGCCCCGCCATGATGCGCATCAGCGTGGACTTGCCGGCGCCGTTCGGGCCGAGCACGCCGATCTTCACGCCGGGCAGGAAGGACAGCGTGATGCCCTTGAAGACCTCGCGCCCGCCCGGATAGGACTTGGTGAGGTTCTTCATGACATAGACGTACTGGTAGGCGGCCATGGGGCAATCGACCTGCGGTTCGGGGGTTCGCGCGGGTTCTACAGGCCGGCCCCGCGCACGCCAAGCGCGACAGGGCGGTGCTTCCATCGACCGGACATGGCGGGCGAAAGGTGGGGGGAGGAGAACCTCCCCCGAGCCCCCTCCCTTCTCTGGGACTTGGCGCCGATCCTGATCGGTCCGGCGCCAAATGATAAAGAAGGTTGAGGGGGGGGGCGGGGGGAGAAGTCCCCTTCTCCCCCCGCCCTTCGCAAAGGACGCCCCGGGTCGCCGACCGGTTCCGCTCCGATCAGCCGAGCGACGGCCGCGCCAGCATAAGCCAGAAGATCGCGAGCACAGCGGCGAAGGCCGGCACGCCGCAGGCGAACCAGGTGCGGAACAGCCGGTGGTAGGCGGGCGGCAGCGGCATCCCATCGGCCGCCGCCGCGCGCGCCAGGTTTCTCAGCCGGAGTTGGATCGCGACGACCGGCAGCCAGAACAGCCCGGTCAGGACATAGAGCGCGAGCGACAGCAGGATCCACGGCTCGGTCAGGCTCCAGCCGACCTGCCAGGCCAGCAGCGCGCCCGTGATCGGCTGCAGCACGACCGCGGTCGCGGTGAACAGCGTGTCCGCCAGCACCACGGTGCCGGCCACATGCGCCACCAGCGCGGGGTCCCTCGTGCGATGCGCCATCAGCATGAAGAAGGCGATGCCCGCCCCGGTGCCGAGCAGCACCGCCGCGCCGATCACGTGCAGCCAGCGCAGCAGTTCGGCGGCGAGACTCATCGGTCCTCGGCGGTGGCGAGCAGCACCAGCGCCGGCAGCATCGCCGGCACCACCTTCACCAGCGGCCCGAGCGGATCGGCCCAGAGGTCCGGCGCCAGCAACGTGCCGCCGGCGAGATAGGCGAGGCTGGTCGCCACCATGCCGAGTGCCGCGGGCGCCATGAACCGGCGCGCGAGCACCGCCGCGCCGAGCACGAGGTCGACCGCCGCGCCTGCGACCACCAGCGCCAGCGCCGGGCCTTCCGCCATGCCGCGCGCGGTCAGCACGGACGCGGCGGCTGCGGGGCTGGCGAGTGCGAGCGCGCCGCTCGCCAGCCAGAAGGCCGACAGCCCGCCGACCAGCAGTGGCTTCAGCAGCCAGAGCCGACCGAACCAGCGGTCCTGCACGGTGGCCGGGCGGCGGCGCAGCGTTTCGGCCAACGGGCGCAGGCCGCGCCCCGTCGCCGCGCGCCAGGGTCCGGGGTCGCCGGTCACGCCGCGGCCGATCTCGGCCAGCGCGGTGCTGCGCAGCGGCGGCCGCCAGCCCAGGCGCGACACCGCATCCCCTGCCGCCGCCATGGCACGCCCGAGCAGCGCCGGCGCCGGCAGCAGGCGCAATGGCGCTCGCCCGGTCCAGGCGCGCAGCGCGGCCAGAAGGCCAGCGAGGGTCTGCGCCGCGTCCTCCACCAGATCGTAGGCGCGGCGCATCGGGATGCGCGCCTCGGCGGCGGCAAGGACCGCGTCGGCCACCTCCGCCACGTCCACGGTCTGCACGCGGGCGCCGGCCAGCGGCAGCGGCAGGGGCAGTGCGCGCGGCCAGGCGGCCAGCGCGCGCAGCAGCGCCGTCGCGCCATACGCCTCG
Source organism: Roseomonas sp. HF4 (assembly GCF_005222755.1). Taxonomy (GTDB): domain Bacteria; phylum Pseudomonadota; class Alphaproteobacteria; order Acetobacterales; family Acetobacteraceae; genus Neoroseomonas. The sequence goes on from NZ_STGD01000009.1 coordinate 124,820, forward strand.
GCCGCCAGCACCAGGCCCGGGCGCAGCACCACCCAGTCCACGCCGCAGGCGGCGAGCGCGGCATCGGCCTCGGCCTTGCTGCGCATGAATTCGGTCGGCGCGTCGGGCGTGGCGCCGGCGGCCGAGACCTGCACGATGCGCCGCACCCCGGCCGGCGCGCAGGCGGCAAACAGCGCGACCATGGCCTCGGCCTGCACGGCGCGGACATCGTCGCGCGGGCCGTCCTGCAGCGCGCCGGCGCAGTTTACCACGACGTCGATGCCGGCCAGGACCGGCGCCCAGTCGGCCGGGGCGCGGCAGGTGGCGATGTCGCGCGCGACCCAGGCGACGTGCGGGCGGGCCAGCGCCGGCGCGGCCACGGCGCGGCCGAGGCCTGTCACCCGGTGCCCCGCCAGCGCCAGCCGGTCCGCCACAACGCCGCCGATCAGCCCATAGGCGCCGAGGACGAGGATTCTGAGGGCGGGGGCGTCGTCCAAGGCGGCTCCGGCGTGCGGTCCGCATGGGCCCGGCAGGACTCGAACCTGCAACCAGACCGTTATGAGCGGCCCGCTCTGACCATTGAGCTACAGGCCCATGCGGGTCCCTGATTGCCGTCAGCCGGCGAGGAAATCAAACGCCGCCAGCGCATGCACCCGCGCCACCGCCTCCAGCTCCGCCACATCGGCCCATTCGTCCGCGCCGCCCATGTTGTGCGGCGTCGGGCCGTAGACGACTGTCGGGCGCCCGGCCATGCGGAACAGCCGCGCATCCGAGCCGCCGACCCGCATGTTCACGGCGACGGTGCCGCCCAGCACCTCCTCGGCCGCCGCGTGGGTCAGGCGGACAATGTCGGCGGCGGGGTCGGTGTGGTTCGGCTCGAAGCGGCGCAGCACGCGCCAGGCGATGCCGGGCAGGGCGTCTAGTCCAGCGGCGAGCGCCGCCTCGGCCTGCGCGCAGGACAGCCCGACCGGCAGGCGGATGTCGCAGAAGGCGCGCGCCGAGGCCGGCACCAGGTTCGGCGCCGTGCCGCCCGAGACCTGCCCGATATTGACCGTGACGGCGCCGAGCACCCGCGCCTCCCCCGCCCCGGCGAGCGGCTCGCTGACCGGCTTCGCCGCCGCGATGGCCGCGGTGACTGCCGGCGGCGCGTCCACCGGCAGGTCGCGCAGCGCCGCCACGGCATCGAGCGCGGCCCGCAGCCGGTCGACCGCGTTCTCGCCGAGATGGACATGCGCGCCGTGTGCGGCGCGGCCCGAGGCCTCGACCTCGACCCAGAGGAAGCCCTTCTCGCCGAAGCGGAGCACGCGCGGGGATCCTGCATCGCCGATGATCACGCCGTCTGCCGCGGCGAGGCCCGGGATGTTTTCGATCAGCCACTGCGTGCCGAGCGGCCCCATCGATTCCTCGTCGCCCGCGAGCGTCAGGATCGCCTCCCCCCGCCAGGCGTCGCGGTGCGCGGCCAGCAGCGCGAAGGCGAGCATGGAGGCGGCGATGCCGCCCTTCATGTCGGCTGCGCCGCGGCCGTAGAGGCGACCGTCGCGGACCTCCCCGCGCAAGGGGTCCACGGTCCAGGGCAGCGCCTCGTTCACCGGGTAGGTGTCGAGATGGCCGTTGAAGGCGAGCACCCGGCCCGGCCCGGCGCCGGCGATGCGGGCGACGAGGTTCGTCACCTCGGGCGAGGTCGCGTGCAGGCTGATCGCGGCCTCCGGCGCCAGGTCGCGCAGCATGGCGGCGGCTTCCTCGGCTGAGGCGCGGACATCGCCCGGCGGATTGGGGGAGGGCACGGCCATCAGGCGGCGCGCCAGGGCGGTGACCTCGGGCGCGCGGGTGGTGGCGGCGGTGGCGAAGCGTGTGCGGGCATCCATGCGCCGAGCGTGGCCGCCGCGCGCCGGCCGCACAAGCCGCCGGGTGGCGCCGGGTCTTTCAAGTTTGGCGCGGCGCCTCACCTCTGCTACCTCGCCGCCCCCGGCCCCGGAGCACCCGCCCCATGCGCATCGACGCCATTTCCATCGGCAAGGACCCGCCGAACGACGTCAACGTCATCATCGAGGTCCCGATCGGCGGCGAGCCGATCAAGTACGAGCTCGACAAGGCGGCCGGGACGCTCATCGTCGATCGCTTCCTGCACACGCCGATGCGCTATCCGGGGAATTACGGCTTCGTTCCGCATACGCTCTCGGCCGATGGCGACCCGATCGACGTGCTGGTGGCCAATACCCGCCCGATCGTGCCCGGCGCCGTCATCCGCGTGCGCCCGGTCGGCGTCATGAAGATGGAAGACGATGGCGGCGGCGATGAAAAGATCATTGCCGTGCCGGTGCCGAAACTGACCCTGCGCTACGAGCATGTCCACGAATACACGGACCTACCGAAGATCACGATCGAGCAGATCCAGCATTTCTTCGAGCACTACAAGGATCTCGAGCCCGGCAAGTGGGTGAAGTTCATCGGCTGGGGCGGCTCGGTCGAGGCGAAGCAACTGATCGTCGAGGCCATCGAGCGGGCCCGGACGGCCTGAAGGCACGCCGGGGCGGGCCTTTAGCGGCCCCGGCCCCGGTTGCGCGTCCTCCCCTTCCCCCTCTAGAGAGTGTGCCGCCCGCCCGCTGGCGGGCGCCATGCGGCCGCGAGACCGCGTCCTTTTGGGGGAGTCCTTAAGTTGCTGACCGTCTGGTTGATCATCGTGATCGCGCTCGGGGCGTTGTCCATCGCCTACGGCGTCATCACCGCCAAGGACGTGCTCTCGCGCGATCCGGGCAACGAGCGCATGCAGGAAATCGCCAAGGCCATCCAGGAAGGCGCGAGCGCCTACCTGAAGCGCCAGTACACCACCATCGCGATCGTGGGCGCGGTGCTGTTCGTGCTGGTCGCCTGGCGGCTCGGGATCGCTGTCGCGGTCGGCTTCCTGCTCGGCGCCGTGCTGTCGGGCGTGGCCGGCTTCATCGGCATGAACGTCTCGGTGCGCGCCAACCTGCGCACGGCGCAGGCGGCGATCGGCTCGCTGGCCGGCGGACTCGACGTCGCGTTCAAGTCGGGCGCCATCACCGGCATGCTGGTGGCCGGCGGCGCGCTGCTCGGCGTGGCCGTCTACTTCTTCATCCTCGTGGTGCTCGGCGGGCTCGAGCCGAACAGCCGCACGGTGATCGACGCGCTGGTGGCGCTCGGCTTCGGCGCCTCGCTGATTTCCATCTTCGCGCGGCTCGGCGGCGGCATCTTCACCAAGGGTGCGGATGTCGGCGGCGACATGGTCGGCAAGGTCGAGGCCGGCATCCCCGAGGATGACCCCCGCAACCCCGCGACCATCGCCGACAACGTGGGCGACAACGTGGGCGACTGCGCCGGCATGGCGGCCGACCTGTTCGAGACCTACGCGGTTACGATGGTGGCCACGATGGTGCTGGCGGCGATCGCCTTCGCGGGCACGGACTACCTCAAGGCCGGCATGATCTTCCCGCTGGCGATCGGCGCGGTCTGCGTGGTGACGTCCATCGTCGGCACCTATTTCGTGAAGTTGCCGGCCTCCAACAACATCATGGGGGCGATGTACCGCGGCTTCGCGGTGACCGGCGTGCTGTCGCTGGTCGCACTTCTGCCGCTGTCCTACATGATCTTCGGCTTCGGCACGGCGACCGCGGCGGGCGCATCCTTCGGTGCCTTCTCGCTGTTCCTGTGCGGCGTGGTGGGGCTGGTCGTCACGGCGCTGATCATCTGGATCACGGAATACTACACGGGCACCAACTTCCGGCCCGTGCAGGCGATCGCGAAAAGCTCCGAGACCGGCCACGGCACCAACGTGATCCGCGGCCTGGCCGTGTCGATGGAATCGACGGCGCTGCCGGCGCTGGTCATCATCTTCGGCATCCTGGTCGCCTATGGGCTGGCGGGGCTCTATGGCATCGCCATCGCGGTGACGACGATGCTGGCGCTGGCCGGCATGGTGGTCGCGCTCGACGCCTTCGGCCCGGTGACGGACAACGCGGGCGGCATCGCCGAGATGGCAGGCCTGCCCAAGGAAATCCGCCAGACGACCGATGCGCTCGACGCCGTCGGCAACACGACCAAGGCCGTGACGAAGGGCTATGCGATCGGCTCGGCGGCGCTCGGCGCGGTGGTGCTGTTCGCGGCCTATACCCAGGACCTCGCGTATTTCGCGGCGAATTCCGCGCAGTATCCGTACTTCCAGGGCATGGGGTCGCTGACCTTCTCGCTGTCCAACCCGTACGTCGTGGTCGGCCTGCTGTTCGGCGGCATGCTGCCCTACCTGTTCGGCGGCATGGCGATGACGGCGGTCGGCCGCGCGGCGATGAGCGTGGTCGAGGAGGTCCGGCGCCAGTTCAGGGAAAAGCCGGGCATCATGGAAGGCACCGAGAAGCCGGATTACGGCCGCGCGGTGGACATGCTGACCAAGGCCGCGATCAAGGAGATGATCATCCCGTCGCTGCTGCCGGTCCTCTCCCCGGTCGTGGTCTACTTCGGCATCCTGGCGATCGGCGGGAAGGCCGCGGCCTTCGAGGCGCTGGGCGCCATGCTGCTCGGCGTGATCGTCACGGGCTTCTTCGTCGCGGTCTCCATGACCACCGGCGGCGGCGCCTGGGACAACGCCAAGAAGTACATCGAGGACGGCCACCACGGCGGCAAGGGCAGCGATGCCCACAAGGCCGCCGTCACGGGTGACACCGTCGGCGACCCGTACAAGGACACGGCGGGCCCCGCCGTGAACCCGATGATCAAGATCACCAACATCGTGGCACTGCTGCTGCTCGCGATGCTGGCGCATTCCTGATCCCCGCGATCGCCGAAGGGCGCAGGCGCCGCGAGGCGCCGAGCACCTGGAGGCGTGAAGCGCGACAATGCGGCAAGGGCCGGCGGAGCGATCCGCCGGCCCTTCGTCCTGGGGCCGCCCCCGACCTGCTTCTGATACCAGGCGCACGAAGTTCCAACGTTCGGCCCGAAGGGCCGAGGCCGCGGCTGCGGCCCGCCGGTTGTCCGGCGAAGCCAAGGGCCGCGGATGCGGCCCGCCCGGCGTTTGAGGGGCACGAAGGTGAAACCTTCGTGCGCCAGGTATGACTGGAACGGTGGGCGAGGAGCCGGGGGAGGGAGAGAATCTCCCCCACGCCCCCGTCCTTCACTCCGCCGCCTTCGCGGTCGCTCCCGCATGCTGGCGCAGCCGCGGCATCACCTCCTCCGCCAGGCGGCGCATGCTCTCCGCCTCCCAGGCCGCGTTGATGCCCGACCAGTCGAGCCCCGGCATCAGCAGATGGCCGAAGGGCCCGGCTTCCTCGCGCAGCGCCACCAGCCGGTCCAGCACCGTGCGCGGGGACCCCGCGATGACGCAGGCCTCGATCATGTCCTCGGGCGTCGCCTGCATCGGGTCCATGTCCTCCCGCGGGGTCATGGTGCCGGCCAGGCCGCCGCGCTTGGCCAGGCTGCCGAGGTAGTCGAAGTAGTAGCGCGTGGCGCCCTCGGGGGCGGTGGCGCGGGCGAGGGCCTCGGCGTCGGTCGCCGCCACGACAATGTTCCGCGCGACGCGCCAGTTGGCGCCGTCCACGGGGCGGCCGGCCTCGGCCAGGCCCTTGGCCATGCTGCGCCAATGGCCGGCCAGCACCCGGTGCGCCACGAAGTTCGCGCTGATGACGCCCCAGCCGCGCGCGGCCGCGACCGTCACGCCGAAGCTCTCGGGCTGGCGGGCGGAGATGTGAATGGAAGGCCCGCCGGGCCGGAAGGGCTTCGGCATGAAGCCCACGCCGTAGTCGGGCAGCACGGTGCGGCTCAGGCGGATCGGCCAGGTGGGGCCGGGCAGGTCGTAGGGCGGGTCCTGCGCCCAGATCGCCTGGATGGTCCCGATGGCTTCGAGCATCCGCTTGCCGCGCTCCATCGGCGCGATGTCGCCGAACAGCTCGAAGTCGGAGGCGAGGCCGCCCGAGCCGATGCCGAACATCAGCCGCCCGCCCGACATGTGGTCGAACTGCGCGACCTCGGCGGCGACGATGGCGGGGTGGCGGTGCGGCAGGTTGACGACGCCCGTGCCGAAGGTCAGCCGCGTGCGGTGGATCAGCCCCGCCATGAACATGAGCGGAGAGGCGATGGGCTCCGAGGTGGCCGAGACATGCTCGCCGACCCAGAGCTCGTCGAAGCCGAGGCGGTCGGCGAGGAGGGACTTCTCGGTGTCCTCGGCGAGCGTCTCGTGCATCGGGCGCTGCGGCGGGTGCAGCGGCATCATGAAGAGGCCGAGATGCATGCGGGCGTCCTCCGGTCGGTCCTGCGCGAGGCTAGGGCAGGGGCGGACGGAGGAAAACCGCCCGGCCGGGCGCGAGGCCCGGCCGGGGCATGCGGCGCATCAGCGCCGGAAGGTGAAGGACGCGCTCCAGGGCCCGTAGTTCGACGTGGTGATGCCGTTGGCCGGCGTGCCGACATAGGACGGCAGGCCCGGTGCGGGCACCACGTTCACGACGCCGCCGGTCGCCGGGATGATCCCGGCATGGACGGCGGCGCGGCAGACGCGGCTGTCGGTCGTGTAGACGCCCGTGCCCCAGACCGAGCCCGACATCGCCGCCTCCGGCGCGCAGGCGCAGGAGATCGGTGCGCTCTGGCCCTGGAAGTTGGCCGGGCAGGCGGCGGGGCCGGCGGCAGCGGCCGGCGCGGCGCTGGCCGTCGCCACGGTGAAGGACGCGCTCCAGGGCCCGTAGTTCGACGTGGTGATACCGTTCGCCGCGCTGCCGGGATAGGCGGGCAGGCCCGGCGCTGGCGTCACGGTCACGATGCCGCCCGTGGCGGGGATGGCGCCGGCATGGACGGCGGCGCGGCAGATGCGGCTGTCGGTCGTGTAGATCGCCGTGCCCCAGACCGAGCCGGACAGCGCGGCCTGCGTCTCGCAGCTGCAGGTCAGCGCGCCGGACTGGTTCTGGAAGGTGTTCGGGCAGGCGGCGACGGTCTGGCCGTCCGCGCCCTTGGTGCCGGGCGCGGCCACGGTGAAGGACGCGCTCCAGGGCCCGTAGTTCGAGGTTGTGATGCCGTTCGCCGCGCTGCCGGCATAGGCGGGCAGGCCGGGCGCGGGCGTCACGGTCACGGTACCGCCGGTTGCCGGGATGGCGCCGGAATGGACGGCGGCGCGGCAGACGCGGCTGTCGGTGGTGTAGGTGCCGGTGCCCCAGACGGAGCCTGACAGCGCAGCCTGCGCCTCGCAGAGGCAGGTGACGGGCGCGTTCTGGCCCTGGAAATTCGCCGGGCAGGGCGCCTGGGCCGCGGCCGGCGCGGCGCCGAGCGCCATGAAGCCTAGAATCGCAAGGACTCGAAGCATGGTCGTCTCTCCCGGTGTGTGTCGCCGGGGGAGGCTAGGCCGCGCGTGGCGATTGCACCAACCGATATCGCGGCGCCGCCGTGACACCTGCGATCCAGGTCACGCGGGTCCGCGGCCGGGGGGAGCCGCGGACCCGGTGCTGCCCCGCCTGCGTCAGGCGGCCCGGGGGGTGGGCCGCTCGCCGGCGTCGTTCGCCGGGCGCGGGGCGATGTCGGCGGCGAGGACGCGGCCGATGTCGAAGCGCGTCATGCCGATGTCGTTCAGTTCGCGGTCCGACAGCGCCCGCAGCGCGCGGTAGGTCGAGATCCGCGTCGGATAGGCGCGGACCGCCTGGCCCAGCGCGACGAAGAAGCGGAACACGCCGCGGGCGGCTCGGCGGATGCCGTCGGCGATGGCGGCATCGCGCGCCGCGGCGGCGGAGAGGCGGATGGCCTCGACCTCGGCCATGCGGCGGGAAGGGATGGTGGCGTTGGGCAGGAGCAGCGCGGCCTCGGCCTTGGTGATGCGGGCGTCCATGGTAAGTGTCCTGTGCGCGGGAGGCGTCCGTTTGGCGCCGCCCGTCCTTTCGGATTGGCAATCTAGGTGCGTGGACATCACAGGTGATGCGCCAAGGCCACAGCTGAGCTATGCGTCAGGTGCGGGACTTCCTGTGGATGGATGCAATAATGCAGTAACGGAGATCACGACCCTGTCACCCCGCGAACGCCTCTCGGCTCTGCGCGCCCGCCTTTCCGAAGCGGGCGTCCAGGGCTTCGTCATCCCCCGCTCGGACGAGCATCTCGGCGAATACGTGCCGCCCTCGGCCGAGCGCCTCGGCTGGCTCACGGGCTTCACGGGCTCGGCCGGCATGGCGATCGTGCTGCCCGGCCGCGCGGCGGTCTTCACCGACGGCCGCTACACCCTGCAGGTGCGCGAACAGACCGACCCCGCACTCTGGGAATGCCGCCACCTGACCGAGGAACCGGCCGCCGAATGGCTGCGCGCGCACGCGCAGGACATGACCATCGGCTACGACCCCTGGCTGCACCCGGCGCCGGCGATCGAGCGCCTCGCGGTGCCGGGCGTGCATCTCGTGCCGCTCGCCGCAAACCCGCTGGATGCCGCCTGGCACGACCGCCCGCCGCCGCCGGTCGCCGAGGCCGTGCCGCACCCGTCGGCCTTCGCAGGCCGCAGCGCCGCCGAGAAGCGCGCGGAGGCCGCCGCCCAGCTGCGCGAGGCGCGCGAGGAAGCGGTCGTGCTGTCCGACCCGCATTCGCTGGCCTGGCTGCTCAACATCCGCGGCGGCGACCTCGCGCATACGCCGCTCGCCCTCGGCTTCGCGCTGCTGCATGCGGACGAGCGCGTCGAGCTGTTCATGGACCCGGCCAAGGTGCCGCCGGCCACGCGCCAGCACCTGGGCAACGAGGTGGTGGTCCGCCCGCGCGAGGAGCTGCCCCGCGCGCTCGATGCGCTGCGCGGCCGGCGCGTGCGCGTCGATGCCGATGCGACGCCCGCCTGGTTCGCCGACTGGCTGCGCGCCGCCGGCGCCGAGGCGAGCGCGGGGGAGGACCCCTGCCGCATCCCGCGCGCCTGCAAGAACACGGTGGAGCGCGACGGCGCGCGCGCCGCGCATCGGCGCGACGCCGCCGCCATGGCGCGCTTCCTTGCCTGGTTCGCCGCGACCGCGCCGGCGGGCGGGCTGACGGAGATCTCGGCCGCCGCGCGCCTGCTCGACTTCCGGCGGGAGGGCCAGCATTTCCGCGGCGAATCCTTCCCCGCCATCTCCGGCGCCGGGGAGCACGGCGCGATCGTGCATTACCGCGTGACGCCGGCGACCGACCGCGCGATCGGGCGCGAGGAGGTCTACCTGATCGATTCCGGCGGGCAGTACCTCGACGGCACCACCGACATCACGCGCACGCTCTGGACCGGGCCCGGCCCGGCGCCGGCGGCGCTGCGCGACCGCGCGACGCGCGTGCTGAAGGGCCATATCGCGCTGGCGACCGCGCGCTTTCCGGCCGGCGTCGCGGGGCCGCACCTCGATGCCTTCGCGCGCCGGGCGCTGTGGCAGGCGGGGCTCGACTACGACCACGGCACCGGGCACGGCGTCGGGTCGTTCCTGTCGGTCCATGAGGGGCCGGTCGCCTTCAGCCGTGCGGCGAAGCCGGTCGCGATCCGCGAAGGGATGATCCTGTCGAACGAGCCCGGCTTCTACGCCACCGGCGAATACGGCATCCGGCTCGAGAACCTGCTGCTGGTGGTGCCGGCCGAAATGCCCGGCGCGCCGAAGCCCTTCCTGGAATTCGAGACGCTGACGCTGGCCCCCTTCGACCGCGCGCTGCTCGACCCCGCGCTCTTGGATGCGGCGGAACGCGCCTGGCTCGACGCCTATCACGCGCGGGTGCTGCGGGAGGTGGCGCCGCTGGTGGACGCGGCAACGGCCGCCTGGCTGGAGCGGGCCTGCGCGCCGATCGGCGGCGGTGCGGGCTGACGATGCGCTGCGTCCAGGTGGCGGGCGCGCATCGCCGATGACGGCCGCGCCGCGCCGCGTCCTGCTCGTCTATGGCCTGATGGGGGACCTGGTCGCGGCGCTGCATCCGATTGGGCTCGACTACATGCATCCGCTGCGCGACTGGCTGGCCGCGCAGGGCGACGACGTCTCGGTCGTGGCGCTGCGCACGGCCGAGGCGGTCTCGGCCAATGCGGCGCGGCTGCGCGCGGTGCTGCTGGCCGACCCGCGGCCGGCGCTGATCGTCGCGCACAGCAAGGGCGGGCTCGAGGCGCTGGCGGCGCTGCTCGACCCCGAGGCGCAGGCGCGCTGCCTGGGCTTCCTCGCGATGCAGTCGCCCTTCTACGGCAGCCCGGTGGCCGATGCCGTGGTCGCCGCGAAGCCGCTGGAGGCCGCGGCCGGCGGGCTCGCGCGGCTGCTCGGGATCGGCTCGGAGGAGGGCGTGCGCGACCTGACCACGGGCGCGCGGCGCCTCTGGATGGCGGCGGCGGCGGAGCCGGTCGCGCGGCTGGTCGCGTCGCTTCCGGTCGTCTGCCTGGCGACCGAACTGGACGAGGCGCATGCGCGCGGGCGGGAGAGGCTGCACCTGGCCGCCGCGCGCTGGATGGAAAAGCGCGGCCATGGCCCCAATGACGGGCTGGTGCCGGTGGAGAGCGCGCTGATCCCCGGCGCGCGCCACCTGGTGCTGCCGGGCAGCCATATCGCGACGGTCTCGGGTGGGCCGGGGCGGGACCCGGTGGCGATGCTGCGGGCCGGGCTCGCGGCGATGTTCAGCGCGGAGAGCCCGCCAGCAGCCTGAGGCCGAGGCCGAGGAAGAGTGCGCCGGCCGCGCCGTCGAGCCAGCGCCCCGCCGCCCCGCCGCGCACGCGCCCCGCGACCCGCGCGGCGGTCGCGATGAGCACCGCGTAGAAGGGCATCGCCATCAGCGGCAGCATCGGGCCGAGCACGAGCATCTGCAGCCACGGCGCACTGCGGGCCGGATCCACGAACAACGGCACGAAGGCCAGGAAGAACAGCCCGACCTTCGGGTTCAGCAGGTTCGTCACCAAGCCCTGGCGGAAGGCGGCGCCGAGGCCGGTTGCCAGCGCGGCCACAGGCGCCGCGCCCGCCGGCCGGAACGCCGCGCGCAGCCCCTGGATGCCCAGATGGACGAGGTAGGCGGCGCCCGCGAGGCGCAGCGCCGCGAACAGCGCCGGATGCGCCGCGACCAGCGCGGCCACCCCCGCCGCGGCGAGCCCGATATGCACGAGCACCCCGGCATAGACGCCGGCCGTCGCCGCCCAGCCGCGGCGGGCACCGCCCGAGAGCGTCTGGCCCAGCACGAAGGCCATGTCCGGCCCCGGCGTCACCACCAGGATCAGGCAGGCAAGGAGGAAGCCGGCAAGGAGGTTCGGATCGACGGGCATGGGGTGGTGGTGCCGCGCGGGCGGGCATTCGTCCAACGCATTGGGTTGATGCGGGGGATCAGTGGTGCTGATGAAATGACGGGAGAGGGGACTTCCCCCGCGCCGGGACCCCACGGCGTTGCTTTGCAGCGCCGCAGGGGCCCCAAGCCCTACCTTCCTTGGCCCTTGGCCCTTGGCCCTTGGCCCTTGGCGCCTGTCCTGGAAGGCGGGGCGCCAGGTGCCAAAGAAGGTTGCGGGGGGGTTCCGGGGGGAGAAGTTCCCTTCTCCCCCCGCCTACAGCCCTGCCATCTCCCGGAACTCCGCCTCGCTCAGCACGCGCACGCCGAGCTCCGCCGCCTTCGCCGCCTTCGATCCCGCATCCGCGCCGACGACCACGAAATCCGTCTTCTTCGACACCGACTTCGTCACCTTGGCGCCGAGGCGCTCGGCCTGCGCCTCCGCCTCGTCGCGCGTCAGCGTCTCGAGCGTGCCGGTGAAGACGAGCGTGCGGCCGGCAAAGGGGCTGTCGGCGGCGGCGGGGGCCTCGGCGGGCAGCGGCGGCGCCCCGGCCGCCAGCTCGTCGAGGGCGGCCAGCATGCGGGGCTCGGCGAAGGCCTCGACCAGCTCCTCGGCGATGGCAGGGCCGATGCCCTGGATCGAGCCGAGCTCCTCTCGCGCCTCGGAGCCCACGATGCGCGCGGCGATCATCTTCGCGCGCCACTCCTCCAGCGAATGGTAGTGGCGCGCCAGCAGCTTCGCGTTCTGCTCCCCGATGCGTCGGATGCCGAGGCCGAAGATGAAGCGTTCCAGCGGGGCGTGGCGGCGGGCCTCGATCGCGTCGAGCAGCTTCGCGACCTTGCGCTCGCCCCAGCCCTCCAGCGCGCGCAGCGCGTCGCGGCGGGCGTGCAGGCGGAAGATGTCGGCGGGGCTGCGGACCAGGCCGCGGTCGAACAGCAGCTGCACGTTCTCCTCGCCCAGCCCCTCGATGTCCATCGCGCGGCGGGAGGCGAAGTGGCGCAGGCGCTCGACCGCCTGGGCCGGGCACACGAGGCCGCCGGTGCAGCGGCGCACCACGTCCTCCCCGTCGCGGATGGCGTGGCTGCCGCAGGCGGGGCAGGTGGTCGGGAAGGCGAAGGGCACGGCGCCGGCCGGGCGCTTCTCCGGCACCACGCCCACGATCTGCGGGATCACGTCGCCGGCGCGCTGCAGGATGACGGTGTCGCCGATGCGGACGTCCTTGCGCGCGATCTCGTCCTCGTTGTGCAGCGTCGCGTGGCGCACCGTAACGCCGCCGACGGTGACGGGCTGCATCACCGCGCGCGGCGTCAGCGCGCCCGTGCGCCCGACCTGGATCTCGATGTCGAGCAGCACCGTCGTCGCCTGCTCGGCGGGGAATTTCCAGGCCGTCGCCCAGCGCGGCGCGCGCCCGACGAAGCCGAGGCGCTTCTGCCAGTCCAGCCGGTCGAGCTTGTAGACCACGCCGTCGATGTCGTAGCCGAGCGCCGCGCGCTGCTCCCCGATGCGCGCCTGGAAGGAAGCGGCCTCCGCCTCGCTGCCGAGCAGTTCCGAGAGCGGGTTCACCGCGAAGCCCCAGGCTTCCAGGCGCTTCAGGAAGGCGTGGTGGGTGTCCGCCGGCGCCTCGCTCGCGCGGCCCATGGCATAGGCGAAGAGCTTGAGCGGACGCGACGCCGTGATGCGCGCATCGAGCTGGCGCACCGACCCCGCCGCGGCGTTGCGCGGATTGGCGGGCACGACGATCGCGTCGCCGAGCTTCTCGCCGCGCGCGCGGCGTGCCTCGCGCGCCTCGGCGGCCTGTTCCTGCGTGGCGCGGAAGGCGAGGAAATCCGCCTTGTCCATGAAGACCTCCCCGCGGATCTCGATGCTGGCGGGGAAGGGGGGGTGCAGGCGGCGCGGCAGGTCCGGGATGGTGAGCAGGTTCTGCGTGACGTCCTCGCCCTCCGTGCCGTCGCCGCGCGTGGCGCCCTTCACGAAGGCGCCGTCCTCGTACAGGAGGTTGATCGACAGGCCGTCGATCTTGGGCTCGGCGACGAAGGCGAGCGGTTCTTCCGCCGCCAGTCCGAGGAAGCGGCGGATGCGCGCGCAGAATTCCGCGAATTCCTCGGCCGAGAAGACGTTGTCGAGGGAGAGCATCGGCTCCCCGTGGCGGGACTTGGCGAAGCCTTCCGCGACGGTGCCGCCGACGCGGCGCGACGGGCTGTCGTCGCGCACCAGCGCCGGGAAGCACGCCTCGATCGCGCGGTTGCGGAGCACCAGCGCGTCGTATTCCGCGTCGGTGATCTCGGGCGCGTCGCGGCCGTGGTAGAGCGCGTCGTGGTGTGCGATCTCGGCCGCCAGCGCCTCGAGTTCGGCGGCGGCCTCATCCTCGGTCAGGGTGGCGGGGTCGCGGGCGCGGCGCGCGGGATCGTCGGTCATGGCGGCGGCTCGGCGGCGAGGTTGCGGAAATCCTGTTCGGCGACGGCGAAGGCCATCACGGCTTCGCCGCGCGCGCCGAGGCGTCGGTAGAAGGCGTGCGCGGCGCGGTTGCCGTCCTTCGCCGTCAGCCAGAGGTGGCGGGCGCCCTGCGCGTGCCCCGCGCGCGCCAGGGCGGCCAGCATCGCGCGGGCGATGCCCTGGCGGCGATGCGAGGGCGCCACGTAGAGGTCGCCGACATAGAGCCCATGTTCCGCGTGCCCCGTCTCGTAGGTCGGGTGCCCCGTGGCGTAGCCGAGCAGCGTGCCGTCGCCGTGGTCCGCGACGATCACGACGCAGGCGTTGTTCGCGATGATGTCGCGCGCCACATGGCCTGGCGTCAGCAGATCGGTCGGATCCCCCTGGTCCGCGTTGAGCGCCAGCATCAGCGCGTGCAGCGCGCCGGCATCGTTCGCATGTGCCCGCCGCAGGATCATGGCGCAGCCCTTCGGGCAGGGCGGAGTGCCAAGGAAGGGAGGGGGACCGGGGGAGGTTCTCCTCCCCCGGGCGTCCTGTCAGCGCCCATCTGCCAGCAGCTGGTCCGCCGCCGCGCGGGCCGCGTCTGTCACCCGTTCCCCGGCCAGCATGCGCGCCAGTTCCTCCCGCCGTTCGCCGTCCGGCAGGGTTTCGACGCGCGTCTCCGCGCGCCCGCCCTTCACCTGCTTGGCGACGCGCAGATGCGCCGCGCCGCGTGCCGCGACCTGCGGCGAATGCGTCACCACCAGCACCTGCAGCCGTTCGGCGACGCGCGCGAGTCGTTCGCCGACCGCGGCCGCGGTGGCGCCGCCGATGCCGGAATCGACCTCGTCGAACACCAGGGTCGGCACCGGTGATCCGCGCGCCAGCACCACCTTGAGCGCGAGCATGAGGCGGGAGAGTTCGCCGCCCGACGCGATCTTCGCCAGTTGCCCCGGGACCTGGCCCGGATTGGTGGCGACGAGGAAGGCGATGCGGTCCTGCCCGTCCGGCCCCCAGGCGGCCTCGTCCCTGGCCGCGATGTCGATCGCGAGGCGCGCGCGGTCGAGCTTCAGCGGCGGCAGTTCCTTCGCCACCGCCTTTTCGAGCCGCGCCGCGGCGTCGCGACGGCCCTCGGTGAGCGCCACGGCAGCGCCGAGGTAAGCGCGTCGCGCCGCGGCCTCGTCCCGTTCCAGTGCGGCGACGCGGCCCGAGCCGGCATCGAGCGCCTCGAGCCGCGCGCGGAGGTCGGCCAGCAGGGCGGGCAGCTCGACGACCGCGACGGAATGCTTCCGCGCCGCGGCGCGCAGCGCGAACAGCCGTTCCTCGACGGTCTCGAGCCGGCGCGGGTCGGGCCCGCCGTCCTGCAGCAGGCGGGACAGCGCGCTCTCGGCCTCGGCCAGCGCGTCCTGCGCGGCGGCGAGTGCTGCGATGGCGGGCTGCGCTTCATCGTTCGGCGGTGGCAGGCGTTCGAGCGCGCGCGCGGCCTCGCGCAGCGCGCGGGCGGGCGTGGCGGCGCGGCGGTCGCGGGGCGTGAGCTCGGCGATGGCGGCGGCGATGGCCTCGGCGCGGCGCTCGCCCTGCTGCAGGCGCTGGCGCTCGGTGGCGAGACTGTCCTCCTCGCCCTCCTCCGGCTTGAGGTCGGCGAGTTCGGCCACGGCGTGGCGGAGCCATTCCTCCTCCCGTTGCGCGGCGGCGATGGCGGCGCGAGCCTCGGCCAGGCGTTTCGTGGCGGTGCGCCAGGCGCCCCAGGCCTCGGCGGCGGCGGCGCGGCGCGGATCGAGGCCGCCAAAGGCGTCGAGCAGCCCGGCATGCGTGGCGGGGTCCGCGAGGCCGACCTGGTCGTGCTGGCCCTGCACCTCGACCAGCGTGGCGCCGAGACGGCGCAGCAGCGCGACGCCCACGGGCTGGTCGTTGACGAAGGCGCGGGACCGGCCATCCGCCTGCACGACGCGGCGGAGCACGAGGTCTTCCTCCGGTTCGATGCCCTGTTCGCGCAGGATGTCGAAGGCGGGGTGGCCGGCGGGCGGGTGAAAGGCGGCGGCGACGCTCGCCTGGGGCTGCCCGGCACGGACCATGCCGGCCTCCGCGCGGGCGCCCAGCGCAAGCCCGAGGCTGTCGAGCAGGATCGACTTGCCGGCGCCGGTCTCGCCGGTCAGCGTCGTCAGGCCCTGGCCGAAGGCAAGGTCGAGGCGCTCGATCAGCACCACGTCCCGGATGGCGAGGCTGGCGAGCACGGGTGCGCCGTGCCGCTGCTCAGAACAGCCAGTTGAGCGTGCGGGTCATGAAGCCCGGCCGGTCGATCGTGGCTGGCTGCGCGCCTTCCACCAGCAGCGCGTAGCTGTCCTGGTACCAGGTGCTGCCAGGGTAGTTGTGGCCGAGCACGGTCGCCGTGCGGCGCGCTTCCTCGGTGAGGCCGAGGGCGATGTAGATCTCGGTCAGGCGGTGCAGCGCCTCGGGCACGTGGTTGGTGGTCTGGTATTCCTCGACCACGCGGCGGAAGCGGCCGATGGCGGCCGAGAGCAGGCCCTGGCGCTGGTAGAAGCGGCCGACATGCATCTCGCGCCCCGCCAGGTGGTCGCGCGCGAGGTCCATCTTGAGCCGCGCGTCGCGGGCATAGGCGGTGTCGGGGAAGCGGTTCACCACGTCCTGCAGGGCGGTCATGGCGATGATGGTCTGCTGCTGGTCGCGCTGGGCGTCGTTGATCTGTTCGTACTGCGCCAGCGCGCGCAGGTAGTACGCATAGGCGATGTCGCGATGCGCGGGATGGAGCTGGATGAAGCGGTCGAGCGCGCCGATCGATTCCGTGTAGCGGTTGCGCTGGTAGTCGGCATAGGCGGCCATGAGCTTCGCGCTGGTGGCCCAGGTCGAATAGGGGTGCTCGCGCTCGACGGAATCGAACAGGTCCACGGCGCGCTGAAAGCGGTTCTGCCGCAACTCCTGCATGCCGGCGGCGTAGAGCGCCTCGGGCGACTGGTCGGCGGCATCGGCCGGCGCGGCGGACCGCGTGAGCGACGGGTCGGCGCCCGTCCCCTGCTGGAAGCGCGACGACGAACCGCAGGCGGCCAACAGCGCGAGGAGGAGTACGGGCAGGATCGGGCGAATCATCGTCTGGGCCATGATGTCGGGCGCTCTATATCATGGCCCGCGGGCCCGGCGCCAAGCCGGGTCGCGATGCCCGGCCCGGCGTCAGGCGATGGCGGGCGCCGCAGCGGCCCGGAGCGGGGTCGCGGCCGTGCCCTCGGTCATGGTGGGCAGGCCGGTCATGCGCCAGTTGGCGGCATCGGCGAACAGGGCGCGCAGCAGGCGGTTGTTCAACGCATGGCCGGACCTGGCGCCGCGGAACCGGCCGCGAATGGGCGCGCCGGCGAGCGCGAGGTCGCCCACTGCGTCGAGCAGCTTGTGGCGGACGAATTCGTCGGCGTGGCGGAGTCCGCCCGGATTCAGCACCAGCGGCCCGTCCACCACCACGGCATTGGCGAGGCTGCCGCCCTGCGCGAGGCCGGCGGCGCGCAGCCGGGCCACGTCCTCGGCCAGGGTGAAGGTGCGCGCATCGGCCAGGGTTTCGCGAAAGCCGTGCGCGGAGATGCGCATGGCGAGCGCCTGGCGGCCGATCGCGGTGTTCGGGAAGTCGATCTCGATCTCGGCGTCGAAGGCGTTCTCGCGGCCGGGCAGGATCTCGGCGAAGGCGCCGTTCGCTTCCTCGACGCGGACGGGGCGCAGGACCTCGATCGCCGCGCGCGGGGCGGCGGTCGTGGCGATGCCGGCGCAGTCGATCAGGAAGACGAAGGGCGCGGAGGACCCGTCCATGATCGGCACTTCCGGGCCGTCGACCTCGACGATGGCGTCGTCCACGCCGGTGCCGGCCAGGGCCGCCATCACGTGCTCGATGGTCGAGACGCTGGCCTCGCCTTCGCCGATCGCAGTGCAGAGGCGCGTGTCCACGACGCGGTCGAAGAGAGCGGGGATGTCGATGCCGAGGTCGATGCGGCGGAAGACGATGCCGGTGCCGGCGGCGGCGGGACGAAGCGTGAGCGCGACGCGGCGGCCGGAATGCAGGCCGGTGCCGACGCACCCGATGGGTGCCTTCAGCGTCCTGCGCCGTCCGTGCTCAGCCGGGAGAAAACCGTCCATCGCCATCGTGCCTTTCGAGGCGGTTGTGCCGGCGGCTGCACCCGGGGCGGCAAGAGGTCCCCACTCGGATGCGGCGCTGCACAACGCCCAGGGTCACAAAAGCACCATGGGCCGGCGCGCGCCATTCAAGCCTTGTTTCTCCATATTACTGCGCAAGGCATTGATTTGATTGCATTATTGCGGCGCAAAATAGGGCAAAAATGAGGCTGGATGCCTTGGTCGCGCCAAGATCGACACGCGGCGTTTACCGAAGTGGCGGCACAATGTGTGGTTGTGGTCTTGCTGGCCGGCTCGCGCGCCCCGCCGCGACTGTGCCGCGGCGGGGCAGCGGCGTCAGTTGTTCGACTGCCGGCGCAGGAAGGTGGGGATCTCGAGGCCCATCTCGTCCTGCTGCACGGCGCGCGCCGCCGGGCGCGGCTGCGCCGGCGCGGCGACCGAGGGTTCGACTCGCAGCGTCGGCGCCGTCGCCGGCGCCTGCGCCTGCGCCTCGGGCAGGCTGCGGCGCATCATGCCGCCGATCGCACCCGGCTTCGGGAAGCCGATGCCGGTCGCCTTCTGGAACAGGCCGCGCAGCGCGCCGCCGGCGGGGCGGGCGGGCTCCGCGGACGGGCGCTGCGGCTGCGGTTCGGCGAAGCTCGCGGGCTCGCCGATCACGACCGGTGCGGCGACCTGGGCGGGCTGCTGCCAGGTTTCCATCGCGACGGGCTCGGCCGGGGCGGGCTCGGCGGACTCGGGCGCGGCCTCGACCACGGCGGGGCGCATCTGCGGGGCCATGCCGGGCGTCGTCGCGGCGCGCAGGAAGCCTTGCGCCTGGCGAACATTGGTCGCGCCGGCCTGCGGAACCTGCTGCGTGGAGACCGCCGCGACCGGCGCGGCGCCGCCGCCCATCGCGACCAGCTTCACCGGCATCTCCTGCTGCTTCGCCGCGACGTCGAGGCCGGTCGCGACGACCGAGACGCGGATGTGCCCGTTCATGCCTTCATCGACCGAGGTGCCGAAGATGATGTTCGCGTCCTCGTCCACTTCCTTGCGGATGCGGTTCGCGGCCTCGTCCACCTCGAACAGCGTCATGTCGTAGCCGCCGGTGATGTTGATCAGGACGCCCCGCGCGCCCTGCATCGAGATGTCCTCGAGCAGCGGGTTGTTGATCGCGCTCTCGGCGGCCTTGCGGGCGCGGTCCTCGCCCTCGGCCTCGCCGGTGCCCATCATCGCCTTGCCCATCTCGGCCATCACGGTGCGGATGTCGGCGAAGTCGAGGTTGACCATGCCCGGGTTGACCATCAGGTCGGTCACGCCGCGCACGCCCATGTAGAGCACGTTGTCGGCCATCTTGAACGCTTCCTGGAAGGTGGTGCGTTCGTTGGCCAGCCTGAACAGGTTCTGGTTCGGGATGATGATCAGCGTGTCGACGAAGGACTGCAGTTCCTCGATGCCGGCATCGGCGGACTTCTTCCGCTTCGGGCCCTCGAAGTCGAAGGGCCGCGTCACGACGCCGACGGTCAGGATGCCGCGTTCGCGCGCCATGCGCGCGATGACCGGCGCCGCGCCCGTGCCGGTGCCGCCGCCCATGCCGGCGGTGATGAAGATCATGTGCACGCCCTCGATGTGGCGGGCGAGCTCCTCCATCGCCTCCTCGGCCGCGGCGCGCCCGATCTCGGGCTTGGCGCCGGCGCCGAGGCCCTGCGTCAAATGCGGGCCAAGCTGCACGCGGCGTTCCGCGCGGGAATGGAACAGCGACTGGCTGTCGGTGTTGGCGACGAGGAACTCGACGCCGTCGAGGCCCATCGAGATCATGTTGTTGACCGCGTTGGTGCCACCGCCGCCGACGCCCACAACCGTGATGCGCGGGCTGAAATCCGTGTGCGCGCTCTGCGGCACGGTCAGGTTCAGGGTCATGGGCGTGTCTCCTCGATGAGGTTCTCTACGCGGCGGATCCGATTCGGGGCGAGACGCATCACACGCGATCCCGCACCCAATTCACGAAGCGACGAAAGGCGTTCTCGGACCTGAGCGGCCCGGGCGCGATGTCGAGCACGGGGCGGCCTTCGCCGGCGCCCCAGAGCAGCAGCCCGACCGCGCCGGCGAAGGCGGGGCCGGAGGCGGCCTCGGCCAGCCCGCGCACGGCGAGGGGCCGGCCGAGCCGCACCTGGCGGTCGAGGATGCGCGCGGCCATCTCGCGCACGCCGACCAGCTGGCTCGCGCCGCCGGTCAGCACGACGCGCGCGCCGCCCTCCCGCCCGAGGCCCGCGGCCTCGAGCCGTTCGCGCACCAGCTCGAAGGTCTCCTCTATGCGCGGCTTGATGATACCGACCACCATAGCGCGCGGGATGCGCGCGATGGCGTGCTCGTCCTCCCCCAGCAGCGGCACGGGGAGGAACTCGCGGTCGTCGTCGGCGCCGCCATGCACGCTGCCATGCAGCGTCTTGATGCGTTCGGCATGGGCCACGGGCGTCGACAGCACCGTCGCGATGTCGTTCGTCACCTGGCCGCCGCCGACCGCGATCTGCGCGGTGTGGACCAGATGGCCCTCGCTGAACACCGCAAGGCTCGTGGTGCCGCCGCCCATGTCGATGACGGTGGCGCCGAGTTGCTTCTCGTCCTCGACCAGCGTCGCGAGGCCGGCGGCGAAGGGGGCGGAGACGAGTTCCTCCACCTCGAGGTCGCAGCGCAGCAGGCAGGCGCCGAGATTGCGGAGCGACGCCTGCGCCGCGCTGACCATGTGCAGCCGCGCGCCCAGCGTGTCGCAGATCATGCTGCGCGGGTCCTCGACGCCCGGCGTCGCATCCACCGTGAAGCCGAGCGGGATGGCGTGCACCGTCTCGCGCCCGTCTTCCGCGGTGCGGCGGCGGCCCTCGTGCAGGATGGCGCGCAGGTCGCCCTCGGTCACGGCGCGCCCGCCGATGCCCCACTGGATGTTGAGCTGCCGCGAGTCGGGCTGGCCGCAGGACAGGTTCGCGATGACGCCGGAAAGGCGCGTGTCCGCCATCTCCTCCGCCTGGCCGACGGCGGCACGGATGGCGCGGTCTGCTTCCTCGAGGTCGGTGATCGAGCCGCCCTTCACGCCGCGCCCGCGCTGCCAGCCGAAGCCGAGCACGCGCGGCGAGCCGTCGCTCTCGATGCGCGCGATCAGGCAGACCACCTTGGTCGAGCCGATGTCGAGCACGCCGAAGGTGCCCGATCGCGCCTGGCGCCGCCGCCGGGGCGGCGCGCCGGGCTCGACGGGGGCGGGGAGGCGCGACATCTCGTTCATCCGCGCCTCGCGGTGCGGCCGTCGCGCGGCGCGGGCGCCTCGGCGGGCTCCGGCTCCCGCGAGGGGCGCAGCACGAGGCGGTCGGACAGGCGAAGGTCGATGGCGGCAAGCGGCCGGTCGAGCAGCCGCGCCTCCTGCTGCAGTTCGGCAAGCCGCTCGAGGGCGACGCGCTCGTTGCCGGCGGGCAGCAGCACGTCGGTGCCATTGTGCAGCCGGAGGTTCCAGCGCCGTTCCTGGATGCGGATCAGCGCCTGCACGCGGTCGCGGACCGCCTCGTGGCGGCGCAACTCGTCGTAGAGCGCGGCGCCGGCGGTCTCGGCGCCGGCGCCGACCAGCAGGGGCAGCGTCTCGAACTGGCCGAGATGCTCGGTCGCCATCACCTGGCCGCTGCGGTCGACGATCGCGAAGCGGCCGTTGTGCTGCCAGATGGCGAAGGGGCGCCTTTCCTCGATCCGCACCAGGATGGTCGAGGGCAGCTGGCGCGACACCTCGGCGCGCGCGACCCAGGAGATGGTCTCGAGCCTGCGGCGCGCCGCCTCGGGCGAGAAGTCCAGGATCGGGTCCCCGCGCGAGACGCCGAGCGCCGAGACGATGAGGTCGCGCGGCGTGTGCTCGCGCCCTTCCAGGATCACGAGGCCGACGGCAAGGCCCGTGCCTTCCCCGATCTCGCCGAAGGCACCGACCGCGCCGGCGAGGTCGCGCAGGCGCTGCAGCGGGTCCGCCGCGCGCACCGCGACGACGAGGAGCGCCATGGCGCCGAGGCCGAGCCCGCCCAGCAGCAGCGGCCGCGCCAGCCCGCGGCGACGGCGCAGCCAGATGCGCAGGCGCGACGGGCGCTCCGGGTCCTTCCGCACGGCGGAGGTGGTCGACAGGCGTTCGCGCCGCGGGCGGGAAAGCGGGTCACGCGCCATGCCGCGCCTCCCGCACCATCCAGGCGCAGAGCGCGGGGAAGGGCATGCCGCAATGCGCCGCCTGCTCGGGCAGCAGGGAGGTCGGCGTCAGGCCCGGCTGGGTGTTCACCTCCAGCAGCACGAGGCGGCCGGGCTCGCCCGCCGCGTCGTCGTAGCGGAGGTCGGCGCGCGACGCCCCGCGGCAGCCGAGCGCCTGGTGCGCGCGCAGCGCGATGTCCATGGCGCGCGCATAGGCATCCGGGTGGATCTGCGCCGGGAGCACGTGGCGCGAGCCGCCGGCGGCGTATTTGCTGTCGTAGTCGTAGAAGGTGCCGGCATCGGCAATGATGTCCGTCACGGCGAGCGCGCGGTCGCCCATGACGCCGACCGTGAGTTCGCGGCCCGGCACGTAGGATTCCGCCATGGCATGGGCGCCATAGCGCCAGTCGCGCGCGATCTCGGCGCGGCGGTTGTCGCCCTCGGTCACGATGTGCACGCCGACGGAGGAGCCCTCGTTGACCGGCTTCACGACATAGGGCCGCGGCAGCGGGTCGGCGGCTTCCAGTTCGTCGCGCGTGACCAGGCGGTGCTCCGCGACCGGCAGCCCGGCCTCGCGGAACACGGCCTTGGCGGCGGCCTTGTCCATGGCCAGCGCCGAGGCGCGCAGCCCTGAATGCGTGTAGGGCAGGCCGAGCCAGTCTAGCACGCCCTGTATGCAGCCATCCTCCCCGAAACGGCCGTGCAGCGCGTTGAACACCGCATCGGGGCGCGGATGCGCCAGTGCCTCGATGACGGCGCCGAGGTCCTGGCCGACCTCGACCGGCGTCACCTCGAAGCCGGCCTCGCGCAGTGCGGCGATGACCTGGCGGCCGGAGGAGAGCGAGACCTCGCGCTCGGCCGAGATGCCGCCGTAGAGGACGGCCACGTGCTGCGTCATGCCGGCCTCCCCACGCGCCGGATTTCCCATTCGAGCGCGACGCCCGTGGCGGCGAGGACGCGCGCGCGCACCTCCTCGCCCAGCGCCTCGATCTCGGCGGCGGTGGCGCCGCCGGTGTTGATCAGGAAGTTGCAGTGCTTCTCGCTGACCTCGGCGGCCCCGATCCTGAGCCCGCGGCAGCCGGCGGCGTCGATCAGCTCCCACGCCTTCCGCGCGCCGGGCGGGTTCTTGAAGGTGGAGCCGCCGGTGCGCGCGCGGACGGGCTGCGTCGCCTCGCGGGCCGCGCGGATCTCATGCAGCCGCGCCGCGATGGCGGCGGCCTCCCCCGGCGTCGCGCGAAGGCGCGCGCGGGTGACGACGCCGCGCGGCGGCAGTTCGGCGCGGCGATAGGCGAAGCGCAGGTCGGCGGCGGCGAGGCGCTTCAGCCCCGCGGGTGTCGCGACCTCGGCCCAGTCGAGCACGTCCTTGACCTCGGTGCCGTAGGCGCCGGCGTTCATCGCGACCGCGCCGCCGATCGTGCCCGGGATGCCGACGAGGAATTCGAGCCCGCCCAGCGCCTGCGCGGCCGCGGTTTCGGCGATGGTGACGTCGAGCGCCGCGGCGCCGGCCACGATGCCATCCGTTTCCACCGTGATGTCGCCGAAGCCGCGCGCGAGCCGGATGGTGACGCCCGCGATGCCGCCGTCGCGCAGGATCATGTTCGATGCCGCGCCGATGACGGTGACCGCCACCGTGCCCGGCAGGTCGCGCAGCAGCGCGACCAGGTCGTCGGCATCCGCCGGCCGCACCAGCGTCTCCGCCGCCCCGCCGACGCGGAACCAGGTCGAGGGCGCGAGCGGCTCATCATGCCGCACCCGCCCCCGGATGGCCGGAATCAAGGTTCCCAAAGGCCCTTCGGCCTTTGGCGGGGTGGGTCCGGGCGGGGCAGGGCCCCTCCCGATTGCCGCCGCCATCATTTCATCGCCCCTGCGAGCCGCCCGCGGCTGCGGCTCTGCAGTTCCTGCAGCTGCCCCGGCAGTGCATGCGCCCAGGCCGTGATGTTCCCGGCACCCAGGCAGACCACGTAGTCGCCGGCCTTGGCGATGGCGTTGATCATCTCCGGCAGGCTGTCCGGCCCCGGCAGCGGCACGACGGAGCGGTGGCCGCGCGCGCGCAGCCCCTCGACCAGCGCGTCCTTGTCGAAGCCGTCGATCGGCTGTTCGCCGGCCGCGTAGACGTCCGCCACGATGACCGTGCCGGCGTCGTTCATGCAGGTGCAGAAGTCCTCGAACAGCGATTGCAGGCGAGAATAGCGGTGCGGCTGCACGACCGCGACGACGTCGCGCGCGCCGGCCTGGCGGGCGGCCTTGAGCACGGCTGCGATCTCGACCGGGTGGTGGCCGTAGTCGTCGATCACGGCGATGCCGCCCGCTTCCCCGGTGCGGGTGAAGCGGCGCTTGACGCCCTTGAAACCCGCGAGCGCGCTGCGGATCGTGCCCTCGTCCACCTCCATCTCGACGCCGATGGCGATGGCGGCGAGCGCGTTCTGCACGTTGTGCTGCCCGAGCATCGGCAGGCGGAAGGGCTTCATGAGGCGCGACCGGCCGGTGGCACGGTCGGTCACCGTCACCTCGAAGGTCGCGCCCATGCGGTCGGTGATGAGGCGGTCCGCGCGCACGTCGGCCTGGGGCGAGAAGCCGTAGGTGACGATGCGCCGGTCGGACAGGCGCGGGATCATCGCCTGCACCTCGTGGTGGTCCATGCAGAGCACGGCGAAGCCGTAGAAGGGGATGTTGCCGACGAACTGGGCGTAGGCCTCCTTCATCGCCTCCCCGGTGACCCAGTGGTCGAGATGCTCGGGGTCCATGTTCGTGACCACGGCGACGACGGCGGGGAGCTTCAGGAAGGACCCGTCGCTCTCGTCGGCCTCGACGACCATCCAGTCGCCTTCGCCCATGCGGGTGTTGGTGCCGTAGGCGTTGATGATGCCGCCGTTGATCACGGTGGGGTCGAGGCGCGCGGCTTCCAGCACCGCGGCCACGAGGGAGGTGGTGGTGGTCTTGCCGTGCGTCCCGCCGATGGCGATGGACCATTTGAGGCGCATCAGCTCGGCCAGCATCTCGGCGCGGCGGACCACGGGGATGAAGCGCTGGCGCGCGGCCGCGACCTCGGGGTTGTCGCGCTTCACGGCGGTCGAGACGACGACGACCTGGGCGGCGCCGAGGTTGGCGGCGTCGTGGCCGACGGCCACGGGAATGCCGGCGCCGCGCAGGCGCTGGACATTGGCGCTGTCGGCGATGTCGCTGCCCTGCACCTGGTAGCCGAGGGTGTGCAGCACCTCGGCGATGCCGGACATGCCGATGCCGCCGATGCCGGTGAAGTGGATGGGGCCGATGTTGAGCGGAAGTGCGCGCATCAGGCGGCCCCCATCGCGTCGTGGCGGGCGAGCGAAAGGACGCGGTCCGCGAGGTCGCGCGCCGCATGCGGGCGGGCCAGCGCGGCGGCGGCGGCGGCGGCGGAGACGAGGCGCGCCGGCACGGCGAACAGCCCGACCAGCCGCTCCGCCAGCGCGGCCGACGTGAAGGCCGGCTGCGGGTAGACCCAGGCCGCGTCGGCCTCGGCAAGCGCGCGCGCATTGGCGTTCTGGTGGTCGTCGATCGCCGAGGGCAGTGGCACCAGCACGGCCGGGCGACCCGCGCATTCGAGTTCCGCCACGGTGGAGGCGCCGGCGCGCGCGACGACCAGGTGTGCGGTGGCGAGCCGTCCCGCGATGTCGGGGAAGAAGGGTGCGAGGTCCGCCACGACGCCCGCGGCGCGGTAGGCTGCCTCGGTGCGCGCGAGGTCCTCCGCCCGGCATTGCTGCGTGACCAGCAGCCGGGCACGGATCGCTTCGGGCAGGGCGGCGATGGCGGCCGGCACGACATCGGCAAAGATGCGCGCCCCCTGGCTGCCGCCGGTGACGAGCAGGCGGAGCGCGCCGCCCTCGATCGGCGTGGGATAGGGCTCCCGGGCCAGCGCGGCCAGCGCCGGCCGCACCGGGTTGCCGACGACCGCGACCCGCGCGCCGTCGGGCACCTTCGCCGTGCCCTCGAAGGACAGCGCCAGCAGGTCCGCCACGCGCGCCATCAGCCGGTTGGCGCGGCCGAGCACCGCGTTCTGCTCATGCAGCACGATGGCGGGCCGGCGCGACGCACCCATCATCCGTGCCGCCGCGAGCGGCGGGAAGGAGGCATAGCCTCCGAACCCGACCACGGCCGAGGGTCGCAGCGCGGCCAGGTGCCGGCGCGCCTGCACGGTGCCGGCCACCAGCGCCGCGGCGCCCGTCAGCGCGCCCTTCGCGCCGCGCCCGGACAGGCCCGCGCCGCGCAGCACGAAGCGTTCCGCATTGGCGAAGGCGGAGCTGTCATAGGCGGCCGACCGTGCATCGGTCATCAGCGCGATGCGTTCCCCGCGGCGCAGCAGTTCCGCCGCCAGCGCCTCGGCCGGGAAAAGGTGCCCGCCGGTGCCGCCGGCGGCGATGACGATCGGATGCACGGCCGGGCCCCTCACCCGAGCCCCCCGGCGGCGACCGCCGAGGCCGGCGCCGCCTGCCCGTCCTCGGCGCGCGCGCCGGTGCGCCGGCGCGTCAGCGCCAGCAGCATCCCCATCCCGACCGCGATCGCGAGGACCGAGGAGCCGCCATAGGACACGAAGGGCAGCGTCATGCCCTTGGTCGGAATGAGGTGCAGGGTCGAGCCCATGTTGACGAAGGCCTGCAGGCCGAACTGCGTGAGCAGCCCGGTGCCGGCCAGCATGACAAACAGGTCGCTTTCGCCCAGCAGCCGCATCAGCCCGCGCACCACCACGAAGGCGAACAGCGCGATGATGACCATGCAGACGACCATGCCGTATTCCTCGGCCGCAACGGCGAAGACAAAGTCGGCATGGGCGTCGGGCAGCACGTTCTTGACGCGGCCCTCGCCCGGGCCGCGGCCGAGCAGGCCGCCGTTCGCGAAGGCCTCGAGCGCCACGCTGACCTGGTAGGAATCGCCCGATTCCGGGTCGAGGAAGCGGTGCACGCGCGACTGCACGTGCGGGAAGATCATGTAGGCCCCGACCGCGCCGAGCACGCCGAGCCCGCCCACCGCACCGACGATGAACAGGTTCATCCCCGCGACGAAGAACTGCGCGAAGAACACCGCCGCGACCACAAGCAGCATGCCGATGTCGGGCTGGCTCTTCAGGATGCCGGCGACCAGCACGAACAGCACGACCGCGATCGACGCGCCCCAGACCTTCGAGCCCGGCATCTTGCCCTCGGCGATCAGCCAGGCGGCGACGACGGCGAAGAAGGGCTTCAGGAATTCGGACGGCTGCAGCGAAAAGCCCGGGATCGGCAGCCAGCGCCGCGCGCCCTTGATTTCGGTCCCGACCACCAGCGTCGCCGCCGTCAGCACCACCGCCGCCGCGAAGCCGAGCAGCGCGAGCCGCCGGACGCCGCGCACCGACAGCAGTGAGACCGCCACCATCAGCAGCGTGGCCAGCCCGAGATAGGCGACCTGCTTGATGAAGAACATGTGGCGGGAGGAGGCGCCGATGCGCTCGGCCACCGCCGGCGAGGCCGCCAGCATCATCACGTAGCCGAAGCCCACCAGCACGAGCAGCGCGACCAGCGTCCAGCGGTCGACCGTCCACCACCAGCGACCGAGGACGGAGGTGTCGGAGCGCGACAGGGCCATCAGGCGCGCCCCCCCGCGATCATGGCGCGCGCGAGGTCGCGGAAGCGGTCGCCGCGCGCATCGAAGCCCGTGAACTGGTCGAAGGACGCCGCGGCCGGGGAGAGCAGCACGACCGGCGCCGCGCCCGCGAAGGCGGCGGCGGCGGCGGCAGGCAGCGCGGCGTCGAGTGTTCCCGCCACCTCGTGCGGCACGCCGTGCGCGGCGAGCGTCGCGGCGAAGGCGGGCGCGTCGCGGCCGATCAGGACGGCCTTCGCGATGCGCGGGAAGAAGGGCGAAAGGCTCTCGATGCCGCCGGCCTTCGCCTGGCCGCCCGCGATCCAGACGACGCGGTCGTAGGAGGCGAGGGCGCGCGCCGCGCTGTCCGCATTGGTCGCCTTGCTGTCGTTCACGAAGGCCACGCCCCGCGTCGTGCCCACCACTTCCTGCCGGTGCGGCAGGCCGGGATAGGTTGCGATGCCCTGCGCGATCTCGGCGCGCGACAGGCCGAGGGCGAAGCCCGCTGCGGCGGCCGCGGCGGCGTTCTGGGCGTTGTGCGTGCCTGGCAGCGTGCGCGCAGCGTCGAGGTCGATTATTGCGCCCCCGTCGTCGCGCAGCATCCGTTCCTCCGCCCAGATGCCGCCTAGCTGCGGCACCTGGCCCGAGACCGGAACGATGCGCGCCGCCACCAGGGGCGCCATGCCGCGCGTCACCGGGTCGTCCTGGCCCAGCACCGCCACGTCCTCGGCCGTCTGCCGGGCGAAGATGTTCGCCTTCGCAGCAGCGTAGCCCGCCATGTCGCCATGGCGGTCGAGGTGATCGGGGCTGATGTTCAGCATCACAGCCACGTTGAAGCGCAGCGTGGCGATTCGCTCCAACATGTAGGACGACATTTCGAGGGTGTAGACCCCGTCCGACCCCAACATGTTGAGTCCGAGGGCGGCGGGACCGAGATTGCCGCCGGCCTCGGCGCTGCGCCCGGCGGCGTGCAGCATGTGATCGATCAACGCCGTGGTGGTGGACTTGCCGTTCGTGCCCGTGACGCCCACGAAACAGGCGCCGGATTGCGCGGCAAGGACGGCGCGATAGAGGAATTCCGCATCGCACAGGATGGGCACGCCGGCCGCCTGCGCCGCCGCCGCCGCGGGGTGCGCCGTGGGCAGGCGGTGCGGGATGCCGGGCGAGAGCAGCAGCGCATCGGCCGCGAGGCGCCCCGCGGCGGGGTCGCGCAGCGTGATGCCGGCGGCCTCGGCTTCGGCACGCCGCGCCGGGTCGTCGTCCCAGGCCGTCACCTCCGCGCCCCAGTCGCGCAGCCGCAGCGCCGCGGGCAGCCCGGCGCGGCCGAGCCCGACCACCGCGATGCGCGCGCCGGGGAAGGGGGTGAATGGCGGTGGGGGCGGGGTCATCGGATCTTCAGCGTGCTGAGGCCGACGAGCGCCAGGATCATCGCGATGATCCAGAAGCGGATGACGATGGTGGCCTCCGCCCAGCCCTTCTTCTCGAAGTGGTGGTGCAGCGGCGCCATCAGGAAGACGCGCCGGCCCGTCCGCTTGTACCAGAAGACCTGGATCACGACCGAGACGGTCTCGACCACGAAAAGCCCGCCCACGATGGCGAGCACGATCTCGTGCTTCGTCGCCACCGCCAGTGCGCCGAGCGCGCCGCCCAGAGCGAGCGACCCGGTGTCGCCCATGAACACCGCCGCCGGCGGCGCGTTGAACCAGAGGAAGCCGAGCGCCGCGCCGATCAGCGCCGAGGCGAGGACGGCGAGCTCGCCCGTGCCCGGCACGTAGTGCAGCTGGAGGTAGTCGGCGAAGACGCGGTTGCCGACGAGATACGCGATCAGCGCGAAGACGGCCGCCGCGATCATCACCGGAACGATCGCGAGCCCGTCCAGGCCGTCGGTCAAGTTCACGGCGTTGGAGGAGCCCATCATCACGAGCATGCCGACCAGCGGGAACAGCAGCCCGAAGGGAACCAGCACCTCCTTGAAGACCGGCAGCGCGAGGGTGGTGGAGAGCGGCCCGGGCATCAGCCAGGTGATCCAGACCGCGACCACGAGGCCGAGCGCCGCCTGCACCGCGAGCTTCATCCGCCCGGAGACGCCCTTGCTGTTCCGCTTGGTCACCTTCAGCCAGTCGTCCGCGAAGCCGAGCGCGCCGTAGCCGACAGTCAGCAGCAGCACCGCCCAGACCATGCCGGAGGTGAGGTCCGCCCAGAGCAGCGTCGAGACCACCAGCGCCAGCAGGATCATGACGCCGCCCATGGTGGGCGTGCCCTTCTTCTCGATCAGGTGGCGCTCGGGCCCGTCGTCGCGGATCGGCTGGCCGCCGCGCTGGAAGGATCGCAGCCAGCGGATGATGGGCGCGCCGAACACGAGGCAGATCAGCAGCGCCGTCAGGCAGGCTGCGCCGGCGCGGAAGGTGTGGTAGCGCGCCAGGTTGAAGAGCTGGAACTCGTCGGCCAGCGGAACGAGGAAATTGTAGATCACGAGCCGCTCTCCCCGCACAGCGCCTGCACCACGACCGCCATGCGCGATCCGAGCGAACCCTTCACCAGCACCGCGTCCCCCGGCCGGAGCGCGCCGCGCAGCACGGGCGCGAGCGCCGCGCTGTCCGGGCAATGCGCGCCGCGCCGCGCCTCCGGCAGGGCGCGATGGAGGTGCTCCATCATCTCCCCGCAGGTGAAGACGAGGTCGCAGGCCGTGGCGGCATCGGGGGCGAGCGCGGCGTGGATCGCCGGCGCCTCCGAGCCGAGTTCGCGCATGTCGCCCAGCGCCGCGATCCGTCGCGTCGCCGCCTGCGCCGCCAGCACCGCGAGCCCGGCGCGGATCGAGGGCGGCGAGGCGTTGTAGGAATCGTCGATCAGCAGCGCCTCGCCGCCCTCGACCCGGATGCGCGACCGCCGCCCGCGCCCCGCCGGCGCGCCGAAGGCGGGCAGCGCCGCCGCGGCGCTGCGCGGCGCGAGGCCCAACGCATGCACCACCGCGAGCACCGCGCAGGCATTGAGCGCGACGTGCCGCCCCGGCGCGGCGAGCGTGACGCCGAGCCGCTCCCCCGCGAGCATGATCTCCGCGCGGCCGCCCTCGGCCTCGCCCTGGTAGGAGAGCAGGCGCGCATCGGCACCCGCCGCCTCCCCATGCGAGAGGACCTCGAGCCCCGCCTCCCGCGCGCGGGCCGCGAGGCGGGCGGCGAAGCGGCTGTCGGCCGGCAGCACCAGCACGCCGCCGGGTGCAATGCCGGCGATGATGTCGCCCTTCTCCTCGGCGATCGCCTCCTCGCTGCCGAGGTGCCCGATATGCGCGGTGCCGATGTTGGTGACGAGCCCGACATGCGGGCGGGCGAGGGACGACAGCGGCGCGATCTCGCCCCGGTTGTTCATGCCCATCTCGACGACGGCGAAGGCCGCATCGCGCGGCATCCGCGCCAGCGTGACCGGCACGCCCCAGTGGTTGTTGAAGGACGCGGCCGAGGCATGCGTCGGGCCGAAGGCCGCCAGCGCCACGCGCAGCATCTCCTTCGTCGTGGTCTTGCCGACCGAGCCGGTGACGGCGACGACATGGGCGTCGGTGCGGGCACGCGCCGCCGCGCCGAGCGCCGCGAGCCCCGCCAGCGTGTCGCCCACATGCAGCAGGGGCGCGTCCTCGGGCATGTCGGGCGGTTCGCGCTCGACCATCGCCGCCGCCGCGCTGCGCGCCAGCGCATCCGCCACGAAGGCGTGCCCGTCGCGCGTGTCGCGCAGCGCCACGAACAGGTCGCCCTGCGCCAGGCTGCGCGTGTCGATCGAGATGCCCAGCACCTCGACCTCGGGACCGATCGTGCCGCCGGTCGCGGCGCGCAACTCGGCCGAGGTCCAGAGCGCGCTCATGGCCCGACCCCCGCGAGGCGCCGCACCACCTCGACATCGTCGAAGGGATGAACGACGCCCGCGATTTCCTGGCCGCTCTCGTGGCCCTTGCCGGCGACGGCCAGCACGTCGCCCGGGCCGAGCGCGGCCAGCGCCGCGGCGATCGCCGCCTCCCGCGTGCCGGCGTCGATGGCACCAGGCGCGCCGGCCAGCACGGCGGCGCGGATCGCGGCCGGGTCCTCGCTGCGCGGGTTGTCGTCGGTGATCCAGACGCGGTCGGCGCCCTCGGCTGCGGCCTGGCCCATCAGGGGGCGCTTGCCCGGGTCGCGGTCGCCGCCCGCGCCGAACAGGACGTGCAGTTGTCCCGACGTGTGCGGGCGAAGCGCGGCGAGCAGGCGCGCGAGCGCATCCGGGGTGTGCGCGTAGTCGACATAGACGGTGGCGCCGTTGGCCAGCACCGCGGCGCGCTCCATCCGCCCGCGCACGCCGGCCAGGCGCGGCAGGGCGGCGAAGGCGCGGTCCGCCGGGAGGCCGGCGCCGACCGCGAGTGCCGCGGCCAGCAGCGCATTGTCCGCCTGGAAGCGGCCCGGCAGCGGCAGCAGGAGGTCGCGCCGCGCGCCGAAGGCCATGACCTCCAGCGCCTGGCCGTCGGGCAGGGGGCGCGCGGAGAGCAGGCGCACCGCCTCGCCGCCCTCGCCCACCGTCAGCAGCCGCAGGCGGCGGGCGCGCGCCGCGTCGCGCAGCGCGGCCAGTACGGCCGGGTCCATCTCGGTGCAGGCGGCGGCGGCGCCGCCGGCGGGCAGCAGCGTGTCGAACAGCCGGAGTTTCGCGGCGCGATAGGCCGCCATCGAGCCGTGGTAGTCGAGGTGGTCGCGCGTCAGGTTCGTGAAGCCGGCGGCGGCGAGCACAACGCCATCCAGCCGCCGCTGGTCGATCCCGTGCGAGGACGCCTCCATCGCCGCCGCGGCCACGCCCGCGCGGGCGAGCGCGGCCAGCGTCGCGTGCAGCGCCACCGGGTCGGGCGTGGTCAGCGAAGGGCCGGGCGGGAAGCCTTCCGCCACCAGGCCAAGGGTGCCGAGCGAGGCGGCGCGCTCCCCGCCCATGGTCCAGATCTGGCGCAGGAAATCGACCGTGCTGGTCTTGCCGTTGGTGCCGGTGACCGCGACGACGGTGCGCGGCTGCGCGCCATGGAAGGCCGCGGCCATGAGCGCCAGCGTCCGGCGCGGATCGGGGCTCGCGATCATGGGGCGCACCGGCACGCCGGGCGGCCAGTCGGTGCCCTCGGGCGCGATGACGGCGGCGGCGCCGCGCGCGACAGCATCGGCGATGAAGGCGCGGCCGTCGGCGCGCGCACCGGGCAGGGCGGCGAAGACCATGCCAGGAGCCACGGCGCGGCTGTCGGCCGTCAGCCCGGCGATGTCGCCATTCCCTGCCGGGACGGGGAGGCCCGCGCGGCGCATGACGTCACCGAGGCGCAAGGCGCGCCTCCCGCTGCGAGCCGGGGCTGCGCGGGGCGGCGGTGGGGGCAGCCTCGGCCGGCGCGGCGGGGCGCGCGGCAGGCGCGGGCGCGAGGCCCGGGATGCCGCGCCCGTTCATCGGCATGGCCAGCGCACGCTCGATCGCGGGCGTCATCGGCTCCGGCATCAGGCCGAGGATCGGCGCGATACGCTGCACCACCATGCCGGCCGCCGGCGCGGCGACCCAGCCCGCGGTCGCGTAGCCGTGGCTGCGCGCATTGGGCTTGGGCTCGTCCACCATGACGTAGATGGCGTAGCGCGGCGCATGCATCGGGAAGGCGCCGATGAAGGCGGCGATGCGCTTGTTCTGCAGGTAGCCGCCGCGCGGGCCGGTCTTCTGCGCCGTGCCGGTCTTGCCGCCGACATAGTAGCCGGGCACCTCGGCGCTGCGGCCGGAGCCCGCGGTCACGACCAGGCGCATCATGCGGCGCACGAGGTCCGAGGTTCGCTCGCTGATCACGCGCGTGCCCTCGCGCGCCGTGCCGGGCGGCTGCGCCAGGATGGTCGGCTGGCGGAGGATGCCGCCATTGACCAGGGTGGCGCCGGCGGTCGCGACATGCAGCGGTGTGACCGAGATGCCGTGGCCGAAGCCGATCGTCATGGTGTTGAGCTCACGCCAGGTGCGCTGGCCGGGCACCAGCGGCAGGGCGCTCTCGGGCACCTCGATGCCCATGCGCCGCGTCATGCCCATGCGGTCCATGAAGTCGCGGTGGCGGTTGACGCCGACCGCGGCCGCCATGTGCGCGGAGGCGAGGTTGGACGAATAGGCGAGGATCTCGGGCAGGGCGAGCCAGCGGTTCTTGCCGCGGAAGTCGTTGATCTCGAAGCGGCCGACGCGGATCGGGCGGGACGCGTCATAGCCGCCCCAGGGCTGCACCGTGCCGTATTCCAGTGCCATCGCCGCCGTCAGCAGCTTGAAGGTCGAGCCCGGTTCGTAGACGCCGACCGTCGCGCGGTTGAAGCGCTGGTCCACGGTGGCGGCGCCGACGTCGTTGGCGTCGTAGTCGGGCAGGCTGACCATCGCCAGCACTTCTGAGGTGTGGACGTCCATCACCACGCCGGCGCCGCCGATGCCGTTGAACTCGGTGATCGCGCGCTGGATGCTCTCGCGCAGCGCGATCTGCACCCGGATGTCGAGCGAAAGGCGCAACTCCTGCGAGGCGTCGCGGCGCAGGCGCTCGTCGAAGGCGCGCTCGACGCCGGCGATGCCGTGGCCATCCACGTCGACGCCGCCGATGATGTGCGCGGCGGTCCGGCCCTGCGGGAAGAAGCGGCGCTCGGCTTCCTCGAAATAGAGGCCCGGGATGCCGAGCGCATTGACCTGCGCGACTTCCCGCGGGGTCAGCGCGCGGGCGATGTAGGAGAACTGCCGGTCGCCCGTGAGGCGCTGCACGAGGCGTTCCCGGTCGAGCTGCGGCAGGATCCGCTGCAGTCGCGCGGCTGCCTCCTCGGGGTTCAGGATGTGGCGCTGGTTCGCGTAGAGCGCGGTCAGCGGCAGCGTGACGGCCAGCATCTCCCCGTTGCGGTCCATGACGGTGGCGCGGGAGACGGCGGCCTCGGCCGGCGGCGTGGGCGGGCGGGACAGCAGGGCCGCGCGGCGTGCCTCGGTCGGGTTCAGCACGGTGGCGAAGGCGAGCTTCAGCGCCACCGCGCCGAACAGCACCGAGAAGCCGAGGGCGGCGAGCACGAGGCGCCCGCGCGTGCGTTCGAGGATGGCGCGGCGCGCGAGGTCCGGCTGCGTGACGCGCACCACCGGGAACTGTGCCGGCTCCGTCCCGGTCGCGGCGGGGCGGCGCAGCATCGGCGCATGCGCCGGGGGCGAATGCGGCTCCGGCGCCGGGACCGGCGGTGGCGTCGGGATGTGATGCATCCGCCGCGGCCGGGCTAGCGGCCGCTGCCGGCGGGCAGCGTGGCGGCGCGCGCGACCGGCACCGGCGGCGCGAGGCCGAGGCCGCCGCCGAAGATCGACGCGGAGGGCGGCGCGGCGGCAACGACGCGGCGCGCCGCGGGCGGAGGCTCGGCCGGCTGGACATGCACCGCGCGCCGGACCGGCGCTTCGGGGGCCCGTGCCGGGCGCGGCGGCGCGGCGGCGGCGAGGCGGCGGGGCGGGACGGCAGGCTCGGCGACCCCTTCGGCCGGGCGTTCCGCGTGGCGGAGGGCCGGTTCCGCGGCGCGCGCCGGCGCCTCGGCCGTGCGGGTCGGGTCTTCCGCGGCCGGCGGGGCCGGCTGCACGACGGCCAGGGCGGCAGGCGCCGCGGGAGCCGGTGCCACCGGCGCGCGCGGGGTGGCGGCGGCCAGCGCCGTCGCGGCTGACGCGGCCGGCGGCAGGAAGGAGGGCGGGCCCGCGAAGTCGCGCGCCGCGGGCAGGCGCTGGCGCATCTCGGCCATGCGCGCGAATTGCGCGGGCGCCATGGGCTCGAGCGAGAGATGCCGCTGCGCGACCTGGCGCAGCCGCTCGGGCTCGTTCAGCAGGGCCCATTCGGCGGTCAGCACCTGGGTACGCTCGCGCGCTTGCTCGGTGTGGCGGTGGATCTCCCGCAGTTCGCGGTCGAGCTGCGAGACCGCGTGCTTGACCTGGTAGAGATACAGGCCGGCGCCCGCGGCGGCGGCGAGGCTGAGCAGCGTCAGGGGGCGGATCATGCGGCCTCCTCCAGCCGTTCCAGCGCGCGCAGGCGGGCGGAACGGGCGCGGGGGTTGTGGGCGGTCTCAGCCTCGGCGGGGCGGAGTGCGCGCGGGGTCAGGAGGCGGAACCCCGGTGCCCTGCGCGCCGCCAGCGCGCCAGGGTCGTGGCGGGAGGCGCCGGTGCCGCGGCCCGCCGCTTCGGCCATGAAGCGCTTGGCGATGCGGTCTTCCAGCGAATGGAAGGCGACCACGACCAGCCGCCCGCCGGGTGCCAGCAGCCGCGCGGCGGCGGCGAGGCCACGCTCGACCTCGCCCAGCTCGTCGTTCACCGCGAGGCGCAGCGCCTGGAAGGACCGCGTCGCGCCGTCGATGCCGGACGGGTCGCGCGGCACCTTGCTCCGTACCAGGGCGGCGAGGTCGCCGGTCGTCGCGAAGGGCTGCTCGGCGCGGCGGGCGACGATGGCCTTGGCGATGCGGCGGGAGAAGCGTTCCTCGCCGAGGCGGAACAGGATGTCGGCGAGCTCGGCCTCGGGCAGCGTGTTCACGAGGTCCGCCGCGGACGGCCCCTGCTTCTCCATCCGCATGTCGAGCGGCCCGTCGGCGCGGAAGGAGAAGCCGCGCCCGGCCTCGTCGAGCTGGAACGATGAGACGCCGAGGTCCATCACCACGCCGTCGAGCGCGGTGACGCCGCGCGCGGCGAGGAGGTCGAGCATGTCGCCGAAGCGGCCCTTGATCAGGTGCAGGCGCGGCGCATGGCGCGCGACGAGGCCGGCGCCGCGGGCGATGGCGTCGGGGTCGCGGTCCATGGCGTAGAGCGTGCAGTGCGGGGCTGCGTCGAGGAACGCGGCCGCGTAGCCGCCGCCGCCGAAGGTGCAGTCGAGGTAGGTGGCGTCGTCGCGCGGCGCCAGCGTGGCCAGCACCTCGGCCAGCATGACGGGCAGG
This sequence comes from Roseomonas sp. HF4, assembly GCF_005222755.1. Taxonomy (GTDB): domain Bacteria; phylum Pseudomonadota; class Alphaproteobacteria; order Acetobacterales; family Acetobacteraceae; genus Neoroseomonas. Next base: position 161,201 of record NZ_STGD01000009.1, read on the forward strand.
TGGCCGGTCATGGCGCAGCCCCCGGCGCGCGGGGGGCGGGCAGCGTCAGGTTGCCGGCGCGGGCGCGCTCGCGCGCCTCGGCCAGGTGCGCCGCGGCGCGCGCGCTGTCCCAGATCTGGAAGGACCGGTTGGCGCCGAGGATGGTCACGGCCTCCCCCAGGCCGAGCCCGGCCACGAGGTCGGGTGGCAGCACCAGGCGGCCTTCCGCATCCGGGCGCGCATACTGCGCGCCGGCGAACAGCGAGGCGCCGAGGTCGTTGGCGCCGGCCGAGAAGATGTCGAGGCGGTCATGGCTTTCGGCGAGCAGCTCGAAGGCGGGCTCCGGCCAGCATTCGATGCACTCGAGCTGGTACGAGCGGAACAGCACGATCTGCGCGCTGCCCTGGGCCTCGAGCCGGGCGCGGAAGGGCGCAGGCACCGAGATGCGGCCTTTCTTGTCCAGCTTGACATTGTGCGTGCCCAGGAACCGGGTCATCGCCCCCCGCGTGCGGCCACGCGCGCCGCGTCCAACCTGCTGTTCCGTTCCGGTTCAGCGGCCGGCGAGGCCCCCCGACCCCGCCGGCTCGCCCGACCATCCCGCTCCTGATCCCGCTCGCCCCCCCGAGCGTCCTGGGATCATCACGGGATGACATGGGATAACATGGGAAAACGCGGGACAGCAAGGGAGAAACGCTGGTGTCGTTTTCGGGGTCGTTCAGGAAAACATAGTGAATCAAGGGAATTGCCGCATGAGTCTGCATGGGGTTCTGAGCAAAGGCGAATGTTTTGCGCCTTCCGGCAGGGGAAGGGCGGCGTCAGGCGGCCTGTAAGCCGGGTTCTGTCGTGGCCTTGCGGCCACGGACGGCCATTCCTCTGGAGCCCGCATCGCTGCGGGCTTCGCGCGGCCAACCCGGGCGGAAGGGCGGAACCGCCCCTGCGACAGCGCCCGAAGGCACCTCGCCGTCCGCCCCTATTCGGCCTTGCTCCCGGTGGGGTTTGCCGTGCCGCCGCCGTTGCCGGAAGCGCGGTGGGCTCTTACCCCACCGTTTCACCCTTGCCGCGGGGTGTCGCCCCGAGGGGAGCCACGCCGCGGCGGTCTGTTCTCTGTGGCACTTTCCCTGGGGTCGCCCCCGCCGGTCGTTGACCGGCACCGTGGTTCCGTGGAGCCCGGACTTTCCTCCAGCGCGGGATCGCTCCCGCGCCAGCGGCCGCCCAGCCGTCTGACGCCGGGGGTCGTCTGCGCCCGCGCGGGGCCCTCCGTCAAGCCCGCGCGCGGGTGCTTCGCGTCATTGCGGGCGGATGCCGGCGGCGCCCGCGGCGGCGCCCCACTTCTCCATCTCGGCCTGAACGAAGCGGCGCATCTCCTCGGGTGAGTTGGACACGATCTCGGCGCCGAGCGTGCGGTGGCGCTCGATCACCGCCGGCGTGCGCAGCGCCGCGCGGATGTCGGCATTGAGTTTCGCCAGCACTGCCGGCGGCAGGTTTGCCGGCGCGATGATCATGCCCCAGGTCGCGGCCTCGAAGCCTGGCAGCAGGGCCTCGGCCATGGTCGGCACGTCGGGTAGCTGCGGGCTGCGCTGCGCGCCGGTGGTGGCCAGCGCCTTCAGCGTGCCCGCCTGGATGTGCGGCAGCGCCGCCGGCACCGTGTCGAACATGATGTTCACGCGGTTGGCGATCAGGTCGGGATGCGCCTGGGTGCTGCCGCGATAGGGCACGTATTCCAGCGTGATGCTGGTGCGCTGCGCGAACAGCACGGGTGCCAGGCGCACCACGCCGCCGGTGCCGGCGAAGGTGACGCCGGGGTTGCGCCTGGCGTGGTCCACCAGCTCCGCCGGCGTGTTCGGCGCGAAGGCACGCGGCGCGCAGAGCACGAGCGGCGTCGCCGTGGTCTGCGTCACGAAGGTGAAGTCGCGCATCGTGTCGAAGGGCAGCCGGTAGAAGGCGGCATTGACCGGATGCCCGACCGAGACCAGGCCGAGCGTGTGGCCATCGGCCGGCGCACGCGCCACCAACTCGGTGCCGATCACGCCATCCGCGCCGGCGCGGTTCTCGACCGGCACGGGCTGGCCCCAGGCGGCAGCGAGCGGTTCGGAAATCAGCCGGGCGGTGATGTCCGAGACGCCGCCCGGCGTATAGGGGACGACGATGCGCACGGCGCGGGACGGGAAGGCGGACTGGGCGCGGGCGCGCCCGGACGTTCCAAGCAGGGCCGGGGCGGCGAGCAGCGAGCCCCCGAATGCCCGGCGGGTGATGGTCATGGCGTTGTCTCTCCCTTTGGGCTGGTCGCCCGGAGGGATGCTAGTGCAGGGCGGCGGCGGGCGCGCGGGGCGTGTCGCCTGGGTCGCCGCCGGTCAGCGCGTCCCGGACGGCGTTGCGCAGGAGGCCGGCGCCGATCCAGGCGCATGGCGGGCCATGCGCGGCGACCGCGGCAAGCGCCGCGTGCAGATGCGGCTGTGCGGCGATGAAGTGCGCGAGGTCGGCCGCGCGCGCAACGCCCTATCCGCAGAGTGCCGCCACCGCCGCGATGCGGGCGCGGGTGGCGGCATCGGCGACGCCAACTGCGCGCGGCGGCAGCCAGTGGCGCTGGAACGCCGTGACCAGCACGGGCAGCGGCAGGTCCGTGCGGTAGCCGATGGCCTCGAGCAGCGGCAGCGTCGCGGCCTCCGGCGGCGGCGCCGGCTCGCCGTCGGGCCAGAGGCCGACGCCGTTGCGCGCCAGGCCTTCCCAGTCGAACAACTCCCCCGGGTCCTGCTTGCGGTCCGGCGCGATGTCGCTGTGGCCGACGACGTTGCGCGCCGGGATCGGGTGGCGTGCCAGGATGTCGAGGCAGAGGTCGCAGACTGCCGCCATCTGCAGCGCCGGGAAGTCGCGGTAGCCCCATTCGTGGCCGGGGTTGACGACCTCGATCCCGATGGAGCGCGCATTGAGCCCCGTGTGGCCGCGCCAGTGGGAGACGCCGGCATGGGCCGCGCGCCTGTCCTCGGACACAAGGCGGAGGATGCGGCCATCTTCCTCGACGACATAGTGGCAGGACACCTTGGCCGCCGGGTCGCGCAGCCGGTCGATCGCGTCCTGCCCCGTGCGCATGCCCGTGTAGTGCAGCACCAGCATGTCGACCGGCGTGCCGTCGGGCCGCGCGTCGTGATTGGGGCTGGGTGCCTCCGTGACGGTCACCACGGAAGTGCAGGCATCCAAAGAAGGAGGGGGGCTCGGGGGGCGTTCCCTCCCCCCGACCTGCGCGCCGTCACAGCTTCCGTTCCCGCTTGATCCGGTCCCACGCCGCGTTGATGTCCGCGACCTTGGCCGTGGCGCGCTTGACGAATTCCTCCGGCACCCCGCGGGAGGCGAGGCTGTCCGGGTGATTCTCCCGCATCAACTGCTTCCAGGCCGCGCGCACCTGTTCGTCGGAGGCTTCCCGCGTCAGGCCGAGGACGGGGTAGGGGTCCTCGAAGTCCTGCGCGCTGACGCCGCGCGGCGTGCCGCCCTTGGCGCGTTGCCAGGCCGCGGCGTCCAGGCCGAAGCGCGCATGGATGCCGCGCAGCATGGCGCCTTCGGATGTCGTCACCGGCCCGTCGGCGCGCGCGATCCGTACCAGGGCCGCCAGCACGTCCTCGAGCATCGCCTTGTTGTCGGCGAAGACCTCGCCGAGGCGCTCGGCGAAGGGCTCCCATCCCTCGGCGCTCTCGCGCGCCTGGTCGAACAGGCGGCCGACGTCGCGGAGGCTTTCCTCGGGCACGCGGAACATCTGGCGGAAGGCCTCGATCTCCGCGCGCTTCACGGGCCCGTCCGCCTTGGCGAGCTTGGCAGCCAGCACGACGATCGAAAAGGAGAACAGGTTCTCCTTGCCGCCCAGCATGTGGACCATGTCGGCGGCATTGGGCGGGATGCGGCCGGCGCCCGGCATTGCGCCCTGGTCGGCCGCGTGGCCGACCGCCGCGCCCACCATCGCGCCGAAGGGCCCGCCCATGGCGAAGCCCGCCATGCTGCCCAGGATCTTGCCCCAGAAGCTCATATCCGCGGGTTCCTAGCATGGCGGGCGGCGCGCGTCAGGCGTGTCCTGGCGCACGGTCCGGGCAAACGGACGGATGGCGCGCGCCGGGCGTTGCGCTAGCGTCATTGTAATATCGGAGGTCCCGCCCATGCCGCCCTGGCAGCTCGCCCTGACGCCGCGCTTCCTGCCGCTCAGCCTCTCGGCGGCGGCGGCGGCGCTCTGCCTGGTGCTGCTCGGCGCCAGCCCGGGCGCGGCGGAGTGGTGGGTCACGGGCCTCGGCCTGTTCGGCGGGCTCACGGCACTCGGCGTGCGGGACCTGACGCAGACGCGCCATGCGGTGCTGCGCAACTACCCGATCTCGGCGCATCTGCGCTTCCTGCTCGAGAGCATCCGGCCCGAGATGCGCCAGTACTTCTTCGAGGACGAGAAGAAGGGCACACCCTTCAGCCGCGACCAGCGCGCCGTGGTCTACCAGCGCGCCAAGACGCAGCTCGACAAGCGCCCCTTCGGCACGCAGAACGACGTCTATGACCGCGGCTACGAATGGCTGCACCATTCGGTCGCGGCGCGGCCCGTCCCGCCGGCGGATTTCCGCGTCATGATCGGGGGCCAGGGCTGCTCGCAGCCCTATTCGGCGTCGCTGCTCAACATCTCGGCCATGAGCTTCGGCTCGCTCAGCGCCAATGCCATCCGCGCCCTGAACGAGGGCGCGCGGCGCGGCCGCTTCGCGCACGACACGGGGGAGGGCGGGCTCAGCCCGCACCACCTGGCGCCGGGGGGCGACATCATCTGGGAGATCGGCTCGGGCTATTTCGGCGCGCGCGACGCGGAGGGCCGCTTTTCGGCCGAGCGCTTCGCCGCGACCGCCGCCAACCCGCAGGTGAAGATGGTCGAGCTGAAGCTCAGCCAGGGCGCCAAGCCCGGCCATGGCGGCGTGCTGCCCGCCGCCAAGGTGAGCGCCGAGATCTCGGCCACGCGCGGCGTGCCGATGGGGTTGGACTGCATCTCGCCCGCCTTCCATTCGGTTTTCGCGACGCCGGTCGGGCTGCTCGAGACGATCGCCGAGATGCGGCGCCTGTCGGGCGGCAAGCCCGCGGGCTTCAAGCTCTGCATCGGCCATCGCTGGGAATTCCTCGCGATCTGCAAGGCGATGCTCGAAACCGGCATCACGCCCGACTTCATCGTGGTGGACGGCAAGGAGGGCGGCACGGGCGCCGCGCCGCTCGAATTCATGGACCACCTCGGCACGCCGCTGCGCGAGGGGCTGGACTTCGTGCACAACGCGCTGGTCGGCACGGGGCTGCGCGATCGCATCCGGATCGGCGCCAGCGGCAAGATCGTGACCGGCTTCGACATGGTGCGCGCGTTGGCGCTCGGCGCCGACTGGTGCAACGCGGCGCGCGGCTTCATGTTCGCGCTGGGCTGCATCCAGTCCCAGTCCTGCCATACGGACCGCTGCCCGACAGGCGTCGCGACGCAGGACCCGGTGCGGGCGCGCGCCCTGGTCATCGCCGACAAGGCGCCGCGGGTGCACAATTTCCACGCCCAGACGATGCACGCCCTGGCCGAGCTGCTGGCCGCGGCGGGGCTGCAGTCTCCGACCCAGGTGCGTCGCGAGCACCTGTTCCGCCGCATCTCGGACCATGAGGTCGCGAGCTTCGCCGCGCTCTATCCGCTGCTGCCGCCGGGCGCGCTGCTTGAGGGCACCAGGGACGCCCGCTTCGCCGACGCCTGGGCGCTGGCGCGGCCGGACAGCTTCGCCCCCGCCTGACGCCCCGCTTGTCCTGGGGCGGCCGCGCTCGCATTCTCCGCCCCGCTTCAACATGGACGGGATGCTCATGGCCGGCTGGCAGTTCTGGATCGACCGCGGCGGTACCTTCACCGACATTGTCGCGCGCGACCCGGAGGGGCGCCTGACCACCCGCAAGCTGCTGTCCGAGAACCCGGAACGCTACCGCGACGCCGCCGTGGCCGGCATCCGGGAGACGCTCGGCCTGCCGCCCGGCACGGCGGTGCCGGAAGGCGCGATCGACGCGGTGAAGATGGGCACCACCGTCGCGACCAACGCGCTGCTGGAGCGCAAGGGCGAGCGCGTGCTGCTGCTGGTCAACCGCGGCTTCGCCGACCTGCTGCGCATCGGCAACCAGGCGCGGCCGCGGCTGTTCGACCTCGACGTCCGCCTGCCCGAGCTGCTGCACGAGCGCGTGGCCGAGATCGGCGGGCGCGTGGACGTGGACGGGACGGAGATCGAGCCGCTGGACGAGGCGGCCGCGCGCGCCGCGCTGCAGGCGGGCTTCGCGGCCGGCATCCGCGCCGTCGCGATCGTGATGATGCATGCCTGGGCGCATCCGGCGCATGAGGCGCGACTCGGCGAGATCGCGCGGGAGGAGGGCTTCACGCAGGTCTCGCTGAGCCACCGGGCGAGCCCGCTGCCGCGCATCGTCCCGCGCGGCGACACGACGGTGGTGGATGCCTATCTCTCCCCCGTGCTGCGCCGCTACGTGGACCAGGTGGCGTCCGAACTGCCCGGCGTGCGGCTGTATTTCATGCAGTCGAACGGCGGGCTCACCGAGGCCGGCCACTTCCAGGGCAAGGACGCGATCCTGTCCGGCCCCGCCGGCGGCATCGTGGGCGCCGCGCGCACCGCCGGCATGGGCGGGTTCGACCGCATCATCGGCTTCGACATGGGCGGCACCTCGACCGACGTCGCGCTCTATGCCGGCGAGTTCGAACGCGCCTTCGAGACCGAGGTCGCGGGGGTGCGGATGCGCGCGCCCATGATGGCGATCAACACGGTCGCCGCCGGCGGCGGCTCGATCCTGCATTTCGACGGCGCGCGCATGCGCGTCGGCCCTGACAGCGCGGGCGCGGTGCCCGGGCCGGCCTGCTACCGCCGCGGCGGGCCGCTCGCGGTGACGGACGCCAACGTCATGGTCGGCAAGATCCAGCCGCAGCACTTCCCGGCGATCTTCGGCCCCGACGGCGACCAGCCGCTCGATGCCGATGTGGTGCGGGACAGGTTCACCGCGCTGGCCGCCGAGATCGAGGCCGCGACCGGCGTGGCCCAGGACCCGCGCAAGGTGGCGGAAGGCTTCCTCCGAATCGCGGTCGCCAACATGGCGAACGCGATCAAGCAGGTGAGCATCCAGAAGGGCCACGACGCGACGCGCTTCGCGCTGCAATGCTTCGGCGGCGCCGGCGGGCAGCATGCCTGCCTGGTGGCCGATGCGCTCGGGATGGAGACGGTCTTCATCCATCCCTTCGCGGGCGTGCTCTCGGCATATGGGATGGGGCTCGCCGACCAGGCCGCGATCCGCGAGGGCGCGGTGGAGGCCCCGCTGGCGGCTTCCGGCATGGACGACCTCGCAGCGCGGCTCGATGCGCTGGCCGCCGAGGGGCGCGCGGAACTGGCGCGCCAGGGCGCGGACCCGGCGCGGCTGCGCGTCGCGCGGCGCCTGCACCTCCGCTACGCCGGCACGGACAGCTTCCTGCCCGTGCCCTTCGGCGACCACGCGACGGTGCTGGCCGCCTTCACCGAGGCGCATCGCCGCCGCTTCGGCTTCGCGACGCCCGAGCGGCAGGTGGTGGTCGAGGCCTGCATCGCCGAGGTGACCATGCCCGGCGAGCAGGTCGAGGAAGCCGCCCTGCCTGCCCGCGCATCGGGCGCGGCGCCCGCCGCCATCGACACCGTGCCGCTGTTCACGGAAGGCGCCGGGCACGCCGCGCCGGTCTTCGACCGCGACGCGCTGCACGCCGGCGACCGGCTGCGCGGCCCCGCGCTGATCCGCGAGGCGAACGCCACCACGGTCGTCGAGCCCGGCTGGACCGCCGAGGTGACGGCGCGCAACCACCTGGTGCTACGCCGGACCGAGCCACGCGCCGCCGCGCGGCTCGCCGATGCCGCGCGCCCGGACCCGGTGATGCTCGAACTGTTCAACAACCTGTTCATGAACGTCGCCGAGCAGGCGGGCGCGGTGCTGCAGAACACGTCGCTCAGCGTCAACATCAAGGAGCGGCTGGATTTCTCCTGCGCCATCTTCGACGCCGAGGGGCGGCTTGTCGCGAATGCGCCGCATGTCCCGGTCCATCTCGGCGCGATGGGGGAGAGCGTGCGCACCGTCATCCGTTCCCGCGGCGCGACGCTGAAGCCCGGTGACGTGGTGGCGCTGAACAACCCGTCCAACGGCGGCACTCACCTGCCCGATGTCACGGTCATCACGCCGGTCTTCGACGCGGCGGGGCGGGAGGTGCTGTTCTTCGCCGGGTCCCGCGGCCACCACGCCGACATCGGCGGGCTGACGCCGGGCTCGACGCCGCCCGGGTCCCGCACGCTGGAGGAGGAGGGCGTCGTGATCGATGACTTCCTGCTGGTCGACGGCGGCCGCTTCCGCGAAGCCGAGTTCCGCGCCCTGCTGGGGGCCGCGAAGTACCCCGCGCGCAGTCCGGACGTGAACGTCGCCGACATCACGGCGCAGGTCGCGTCGAACGAGAAGGCGGTGCAGGAACTGCAGCGGGCCGTCGCCGAGTTCGGCCTCGACACGGTGCGCGCCTACATGCGCCACGTCATGGACAATGCCGAGGAAAGTGTCCGCCGCGTACTGGAACGCCTGCCCGACGGCGAGTTCACCACCGCCATCGACGACGGCGCACCGCTGAAGGTCGCCGTGCGCGTGGACCACGCGAACCGCCGCGCAGTGATCGACTTCACCGGCACGGGTCCGCAGCGGCCGGACAATTTCAACGCGCCATCGGCCGTCTGCCGCGCGGTCGTGCTCTATTGCTTCCGCTGCCTGGTGGGGGAGGACATCCCGCTCAACGACGGCTGCCTCAAGCCGCTCGAGATCGTGATCCCGGACGGCACCTTCCTCAGCCCCCGTCCTGGCGCGGCGGTCGTGGCCGGCAACACCGAGGTCAGCCAGATGACCTGCAACGCGCTGCTCGCGGCACTCGGCGCCTGCGCCAGCGCGCAGGCCACGATGAACAACGTGTTGTTCGGCGACGCCGCCTACCAGTACTACGAGACGGTCTGCGGCGGCATCGGCGCGGGCCCCGGCTTCGACGGCGCCGGCCCTGTGCAGACCCACATGACCAACACCCGCATGACCGACCCCGAGATCCTGGAACTGCGCTACCCCGTGCGACTGGAAGAGTTCTCGATCCGCCGCGGCTCCGGCGGCGCCGGGCAGTGGCGCGGCGGCGACGGCGCGCGCCGGCGCATCCGCTTCCTCCGCCCGATGGAGGCCGTCATCGTCGCCTCCCGCCGCACCGTCGCCCCGCATGGGCTGAAGGGCGGGCAGGACGGCGCGCCCGGGCGGCAATGGGTCGAGCGCGCGGACGGCACGGTGCTCACGATGCGGGGCAGCGACCGCGCGAGCCTCGCGCCCGGCGACGTGCTGGGCCTCGAGACGCCGGGCGGCGGCGGCTGGGGACCGCCGCGCGGGTGAACCGCCGGCGCCTCCTCGCGCTGCTGGCGCTGCCGTTCGCGCTGCTGCTCGCGGCCTGGTTCGGGCCGCGCCTGCTGGACTGGGAGGCGCAGCGCGACCGCGTCGCCGCCATCGCGTCGGCGCGGCTCGGGCGGCCGGTGGTGTTGGGCGGACCGCTCGGCGTCACGCTGCTGCCGCAGCCGATGGTGGAGGCCTCCGCCGTGCTGGTGGGCGCGGAGGATGACGAAGGGGGCATCGGCGTCACGGCGCGGGCGCTGCGGCTGCGCCTCGGCCTCTGGCCGCTGCTGGCCGGCCGGCTCGAGCCGCGCGACCTGGTGCTGGTCGGCGCCGAGATCCGGCTGCCCTGGCCGCCGGGAAGCCTCGGCGCGCTGCGCCCGCCGCCCTGGCTGACGGGCTTCGACGCGCGCATCGAGGACAGCCGGATCACCGTTGGCGGCGCCGTGCTGGAAGGCGTCGCCGCGCGGCTCGCGGCGCCCGGCCCGCTCGATGCCGTACGCGCCGAGGGGACCTTCACGTCGCGCGGCGCGCCGGTGCGCTTCGAGGCGGTGCTCGGCCGCCCTGGCTTCGACGGCGCGGCGACGCTCGACATGGTGCTCTCGGCCGCGGGCGCACGGGCTGCGGCGCGCGGTGTCCTGGTCGCCGAGGGCGGCTTCGAGGGGCGGATCGAAGCCTCCGGCCCCGACATCGGCGCGCTGATGGCCGCGCCGCAGGGGCCCTTCCGCGCCACCGGCCGCGTCGTCGTGACGGGCGAGCTGGCCGCGGCGGACGACCTCGTGCTCGACATCGCCGGCATCACCGGGCGGGGCGCCGCGACCTTCCGCTTCGTGCCCGAGCCGCGGCTCGACATCGCATTGGCGCTGGCGCGGCTCGATCTCGATGCCTGGGTCGCGGCGCTGCGCGGCGCGGCGGCGCCGCCGCTGCCGGTGGGCCTCGACCTCTCCGCCGAGCAGGCGGCGTTCCATGGCCGGACGCTGCGCCGGCTGCGCGGGCGGGTGCTGCGCGAAGGCGACCGGCTGGCGCTCTCGGGCATCACGGCGTTGCTGCCGGGCGGCGCGGAATTCGAAGCGGCGGGCGGCCTGGCCGCCGGGCGGCTGGAACTGGCCACCCATGTCAGCGGGCCGAGCCTGCGCGCGACGCTGGCGGGCTTCGGCCTGCCGCCCGAGGGCACCGACCCGGCGCGGCTGCGCGCCTTCTCGGCCCGCGCGCGGTTGCTGCTGGAACCCGCGCAACTCGCGGTGCAGGACCTGGCGGCGATGCTGGACGGCGCGCGCATCAGCGGCGCGGGCGTGCTGCGCTTCGGCGCGCGGCCGGCGCTCGGGCTCGGCCTGTCCTTCGACCGGCTGGACCTGGACGGGCTGCTACCCGACGGCGGCGTGCCTGCCGCGGCGCTGCGCGCCGATTCGGGCTTCGACGCCAACCTGCGCCTGGCGGCGGAGCGCATCCTGCGCGGCGGCGCGGTGGCGGAACGCGCCGCCCTCGATGCGGCGATGGAGGGCGGACGCGTCGTCATCCGACGCTTTTCGGCACGCGTCGCCGAGGCCGATGTCACGCTGTCGGGCGCGCTTGCGCTCGGCGCCACGCCAAGGGTGGCGGACCTGGCGCTCGACGTCGCGGCCTCGGCGGCCGGGAGGATCGCGGGCGTCGCGGCGCCGCACCTGCCGCTGCCCGAAGGGATTGCGGCGCTGCCGTTGCGGCTGCGGCTTTCCGGGGGCGGGCCGCTCGGCGCGTTGGCGCTCGCGGCCGAGGGCACGCTCGGCGAATTGCGGATCGAGGGGCAATCGACGCTCGACCTGGCGCAGGGGCGCGGCCAGGGGGCGATGACGCTGCGCCATCCGGGCGCGCAGCGGCTCGCGCTGCTGCTCGGCGCCGCGGAGCCGCCGGCCTGGCTGGGCGAGGGGTCGTTTTCCCTCATTGCGTCGCTCACCGGCAGCGTGGGGACGATCGCGGCCGAGAACCTCGAGCTCGTGGCCGGCGGGCTGCGCGCGCGCGGGCAGGTTGCGCTGGCGCTGGAGGGCGCGCGGCCGCGCCTGACCGGGCGGATCACGGCCGAGCGCCTGCCGCTGCCCGGCCTTTCGGCGCGGCGCGACGCGCCTGTCGCGCTCGGCGCGCTGACGCGGCTGGACGCGGAGCTCGCGCTCGAAACCGCGGACCTCGCCGCGCCGGACCTGCCGCCGGTGCAGGAGGCGCGCGCGCGGCTCCTGCTTCAGGACGGGCGGCTGGCGCTCGAGGACCTGCGCGCGCGGCTCGGCGGCGGCGCGCTGCAAGGGCGGCTGGCGCTCGATGCGACAGCGCAGCCGCCCGAGGTCTCGGGCGCGCTCGGCCTCGAGGGCGCGACGCTGAGCGGGCCGCTGTTCGGCACGCCCTTCGACATCGCCTCGGGCGAGGTCGCGGCGCAGGGGCGTTTCACGGCGCGCGGCCATGCGCCGGCGGCGCTGCTGGCGACGCTCGCCGGGGAGGGGCGCTTCGCGGTGGCGAACGGCGTGCTGGCGGGCGCGGCACTCGGCACCGTCGCCGCGGCAGCCGGGCTCGAGGACGCCGCGGCAGCCGAGGCGGGGGTGCGCCGCGGGCTCGAAGGGGGCGCGACCGCGATCGAGCGCATGGCCGGCGGCTGGCGTGCCACAGACGGCACGCTGCGGCTCGAGGAGGTGCAGTTCGCAGCCGAGGGTGGCACGACGGGCGCCGTCGAGGGCGCCATCGACCTGGCGCGCGGGGCGATCGACCTACGCTTCGCCGTCCATGCGGGGCCGCGCGAGGCGCCCGCGATCGCGCTGCGCGCCACGGGGCCGGCCGAGACGCCGCGGCGGCAGCCCGAAGTCGCGGCCTGGGCGCGCTGGCGCGCGGAACAGTGATGCCCGGCGCATGAAGTTCCGACCTGCGGCCCATGGGGGGCGCCGCCTGTGCGGTGCGCGGCATGAGGCTCGCCGGCCGAGGATGCGATGCTGAGTGGGACTGCGGGAAAAGGGGCGGGGGGAGAAGGGAACTTCTCCCCCCGAAACCCCCCTCAACCTTCTTCGGCATCTGGCACAGATCCTTGGATGCCTGGCGCCAGGTTCCAAAGAAGGGAGGGGGAGCGGGGGAGGTTCGCCTCCCCCGCCCTGTTCACTGCCCGTCCAGGTCGAGGCATGCGCCTGCCGGTGCGGGGCCGCCGCCGCCCTATCCTTGCAGCCGGCGCAGCACGAACAGCCTGAGCGTGCTGGCGAGCGGCGCGGCGCCGGGCGCGCGGGCCGCATCCACCTCCGCGATCAGCGCGGCGAGGCTTGTCCGGCGCGCGCGCGCGGCCTCCTCCAGCACCGCCCAGAATTCCGGCTCGAGCGCGACTGAGGTGCGGTGCCCGGCCAGGCTGAAGGAGCGCTTGGCCAAATGCGGCTTCACCCGCTGCCCTCCGGCGTGCCGCCGGGGCGGAGCATCGCCTCCGGCCGCACCCAGCGGTCGAAATCCTCCGGCGCCACGTGGCCGAGGCGTGCTGCGGCGTCCTTCAGCGTGAGGTCCTCGGCCAGGGCCAGCTTCGCGATCTGCACCGCCTTGTCGTAGCCGATGTGCGGATTGAGTGCGGTGACGAGCATCAGCGACTTCGCGACCAGGTCCGCGATGCGCGCGCGGTTCGGCTCGAGCTTCGCCACCATGTGCAGGGCGAAGGAGGCGGCCGCGTCGCCGAGCAGCGTCGCGCTTTCCAGCACCGCCTGGATGATGACGGGCTTGAAGACGTTGAGCTCGAGATGCCCCTGCATGCCGGCCACGGTGACGGTGGTCTGGTTGCCCATGACGCGGGCGCAGACCATGGTCAGCGCCTCGGCCTGCGTCGGGTTGGTCTTGCCCGGCATGATGCTGCTGGACAGGCCGTCGGCCGGGACGATGAGTTCGCCGATCCCGCCGCGCGGGCCGGAGCCCAGCAGGCGGATGTCGTTCGCGACCTTGGTCAGCGAGACTGCGACCGTGTTCAGCGCGCCGTGGAGTTCCACGAAGGCGTCGTGCGCGGCCATGCCTTCGGACTTGTCGGGATTGGGCGCGAAGGTCTCCTCGGTGCGGGAGGCGACGATGGCGCAGAAGACGCGGTCGAATTCCGGGTGGCGGTTGAGGCCGGTGCCGGCCGCGGTGCCGCCCTGCGGCAGCAGCAGCAGGCGGGGGATCGCGTCGTTCACGCGCGCCATGCCGTTGGCCACCTGGCGCGCCCAGGTGGCGAACTCGCCGCCCAGCGTCACCGGCACGGCATCCATCAGGTGCGTCCGGCCGAGCTTCACGAGGCCGTCGTATTCGGCCGCCTTGGCGGCGAGGGCGGCCTGCAGCGCGTCGAGGCCCGGCAGCAGGCGCCGTCGCAGCGCCTCGACCGCGGCCAGGTGCATGACGGTCGGGAAGCTGTCGTTGGACGACTGCCCGCGGTTGACGTGGTCGTTCGGGTGGATGGGCGACCGGGTGCCGAGGGGCTGGCCCAGCATCTCGTTCGCGCGGTTCGCGATGACCTCGTTCGCGGTCATGTTGGTCTGGGTGCCGGAGCCGGTCTGCCAGACGGGCAGGGGGAAGTCGTCGTCGCGGCGGCCCGCGATGATCTCCTCGGCCGCCGCCTTGATCGGCTCGGCCAGGTCCGCCGGGAGTTCGCCGAGGCGCCGGTTCGCTTCCGCCGCGGCCCATTTCTGCAGGCCGGTGGCGCGGACCACATGCGGGTCGAGCCGCCCGTCGCCGATGCGGAACAGCGCGCGGGCGCGTTCCGTCTGCGGGCCCCAGTAGCGGTCCGCCGGGATCTCGATGGTGCCGAGGCTGTCGGTTTCCGTGCGCGTCCTGGTCATGGCGCGCAGTCTACGCCTTCAGGGACGCTCGCCGTAGGTCGATATCTCGATCAGGTTGCCGTCCGGGTCGCGGCAATAGACCGAGGTGATCGCGCCGAGCGCGCCGTCCTTCGCCACCGGGCCGAGTTCGACCCCGACGCCGCAGCGCTGCAGGTGGGCCAGGATCTGCTCGCCGTCGACCGTCACGATGAAGCAGATATCCGCCGTGCCGGGGATGCCGCCGCCGGCGCCGGTCCACCAGTCCTGCTGCGTCGCATCGGCGGGGCGGAGGTTGATCTTCTGGCCGCCGAACTTGAGCGCCGTGCGGCGATGCGGGCCGAACTCCTCGACCTCCATGCCGAGCACGCGCTGGTACCAGGAGGCGGAGATGGTGACGTCCCGGCAGGTGATGACGAGGTGGTCGAGCCGATCGACGGCGAAGCGCATGGGGTGTCAGGCCTTCCGGGTGATGCGGGCGGTGACTTCGATCTCGATCTTCATGGCGTCGGTCTGCAGGCCGGCATGAATGAGGGTCGAGGCGGGCTTCGCGCGGCCGAGGTGCTTCCTGACCACGGGCCAGCAGGGTTCCCAGTCGGCGCGGTCGGGCACGATGATGAGCACGCGCACCACGTCGTCGAGCGTCGCACCCGCCTGCGCCAGCGCGGCTGCGATATTGCGGAAGGTCTGCTCGCACTGCGCCACGACATCGGGCTCGATTGTCATGGTCGCGTAGTCGTAGCCGGTGGTGCCGGAGACCCAGATGTCGTCGCCGATGACGACGGCGCGGGAATAGCCGATCTCCTCCTCGAAGCGCGAGCCGGAGGAGATAAGGCGGCGGTCGGTCATGGCGCGGTCCTCATGCGGTGGCGGGGCCGGCGCAGCGGTCCGGGCGGTGGATGCGCTCCGTGCTCGCCGGGAATTTCTCCAGCTTCGCGGCCGGGCGGATCGGCCGCGGCACCAGATTGCCGCCGCAATTGGGGCAGAGCCCGCCGGGCAGGCGCGTCGCCGCGCAATCGGTGCACCAGGTGCATTCGAAGGAACAGATCAGCGCCTCGCGGCTGTCGGGCGGCAGGTCGCGGCCGCAGCATTCGCAGTTCGGGCGAAGCGCCAACATGACATTCCCCTTCAGGGCGGCGCGACGATGCGCGTGACGAGCCGCTGCACCATCGGCAGCACCACGAGCACGGTCGGGAAGGCGATGATCCAGGAACTGATCCAGGCGACCGGCCATGCGCCGACCGCCATCAGCGAGGCACCGAGCGCCATCACCGTCGAGATGCCGGAGATGATGAAGGTCATGATCCCGGTCAGGAAGAATCCCGTCACCGCGAGCCGGTATCGCGCCGGCAGGCGGCGGTCGGCCGTGGCGCTCACTCCAGCCCCTCGTAGAAATCATTGCCCTTGTCGTCGACAACGATGAAGGCCGGGAAGTCCTCGACCTCGATCCGCCAGACCGCCTCCATGCCGAGCTCGGGGTATTCCAGCACCTCGACCTTGCGGATGCAGTCCTGCGCGAGGCGCGCCGCCGGCCCGCCGACCGAGCCAAGGTAGAAGCCGCCATAGGTCTTGCAGGCGTTCAGCACCTGCTTCGAGCGGTTGCCCTTGGCCAGCATCACCAGCGACCCGCCGGCCTTCTGGAAGGCCTCGACATAGCTGTCCATGCGCCCGGCCGTGGTCGGGCCGAAGGAGCCGGTCGCCATGCCCTCGGGCGTCTTGGCGGGACCGGCGTAATAGACCGGGTGATCCTTGATGTATTGCGGCAGGCCCTGGCCGCTGTCGATGCGTTCCTGCAGCTTGGCGTGGGCGATGTCGCGCGCCACCACGATCGTGCCGGTCAGCGAGACGCGCGTCTTGACCGAGTGCCTGCTCAGTTCCGCGCGGATCTCGGCCATCGGGCGGTTGAGGTCGATCTTCACGACCTCCCCGCCCAGGATGTCCTCGGTGTGCTCGGGCAGGTAGTGCGCGGGGTCGTGTTCCAGCTGTTCGAGGAACACGCCATCGGCCGTGATCTTCGCCTTGATCTGCCGGTCCGCGCTGCACGACACGCCGATCCCGATGGGCAGGCTCGCACCATGGCGCGCGAGCCGGATGACACGCACGTCGTGGCAGAAATACTTGCCGCCGAACTGCGCCCCGATGCCGAGGTTCTGCGTCAGCTTGTGGATCTCGGCCTCCAGCTCGGGGTCGCGGATGGCGTGGCCGGAGGTGTCGCCCGAGGTCGGCAGCGCATCGAGCCAGCGGGTGGAGCCGAGCTTCACGGTCTTGAGGTTCATCTCCGCGCTCGTGCCGCCGATCACGATCGACAGGTGATAGGGCGGGCAGGCGGAGGTGCCGAGCGTCTTGATCTTCTCCTCGAGGAAGGCGAGCAGCTTCGGCTTGTTCAGCACCGCGCGGGTCTGCTGGTAGAGGAAGGTCTTGTTGGCCGACCCGCCGCCCTTGAGGATGAACATCAGGTGCATCTCGTCGGCGTGGTGCTCGCCGGGCTGCGCCATGATGGAGAACTCGACCGGCATGTTGTTGCCGGTGTTCTTCTCCTCGAACATCGAGATCGGCGCCATCATGGAATAGCGTAGGTTGGTCTCGGTGTAGGTGCGGGCGACGCCGTAGCTCAGCGCCTCCTCCTCGTCGCCCTCGACCCAGACGCGCTGGCCCTTCTTGCCGAAGACGATGGCCGTGCCGGTGTCCTGGCACATGGGCAGCACGCCGCCGGCCGCGATGTTCGCGTTCTTCAGCAGGTCGAGCGCCACGAAGCGGTCGTTCGCGCTGGCCTCGGGGTCCTTCAGGATGTTGGTCAGCTGCTGCAGGTGCCCTGGGCGCAGCAGGTGGGAGACGTCGCGGCAGGCCTGGAAGGCGAGCTGCGTCAGCGTCTCGGGCTTCACCTTGAGCACGCGCTTGCCGTCCACCTCGACGGTCGACACGCCGCCGATGTCGAGCCTGCGATAGGGCGTCGTGTCCTCGCCCAGTGGGAACATGGTGCTGAAGCGGAAGTTCTCGGGGCGGTTGGGCTGGTCGAGCGGCATCGCGGCCTTCCGGTCTCTGTCCGGCGGAGCAATAGCCCAGGCTGGCGGCCGCGTCAGCCTCCCTTGCGGCGACGCAGCATCGTTGCGAGGATGACCCATGCAGCGCCCCCGCCATCTCGATCTTCCCAACGCCCATGCCGGCCATACCGCGCATTTCACCGACTACCGGGCCGCCGAGGTCGGGCATGTCGCGATCTCGCCGGACGGGCCGGTCGAGGCCGGGTCCTTCGCCTCCCACACGCTGGTCTTCACCGCCGGGCGCTTCGGCGTGGACGACACCGGGTCGCTCCGCATCTGCACGCGCCAGGTCAGCGACAATGGCCGGCCCCAGTTCACCGACCCGAAGGCGCCGAACTTCGTCACCGCGGAAGCGTCCAACGGCGCGAAGCTGGTGCTCGACTACAACCCCAAGCTCGCGATGCGGCCCTGGTCGCGCACGCTGACGGTCACCGTCGCGCGCGGCTTCCTCTCGCCGGGGGACACGATCACCATCCGCATGGGGGATACGCGCGGCGGATCGCCCGGGATGCGCATGCAGACCTATTGCGAGGCGCGCTTCCACTACCTGGTGCTGGCGGATGTCTTCGCGACCTGCAACTGGGCGCTGCTGCCCGAGCAGCCGGGCTTTCGCATCGTGCCGGGGCCGCCGGCGCGGCGCCTCGCCATCCTGCCGACGCGCCGCGCGCCGGGCGAGCCCTTCGCCCTGCTGCTGCGCGCCGACGACCGCTGGGGCAACCCGGCCGCATTGCCGGCGGGCACCCATCGCCTGCGCGCCAGCGCGCCCGTCGCCGGCCTGCCCGAGAGCTTCACCTGGCCCGAAGGCGCCCGCGCCCACCGGATCGAAGGGCTCCGCGCCGAGGCCGCCGAGGCGCTCACCATCACCTGGGACGAGACGCCGTCGAACCCGATGCGCGTCGCCGCCGGCCCGCTCACGCCCTACTGGGCCGACCTGCACGGGCAGTCCGGCGAGACGGTCGGCACCGGCTCGATCGATGCGCTCGCGGCCTATGCGCGCGACCTCGCGGGCGTGGACGCCATCTGCCACCAGGGCAACGACTTCCAGGTCACGCCGGAGGGATGGGCCGACTTCAACCGCGCCTTCGACGCCTTCGACCAGGCGGGGCGCTTCGTCTTCCTGCCGGGCTACGAATGGTCGGGCAACACCGCGCTCGGCGGCGACCGCAACGTGATCTTCCCGGACTCCGGGCGCACCATCCGCCGGTCCTGCCACGCGCTGATCGAGGCGCTGGCGGACGAGCACACCGACGCGCTGGATGCCCGCGCGCTGCATGCCGCACTCCGCGCCGAGGGCGCGCCGGTCTTCTGCATCCCCCATGTCGGCGGCCGCTTCGCCAACCTGCACTACGCGCACGACAAGGCACTCGAACGCTCGGTCGAGGTCCATTCCGACTGGGGCACCTTCGACTGGCTGTTCGACGATGCGCTCGCGGTCGGTGGCCGCGTCGGCATCGTGGCGGGGTCGGACGGACACAAGGGGCGGCAGGGCGCGTCGCATCCGGGCGCCTCGCAGTTCGGCTCCTATGGCGGGTTGACCTGCCTGCTTGCGACGGACCTCTCGCGCGCCGGCGTCTTCGATGCGCTGCGCCGGCGCCATCACTACGCGACCACCAACGCCGCGCGCGTGCACGCGGATGTCGCGGTCCGGATCGCGACGCCGGCGGCGCTGCACATCGACGACCCCGCGCTCGGCGGCGCGCCGGACGGGCAGACGGCCGAGGCGATGATGGGCGACATCCTGGCGGGCGTCGCCGACGACCACGCCGAGTTCAGCGCCGAGATCATGGCCGCCTCGCCCATCGAGCGGATCGAGCTACGGAACGGCCGCGATCTCATCGAGGTGATCCGCCCCGACGCGCCCCCGGGGCTTCGGCTCCGCGTGGTCTGGGAAGGGAGCGAATACCGCGGGCGCGGGCGCGAGACCTCCTGGGTCGGCGAGATCGGCCTCGGCGGCGGCACGAGCTGGGGGCCGGTCCGGGCGATCAACCGCTTCAACCTCGACCACCGCTTCGAGGCCGACGCCACGACGCTGCGCTTCCAGGGCGTCACCACCGGCGGCTTCCAGGCGATGGAGGCGACGCTCTCCGACCTCGATGGCACGCTCCGCATCGAGACAGGCCTCGTGAAGGCCGAGCTGCCGCTGCGCGCCCTGCTGGACGGCGAGCATCGCTGGGATGCGGGCGGCCTTGGCCGCGGCATGCGCGCCTTCATGCTGCCCGACGCCGCGCCCGCCGCCATGCGGGTCGCGCGCCGCGTCGCACTCAAGCCGGGCGACAACGCCCTGTTCCTTCGTGCCACCTTCGAGGATGGGAGCGTGCTGTGGACCAGCCCCGTATACCTGCTGCGCTGACCCGACGGGCGGCGCTCGCCGCCGGCCTGGCCCTGCCCGCCGCCGGCGCGCTAGCCCAGGCGCCGTGGCCGACGCGGCCGATCAGCATGATCGCGCCGCTTGCGGCGGGTTCGTCCGTCGACATCCTCGCGCGGCTGGTGGCCGAGCAATGGTCGCAGCGCCTGGGCCAGCCGGTGCCGGTCGAGAACCGCCCCGCGGCCAACGGCACGCTCGCGCTCGGGCAGGTCGCGCGCGCGCCGGCCGACGGCTACACCATCACCGTGACGGGGCAGACCAGCGTCGCCTTCAACCCGGTGCTCTACCCGTCCATCCCCTATGATCCGCTGCGGGACTTCGCCTATGTCGCGCGCATCGCGGGCATCTCGAACGCCCTGGTGGTGCGGACCGCCTCGCCCATCCGCTCCTTCGCGGACCTGCTGGCGGCGGCGCGGGCCGAACCGGGGAAGCTCACCTATTCCTCGGGCGGCGTCGGCACGACGCACCACATCTCCTCGGCCATGCTGGCGCAGCAGGCGCGGCTCGAGATGGTGCACGTGCCCTATCGCGGCGCCGCGCAGGGCATCCTGGCCGCGCAGAGCGGGGAGGTGGACTTCGCCTATTTCAACATCTCGACCCTGCTGCCCGGCATCCGGCAGGGCGCGTTCCGGCCGCTGGCCGTGACCTCGGCCGAGCGCTCGCCCTTCCTGCCCGACGTCCCGACGATGAAGGAACTCGGCTTCCCCGACTACGAGATGACCACCTGGGTCGCGATCGGGACGGTCGCGGCCGTGCCGGCGCCCATCCTGGCGCGCATGGTCGAGGTGAGTGAGGCGATGCTCGCCGACCCGGCCGTGCAGCGGCGCCTGGTGGAACTGGGCTTCGAGTTGCTGCCGCCGATCCCGCAATCGCAGATGCTGGACTTCGTCCGGGCGGAGAAGGAACGCTGGGAGCCGGTGATCCGCGCCTCGGGCGCGCGGCGGGAGTAAAACGCAGGCGGCCCGGCGCGGCCGCCTCAGCCGTCCTTGGCCGGCTTGCGGCGGAAGGCATCGAGGCTGACGACCTGCGCCGGGGCGGGCGCTTCACCGGGCACCGGCTCGGGCACCGCCTCGGTCTCGGCCGCGTCCTCGAATTCCGTCGTCGCGGCGCCGGTCACGGGGAAGCGCAGGCCGAAGCGCACATGCGGGTCGTGGAACATGGTCAGCGCGCCGAAGGGCACGACAAGGCGAGACGGCGCGCCGCCGAAGAACAGCGTGACCTCGAAGCGTCCAGCCTCCCGGTCCACCCGCAGGTCCTCGAACTGGTGCTGCAGGACGATCGTGATCTCCTGCGGGTAGCGCGCCTTCAGGTGGCCCGGCACGCTGGTACCCGGGTGGTCGGTCCGGAAGGTCAGGTAGAAATGATGCTCGCCCGGCAGCCCATTGGCGACGACGCTCTCGAGCGCACGGAGCGCGACCTCGCGCAGGGCCTCCTCGGCCCAGGCTTCATAGGGCAGCAGGCTTTCGGGCGGTGCGGCGTCGTCGCTCATGGGGCCATCTAGAGCAATATCCGGCCGGATGAAATCACCTGATCGGAGATTGCTCCAGCGCCTTGTGCCTTCCGGCCGGCGCGCATCGTCCCGGGCGGGGCCTCAGGACGGCAAGGCGTCGGGTGCCAGGGGAAGTGGGGGGCTTCTGTTGCCCGGTGCCCCCCGGACCGCGCTTACCTATCTCTAGGCAGCGAGCGCCACGGTCTCGCGACCGTTATCATTGGCACTTGTGATTTGGTCCGATGACGGCGGTACCATGCCGGGCAAAAGACGGATCTTTACCGCGCGCGTCGAGCCTGTTTCGCCCCCATCTGCCGCTGATAAGGCGGGGTTGATGGTGGAGGCGCCGGGTACCGCCCCCGGGTCCGCAACGCTTATTCCATACGCCGTTTATCGCCATAGTCACCGAGGTGACGCGATTTATATAGCGTATCCCCGCTGGGATATCGAGGGCCAAGCGTCACCGGGGCAGGCCGCGCTCCACGATGCGCGCATAGAGTGCGGCGCCGTAGGGGATGGCCTCGTCGTTGAAGGCGTAGCGCGGGTTGTGCGGCATCGCCCCGGGACCGTTGCCGACATGGATGTACGCGCCCGGGACGCGCTCCATCATGAAGGAGAAATCCTCGGAGCCCATGCCGGGCGGGTTGTCGCGCGCGACCTTCTCCGCGCCGACCAGGTCGGCGGCGGCCTCGGCGAAGGCCTCGGTCTCGCGCGCATCGTTGATGGTGGGGGCGAAGATCAGGCGCCACTGGACCTCGGCCGTGGCGCCGAAGCCCGCGGCGACGCCGGCCGCGACGCGACGCATCCCATCCTCGATCTGCGCGCCGACCTCGCGCGTGAAGAAGCGCGCGGTGCCGGCGATCGTCGCCGTCTCGGGGATGACGTTGTACGCCTCACCCCCCAGCACCTTGGTCACGCTGACCACCGCCGGGTCGCGGGGCGAGAGGGTGCGGCTGACGATGGACTGCAGTGCGGTCGTGACGTGGCACGCGGCCAGCACGGGGTCGATGGACGCCTCCGGCCGCGCGCCATGCGCGCCCTTGCCGGTCAAGGCGATGTCGAAGAAGGCGCCGCCCGCCGCCGTCGGCCCGCTGCGAATGCCGTACTCGCCGAGCGGCATGCCTGGCCGGTTGTGCATTGCGTAGATTGCATCGCAGGGGAAGCGTTCGAACAGCCCGTCCGCCAGCATGGCCAGCGCGCCGCCGCAGCCTTCCTCGCCCGGCTGGAAGATCAGGTGGACGATGCCGTCGAAGTTGCGGCTTTCGGCCAGGTACTTCGCTGCACCCAGCAGCATGGTGGTGTGCCCGTCATGGCCGCAGGCATGCATCACGCCCTTCACCGTGCTGCGGTGGGGCATGTCGGCCGGTTCCTCGATGGGCAGCGCGTCCATGTCGGCGCGCAGGCCGATCGCGCGGTTGCCGGAGCCGTTGCGCAGCACGCCGACCACGCCCGTGCCGCCCACGCCCCGATGCACCTCGATCCCCCAGGAGTCCAGCAGCTCGGCAACGCGCGCGGCGGTGCGGTGCTCGGCCATGCCGAGTTCGGGGTGGGCGTGGAAATCCTGGCGGATGGCCGCGAGCTGGGCGTGGTCGCGGCGGATGGCGTCGAGGGGGGACATGGGGGCTCCGGGCTGTCCGGAGCATGGTGCGGTGGCGGCCGGCGCCCGTCGAGGGGGCGCCGCCCCCTCGAGCTCCCCCGCCAGGGGACGGCGGTCCCCTGGACCCGCGCTGACTCAAGGTATTGGTTTCCAAAGGCCTTTCGGCCTTTGGCGGGGCGGGGTCCGGGGAGGGGCGGCGCCCCTCCCTGGTCGCCCTGTGACGACTCGGCCTTTCCCCCCTAATACGGCGTCGATCGTCGCAGGGGGACCGGATGGCGCTGACGCCCGAACAGCAGCAGGAGATCGACGCCGCGCGCGCCGCCGAGGGCCGCACGCGCCGCCCGAGCGTGCCCGCGCTGGAGGCGATGCTTTTCCAGGCGATCCCCGTGCTCGACCACGGTTTCGTCCGTGTCGTGGACTACATGGGCGACGACGCCGCGATCGTGCAGGCGGCGCGCGTCTCCTACGGGCGCGGAACGCGGGCCGCTAACGAGGACCGCGGGCTGATCCGCTACCTGATGCGCCACCGCCACTCGACGCCCTTCGAGATGTGCGAGATCAAGTACCACGTGAAGCTGCCGATCTTCGTGGCACGGCAGTGGATCCGCCACCGCACGGCGAACGTGAACGAGTATTCCGCGCGCTATTCCATCCTCGACCGGGAATTCTACATCCCCGCGCCGGACCACCTGGCGGCGCAATCGGCGGTGAACCGGCAGGGCCGCGGCGATATCCTGCAGGGTGCCGAGGCGGCCCGCGTGCTCGACCTGCTGCGCGAGGACGCGACCCGCAACTACGACCACTACCTCGAGATGCTGAACGAGGATGATGCGGGCGCGCCGCGCGATCCGGGCCGGCAGGGCCTGGCGCGGGAACTGGCGCGCATGAACCTCACGCTCAACGCCTATACGCAGTGGTACTGGAAGACCGACCTGCACAACCTGCTGCACTTCCTGAGCCTGCGCGCCGACGCGCATGCGCAGTACGAGATCCGCGTCTATGCCGAGGCGATGCTGGAGACGGTCAAGGCCTGGGTGCCGATGGCGCACGACGCCTTCCGCGACTACCGGCTCGGCGCCGTCACGCTGTCGGCGCAGATGATGGCGATCGTCCGGCGGATGCTGGCCGGCGAGGTCGTGACGCAGGAGGGCTCGGGCCTGTCGAAGCGCGAATGGCGCGAGTTGATGGAGACGCTGGGCCGCGATGGAGCCTGAGCGCGCCGCCGCGATCCTCGATTTCCTGGCCGTCGCGGACCGCCTGAAGACGATCGAGCGCCGCGGTCGCGTCGTGCTGCCGGACGGCGCCTCCCGGCGGGAGAACAGCGCGGAGCATTGCTGGTCGCTCGCGCTGATCGGCGTGTTGCTGCATGGCGATGTGTCGGCGCCCCTCGACCTCGGCCGGGCGCTCGCGATGGTCGCGGTCCACGACCTCGTGGAGATCGAGGCCGGCGACACCTTCGCCTACGACGCCGCGGCGCGTGCGACGCAGGCAGCGCGCGAGGAAGCGGCGGCCGAGACCCTGTTCGGCCTCCTGCCCGAGGACCTCGGCCAGCGGCTGCGCGCGCTGTGGCAGGAATTCGAGGCCGGCGCGACGCCTGAGGCGCGCTTCGCCGCGGCCTGCGACCGGATGCAGGGCTTCCTGCAGAACGTGCTCTCGGGCGGGCAGGCGTGGAAGGAGCACGGCGTGACGCGCGCCGATACGCTGCCACGGATGGCGCCGGCCATGGACGCCGACCCGGCCTTCGCCGCGCTGATCGGACGGCTCTATGACCGGGCGGAGGAGATGCGCCTGCTCGGCCCCCATACATGAGCGGCAGCGCCAAGGGCCGCGCCCGGCCGCGCCGCCCGGCGTCGACCCCCGCGCGCGGCGCGTCGGCTGCGGCGCGGAAGAAGCCCGCCGGCCTGTCACCAGTCGCGCGGCGCTGGGCCTTCGTGGGCGCCTTCACGCTGGCGCTGCTGGTCGGGCTGCCGCTGGCGCACGCGATGCTGGGGGATGCGGGCGCCATCCTGCTCGGTACCTTCGCCTTCGGCTTCGTTGTCGGGCGCATGACGATCCGGCGCTGAGGGCGCGTCCGTAACCTTCCGTCGAGAGGCGCCGAAATTCCTGTCACACGCGACGAGGGACGCCGCCATGACCCGCACCCACCGCATCCTCCGCCTGCTGGCCTGGGCGCCGGCGCTCTGGATCGCCTACGAATTCACCTGGTACCAGCAGTACAAGCTGACCGGGCATCCCGGTTCGGTGGACTTCATCTTCCAGCCGCTGGCCGATTGGTTCGGCATCCCGGCCCATGAGAAGCCCGTCCGGCTGGGCGTCGCGAGCATGGAGATCCTTGCCTCGGTGCTGGTGCTGCTGCCTTGGACGCGCGTCTGGGGCGGGCTGTTGACCATCGGGCTGATGAGCGGCGCGATCTTCTTCCACACGATCGGGCCCATCGGCATCGACCCCTACGGCGACGGCGGCGGCCTGTTCAAGGAAGCGATCTTCACCTGGGCCATGGGCGTGCTGGTGGTGGCGATCCACCGCCAGGAGCTGGCGCCGGTCGCCGCGCGCTTCGGGGTGAGCCTTCCCTTCACGCGCGCGGCCTGACGGGCCGCAAGGGCGGGGGGGGGGGGAGCAGAGAACTTCACCCCCCCCCCCCGCCTTCCCCTTTGAAACACACGCGCATCGCGGATGCGCGCCGGGGACGGCGAGACCCGAATCCCGACGGAACCGGCTCTAATCCTCCACGATCGCCGGCGCGCCCTCCGCCGGCGCGCGTGCCTTCTCCCACACCCGGGCGGCGATGCGGCGGTATTCCGCCGCCTCGGCCGTGTCGGGGCGGGAGGTCACGATGGGCGTGCCGGCATCGGACAACTCCCGGATCTCGAGCTTGAGCGGCAATTCGCCCAGGAACTCGACGCCGAGCCGCGCGGCTTCCCGCTTCGCGCCGCCATGGCCGAACAGGTCGGTGCGGTGGCTGCAGTTTGGGCAGCAGAAATAGGACATGTTCTCGATCAGGCCCAGGACCGGGACGTTCACCTTCTCGAACATCCGGACGCCGCGCCGGGCATCGAGCAGCGCGACATCCTGCGGCGTGGACACGATCACGGCACCGGCCAGCGGAACGCGCTGGGACATGGTCAGCTGCGCATCGCCGGTGCCGGGTGGCATGTCCACGATCATGATGTCGAGCGCGCCCCAGTCGACCTGGCCCATCATCTGCTCGAGCGCGCCCATCACCATCGGGCCGCGCCAGATCATCGGCGTCTCCTCCTCGACCAGGAAGCCGATGGACATGGCCTTGAGGCCCCAGCGCGACAGCGGCGTGATGCGCTGGCCCGTGGCGCGCGGGCGTTCGCGCGTGCCGAGCATCTGCGGCAG
Organism: Roseomonas sp. HF4; assembly: GCF_005222755.1. Classification (GTDB taxonomy): domain Bacteria; phylum Pseudomonadota; class Alphaproteobacteria; order Acetobacterales; family Acetobacteraceae; genus Neoroseomonas. The sequence continues at coordinate 187,227 of NZ_STGD01000009.1, forward strand.
CGACGGGCCGTAGATGTCGGCATCCAGCAGCCCGACCTTCAGCCCCTGCGCGGCGAGCGCGACCGCCAGGTTCACCGCCGTGGTGGACTTGCCGACCCCGCCCTTGCCGGAGGCGACGGCGACGATGGCGCCGACCTCGGGCAGCAGCATCGGCCCCTGGCCGGACGGCGCGCGCGCCGCCTGGCGGGGCGTCGCGGGCTGCGGAGCGGCGTCCCGGTGCGCGGTGAGCACGACGGTTGCGTTCAACACGCCCGGCACGGCGGCGGCGGCGGCCTGCGCCGCGGACCGGACCGGCTCCATCTGCGCCGCGCGGTCCCGCGGCACCTCAAGGCTGAACTGCACGAGGCCATCGCGCGCGGCCAGCCCCTGCACCATGCCGGCCGCGACCACGTCCTGCCCGGTCGCGGGGTCCTTCACCGCACGGAGCGCGGCCAGCACCGCCTCCGCCAGAGTGTCTGCCATCGCTTGAAAAGCCCCCGTTCCTGGACAATATCGACGCTGCGGGTGAGGGTGCCTTCCATCAGGCGGCTTCCCCGGCACCCGGCCGGCGTCCATATGGTCGGGCGCCGCCCCGCTTGCACCCCTCATGGCAGGCGTCGGGCGGATCGTCATCACTGGTTTTGCGCGTGGAGGCCCTGCGTCGGATGCCCTGGAACAACAGCGGCGGAAATTCTCCCTGGGGGAACCCGCGGCCCGGCGGGCCGTGGGGCTCGCCGCCCCCGCCCGGCGGCGGTGGCAGTGGTGGCCCTGGGGGCCGTGGCCCCGACCTCGACGACATGATCCGCCAGGCGCAGGAGGCGGTCCGCCGCTACCTGCCGAAGGGCGGCGGCAAGGGCATCGCGCTGCTCGGCCTCATTGTCGTGGCGGTCTGGGCCGGCTCGGGCTTCTATCGCGTGCAGCCTGACGAGCAGGGCGTCGTGATGCGCTTCGGCGCCTTCGACCGCACCGCGCCGCCGGGCCTGAACTACCATATCCCCTGGCCGGTCGAGAGCGTGACGACGCCGCGCGTCACGCGCATCAACCGCGTCGACATCGGTTTCGTCGGCGCCGCCGACACGCCCGTGGTGACCGGGCGCGTGCAGCCGGCGCGGGACGTGCTCGCCGAAAGCCTGATGCTGACCGGCGACGAGAACATCATCGACATCGACGTCGCCGTGTTCTGGCGCATCCGCGACGCCGGCGAATTCCTGTTCAACACGCGCAACCCCGAGAGCACCGTGAAGTCCGCGGCCGAATCCGTGATGCGCGAGGTGATCGGCCGCACGCCGATCCAGCCCGCGCTGACCGAGGCGCGCGCCCAGATCGAGCAGGAGGTGCGCCGCGGCACGCAGTCGATCGTCGACCAGTACGGCGCCGGGATCGAGATCGTGCAGGTCCAGCTGCAGAAGGTCGACCCGCCCGCCCAGGTGATCGACGCCTTCCGCGACGTGCAGCGCGCCAATGCCGACCGCGAGCGCCTGCGCAACGAGGCCGAGAGCTTTCGCAACGACATAATCCCCCGCGCCCGCGGCGAGGCCGAGCGCCTGGTCCAGGAAGCGCAGGGCGTGCGCGAGAGCCAGATCGCCCGCGCCCGAGGCGAGGCTGCGCGCTTCACGAGTGTGCTCGCGGCCTACCAGGTGGCGCAGGACATCACGATCCGCCGCCTCTACCTCGAGACCATGGAGGAGATCCTGCGGCGCAACCCGATGATCCTCGTGGACGACCGCCTGCAGGGCATCGTGCCCTTCCTGCCGCTCGGCGAGGGTGCCGCCATCCCGCGGCCCGCGCCGCAGGGCACCGCGCCGTCCACCAGGCCAGCGCCGCTGCCCCCGGCCCTGCCACAGGGCCCGGGCGTCGTGCAAAGCCGCAACCAGGGGATCACGCGATGAACCGCTCCGTCGCGCTGCTTGCAGCCCTCGCGGTCGTCGTCGTCACCACGGCGTCGACGCTGTTCACCGTGCACCAGACGCAGCAGGTGCTGATCACCCAGTTCGGCCAGCCGATCCGCGTCATCCGCGAGCCGGGGCTGCACTACAAGGTGCCCTTCATCCAGTCGGTCATCACCTTCGACCGGCGGCTGCTCGACTTCGACGCGCCCGGCGAGGAAATGATCCTCGGCGACCAGCGCCGACTGATCGTGGACAGCTTCACGCGCTACCGCATCACCGATCCGCTGGTGTTCTACCAAACGGTCGGCGCGACCGAGGCCGGCATCCGCGCCCGCCTCAACTCGATTGTCTCCTCCTCGCTCCGCCGTGTGCTCGGCAACGAGCCGCTGCTCTCGGTCCTGTCGTCCGATCGCGTGCGGATCATGGGCGAGATCCAGCGCCAGGTGAACACCGAGGCGCGGCAGTTCGGCATCGAGGTCGAGGATGTGCGCATCCGCCGCGCCGACCTGCCGGAGGAGAACACGCAGGCGATCCTGTCCCGGATGCAGTCCGAGCGTGAGCGCGTGGCGCGTGAGGCCCGCGCCGAAGGTGCCGAAGTGGCGCAGCGCGTCCGCGCCGGCGCCGAGCGCGAACGCGCCGTCCTGCTGGCGGAGGCCGAGGCGCAGTCCGACGTCCTGCGCGGCCAGGGCGAGCAGGAGTCGATCGGCATCGTCGCCGCGGCCTTCAGCAAGGACGTGGAGTTCTTCCAGTTCTGGCGCTCGATGCAGGCCTATCGGGAAGCCTTCTCCGAAGGCAACACGCGGCTGGTCATGACCCCGGATTCCGACTTCTTCCGCTTCTTCCGGGAGAGCGCGGGCCGGGGCCTGCGGCCCGGCACGGTGCCCGCCCCGGTGGCGCCGGCTGCCTTGCCGACGCCCGTGCCGGCCCTGCCTGCGCCCGTCACCGCCCCGGCGCCCGTGACGCCGCAGTGACGTCGGGCGCGCTGCTCCAGGGCGTGGCCGTCGTGCTCGCCCTGGAGGGGTTGGCCTATGCGGTCGCGCCCGGCGCCATGCGCCGCGCGCTCGCGGCGGTGGCGGCGGCGCCGGACGGCACGCTCCGCCGGGCCGGGTTGGTCGCCGCCACGCTCGGCGTCGCCATCGCCTGGGCCCTGCAGCGGGGCTGACGCAGCCGGACTGTCCCGCCCAGCACGATTCGATGCAATATGGCGCCTTCCGCCCGCGGGCAGGGTCGCCACATGTTCCTACGCCGACCGAACCCGGAACCCACCCGAGAGGTGCCCATGGTGCGCTTCGCCGCTCTGATCCTCGCCGCCTTTGTCGCCGCCGCGCCGCTTGCCCCGGCCGCGGTCGCGCAGCGCGCGCCGGAAACCTTCGCGCCGCTCGCACGGCAATTGCTGCCGGCGGTCGTCAACATCTCGACCAGCCAGGCGGTGCGGCCGCGCCCGGGTCGGCCGGATGCGCCCGAGATCCCGCAGGCGCCGCCTGGCAGCCCCTTCGAGGAATTCTTCCGCGACTTCTTCAACCGCAACCGTCCGCCCGGCCAGGAAGGCGCGCCGCAGCAGCCGCAGCGCCCGCAGCGGCGCGGGCAGTCGCTCGGCTCGGGCTTCATCATCGACGCGCAGGCCGGCATCGTCGTCACCAACAACCACGTGATCGACGGCGCGGATGAGATCAACGTCATCCTCGCGGACAATACCTCGATCCGGGCGGAGTTGCTGGGCACCGACCCGCGCACGGACCTCGCGGTGCTGCGCATCCAGACCGACAAGCCGCTCAGCGCGGTGCCCTGGGGCAATTCCGACGAGGCCGAGGTGGGCGACTGGGTGGTCGCGATCGGCAATCCCTTCGGGCTCGGCGGCTCGGTCACGGCGGGCATCGTCTCGGCGCGCGGGCGCGACATCCGCCAGGGCCTCTACGACGACTTCATCCAGACCGACGCCGCCATCAACCGCGGCAATTCCGGCGGGCCTCTGTTCAACATGGCGGGCCAGGTGGTCGGCATCAACACGGCCATCTATTCGCCGACCGGCGGGTCGATCGGCATCGGCTTCGCCATTCCGTCCAACCTCGCGCAGCGCATCGTGGCGCAGCTGCGCGACGGCGGGCGCGTCCGGCGCGGCTGGCTCGGCGTCAACATCCAGCAGGTGACGGACGAGATTGCCGAGGCGCTCCGTATGCCCGGCGGCGCGCGCGGCGCGCTGGTCGCCCGCGCGCAGGAAGGCGGCCCCGCAGCCGCCGCCGGCATCCGCGCCGGCGACGTCATCCTGCGCTTCAACGGCGTCGAGGTGCGGGAGATGCGGAGCCTGCCCCGCATCGTCGCCGACAATACCGTCGGCGCCGCCGTGCCCGTCATCGTCTGGCGCGACGGCAAGGAGGAGACGATCAGCGTCACGCTGGGCGAGCTGCCGACCGACCCGCAGCAGGCAGCCGCGCCGCCCGCCGCGCCCGAGCCCGCGCGGCCAGTGGAGCTCACCGGCCTCGGGCTGCGTATCGCGCCCATCACGAACGAGCTGCGGGAACGCTTCAATCTGCGTCCCGAACAGCGCGGCGTCGTGATCGTCGAGGTCGCGCCGGACAGCCCCGGGGCCGAGCGCGAGCTGCGCCCGGGCGACGTGATCGTCGAGGTCCAGCAGGAGCGCGTCTCCACGCCGGCCGAGGTGCAGCAGCGGATCGAACGGCTGCGCCAGCAGAACCGCGGTGTCGCGCTTTTCGCCATCGAGGGGGCGGGCGGGCAGCGGTTCGTGCCGCTCCGGCTCCGGGGCGAGCGCGGATCGCCCGGGTGACGAGGCAGAGGTCGGGGGAGGGGAACCTCCCCCGATCCCCCTCCCTTCTCTGTCACTTGGCGCCCGGTGACAAAGAAGGCTGGGGGGCTCGGGGGGAAGTTCCCTTCCCCCCGACCTTCTTCGTGGCGTGACACAACGGATCCCGTCGATCGTCGGTGCCGCCGCGGCTGCGGCGCTCGGCCTTTTCGTCGTCTGGAGCGCCTTCGGCGGCTTCATCCTGCCGCCATCCGATACCGGCTGGATGCTCTCTGGCCGCATCGGCCCCGACCCCGTGCAGTACTGGCTCGGCTGGGCGGCCTTCGCGCGGGATGACTGGCGCTGGCCGCCCGGCGCCAATCCGGGCTGGGGGATGGAGCTCGCCTCCTCGGTCTTCTACTCGGACTCCATTCCGCTGCTGGCCTTCCTGTTCAAGGCGCTGCGGCCGCTGCTGGAGGTCGCGCAGTACTGGGGCCTCTGGATCTATGCCTGCGGCGCGCTGCAGGCGGTGCTCGCCTGGGCGCTGATGGGGCGCGTGACGCAGGCGCCGATGGCGCGTCTGGCCGCCGCGGGACTGTTCGTGATGCAGCCGCTGCTGCTGGCCAGGCTTGGCGGGCATTTCGCGCTGGGCGGGCAGTTCCTGCTGCTGGCGGGGCTCTGGCTCTGCGTCGTGCCGGGGCAGGGGCCGCGCCGTGCGGCGGCCTGGGCGGCGCTGCTGGCGGCATCCGCGCTGGTGCAGGCCTACCTCCTGCCGATGGTGGGCGCGCTCTGGGCCGCCGACTGGCTGGCGCGCGCGGCGGACCGGGACCGGCGCGGCGGCGCGCTGATCGGCGCCGAGGCGATCGGCGTGCCGGCTGCGGGCATCGCGGGGCTCTGGGCCGGCGGCTTCTTCCTGCTGGGCGGCGGCTTCGGCGGCACCTGGGGCGGCTACGGGAAGATGCAGCTTGATCTGCTGGCGCCCTTCGACCGCGGCTACTGGGGCGCGATCCTGCCCGACATCGCGACGGCCGATCACCTCGAGGCCGGCAATTCCTATCCCGGTCTCGGCGGCCTGGCGGTGCTCGCGGCGGGCGCGCTCGCCTGGGCGACCGGCCCGCGCGGCGTGCTGCGGCGGCATTGGGCGCTGGTGCTGGTGCTCGCGGGACTGCTGCTGCTGGCGGTGACGCATCGCGTCGCGATCGGCGGGCGGGAATTCGAGGTGATCCCGCTGCCGGCTTTCATCGTGGCGCAGGCGGATGCGCTGCGCGCGTCGGAGCGCTTCTTCTGGCCGGTGCTCTACGCCGCGCTGTTCGGCGCGGCGGCGGCGCTGGTGGCGCGGCTCGGCGCGCGGCGCGCGGGGGCGGCGCTGTTCGCCGCGCTGATGCTGCAGGCGATCGATCTCCGCCCCGGCTTCGCGCGGCTGCATCACTATTTCGCGCCGCAGCCGGCGACCGTGTCGCTGCGTCTCGCCGACCCCTTCTGGGCCGAGGCGGCGGGCCGCTACGCCTACGTGCGGGTGGTGCCGACCGGCATGCAGGCGCCGAACTGGGAAGAAGTGGCGGTCTATGCCGCGACGCGCGGGCTCGAGACCGATGCGGTCTATCTCGCGCGGCTCGACCCGCGCGCGGTGGAGGCGGTGAACGTGCGCGTCGCCGCGGTGCTGGAGCGGGGCGCGCACGAGCCGCGGACCTTCTACGTGCTGGGCGACGCGGCGGCGCTGGCCCGCGCGCGGGCAGGCATGGACCCCGCGCGTGACCTGCTGCAGCGTTTCGACGGGCGTTGGGTGCTGGCGCCGGGCTGGCGCTAGGGGCCGCTGCGCGAAGCCCCCGCGGGTCCAGGGGACCGTCGTCCCCTGGTGGGGGAGTTCGAGGGGGCAAGGCCCCCTCGATGCGTCAGCCGTCGCTGATCTCGGCCGCGCGGTAGCCCTGCGCGAACAGCAGCGCCCGCAGGTCGCCATGATCGACACGCGCGCGCGCCGCCGCCGCCACCACCGGTTTGGCGCGGAACGCGACGCCGAGCCCCGCGGCCTGGATCATGTCGAGGTCGTTCGCCCCATCCCCCACCGCCAGCGTGGCGTCGAGGCCGATGCCTTCCGCCGCCGCGATCCGCTTCAGGTTCGCCAGTTTGGCGTTGCGTCCGAGGATGGGTTCGGCAACACGGCCGGTGAGGCGGCCGTCGGCCTCGATCAGCGTGTTGGAGTGGTGCTCGTGGAACCCGACCAGGTCGGCGACGCGGCCGGTGAAGAAGGTGAAGCCGCCGGAGACGAGCGCGCAGCGGGCGCCGTTCGCGCGCATGGTCGCGACCAATTCGCGCGCGCCGGGCATCAGCGCCGTCTCCTCCCAGGTGCGCTGCAGCGCCTCGGAGGACAGGCCGGCCAGCATGCCGACGCGCTCGCGCAGCGCGCCCTCGAAGTCGAGCTCGCCGTTCATCGCCCGCTTCGTGATGGCGGCGATGCGGTCCTTGATGCCGGCCTGGCCGGCGAGTTCATCCAGCGTCTCGGTCGTGACGATGGTGCTGTCCATGTCGGCGATCAGCAGGCGCTTGCGGCGGCCCTGCGCGGCGAGCGCGACGATGTCGACCGCCTGGCCGGTCAGCGCCGCGCGCGCCGCCGCATCCGCCTGCTCGGGCGCCAGGCCCTCGAAGGGCAGGTCGGCCGCTTCCTCCGGGGAGAGCCAGTCCGGCGTGCCGGCAGCGGCGCCGAGGGCGGCCAGCGCATCGCGCGCCGTGTGGAGCATGGCGGCGGAGAGCCCGCCGCGCGGTGCCACCAGGGTGAGGACGTGTTCCATCTGCAGCGCGGTATGCCCGCGCCATGACCGGGGATCAACCGGCCGCGCTGATCGTCGCGGGCCCGACCGCGAGCGGGAAGTCGGCGCTGGCGCTGGCGCTGGCCGAGCGTTTCGCGGGCACCGTGATCAATGCCGACAGCATGCAGGTGTATCGCGAGCTCCGCGTGCTCACTGCCCGCCCGACGGCGGAGGAGGAGGCGCGCGTGCCGCACCGCCTCTATGGCGTGCGCCCGGCGGCCGAGGCGGCGAGCGTCGCGTGGTGGCGCGACGCGGCGCTGGCCGCGATGGCCGATGCCCGCGCGGCGGGACGGCTGCCGATCCTCTGCGGCGGGACGGGGATGTATCTCGCGGCGCTGACCGAGGGGCTGTCCGACATCCCGCCCGTGCCGGCGGCGGCGCGGGAGGAGGCGCGGCGGATGCTGGCCGAGGACGGGCCGGCGGCGCTGCATGCCCGGCTCGCGGCGGCGGACCCGGAGACGGCGGCGCGGCTGCGCCCGGGCGACAGCCAGCGCGTGGCGCGCGCCTACGAGGTCTGGCGCGGCACCGGGCGGGGGCTGGCGGCCTGGCAGGCGGGCGGGGGCGGCCGGCCGGCGCCCTGGCGGTTCTCTGCCGTGCTGCTCGACCCGCCGCGCGATGCGCTGCGGGCCGCGATCGCCGCGCGGTGGGACGCCATGCTCGGGGCCGGCGCGCTCGAGGAGGTCCGGGCGCTGGCGGCACTCGGGCTCGACCCCGCCTTGCCGGCGATGCGCGCGCATGGCGTGCCGGAACTGGTGGCGGTGCTGGCGGGGCGGATGGCGCTGGCCGAGGCGTCGCGGCGGGCGATCCTGCATACCGGGCAGTACACGAAGCGCCAGGCGACCTGGTTCCGCCATCACGCGCTGGCGAATCCGTCCCGGACGCATACGATCCATGCGCGTATCGCGGGTCTGGCGCAATTATCGGCAAGTTTTCTTGCGGAATGCTTCGCTTTTGTTGATCGCCTGCGTTGACGCGGCGCAGCAAGGGGGCTAAGGAGCGCGCCTCGCCCGCGGCATCCTCGCGGGCGGTGCCCGTTCTCGAGAGGAAGCCCGACGCGATGTCCGCCGCCACCATGCCCGCCAACACCGAAGCCCTGACCCTGTCGGGTGCCGAGGTCGTCCTGCGCGCGCTGAAGGACCAGGGCGTCGAGGTCATCTTCGGCTATCCCGGCGGCGCGGTATTGCCGATCTATGACGCGCTGTTCCAGCAGAACGCCATCCGCCACATTCTGGTGCGCCACGAACAGGCCGCGGTGCATGCGGCCGAGGGCTACGCGCGGTCCACCGGCAAGGTGGGCGTGGTGCTGGTCACCTCCGGCCCCGGCGCGACCAATGCCGTGACGGGGCTCGTGGACGCGCTGATGGACAGCATCCCGGTCGTGTGCCTGACCGGCCAGGTGCCGACGCACCTGATCGGCAACGATGCCTTCCAGGAAGCCGACACGACCGGCATCACGCGGCCGGCGACCAAGCACAACTACCTGGTCAAGAAGCCCGGCGACCTCGCGCGCGTCATGCACGAAGCCTTCTACGTCGCGAAGTCGGGCCGCCCCGGCCCGGTCGTGATCGACCTGCCGAAGGACATCCTGATCAACAAGGCGCCCTATTCGGATGCGCCGACCACGCCGCACCGGTCCTATCGCCCGCGGACGGAACCCTGCCCCGAGCAGATCCGCAAGGCAGTCGCGCTGCTGAAGGGGGCGAAGCGGCCGATCGTCTACGCCGGCGGCGGCGTCATCAATTCCGGGCCCGAGGCGTCGGCGCTGCTGCGCGAATTCGTGCGCATGACGGGCTTTCCCTGCACCAACACGCTGATGGGGCTCGGCGCCTATCCGGCGGGCGACCCGCTCTTCCTCGGCATGCTGGGGATGCACGGGACCTACGAGGCGAACCTCGCGATGCATGGCTGCGACGTCATGCTGAACATCGGCGCGCGCTTCGATGACCGCGTGACCGGGCGGCTCAATGCCTTCGCGCCGGACTCGAAGAAGATCCACGTCGACATCGACCCGTCCTCGATCAACAAGAACGTGCCGGTGGACGTGCCGGTCGTGGGCGATGCGGGCCGGGTGCTCGCGGCCCTGATCGCGGCGTGGAAGGAGGACGGCGCCGGCCAGGACAAGGCGACGCTGACCGCCTGGTGGCGCCGGATCGACGAATGGCGCGCCAAGGACTGCCTGCGCTACCGGCAGGAAGGGCGCATCATCAAGCCGCAGCACGCGGTCAAGCGCCTCTATGAGATCACGCAGGAGATGAGGCGCGAGACCTTCATCACGACCGAGGTCGGCCAGCACCAGATGTGGGCGGCGCAGTATTTCGGCTTCGCGCAGCCGAACCGCTGGATGACCTCGGGCGGGCTCGGCACCATGGGCTACGGGCTGCCGGCGGCGATGGGCGTGCAGATCGCGCATCCCGACGCGCTGGTCATCGACATCGCCGGCGAGGCCTCGATCCTCATGAACATCCAGGAGATGGGCACGCTCGCGCAGTACCGGCTGCCGGTGAAGGTGTTCATCCTGAACAACGAGTACATGGGCATGGTCCGCCAGTGGCAGGAACTGCTCCATGGCGGCCGGTATTCCGAGAGCTATTCCGCGGCGCTGCCCGACTTCGTGAAGCTGGCGGAAAGCTTCCATGCCGTCGGCATGCGCGCGACGGACGCCTCCGACCTTGACCGCGTGATCCGCGAGATGATCGCGATCGACAAGCCCGTCATCGCCGACATCTGCGTGGCCAAGGACGAGAACTGCTTCCCCATGATCCCGTCGGGTGCCGCGCACAACGAGATGATCCTGGGGCCGGAGCAGGAGGGTGGCGTCGCCGGCGTCACCGACGAAGGCAAGGTCCTGGTCTGAGGCGCGCGAGATGTCTGACAACGGAAACGCGCAGCGCGCGGCGACCATCGCCGTGCTGGTGGAGAACGAGGCCGGCGTGCTGGCGCGCGTGATCGGCCTGTTCTCGGGCCGCGGCTACAACATCGACAGCCTGACCGTGGCGCCCGTCGACGAGACCGGACGGATCAGCCGCATCACGGTGGTCACGAGCGGCACCGAGATGGTGATCGAGCAGATCAAGGCGCAGCTCGACCGCCTAGTGCCGGTGCACAAGGTGTCGGACCTCACGACGGAAGGGCCGCACCTGACGCGCGAACTCGCGCTCATCAAGGTGGTTGGCAAGGGCGACGACCGGGTGGAGGCGCTGCGCCTGGCGGACGCCTTCCGCGCCCGCGTGGTGGATGCGACGACCGAGAGCTTCGTCTTCGAGATGACCGGCAATGGCGAGAAGATCGACGCCTTCTGCGCGCTGATGCGGCCGATCGGGCTGGCGGAGGTGTCGCGCACGGGGGCGGTGGCGATCGCGCGCGGGACGCGCGGACTGAACTGAGCGTATTGGACGACCAGTAGGGAAAAGGGAGAGCGCGATCATGCGCGTCTACTACGACCGCGATGCGGATGTGAACCTGATCAAGGGCCGCAAGGTCGCGGTCATCGGCTTCGGCAGCCAGGGCCACGCCCACGCGATGAACATGCGCGATTCAGGCGTGAAGGAGGTCGCGATCGGCCTTCGCCCCGGCGGGTCCTGGAAGAAGGCGGAGGCCGCCGGCTTCCAGGTCATGACCCCCGCCGAGGCCGCCGCCTGGGCCGATGTCGTGATGGTGCTGACGCCCGACGAGCTGCAGGGCGACCTCTATCGCGACCACCTGCACGCCAACATGAAGCCGGGCGCGGCGCTCGCCTTCGCGCATGGCCTCAACGTGCATTTCAACCTGCTCGACCCGCGCCCGGACATCGACGTGTTCATGATCGCGCCGAAGGGCCCGGGCCACACCGTGCGGGGCGAATACCAGAAGGGCGGCGGCGTTCCGTGCCTCGTGGCCGTGCACCAGAACCCGTCGGGCAATGCGCTCGAGATCGCGCTGTCCTATGCCTCGGCCATCGGTGGCGGGCGCTCGGGCGTGATCGAGACGACCTTCAAGGAAGAATGCGAGACCGACCTGTTCGGCGAGCAGGTCGTGCTCTGCGGTGGCCTGGTGGAACTCATCAAGGCCGGCTTCGAGACGCTGGTGGAAGCCGGCTACGCGCCCGAGATGGCGTATTTCGAATGCCTGCACGAGGTGAAGCTGATCGTCGACCTGATCTACGAGGGCGGCATCGCGAACATGAACTACTCGATCAGCAACACCGCCGAGTACGGCGAGTACGTGACCGGCCCGCGCATCATCACCTCGGAGACCAAGGCCGAGATGAAGCGCGTGCTGGAGGACATCCAGTCCGGCCGCTTCGCGCGCGACTGGATGCTCGAGAACAAGGTGAACCAGGCGTCCTTCAAGGCGACGCGCCGGCGCCTGGCCGAGCACCGCATCGAGGAAGTGGGCGAGAAGCTCCGCGCCATGATGCCCTGGATCAAGAAGTCTGCGCTGGTCGACAAGGCGAAGAACTGACCCTGCCGGGCAGGCAGCCATGTTAGGCGCCGGAGGGGGAACCCTCCGGCGCTTTTTTCTGTGCCCCGCTGTCAGGCGTTGCGGGCCTTGATGGCCCAGGCGCGCGCCATCAGGGGGATCGAGCCATCCGCGGCGCGTGGCAGGTCCTGTTCCAGCCGCGCCCGCAGGGCTTCGCGCCGCGCCGGCTCGAGGCTCGCGCAATAGCCAGGCGCCGGTCCGGCCCCAAGCGTGAAGGGCCGCCAGTAGTCGTCGAAGTCGCGGAACGCCGTCGGTACCTCGATGGCCCGTGCTTCCACGTCCTGCAGGCCGGCCGACCAGGCCAGCGCGGCGAGATCCTCCTGCGTGCAGAAGGGGAAGCGGCGGTCCTCAGTCAACTCCCCCGCCGCCGGGTCGAGCGCCGCGGCCGCCGTCCAGAAGGCGCGCATGAAGCCCATGCCGCCGCCTGGATAGTCCCAGACGTAGAATCCGAGCAGGCCGCCGGGGCGCAGCACGCGCCGGATCTCGGCCAAGGCCTTGCCGCGATCCGGCACGAAGTTCAACACGAGCGCCGAGGCAACGACATCGCGGCTCGCGTCGTGCAGCCGCAGGGATTGCGCGTCGCCGACCTCGAAGCTCGCGCGCGCATCTGGCACGTTGCGCCGCGCCGTCGCGACGAAACCCTCGGACGGATCGATGCCGATCAGGCTGCGCGGTGCGCAGCGCGCGAGGATCGCGCCCGACAGCGCGCCGGTGCCGCATCCGACCTCTAGCCAATCCGCTTCCGCCGGCGCCGCGAGCCAGCCGAGGAAGGGCTCCGCGACCACCCGGCTCCATCGCCCCATGTAGGCGTCGTAGCTTTCGCCGGCCTGCCAGGCATCGTGTCGCGAGGATGCGCTCATCGTTGTCCTCCTTGAGCCACGCGCGGCGCCCTTCCTTTATGCGTCAAGGAAGACCGCGCGGATGAATGACCGGTAGAGCAGCACCTGGCGCGCGAGCAGCTTTGGGTCCCGTAGGACCTTCGAGATGGTGATGCCGCCGTCCACCATGACCGACAGCATGTCCGCGAGCGCTTCGAGATCCACTTCGATGCGCGGGGGATAACGGGCGGCGATGAGGTCCAGCCGCTCACGGAACCGCGTGCGCCAGGAGAGCACGGCGGCGCCGTTCATGTCCTGGATCTCGCGATCGAAGAGCTGCTCTTGGTAGCATACGGCGGCGACCATGCAGCCCGGATGCACTTCGGTCATTTCCGCCATCATCTCGGCGAACAGCATCAGCCCGACCAGGAAGCCATGCAGCGGGTCGTCGTTCAGCGCGTCGGCGCGGGCGAACAGGTCGTCCAGGATGGCGCGGTCTCGCTCGACGTACCGGGCCAGCAACGCCTTCGCGAGCTCGCCCTTGTCCCGGAAGTGGTAAAAGAAGCCGCTCTTCGAGATGCCGGCGCCGGCGATCAGCTCGTCGATGGATGTCGCCCCGAATCCCTTCTGCAGCACCGCGGTCTCGGCGAGGTCCAGAAGGCGTTCGCGGGCGTTTTCCCGGGTCTTCATGTTGGCGCGCATGGATCGAACTGTACCGCAGGTGCAGGCATGCTGTGCGAAGGATCACGATCCGGAATCACGGGAGCTCCCGTCCTGTCCTCAACGTTTTGATAAATGGACATTTTCGGAATTGCCGTCAGCCGTACCATAGGACGCCTAGAGCGGTCGGACCGATCGGCGCGACAAGATGGTCGTCAATCCAAGACAAGGAGCCGGCGCCATGACCACCGACATCCGCGGTAATCCGCTATCCTGCAATGCCGCTTCTGCCGCGAAGCTCGATGCGGCATTTTCAAAGTTCCACACCTACCAGATCGATCCCATTGCCGACCTCGATGCAATCATCGCCGAGGCGCCGGACTGCGTCATGGCGCATGCGGCGCGCGCAGGCATCATCGCCACCGCGGCCGACAAGGCGTTCGACGCGGAGTTGCAGGCGAGCCTGTCGAAGGCCGAGGCGCTGGCCCGGCGTGCCAACCCGCGCGAGCGTCGCTACATCGCCGCGGCCCGTTCCTGGGCCGAGGGCGACCTCTCCGCGGCGACCGAGCATTGGGGCCTTGCGGCGATCGAGAACCCCGCCGACCTGCTTGCCGTGCAGCTCGCGCAGATCGGCGACTTCTTCCTCGGGCAGAGCCAGATGGTGCGTGACCGGGTCGCGCGCGTCATGCCGCGCTGGAGCCGCGACATGCCGGGCTATGGCTACTTGCTCGGCATGCATGCGTTCGGCCTCGAGGAGTGCGGCGACTTCGCGCGCGCCGAGGCAGCCGGCCGGGAGGCGGTTGGGCTCGATCGCCGCGACGGCTGGGCCGCACACGCGGTCGCTCATGTGATGGAGATGCAGGGCCGTGCGGCCGAGGGGTCGGAGTTCCTGTGGGACACGGCGCCGGGCTGGGCTCCCGACAGTCTGTTCGCCTACCACAACTGGTGGCACCTGGCGCTGTTCCGCGTCGAGCAGGGCGACATTGCCGGGGCGCTCGCCCTGTTCGACGAGCGAATCTCCGCCGGCGGCTTCGGCCAGGCGCTCGAGGCGGTGGACGGCTCGGCGCTGCTCTGGCGGCTCTGGGTGCTCGGCCACGACGTGGGCGACCGCTGGACGAAGCTGGCCGAGGCCTGGGGTGCCCGGATCGAAGACGGCCTCTACGCCTTCAACGACGTGCACGCGATGATGGTCTTCGTCGGCACCGATGACGTCGCGGCGCAGCGCGCGGTGCTCGCCACGCTGGAACGCGCGGCGGCAGGGCAGGGGACCAACGCAATGATGTCGCGCGAGGTCGGCCTGCCGCTGGCGCGCGGACTCGCCGCCTTCGGGGCAGGGGATTACGCCGGGTCGCTCGGGCACATCCTGCCGGTGCGCGGCATCGCCAATCGCTTCGGCGGCAGCCACGCGCAGCGGGACGTGGTGTCATGGACCCTCTGCGAGGCGGCGGTCCGCGCCGGCGACCGCGCCATGGCCGAGGCGATGGTGGCCGAGCGGCTCGCGGCGAAGGAGGGCAGCCCCGTCGCGCAGGGCTGGGCGGCGAGGGCCGGCGCCCTCGGCCGACGCGCCGCGGCGTGACCGGGCGCCTGGCCGCTTGAACGGCGTGGAGGTGCCGGGCAGGCTCCCGTGCATGAGCAAGCCCCATCTCCTCGCCGCCGAGACCGACTACCCCCGCGACTTCCTGGGCTACGGCCCGACCCCGCCCGACCCGCAATGGCCGGGCGAGGCGAAGCTCGCCCTCTCCTTCGTGCTGAACTACGAGGAAGGCGGCGAGAACACCGTGCTGAACGGCGATGCCGGCAGCGAGCTCTATCTGCACGAGGTCCCCGGCGGATCGCCCGTGCTGGGCGAGCGCAACCGCACCGTCGAATCCCAGTTCGACTACGGCGCGCGCGCCGGCGTCTGGCGCGTGCTGCGCGCCTTCGGCGCGCACGGCTTCCCGCTGACCGTCTACGGCGTCGGCCGCGCGCTGGAACTGAACCCCGAGGCCGCGCGCGCCTTCGCCGCGGCGGGGCACGAGGTCGCTTCCCATGCCTGGCGCTGGATCGACTACCACGGCATGGACGAGGCGGCCGAACGCGCCGAAATTGCGCGCTGCGTCGCGACGATCGAGCGCCTGACAGGCAGCCGCCCGGTCGGCTGGTACACCGGGCGGATCAGCCCGAACACGCGCCGGCTCGTCGCCGAGCATGGCGGCTTCCTGTACGATTCCGACGCCTATGACGACGACCTGCCGCATTACGTGACGGCGGCGGGCAAGCCGCACCTCGTCATCCCCTACACGCTCGACAACAACGACATGAAATACGCGGTGCCGCCCGGCTTCGGCGACCCGTCGGGCTGGGAACGCCATCTGACCGATGCGTTCGAGGTGCTGCTGGCCGAGGGCCGCGCCGGCGCACCGAAGATGATGTCGGTCGGGCTGCATTGCCGCCTGGTGGGGCGACCGGGACGGGCGGCGGCGCTGCAGCGTTTCCTCGCGCGTGTGGCGCGGGAGAAGGATGTCTGGGTCTGCCGCCGCGCCGACATCGCGCGGCACTGGTGGGCGACGCACCCGCCGCCGGCCCGGTGATGCCGCGCGGGGCGGTCCTCCTGGCCGCGGCGCTGGCCGGGATCGGGCCCGCCGCGGCCGAGGACGGCTGCGCCCGCCACGCGACGGCCTTCCCCGCGCTGATCGGCGGGGCGGAGGCCGATGTGCTCGCCGCGCTGCGCGCCATGCCCGGCATCCGGACCATCCGCACCGGCGCGCCGGACAGCCCGATGACGCAGGATTGGCGGCCGGATCGCGCGACCGTGATCGTCGCCGGCGGCAGGGTGCTGCGGATCACCTGCGGCTGATCGGCGCCGTCCGGCTTCGCGGACATCGCGGCGCCGCATGTTCGGAATTCCGGACGCGCCGGACGGGGTGATCGCCCGAAGTCGTTGAAACGGCGTGCGTCGCGCGATGGCACGGCGATTGCGGCTGTGTCGGGCATGATCGTGCTCGCCCTTGTCCTCCTGCCGCTGCTTGCGGTGCCCGTCGCGGGCCTTCTGCTGTGCCGCCGGCCGTCTCTCGCGCCCGCCTTCGCGCTGCTGCCCGCCGGCCTGTTCGCGCTGCTGCTCGCCATGCCGGCAGGGTCGACCGGCAGCCTACCCTGGATCCCGACGCTCGGCATCGCGCTGGCCTGGAACCTGGATGGGCTGTCGCGGCTGATGCTGCTGCTCATCACCGGCATCGGCGCCGGCGTCTTCCTCTATGCCGCCACCTACATGAAGGATGAGGCGAAGCTGCATCGCTTCCTGGCGACGCTCAGCCTGTTCATGGCGGCGATGATCGGCGCGGTGCTGGCCGACGACCTCATCACGCTGTTCGTCTTCTGGGAACTGACCTCGCTCGCCTCCTTCCTGCTGATCGGCTTCAAGTCCGAATCCCCGGAAGCGCGCCGCGCCGCGCAGCAGGGGCTGCTGGTGACGGTGGGCGGCGGGCTCGCGCTGCTGGCGGGGATGCTGCTGCTGGGCTCGGCCGCCGGCACCTTCCGCATCAGCGATATCCTGGCCCGGCCGGAGGCGCTGGCCGGCCACGCCTTCACCCCCTGGATCGTGCTGCTGGTCGCCACCGGCTGCTTCGCGAAAAGCGCCCAATGGCCGCTGCATTTCTGGCTGCCGAACGCCATGGCGGCGCCGACGCCTGTCTCGGCCTACCTGCATTCGGCGACCATGGTGAAGCTCGGCGTCTACCTGCTGGCGCGGCTCAACCCGGCCTTCCAGGACGACCCCTTCTGGCAGTCGCTGCTGGTCGGCGCCGGCACCATGACCATGCTGACCGGCGCGGTGCTGGCGCTGCGCGAGACCGACCTCAAGCGCGTGCTCGCTTGGTCGACCGTGGTCGCGCTCGGCACGCTGGTGGTGCTGATCGGGCTCGAGAACCCGCTGGCGGCCACCGCCGCCGTCGTCGTGCTGCTGGTGCACGCGCTCTACAAGGCGTGCCTGTTCCTGGTGGCCGGCATCATCGACCACGAGACCGGCACGCGGGACGCGACGCGGCTGCGCGGCCTCATGCGCGCCATGCCTGTCACGGCCGTTGTCGCCGGGCTCGGCGCGCTGTCCATGGCCGGGCTGCCGCCCTTCATCGGCTTCGTCGCCAAGGAGCTGCTGTACGAGGCGAAGCTCGGGACCGCGGGGCTGCTCCCGCTGGTCGCGCTGGCGGTAAACGCGGCCATGGTGGTGGTCGCGGGCGTCGTCGCGGCGCGGCCCTTCCTCGGCCGCCCGGCGCCGACGCCACGCGCGCCCCATGACCCGCCCGTCGCGATGCTGGCCGGGCCGGTGCTCCTGGCCGTCCTCGGCACCGCCTTCGGCCTGATGCCCTGGCTGATCGCCGATGCGCTGGTCGAGCCCGCGGCGGCGGCCATCCTCGGCCGCCCGACCGAGGCGAAGCTCGTGCTCTGGCACGGCTTCACCATCGTCTTCTACCTCTCGCTCGCGACCTTCGCGCTCGGCATCGCGCTCTATCTCGGCTGGGCGCGGGTGCAGCCGGCGCTGGCGGGGATCGAGGCGCTGGACACGCACGGGCCCAACCGCCTCTACGCGCGCATGCTCATCGCGCTGGGGCGCATCGCCGCCTGGCAGACGCGGCACATCCAGACCGGAAGCCTCCGCTTCTACATCGCCGCTTCCCTTATCGTGACCTTCGGCGGTGCGCTCACGGTGCTGGTGGCCGAAGGCGGGGTCGCGTGGCCGTCGCTCGACCCGCTGCCGGGGCTCGCGCATCTCGTGCTCGGCCTGCTGGTCGCGGCCGGCGCGCTCGCGGCCTGCCTGCTGCCGGGCATCGTCGCGCAGCTCATGGCGGCGGGGCTGGTCGGCTTCGGCGTCGGGCTGCTGTTCCTGGCGCTCGGCGCGCCGGACCTCGCCTTCACGCAGTTCACCGTGGAGGTGATCGCGGTCGTGCTGATCCTCGGCGTGCTGGCGCGGCTGCCCTTCCGCAGGCTCGACCAGCGCCGGCGCGGCGAATGGCGGCGCGACGCCGCGCTCGCGGGCTTCGTCGGCCTGACCGGCACGCTGATCCTGCTGGCCGTGCTCTCGGTGCCCTTCGACCCGTCGCTGCCCGAATGGATGGGCGCGGCCGCGGTGCCGGAGGCGCGGGGACGCAACGTCGTCAACGTGATCCTGGTGGATTTCCGCGCCCTCGACACGCTGGGGGAGATTGCGGTGCTCGCCATCGCGGCGCTGGCCGCCGCGGTGCTGTTCCGCCGCATGAAGACCAGGGAGGCACGGTCGTGAAGGACAGCCTGATCCTCGGCGTTTCGGCGCGCTACCTGCTCGCCTTCGCCATCCCGCTGTCGGTGTTCGTCCTGCTCCGCGGGCACAACGAGCCCGGCGGCGGCTTCATCGGCGGGCTGATCGGCGCGATCGGGCTTGGCTTCCATGCCATCGCGCTCGGCTCGGCCGCGACGCGGCGGTTGATCCGGCTCGATCCGATCGCGATCGGCGGCATCGGGCTGCTGCTCGGCATCGCGGCCGGGCTGCCGGCTCTGCTGGTGCATGGCGAGCCGTTCCTGACGCAGCAATGGATCGGGGCGCTGCCCATCGGCACCGCGCTGGTCTTCGACATCGGTGTCTACCTGGTGGTGGTGGGCTTCGCGCTCGGCTTCCTCCTGCCGGTGCTGGAGGACTGAGCGGTGCAACTGCTTCTCGCCATCCTGTTCGGCGTGCTGCTCACCGCGGCGACCTGGCTGCTGCTGGCGCGCTCCCTGCCGCGCATGATCCTGGGCCTGCTCCTGCTGGGCAACGCCGCCAACCTCGCGATCTTCGCGGGCGGGCGGGTGCTCGGCACGGCACCGCCGCTGGTGGCGCCCGGCGCGCAGGCGCTCGCGGCGGGCGCGGCCAACCCGTTGCCGCAGGCGCTGGTGCTGACCGCGATCGTCATCTCGCTCGGCCTCATGGCCTTCGCGCTGGTGCTCGCCTGGGCGACGCACGAGGCGACGGGCGAGCTGGACGCCGAGGCGCTGCGCGACTCCGAGCCCCCCGGCCTGCCCGCGACCGATCCGGTCGCCGCGGCGGCGGCCGAGCCCGCGTCCGCGATGGCCGCCGTCGCATCGAGGAGGGCCGCGTGATGGCGTCCCGCACCGACTGGCTGCTCATCCTGCCGATCCTGGTCCCGATGCTGGCCTGCGCGCTCTCGGCCGCGCTATGGGGCCGCGTGCGGGCGCAACGCGCCGTGACCTTCGTCGCCGCCGCCGCGCTGCTCGTCGCCGCCGGCCTGCTGGTGGCGCGCGTGATGGAGCGCGGCGTCGTCGCCTCCCAGATGGGTGACTGGCCGGCGCCCTTCGGCATCACGCTGGTGGCCGACCTGCTCGCCGCCGCGATGGTCGCGATCACCGCCATCATGTACGCCGCGACCGCGGTCTATGCGCAGGCCGAGGACAGCGCGCAGCGCGAGGCCGAGGGCTGGCACCCGCTGCTGGCCGCGCTGGTCATGGGCGTCTGCGGCGCCTTCCTGGCGGGCGACCTGTTCAACCTCTACGTCTGGTTCGAGGTGATGCTGATCGCCTCCTTCGGCCTGCTCGTGATGGGCGGCGGGCGGGAACAGCTCGACGCCGCCGTTAAGTACGTGATGCTGAACCTGGTCGCGACGACCGTGTTCCTCATCGCCGTCGGCCTGCTGCACGGGCTGACCGGCACGCTCAACATGGCGGACCTCGCGCGGAAGCTGCCGGGCGTCGAGAACGAGGGCGCGGTCGGCGCCGTCGCCTTCCTGCTGCTTGCGGCCTTCGGCGCCAAGGCGGCGGTCTTCCCGCTGTTCTTCTGGCTGCCGGCCGCCTACCACACGGCCGCCGCACCCGTGGCCGCGATCTTCGCCGCGCTGCTCACCAAGGTCGGCGTCTACGCCATGATCCGCGTCTTCGGCCTGGTCTTCGCCGGCAGCACGGAGTGGATGCCCTGGATCGTCGGCGGCGTGGCGGCCGCGACGATGGTCACCGGCGTGCTGGGTGCCGCGGCGCACTGGGACATCCGCCGAATCCTGTCGTTCCACATCATCAGCCAGATCGGCTACATGCTGGTGGGCCTCGCGCTGGCGACGCCGCTCGCGCTGGCCGGCGCGGTCATCTACATCCTCCACCACATCGTCGTGAAGGCGAACCTGTTCCTGGTGGCGGGCGCGATCCGCCGCGCCGGCGGTTCGTATTCGCTGGCGCATCTGGGGGGCTTGTGGAAGCGCGACCCCTGGCTCGGGATCCTGTTCGCGATCCCGGCGCTCTCGCTCGCGGGGCTGCCGCCGCTCTCGGGCTTCTGGGGCAAGTTCGTGGTGGTGCAGTCGGGCTTCGAGGCGGGCGCCTTCTGGCTCTCGGCCGTCGCGCTCGCGGTCGGCATCCTGACGCTCTACTCGATGCTCAAGATCTGGCTCGAGGCGTTCTGGAAGGCGGCGCCCGCCGATGCGCCGCCGGCGCTGGCGCTCACCGGCACGACGCGCGCGCTGATGCTGGCGCCCGTCGCGGCGCTCGGCCTCGTGACGCTCACCATCGGGTTGTGGACCGAACCCTTCGCCGCCTTCGCGATGGCGGCGGGGGAGCAGCTCGCCAGCCGCGACGCCTACATCGCCGCCGTGCTCGGAGGTACCCGATGACCACGCCCCGCCCCTGGAACCTGCTCGCCTGGGTCGCGCTCGGCCTGCTGTTCCTCAAGGAACTCGCGCTGTCCGCCTGGCAGGTGCTGCGCGCGACGCTCTCGCCCAAGATCCGCGCGCGCTCCGCCATCGTCGCCGTGCCGATCGAGCTGCGCTCGGATGCCGGGATCACGCTGCTGGCCGACATGGTCACGCTGACGCCCGGCACGACCGCTCTGCACGTCTCGGAGGACCGCCGCACGCTGTTCGTCCACGCGATGGACGCCGGGACGCCGGAGGAGGTCGCCGCCGGCATCCGCGACGGCTTCGAGCGCGCGACACGGAGGGTGCTCGCATGATCGAGGTTGCCGTCACCCTCTCCGCGCTCATGATCGGCGCCGCGGTCGCGCTCACGGGCTGGCGCATGCTGCGCGGCCCGGGCGTCGCGGACCGCGCGGTCGCCATGGACCTGCTCGGCCTGCTGGCCGTCGCGTCGGCCGCGCTGATGGCGCTGTCCTCGGGCCATCTCGCGCTGCTCGACATCGCGCTCGGCCTCGGCCTGGTCGGCTTCGTCGGCGCGATCGGCGTCGCCGCCTTCATCGAGCGCGCCTCGGCGCGGGAGGCGGGCGATGACTGAGATGCTCGCCGCCCTGCTGCTGCTCGCGGGTTCCGCCGTCGCGCTGGTCGCCGCGATCGGCGTCGCGCGGCTGCCGGATGCCTTCCTGCGGATGCATGCCGCCACCAAGGCGGGCGTGGTCGGCACCGGGATGGTGCTGCTCGGTGCCGGCTTCGCCTTCGGCGATGCGGGGGCATGGATGCGCGTTGTGCTCATCCTGGCCTTCCTGCTGGTGACGACGCCGGTCGCGTCGCATGCGCTCGGTCGCGCGGCCTATGTCGGCGGCGCGCCGATGTGGGCCGGCACCTTCACCGACCAGCTGCAGGGCGTGCTCGCCCGCCGTGTCTTCGACATCGACCCCGCGCGCGTGCCCCGCGCCGCGCGGCACGCCGCACCCAACCGGGAGGATACCGCCATGTCCGTGCTGACCTTCGGCAATGCCGCCCCGCAACGCGCGCCTGCCGTCGCACCCGCCGCGCCGCGCCGCTTACTGCTGGCGCTGGCCGGCGGGCCCGATGCGGCGCCGCGCCTCGCCGCGGCACTCCGCGCGCTGCGCGCCAGCGCGGCGGAGGTCACGCTGCTCAGCCTCCTCTGCCTGCCGACGCTGGAACGCACGGGTCCCGTGCCGGTCGGCGGGCTGCACTGGGCGAAGCGGCTTTCGGCGCATCGTCTGGCCGCCGCACGTACCGCCGCCGCCGCGCTCGCCGCCGAGATGGAGGAGGAATGCCGCGCGCTCGCCCTGCCCTGCCGGCTGCGGCATGAGGAAGGGGACGCGACGGCGGTGCTGGCGCAGGCCGCCGCGCATCACGATGTCACGGTGCTGGCCGACGGCGCCTGGTTCGACCAGGGCCAGGCGCTGGCGCCCGAGGAGGCGGCGCGGCGCCTCGCGCGGCTGAACCTCGGCCCGCAGCTCCTGCTGGCGGCGGCCGTGCCTGCGCCGCGCCGCGTGCTCGTGCTGCAGGACGGCTCGGCCGAGGCGGGCGCCGCCTTCGCCCGCTTCCTTGCCCTCGGCTTGGCGCAGGAGGCGCGGCTCGTGATCGCAGCCCTTGACCTGCCCGGTGCCGAGGCGGCGCGGGCCGAGGCGCTGGCCCTGGCCGAGGCGCATGGCCGCGAGGTGGAGGCGCTGCCCGGCCTGCTGCACCCCGACCATGCTCCGGTGGTGCCGGGGGACCGTCCGGACCTGCTGGTGCTGCACCGCGCATCCGACGAGCGCGGCGCCCGTCGTGCGCTCCGCGCCGAGGCCGCGGCGGTGATGCTGGCCTGACGCCGCAGGCCGAACCGCCCGACGCATCCGCGCGCAGGGATGACAGGCGTCCGTTGAAGCCCGTTTCGATGGGGTCCGGTGTGGCGGCTGCGCGCGAAACGAACGACATGCCGGCCGCCGCGCGACGGCTTGACGGGTCAACGCATGGGGCTGCTGGCATGACGCTGCGCGTCGTCGCATAGAGAAGCGGTGCGACCGTTCCTCCGCCGTTTCGCCGACCTGCCGCTGGCGACGCGCCTGCCGCTCATCGCGGGCGCCTGCGCCTTCCTCGCGGCCGTGCTGACGACGCAGGTGGCGGTGCGCGCGCTCTCGGCCGATGCCGAACGGCAGGCGGCGCGGCTCGGCCAAGTCTACCTGGACGGTCTGGCCGCCGCGGTGGTGCCGGCGCTGGCCGAGGGCGGCGAGCAGGCACTGGCCGCGGCGCTCGGCCGCGCACTCGGCTTCCAGCAGGGGGTGCGGGAACGTCGCCTCGTGGTGGCGCGGCCGGACGGCACGCTGCTGGCCGAGGCTGGCCTGCCGGAGGACCCGGCCTTCCCCGTGCCGCTCAGCCGGGGCATCCCTGGCGAAGCCTGGCTGCGCGGAGCGGGGGGCGGGACCGCCTGGGCGCAGCGCGCCCTGCCAGAGGCGGGCGGCGCCGTCATCGCGGCGAAGCTCGACTTCTCGGCGGCGGTGGAGCGGCGACGGCGGCTCGAACTCGGGCTGCTCGGCCTCGACCTGCTGCTGGGCGGGCTGGCGGCGCTGCTGGCGGGGCTGCTGACGCGCCGCGCGCTGCGGCCGTTCGTGGCGCTGGCGGGCGGGCTCGACCGTGCGGGGGCGGGGGATTTCGCGCCCCTGCCGGCCGCGCTGCGCCCGGCGCCCCGCACCGAGGCCGGGCGCCTTGCCGAAGCCTTCGACCTGATGACGGCGCGGCTGACCGAGCGCGAGCGCCTGGCCGCCCGGCTGGCCGAGCAGGAACAGGCAGCCGTGCTCGGGCGGCTCGCGGCGACGGTCGCGCATGAGGTGCGCAACCCGCTGGCCGGCATGCTGACCGCGATCGACACCGCGCGCCGCTTCGGCGCGGATGCCGAGGCGCGGGCCGAGGCTCTCGGCCTGGTGGAACGCGGGCTGCGGCAGATCGAAGGCGTGGTCCAGGCGACGCTCGCGATGCATCGTGGGGAGGCGGCGGCGCGGCCGCTCGCGCCGCGCGACCTCGATGACCTGCGGCTGCTGCTGGCGCCGGAGGCGCGGCGGCGTGGCGTCGCGCTGGACTGGGACATGGCGCTCGACGAGCCCTTCCCGACCGATGCGCTGGCGGTGCGCCAGGCGCTGCTGAACCTGCTGCTGAACGCCGTCGCTGCCAGCCCGGCCGGCGGGCGCGTGCGCTTCGCCGCGCGCATCGAGCAGGGGGGCGAGTTGCTGGTCGAGGTGGTGGATGAGGGCGCCGGCCTGCCACCCGAGGCGCGCGCCCGGCTGGATGGCGGAGCCACGGCCGGGCAGGGGCTCGGGCTCGGCGTCGTCATGGCGCAGCTTGGCCGGCTCGACGGGCGGATCGCGGTGGACAGCGTCGCGGGCGGCGGCACCGCCATCGCCATCCGCCTGCCGCCACGGTCGCAGGAGATCGAGGCATGAGCGCCGGGCGCGAGGTGGTGCTGATCGAGGATGACGAGGTGCTGGGCGCCTCCATCGCGCAGCGCCTGAAGCTTGAGGGCATCGGCGTGCGCTGGGCGCGCAGCCTGGCCGAGGGGGAGGCGCTGCTGCGCCGTGGGCCGAGGCCGTCGCTCGTGTTGTGCGACATGCGCTTGCCGGACGGATCGGGCGAGGCGCTCATCACGCGGCTGATTCCCGAGTTGGGCGCCGTGCCGGTCGTCGCCATGACGGCCTATGGCGGCGTCGAGCAGGCGGTACGGCTGATGCGCGCGGGCGCCGACGACTACCTGAGCAAGCCCTTCGACATCCAGGCGGTGCTGGACCGCGTGGCGGCGCTGGCCGCGCCGGAGGCGGCGCAGGCCGCACCCGAGGCCGCCGGGCCGGGCTGGCGCTCGGCGCCCATGCAGGCGATGCAGGCGGCGATCGGCCGGCTGGCGACGGTGGATGCGTCGGTGCTGCTGATCGGCGAGAGCGGCGCGGGCAAGGAGGTGGCGGCGCGCGCGATCCATGCGCGTGGGCCGCGCGCGGCGGCGCCCTTCGTCGCGCTGAATTGCGCCGCCATCCCGCGGGACCTGCTGGAGAGCGAGGTCTTCGGCCATGAGAAGGGGGCCTTCACCGGCGCCGCCGCCCGGCGCATCGGCGCGGCGGAACGGGCGGGTGAGGGGACGCTGCTGCTGGATGAGCTGGCGGAGCTGGCGCCCGAGTCGCAGGCGAAGCTCCTGCGGCTGCTCGAGGACCGGCGGTTCCTCCGCGTGGGCGGGGAGCGCGAGATCCCGCTGCACGCGCGCATCCTGGCCGCGACGAATGCCGACCTGAAGGCACGGGTGGCGGAGGGGCGCTTCCGCCAGGACCTGTACTTCCGGCTCGCGGTGGTGGAGCTGGTGGTGCCGCCGCTGCGCGACCGGCCGGAGGACGTGCCGGACCTCGCGCGGCTGTTCCTCGCCGCGCATGCGGGGCGGAGCCTGTCACCGGCGGCGGAGCGCGCGCTGCTCGCGCATGGCTGGCCCGGCAATGTGCGGGAGCTGCGCAACCGGATCGAGCGCGCGGCGGTGCTGGCGCCGGCGGCGCTGCTGGAGCCGTCGGACCTCTTTCCCGATGCCGTGCCGGCGGCGGCCGGCGAGCCGGATGACGACCTATCGCTGGCGGCAGCGCGGGAGGCGGCGGAGCGCGAGCACATCCGCCGCGTGCTGGCGCGCTGCGCGGGGCGCATACAGGACGCGGCCAGGGTGCTCGGCGTGTCGCGCACGACGCTGTGGGAGCGGATGCGGCGGCTCGGCCTGGGGGGCGAGGGAGAGGGCGGCTGAGGCGGTGCCGCGAAGCGAGTGGTGGGCGCACAAGGACTCGAACCTTGGACCCGCTGATTAAGAGTAAGCATTTTCGGGTCCGCACAAGCCGCCAAGTATCGCCAAACCCCGCAAATTCCCTAGCATTTCTGGCTAGGCCCGCTTATCAAGATGCCATGCGACGCCACTGCGGACCCGCCCATGGGGTCCGCACGGGGTCCGCAGATTTTGATCTGCATCAAGGGCCGAAGATGCCGAAATTGACGGAAAAGGCGATTGCCGCGCTCACCATCCCGACCGGGAAGCGCGAGGCGTGGCTATCCGATGCCGAGGTTGGCGGGCTGCGCGTGCGGGCGATGGCGGGGGGCAAGACGTTCTATGCCTGCTGGACCGACCGGGCGACCGGCGAGCGGCGCCGGGAACGTCTTGGCACCTGGGGCAGCATCACGCTGGAAAAGGCGCGCGAGGCCGCCCGCACGATCCTGGGCGACGTGGCGAAGAACATCGATCCCGCCGCCGTGCGGCAGGAACGCCGCGAAGCCGCTGCGACGGCAAAGGCCGAGGCCGCGCTCACGCTCGCGACGCTGGTTGACGATTGGGCCGCGCTGCACCTGGCACACAAGCGCCCGCGCTACGCCGCCGAGGCGGTCCGCGCGATCCGGCACGCCTTCGACAAGCACCTGAACCGCCCCGCCGCGAAACTGTCCAAGGCCGAGGTTGTGACCGTGCTCGACGCGCTGACGAAGGCCGGGCACGCCGCCATGGCGGGCCGCACGCTGGCCTATGGCCGCGCCTGCTACACCTGGGCCGTGAAACGCGGGCGCCTGCCCGGCAACCCGTTCTCTGGCGTGCCCGTCGCGGCCGGTGTCGTGGCCCGTGAGCGGGTTCTGTCTGCCGAGGAAGTCGGGCGTATCTGGAACGCCGCGAAGGGCATGGGCGAGCCCTGGGGGCCGTTGTTCCGCGTGCTGCTGCTGACGCTGGCGCGGCGCGAGGAAGTCGCGGCCATGCGGTGGTCGGAACTCTCGGCCGACCTCTCGACTTGGACCATACCGGGCGCGCGGATGAAGCGCGGCGCGGCGCATGTCGTGGCGCTGTCCGAGCCAGCGCGCGCGGCGTTGCGCGTGGTGACGCGGATTAAGGGGCAGGACCTCGTTTTCAGCACCACTGGCAAGACGCCCGTGAGCGGCTTCACAAAGGCGAAGGCCGCGCTCGACAAGGCCGCGAAGGTCACGGATTGGCGGCTGCATGACTTTCGTCGGTCGGGTGTCTCGGCGCTGGCCGCCATGGGGTTCAACCCGGTGGTCGCCGATCTGTTGCTGGCGCATCGGCCGGCGACGCTCTCGACCGTCGCGCGGACCTACCAGCGGCATGATTACGCCGCCGAGCGCGAGGCGGCGCTGATCGCCTGGGCGGCGCATGTGCTGCGCGCGGCCGAGGCGAAGGAAGAAGCGGACGCGAATGTGATCGGGTTCCGCACGCGGCGCGCGAAGGCAAAGTAAAGCTTGGTTTTGGGGAAATCGCCCGCGTAGCCTGCGCTCGAAACGAAGACCGGGAGTGTAGAGTGCGCGTCCGTCCCGCCTTGCTGTTCGCCGCGCCTTTGCTTTTCCTCGGCGCGTGCCAGGAATCCCCATCATCCCTACGCCCGCCTGGGTTGGCGGACGCCCCGCCTGCCGCGAGCAGCACCGCAGCAATACTGCCTGCCGACTGCCCGCCTGCCGGCGGCACCATGCGGACCAGCGAAGGGCGAGAGTTTGCTTTCCTCGGCCGTGATCCCGACGACGCTGAAGTCTGCATGTGGACGACTACAAGCGGGCGCGGCGTTTCACGGCAGGTTAGGGGCTTATGGTCGGCAACCGCCGAAACCTCCCGCTTCCATCGCGAAGGTCTGCGGCAGTTGTTCCCTTTAGGACCCAGCAAGACGGCGAGCTACACGAGCGCCACGAACAGGGGCTTCTGGCGCTACAATTGGCGCGTGCTCGGGGAACAGCGGGTTACGGTGCCGGCGGGGGAATTCGATGTTTGGGTTCTCGAATTTTCCGAGGACTCGGTGAACAACCTGTTCCGTGGCGAGCGGATTTTCTACGTGGACAAGGCGACACATACGCCCGTGCGCGTTGATTCCCGCGTGGTGCGCGGCATGAGTAGCTACACTCCGTCGTGGCAGGCGGTGACGTTCACGCGGCCCGGCCGGTAGGGCGGCAGGCGGGGCGCATTGCCGGTGCCCGAGGCGCGGGCGAAGCGGCGGCGTGGCGCGGCGTGAAAATCGCGCGCTCCCAGTAGGGGGCGCCTAATCTGGCTAATGCACCTAATCACCGGCGCACACTTCACTGTGTCGCGCCGCCGACTCGGTGTGCGCCAGCTATAGAGGGCATCGAATTAATGGCCGCGTCGCTTTGTGGGGCGGGTTAATCGACCGCAACCCCGGTTCATATCCGCCGATTATGGAAATAGCCGCTGATGTTCTTGCCATAATACTTTCAGGCAGAAAAATGTGCGGATGAAAATGGTTTCCGCACTTGGATCACCTCGCTAATATGGCGTCGCTCGGCGGTCCGTGCGTATCCCGCGCGCGGATTGGAGAAGATCCCTTGAGGGGGGCAGACCTTGATCCGGCCTAGGCCGGAAAACGGAAAGCCCCCCCGGTGTGCCAACACCGGAGGGGCCGAGCCTGGGTAGAGGCTGCGACCGAGGTCGCTGGGGAACATTAGGCGCGAGGCGCCTGGACGTGAACTCAAAAATCCATGTCGTCACCCCAGCGGATCCCGGCGTGGCCGGAGATACGCGAGTGATTAAGTCTGAACTCTTGGCGCGTAGCGCCAGCATCACGGCGCCGGCCGAATTGTGGTCCGAAGATGCCTTCTGCGAAGTCACCGGCACGCCGAAGCGCACCGCGCAACGATGGCGCTCGACCGGCGAAGGCCCGCCCTATGTGCGGCTTGGCCCGCGCCGGATCGCCTATCGTCCCGAGGACGTGGCGCGATGGCTGGAAAGCCGAACCTACCGGCACCGCGCCGATGAACTGAGTCGCAGCGCGACCGAGGCCGAGGCCGAGGCATGAGGACCTTCCTCGCGCGCGCCGCGCCGACCGTCGCCCTGCTTGCGCTGCTCGCCCTGGCCGGGCTGCTGCGCTTCCCCTCCACGAACTGAAAACCCCGCGCGACTTGACCGGCGGGGCTTTCGGCATGGGTAGGTGAACGAGGCAACGAACATCTACTAGGCCGCCTGCACGGGTTCAAGCGCGCTCGACATAGGAGCGCGTGCAGATGCACGTCATGACTTCCACCACGCCGCCCGCCGGGTTGCGTGACCTGTTCGCCGAGGCCGCCGAGCATCGCCGCAAGGGCGACCTGGCCGCCGCCTGCTACCTCGAAAACCTCGCCGCCATCGCGCTGCGCGGGTCACTCGCCGCTGAGGCGCGGCGGGAGGTGCGGCATGGCTGACGCTGCCCAACTGGCCGAAGCCTTTGGGCTTCGCCGCAATCGTCGCGGATGGACGGGCAACTGCCCGTCATGCGGATACGCAGGAACCTTCACGGTGAACCAGCGCGAGGGCCGCGCCCTGTGGTGGTGCGCGTCCTGTCAGGATCGGGACGGGCTGCTTGATGCTGTCCGTGCCGTGGCCGGTGGTGACTACACCCCGCCGGTGTCGGCTGCGCCCGCCGCACCGAAAGACGACGCCGCCCGGACCCACGCCGCGTTGGCGATATGGGCCGAGGCCATCGCTATCAACGGCACGGTCGCCGAGACCTACCTCGCCGCACGCGGGCTGGCCGGCGAGACCTCAACGACGCTGCGCTACCACCCGAGCCTGCGCCATCCAAACGAGACCGCGAGCCTGCCGGCGCTGGTCGCGCTGGTTGTCTCGACCGAGACCGGGCAGCCGGTGGCGATCCACCGGACCTACCTGCGTCGCGACGGCACTGGCAAGGCCAGCGTCGAGCCGGCGAAGGCATCCAAGGGGCCGATCCGGGCCGGCGCGATCATGCTGCATGCGCCCATGGCCGGCCGGCGGCTGGTGATCGGCGAGGGCATCGAAAGCAGCCTATCCGCCGCCCGCATGATCGGCGCGCCCGCATGGGCCGCCATCGCCGCCGGGAACTTGAAGCGCATCGGGACGTGGAACTGCCCGGTGGTGGTCGGAAACCGTTGACGGCGATCTTCGTCAGCGTCGCGGAATCCGGGGAGCGGAAGACGACGGTGGATAAGGTCGCCCTCGCCGAGGTTTACGCGGCGGAGGAAGAATGGCGCGAAGCCGCGCGTGACGAACTCACGCGCTACAAGGCGGACCTGGCCGGCTGGAAGGCCGCCGAGGACAGCATCCGCAAGAAGGGCAAAGGCGACCGCGCCCTGATTCGCGATGGGCTGATTGCTCTCGGTCCTGAGCCGAAGGCGCCGCCGCATCCCATGCTGCTGATAGCGGACCCGACGCCCGAGGCGCTGATCCTGCACCTTGCGGATAGCCGGCCCTGGGGCGGCGTTTTCACGGCTGAGGGCGGGTTGCTGGTCGGCGGCGCCGCCTTCAACGACGAAAGCCGGATGCGGACCGGCGCACTGCTGAACACGCTATGGGATGGCGATCCGATCCGCCGTCGCCGCGTGGTAACTGGCGCGGCGTATCTGCCCGGCCGGCGATGCAGCGCGCATGTCATGATGCAAACGGTGGTCGCCGAGCGGCTGTTCGGCGACGCCATGCTCGACGGGATCGGGATGTTGGCTCGGGTGCTGCTGGTCGCGCCCGAGACGACCGCCGGCACGCGCTTCTTCCGTGAAGTGCCGCAAGAATGCCGGACAATCCTTGCCGACTACCGCGCGCGCCTGGGGCGGCTGCTGCGCCGACCGCCCGCGACAAAGCAGGATGACGCTGGCGTTCTCGACCCGCCGGTTATGTCGTTGTCGCCCGAGGCGCGGCATCTCTGGATCGCCTTCCACGACAGCGCGGAACGGCGCATTGCGCCCGGCGGGGACCTCGCCCCGATCCGCGCCTGGGGGGCGAAGGCGGCTGAGCACGCGGGGCGGCTGGCCGCCGTGCTGGCGCTCTACGCGGACGCAGACGCCATGGAGGTTCCGGCCGAACACCTGGCGTGCGGCATCGCGCTGGTAGAGCACTACGCGGTTGAGATGCTGCGTCTAGCCGGAGCCGGCGCAGTCAGTCCCGACCTTCGGCTTGCGGACAGATTGCTGCACTGGTGGCAGGCCCGGAAGGACCCGCGCCTGCACCTGGCGACGATCTACCAGCGCGGGTTGAACGCGATTGGCGACGCCGAGACGGCGCGCCGGATTGTCGGCATCCTTGCGGAGCACGGGCACGCGCGGCGTTTGCCTGCCGGGACCGAACTTGAAGGGAAGCCTCGCCGCGAAGCCTGGGAACTCGTGTCATGAGCACGGCGGCTTTCGACCCCTGGGCGGCGCTGGCAGAAATCAGGAAACAAGCGAAGGCCCGGGCCGATCCGAAGGCCCCCCCCGACCCCGCGCCGGCCGGCCGCGCGCGTTTAGGTAGATTAGACGGATTAGGTGGGGGGCATCTTGCTCCGGCGGTTTCTGCTCCGCGTGCGGATGCATGGCTGGCCGATATCGCCCTGAGCATTGGCCGCGCGGTCGCGGCCGGTGCCGAGCGCGAGGCGGACGCGGAAGGCTGGTTGCTGCTGATCCGCCCCGAGGGGGATCGCCTCGTTGTCGCGCCGCATATCGTCGCGGAACTCGACGGGGCGGGGCTGTTGCCCCGCCTGCCGGCCGCTGTGGAACGCTCGACCTATGCGGCCCGCGCCCGGCCGCCGGAATGGTGGAACCGCGACGACGAACCGCAGGCGGGCGACCGATGCCGATGCGGCGGGCGATCATTTTGGACTGAGCGGGATCGGCCGGGCGGCTGGCGGTGCTCGACGTGCCATCCACCGCTGCACCTGGGGATAGATCATGTGCTTGTTGTCACGACCGAGAGGACAGAACCATGAAGGGCGGCTATCGACCTGGCAGCGGCAGGCCACCGGGCAGCAAGACGGCACGATTGTCCTGCATGCGGTTCGCTGGCAACGCGGTGCGACTGCAGCTGCACGCGCTGGCCTACAACCTGGCGAACTTCCTGCGCACCCTGGCGCTGCCCGAGGAGGTCAAGTATTGGTCGCTGACCACGCTGCGGGACCGGCTGGTCAAGATCGGCGCGAGGATCGTCCGGCACGGCCGCGCGGTCACTTTCCAGCTGGCCGAGTTCTTGGTGCCGCACGCGCTGTTCCGCCAGATCCTCGCGGCGATCGCGGCGTTGCGTCCACCACTGCCGCCGCCGGCTCGATGTTGAGCGTCGCTGGCCGCAACGGTCCCGCGAGCCGACGGCAGCAGGAGAATTGCGTCCAGATCTCGCCCGGATGCGCCCGTTTTCCACTCCGACGGCGACCACCGGCCGGTCAGACCCGCCGCGCGCGCCATCCAGGCGCCGTCACCGTTGCCGGGGCCTTCGGATCGCCGATATGCTCACTACATTTGCAGGCGGATTGAGCCCTGACACAATCGTAAGGCGAAGAGAGCGATGTTTGGACTTAAAAAGATGTTTGGACTTAAAAGATTGCCGGCTGGGTTTGATCCAAATGTGTATTTAGATCTTAACCCTGACGTGCGTGCTGCGAAGATGGACGCGGCAAAGCATTATTTGCGTTATGGCCGGCGCGAAGGTAGGCCATTTGTATATCAAGACCTTCCGGAAGCGGAGGTTGAGGCCGTGCCGCCCGTACCGGAGATTCGGGAATTAGTTACGCCGATCGTCGTTGATGCGGAGCGCCGCAGGCGGAAAATTGAAAAACTACGTTCCTACCTTCGGACCGATATGTCGGTTGTCGAATCGGACGGAAAGCTCAATTTTCTTACTGAAGAGTTAAGGGAACTGTCTAGAATTGAAGTGACCGAGAACGTCTCCTCTCATGCCTATGTCCCTGAGGCCACTGAGATCATCGATAAGCATAAGCACGGCCTCATACTTGATTGCGGGGCGGGAAATCGATCCGAATATCTAGATAACGTAGTTAATTTTGAGATCGTTGATTATGCGAGCACAGACGTACTTGGTGTTGGCGAACGTCTTCCATTCAAAGATAACACCTTCGACGCTGTCCTATCTAACGCTGTCTTGGAACATGTACGCAATCCGTTTTTGTGTGCAAAAGAAATGATCCGCGTATTGAAGCCTGGCGGCGATATGTATTGCGTTTATCCACTTATCGCTCCAGTCCATGGTTACCCAAATCATTATTTTAATGCGACCCCTCAAGGGTTGAGTTTGCTTTTCGAAGAAGGCATTGAGATTAAAGACCTGACTGTCATCCCTTCAACGCATCCGCTCTGGGCGCTGCGCTGGATTCTGGCGATATGGAAATATGGATTACCAGAAGATCAACGACAGGCATTTTCAAATCTAAAAGTCTCGGATTTACTCGACGAAAAATATACTTTTGAGTCCCTTTCAAATCACGACTTTTGTCGCCTTCTCCCGATGTCCACTCAGCTTGAGATCTCAAGCTGTACGATGCTGAGAGGGACGAAAAGGCATGAAGTGACTTCATTGCCAGCGTAAGCGTGCGCCGTGACAAGCCCCAACCGAGTGATCCAGACTTATATTGCCCGCGCCGGTGGCGCGGCTGACTAGGACGGTCATGATCCAGTCTTAACGCGACCGCCGCCCGGATCGCTTGAGCGACGACTCAAACGCGCGCGCGGTAATCGGAAACCACGCGCGCGCGGTAATCGGAAAATGCGCACGCGGCGCTCGACGAGTTGGACGCCTCCAGAAACCCCGAATGCTGGCATGCGTGGCCGTAGAGCGGTGCATGGTCGCCCGCCACGCGGGGGGATGGCGGGGATCACGGTGCTGAGGGATCCTGGTCGTAGCGCTGATGGCGGTGTGCGCGGCGGTTCCAGGTCCTACGCTGGCGTGGCGTTGCCGTTGAGCCAGACGAACCGCTTGATGTTGTAGGCGAGATTGGCGAGGCCGATCTTCACCCGTGCCCTGGCGATGCCGATGGTGCGCACGACGAGCCCCATCGATCCCTTCTGCCGGGCAAAGACGTGTTCGACGGCCGAGCGCACGGCCGATTTGCGGGCGTTGGCCCGCCGCGTTTGCGCCGCCATCGGCCGGCCCGGCGGCTTCTTGCGGTGGATGCGCGAGACCAGGCCGCGCGCGGCCAACCATGCCTCGTTCTTCGCCGAGCGATAGGCAGTGTCGGCCCAGACATCGGAGGCGGTGTTGTCAGCATCGACCACCTCCGCCAGCTGCGCCCCGTCATGGGCCGCGGCGTGGCTCGCGGTCCAGCCGCGGATCAGGCCGTGCCGGCGATCGATCGCGACATGGTTCTTGTACCCGAAGGCCGGCACCGCGAGATCAACCTGGACACCTCCAGAAACCCCTCGCCCTGAAGCCGTTCGGCTGATTCACTGACGCGGATTGGCGCGGGGGATGGCGATGGTTCGGCAGCCGGGTTTCTTCGATGTGGAGGAGCGGCTGCGGGAGCTGTCGGCCAAGGGCGATGACCTCGAGCGGATCGGGGCGCTGGTGGATTTTGCCATGTTCCGCGCCGAGCTGGAGCGGGCGGTGCCGCGGGCGGACGGCACGAAGGGCGGCCGGCCGGCC
>NZ_STGD01000010.1 GCF_005222755.1 Roseomonas sp. HF4
CCCGACCAGGCGCCATTCGTCCCTCGGCTACCTCTCGCCCATCGAATTCGAAGCAAGGAAGATGCTCATGAAGGACTGACCACTGCCCGCAGACCGTCCACAGAACCGGGGCAACTTCAGTACGTCGCGGCGCTTGATGGCCTTGAGCCCTATAGGCGCCCGCTAGCGGACATCGTTTGCGCCACTGTTCGGTTTGCGCTGAACAACTTCGTAAGCCCGGTCACCACGGGCTTTGGTCCGCTCGATGGTGCTTCCCGAAGCCTCGCGGCACTCGCTGGGGGGGCATCGGCAATCAGCGGGATAGCCGCTGCGGCAAGCGGTGCGACAGTAGGCGTATGCCCGCTCGACGATGGGGTTTCCCGAGTTCTCGACCTCTGGCGGCGGCTCCGCGAACGTCCAGCGTGGTCGCCCGTGTTGGAAGACGAGTGTCGCCAGGTCGCTAGCTCGGGGGCGCTCGACGCACCCGACCGTGAAAAGGCGCTGGCGCTTTGGGCAGAAGCAGCCCTTCGTAGTTCGCCAGAAGCTGCTGCCGAGCCTCTTGGGCTCTTGTCGGCGACCTACCCATTCGGCACCTGGGCCTCCGCCGAGCGCGAGAGGACAACTAATGGCCGATGAGACTGATTCGCGAGGGGAGGCTGCCGCAGCCGACGCCCAGAAGACACCCAGCCCGCAGGATATGGCTACGCCTCCCCCGCCAAAGCCGACGCTCGCGGCGTACTATGGTGAGCCAACTCCCAAGGTGGCGGAGTGGGCGAAGGCCGTGCGCGCGGCAGGCGGTTTCACCGCAGCTGATACGGAGGAAGCGCTCCAGCAGCTCGGAGCGCGAGACCCCGATCTTCGCAAGACCCTCGCGCTCACGGGAGCCGCCAACCCGCCACCGGCCCTGCGACGCTGGCTCGGCGACGTTACACGCCACCTACTTGCTGACCGGCTCAAGGGTGTTTCCATTGACCCGCAGTCGCCCGCGCACGAGCAGGTTGGGCGGATTGCCCTTGGGCTAGCACCAGGGCTGCGGGACAAGGACCGCACAGTACGCTCGGCCGCCGAAAACCTCCTACGGCTCGCAATTCGACGCATTACCGACGCCAAGCCCGACTTCAGCGCGGGTGAGATGCTGGCTCTTCTGTTCGCGCCCCTCCGCGAGCCGGAAGCGGACACGCGCATCGCTCCCGCGGACCTCCGCGGTCGGATTCAGGAGGCCGGCATTGCCCAGCTGCGCGACCTGTCTCTTGTGCAGGCCGCCGCACTCGACCGGATCTTGGGGGCTGAGCGCGCGCGGGCCGAAGCCCAGGATCGGTCCAGTGCACTCGACACGGCGCTTGCCGTTGAGCGCGATCGAGTGCGCGAACTGCGCGAGAAGCTGGTAGCGGTCGAGGCGCGCGCTGAGACTCTGGAGGCGGAGGTGGGGCGGCTCACTCAGGCCATGGCGGACAACCGGCAGATCGGCGCACACGGGACGGCCGAGCTGCTGGCGCGCATGCGGACCCTCCTCGCCGGCCGCATCGACACGCTGCTGGCCGATGCGGCCGACGCGCTGGAGATCGAGCCGCCGGCGCTCAAGGTGGCTAAGCACCGCATCCAGTCCGGGCGTGGGGTGATCAAGGAGGAAATCGAGTGGCTGGACGAGTCTTCGGGTTAGACTTCGGCACGACCAACAGCCTCGTATCGCTGATCCAAGGCGAGACGGTGATATCCCTTGTGGACCGAGCCGATCGCCGGCCGCATCCTTCGGTGGTGTGGTACCGCGGCGGCGAAGTGGTGGTTGGCCGCTCAGCCCGCGATCACCTCGACAGCGCCGAGGGTGCAGCGCCGCAGGGGCTGTTGCGGTCACCGAAAATGAGTCTCCGGCGGGAGGGACCTATCTATCTCGACGGCCGCGAGATCGCGCCGTCCGATGCCATCGCCAAGGTTCTCGCCTTCCTCCGCGATGACGCCCGCAAACCACGCGCCGGCGGCGAGCCCTACGAGATGGACCGCGCGGTGATGACGATCCCGGTCGACTTTGAGGGTCCACAGCGGCGGGAGCTGCGTGCAGCTGCGCGTAAGGCCGGCATCGGGGTCGTACAGTTTGTCCATGAGCCGGTCGCAGCGCTCTACGCCCACCTTCGTGGTCGGCCCCACTTCCGCCGCGAATTGGCCGAACTCGAAGGTCGCGTCCTCCTGGTCTTCGACTGGGGCGGCGGCACTCTCGATCTGACCCTTTGCCGCGTGCTTGGCGGTCAGATCTTTCAGATCAAGAGCATTGGCGACAACGAGATCGGGGGCGACGTCTTCGACGAGCGGCTGCGCAACTTGGCACGTTCTCGCCATGCTGCAGCGCATGACCGCCCACCACGCCTACAGCGACCAGGTCATGAAGAAGGAGAACTTCGAGCACATCCTGGCTGAGGCCTTCCGAATAGCAGGCTCGAGGGTAGTCCCTGCCAACAGTATGACGGTGAGAGGGGCCGACCTCACGATCGATGGCAACACGCTGTCCCTGAAAACTGAGGCTTCTGCCGGACTGCGGCAGAACCAGATCACCATCTCCAAACTAATGGAGGCAGCCTGGATCAAGCAAATAACAGAACTGGCGGACATCCCTCGTTATATCTCGGCGATGGTGCTCCCACATTTTGAGAACTATGATCAAATATTCATTCTCCGCGCTTATGTTGATCCCGTGCATGCCGGGAATGTTCGGTATGACCTACGGGAAATCCCGAAGCATCTTCTCCTCGCGATCGGAGATCTGACCGCCAGGGATTTTTCGCCTCTGACCAGGACGCGCACCACGAGTGCGGAGGTCAGGGCCGGGAACATCAGCGCCTTCAGGTTTCGCCTAGACGGCAGCGACGACAAGCTGACGATCACGAACCTCGACGTGAACCACTGCCCGCTACATGCGTGGTGGAGCCTGCGGCGGACACTGTAAGCTCAGATCGACAGCCGGAGCTGTGCCACTTCCTTGGCGCGGGACGGCCGCGGCGACGCATGCACGCCCGAGGAGCGAACGATGTCGCTGATGCGAAGGCAGGTCTTGGGCATAACCCACTCCTCTACCTCCGGCTTCACGGCGGTCCGCATCCAGTTCGCCAGGGCAGACATCTGCCAGGAGATGATAGGGGGCACCGCGTCACCAATGTGCCGATAACGATTCGACACGGACTTGGCTGGGAAGCGATAGTCAAAGGGGAACCCCTGAAGGGTCGCCATCTCTCGCACGGTGAGTAGCCGGTCCTGCTCAGGGTGCGAGTACCGCCCGTTCCCGACGTGGGCGCACTCCCTCTTGATCGTGGGCGCCGGCCGGTCAAGCCACATGCGTCCATACACGTCCGGGTGCGACCCGAAATCCTTCGCTTCCCACCGCCGAAGGCAGTCCGGGGTAAGCAGGTGCCGCGTTTTGGGATCGTGCCCGACGTCCGCCCAGCCGCCCCCGTCCTGGGGAGTTGCCGCCAGGCGCTCCAGCGTGAGGGCGTTCATCCCAGGGTAGGCATCCCCGTCCGGGTCGTCCGGGTGCTCTGCCTTCCAATCGGCAAGCCGCGCCAGCGCAGTCCGGACGGTCACCGCGTCGGGATTTACGGCCCAACCCTGCCACAGGTCTTCCAGGGTGCGTGCCGGGCCGATGCGGGATGCCACCACTAGAGCGCGCTCGCGGATCTGCGGCAGGCCGAACTGGGACAGGAAGTGGACGTCGGATCGCACGTCGAAGCCAGCTTGGCGTAGCCGGGCGACAAGCGCCTCATGGTGATGGCGATAATTGCCCGTGATCAGTTCGCGGGCGTTCTCCATGAAGAATAGGTCGGGCAGCAGGTCAACAGCGAAGTCTCCGCTCCTCCCGATGAGCGTGTTCTCCTCCTTGTCGACCAGGTGGTTCATCGGGTTCGCACGAGACAGGTGGGTGCATGGCGCGCACGAAATCATCACCCCCACCCCTCCCTTCTGGATTCCCGTCTCGGAGCGGAACTCCTCAGGGGTCAGGGTCATCATGTCCCGATTCAGAGGAGCTATGCCGTGGTTGGCATGGAAGGTCAGGTTGCATTCGGACGACCCCTTGCCGGAGCTGGGCTTCGCTACCTCGAGGTCGACAGCGGCTTTGATCTCGAAGCCGCCTCGGCGAGCAAATCCAGCGGTCGTGCCGCCTCCACATGAGAAGAAGTCGACGACGGTAACCGGCGCGGATCGATGGACACTATTCATGAGAAGGAGAGTCCCACGACCGGACGAGTCGGTCGAGAATGATGTTGAGACGACTCGGGTCACGTGTAGCGCATTCCCAGATCGTCTCGACACGCCAGCCCAAGTTCTGCAGGTCCGCTACATCCCTCGCGTCTCTGGTTTGGTTCGCGGCCAGCTTCGCATTCCAGAACGCGGTATTGCTCTTCGGCCGCCGCTGCCCCCGGTCGCAGTCCGGACAGCCGTGCCAGAAGCACCCATGGACGAAGACGGCCGTCCTGTGGCGTGGCAGTACGACGTCCGGCTTCCCTGGCAGGTCTTTCCTGTGCAGGCGGAACCGCTCCCCTCGGGCATGCAGCCCCTTTCGGACCACTACCTCGGGCTTGGTATCTTTCGATCCGATGCGGGACATCAGCCCGCTGCGGGCTGTCCTCGTCTCGCCCTGGTCAGACATCGCGTGGCACGCGCGTAGCGAAGAGATCTGCGTAGTAGCTCGGAGACCCGCCCCCCCCCGGAGCACTGTGATGGTTTTGGCCATTCAGTCGGAAGTGGTATGCCTTAACATGTAACATGCAGCGAGGTGCCAAATCAGACCTCGTGTTCTTGCCGCGGATGAACGACATGAATTGGCTGCGCGATTCAGGATTGAGCCTGTCCGCCATGCTCACATGCACCCGTGACGCAAGAGAGCGCTGTTCGATCTACTGCATGCCATCTAATTTCGCCTTCCTTGCGGCCTGGAATGCATCCGCCGCCTCGGCAAAGGGCCGTTCGGGACTGCATAGAGGCCGCACCACCATCAAGGAAGGTTTGCCGGGCTGGTAGTATGCGCCTTCCATGACCGCCAGCCATCCCGCGAGACCTTGGGCTGCCAAGCCGGCCTCGGCCTGAGCGATTTCATCGGGCGAGGGGTCGGAATGGCGCCCCAACGTTACATGCCGCCCGTCCTCGCCGAGGACGATCCAGCGCCGCTCACCGCGAGATTGAGTTTCCTCCGTCGTCATCCTGCGCTCCGGGCCTTGGGGCATTGCGTGATCCATAGGCCTACAAAGGCGCTGAATATCTCTAGAAGCAAGGGTAACCGGGGGCGGGTTGGGACAAAGTTGGGCATTGTGCCGTACTAAAGTGTTCGCTCTCTAGGTACGGGTTTCGGGCAAGTGGGGTTCGAACCAGGGCAAGTGCCGACCGCGCTGAAACCAGCCTTTTACCTAGGTTTTCGAGTTCCGTACTAAAACGGCCAAGTCAGGAGGTCCGGAGAAAAACGGCCTCCGGAGAGCGATTTTTGACTGTCCCGGCACCTAGCCAGTCAACAGGTCTGCCCCGAAAACCCCAGGAAACCTGCCACTCAGCGACGCGCTCGGTCAGGCGGAGAGCACGGCTCGCATGGTAACTGGCGGAGGAAGTGCGCCCGGATTCGAACCCTCGCCGACCTGTTGCCTGGAGAGCGGTGTGTATCTCAGGCGCTCGCTGACGTTCGCGTTGACCGCGCCCGCGGCCGTGCGGTGGAACCCGAGGGGGCCTTCCGCGCAGGCGCACGCTTCGTTGCCTTCGGCGCAATCTGATCGAAGCCGACCAGTCGAACAGGTGGGCGGCCCTTGAACACCGCCCGGACCTCGAGCTCGGCGCCCATGGCGTTCAGATAGCCCCTGAGAGTCGAGAGCATAAGATCGGCCCTCTGCTCCAACCGAGAGACAGCTACCTGACCAATCTTGAGCTTTCGAGCAACCTGGGTCTGCGTCTTCGACATTGCCTTCCGCAGATCGCGAAGAGAGGCCTCCTCAGCGA
Source organism: Roseomonas sp. HF4 (assembly GCF_005222755.1). Taxonomy (GTDB): domain Bacteria; phylum Pseudomonadota; class Alphaproteobacteria; order Acetobacterales; family Acetobacteraceae; genus Neoroseomonas. The sequence goes on from NZ_STGD01000010.1 coordinate 5,941, forward strand.
TCAATTCGGCCGCTCGGCTCTCCACGCGCGCGCGCGACTCGGGGGCGAGTTCCGCCAACTTGGCTTCTAGGGTCTTACCCATCGCTACCGCTCCTTGCTCCTCGCCCTCCGGCCCTTCAGATGCATTGCGTACCGCGCGTCGGCCCGTTCAATGAGGCTCTTGTAGAACCTCTTCTCGGACACGCCCGATTTGCTTCCGCCGACTAGCAGGATCGCCTTCCTGTCCGGATCGAACGCATAAGCAACGCGCCACACGCCATCCGCAGCCCTGAAGCGGAGTTCCTTCATGTTCGAGTAGGTCGACCCGTTAAGCGTATCCGCGTGAGGCCGAGACAGCTGGGGCCCAAACTCCGCGAGCAACAAGGCATGTGCCAGGAGCTCTTCCCGCACAGCCTCTGTCCAAGCGTCGAATTCAGGCTCGAACTCATCGTGAAACTCAATCGCCCATGGGGCCACCGAAATATGCCCTCCAGGTTCTACAATTTCAAGCGCATATTCTAAAGCCCGATGACGAGAGCATCCAGCCTGCTCGAGGCTTCACCAACGAGACGACGTACCACGATGAGCTCCGCGACCGGGATTGTGGACGTGCGGCCGGCTGCGGCCAGAACGGCGTCCAGGATCTGATCCGAGTGCGCCATCAAGGCAATGAGATGATCCGCCCGTGGCTGGTTGTCGCCCCGAAGCCAAGCCTTGACCGCACCCTCGCTGGCGCCGCTCCACCGCATCAGCCGCTTCACGGCACCTCGTTCCCGGCGAGCCTCCCGACGCAGCGCGTCGGTCAGCATTGACGCATGCCGAGGCTGTGCGTCCACGTCATTCTGCGAATGGGGCAGTTTTCCGCCCAATTCGGGCGGAGTTCCGCCCTTCTCCGTCCCCATGTGGCTGAAGTCCCTGCGCTAAAGTCGGCGCAGGGTGCGACATCACCGCGGCTTCGCTGGTTCCTTGCACCACGGCTGGAAGGGTGACCGCCGGCCTGCCGGCGCTCGCGACAGGGAGCCTGCGTGTGAGGTCGTCCACGGCAAGCACAGGTGATTCAGAAGGCGTCCGGCGGCGTGCGGCCGAATACGTCCGGATGTCGACCGACCACCAGCGCTACTCCACAGAGAACCAGTCGGCAGCAATCCGAAAATATGCGGAAGAACGCGGCATCGAGATCGTCCGCACCTATGCCGACCACGGCAAGAGCGGCTTGAGCCTCGCTGGCCGATCCGGCCTCAAGAGCCTGATCGACGATGTTCGAGCCGGGCGGGCGGATTTCGACCTTATCCTGGTCTACGACGTCAGCCGTTGGGGACGCTTCCAGGACGCCGACGAGAGCGCCTTCTACGAGTACCAGTGCCGCAAGGCCGGCATTCAGGTTGAATATTGCATTGACGGCTTCGAGAATGACGGCAGTCCGGTTGCCACGATCGTCAAGGGCGTCAAGCGCGCCCTCGCGGGCGAGGGTAGCCGCCTGCTCTCCGTCCGTGTCTTTGCCGGGCAGGGTCGGCTGATCGAGCTTGGGTTCCGCCAGGGCGGTCCAGCCGGGTTCGGATTGCGCCGCCATCTCCTGGATGGTGCCGGGAACCGCAAGGCACCGCTGGCCCGCGGTGAGCACAAGAGCCTTCAGACGGACCGCGTGATCCTCGTGCCTGGGCCATCTCAGGAAGTGGACGCGGTCCGTTGGATCTACCGCAGCTTCGTCGAGGAGGGGCGCAGCGAGAATGAGATCGCCGCGTTGCTGAACACTCAGGGCATCAGCACGGACTTGGGGCGGCCATGGACGCGCGGTACCGTCCACCAGGTCCTCATCAACGAGAAGTATGTCGGCGACAACGTCTGGAACCGCATCTCGTGCAAGCTGCAGGGCGCGCGGGTACGCAATCGCCGGGACATGTGGATCCGGCGGGACGGGGCCTTCGAGCCTCTTGTCGACCGGATGCTGTTCGAGGCGGCGCAGATCATCATACGGGAGCGATCGAGACGCCTCACGGATGAGGAGATGCTCGAGGTCCTGCGGACCATCCTCGCAAATCGCGGCTACCTCTCCGGTCTCGTCATCGACGAGGTGGACGGAGCTCCCTCCAGTTCGGCCTACCGAACCCGCTTCGGCAGCCTCCTGCGCGCATACCAGCTCGTCGGCTTCTCGCCGGACCGTGACTACCGGTATGTCGAGGTCAACCGTGCCTTGCGCAGGCTCCATCCGGAGATCGTCGCTCAGGCAATGGCGGGGATCCGGGATGTCGGAGGAGCCGTCGAGCAGGATCCGGCCACAGACCTTCTGACCGTGAATGGCGAGTTCACGGTATCCATCGTTCTCGCGCGCTGCCAGGAGACGCCTTCGGGAACGGTGCGATGGCACATCCGCCTCGATACGGGCCTCGCACCGGACATCACCGTCGCGGTCCGCATGGCACCCGGCAATGCGAGTATCCGCGACTACTACCTCCTGCCTCGTCGCGATACGACGCTGGATCGGCTGCGCATCGGAGAGACGAACGACCTTCTGCTCGAGGCCTTCCGCTTCGACACCCTGGACGCTCTCGCCGACCTGGCGCGGCGCGTCAGCATCATGGAGGCTGCCTGATGCCTGTCCCTGCCGCTGCGAAGGTGCAATCTGTCCCGATCGCGCTGATCGACGTGATCAATCCGCGTGCCCGCAACAGGAAGGTGTTCCGGGAGATGCTCGACAGCATTGCTGCTGTCGGCCTGAAGCGCCCCATCACCGTCGCCATGCGACACGGTCCTCTGGGCCTCCGGTACGACCTCATCTGTGGTCAGGGACGCCTGGAAGCCTTCCGGGAACTCGGCCAGGTGGAGATCCCGGCCGTGGTGGTGGACGCCGAAACCGAGGACTGCCTCGTGATGAGCCTGGTCGAGAATGTGGCCCGGCGTCAGCACCAAGCCATCGATCTGCTGCACGATATCGACGGCATGCGGCGGCGCGGCCATTCGGATCCCGAGATCGCCCGTAAGACTGGGCTCTCGCTGGAGTACGTCCGTGGCGTTCTTCGGCTTCTCACGGGCGGCGAGACGCGCCTCCTGAGGGCGGTGGAAGCCGGACAGATGCCCGTCAGTGTCGCAGTTGAGATCGCGGAGGCAGAGGACGCGAACGTGCAGCGTGTGCTGCACGAAGCCTATGAGAAGAAGCTGCTGCGCGGTCACAACCTGATGTCCGCGAAGCGTCTGATCGAGGTGCGCCGCAGCCAGGGCCCGCGGGTGAAGGCCAATGAGCGCCGCCGGCTGCGGCCGCTCTCGGTGGACTCCCTGCTGCGGACCTATCGGCAGGACGTGGATAAGAAGCGCATGATCGTGCGCGATGCGACGAACACGCGGGGCATGCTGTTGTTCGTGGTGGAGGCGCTGCGGGCCCTTCGAGCCGATGAGGGCTTCGTGAATCTGCTGCGCGCCGAAGGCCTCTATACGATGCCGGCCAAACTTGCCGAACGCGTTGGTCCCGCGCCCGGGGAGGCATGAGATGGTCGCCGAGCACAAGCCGCCGCGCATCAAGAGTGCGTTCGAGGCCACCAGCATCCAGGTTCCTCTGGAACGGATCCGCCCGCTGCGCCCGGTCTCCGGCAAGACGCGGAGATCGACGAAGTATGCGCAGATCGCTGCCTCCGTGGCCGAGGTGGGCCTGATCGAGCCGCCGATCGTGGTGCGCCATCCGTCGGAGCCGGACGCCTACCTACTGCTTGATGGGCATCTCCGGGTCGAGATCTTGCGCGATCGGGGCGCTGTCGATGTCCTCTGCCTCGTCGCGACTGACGACGAGGCATTCACCTACAATAAGCGCATCAGCCGCCTCGCCGCGGTGCAGGAGCACCGCATGATCTTGCAGGCGGTCGACCGGAACGTTCCTGAAGAGCGCTTGGCCCGTGCACTCAACATCGACATCAGCACGCTGCGCCAAAAGAAGCGCGCCCTTCAAGGCATCTGTCCGGAGGCCGTCGAGATCCTGAAGGACAAGCCGATCTCGCTGAGCGTGTTCTCCATTCTGCGGCGCATGATGCCGCTGCGACAGATGGAAGCTGCCGAGATGATGGTGGGCATGAACCGCTACTCGAAGGGCTACGTCCAGGCGCTGCTGGTCGCGACACCGGAAGACCAGCTGGTGCAGGACGGCAAGCCGAAGGCGCCGAAGGCCCTGACCCGCGAGCAGGTGGTTTTGATGGAGCGCGAGACGGCGCGGCTCGACCGGGAGATCAAGGTCGCGGAGCAATCCTACGGTCCGGACCATCTGCGGATGGTGCTTGCGCGGACCTATCTGACCAAGCTCGTTGCGAATGCGCGGGTCGAGCGCTGGCTCCAGCAGCACCAGCCGGAGATGCTCACTGAGTTCCGCAAGCTGGTGGATGGCCAAACGGCTGTCGCGTAGCCGCGGCGCGGCCGGACGATCCGGTCCGCTGCAATGGGGACCCGGACCCGAAAGCGCGGGGACCGCCGGAGACGCCGCACGGTGGGGCGGATCGAGGGCGGTGGTGGGAATGGCGGCGAACCCGCTGGTGCCCGCCAGGCCGGCCGTCATAGGGCCGGCCGCATGGTTGGAGGCGGGTGCGGAGGCGATGGAGCCGCACCCGCCAGCCCACTCACGGCACGCGCCGCTTGGTCACCTGCACCGACAGCGTCGCCGCGCCGAGATCGAAGGTGGCGCTGGGCGAGATGTTGCGGGCCATGACGCGCACGGTGTTGTTGGACCAGGCCGCAACGTCGAGTTCGATGAAGCGCGTCGACGAGGCCAGCGCCGCCTCGGCGAGATCCCCCTGTCGCGCACCAGCGACGGTGACGTCGAGCAGGCTGGTCACACCAGGTGCCAGTGACGGCAGGTCCCAAACTACCTCCGCCGCGAACTCCCGCTGCCCTGCCGGCAGGGCAGGCGTGCCGCAGAGCAGTGCCGGCGCAGCCTCCGGCAGCCCGTAGAGCCGCAGCGCCTCGAGCTCGATCTGCCCGTCGAAGCCGACGATGCCGATCTGCGCGAAGGCAACGCCGGGCCCGAGCCGCACCGTCATCCGCTTGTTCAGCGAGGCGTCCGCCATGGCAGCGCCGCCGGTCCAGGCCTTGGACGGGATGTTCCACAGCAGCGTGGTGATCGAGGCCAGCGCGTCGCCGGCGACATTCTCCCGCACATTCATCGCCGCATCGAAGCACCGCACGAAGATCCGCCCGCCATCCGCCCCGCCGACGAGGGAATGGATGAGGGCGAACTCCTTCGCCTGCCCGCACTCCACCACAAAGGCCAGCCCCCGCTGTGCGGCGAGCAGCAGCCCGCGCCCGGTCGGCATGATGTCGTCCAGCCCGTTGAAGGACAGCCCGACAAGCGTCGTGGCGGCGGTGGTGGAGGTCGCGACCACCCCCAGCCCCTCGACGCCGATCTCGGTGGCGCTGTGCCGGAACGCCCCGGCCCGGACATTCGGCACGGAGCCGAGCAGCCGCAGGTGCCGCGACGCCGGCGCGCGATGGCGATTGAGCACGGTGTTGCCGCAGCGCGTGGCCGTCGCCGTGTAGTCGATGCCGACCTGGTAGGTGTTGCTCCACGCAACCTCGTATTCGCAGTCCTGCGCCGCGGCGGTATGCCGAGCGACAATGGGCGAGCAGGCCTCCATGCGCAGCGCGCGGCCAATGATCGCCGAGCCACTGGTCTCGTTGAGGAAAGGGATGGCGACGTTCGGATCAAGCTGCCGCAGCTCGAAGTTCGGCGCGTCGAAGACGTGCCGGTTGTGGTTGGAATAGGCGCCGGGCGCGTTGGACAGCCGGATCCCGAAGCGGTCGATGGTGGGGTTGATCCCGGTCGCCACCGCGAAGTGCCCGCCATAGTAGCGGATCGAGGTGTTCCAGGCGGTCGCGGTGGCGCAGTGGATGTCGAGGCCGATGCGGTTGTTGAGGATGCGGCCGAGATGGAAGGTGCTGTCCTCGACGCCGCGGCCGTCGCCCAGCGTCCGCATGCCGATGGTGAAGCCCGAGACCAGGCGGAGCTCGACCACCGAGGCGTCGATGTTGCGGACCAGGATGCCGATGTCGGCTTCGTCGAGCCAGTCGGACTGGCTCTGCCGGATGACCTGCAACCCGGCGTAGTGCTTCTCGCCGTTTCGAACGGTGCCACCATCGCCGAGGGTCAGCACGGTCGCCGGCGCCGTGCCGGTGTAGCGGATGATACCGTGCATGATCAGCCCGCGGGCGCCGCCGCCGAGGGTGACGCCGGCGGAGACGTTCCAGGTGCCGGGCGGGATGACCGCGAACTTCTGGTCCGCCGCGGCGCGGTCGAAGGCCGCCTGGATGGCGGCGCGATCGTCGGCGACGCCGTCGCCCAATCCGCCGAAGTCGGAGGGCAGCACGGTCTCGCGGTCGCGCAGGTACTTGGCCAAGTCGGTCTTGCTGACCGCGGTGTCGAGCACCAGCAGGTCATCGATGCGGGCGGGCATGGCGGATTTCCCTACAGCGCGGTCGCTGTCACCGGCCCTGCCAGGGCCGAGACGTTGCCCTCGGCCGAAACCGCGCGCAGCCAGTACCAGCGCGTGTCGCCGGCGCTGAGGCCGGCGCGGTCCCAGAAGAGGATGGTCGGCTCCTCGGGCAGCTTGACCGCCGCGGCGAGGCTGCTGGAACTGGCCTCGAACACCTGCAGCCGGACGGCATCGGGCGGGAACCCGCCGGCGAGGCGGATGCCGCCGGCAATCCCCGTCGCTGTCGGCGCCGCCACCGCGGCCGGGACGAGGGCCTGCCGCCAGCCCGACACCGCCCCGCTGCGCGCCACGGCGCGCACCCGGAAGCCGGTCGGCTCGGCGGTGGGGATGGCCGCCGCCGTGGCACCGAGCGACCCACCGTAGCCCTGCCAAGCCGCCACCGAGGCCGGCACGAACTCCACCTGGTAGCCGGCGAGGTGCGAGGAGCCGACCGCCGCCCAGGACAGCGAGAGCACGGCAAAGGCCGTCGCCTGCGGCGTCTCCACCGTGATGCTGGCGGGTGCGGCGATGACGCCGGGGTTCGGCAGCACCACCGCAGGATTGCTCCCTGTCGCGCGCTCATCGACCGCCGGGTTCCAGTCCCACACCGCGGCGTCCTCCTCCTCCAGGGTAAGATCGACACCCCCCTCGGCGGCGAGCGACCAGGCGGTGACCCGTGCCGGGAAGGGGGTGAGGCGGTCGAGGGCGACCGTCGCCGCCTCCCAGGGCCGCAGGCGCAGGGCCGAGAGGTTGGCGGGAAAGGCCACGGTGCGCTGGCGGCGATTGCGCTCCAGCTCGACCTTCATCAGCCGCTGCACGGTGGCGACCGAGGTGGTGAGCGGAAATTCGAGGTCGCGGTAGATCATCTCGCCGCCATCCTGGGCGACGTAGTTGCTCGCCAGCAGCGGTGGGGCATCGGTGGGCTGCCAGTTGGCGGCCGGCTCGACATAGACGGCGCGCACCCCGTTGAAGAGGTCCCGCCGCGGCCGCGCACCCTGGATGGTGACGTCGCCGCGCAGGTCGTCCGAGGTCAGGGTGGCGGCCGGCAAGGCCGGCGCGCCGGCATGGATGAAGAACCGCCCGCCCGAGACCACCAGCGCGCCGGCCATGGCGGCGGCGAGCTTGCGGGTGATGGCGATCTTGCCCTCGGCGAGGGACAGCACGCCGTTGGCGGTGTAGCGGCGCTCATAGATTCCGGCCCGGGTGCCGACCAGTTCGTCGCAGACATTCGCCGCAGCCATCAGCGCCGGGATGTCGATATCGGCCCAGGCAGCCCGCCAGCCGAAGGGTGCGGTGAGGTACCAGGCGAGCAGCAGGGCGGGATTGTCCGACCAGCCCACCGCGCCGGTGCGCGGGTCGAGGATGGTGTCGGCGCCTTCGACGATGGCGGCGATGTTGGGCGGGCCGGCGGGGAAGGCCTCGGCGGTGAGCTTGAGGCGGACGGCGACATAGGCCCGGCCGCGGCCGCGATGCTCGACGGTCCACTGGCCGGCGGTCTCGGCGATCAGGTTGGCATCGGCGGCCTGGTCGGGGTCGCCGAGATGGCGGTCGATGCGCACCAGCCCGGCGAGCGAGCCGTCGCTCTCGACCTTGTCGCCGAGGAACACCTCGCCGATGGCACGGACACGGTGTGCGGCGAGCACGACGACGGAATAGAAGTAGCCATCGGCGCGGCCCTCATCGTCGGTGGCGGAGTGGAGGAAGACGATGGGGCCGGAGACCTTGCAGCGGCCGAGGACGAGCTGGTGCTCGGTGACCGGCTGGCGGAAGGCCTGGGTGCGGCCGGCGCCCGGCTGGCCTGCGTCGAAGCCAGCGATCGCTGCCGCCTGCGGGCTGAGGCTGGCCTGCTTTTTCTGCTTCTGCGGAAAGACCGACTGGCCGATGGCGGAGACGATGAAGGCCGCGCCGGCGCCAACCACGGCGCCGATGATCCCACCACCGACGGCCGCCGAGGCCACGCCGGCGGCAGCGACGGCGATGAGCGGCACCGCAGCCGGCATCAGGCGATCCTCCAGGCAATGGTGCAGGCGGTAAGCGGGGCGCGGATCAACCCGCGCGGCCCGACGAAGGCGGCGCGTCCGCCATCGACCACCACGCCGAGGCGCCGCGGCTCCCCGGCGAGGACGACATCCCCCGGCCGCGCGAAGGCCGACGGGATGCGCGGGAAGCCGGCGCTGTCCGCGGTGGCCTCGAGCGAGGGGTGCATTCGGATGCGCGCCTTTGCGCCGGTGCATGCCTCGACAGAGGCGAGGGCGAAGCGCCCGCAGTTCCAGCGATGCGCGTCGAACGGACGCGTCTCTGCCGCGGCCAGCAGGGCTGCCAGCCGCGCGTGCCAATCGGGAAGCCGGGCCATCAGCTGGCGGGCAGCCGGATCTCCGCCTCCTGCAGGGCGGGGACGAACTCGAAGAAGCGGTCGCCCGGATACTCGGCCTGCTGGTCGGCATCGGTGTAGCGCCGCACCTCGGCGCGCTCGAGGTCGACGAGCCGGCTCTCGCAGGTGAGCGAGATTCGCGGCTCGGCGCCGTCCACCACCTGCATGGTGTCCATCAGCCCGGCCCAGAGCGGGAACGGATCGGCGACGAAGGCCCCCTCGGCATCGAGCAGCGCACCCCACAGCCGCGCTGGGCGGAGACGGAAGGACTGCTCGGCCAGCGCGATGTCCACCACCTCCTGCGGCACCGGCGAGAGGGTCAGGGTGATGCGCACGGCGCGCAGCTCGGCGGTCTCCTCGATGTCGGAGACGGCGCCGATGGTGCCCATGCCCTCATAGGTCACCCCGGCCCAATGCAGCGGCCCGAGACCGGTCCAGGCGCGGATGGGGCCGGAGGCAAAGTCGAGTTCCACCAGCACCACCGGCGTGGCGACCGGCGCGGTGGCGGCGGCCGCGGCCTGGGGCGACAGCCGCGGCGTGGCGGTGATGCCGTCCGTCATGGCAGCACCTCCTCCAGGCGGATGGTGATCGCGGTGAAGCGCCCCGGCCGGGTGGGGTTTATCCCCTCGTCATCGGAGGCGAGGCGCATGGCGACGGTCGGCGTCGTCAGCACCAGCGGCTCGGCGAGCGGGGCCGCAGCGCGCAGCGGCGGGGCGATCGGGATGGTGGCGGTGCCGGTGCCGGAGGCCACGATGGTCTCGGTCGCCATGTAGAGCCGGCCGGCGAGGCCGATATGATCCCCCGCCCCGACCGCCACGGCGTTCGGCCACCAGCCCTGGGTCGCGAGCGACAGCGCCCCGCGCGCCGCACCGGCGGCCAGCGACGGCGTGCCCGAGCCCACCACCAGCCCCGTACCGTCGGTGAAGATGGTGGCGTCCGAGAAGGAATACGGCCCCGAGGGCACCTCGCCCTGGCTGCGCGGATCGCCGGTGCGGTACTCCCGTCGCCAGTCCCAGATGCGCACGGTGTTGGCGGAGCCGGCGAGCGCCGCCAGCAGCCCCTCCAGCACGCCGGCCTGCATGCGGTTGAGCGGATCGAAGCTGGCCTCGGCGATCCACCGCGCCCCGTCGCGGCGCAGCACCTGGGTGGCGCGGCTCACCGGCGAGACGAAGCGCAGCGTGTTGTGCTGGAGGTAGAAGCTCAGCCGCGACGGCCGCAGCGTGGCGGGCCAGGCGTATTCGGTCATGGTTCGCCCTCCCCGCTATCCCCGCACCGTGTCGTAGGCCGCCCCGCCGCGGCGGATGGCATCCAGCGTCATCGCCGATGCCTGCCGGGCGATCTGCCCGGCGAGCAGTCGCAGCCGCGCCTCGACGCCGGCATCGGCGCCGCGCGCATCGATGGTGATGCTGGTGTGGATCGTTGGGCCGCCCGCGCCCGGCACCACGCCGTTCGGCAGCACGGTGCCCGCCTGACGGGGGACGAACCATTCCGGCCCACGCTCGCCAACGACATACGGCTGGCCGGCGGCGACCGGCCCGCCCTCGGCGCGGAACAGCCCGCCCAGCCAGGAGCCGACATCCGTGAACAGGCTGTCGAAGGAGATCCCCGACAGCCCAGCGGAGACGGCGTTGCCGAGCGGCTCGGTGATGACCTTGCGCGCGAGGATGCGGGTGATGTCCTGCAGCAGGCCCTCCAGCACGGAGGAGAACTTCTCACCTTTGACGATCGCGTCCTCGAAGGCGCTGGAGAAGGTCAGGCCCAGCTCGCGGACGGTGTCGGAAGTGCGCGAGGCGCCCTCCTCAACGCGGCGCTCGGCGCGTTCCAGCTCCTCCATCGCCGCGACTGCCTCGCGCTGGATGGTCTCGTCGGGCACCGCCCGGCCGGCCCGTTCCGCCCGCTCCACCAGGGTGGAGAGATTGGCGAGGCGGCGCTGGTATCGCTCATAGGCGGTCTCGTTCTGCTGGATCAGCCGCTCGCGCTCGCGCAGCAGCTCGTTGAGCTCCCGCTCGGCCTCGCGCGCCTCGCGCGCGCCCTCGGTGCTGGCACGGCGGACGGCAGCGACACGGGGCTCCAGCCGGCGCAGTGCCTCGTCGCGCTCCTGGAGCGCCAGGGTCTCGAGGCGAGTACGCTCGGCGGCGGTGACGCCACCGGCGGCCTCGGCCTCGCGCAGCCGGCGGACGCGCTCCTCGTATTCCCGGTTGATCCGGAAGCGGTCGTCGAGGTCGCGGGTAAGGTCCTGCACGTCCTGCGTGGCGCGGCGCCGGCGGGCATCAGCCGCGGCAGCAGCGGCGGTCTCCTGCTCCGTTCGCTGGCGCTCGCCGGCGGCCTGCTCGCCGCGGGTGATCTCGGCCTGGAGCTCCGTGTATTGCCGGCGCAGCTCCTCCAGCCGGGCGGCACGATCCACCCCGGCCTGCTGCTCGGCGGCGCCGACCAGGCCGGGACGGATGCTGCCGCGGCGGACCGGCGCGGTGAGGCTGGCGCGGCCGTCCTGCTGGCTTTCCAGCCGGGTGATCTGCGCGGCCAGCGCCTCGGCCTGGCGGCGCATGCCGGCGAAGCGTTCCTCCTCGCTGAGCAGGCCGGCGCCTTGGCGGACGCCGTCCACCGCGCGGGCGGCGGCGGAGAGCGCCCGCGCCAGCGCGTTGGACAGGCCGATGGCGCGGTCGAGTTGGCCCAGAAAATTCTCGGTCGCCGCCGTCAGCTGCCCGAAGGCGCGGCCGAGCGAGAGCGGCGCGCGGTCGAGCTCGGCGCCGAGCCGTTCGGTGGCGCGCAGTAGCGCCGGAAACACCCGCTCGGCGGTGAGCTTGCCCTCGGAGCCGAGCTTGCGCAGCTCGCCGATCGAGACGCCGAGTTCCTTGGCGAGCCCCTCGGCCAGCAGCGGCATGGCCTCCAGGATGGAGCGCAGCTCGTCGCCCTGCAGCACGCCGGAGGCGAGCGCCTGGGCCAGCTGGAGCGTGGCGGAGGAGATCTCCTGTGTCGACGCGCCGGAGACGATGGCGACGCGCTGCAGGCCGCCGACCAGGCGCACCACCTGGTCGGAGGTGGCGCCGATCTCGCGGGCGGCGATCGAAAACCGCTGGAAGGCGTCGACGCTCTCGGAGACTGCGACGCCGGTGGAGAGCGCGTTGCGGTACAGCGCCTCGTAGACCTGCCCCGCGCGTTCGACCGAGCCGGTGGCGTTCTGCAGGCGGGAGAGGCTCTGGGTGAGCGCGTCACCGGCCTGGACCAGGGCGCGCGCGGCCACCGCCACGCCGGCGAGCTGGATGCCGCGCGTGGCGACGTCCAGCAGATCGAGCGAGCGGGAGGCACGCTCGGCGCCGCCCTTGATCTGGTCGAGGGAGCGCTGGCCGGTCTCGCCGACCTCGCGCAGCCCGGCCTTGACCCGGGCGGCATCGTCCAGCGACAGGCGGACCGAGACGCGGCGGGTGGCGTCGGCCATGTCAGCACGTCTCCCCCTCGCGATGTGTGGCGGCGCCCTCGGCCATGCCGATGCGGATGGCGAGCAGCAGTTCGGCGGCGGCCCAGCCGGTGGCGCCGAGGTTTCGCGCCGCGGCCAGCGCGCCGGCGGTGTCGAGGGTCAGGCCGGCCATGCTCGCCTCCGCGCAGGCCGTGCAGGCGGACCAACAGGCGTGGCCTTCGAGACTGAGAGGAGAATGCGCGGCGTAGGGGCAGGCAGCACCGCAGTCGCGTGCAAGCGCCGCGCAGCCGCGGCAGTATTCGGGCCCGCGGCCGAAATGCCAGGCGGCGCGGGCCCTCAGCCGTTTCCCTCAGCGGCCACCGTGGCGACCGGCGCGGTGGCGCGGTCCCAGAACGCAGCGGCGATGTCGTCGAAATCCATCAGGCGCTCGGCCGCCTCAGGCGAGAGCGGCAGGGGCTTACCGGCGGCGTCGCCGACGCCGTCCCAGGCGGTGACGGCGTGCCGCGCGAGCGCCTTGACCAGGAAGGCGAAGGACAGGCCGCGCGACATATCGGGGTCGAGGTCCGGATCGGCGATCCGGATCGCCGCCAAGCGGCGCGCGGCGGCGGCCTGCGCCGCGGCCATCACGGCGGTTGTCACGGGACGGATCTCGACGCGGACGCCGCGCGGCAGGTCGAGCCAGTACGGCTCGACCGGGAGGTCGAGGGTGAGCATCAGGGTCTCCAGAGGAAGGAATTTCGACGCAGGACCCGCGTCGGCCTAGCGCCCCGAAGCGGGATCCATCCATCTCGTTAGCAGCGGTGGACGGTCGGCACTCGGAGCCAGCTCTTCGCCGAACACGGCTGGTCTACTTTGCGGAACAAAAGGCAGTGCAGCTCGCTGCCCAATCGCGTTCATAGCTACGGCGTACAACCAAATCCCGAGGGCCTCACGGAGCCCTGATTTGTATCGGGGTGATGCCTCGGACCGCACGCAGTGCCAGTTCGCCGTACAATTCGGCCTCACGCCAGCCGCGCAGTCGGCTCCGTCATGAGGCGCCGCGCCGCCGCATTGTAACGCGGCGGCTCGACCCGCACACCATCCTTCGACGCGCCGATCAGCTCGACGACGGTACACGGTAGCCCTGCCGCATCAAACTTGCGTGCAATGAACTCACCTTCGTCGCGCTTATGGCTCGACATGATCAGCTGATAGCCTTCGAGCTCGACAAGACTTCGCATCACATCGACGAAGGCCGCGGCATGGATGATATCGTTGTGCTGCAATGGGTCGTCGAGCAGCAAGGCGCGCCAGCGCGACCAGCGATAGGCAGTGCTGGCGGCGCAGAGAATGCTGAAGCCGTTTGCCGCCATCTGCCCCTCGCTCAATACGAGCTGCGGTGGCAAACCTGTCTTGTACATCGCATTTTCAATCGGGTCTGCGTAGCGCAGCTGCATCGCGAGCGCAGTGCGCTCGACGGTATGCTCGGCATTGAACTGCACCGTCTCGCCCGGGGTGCTCAGCAGCGCGCGGTTGAACGCGTCTATCAGATCGTTGAGCGGCAACAGGAACTGGGTCGAAAAGCTTTCGGCCTCGGACTTGAGGTGCTCGCCATACGCGATCACCGCGTCGCGAGTGGCGTTAGTGAGCTGCAGCGCCGTGCGCGCCACCTGCAGCTGCCGCTGGAGCTCCTGTTCGCGGATGACGGGCTTGTCCGCGGCCCCTTCTCCACCCTGCTCGTCCATCAAGGCGCGCAGCGAGCGCAGCTCGTCCTGCGCCAGCCAGGCTTCGTAGCTTCGCGAAAGCGCATTGATTTCTTCAAGGTGCGCGGACGTCGCCGTTGCTCGATCGCCCAGCGCGGCTGCTAAAGCGTCGATCGCTTTCGACGAGGGAACCACAGTCATGCCGGCCTGCTGCCACGCCGTGACCGCAGCCAAACGTGCGGCCTCGGCACTGCGGATCGCTGCGGTCATACGGTCGCGCTCGGCCTCGGTCGCGGCCAGCCGCTCGCGTGCCGCCGTTTCTGCATTGGCCGCTGCCGCGCGCTTCAGGATCAGATCCTGAAGGCTAGCGCGCGCCGCTTCGAGCAGCTTGCCCTGCGCCACGACGGCGGCGTCAGCAGCCTCAATGCTCCACGGCTTAGCGAGCGCGACAAGGCTGTCCTCGATCGCACGCAATCCCGTCTCGCATCGCGTGCGGCGCTGCGTTGCAGACGCAAGGCGCACGTCGAGCGACCCCAGCGCCGCGGTCAACGCGTCGAGGCGCGCTTGGGCTGCGCTGACGTCGGAGGGACTGCCACCCGCATCGCGGATATGGGCGGCGCGTGCTTGCGCTGCCTCGGCCAGCCGGTTCGCAATTAGTGGTCCGAAATCACTATCGGCGCTCAGGCCGAGCCCTTCGGCGATGGCACCGCGCTCGGCCGCCGTCGCCGCTTCGGCTGCCCGCGCAGCGGTCGCCGCCGCAACCGCCGCGGAAATCGCAGCTTGCGCTTCCGCGAGAGCTTGGGCTGTCGCCGTCGCGCGAGCGCGTAGGGCGTCTAGCGTGCGCACGTCGTCGGCAAGCTGGACGTCCTGGGCGGCGAGTGCGTTACGCGCGCGCGTCTGGAGCTCACCCGGGGGGAAGCTGCTCGCGCAGACAGGGCAACAGGTGTCGTCGTGTCCAATATGCGCCGCCAGACCGGACAGCAGCTCCGCGAGCTGCGACGCATCGCGTCGACGCGCCGCCAGCCTGTCACGGGCAGCGGCTTCGGCCTCGCGCGCGTCTTCCACACTGCGCTCGAGATCGGGCAATTGGCCGCGCGCGCGATCGGCGGCGGCGCCAGCCTCGGCGGCCGCAGTTCGTTGATTGAGCGCCGCGACCTCCTGCGCCTGCAAGGCCACGGCATGCGCGGACCAGAGCTGAAGCGTCGCCTGCTCGTTGTCTAGTCTGCTCAGCGTCGCTTGTGCCTCGTGCGCGCGGGTGAGGACATCCTGCGCGGTCGTGACGTCCTGGTGGCAGGTGTCGCGCTCGGCTTTGAGGGCCGCTTCAGTCGCTTGCGCGCTGTGCAGCTCGGCATCGAGCACAGCGAACTCGGTGATCGCTGTACGAACACGGACTTGCTCGCCGAGATCAGATTCGGCGCGGGCAACTACCTCGGTCTGTGCCGCCGCAGCTTGTTCCGCCTGGTTCGTCGCGAGCATCGCCTCGCTCAGCTGCCCGCTCGCGGTCGCGACGGCGGCATCGGCGGCCGCCGCGCGCCCGCCATCGGCATCTGTCAGCGCGGATGCTTCCCCGAAACGCGCGACGATAGCATGGAGGCCGTCGAGCGCGGCGCGGTCCCGCGCAACTTGCCGCTGCTCAGCCTCCATTGCCAGGCGGACGCGCGACAGTCGCTCGGCAAAGCCTTGCGGCGCATTGTCGCTCTCCGGCAGCACCCGTTCGATGGCGGCAAGCCGTGCGTCAAGCGTGGCCTCCGACTCTGCTCCGGCCGCCGCGCCGCGCGTGCGGAGATTTATCAGCTTGGCGGCATATCCCCGCCATTCCTCGAGCGCCCGCGCTGCAATGTTGACCTCGCCCTCTTCTCGTTCGACCCGCCTCCGAAACGCATTGATGGTCGTCCGACCGCGCAAAGCGGTCCGGATCGACTCGAGTCGGTCGATACCGCTTGGCCCTTTGAGCGCCTGCCATTGATCGGCTTGGTCACGGCTTGTGAAGCGCTGCTGCGAGGCTTGCCCCAGGAAATGGGTAAAGCCTAGATAGGCGCCAATGTCCTTGATTTCGGTCCAGTTGGGATCCTTGAGCAAGCCGAGTAAGGCGCTGGCGGCGGGCTCTTCGCCAAGCGCGCGTGTCAGCGGCTCTCCCCGACCCGAGAACGTCAGGCTGACCCGATGTGTCCCCGGCTTGGCATCGCGCCGCGTGAGGTAGTCGCTTTCCTTGAGGCGGCCAACAAAATCCTGGAAGCGCCGGATCCTGCCGGTCAGGCACCATTCTATCCCATCGAAGAAGCTGCTCTTGCCCAGACCATTGGTCCCGACGAGCAGAGTGAGCCCGGGCCCCGGCGGCATCGGTAGCCTGAATTCACCGAACGTCCGGAAGTCGTGGACATGGACCTCGCGAAGGAAGATTTCGTTCATCGCGCGCTCCGCCGCTGCCAGGAGGCCACCAATTCCTCGACCAGGAGATCGGGATCGATGTCGGGTTCGCTCACCAAGCGGATCCATTCTCCGGCCGTGTCGCGCGGAACGTCGCCGTACGCCGCGGCGCGGCTCACATTGTCAAGCGGCGCCATAGAGAAGATGGCGTCGGTGATCCACGGCCGAGCAAGGAAGCTGCGCTTCACAAAGTCGGCAAAGCTCTGCTCGTCGGCGCTTGCATCGAGCGGTCGCAGCCAGACAAGCTTCCGCGCCACGCGTTCATCGCGTTCGGCGATGAGCGCCAGCGCGCGCCAACGGTCGACGCCTTCGCTGCTCCGCGGGCCCAGCAGGATGACGTGCAGGTCGAGCGCTGCTGGTGGGCTCAGATAGGACCGCGCAACGACGCACTGGTTGCGCACACGCCGCATGACATCGCTCATACCCTCCTCGTTGGGCGACTCAGGCAACAGCGTCAGCAGCACTGCATATCGGCCGATCTGCAGCCCATGGACGTGATGGGGCAGATCGCGCGATTCGAGCCGAGCCGACGTTGTGTCGGTCCCGCCGGCAAAGGTCTGGCCGGCATAGGTGGGCTTGGATTCGACCGTAAGGCCGAGTTCGGCCGCGCGGCGGCAGAGCAGACGTTCGCCTGCCTCGAGAGCATCTTGGGCGGGCGACGCTGACGCAGTCTCGCTCATTACGGAGCTCCCGCGGATTGGGTTGCAGCTTTCAACCGGGCGAAATGGTCCTCCTCAATGCCGAGAAGAAAGGCAGCCAGCGCGCCTGCGCTGGTTTGGGCCGCTGCCCGAAACTGCGCATCGACCGTCACCATCAATTTTCCACTCGTGCCGGGTTGGTCGAGGAGCGGTATGCCATCACCGGTCTTGCCGAGCGAGCTGTTGGCGCCCGCTATCAACGCCATCGGGACCGACTGCATTGGCAGAAGGACGAATTCAGTCGTCCAGGCGTGACGTAGCGCGACCAGTGCCATTTCCTCGCTGTCAATCAGGGCTGCCGCGCAGGTATGACCCGTCCGCTCGGTTCCGTTGGCATCCCGACCAAGATTGCCCGGGTGAGCACCGCGCGGCGCGGTAACCTGCCAGGCGGTCGCGACGGCCAGAGCCACGGCGCAGGCCCGGATCAACGGCGTAACCAGCAGGCGTCCGGCCAGCACCGAGGCCTCGCCGGCGGCACCCGCATCGTCCTTTGCGCAGACGGCGAGTCCGAGAAAGCGGGCCAGCAGGGCAGGCTCGGCCCGAAACCGCTGAATCCAATTCTGCCAGATCGCCTCCATCTGCCGCCGGAGATCGGCGGCGGCGACGAACGACACGGTGTGGCCGGGATCCTCGCCCAGCCGGATATAGCGCGTCAGATGGCGATCCACCGCCTCGAGCAGCCAATTATCGAGCACCCGATTGATCGTCGTAGCCATTTCAATTGGCGGCATCGTCGCTGGGTTGAGGATGGAAGGATGGCCGCCCAGCGCCCTGAGCAACGGCGGCCGTAGCCCGCCCGCGCTGGGCGCCTCGCTCGATAGCGCGACTAGCAAGGGACGCCAGCGTGCTACGTCGACGAGCAGGTCGACCCGCAGCGCATGGATCGCCAGGCGCGCGACGGCATACGCGAGACCGGTGCCCATTTGGTCGGGCGCGTCGATGATCGTGAGCTCGAGCAGGGACGTGTCGTCGGTCCATAGCGTGGCGATGTCCGCAAGCGCGACGTCCCCGCTCCACCGGGCATCGCCGCCGGTCAGCCATAGCTTGGCGCTACGCGGCATCGCGGCGAGTAGCGCGCCGATATGATAGCGCGGCGGTGGCAGTTTCGCCTGCGCGGCTAGCCGCTTGAAATGGTCATGGGTCGCTGGATTGAGTTTGGGCGCGATGCTGTCGGCAGGAAAAGCCCGCACCCATGCTGCGTGCTCGGCGTCATAACCGGCGAGCAGGTGGGCAAAGGGCTGGCGAATGGAGTCGCGCCCGGGGCCCCGCCGGGCGATTACCCAATCGGCGACGACCGTCGTCGCGCCGCACTTGAAGCGCCGTGACCCTTCCGCGTCGCCGTGCTCAGATGCGATTTGGTGCACTTCATCGCAGACGATATGTGTGAAGGATTCCGCTCCCTGCCGTCCGCACGCCTTGGTGAGCAGATAGACCGCCAGGCGGTTCAGCCGCGCGGTCTTGACCGACAGAAGCTCCGGCTCGCGCGTCTGGAAGAAGAGTTGGACGCCGTCGCGCAGTTGCTCCCGCATTTGGTCGACTAATCCGAGAGCTTCGACCTGGTCACCGATGGCATCGTCATAGGCCGCGATGAAATCGAACCCCAGCCCTATCGCTTCGGCGTCGAGTGCTTGGGCATCGATCGCCAACAATGAGTTGCGCAAAGCTTGCACACCGGGACGTTGCGCGATGCCGCGAACGATGTCGTCGTGCCGAAATGTCGCGCTGGCGGCGGCGATGAGATCAATCAAGCCGCCATCGCCGTTGCCACTGACGAGGAACGCCGGACGCGCATTGCCGTCGATTTCTGCGCCTGGTACCCCCGCATCGCGCCAGTAGCTGGCCGTTTCGGTTCCAGGAAGCGCGAAGCGATTTTCGATCCCGAAGCCGATCGCGAGCACGACGATGTCGAACTCCTGGCTCGCGTTCTCACGGCCGCCGCCGACGGCCTCGCGCTCGAAAGCCACCATAAAGCGGCCGGCTTGGGGAGTGACAGCAGTGACCCGGTGTCGCTCGCGCACCGTGAGACGGTCTTCGGTTGCCGAGCGGACTTCGTCGAACTCACGCAGCACCGCATCGCGCACGTCTTTGGCTGAGCCCGAGCGCCAGTCGAGCACCGGGAGTTCTGCGCGCTCGTGATCTGCATCGGGATTGGGCCAATCATAGATGTGCGGATCGAGACGACGCCGCTGCGAATCGCCTTGCAGCGGCAGCAGGTGATGCGCCTTCTCGAAAAGATGCACGTTCGTCCCGCCTTGCAAGGCCAGCCCGGCGGCCAGGGTGATGCCGGCGGCACCACCGCCGATCACCGCGACGCGGGCATTTCCAGGCAGAAGGTGCTCGTGCCCAAGCGCGTGGGCCAACTCGAGCGCGCGGACCTGCTGCGAATAGAAGGTGATACGCGTATCGTAGAAGCCGAGCACATACACGCCCGGATGTGCCGCAATGCGCGCCCCGGCAATGATATCTGCGGGGCTTAACACGCCGCGCGCCCAATCCGACCGACGGCGCCACGTAGGCACCCGGCGCCGGTGCCCACGCCGGCGCCCGGACAGACACCGCTGGCCAGCACGATACTCATAATTCTATGGTTTACTAGTCACAGCCTGCGCCGCATCGGCGCCAGGCCTTTTCGTTGAGCAGCAGATTGCTCGATACATCCCCCGCGCCATCGACAACCTCCTCGCAGGGGGCTGATTGTTACCGGGTTGAACGCACGCCGCAACGTGTATTGCCGGCATTGCGCGATTGGATATTGCCTCCCCCGTGTCGTCTGGGCGCAGACTCTAACTTGAGTGAACTATCCCTTGCTCAACTTGGTCCTTCGGTTGCGCGGCACACTGAAAGCCTTGCCGGCGGATGCAGATGCTGTGACGCCGAGCGTTCAATCGGCCGTTCGAACGAGCGGGGGCTCTTTGTACGATTCCTGCAGTGCCTGAATCGTGGTCTTGGGCGCGAAGCGGACCTTGCGCTGGCGGCTTCGACTGGACTCAGCATCTACGCGAACTCGGCCCCGCCTTGCTGATTCCTGAGCGCCACCGTCATCATCCGCGCCGCCGTCGCGTTGTAGGCTGCGCGGAACTCGAAGCTGGCCTCGACCCCACCCGGCCCTTCGACCGGCGTCTTGGCCAGCGCCAGGTAGACCTCGTGCAGCGTGAAGGTCAGGCTGCGGTTCGCGTCGATCGTGTAGCCGAAGGCCAACTCCGCCGATGCGTTGGTCTGCGCCTGGGTCAGCAGCGTGATGTCGGCGAAGCGCGCGGTGATCTGGCCGGTGGCACGCGCGATGCCGGGATCCACGCCCTCCACCTTCCGGTCGGCGCGGATGGTGCGCACCATCTCCATGCCGTTGGCGTAGGTCAGCCGCGCCCCGGTCACCTGCGCGAGGGCAGAGCCGTTCCGGCTGATCGCGCCCTGCGCCTTGTTGAAGGCGGTGTAGGCGGCACTGGTCGGCGTGCCGCCGCTGCTGCTCGCGCTGGGCGTCGAGCCCTGCCCCATCAGCCCGAAGGTGGCGGTGGCGGGGCCGGTCGGCGAGAAGTCGATCTCCAGCGTGTCGGCGCGCACGCCGGTGCAAAGGTCGTAGTTCGGCACGTCCGGATAGCCGATCTCGACGCTGTTGGACGGCAGCGCGGCGGCGCCCGAGCCGAAGCTGTGGATGAAGTTCGGGCTGGTCCCGGTGGTGGTCGGCGGGCCGAGCAGCAGGCGCAGCCAGTGGCCGATGTTGACCAGGTCGACCGGCACCACCGCCTGGCCCTGCACGGTGACCGTATCGAGGAAGGGTGCGGCGGGATCGCGGCTGCTGCCGACGCCAATGACATCGGCATCCAGCAGCGGCTGCTCGGCACCGAGATCGCAGGACAGGAACGGCAGGCGCAGCCAGTCGCCCGCGGGCGCGGTGCCATAGGTGGCCTCGGGGATCACGAGCAGACGGCAATTGGCGCCGATGGCACGGGGCATCGGAGATCTCCGGGATTAGCGGGAGGGGGAAGCGTCAGGCCAGCGGCGAGCCGGCGACGGTGAAGAACAGGGCGACGGGGACCGAGGCGGCGCGCGCGGCGGCGGCGCCCTCGAACTCGACATCCTCGAAGTCGGGCGCGCCGGGCTGCGCCCATTCCACCGCGCCGCCGAGGCTGCGGTCGGCGGTGATCGCGGCGGCGATCGCCACCAGCAGGGCGTCCAGCTGCGCATTCCTTGCTGCTGGCGTCGCACCGGGGACGGTGACCTCGACCTCGGCGCGGTGCTCGATGGCCCAGGCAAGCGGCGACAGGATCGCGGTCTCCTCCACCGTCTCGCCGTCACGCAGGACCACCAGCCCGCCCGGCGGCAGGCGCTGCGGCACGGTCTCGCCGCGCAGGACCAGGGGGGGCGGATTCCTGCCGGCCAAGGATGTGGCCAGCCGGCCATGCAGCGCCGCGATCGCGGCCTCGCGCATGCTCACGGTGCCGCCCTCCCGCTCTCACGCTCCCAGGCTGCCACGAAGCGCCCCGGCAGCCGGCGCAAGCCGCGCTCGGCGGCACCCTTCACGTCCAGCCGTTTGGCCAGTTTCACCTGCGGCAGCAACAGGAACATCGGCACCATGCCTCGGGCGAGCATGCCGCGCGCCCAGGCCTCGCGGCCCTTGCGGTTGCCGGTGCCGATCTCGGCGAGGCCGCCGGCGACCAGGCGGGTGCGGCGCCGCCGTCCGGTCTGCTCGCCCTGTCGCAGCGGCAGGCACCACACAAAGCCTCGCCCTGACTGAAACGGCCGCAGGAAGCCCTGGCCGGAGGCGACCATCTGCGCCGGGGTGACCCGCAGCCCCTTCTCGCCACGGCCGCGGCGTCCTCGCGCCGCATTGAAGCCGGTCGGGATCGCCAGAAACTTCCGTCCGCCTTTCGCCCGGATCAGTGCACCGCGCTCGAAGGCGTCGATGACGTTCGGCACCTTGGTCCAGACAAGGCCGGCGGGGCGGAGCGACAGCCCCGCGCGGGGAAACACCTGAGACCGCCAGGCATTGGCGATCCCCCGCGCATCGCCGCCGAAGCTGCTGGTGACCTGCCGGCGCAGTTCCGCTTTGACCTGCTCGGTCTCGGCGCGGATTGCCGTCATCGCGGCGCGCTCGCCGGCCCGGACCTCCGCCGCGAGCAGCTGGCGCAGGTCGCCGACGATGCGGGCGCCGAGCCTCACGGTGTGCCGTCGCCCGGCGGCAGGCCGGTGCGGTGGCGGATGATGGCGACCGCAAGGTCGTGCAGCGCCGCCTGGCCGAGGTAGCCGAACACGAAGGCAAAGAGGAACCGGCCGTATTCGTTGAACTCGAGGAAGCCCCCGAGGGCATAGCCGGCGCTGCCGACCAGGGCGGCGGAGGGCACCTCCCAGGCGAGGCACCAGCCAAAGCGCCGGCGTTCGGGGTTGTTCCAGCGGACGAAGCCGCCGGCGAGGCCGGCTACGGCGCCAAGCAGCAGGTCGCGCAGCATCTCCAGCAGGGTGAGGGCGTTCTGTGGCATGGCGGGGACTCCTATCGCTGGCAGAGCACGCGCCAGGCGGTGCCGGAGGCGTCGCGCTCGGCGTGGGTGACGGTGAGCAGGTCGGCGCCGAGGGCGAAGCTGTCGCCGACGGCGAGTTCGGGCAGGACAGCGGTGGCGACGGAGAGGATGTCGGTGGCCGACAGGATTTCGGTACCGAAGGCGTCCGCAACACGGTCGGGGGACGACCGGAGAACACGGACCGGAACTGCCGGGCCAGTACCGCCCTGCCGATAGACTGCCTCGGCGCCCAGGTTCGGATCGGCGACCAGGGCCGCCATCGCATCGGCGAAGGCGTTCACTGCTCGTCCCCGTCGGCGGGGTTCAGCCGCCGGACTGCCGCGAGCCGCCCGGCGCAGTCGGCATGGGCGGCGTCATAGGCGAGCAGCAGCTCCGCCACCTGCCCCTGGGTCAGGTGGTCGGTGGCTGGTAGCCCCGGCGCCTCCGCGCAGACCAGCAGCGCGCCAGGGAGACGCAGCGGCAGCAGCCGGATCTCCGGCGGCGCGGCCGGCGCGCAGGCGGTCGACAGCATCGCGCAGCACAGGGGCAGCGCCGGCAGCGTGGCTCGGGTCACGGCGGAGGGCCTCCAGGTTGGCACCGAGGCGCGCGGCTTGGGCGCGGGCGCGCTCGGCCTCGCCGGTCAGCGCGGCAATGTGGCGCGCGTGCTCGGCGGTGGCGCGGGTCAGCGCCGCCGCATTCGCCTCGGCGGTGCGGCTGGCCATCGTGGCGTCGAGGCGCGCCGCGTCGCGCTGCGATCGGAAGTGCCAGGCGGTCAGCGCCGTCATGGCGACGGCTGCTGCCAGACCGATCGGCACGGCGTGCCGGCCGAGCAGCGCAAGGATCGCGGCGCCGGTCACGGATACGCCTTGCGGTCGAGTTCGAAGTGCGGGCCGTCCCGGAAGGAGGTCCAGTCGCCACCCCAGACGATCGGGACGCTGAGCTCCTTCGCCGCGGCCTTCATTGCCGCGCCGATCTGCTCGTAGAGCGGCCAGTCCCAGCGGACCTCGCCCTGCTCCACCGCGCCGTCGCCGTCGTCGAGCCAGTAGGCCAGATCGACCGCATGGCCGGTGAGATGCCGGCTGTTCATGGTGCGCGAGGCTCCGATCGCGACCAGCCGGGCCTGGCGCTCGCGCGTGCGCAGCCCCTCCGTCACGATGAAGGGCACCGCCAGGCGGGCCCGCTCGACGACGCGCACCAGGTCGCGGTGCACGCCCTCGAGGCGCGCGCGGTCGCGCGGCAGCAGCGCGGCCATCACGCCCCCGAGGCCGGCACGCGGGCCAGCATCACGCGCACCGTGGCATCGGCCGCCAGCGCCGCGACGGTGCAGAGCCCGACCTGAAAGTTGCCGGTCGCGGTGGTGGTGATGCGGCGGTTGGTGTTGTCCCAGAACACCCGCGCGCCTTGGCTGATGGCAAGCGAGGGCTCCTTGGTCAGTTCGAACTCGCCGCGGGTCTCGCAGTCGACGCTGGCGTTCTGGGCGGCGTCGGACGCCGCCACCCCGAAGAAGGCGCCGACGAGCATGCCCTGGCCGGAGAGGATCCCGCCGGCATAGGGCACTACCATCGGGATGGAGCGCGCGTCGGGACGGATGCAGTTGCGCATGGAAGGGTCTCCTGAAACCCGAGGGCGCCCGGTGGGGCGCCCTCGACGAAGCTGCTGCGGTGGTGGGAAGGATCAGGTGCCCGGATTGAACCAAGCGCCGCGCCAGTCGATGGCGCCGACCCCGAAGTCGAAGATCACGCTGACCTCGACACCGTCCGCGCCCTGCACCGGGCCGGTGGTGACCTGCGGTCCCTCGGCGCCGTTCAGGTAGCCGTAGACGTAGACGGGTGCGGCGACCGGGTCGGAGAACAGGTACCAGCGGTTCGCCCCGATCAGCGGCTCGATCACCGGCTGCACGAAGCCAGCAAAGACGTTCGCCTTGCCGATCTCGCTCGCCTGCACGACCACCGTTGCCTGCCGCGCGGCAAGCTCGAGGTTCGGCCCGACGAGCAGCCGCATGGTCTGGCCCATGGAGATCGGCAGACCGTCCAGCGTGCGCTGCTTCATGATGGCGGTGCGGCCGGCGCCGATCGTCGATGTGTCGAGCACCGTGCCGGTGCTGGCCTTGTTGGCCCGCGCGGCGCCGGTGGCGAACACCGCCGCGCTGCCGGTGGTCAGCGTGGGGCCGTCGCCATTGGCGCTGTTCAGCAGGTTGTAGGCGGTGGCGTTCTCGAACTCGGCGACGCGGCGGCCGATCGCCGCGGCGAAGTCGGTGAAGGCGCCGAGGTCGTCGTTGACCAGCATCGGTCGCGTGACGCGGATGCGCCGCGCGAAGGTCTGCAGCAGGACGATCTCCTGGCTCTCGGACATGGTGCCGACCTGGATCTCGCCGTTCTCGGCGAGCGGCAGCAGGGTCGGGAAGTCGCCGATGCGCAGGTGCCGGTGCGGCTTGAAGTCGCGGAAGTCGCGCCGGAGGAAGATCTGGCGGTAGGTCGGCTGCGCCGGCTGATAGGCGGCGAGCAGCATCTTGTTGGCCGCGGCCGCGAGCAGCAGCGGGAAGTCGCTGGTCGTGTGGAAGGCGCGCTCGGCGAGGAGCGTGGGATTGCGGGGCACGCTCCGCTCGCCTCGGGCGCGCAGCAACTCGCCGATCATATCGGAGGGGCGCCAGCCCATGAACTCGGCGTGCCGGCCGGAGCGACCATTCGCCCCCTGGGGCTGGTAGCCGGGCATGGCACGGGCGGCGAGCGCCTCGGCCATGGCATCGAGGATCTGCGCCGGATCATCGTGGCCGGGGCCGTTCTCGGCGCGCGCCGGAATGGACGGACGCGGGCCCTGCGCGACGAGGGCGTCGAACAGGGCGCGGCGGGCCTGGTCGCCGGTCCAGCCCTGGGCGATGGCGTCGGCACGGACCGGGGTGATGCGGTCCGCCGGCAGCAGGGCGCGGGCGGCCTCCACCGCGACGTCGATGCCGGCGATGCGCTCGCGCTCGGCACGCTGGGCCTCGGCGCGGACCGCGTCGAGATCAGGCGCCGGCACGGCCGGTGCGGGTGCGGCGCGGGTCGGCTCGGGCGTCGTGGTCACAGTCGGCTCCTGGGGCGGGGTGGTGGACGGCGCGGCGGAGGGCGGCGCCGACGGGGCAGCAGCCGGGGTCTCCGGCGTCGTCTCGGGCATGGGTGGATCCTCATCAGGCAGGGCGGGCTCGATCGCGGGCGCGGGGAGGCCCTGCTCCCCCTGCGCCCGGACAGCGGCGTCGCGGTCCACGGGAACCGGCACGACGGAGATCTCGAAGGGCTCCCAATCCACCGCGCGGTGGACGGTCTCGCCCGATGCCGCATCGGGCCGCGGCTCGTAGCGGTGCACGCGATAGCCGACGCTCACCGCGCGCAGCGTTCCGTCGGCGATGCGCTGCCAGATCGGCTCGACATCGGCGGCCGTGCTGAACTGCAGCGTGGCGTAGCCGCGGCCACGATCGAGCCGGGCGGCGGTGACGCGGCCGAGCACGTCGCGCGCACCCCCGCGGCGATGGGTGTCGAGCACCGGGGCGCGGCCAGAGCGCAGTGCCTCCATCCGCACCGCGTTCGGCGACATCTCCAGCTCCTCGGTGATGAGGCCGAGGGCGGGGACGAAATTGCGGGCGCGCGCGCCAGTCGACCACACCACATCGACGGTGCGCGCGGCACGGTCGACGGTGGCCGGCGCGGTGATCGCGCGCTGCGCCATGATGGGCGCAGCAGCAGGCTCCGGCGCGGCATTGCTGCCGCCCGGTTCGGTCGGTTCGGTCATGGTCAGCCCTGTGCTGGGATCTCGCGGGGTGGCGCCGCGGCGCCGGTGGCAGCAATCTCGACCGCGGCCATCTGTGCGGCATCCTGCGCCGCGCCGGACTTCGCGACCCGGCGCGGATCGGTGTCGAGGGAAATGCCGGCCTCGTCGAGCAGGGCGTTGGCCTCGCGGATCATCTCCACCGCCGCGCGGAAATCGTAGCCGAAGGCACCAGCGGCCTCGGGCTGCGGCACGAAGCCGGCGCGCACCTGGGCGATCAGGGCGGCGGTGTCCTTGACCGGATCGATCATCTCGTGCGCCGGGGGCACGTGGCTGACGCCGTCCGGCATCTCCATCCCCCAAAGCCCGAGCAGCGCCCCCTGCGCGTGGAAGCGCTCCGCGATGGGGCGCACCAGCATCGGGATCAACATGCCGTATTGCACCTGCTCGCAGAGGCGCCGGAACTCGATCTTGCCGGCACGCAGCGAGGAGTAGTTCGCCTGCGTCAGGTCACCGGAGACCTGGTCGTAGGTGAGCCCGGCGCCGACGGCGGCGGCCTCGAGCGCGCGGCGGGCGAAGGCGGCGTGGCTGCCGCCACCCGAGGGGTTCACCACCTCCACCGAGCCCATGCCGCGGCGATACAGGATCATGCCGGGCTCAAAGCTCTCGACGGCGCGGCCCTGGGCGTCGCGGAGCAATCCTGCGGCGGCGCCGGTCAGGGCCTCGTCGCCCTCCTCCGACACCACCGCGGCGAGGCAGGCCTCGATCTTGGCCTTCATCAGCAGCGCGGCCTCGTAATCGCCGAGGTCGCGCAGCCGCAGCAGCACCGGGGCGAGCCAGGAGACGTCGCGCAACTGGCCGGGCCGGCGCTTGCGATAGACGTGCAGCACGTCGCTGGCCGGCATGCGCTCGCTGTTCTGCCAGGTCGCGCCCGGCAGGATCCCGGCGGTGCCGGGGTGGACGCGGTGCAGCCAGTAGCCGATCGGCGCACCGGCCTCGCCGAGCGCGATGCCCTGGATGGTCGCGGCGCCCTCCACCATCCCGTTCCGTGCCGTGTCGAGGTGGTCTGCCTCCAACACCTGCAGGCGGAGGCCGATCGGGTTGGTGGGCGATGGCGCCACCATCAGGAAGCGCACGAAGCACTCGCCGCTCTCGACCACCGCCCGCATCACCAGCGCCTGCAGGCCGTAGAGGTCGAGCCGTCCCTCGGCGTCACAGGCGGTGCTCTCCGCCCAGCGCTGCCAGGCGCGGCCGTGCGCATCGTCGGGCCATCGCGTGGTGATGCCCGCGCCGACCGCATTGCCGGTCCACAGATCGACGATGCGGCTGGCATAGGGATCGTTGCGGACGGCATCGCGCGCGCGGCGGGCGACCGTCGCCGCGGCCAGGCCGACCTCGGCATTGGCGCTGCCACCCGAGGGCGCCCAGGCAGAGGCTCGCTGCTCCTGCGCAGCGGCATAGCCGCGCAGCACCTGCCAGGCTGCGCGCAGGCGCTCGATCATCCCATACTCTCCGCTGGAAGCCGGGCGTGCCATGTCCCTGGTAAGGACTGCCGATCGATTTGGTACTGGAGGAGTGCCCCATGGCCACGACGGTCACGACCAAAGGTCAGGTCACCATCCCCAAGGAGGTCCGCGACCTGCTCGGCGTCGCTCCAGGCAGCTTGGTCAGGTTCGAAGTCGCCGAAGACGGGCGGGTGGTTCTCAGCAAGGTGAGCAACGAGGGGCCTGCGACGCGCCCACCAAGCCGCTTTGCCAAGCTGCGAGGCCGCGCAAGCGCCGGCATGACCACCGAGGAGATCATGGCGCTGATGCGAGGCGATGGGTGAGGCCGCCGTCGTCGACACCAACGTCTTGCCAGACTCGCTCACCGCAGAACGCCGCGCCCAAACCGTGCGAGCGTAACAGAAGGTCGGCGCGCCGCGCTGTTCTCCGCGCCATGCAGCGCCGCAAGCGCCTGGCCGAGTTCGTCGAGGCCGCGATACTCCACGGTGCGCCCATCGAAGGTGACGCGCGTGGTGCCGCCGGTGTAGGCCGCCGCGAGAGTGGCGGCGCGACTGCCCGCTGGCTGCGCCAACGCCCAGGCGAGGACAGTCGGATCCATCAGGCCGCCCGCAGCGTCGGCAGCGGCGCCGCCGCGTTGACCAGATAGGACAGCCCGCTTGGCGGGTTCGGCATGATCGGCACGCCGGCCTGATAGGTCAGCGCCGCGAAGAAGCCATTCTCGCTGCCGGTGGTGCCGCCACCGGCGCCGCCATCCGCCGCGGCCGAGCCGAGCAGCAGCGTGTTCCCGCCGCTGAAGGCCTGGGTGCTGGTGCCACGCACCGATGGCGCGCCGGAAAAGCAGAACAGTAGCCACCAGGTGCCGGCCGGGATCCAGCGCGGCTGCACGAAGGGGCAGAGCGCGTTGCCGGCGGAAGTGGTGTCGGCGTCTGCGACCGGCTCTTCGATGAGGCGCCCCGGATGCCCAGTGCCATCGTCGGCAGTCAAGGCCATGCGCAGCAGGCCGGCGGCGCCAGTCGTCACGCTCACAGCCATGGCCGAGAACAGCCCGGGACGCGCCAGCACGTAGGGCACGCAATACAGTCGGTTCGCCGGCATCGCGACGGCGCCGCCCACCGCACGTGCATGCTGCGAGGCGTAGAACCGCCCCGAGACGTAGGGCAGCATCGCCGGCGCTGGCGGCAGGTAGTGCTGGAACAGCGCGGTCATGCGAGCGGCCGGATACCGAGGACGAGCAGCCGCTCCGCGGTCTGGTTCACTGGCGCGGCGGCGAGGCCGGAGCGCAGCCTGAGCCAGCGCCAGCCGAGCAGAAGCGTGGGCGGCAGGGTGAGTGCCCGGCCGGCGGCGACGGTCAGCACCACCTCGTTGCCGAGATGGTCGTAGAGGTCAGCCCAGGCAGCAGGCTCGCCCTCGTCGAGCGAGCCCTGCAGGGTGAGTGGCGCGTCGGTCCAGGCGGCCGGCAGCAGCAGCAGGCAGACGCCGTAGCCGACGCTGGCGACGGGTCCGCTCAGCGCCTGGCCGGCGGCGATGCTGGTGCGCACGGGCACGATTGCGGTCATGGAGATCTCCAGGTTCAGCGCAGCCAGCCATGGTGCGGCGCGAGCCAGCCACGCGGACGATGGGCGTCGGACGCGGCCGGCGGTGGCGGTGGCGGAGCGACATGCCCGCCGATGGGAAGCTCGCTCGGTTGGAGCGGGGCGTTGGCGACCTGCTCGCGCAGCTGCGCCCAAAACCGCTCGCCATAGCGGTCGGCGCCGAGCAGCCAGAGCGC
Organism: Roseomonas sp. HF4; assembly: GCF_005222755.1. Classification (GTDB taxonomy): domain Bacteria; phylum Pseudomonadota; class Alphaproteobacteria; order Acetobacterales; family Acetobacteraceae; genus Neoroseomonas. The sequence continues at coordinate 35,459 of NZ_STGD01000010.1, forward strand.
CGCGCGGGCCAGCACGGCGCAGTCCAGCGCTTCGTTCCGTTCCCTGAGCTTCGCCCATTCCTGCCGGGCGAAGCCGCGACGATCCTTGGTGGTGCGCAGCTGCTCGGCGACCAGCTGCTTGACCCACTCCGCCTCGATGCCCCGCGGCAGATGCACCCAGCCGGGCGGGAATTCCTCGGCGTCGCCGCGGCCGAGCCAGAGCCGGCGGTACAGGTCGGCCTTCCAGGTCGAGACCGAGACCGTCCAGAGCTTCAGGCCCCGCCGGAGCTTCCGACCATCGACCAGCGCATCCACCGGCGTCGGGCCCTGCACCGGCTGCGCCCGGTTCCAGCCATCGACGCCCTTGGTCGGCGCGATGCGCGGATCGCGCAGCCGGCGCAGATGGCCATAGACGGCGGCGGTGTCGCGGCCGCCGGTGTCGACGCAGAGGCGGGCGATGCGCATGGCGCCGCCCCCGTGGCGCGGCCAGTCGCGGCCGAGGAGGCGGGCCAACTCGTCCCAGGGTTCCCGCTCCCGCGGGCTGCCCTGGATGACGACGTGATCGACCAGCCACGACGAAAACCCCTCGGCCCAGCCCCAGACGTCGCATTCCAGGCGATCATCCTGCACGTCCACGCCGGCGGTCAGCACCAGCGCGCCCGCAGGCACGACGCCCATGGCGAAATCCTCGCGGCGCTCGACGAGCCGCTCCCAATCCGGCGCCTCACCCTGCTCCTGCCAGGTCTCGCCCAGCACGGTGTTCCGAAAAGTCTTGATGTCCTCGGGCTTGCCCTGCGCTGCCTCCCAATCCCGAGCGATCTGCGCCCAGGACAGCCAGCCCACCGGCGAGTAGAGCGCCGAGATGTGGAAGCCGATCGTGTGCGGATCCTGGCCCTCGGCCGTCGCGCGCCATTCCCCGCCGCCGAGCATGGCGGTCTTGTCGTGCTCCTGCATCGGGTAGTCGCAGGCCGAGCAGTGATACCGCGCCGTCTCCGGCGCGCCCCTCTCCCAGAGCAGCCGCTCGAAGCGCAGCCACTGCATCTCGCCGCATTCGGGGCACGGCACGAAGAACCGGCGCTGGTCGGACGCCAGGTACTCCCGCTCGATACGGCTGCGGCCGGCGATGGTGGGCGTGCTGACCAGGAAGGCCTTGCGACGCCAGCCAAAGGTGCGAGCGCGCGCCTCGGCCAAGGCAATGGGGTCGCCCTCGCCGGCGACGTCGCCCGGATAGGCGTCCACCTCATCAAGGAACAGGAACCGCGCCGTCATCGAGCGCAGCCCGACCGCGCTGTTCGCACCCGTCAGCACCAGGATCCCGCCGGGAAATTCCTTCGACAGCATGGTGTTGCCGCTGTCGCGCGCCCGGGCCGGGGCGACCCGCTCCCGCAGCGCCGGTGTTTCCTCCAGCAGCGGGTCGATGCGCTGGCGCGAGAAGCGCTTGGCCAGTTCCACGGTCGGCTGCACGGCCAGCGCGGGCGCCGGCACGTGGTGCATGATATAACCCAGCCAGTTGTTTCCGCTTTCCGTGGCGCCGACCTGCGCGCCCTTCATGAAGACGACGCGCCGAGCGGGATGCACCGCCGACAGCGCGTCCATCACGTCCTTCAGATAGGGCGTGCGGCTGGTGCGCCATGGCCCTGGCTCGGCCGACGCCCGGCTGCCGAGCATGCGATGCCGCTCGGCCCATTCCGAGACGGTGAGCTGCGGCGGCGGGCGGAGCATGGCGCCGACGCGGCGGCGCACATGCTCACGGCTGCGAAGGCCGGTCCCCTCCGAGGCCTGATGGATCGAAGCGATCGGCCGCCTCCGTCAGCAGGTCGTTGATGTGGCTCTGCAGGATGGTCTGCAGCAGATGCGGGTCGACGCTGATCTCGGCGGCGATCAGGCCCGACACGCGGGCGGGCCAGTTCAGCAGCGCGTCGCGCATCGTGCTGCCGATCTCGTCCAGCGCGGCGTTAGCCTCGGTGACGTCGAGCAGGCGACGCTTGGTCTCATCCAGCGAGAGGCGCTGCGCCTCAACCTTCAGCGCGAGCTGCGCCACCTTGAGCCGGGCAAAGGGCGTGCCCTCGGCGCCAGCGCTGCCGGCCGGCGGCGAGCGGGCGGGATCGGCTGTCTCCACCAGTCGGCGGCGAGTCTTATCGATGTCCCACTGGCCGTCCGGCTCTCTGGCGATGCGGCCAGCCCGTTCGGCCTTGTGGATGGCGGTGTCGCTGACGCCGAGGCGCCGCGCGGCCTCGCGCGTCGAGGCGGTCAGTTCCGGCATGGCGGCGACCTCCCGCCGCGCGTGATGCTCACAACAGGTAAGGGCCCGCTACCCTCCGGCGGCGGGCCCTCGACGCGTCCAGCCTGGGTGTCAGACCGGCAGGTGGTAAACTGTGTAGGAGCCGCGGGCGCCCTCCCTGTTCGGGCCGACCTGGCGGACGCGCTCCAGCACCTGCACTTCGATCCCCTGGCGCTTCTTCAGGCCCGCGAAGAAGCCGCGGACCGTGTGACCCTGCCAGCCTGTGGCCTCGCAGATCTGCGCGATGGTGGCGCCCTCCTCGCGGCGGAGCAGGGCGAGGACCTGCTCCTGCTTCGTGCCTTCGCGCGGCTTCCGCGGGGCGCCGGGCTCGCGCGCGACGCGGGCAGGCTTGCCGGCGAGGGCGGCGCGGAGGACTTCGATGGCGCGGCTGATCGGGTTGTCGGTCGCGTCCTGCGCCGGGCTGGCGTCCCAGGCGGCCAGAACCGCCGCAGCGGCATCGCGCAGGCTGGCGCGCGGGGCGGGTGTGGGCGCGCCCTGGGCGGGTTCGGCTTCCTCCGCGGGGGCATCCCCCTCGGCGGCGTCGTCCGCGCCCGTGGGCGCCGTGTCGGCCACGCTGCCCTCGATGCCCGAGCAGTCGGGCTCGCCGGCCCCTGCGTCGCCCTCGTTCGGGTCGATGCCGATGGCGCGCAGCCCCTCGTCGGTGATGCGCGCCACGATCCAGGTGCCGTCGTCGTCCTGCCGCCAGCCCAGGCCGACATGCTTCCGCGGCGCGTTGATCTCGGTGAGCAGGTTGTTCTTGATCAGGCTGCGGAAAACCGCGTTGCGGGCCGCGGCCGGCAGGGTCTTCGGCGCGCGGGCGAGGCCCATCTCGTGCTGCGCGGCGGCGCTCAGGATCACGCGCTGGCTGTCGGAAAGCTTGGTCATCGTGGTGGTCTCCGGTTCTGGGTGCCGGTCATCGGCCCCTACTGCCGGGAGCCCCGCCGGCGCTGCCGGTCGGGGCGGTGCGGGAGTGGCCCGCTTCAGGTTTCGTATTCGCCGCGGCGGAAATGCTGATCCGCGATGTCCTTTAGCTTCGATGTTGCATCCGAAAGCCAGGCCGCTTCGCCCCAAAGCACCGTCTCGGGGTCCGCGCCGAAATGGTCCGCGCTGGCCTGGGTGAGTTCCGCGAGGAGGGCATCGAATTCGGCCTTCTTCGCCAGGAAGGCGGCCAGGCTGCGTTCCTGGTTGCGGGCGGCGCGGGCTTTTCGGTCGGTCATGGTCGTCTCCGTCGTGGTGCAGGGCATCCCCTGCGTGTGACGGACCATTCGCGCTGTGCCGCGCACGAGCCAAGCAAGATGCAGAGGCGCAGAATTGCTATGTTTCGGCGGCCTCGATCACATCATGATCATGCCGGGCGCCGGCCTGGAGCGCCCCCCGGCGTGCATCATTCTTGCCAATTTTTGCCAAACCCAGGTATCGTCTGGCCCATGGGCACCATGAATGTCTCCCTGCCGGACGGGCTGAAATCCTTCGTGGATGAGCAGGTCGCCGCGCGTGGGTACAGCACCAGCAGCGAGTACGTCCGCGAGCTGATCCGCAAGGATCAGGAGCGTGAGCGCCTGCGAGGCCTGCTGCTGGACGGCGCGGCATCTGCTCCGGCAGCGCCGGCGGATGACGCCTACTTCAACACGCTGCGCCGCCGCGTCCGCCGACAAACGCAGGCGTGACCGCCAAGCCGGTCATTCCGCGAGAGGCGGCACAGCGCGAGATCGACCAGGCCATCGCTCACTACGTGGCGGAAGCCGGCGAGCCGGTCGCGCTGGCCTTCATTGACGCGTTGGAGCAGGCCTTCCGGCGGATCGCGCAGCATCCGGCGGTGGGCTCGCCGCGCTATGCCTTCGAGTTGCGGCTGGAAGGGCTCCGTGCCTGGCCGCTGCGGCGCTACCCGTATCTGGTGTTCTACGTCGAGCGGGAGGACCACCTCGACGTCTGGCGTGTGCTGCATGCGCAGCGCGACATTCCTGCCTGGATGCAGGAGCCCGAAGGGCTGTAGCTCCTGGTCTACCCTGATCCAGGACCACAGTATGGCCTGGCGTTGTCGTCGCGTGCGGCGGCGACATCGGCAAAGATGCGATCATCACCCTCAAGCACGGCGGCCTCGCCGGTTGTCTCCTGCCAGCGCCGCACGATGACATCGGTATAGGCGGGGTCGATCTCCAGCAGGACGGCGCGCCGCCCGATGCGCTCCGCCGCGATCATGGTGGTGCCCGAGCCGCCGAAGCAGTCCAGCACCGTGTCGCGCGGCTTGCTGCTGTTGCGGATGGCGCGCTCGACCAGCGCCACCGGCTTCATCGTCGGGTGCAGGTCGTTGCGCGCCGGCTTGTCGAAGTGCCAGACATTTCCCTGGTCGCGGGCGCCGCACCAATAATGCTGGCTGCCCTGGCGCCAGCCGTACAGCATGGCCTCGAACTGCTGGTGGTAGTCGGCGCGACCGAGCGCGAAGGTGTTCTTCGCCCAAATGATGGTGCTGGACCATTTGCCGCCCGCCTCCTGCCAGACGCGATGCAGCGTCGGCCATTCGGAGGAAGACATGCAGACGTAGCAGGCGCCCTTGGTGACCGAGAGCAGGTTGGCCAGCGCGGGCCGCAGGAACTCGGGAAAGCCGCCGCAGAGCGCGTCGTTGGCGATGGTCATGCGCGCCGCAGTGCCGCCCTCGTAGGCCACATTGTAGGGTGGATCAACGAAGCCCATGTCGGCGAGATGGCCGGCGCCGAGGGCGCGCTGCACGTCGCCCAGCTTCGTTGCGTCGCCGCAGAGCAGGCGGTGCTCGCCGCAGCACCAGAGGTCGCCGGTGCGCGTGACGGGAGTGACCGGCAGTGGCGGCGCCTCGTCGGCATCATCCGCAAGGCCGGCATCGGCGGCTGCCAGCAGCCGGTCCAACTCCATCCCGGAGAAGCCGAGCACGTCCAGGTCGACCACCGCCTCGTCGCGGATGCGCGCGATCTCTGCCGCGAGCAGCGCCTCGTCCCATCCGGAGTTCAGCGCGATCTGATTGTCCGCGAGCCGCAGAGCACGCGCCTGCGCGGGAGAGAGATGGCCGAGCCGCAGCACTGGCACGGAGGCGAGCCCGAGGTGCTTCGCGGCCATAACGCGGCCGTGGCCGGCGATCAGCACGCCTTCGGCATCGACCAGCACCGGGTTCACGAAGCCGAACTCGGCGATGGAGGCTGCGATCTGCGTCACCTGAGTCGGCGAATGCGTGCGCGCGTTCTCGGTATAGGGGACCAGCGCCACGACCGGCAGGGTGGAGACCACGAGATCAGGCTGCATTGGCGGTGACCTCCGTGCGCGCTGCGGCAACGGCATCGTAATCGCGCCCGTCATCCGCCAGCGTCGCGGGCAGGTCGGGCTGCAGCATGCGCCACCGTGCCACCGCCAGATCGACATAGGCTGGCGCCAGCTCGATCGCGCGGACAGCGCGTCCGGTCCGCTGGCCAGCGAGAATGGTGGTGCCGCTGCCGCCGAAGGGCTCGAACACGACCGCGCCCTCGTCCGTGTAAGTGCGCATGAGGAATTCCGGCAGCACGACCGGGAACACCGCGGGGTGCTCGGTCTCGATGCCGCGGCCCTTGTGGCGGGTCAGGCGCAGCACGTTGTCGGGGATGCGGAAGTCCTGCACCGGCAGCCCGGCGTGCTGGTATTCCGAGATGGTGCCGTCAGCGGCGCGCAGGCCGCTGCCCTTGTTCGGCGTGCCGGCCCATTTGCAGGGCACGATCTTGTTCGCCTGCCGGGCCTGGCGGTTGAAGTGGAAGACCAGCTCGAAGGCGGGTGCGAGGCGACCGTTCCAGTCGCCGGGCAGGCCAGGTCCCTGGTCCCAGGTGTAGAGGCCGAAGCGGCGCCAGCCGCGGGCGCGCATCCAGTCGAGCCACCCAGACCAATAGGGCTGCCATTCATTGTCGCGATGGATCAGGCCGAGGTTCACCAACACCTGGCCATCCGGCCGCATAGCTGCGTCGAGATGCTGGAACACACCCTGCATCAGAGCGTCCCAATCCGTGACGCCGCCGGTGGTGTAGTCCCGCTGGTTCCCATAGGGCGGAGAGGTGAACAACAGCGCCGCACGGTCGTCGCCCATCACGCGCGCCACCGACGCGGCGTCAGTGCTGTCGCCGCAGAGCAAACGATGCTCGCCGAGCAGCCAGAGATCGCCGGGGCGGGTGACGGCGTGGCGCGGCGCCTCCGGATCAGCATCGGCGGGGTCTTCCGCCGGCGCATCCTCCGCTGCCGCCGCGCCAGTCGCGCCGCCCCCCTCGGCGGGATCCGCGGACAGGGCCTCGGGCGCGTCGCCGTCAGACACGGCATCTCCAGCCGCCGCGAGGATGTCCGCGAGCTCATCCGCCGAGAAGCCGAGCGCGCCGAGGTCGATGTCCTGCGCCGCCTGCACCGCGGCGAGCGCCTCCCGCAGCAGCGCCTGGTCCCAAGTCGCATTCTCCGCGATGCGGTTGTCAGCGAGCCGCAGCGCCTCCTTCTGCGCCGCGGACAGGTGCCGCAGCACGATCACCGGCACCTTCGCCATGCCGAGCGCCGTTGCGGCCTCGAGCCGGCCGTGGCCGGCGATCAGCACGCCGTCCTCATCCACCAGCAGCGGGTTCGTGAAGCCAAAGGCCAGCATGCTGGCTTTGATCTGCTCCAGCTGCGCGGCGCTGTGCACGCGGGCGTTGCCGGCATGCGGGCGCAGCTCCGCCACCGGGCGCAGCAGGATCTTCGCTGCCATCCAGGGGAGCGTCATGATGCCATCCGGTTTGCAGGTGGTTTGCAGGGCAGAGGCCCGGCCTTGGTTTGCAGCTAACGATCTGAAGCCGCGCGGAAAGGCTGCAAACCGCAAACCATATTTCCGGCCTGGCGCTAGCGATGTTGCGCGCTTCCGCCCCCCGCATACGCCTGGCCCAGGAAGGACCCTGCGGCTCGTGAGCCACTGTCTCGATTGAGCGACGCTGTGGCTGGCGAGCCGCGGTGCAGAAGGCTGCACCCGCAATTCATCATCGTGGGGAGAGTCTACGAGATGCGGATTCCGCTTCGCCAGCGGGTGAATTGTAACAGCGCGGAGCGGCCGTCGCGCGCTGTCTCAGCCCTTCGCAGCCTTGCGCTTGGCCTTCTTGAGGCCGCCCAGCGCCGCCGTCTTCAGGGCCGGGCTCGCCTTGAACTTCACCGTCGCACCCGCCTTCACGGGCACCTTCTCACCCGTGCGCGGATTCAGCGCCGTGCGCTTCGGCGTCTCGCGCACGACGAAGGCGCCGAAGTCGGGGATCGTGAAACGGCCGCTCGCGACGATCTCACCCTTGATCGCCTCGATGATGTCGCCAGCCAGCTTGGTCGCCGCGACGCCGGACAAGTCGGTGGAATTTGCGATGACGTCGGTCAGGAACTTCTTCGACACAGACTGGATCTCCGTTGCAGAGCGCGTGCCATAGCGAAGCCAAGAAAGCCTGTCAGCAGCGATCGCGGCAGCGCCGTGCTGGCTACGCCCCCGACAGCGCGTTGCGTGCGCGCTCCACCGCATCCCGCGTCGCGACCAACGCCGCCAAGGTGACGCCGGCCTGCTTCACCGCGGCTGCTTCGTCGGGATCGACATAGGACACCTGCTCCTCGGCATCGACGACACCGCAGGCCAGCTGCTCGTGCAGCTCGTCGAGCCGAGTTCTGACGTCAGCCGGATCGGCATCCGCCTCACCAAGCCATTCGCCGACGATGATCTCGACTTCCCGCGCCATACGGGTCGGCTGAACTCCGCGCGCCGCCATGGTCTGCAAACGCACCAGCGCCGCATCGAGAGGGCGCATCGCCGCCCGCTGCCGTGCTGCCATGACCGTCCTCCTTCGTGAGCACGGCCTCTCTATCATGTTCTTGTATTGTTCTCATAGGGGCGATATGCGTCCGCATGCCCGATGGCGAGCCGCCCCGCCTTCCTCCGCCGTGGCTGAGCGTCTCGACGCTGGCCGCCGCGCGGGCTGCGCGGCGACCTCCTGATCCCTTCACCAGGGTCGACACACGAGCAAGGCGGTGCACGACGCCATCCTGGCCCATCATCCGGCCCTGCCATTCACGCTGATCGGCGAGGCCGCCGCCTTCGTGCTCGGCATGGAGTGACCGGTTAGGCGGCCCGCTGCCGCGGCACGAGGCCGTATACCACCGCCAGCACGCCGAGCGCCGCCACCAACATGCCCTGGGCCTGCGCATGCCCAACGCTCCGCCCGCCCCAGCCCTGACGCAGCGCCCATTCACGCACGGAGCATTCCAGCCCGACCACGTGCCAGACGCAGGAGCCGGCGGCGCTTTCGAAGCCGCCCAGCGCCATGACTGCGCGCGCGACCTGCTCCCGGGCAGCGATCTGGCGATCGGAGAGGGAATCACCGGAGCCGCCTGGAATGCGCATCAGCGGCATGGCGCGCAGCTGATCCAGCGCCGCGACGCGGAACTGCCGGCGGAACACGGCACCGGCATCGTGCATCTCCTGCGTGATGGTGCCGTTGGCCAGCATCTGGCCGAGGGTGTCGACCGTGCGACGGTGCACGACCGGCAGGCCAGTCTCGGGATCGGCCTCACGGATCGGCTCCGAGAACCCGCCATGCTGCATCCGCCACTTCGACGGCCCGAGGGCCTCGTTCCGCTTCGAGGCCTTTGCCTTCCGCTTACCGGCCATGGGTGTTCTCCTGCTGCCGCGGGCCCCAGCGCCGCACGGCTTCGTTCTGAATTGCCTGGCGCAGCCAGGGATCGGTGATGTCCTCGAGGTGCAGCGAGACGACACCCTGCTGCTGCCAGACCTGGCGACGCAGGGTCTCCATCTCGGGCGTGGTGGTTGCGCTGCGGCTTCCGCGGTCGAGGGACGAGCGGGGCGGCAAGGGCGCGCCAGGCATGCTCACGCCTGCCTCCCCTGACCGCGTTCTTGAAGGGTGGTGAAGAGTCGAGGGGGTGGGAGAGGCCTAAGTATCTGATCAATATAACTATTCAATTCTTCAAACTCTTCAATGGGTCTCTCTCCCCCGCGCCCCCGCCCGAACGTCTGCATACGCCCGCGTGAGAAGTTGAATTGTTGAAGAGTCCCGTTTTCCGCGGGTTTGCGCGCGTCATGCAGCATCACTCTTCAAGCCCTCCTGTGGTTCGGTGGCGATGATCCAGCTGGTGCCGGGGCCGGAGGCGTTCTGCGTGACCTCGATCGCGATCTGCTTGCTGTCGAGCAGCGTGGCGATGGCGTCCTCCCGCTCCGCCTTTGAGAGGAACTGCGTCTTCCGGACAAAGGCGCTGCGACTGATCCGGCCGGCCTTGCGGATGACCTCGAGGACCTTCTTGATGCGGGAATGCGCTGGCGTGTCGGCGACAAGACGCTCGGCTTCGCGCAGCAGCGTGCCGATGCAGTGCTCGACCAGCGCCGAGGCCCAGGTGACGTCGCGGGCCTCCGTGATGGGCCGGGCGGGATCACGACTGACCGCGGCGATCATCGCCAGCTTCGCCGCGTTCTCGGCGTATCGGCCGAAGAGCGCCGTGGCGTAGGTGCCACGGTGCGACCGCAGGAGGTCGGTGGCTTCGCGGCGGACGCGAGCCATGGCCGCCTCGCCGTCCGGGGTCAGCGGCACCGTGTAGGCGTGGATCGGCGCCGAGGATTCCATGGCATCGGCGATGTTCCCGCCATGGCTGTGGCCGGGCACGCCGCGCGCGATCGCCTGCAATGCCGACACCAGCGCCGCCGGCGGGTCCATCGGCGCCGGGGCCTCGTTGCGCTCGGGGTAGTCGTCGTCCGTCAGGAAGACCAGGAAGCGCGCGATGGAGCCGTCCGCCAGCGCGCCACCTTCCAGCGCCGTCCACAGCGGGCCCGGAACGGTGACGCCCCAGATGCAGGCGCAGGGCTGCTCGATGGTGACGCGCGGCCGCGCCTTCTGGTCGGCGTATTCGGCGCCGATGTAGGGCTCGGCCGCCGAGGTGTAGAGCTTCGTCAGCTCCGACCAAATCGCGGCCTTATGCGCCGGCGCGCGCTGGTTCAGGACCAGCTTAAGGAACTGACCGAATTCATCGACCTGGAACAAGCGGGCTGGATGACGCTGCAGGGACGTGAGCAGCCCGGCCGAGGAGGCGAGATCCTCGCCGCCGAGGTATCGGTCCAGGCCTGCGGCGTAGATCGCTCGCTTCGCGCAGCGCCGGGCGTGGTCCTTGCCGCCGCCGCTGTCGGCGATGCCGATGGCGTAGACGTTGCTGCGCAGATCGGTGGGCGTGCGATACCGGCGGCCAGCAATGGCGCCGACCAGGCAGATGGCGGCGCCGAGCGAGAGGAACGGCTGCGGGCTGACGGCGCTGGCCGTGGCGTAGTCCACGAACAGGCGCAGCGCGCCATCCACCTGCAGCAGCTCGGGCGGGACGCGATAGGGCTTCGGCGGCGGAGCGATAGGCAGCGGCGCGACCGCGACCTTCGCCAGAAGCCCCGCCGCAGGATGCGGCTGTGCCGCCTGCTCCGCCGCCGTGCCGTTCAGCGTCAGCGCGGGATCCGGCACCCAGCCGCGCTGCTCGGCCAGCCAATAGATCTTCCCCGCGCCAACGCTGTGCGGTCGCAGCGACGCCCAGCGCCGCTCGGGGGTGTCGGATCGACCCGACTGCCCTGATTTCCCGGACCGCCGTGACCAGTCGAGCCAGAGGTCGCGCCCTTCCTCGCCGATCGCGGCCTTGATGGCGGCGCCGACGGTGATCCACTCGTTGCCGGGCAGGTCGTCATTCGGCAGCCAGGCCAGCGCCGCCGCGATGGCGTCCCGCGTGCCCTTCGGGTCACTCGGGCCACGCCAGCTGCTGGTCGGTGCGTCCGCCAGGATCGAGTTGACCCGGACCTCGTCGGGCACGAGCCGCCAGGCAGCGTCGAGGAAGGCGGCACATCCCGCTTCGTCCACCACAGGGAGGCGCGAGAGCGGCAGCTCCACCAGGCTGTCCACCGGCCAGTCATAGGGGCGGCCGGTGTCGGGGTGCACCGCATAGGCGACGAATTGCTGGCCGCGCGCCAGCAGCTCCAGGGGATGGCGCTTGCGGCCGGCGAAGGGGGTGGCCGCGCGATAGACGAGCAGCCGCTTCGGGGCGCGGCCGATGCGCAGGCAGGGGGTGTCGCCCAGCATGGAGGTGGCGAGCTCGGCGATCTGGATGGCCAGCGCGCCGTCCACGATATCGATGTCGATGCCCACAACGGCGCCGGTGGCGATGCCGACGCCGCAGCCGGGCCAGCGGCGCCAGATGTCCACCTCGAAGGACTTCGTCGGCCGGTCGCAGTGACGCGCCCAGTCGGGATAGGGCGACCACTCCCCGCCCGTGAAGCGCCCCGGCACCTTGGTGCCCGGCATGATCGGGATGACCGAATAGCCGTTATCGACCAGGCGCTCGCCGTAATCGGCCATAAAGGAGGGGGCATCCGTCACTCGCTGCCTCCTTCCTGCGCGGCAATGGCGGCGTCGCACGCGCGCTCCAGGCGCAGAATTTCGGGATAGAGCGCGGCCATCTGGCGGGCGGCGCGTTCGAGCGCCTGGCGCGCCCGCTCCAGCTCGGCGTGGATCCCGCGTGCCGGACCGCGAATGTCCGACGCAAGCTCGCCAAGGTGGTGCGCAGCCCTGGCCCAAGGCGGCTGCTTGGCGCGTGGACGATACGGCTTGCGCGGCGCCGGAGCGCTCTTGGTCGCGAGCCCGGCCCGGACCTTGTCGATGTCCCAGGCGCCACTCGGTTCCCGCGCGATCCGCCCAGCGCGTTCAGCCTTCTGGACCGCGGTGTGCGAGATGCCGAGCCGGCGCGCGACCTCTCGGGCGGAGGTAACGCCGCTCATGGGCGGCCACCCGCGGCGAGCGGTGGCGCCGGATGGCGACCCTGATCCAGCAGGCGCGCGAGCTCGTCCTGGTAGGCGGTGATGATCACCTCCAGCAGCGTCAGCCACTCGGCCTCGGTCAGCGCCGCGAGATCGGTCTTGCCGATGCTCTCCAGGTACTCGCCCGCCATGGGGCTGGCCGCCGCGATTGCGGCAATCTCGTGCTCGTCGGGATCAACCACGCCCCACCTCCGGCAGAGAGCGTTCATGCAGCGCATGGAACAGGCCGGCAGCGGTTCGCTGGTCCGCACGCGCGGATCGAACCAGCCAAAGCCGCGAGCGGTGCGGAGACGACAGGCGGCGCATCTCACACGAACCTCGCCGCGGCGATCTCGGTGTACTGGCCGGCCGGCCGCACCTGGATCGCGATGGGGCGGCGCAACTGGTCGAGCTGTTCCAGCGCCTCGTCGACCGTCGAAGGAGGCGGAAGATTGCCGGCGCGGCGCCGCCACCAACCCACGGCCTTGTCGCGCGGGAAGCCGGTGTGCTCGAAGCAGACCCATTCACTGTGCCGCGCGAGGCCGCATTCGTAGGTCACCCGCAGCGACGCCGGCTTGCCGGGCTTGTCGTGCCGGGCATAGGTGATGCCGGTGACGTCGCACCAGGCCGCATGGATCTGCGTCGAGAGCAGCGCGTTCGACGCCGCCTGCGGCGCCACCTTCACGACCGGCGGCGGGAACTCGTGATCACACTCGATGCAGTGCCGCGCGCTGGCATGGTTGATGGTCTGGCATTCCGGGCAGACCTTGATCGGCGCCTCGCCGTCGCCGGCGGGTTCCTTCTTGCGCCCATCCACTGTGTCGATCGGGCCGTGCCGCGCCGTGTTGCCGGCGAAGTCCAGAACCAGGCAGTCGTCCTTGCCTTCGGCGAGGCGCGTGCCGCGGCCCACCATCTGCACGTAGAGCCCCACGCTCTTCGTGGGGCGGAGGAGCGCGATCAGGTCCACCCCCGGTGCGTCGAAGCCGGTGGTCAGGACATTGGCGTTAGTGACGCAGCGCAGCCGCCCCGCCTTGAACGCCGCCAGGATGCCGTCCCGTTCCGGGCCTGGCGTGTCGCCGGTCACGGTCTCGGCGGAGATGCCGTGCTCGCGGATGGCATCGCGGACATGGCGCGCATGGGCCACGCCGGAGCAGAAGACCAGCCAGGAGCCGCGGCCTTCGCCGTGCTGGACGATCTCGGCCACAGCGGCGCGCGTGACCTCGTCGCGATCCACCGCCGCCTCGAGATCCTTGGCAATGAATTCGCCACCGCGGGTGCCGACGCTGCCGACGTCGAGCTGCGTCTCCGTCTGCTTCGGGACAACAGGGCAGAGATAGCCCTGCTGGATCATTTCCAGCACCGGCACCTGGAAGGCGATGTCCGTGAAGAGGCGATCCTTCCCCTCGTGCAGCATGCCGCTGTCGAGCCGGTATGGCGTGGCGGTGAAGCCCACGACCTTCAGCAGGCCCGCGTTGATCTCGTTCAGCTGTGCGAGGAAGGAGCGGTACATGCCGCTGTCGCCGCGGCCGAGCAGATGCGCCTCATCGATAAGCACCAGGTCGCAGCGCTGCACCTGCCGCGCATGGCGGTGGATGGACTGGATGCCGGCGAACAGGATCTGCGCATGGATGTCGCGGCGCGACAGCCCGGCGGAGTAGATGCCGGCCGGCGCCTCCGGCCAGGCGCGCAGCAGCGCCATGAAGTTCTGCTGGATGAGCTCCTTCACGTGGGTGAGGATCAGCACGCGGGTGTCGCCATAGGCGGCGATCGCCTCGCGTGTGAAACCGGCGATGCACAGGCTCTTGCCCGTGCCGGTCGGCATCACGACCAGCGGATTGCCGCTGCTGGCCGAGAAGTAGTCGTAGAGCGCCTCGATGGCGGCGCGCTGGTACGGGCGGAGGGAGAGGGTCATGCCGCCACTCCCATCGCCACGGCGTCGACCTTGCTGAGCCAGCGCCCGCCCGTCTCGCAGGCGCTGCAGATCAGCTCGGCGATGTGCGGCCCCTTGCCGGGCCCGACCCGATAGATCGTGGCGCGACAGATCCGGCATGGCAGGTGCGAGACAATGTCCGGCCGCGCCGCGGCGGGCACGCCGTCACGCCATTCGGTGCCGTCCGGCAGACGATAGCTGACCCAATCCTCCCCGGCGTCGACCTGCTCGGCGGCCACGAAGTCCGGCAGATAGAGATGCGCCGCGCAGCCAGCCTCCTGGTCGCGCCGGTCCAGCGGGGCGCCGTGCCGGGCGCAGTGCCAGTCACCACCCTGAACCGGCGAGGCATGCAGGCAGGACCGGCAATGCCGCGCCGGTGCTGCACCGGCGTGGCAGACGGCGTGGTGGTCGCAGAAGCGGCACTGCCACCACGCGGGATCCTGGCTGATGCGGGCCGGCGGCCTGGCCGCCCCGATGATGCGTTCGGCTTTGGCCAGGATGCGCAGCCCCGCCTCGGCATCGTGACGGATGCGCTCCTGGTAGAGCTCGTCCGTATCTTTGCAGACCGCCAGGTAGAAGGCCCGGTCGAGGCCGGCGAGATGCATGTAGGCCTGCATCTGTGCCCAGTGCAGCGGCTTGGAGGCGGCGACGCCCTCGGCCTTCAGCTTGGCGAAGGACTTGGTGCTGTGGGTCTTGAACTCGCAGACGTGCCAGGTCGCCGGCGCCTCGGGCAGGCCGATCGCCACAGCGTCCATGCTGCCGCCGAAGTGGCCGGAGGCATCGCGCAGGTTCCACTGGCGCCCCGTCGCGGGATCCAGGTCCAGGACGGTGACGCCGATGCGGCGCAGGTCGGCGACGAACCGGGCCTCGGCCAAATTGCCGGTGTCGAAAAGCCGCAGCAGCCGGCCAGCATGCCGGGCGCGCGTGGCCCAGCGGAAGGCGTACCAGATGGCGCGCTCGCACTCGGTGCCGATCAGCGAGGCGCCGAGATGCGCGCGATAGCCGCTATCCGCCGCCGCCTCATAGGCCGCGTAGATGGCGGTGACGGTGGGGGACGCGGGCGGAGGAAGGGCAGCCATGACCTGATCCTGGTTCGAGGGAGGGAGGCCGGCGGCGGGCAGCCTGCCGGCTGGTGATCAGGCATTGCGGCGCCAGGGCGGGGTGGCCGCGGCACCGGTCCGGGCGGCCGGCGGAGATGCCGCAGCGGGGGGGCGGGGCCCCGGGCTGGCAGGGCGCGGGGCGGTGCCAGTGGCCGCGCCGGCATTGGCCGCCGAGTAGCCAGCCACCTTGTTCCGCGCCTCGCGGTGCACGCCGTATTTGTCGGGACCGGCCGGCTCGACCTTCAGCGTCACGATCAGCGGCTTGAAGTGCAGCTGTTCGCTGTCGCTGACATGCACCTGGCCCACCGCGTGGCAGATGGCGGACAGCGTGCGCTGCGCGATCTCCACCGTCTGCTCGTTGCGGTTCACCAGGTTCAGCTGGTCGAAGATCTTCCGGCGCGCGGAGGGGCCTTCCAGCACCTCGAACACCAGCTTGAGCAACTGTCCGTCGCCGGCCTTGGTCGGCAGCATCTCGCTCTCGATCAGATGCGCGAGGTATTTGCCGGGCGGCAGCACCTCGAGCGGGACGGCGGGGGCGACTTCGGTCGCGTCAAAGGTTCCATTGAGGGATGCCATGGGTCAGCTCCGGGCTTCGGTGGTGGAGGCGGGCGCGGCGCTGGGCGGCGTCGCGTAGAAGGGGATGCCGGCGGCGAGCTCGGGCCAGGACAGCGGCAGCGTCTCGGCCAGCCCGAAGCGGTTCTTCGCGAGGAAGGCCGGCCGCTCGGCGGTGTGCAGCAGGCGGTCGCCGCCGCTGACGCCGCGGACCACCTTCTTGTTGAAGCCGACGTCCGACTTCAGCGTGCTGACGCGATAGTTCGCGAAGAGCACGGCATCGACATGCTCCTGCACCAGCGCGGAGGCGCTGCGATGGAGCTTCGGCTGGTACCGGTCGTAGGGTTCCGTCTCGGGGCTGTCGAAACGCTTGATTTCGGCGTGGGCAATGAGGATCACGCCCATGCCGCGCTCGTCGCGCAGCGCGTTCACGCCGTCGAGGAAGCTGCGCCAGGTATCCAACGCGGCGAGATAGCCCTTGCCGTAGCCGAAGGACTCGATGTCCGGCTGGTTGTGGGTCCGCGCCGTGTGCTGCCAGACTAGCGGTTCCAGCCAATCGAGGCTGTCCACCACCAGGGTCTCGAAGTCGTGCGGCTCGGAGTAGAGCGCGCCCAAAGCCTCCATGATCTCATCGAAGCTGCGCAGCAGCCCGAAGGTGGTCGCCTCGATCCGGCCGAGGCCATCCTCGGTCTGCAGGATGACGGGCCGAGGCGACGCGGCGGCGAACTCTGTCTTGCCGACACCGGCCACGCCGTAGAGCAGCAGGCGCGGCGGTGAGAGGCTGGTGCTACTGCGCAGGGATGCGAGGGAGATCGCCATCAGTGCGCCTCCTGCTTTGCCGCACGAGGCTTGGCCTTGATGACGTCGACCTTGATGTCGCCGCCGGCGCGCGCGACGACCTCGGTGAAGCTGTCGAGCGTCGGCTCGAAGGCGGCGACGTCCTTCGCCCGGGCGACGGCATCGCCCTGCAGCGGGATGACGACCTGGATGCGGAGCTCGTGCGCCATCACGCGGCGTCCTTCTGTTCGAGGGTGTAGGAGGGGCGGCCGGTGGCGACGGTGCGCGCCGGCTCGAACACCGCACGGATGCGCGGCGGCCAGGCCGTGAAGCGGCTCTCCGGCACTCGGATCTCGGTGGTGACGTAGTCCGCGGGGTCCTCGCCCCAGGACACGATGGTGGCGACCGCCGCGGCCAGCTTCGGCTGGTCCCACGACGCTTTCTTCGGGAGGTCGGCGACGACCTCGAAGGCGTCATCCGCGATGCGGACACGGCCGGTGTCCTTGCCCTCGGCGCGACGGGCCGCCGCCGCGGGGGCGCCATACCGGGCATGCAGCGCGTCATGCAGCAGGTCAGCGAGGTGCTTGGCGTCGGCCTTCAGCGCCCCGACCTCTTCCAGCAGCAGCGCCAGATGATCGACGGGCAGCCAAGCCGCCGCCGCAGCGTCCATCTCGCGCAGCTCCGCCAGAGTCGTTCGATTGGTCATAGTGGTCCTGTTGGTTGAGGGGGTGATGCTCATCGGATGGTCACCAAGCCGGCGAACCAGCAGAGCGCGACGAAGCCGCCAGCCAGCAGCGCGCCACTGGTCAGGTCGCGGAGGGCTTCGCCGACGGCGCGCGGGCGGACGGTGTTGCGTGGGCTCACGGCGTCACCTCTGCGATCGCGTCGGCCGGCGCCCGCGGGCCTTCCTCGGCCAGGCGCGCGCGGCGGGCACGATCGCGATCGCCATCTGGGTTCGCCTGCGCGGCGCTGAGGCGGATGATCTCCATCCAGACATGCAGCGGCACAACCACCAGGGGCGTCGCGCGATCGCGAATGAGAAACAGCACGTCGTTACTGCCGAGCCAGCGCTCCAGTGTGCGGAAGCCGCTGCCCTCGCCGCGCGCCTTGACCTCCGCCTTGAGCGGCTCTGGTCCGCGGACGTAGAGATCCACGTCGGCGCCGTTGCCGCGATAGCGCAGGGCGCCGGAGAGCGGCACGCGCTCGGCCCGGATGCCGCACTTGACGTGCAGCTCGACGATGGCGCGCTCGCGGCGCAATCCCTTATCGCGGGAGGGTTTTCCCATCACGCGGCCTCCCGGCCAAGCAGGTCGGCCAGCACGTAGCCGGCCGCGCTGCGGGCACTCAGCGGCCGAGGCCGGACGACCAGCAGATAGGCGCAGCGCCCTTCGGCGACGCGGCGCTGCACGGGATGACCGAGGCCGGCTTCCGCCATCGCCCAGACGCGCCGCGCGACGGCTTCGAGATCCTCGCGGCGCTCTGGCGGCAGCTCGGAGGCGACCTTGTCGCGATCGCGGGCGAGCAGGCCGATGTGATAGACGATGGCATCGCCGGGCGACGCATCGGCGTAGCGGTCGCACAGCCCATTCTCGGTCAGCACGACGTCAAGCAGATCCTCGATGCCCAGCAGGATCTCGCTCGACAGCAATTCGGGGGATGTGAAGCGCATCGTGTGGGGCTCCCTTCGACGCGTGGTGCTCACTTTGTTATTTACGGATGTGCGCGAAATCCTTCTCACGGCCCCGATTGCATCGGCGCCGTCGCACGCACGGATGCCGCTGCCGCAGGGCGGACACCGAGCGCGCGAAGCCAGCAGCGCAGGTCGTGGAGCTCGCGATAGAAGGTGGCGGGAGAGACAGCACCGGCGTCGCGCGCCGCTGCGACATCACGGTGCAGGATGATCCGCCGCAACAGCGCTCGCGGTGCCGGCGGCAGATCCTCGCCGACGCGCCCGAATGCGATGCCGATGTCGGAATCTGCCTGCGGCACCACGAGGGAACTGCGGATGTCAGCAGCGAACTCGCTATCGAGGGACACGCACGCCGGCGGCGATGGCTGCCGCGCGCGATCGATGACCGCACGCCGCGCGAGCACGGCGACGAAGGTGGTCCAGGACGCCCGCGTGACGTCGTAGCGCTGGCCCGCCTCAAGGATGACCAGCAGGATGTCCTGGGTCAGGTCCTCCCGGTCCTCCCGGGGCAGGCGACGCTGCCGGGCGAAACGCGCGGCGTGGCAGCGAGCCGCCGCCAGAGCCACGCGGACCTGACGTTCGTCCCATTTTTCAGGAAGATTCGCCTGCGACTTCTGTTTCTCTCTCATCCCACGGCCCTTCCGGCTCGGTTGATTGCGATGAGCCGAGATCAGCGCCGCGGTAGGGGGTGCGGCTAGGGCAAGGGGGTGCGCAGGGGTGCGCTGAACACTTCCACTGATCCCCGCACCCCATAACGAATCAATGCACTAGCACTCACCGTCAATCACTTACGCACCAGGGGGTGCAGGGTGCCCGCGACCACCGCACCCCCTCTCGCCGAGAGCGCTGGACTCTCCTGTGGGCAGGAACATACAGTGAACTTACTGTTGCCCAATCATCTCTAAACCAGGGACCTGGTTCCTATGTCCATCGCGATCGCCTATCCCGCAGCCGCTGCGCTCAGCCCGCGCCAGGACGCAGCTGCCCCAGCCATTCGTACTGTCGCCGCCCAGGTCCGGCGC
The DNA here is from genome assembly GCF_005222755.1 of Roseomonas sp. HF4. Lineage (GTDB taxonomy): Bacteria > Pseudomonadota > Alphaproteobacteria > Acetobacterales > Acetobacteraceae > Neoroseomonas. The sequence goes on from NZ_STGD01000010.1 coordinate 54,589, forward strand.
CAGATCCCACGCGAGCCTGACAGCCTTGCGCTCACCCTTCCGGCACTGATCGATGCCTGTCGCGCGGTCGAGGTGAACGAGCAGCGCCTGTCCGTGTCCTGGGAACTGGGCCGCGCGCTGCGCGACGAGTTCGGCCACACGGTGCTCGGCCTCTGCGACATCGATGCGCACGAACCGGGCTGGGCCTACATCGCGGTCAATGGACCGATGACAGCCAATCGCCCTGACCTGGCGCTGAGCACGGCGGCGCATGAGCTTGGCCATCTGCTGTTCGACGTGCCGGCCGCGCTGGCCAGGGGAGACCAGCGCTATCACGCGGTGGCCAGTTCCCCGCGGGCGCTCGAACGCCAGGGTCGTGGCGCTGAAGCGCGCGCCAATGAATTCATGGGCGCCCTGCTGGTGCCGCCAGTGCCGCTGCACACGCGGTTGCTGGCCTATGCGCGCAGCGAAGGGCTGCGGCTTTGCCGCGGGCCGCACCAGGGCCGGCCGGCCAGTCCGATCGTCGCAGCCGGCAATCCGCCCGATGTTCTCGCCGGCGTGCTGGCGGCGCTGGCCGGCGATTTCGGTGTGTCGGAGCGGTTCATCGCCGTGCGCCTGTCTCGCTACGGCCTGGTGGAAGGAGACGCGTGATGGCGTTCGGCGATGTGGTGCGCGCCCGGCGCACGGAACTCGCGATAGGGCTCAACGATCTGGCCGAGCGGATGGGGATCTCCCCCGGCTACTGGTCTCGGATCGAGCGCAATCTCGACAAGCCACCGAGCGACGAGGTGGTCCAGCGCGCCGCGGCGATCCTTGGCATTCCGCTCGACGCGCTGTTTGTCGAGGCAGAGCGCCTGCCGCCCGACATGCGCAAGGACATGGGTCGCGTCGTGCTGGCCTATCGGCGCCTGCGCAGCATGCGTGCGGGCTGACGGAGGTCGCGATGGCAAATCCGCCGAAGAAGAAGGTCTTCTATCAGATCGACGAAGTGTGCCAGCGGCTCGGGCTGTCGCTGCTCGACATGTCGGTGTTGGTATCCGAGAGAAAGATCCAGCTCTGCACCGCGGTGGCTGGCTTGCTGGTTGAGGACGGGCACCACGAGGTCGCGCTTGATGGCGATGCCGCGCCGTTCCCTGATGACCGCCGTCGTGTTCAGGGCCTCGTCGACCTGAAGCCGGACGATGCGTGGTTCGTTCTGCGGCATGGATCGCAGACGATTTTCTGGCTGGCCGCCGAGCCGGGTTTCTATCGGCGCCTGGTCAGCACGAGCGAAGAGGATCGCGGCTACACGGTCATCCGTGACGAGGTCGGTGTGCGCCACGAGGAACTCGCGCGCTACGCGGCCACCGAGGAAGCGCTGCATAACATCGCGCTTGGCCCGAAGGCCGGAGGACGCGGCTCGCAGCCGATTTATGACTGGGATGCGGCTCGGCTCGAGGCGTGTCGGCTGATCTACTTCGAGGGCGTGCCCGACTCCTTTGGCGCTCTGATCCGGCACGTGCAGGGCTGGTTTGCTGAGAAGGGCGGCAGGGTGCCCGACGAGAGCACGATGAAGCGTCGGCTGCGCGATGTCTGGGCCATCTTCGGGTCGGAGGCAAAGCGGAAGGCGGCGTGATCGGGGTGCTTCGCGTGGTGCCGTGAGAACGGCACCACCCCAAATCCGTACATAACAGGCAGGACCATGCGTGTTGGATCGCGATGCCCCTGCCGAACCCGACCAATCACCACCTCCCGCCCCACCTACGCGAGGTCTGCGATCTTCTCGCCCGCGGCCTGCTGCGGCTCCGCAGCCGCGCTGCCGAGGAAGCGGCGCGGGGTGCGGCGGACCGGGGAGAGCGGTTGCTACACTTCCCGGCCGCCCAGCGCCTGCATGCGAACCGGACCACCCGGAGAGACGCATGACGCGCGCCACGAAGCCCAAGCCCGCCACCCCGCCGGCGTTCGCCGCCCCCGCCATCCCGCCCGCCGACGTGCTCGGCCGGCTTGCCTCCCTGAAGACCGCCGCCACGCCGGCGCTGAAGCAGCAGTGGCGGGAGCTCTTCGGCACCGAGCCGCCGCCCTACAACCGGCGCTTCCTGGAGAGCCGGCTCGCCTACCGGATCCAGGAGCTGGCCTACGGCGGCCTGAAGCCCGAGACGCTGGCCCGCCTCGAGGCGCTCGGTGAGCAGCTTGATGGCGGTAAGGTCACTGTCCGCCGCATGCGCGGCGACGAAAAGCCGATCGCCGGGACGCAGCTGATCCGCGAGTACCAGGGCGTCGAGCACGTCGTTACAGTGACGCGCGCTGGCTACGAGTACCAGGGCCGCCCCTACCAATCGCTCTCGGCCATCGCCCGCGCCATCACCGGCACGCGCTGGAACGGGCGCGTGTTCTTCGGGCTGCGCCCGAGCCGGAGCGCGGCATGAAGCGCGACGCGAAGCCGGCCGGCGCGATGCCGGCGACCGTGCGGAAGCTGCGCTGCGCGGTCTACACCCGGAAGTCGAGCGAGGAAGGGCTCGACATGGAGTTCAACTCCCTCGATGCCCAGCGGGAGGCGTGTGAATCCTATATCGCGTCTCAGCGCGCCGAGGGCTGGGTGCTGGTGCGCGAGCGCTACGATGATGGCGGCATCTCCGGCGGCACCCTCGAGCGCCCCGCCCTGAAACGCCTGGTCGCCGACATCCAGGAGGGGCTGGTGGATGTGGTGGTGGTCTACAAGATCGATCGCTTGAGCCGCTCGCTGGTTGACTTCACCAAGCTCGTCGAGGTGTTCGACGCGAACAGCGTGACCTTCGTCTCGGTCACGCAGTCGTTCAACACGACGACCAGCATGGGCCGGCTGACGCTGAATATCCTGCTCAGCTTTGCGCAATTTGAAAGAGAGGTCATCGGTGAGCGCATCCGCGACAAGGTGGCGGCGTCGCGCAAGCGGGGCATGTGGATGGGTGGGTTCGTCCCCCTCGGATACGACGTGCGTGAGCGTAAGCTGCTGGTGAACGACGCCGAGGCCACGCTGGTGCGGCGGATCTTCCAGGGGTTCGTCGAGACGGAGTCGTGCACGAAGCTGGTCCAGGTGCTGCGCGCTGAGGGCGCCACGACGAAGCGGGGCCGGCCGCTGACGAAGAGCGACGTCTATCGGATCCTCAGCAACCGCGTGTACTTGGGCGAGGCAGTGCACAAGGGCACGGCCTATCCCGGCGAGCACGATGCGATCGTGAGCCAGGCGCAGTGGGGCGCGGTGCACGCCGTCCTGCAGGTCAGCCCGCGGGTGCGGGTTAACCGGTCGCGGAACACGACCGCGCCGCTGCTGCGCGGGCTGATCTACGACAGCGACGGTCGCGCCATGTCGCCGAGCCACAGCCGCGGCCGGGGCGGGCAGATGTACCGCTACTATGTCAGCCAGGCGGTGCTGAAGGGCGGCGCGACGGAGCGGCCGGCGATCCCGCGGGTCCCGGCGGGCGAGATCGAGGCGGCGGTGGTTGCGCAGGTCCGCGCGCTGCTGCGGCAGCCGGAGATGGTGGTCGGCACCTGGCGCACCGCGCGCACGACATCGCCGGGCGTCACCGAGCAGGAGGTGCTGCTGGCACTGGAGCAGATCGAGCCGCTGTGGGACGAGCTTTTCCCCGCCGAGCGGGCGCGCATCGTGCGGTTGCTGGTGGACCGCGTCGACGTCCGGGCCGAGGGCGCCGCGGTCCGGCTGCGGCTGGACGGGCTTGGCAGCCTTGTGCGGGACCTTGCCGCCCAGGCACCCGAGGCCGGGAGGGTCGCAGCATGAGTGGGGCAGCGCACACCCTCACCGTAATCGTCCCACTTCGGGTGAAGCCACGGGGCGGGCGGAAAGCGATGGTCACGCCCGGCGTGCTGGCGCTTGAGCAGCGCCAGGACATTACGCTCATCAAGGCAGTGGCGCGGGCGTTCCGGTGGCGGCGGATGCTGGAGTCGGGGCGGTTCGCCACCATCAATGAGCTCGCCGCGGCAGAGAAGATCAACTCGTCCTACGTCTCGCGGGTGTTGCGGCTGACGCTGCTGGCGCCGGACATCGTCGAGGCGATTCTGGATGGGCGGCAGCCTGAAGGGACGACGCTGCCGGCGCTGATGCAGCCGTTCCCGGTGGATTGGGAAGGGCAGGCCGGGAACGTGCGGACATGATAACGAAGGGCACCGTGTCCGCTTCCAAAGTTCAGGCTGCCATCCAGAAGAGGCGCAAGTAACCGGATAGTTGCAGAGTCGCGGTGTTTCTGGCGATCATAGCGTCATGCCGGATACGACAGGATCTCATGTGAACAGCGACGTGTTCGTGCGAGGAATGCTCGTGCGGCTCATTGGCGATCCCCAGCGCTTTGGCGCGTTCCAGGATGTCGTTGTTCGTGCAGGCCGCTCCTTCGGCAGGGTTCAGTTTCCATCCGGGGTGAGTACTGTCCCGCTCGACCAACTCGAACCTCTGCCGACAGCGAGCGAGGAGCCTATAGAGTTCTTGCGCTCAGGTAGGTTCAGCGAGCCGGCGCGGCTTCGGCAAGTCCTCGCACACATCCGGCTGGCTGGTCGCCTCGCAGACGTCATTTACAGCATGGAGTCGACGAACACGGACTTCCATGCACACCAATTTAAGCCGGTGTTGAAGATGTTGTCGTCGCCAACCGGCAGCCTTCTCATTGCTGACGAGGTTGGCTTAGGAAAAACGATCGAAGCAGGACTCATCTGGACAGAGTTACGCGCGCGCTTTGACTATCGACGGGCACTCATTGTTTGTCCAAAAGTCCTGTGCAGTAAGTGGGAAGCCGAGCTTTCCGGCAAATTTGGGCTCGATGCCCGCGTGTTATCTGCTGCCGAACTTCTTGCTCTCTTGCGCGATCGCGACCGCTGGTCCCGAGGCTTCGTCGCCGTGTGCAGTCTGCAAGGTCTTAAGCCGCCAGCACGATGGGAAGACGAGACCGACCCAATGTTTGGGCGCGCCTCCGCTGAGCTTGCCAGGTTCATGCGCGACCGCGCAGACGACGAACCGGTGTTCGACATGCTTGTCGTGGATGAGGCCCATCATCTCCGAAACCCTGACACCCAGAGCAATTTGCTCGGCCGGCTGCTCCGACCGCTAGCACAGCACCATGTGTTCTTGTCGGCGACGCCGATCCACCTCAAGAGCCGCGACCTTTTTTCACTTCTAGCACTGATCGACCCGGAGACCTTCCGACACCCGACCGCGCTTGACGAGATCTTGGACGCCAACCGACCGCTGATCGAGGCAAGGGAAGCAGCACTCCGCGGACGACCGTCCGGTGAAATCCGCGCGCTGGTGTCAGAGGCCGCGCGGCACCGGCTGCTTGCAGGGACGCAGCAAATTGCAACTCTCCTCAGCGATCTGGACCGACTGCCCGACCCAATTCCACTGGCTGAGCGTGCTCGCCTTGCCGGGCGTCTCGAAGGGGCGAACCTGCTTGCGAACACTGTGAACCGCACGCGGCGCCGTGATGTCCAGGAGCTTCGTGTTGTCCGGCGTGTGAGCGCGCACCGGGCCGAGATGTCGCCGCTAGAGCGGGAAGCTTACGACGCAATCACGGCCGAGGTGCAGCAGCATGCTTGGCGACGCGACGTCCCTGCTGGCTTCCTGCTCGCCACACCGCAAAGACTTCTCGCTTCTTGCCTGCCCGCGGCTGTCGACCACTGGCGGCGACACATCGTAGACGCCGAGGCCGAGGATGAGGACATCGCTGCAGAGAGCGACGTCGACACAACGTCAGAGATCGGCCTCAAACCTCTTGTAGAACGCCTCGCTCGCATCTGCGCCAGCCTGCCGCCTGGAAGGGAACTGGAGCGGCACGATACGAAGTTTGCCACCTTCCTCGAGGTCCTGCGCGAGTTCTTCGCGTCGGATCCCGAGGAAAAGGCCGTTGTATTCTCGACATTCCGCCCGACGCTCCGCTACCTGGCGCGTCGCCTGGAGCAAGCCGGCATCCACTGTGAGACCATCCATGGCGGCACGACGGAGCGGGACGCTGCCATCTCGCGGTTCGAGTCCAATCGTGAGCTGAGGGTTCTGCTGTCTTCCGAGGTGGGAAGCGAAGGCATTGATCTCCAATTTTGCCGCACGGTAATCAACTACGACCTACCCTGGAATCCGATGCGTGTGGAACAGCGGATCGGCCGTGTTGACCGACTAGGTCAAGCGGCCGACGCTGTGACAGTCATCAACCTCATGCACCGCGGCACCATCGACGACGAAATTTACCGCCGCCTCTACGAGCGATTGGGCATCTGTGAACGCGCCCTTGGCGGCTTCGAGGCCGTGCTTGGTGAGGAGATCGCAAAGCTAACCCCAGAGCTGCTCACGGGGGCGCTAACACCCGAACAAATATCGCAGCGGATCGACCAGACGAGCCAGGCGATTGAGAATCGCCTCAAGCTCGAAGAGGAGTTGGAAGGCGAGGCAGCGGCGCTAATCGCCCACGGCGATCACGTCCTCCGCTCGATTCATACGGCGCATGAGATGCATCGCTGGATCGGTGCTCGCGACCTGGCACGCTACCTGAGTGACGCGCTTGCGGCCTTGTACCCTGGAAGCGCTATCCGCGACCTCGACCGCGAGGATACCTACGAGATTCGGCTAACCTCTGAGGCTCGCGCCGCCTACGTGGACTGGCTGCAGGCAAGCCGCCTGCCGACAGGTGGCAGAGTCGAGCGTGAGACCGGATCGCTTGTGTGCCGCTTCGGACGCCCGATTGCAGGCCAGCGGCGCGTTCGTGCTGTGGAGACAATCACACAGACACACCCTCTGGTCCGCTTCGTCGCAGCCCGGGTCGCGGAGACCGATGCTCCGAAGCTACGACCAGCGGTCGCCGCGCGGATCAGCTCGGAGCGAGTTGGCGCTGTGGCCCAGATCTCCCCCGGCCGCTACACAATCCTCGCAATGCTCTGCCGCTTCGGTGGTCAGGTCGAGCAGGAGCGCATCGTATATGGCGGCTTCGCTCTATCGGACGGGACTGCGTTGGCGGACGACGATGCCGAGAGGCTCCTGCTAATTGCAGCAGAAGCCGGCACGCTGTGGAGCGAAGCTGACGCCCTTCTCGACACCACCGCCCTCGCAGACCGCTGCGAGTCCGACCTCCTTGAACGGCTGACCGAGCGCTTCCTGCAGGAGAAGGCGACGCGCAAGGCCGAACAAGACGACCGTGCAGCCATTCAGTTGCGCACACTGGAACAACGTCTCGGCGCGGAACGTGGGCGGCTCATGGCCCTCATTGATGGTCAACGGCGGGAGATCAACAGCGGAAGCTCACGCGCCCGCCGCCTCACCGGTATCCTGGCAGCCAATGAGGGGAAGCTTAAGCGTTTGGAAGAGCGCGCGACGATCCGGCGTGCCGAGATTGAGCGTGGACGAATGCAGACCGCGCAGGCTGAGCAACTGGCAGTGGCGATTGTCGAGGTTGTGCGATGAGCGCCAGTGACGCCACAGCGGTCGCCAGTTGTGCGACACAGTCGGCGGGCTGAGCCAGATGTCGGGGCTTTTGCGATGGATCGGGCGGTTCTTCAGGTCCGATGAGCCTTCGGCTCCCAGGGCGCCGCAACAGCCTGAGTTGGCGAACTCGCGCGGAAGACAACCTAATTCGTCTACGACCAAGGATTCGCCGGGGGGGCACCCAGCGCCGACACCCCAGATCGCTCCCCAAACTGTATTCCCTCGATCGCCCGTCGCTGAGGCCCGGCATGCTCGGCCGGCGGGCAGTAGCGGCAGCGTTCATCCGGGGATACCGAAGGCAGCGACGACTGCCGGCGGCGCAAATGCAAAGCGTCCACAGGCGGCGGGACCGTCCACGCCCTCGCTCAGGGGCCAGGCGATCCCGGCCAGCGCTATGGCTCCGCCGCGTCCACCGAGCGATCGCGAGAAGGAAGCTGAGGCGCGCAGGCTCGCCGCGAAGATCGAGGCATTACCAGCGGAGATCGAGCAGCGCGCGCGCGAGCTAGCCTCGGCATGCCGCGCGACTTCTGATGATGTTGTCGAACTCAACAAGCGCCTCGCAAATGGTGCGACCCCTGTCTCGCCAGCGGCTTCCACCCGGCGTGGGATCGAGATCGTCTTGGGCGTGGACTTCGGTACCAGCAGCACGAAGATCGCCGCGCGCTTGCCCTACGAGGCGGGCTCACCCGTTTACGCTGTCCCTGTGCCGCCCTTCGCACAGGCGGAGGAACACCCCTATCTTTGGGCATCGCGGCTTTGGCTCGCGTCTGATGGTCCGTTCTCTCTTTCGCCCCTGCCGGGCGCTGCTGTTTCTTGCGCCTTGAAGGCAGGCTTGATGTCGAACCCGCCTGCCCCGGTCATGGGGACCGTGGCGGCACGGGCGAACGCAGAAGAAGCGGCCTGCGCGTTCCTAGCGCTACAGGTCAGGCAAGCGCGGGGCTGGCTGGCGACCGAACGGGCCATGCTTATGCAGCGGGGCCGAATCACTTGGTCTTACAATTTCGGCTTTCCCGCCGCCTCACTGAACAATGGTGGTCTCCGCAATCGCTACCAGCGGTGTATCGCCGCCGCACTCTCGCTGGCCGACCAACCCGTAGCTGTAACTCTCGCCGCTACGCGTGCAGCTTTGGCTGCGGTGGTGGGTTCTGAGACAGAGCAGCTTGAGCGCGCGCAAGCAGCGCTTGTCCCCGAGATCGCGGCGGCTGTGTCCGGCTTCGCCAACTCCACCATGCTGGATGACGGGCTTTACGCCATCGTCGACGTAGGGGGCGGCACGGTGGACTGCTGCACCTTCAACCTTTTCAAGGGACGCGACGGTGCGGCGCGCTGCCCCATCTTCGCGGCGGAGGTGGCAATGCTCGGGGCCGAGGTCTGGCAAGGTTGTGCGGACGATCCGACGCTGGCGAACTATTTCCGCTGGGATCTCGACCGCCGGCAACGCAGTGTGATCTGGGGAACCAAGCGGAACCGAGACCCGAAGAGCGAACGGTGGGTGCAGGGTCTGCCTGTATTCTTTGTGGGCGGCGGCATCCGGTCGGCTGTGCATCAGGCCAGCACTGGCAGCCTCGACGCCTGGCTGCGGCGTCACAGCCAGGACGGCGGCGGCGTCCGCCTGATGCGGCTGCCGCCTCCGGAAAATCTTGATCATGCGCTGTGCAACGCCACAGAGGTGCATCGCCTGGCCGTAGCGGTCGGCTTGAGCCTGCCAGCGGTAGACATGCCTGAGGTGGCGCTACCAGACGAAATCGAGGACGTCGAGCGACGCCGGCGGCGAGACGACGACGGGCGGTTTGTTGGCAAGGAGCAGGCCTGACGTGGAGGCGGCCCCGATCAGCCAACAGCCGGAAGCCCCACCCTGCGGGGGTTGATTGAGCCATTTCCGGTGGACGTGGTCCCACGAGCCCGAAGGCAAGCGGCTCTGTTGATTACGCGCCGCTAAATTCGCCACTAAGTTGCTCGCCATGCTTGATCGAACCACTGGTTCCGGGAAAGATGTACTACAAGCAACCTAGGGGCCGCGCGGGGCATGGATTCGGAGTTCTTCAGCCGCCCAATCCTCAATTCGCCCTATGCGCCTCCGGCACGTCACTGGGAACTCGACTCGGATGGGCAACCAACCTCCCGGATCGTCGAGACCCGCCGACGGTCGGACCTGATCACACCGGTTCCGAAGCCAAAGCGTAGGAAGGGCAGCAAGGGCAAAGACCAGTCGCAATTTCTATTCGAAGACGCCGAAGGTCTTTCCTCCGCGACGCAGGAGTATAACCCGACCCCGATCATCAACGAGGTCCGCGGCTACGTCGAAACCTGGCGGAACTTGCCGAACCCCGACCAGTGGGGCGTCACCCCAGAGACCGCGCGCCTGCTCCAGCACTGGCGTCACCACCAGTTCCAGGGTGTACGCCCCTTCTTCTGCCAGGTTGAGGCGGTCGAGACGGCGATCTGGCTTGCCGAGGTCGCGTCGAAGCCGAACTCCCGATACGGCAAGTTCCTTGACCACCTGAAGCGCGCCAACGCGCAGGCCAACCCCGAACTGATGCGCATCGCGCTGAAGCTCGCGACGGGGGCGGGCAAAACCACCGTCATGGCCATGCTCATCGCGTGGCAGACGGTCAACGCGGTCCGCCAGCCGAACAGCAAGACCTTCTCGCGCGGCTTCCTGATCGTCGCGCCGGGCATCACCATCCGGGATCGCCTGCGCGTCCTGCAGCCCAACGATCCCGACAGCTACTTCCGGGAACGCGAGATCGTCCCGCAGGACATGCTTGGCGACATCGCACGCGCCAAAATCGTCATCACCAACTACCACGCCTTCAAGCTGCGCGAGCGCATCGACGTCGCAAAGGGCACGCGCTCGGCGCTGGAAGGCTGGCGCGAGGAGAAGCTCCAGACGCTCGAAACCGAAGGGCAGATGCTCCAACGCGTGATGCCCGACCTCATGGGCTTCAAGAACATCGTCGTGCTGAACGACGAAGCGCACCACTGCTACCGAGAGCGCGTGTCGGACGAAGATGACGATCTGAAGGGCGACGAGAAGGAAGAGGCGAAAGAGAACAACGAGGCCGCGCGCCTGTGGATCAGCGGCCTGGAAGCCGTCAAGCGGAAGCTCGGCCTCGCCAATGTCTACGACCTCTCCGCGACACCCTTCTTCCTGCGCGGCTCCGGCTATGCCGAAGGCACGCTGTTCCCGTGGACGATGTCGGACTTCTCGCTGATGGACGCGATCGAATGCGGCATCGTGAAGCTGCCGCGCGTGCCCGTCTCTTCGAATGTGAATGACGGCACCATGCCGGTGTTCCGGAATCTCTGGGACCACATCGGCAAGGCGATGCCGAAGAAGGGCCGCGGCACCGGCCAGGCCGCCGATCCGCAGAAGCTGCCAACCTACCTCATCACGGCGCTGCAGGCGCTCTACGGCCATTACAAGCAGACCTACGATCTTTGGCAGGAGAAGGGCATCCGGATCCCGCCCGTGTTCATCATCGTCTGCAACAACACGGCGACGTCGGAGCTGATCTACCGCTACATCTCCGGCTACGAGCTAAGCGATGCCGAGGGCGGCGCGAGCTTCCAGCAGGGTGCGCTCGAGCTGTTCCGCAACTACGACGAGTATGGGAATCGCCTCGCCCGACCCAACACCATCCTCGTGGATAGCGCGCAGCTCGAATCCGGCGAAGCGCTGGACAAGGACTTCCGCGCCATGGCCGCGGATGAGATCGAGCGATTCCGCAAGGAGATGGTCGAGCGCAGCGGTGACATCCGCGCCGGTGAGACGATCGACGACGCCACCCTGCTGCGCGAGGTCATGAACACCGTCGGCAAGCCTGGCCGCCTGGGCGAGCAGGTCCGCTGCGTGGTGTCCGTCTCCATGCTGACGGAAGGGTGGGACGCGAACACCGTCACGCACATCCTCGGTGTGCGCGCCTTCGGCACGCAGCTTCTGTGCGAGCAGGTTGTCGGCCGCGCCCTTCGGCGCCAGTCCTACGAGCTGAATGACCAGGACCTGTTCAACGTCGAATACGCCGACATCCTCGGCATTCCCTTCGACTTCACCGCGAAGCCGGTCGTGGCGCCCCCGGCTCCGCCACGGGAGACGGTGCGCGTCCATGCCGTGCGACCGGACCGTGATGCGCTGGAGATCACCTTCCCTCGGGTCGAGGGCTACCGCGTCGAACTGCCCGAGCAGCGCCTGGAGGCACAGTTCAAGCCCGACCATGTGCTGGAGCTGACGCCGGAACTGGTCGGCGCTACCCGCACGCGCAACCAGGGCATCATCGGAGAAGCCGCGGACCTCACGCTCGACCATCTGGACGAGGTGCGGGACTCCACGGTGCTGTTCCACCTGACGCGGCACCTGCTCTACCGCACCTACCGCGAGACGGGCGAGGAGCCGAAGCTGCATCTCTTCGGGCAGATGAAGCGCATCGTCCGGCAATGGATCGATGGCGGCTACCTTCGCTGCATCGGTGGTACGTTCCCCGCGCAGCTCCTCTACATGGAGCTGGCGGAGATGGCGGCCAACAAGATCAAGGACGCCATCACCGAGTCCCTCGTCGGCGAGAAGCCGGTGCTGGCGATCCTGGACCCCTACAACCCCACTGGCTCGACCCGCTTCGTGAACTTCACCACCTCCAAGGCGACGCGGTGGGAAGCACGCCCCGACCGCAGCCACATCAACTGGGTCGTCTGCGACAGCGATTGGGAAGCCGAGTTCTGCCGCGTGGCCGAGAACCACCCGCGCGTCCTGGCCTATGCGAAGAACCAGGGCCTCGGCTTCGAGGTGCCGTACCTGCTCGGCACGCAGTCCCGCCACTACCGCCCGGACTTCATCCTGCGCGTGGATGACGGGCGCGAGGACCCGCTGAACCTGATCGTCGAGGTGAAGGGGTATCGCGGCGAGGATGCGAAGGAAAAGGCGAACACGATGCGCGCCTTCTGGGTGCCGGGCGTCAACAACCTCGGCAGCCATGGCCGCTGGGCGTTCGCCGAGTTCACCGCGGTCTATGAGATGGAGGACGAGTTCGCCTCGCTGCTCGCCGCCTTCACGGCCGAATCGGTGCTGGTCTGATACCCTGAACGACTTTCCTGCCCCCGGAGATTACCTTTGGACCGCCAAGTCATCCTGCAGCTGACTGAAACATTCGAAGGCCATGCGCAGCAGACCGACTCCGGCGTGGAGTATTGGCTGGCACGGGACCTCCAGGTGCTGCTCGGCTACGCGAACTGGGTCAATTTCCAGAACGTCCTGGGCAAGGCGCGGACGGCCTGTGAGGTCTCGGAGCACGACCCGGCGGACCATTTTGCTGAGGTCAGCAAAATGGTCGAACTCGGGTCCGGCGCGCAGCGCGAGATCGACGACGTCATGCTCACCCGCTTCGCCTGCTACTTGGTGGCGCAGAATGGCGACCCGAGCAAACCGGAAATCGCCTTCGCGCAATCCTACTTCGCGATCCAGACGCGCCGCGCCGAACTGATCGAGCAGCGGATCCTGGAAGCCGAACGCCTGACAGCGCGCCGCAAGCTGACGAGCACCGAGAAGGACCTGTCCCGCGTGATCTATGAGCAGACCGGCGGCAATCAGGATTTCGCCCTGATCCGCAGCAAGGGCGACCAGGCGCTGTTCGGCCGGTCTACCCAGGCGATGAAGGCGCAATGGAAGGTGCCGGACAGCCGGCCGCTGGCGGATTTCGCGCCCACCATCATCCTGAAGGCGAAGGACTTCGCCACCGAGATCACCATCTTCAACGCCCGCGCCCATGGCATGGCGAGCGAAGCGCGGATCGCGGCCGAACACACGACCAACAATCAGGCTGTGCGCAACACCCTGCTGGGTCGCGGCATTCGCCCCGAGGCGCTTCCGCCCGCAGAGGACATCAGGAAGGTCGAGCGGCGCCTCGCCTCTGATGAGCGAAAGACGCAAAGCAAGCCCAAGCGGCTGGACGACTGACCCGATGGCCAAGCAGCCCCTGGAAATCACATCGCTCAAGCACGACGCCACGCGCCGCAACATCCCGACCGCGGAGCTGGAGACGGTGATGCGGGCGGAGGACAAGTCGCCCATCCGGCTCGCCTATGAACGGCGGAACCGCGACCTCGACCCGCAGCTCGTCTGGCGCGGCAAGGATGAGCAGGACTGGTCGGACCTGATCGTGCAGGCGCCGCCGCTCTACATCCAGGAGAAGGTGCACCCGCAGGCGCTGATCGAGGACATCAAGCGGCGCAGCAAGGCGAAGCCGGCGGCGGCGGCGATGCCGGACCTCTTCGCTGACTTCAACGGACTGAAGGACGCGGAGGCCGCGACCGAGTTCTATCAGCACGACCAGCACTGGTCGAACCGCATGATCTTGGGCGACAGCCTGAGCGTGATGGCATCGCTGGCGGAACGCGAGGGGCTGCGCGGGCAGGTGCAGTGCATCTATTTCGACCCGCCCTACGGCATCAAGTTCAACAGCAATTTCCAATGGAGCACCACCAGCCGCGACGTGAAGGACGGCGACCGCAGCCATGTGACGCGGGAGCCGGAGCAGGTGCGTGCCTTCCGCGACACCTGGCGCGACGGGATCCACTCCTATCTGACCTATCTGCGGGACCGGCTGACGGTGGCGCGCGACCTGTTGCACGAGAGCGGCAGCATCTTCGTGCAGATTGGCGAAGAAAATCTGCACCTCATTCGATCAATTCTTGACGAAATATTCGGCCCCGCAAATTTTATCACCAATCTCATTATAAGAAAAACAGGGTCACACAGTGATGATTTTGTGGGCTCATCGGTCGATTATGTTGTCTGGTATTCGAAAGATCGTCGAAAGGCAAAATTTCGCCAGCTGCATGCACAGCAGATTTTGCCACCAATAGACGAAGATTACTATGTAAATATTCTTCTGCCCGACGGAATTCGACGCCGCATGACCAAAGAGGAGCGTCTTCGGCAGGTTAGTTTGCCCAAGGGAAGTGTAATTTTCCGATATGGACCTATCACTGGGCAAGGGCCATCGAAGAATGACGAAACGATTCATTTCCGGGGTGTAGCATACCCCCCGAAAGAAAAGCGGCATTGGTCCACCAGCACTTTGGGTATGTATCGTGTAATTCGTGCGGACAGAATGCTTCAAATCGGGAGCGATATCGCATGGGATCTGCGATGGGACGAAGTTCCGAAGAAACTGAACAATATATGGGAAGATACGCAGTCTGGTGGCTTTGGTGATCAGAAGCGCTACGTTGTAGAGACTACGCCTGTAGTCATTGAACGCTGCGTTCTGATGGTGACTGATCCAGGCGATCTCGTTTTGGACCCCACCTGCGGCTCGGGGACCACCGCCTATGTCGCCGAGCAGTGGGGCCGCCGCTGGATCACCATCGACACCTCGCGCGTTTCGCTGGCGCTCGCCCGCTCGCGCCTCATGGGCGCGCGCTACCCCTACTACCTCCTGGCCGACAGTCCCGAGGGCCAGCGCAAGGAAGCCGAGGTCACCCGCACCGCGCCGAAGACCGCGCCCACCGCTGGCCGGCTGCGCCTCGGCTTTGTCTATGAGCGCGTGCCCCACATCACGCTGAAATCCATCGCCAGCAACGCCGAGATCGACGTGGTCTGGGAGCAGGCGCAGACGGTGCTGGAGCCGCTTCGCGCCGCGCTCAATGCCGCGCTCGGAAAGTCCTGGGAAGAATGGCAGATCCCGCGCGAGGCCGGGGACCCCTGGCACGCCGAGGCGGCCAAGACCTGGGAAGAACTTCGCCTCGTCCAGGACAAGCCCACCGAGGCCGCTGTGCTGCTACAGAAGCTCAACAAGCAGCTCGGCCGCAGCTACACCCTTGCCGCCCTGCCGGAGGCGCCGCGCGATCCCTGGTCGGCCGAGCCCACGCGCCTGCATGCCGAATGGTGGAAGGCGCGCATCGCCCGGCAGAAGGAGATCGACGCCTCGATCGCCGCCAAGGCCGATGTCGAATACCTCTACGACAAGCCCTATGAGGACCGCGGGCGCATCCGCGTCGCGGGCCCCTTCACGGTGGAGAGCCTCTCGCCCCACCGCGCGCTGACCGTGGACTGGAACGACGAGCTGGTGGACCCGCAGCGCCCCAAGGGCGTGAAGGGCATGGCGGAGGGGCAGGCGGCGATCAAGCGCGACTTCGCCGCCATGATTATCGAGAACCTGCGTAGCGCCGGCGTGCAGCAGGCCGACAAGGCGGACCATATCCGCTTCACCAGCCTGGTCGGCTGGCCCGGCGCACTGATCTGCGCCGAAGGGCGATACATGGAAGGCGAGCAGGAACGCCGCGCGGGCATCCTGATCGGCCCCGAATTCGGCACGCTGACCCGCCCGGACCTGGTGGCAGCAGCGCGCGAGGCAGCCGATGCCGGCTTCGATGCACTGATCGCCTGCGCCTTTGCCTATGACGCCCACTCGGCCGAGTTCGACCGGCTCGGGCGGGTGCGCGTGCTGCGCGCCCGCATGAACCCGGACCTGCACATGGCGCAGGATCTGAAGGCGACGGGCAAGGGGAACCTCTTCGTCATCTTCGGCGAGCCCGACATCAAGATCGAGCCGCAGAAGGACGGGCAGCTGCGGGTGCGCATCAAGGGCGTGGACGTGTTCAAGCCGCAGACCGGCGAGGTCGAAAGCGAGGGCACGGACAAGATCGCCCTCTGGATGATCGACACCGACTACAACGAGGAAAGCTTCTTCGTCCGCCACGCCTACTTCCTCGGAGCGAACGACCCTTACAAGGCGCTGAAGACCACGCTGAAGGCCGAGGTCGACGAGGCGGCGTGGAGCAGCCTGAACAGCGACGTCTCCTACCCCTTCCCGAAGCCGGCGAAAGGGCGGATCGCGGTGAAGGTGATCAATCACCTCGGGGATGAGGTGATGAAGGTGTTCGCGGTGGCCTGATGGCGGTCCCCTACGACCTCACCTGCTGGTACCTGAATGACCGCCGTATCATGGAACTGGTGGGGCCAGGGGCCCTCGACTGCGGCGGTGGTGGGTCACCGTCTCGCGACCCTCACCTGGACCGGCTTCGGCGCCTGCGGGACTTGAAGGACGCCGCCATCGACTGGATGCAGGCCGCCAAGCCCTCACCCCTCGGCGTGCTTCTCACGACGGGTGCCGCCGACGCCGGAAGGGCTTTCACCCATCTCGGGCTCTTTGGCTTCAAGGGCCTGAACAAGTACGACGCGGCTCGGCAAAGTGGACGGTCCGCACCGGTCCCAGTCGCCTATTCCAAGCTCGATCCTTGGATGCCGAATGGGAAGGTCACCTGCGACTACTATCCAGAACACCTGACGTCGGTGTCAGCATGGGGTGAGCTATCAGGGCAGAAGCGAAAGTTCTTTCTGGGCGTGATTCAGGACGTTGCGAACGGAGGCATTCGGGCGATCCCGTACCTGTTTGCCGATGTGGTTGAGAACCAACTTCGCGGGCAGATCTTGAGCTCCGGCGCCTGGTCGAGCCATCTCGAAATCCACATCGATCAGATCGACTCATTTGCGCGTGTTTCCGAGGTTCCTCTCGAACGCACGCGGGCCGCTCTCGACAGTCTGAGGGCCGTTCCGGAGCGGCAGATCAAGGAAGCGATCGCCGATATTCTGGGTGAGCCTAACGTCCCGAAAGACTGGGGCGGCGAGTCGTCAGACCTTTTCAGCAGCAGGGTTACGATCGACGGGAATCGGGCATCCACCGCCTTCCTGCTGAAGGGGCCCGCGAATTTCAGGCCGATGACGATGGCTGAGCTCGGAAGCAATGGCGATCAAATCCAGAGGCTCTTCACAGAGCCGGCCGAGCTCCTTGTCCTTCAGCATTGCCACGAGGTCACTTCGGCCGTTCGCACGATGATGCGGGCGTTCGCACAGCAGATGGGCAATCCAAGGCGTTTCGCGATTATCGATGGCTACGACACGATCCGGCTCCTCACGGCATACGGGAAGTGCGGCTTTGGTCCCGCGGCCTCAGGGCATGATGGAGCCTGATCGATGGAATTCCGCATCGCCGACAGCTTCACCGCCAGTCTCGCGAAACTCACCGCGGCCGAGCAGAAGGCGGTGAAGACCACCGCGTTCGATCTGCAGATGGATGCCTCGGCGCCGGGGCTATCGTTCCATAAGGTGGATCGGGCGAAGGATCCGAATTTCTGGTCGGTTCGCGTCAATGCCGACATCCGCCTGATCGTGCATCGCACCGGGTCGAGCCTGCTGCTGGCCTATGTGGATCATCACGACAAAGCCTATCGCTGGGCTGAGCGGCGAAAGATCGAACGCCACCCGACGACCGGCGCCATGCAGCTGGTGGAGATCCGGGAGCGAGTCGAGGAGTTGCCCCCCGTCACTCCCGCGACGGCAGCCGCGTCCGTCGGTCCGAAGCTCTTCGCCTCGCTGCGCAAGCTCGAGCTCATGGCCATGGGCGTCCCCGAGGAGTGGGTCGAGGACGTCCGTGCGCTCACCGAGGACACGCTGTTCAACGTGCTGGGCCACCTGCCGCAGGAAGCACAGGAAGCCCTGTTGCGGTTGGCGGTGGGCGAGAAGCCACCGGCGCCGCAGCCCGCCCCTGTCAGCGCCGACCCATTTGCGCACCCGGACGCACAGCGTCGGTTCCGGGTGCTGCATGACGTGGAGGAGTTGCGGCGGGCCTTCGACTACCCGTGGGATCGCTGGGCCGTGTTCCTGCATCCCTCACAGCGGGAGGTGGTGGAGCGGCGCTACGCAGGGCCGGCCCGCGTGACCGGCTCTGCCGGAACGGGCAAGACGATCGTCGCGCTGCATCGCGCCGCCTATCTGGCCCGAAGCAACCCTAAGGCCCGTGTCCTGCTTGCCACCTTTTCCAAGCCACTGGCACGCGCGTTGGCGGGCCGCTTGGAAAGCCTTGTCGGCGGAGAGCCGGCAGTGGCGGCGCGCATCGCGGTCCAGCCGATGACCGGCGCAGCCTACGATCTCTACACTGAGGCGTTCGGGCAGCCCAACATCGCTTCCGCCGCCATCGTCCAGGGGTTGCTCCGCAAGGCGAGCCAGGAGTCCGGCGTCGCCGCCCCACAGCCGTTCCTGATCGCCGAGTGGAATGAGGTCGTGGACGCGCAGCAGACGCGGTCGTGGGAGGCGTATCGCGATGCGCCGCGCCTGGGGCGGAAGACGCGCCTCGGCGAAAAACAACGTCAGGCGCTCTGGAACGTATTTGCTGCCGTCCAGTCGGGGCTCTCGGCGCAGAAGCTGGTGACCTGGGCCGAGGTCTTCGCGCGCCTGGCAGAGCGGGCCCGGGCCGGCAAAGCGCCTGCTTACGACCATGTCGTGGTCGATGAGGCCCAGGACCTGGGCATGCCCGAGGCGCGGTTCTTGGCGGCGATGGCGGGTGACAGGCCGGACGGCTTGTTCTTCACCGGCGACCTTGGGCAGCGGATCTTCCAGCAACCTTTCTCGTGGAAGGCCCTCGGGATCGATGTGCGCGGGCGATCCATCAGCCTCAGGATCAACTACCGGACCTCTCACCAGATCAGAACCCAGGCCGACCGGCTGCTGCCCGGCAGCGTTTCTGACGTTGATGGGCTGAAGGAGGGGCGGCGCGGGACCGTGTCGCTCTTCGATGGGCCCGAGCCGGCCGTCCGGCTGTTCCCGGATGACGTTGCAGAGAGCAAGGCCGTCGGCGCTTGGGTCGCGGACAGGCTGCGCGACGGGTGCGCGCCCGAGGAAATTGGACTTCTTGTGCGCTCGGCCGCCGAGCTTCCAAGGGCCCGAGCGGCGGCGAAGGCCGCCGGTGCCAAGGCGACGGAGTTCGACGAGAAGGTCGAGACGGTACCCGGCGCGGTCTGCATCAGCCCAATGCACCTGGCGAAGGGCCTCGAGTTCAGAGCCGTCGCGGTCATGGCTTGCGACGATGAGGTGCTGCCTTTGCAGGAACGCGTTGAGGCCGTCACCGACGAGGGGGACCTGCAGGAAGTCTACGAGACGGAACGGCATCTGCTGTACGTCGCATGTACCCGGGCGCGGGATCATCTTTGGGTCTCGGGTGTGCAGCCCGAGTCGGAATTCCTGCGCGACATGGCGGATTGATGGGGGGCGTGGCAGCGCGAAGTGGCCGAGGATCTGTTCTGCTTCGTGAGGCCCGTACCTCTGGTTCGCGCGCGAAGTACGGATTTCGGGCAAGTGGGGTTCGAACCGCAGCAGGTGCCGACCGCGCTGAAACCGGCCTTTGACCTAGATTTTTGGGGTCCGTACTAAATCGGCCAAGTCAGCAGGTCCGGAGAGAAATGGCCTCCGGAGAGCGATTTTCGGCCGTCTCCGCGCCGGGCCAGTCAACAGGTCTGGCCCAAAAACCCCAGGAAACCTGCCACTCAGCGGGGCGTCCGATCAGGCGGAGAGCATGGCTCGTATGGGAACTGGCGGACAGGGTGGGATTCGAACCCACGATACGCTTTTGACGTATACGCACTTTCCAGGCGCGCGCCTTCGACCGCTCGGCCACCTGTCCACGGGCGGCGGACCATAGTCACGGCCGGACCCGGACGCAAGCAAGCGGCGCCACCCGATCTGCCCCACCGTTGCCATCCCGCGCCATGGGGCCGAGTATGCCCCGCATGGCAGCAGAACCGCCGGCAACGGAGGCGGCGCGAAGGGCGCGGGCGCCCCGGCCGGGACCTCGCGGCAGGACCGTCGCCCCTGCCGCACGCGACGCCGTCGCCGCCACCCTCGGCGACCTGCCGCTGCGGCGCGACCTGCTGATCGAGCACCTCCACGCGCTGCAGGACCGCCACGGCGCCCTGCGGCCGGATCACCTCGTGGCACTTGCCGACCTGCTCGGCCTCGCGCCCGTCGAGGCCTTCGAGACTGCCACCTTCTACCATCATTTCGACGCGCTCCCGGCGGACGGGCCGCCGCCGCCGCCCGTGACCATCCGTGTCTGCGAAGGCCTGCCCTGCGTCCTGGCCGGCGGCGAGGCACTGTTGGCGACACTGCGCGCCACCCCGCCCGGCGCCGCGCGCATCCTGGCCGCGCCCTGCATGGGCGGCTGCGACACGGCGCCCTGCTGCGCCGCCGCCAGCGGCCCGGCGCAGGCGCATCTTCCGTCTGCCACGTCCGCGCGCGTCGTCGCCGCCTTCGCGCAGGGTGTCCCGCTGCCGCCCTCCGCGCCGCCGCGACGGCCGCCGCCCTTCCACCGGCTCGCCGCGCTGCGGGAAGGTCACCTGAACCGGGACGCGATGCTCGCTGCCCTCGACGCGTCTGGCCTCCGCGGCATGGGCGGCGCCGGCTTCCCTGTCGCGCGGAAGTGGCGCGCCGTGATGGCCGCACCCGCCCCGCGCCACCTGGTGGTCAATGCCGACGAGGGCGAGCCCGGCACCTTCAAGGACCGCTGGATCCTGGACCGCGAGCCCTGGCGTTTCCTCGAAGGGATGCTCCTCGCGGCCGAGGCGATCGACGCCGAGGCCTGCTGGATCTACCTCCGCGACGAATACCCCGAGGCCCGGCGCCTGCTGGTCCAGGCGCTCGCCGCGCTCGACGCCGACGGCGTCGCGCGCCGGCCAATCCACCTCCGCCGCGGCGCCGGCGCCTATGTCTGCGGGGAGGAGACGGCGCTGCTGGAAAGCCTGGAGGGCCGCCGCGGCTATCCACGCCACAAGCCCCCCTTCCCGGGGGAGCGCGGTCTCTTCGGCCGCCCCACGCTGATCCACAACGTCGAGACGCTGTGGTGGCTCCCGGAGGTGCTGGCCGCGCCCGAAGCCTATGCCGCCGCGGGCCGCAACGGTCAGGCGGGCGAGCGCCTGTTCAGCCTCTCGGGCCGCGTGCGGCGGCCGGGCGTCTACCGCGCGCCGATCGGCATCACAGCACGCGACCTGATCGAGGACTTCGGCGGCGGCATGCCGGGCGACCATCGCCTCGCCGCCTACCTGCCGGGCGGTGCCTCCGGCGGCATCCTGCCCGCGTCCATGGCCGACCTGCCGCTCGGCTTCGGCACGCTGGAGACCCACGGCTGCTTTGTCGGATCCGGTGCCGTGATCGTGCTGTCCGACCAGGACGACCTGGCCGAGGCGGCGCGCAACCTGCTGCGCTTCTTCCGCGACGAATCCTGCGGCCAGTGCACGCCGTGCCGCGTCGGCACGCAGAAGGCGGTGCACCTGCTCGATGCGCCGCGCTGGGACCGCGCGCTGCTGGCGGAGCTTTCGCAGGCCATGGCCGACGGCTCGATCTGCGGCCTTGGCCAGGCGGCGATGAACCCCGTGCTTTCCCTGCTGCGCCACTTCCCGGAGGAGGCCGCGCCATGACGCGCTTCCTTCTAGACGGGCGCGCGGTCGAGGCCGGTCCGGAGGAGACGATCTGGACGGTCGCGCAGCGCGAAGGCGTGGCGATCCCGCATCTCTGCCATCGCCCGGAACCCGGCTACCGCCCCGACGGCAATTGCCGCGCCTGCCTGGTGGAGGTGGAGGGCGAGCGCACGCTCGCCGCGTCCTGCATCCGCACGCCACGTGACGGCATGGTGGTGCGCACCGCGACGCCGCGCGCCGAGAGCGCGCGACGCATGGTGTTCGAACTCCTGCTGGCCGACATGCCGGGGCCGGAGGGTCGCGACGCGACGGCGCCCTTCGCGCGCTGGGCGGCGCGGCTCGGCGTCACGCGGTCCCGCTTCGCGGCCGATGCCCGGCCGCCACCGGACCTCTCGCATCCCGCCATGGCCGTTGCGCTCGATGCCTGCATCGTCTGCGGCCTCTGCGAACGCGCCTGCCGGGAGGTGCAACACAATGACGTGATCGGGCTCGCGCATCGCGGCGCGGCGGTCACGGTCGCCTTCGACCTGATGGACCCGATGGGCGCTTCCTCCTGCGTCGGCTGCGGGGAATGCGTGCAGGCTTGCCCGACGGGCGCGCTGCTGCCGAAATCGGTGCTCGACGCGCACGGCCATCGCGCGGCGGAAGCGGCGGAGGAGGTCGCGAGCGTCTGCCCCTATTGCGGCGTCGGCTGCCAGGTGGGCTTCCGCGTGCGCGGCAACCGCATCGAGGAGGTGGTCGGCCGCGACGGCCCGGCCAATCGCGGCCGGCTCTGCGTCAAGGGCCGCTTCGGCTTCGACTACCTGGCGCATCCCGACCGCCTCACACAACCGCTGGTCCGGATCGACGGCGCGGCGAAGGACCCCGCCGACTGCCTCGACCCCGCCCGCGCGCGAAGCAAGTTCCGCGCGGCGTCGTGGGAGGAGGCGATGGGCCGCGCCGCGCAGGGGCTTCTCGGCATCCGCGACGGCGTGGGGCCGGACGCGCTGGCAGGCTTCGGCAGCGCCAAGGGCTCGAACGAGGAGGCGTACCTGTTCCAGAAGCTGGTCCGCACCGGCTTCGGCACGAACAATGTCGACCACTGCACGCGGCTCTGCCACGCGGCCTCGGTCACCGCGCTGCTGGAGGGCATCGGCAGCGGCGCCGTCACCGCGCCCTTCACGGCGGTCGCCGATGCCGACGTGATCTTCCTGATCGGCGCACGCCCGACCGAGAACCACCCCGTCGCCGCCACCTTCATCAAGCAGGCGGCGGCGCGCGGCGCCACGCTGGTCATCGCCGACCCGCGCGGCAGCGACCTCGACCGCCACGCCACCGAGGTGCTGCGCTTCGCGCCCGGGGAGGATGTCGCGCTGCTCAACGCCATGCTGCACGTGATCCTGGGGGAGAACCTGCACGATGCCGCCTTCGTCGCCGCGCGCGTCGAGGGGCTGGAGCGGCTGCGCGCGCATGTCGCATCCTACGCGCCCGAGGCGGTGGAGACGCGCTGCGGCGTGCCGGCGGGGCAGATCCGCCGCGTTGCGCGGCGCTATGCACAATCTCCGGCCGCGCTGACGCTCTGGGGCATGGGCATCTCGCAATCGGTGCACGGCACCGAGAATGCGCGCGCGCTGATCGCACTGGCGTTGGTCTGCGGCCATGTCGGGAAGCGCGGCGCCGGGCTGCATCCGCTGCGCGGCCAGAACAACGTGCAGGGCGCGTCCGATGCGGGGCTGATCCCGATGATGCTGCCCGACTACCATCGCGTGGACGACGCCACGGCCCTCGCGGCGATGGAGGCGCTCTGGGGCGCCGCCCTCGATCCGCGCCCGGGCCTGACCGTGGTCGAGATCCTGGACGCCGCTGAACGCGGTGACATCCGCGGCATGTATGTGATGGGCGAGAACCCGGCCATGTCGGACCCCGACCTGGCCCATGCGCGCGCGGCGCTGGCCCGGCTCGACCACTTGGTGGTGCAGGACCTGTTCCTGACCGAGACCGCGGCACTGGCCGACGTGATCCTGCCGGCCTCCGCCTGGCCGGAGAAGGACGGCACCGTCACCAACAGCAACCGCACCGTGCAGATGGGCCGCGTCGCGACGGCGCCGCCGGGGGAGGCGCGGCAGGACCTCGCGATCATCGTCGATCTCGCGCGCCGCCTCGGCCTGCCCTGGCGCTACGCGCATCCGCGCGAGGTCTTCGCCGAGATGGCCGCTGCCATGCCGAGCCTTGCCAACATCACCTGGGAGCGGCTGGGTCGCGAGGGCGCCGTCACCTATCCCTGCCCGTCGCCGGATGCGCCGGGACAGGAGATCGTGTTCGCCGACCACTTCCCGACACCGGACGGCCGCGCGCGCCTGGTGCCCGCCGGCCCCGGCGACGCAGCCGAGGTGCCGGACGCCGCCTTCCCCTTCATCCTGACCACCGGGCGCGAGCTCGAGCACTGGCACACCGGCACCATGACGCGGCGCGCGGGCGTGCTCGATGCGCTGGAGCCTTCGGCCAGCGTCTCCCTCGCGCCGCAGGAGCTGCGCCGCCTCGGCCTGGCGCCGGGCGCGCGCGTGCGCGTGACCACGCGACGGGGCGCGCTGGAATGCGCGGCGCGCGCCGACCCCGACCTGCCCTCGGGCCTCGTCTTCCTGCCCTTCGCCTTCCGCGAGGCGGCGGCGAACCTGCTAACCGACCCGCACCTGGACCCCGAGGGCAAAATCCCAGGATTCAAGCTCTGCGCGGCCCGCGTCGAGCCGGCGTGAACAGCCGAGGCTTGCCGGCGGGGCCGCGCCGTCCCTAGGCTTCAACCCACAGAACGGGAGACACCGACATGACCATCAGGCGCAGGCTCCTCGGCCAGGGCATCGCGGCGGCGACGGGCGCGCTCGCACTCCCCGGAATCCTCGTCCGCCCGGCGGCGGCGCAGCGCAGCGCCGACACGCTGCGCATCGCCTTCCGCGACGCGGTGCCCAACGTGGACCCGTACTTCAACAGCCAGCGCACCGGGCTCATCATCGGCCATCAGGCCTTCGACGGGCTGGTGCACCGCGACCCGGCCACCTTCCGCATCGTCCCCGCGCTCGCGACCGAATGGCGCTGGGTGAACCCGACGACGCTCGACTTCACGCTGCGCCAGGGCGTGAAGTTCCACGACGGCAGCGCCTTCGGGCCGGATGACGTGGTCTACACGATCAACACCGTGGCCGACCCGAACAGCCGCGTCGCAACGCCGTCCAACTACGCCTGGATCCAGGGCGCGGAGAAGACCGGCGACTGGACGGTGCGCCTGACGATGAAGCGGCCGACGCCGGCGGCGCTGGAATACGCCGCCCTGGTCATGCCGATCTGGCCGAAGGCGTATCGGGAACGCGTGGGCGCTGAGGGCTTCTCCCGCGCGCCGATCGGCACCGGCCCCTATCGCTTCACGAAGGTGGACGTGTCGAGCGGCGTCGAGTTCGAACGCTTCGACGATTATTACCAGGGCGGGCCGAAGGGCCGGCCGGCGATCCGCAAGCTGACCGCGCGCTACATCGGCGACGCGGCGACGGAGCTGACCGAGTTGCTCGGCCAGCGCGTCGACTGGATCTGGAACATGAACCCGGACCAGATCGCCAACGTGAACCGCCTGCCCTACCTGCAGGCGACGCGGCAGGAATCGATGCGCGTCGGCTTCCTCAACCTGGATGCCGCCGGGCGCAGCGGCGCCGGCAACCCGATGACGAAGCTCGAGGCGCGGCGCGCCGTCTGGCACGCCATCGACCGCAAGGCGATCGCCGAGCGCCTGGTCGGCGGCGGGTCCCGCGTGCCGGACGCGCCCTGCTTTCCGTCCCAATTCGGCTGCAACGGCTCGGCCGCCATGACCTACGACTACAACCCGGCCAAGGCGCGCGAGTTGCTGGCACAGGCGGGCTACCCGAATGGCTTCGACATCGAGCTGACCTCCTATGTCCAGCCGCGGCAGTGGTCGGAGGCGGTGCAGAACTACCTGCGCGCCGTCGGCATCCGCGCCAACCTCAACCTCATGCAGGTGGCGGCGCAGATCCAGCGCTCGCAGCGCGGCGAGCTGGCGATGCAGATGGGCTCCTGGGGGTCCTACTCGATCAACGACGTCTCGGCGATCATGCCGAACTACTTCGCGGGCGGCGGCGACGACTACGCGCGCGATGCGGAGATGACGCGGCTGATCAACGAGGGCGGCTCGACGGCAGACGAGGAAGCGCGCAAGACGGCCTACGATGCCGCGATCAAGCGCGCGACCGAGCAGGCCTACTGGCTGCCGCTGCACACCTACGTCTCGGTCTTCGGCTTCCAGAAGCAGCTCGAATTCCCGACCTTCCCGGACGAGCTGCCGCGCTTCTACCTCGCGAAGTGGAAGTGAGGGTGGGGGGGGAAGGGAACTTCTCCCCCCAAAACCCCCCTCAACCTTCTTTGTCACTTGGCGCCCGACCTCCCGGGACCTGCGCCAAAGGACAAAGAAGGGAGGGGGCTCGGGGGAGGTTCCCCTCCCCCGACCTGCGGCATCCGCCCGGCCTCAGGCCGCCCGCTCGACCAGGTGGCATTCTGCGAGGCCCACGGCATCGCGAAGCGTGGGCGGCGCCGCGACCGAGCACTTCGCCACCGCCACCGGGCAGCGCGGGTGGAAGCGGCAGCCCGGCGGGATGTTCGCCGGGTCCGGCATCGCATCCCCCAGCCCGACATCCGGCACGCCGAGCCCCGGCTCCGGCGTCAGCACCGAAGCGAGCAGCGCCTTCGTGTACGGATGGCGCGGCGTGGCGAACAGCGTCTCGCTCTCGGCGCGCTCGACGATGCGGCCGAGATACATCACCGCCACCTCGCTCGCGATGTGCTCGACCACCGCCAGGTTGTGGCTGATGAACAGGTAGGTCAGGCCGAGATCGCGGCGCAGCTCCGCCAGCAGGTTCAGGATCTGCGCCTGCACCGACACGTCGAGCGCGCTGGTGGGTTCGTCGCAGACCACGATGCGCGGGCGCAGCACGAGGGCGCGCGCGATGGCCACGCGCTGGCGCTGCCCGCCCGAGAGCTGCGCCGGGAAGCGCACGCCCTGGTCCTTCGACAGGCCGACGCGCTCCAGCGCCTCGGCCACGCGGCGGTCGACATCCGCGCCGGCGATGTTGCCCTGCGCGATCAGCGGCATGGCGACGATGTCGCGCACGCGTCGCTTCGGGTTCAGCGAAGCGAAGGGGTCCTGGAACACCGGCTGGATGAGCCGCGCACGGGCACGCCGGTCCATGCCCGACAGCCGCTGCCCGTCCACCAGCACGTCGCCGGCGGTGGGCGGCAGCAGGCCGAGGATCAGCCGCGCCAGCGTCGATTTCCCGCAGCCGCTTTCCCCCACCACGCCGAGCACGCTGCCCGCAGGCACGGCGAAGGAGACGTCGTCCACCGCGATCACGCGCTTGGGCGGGGCGAAAAGCCCCTGGCGGACGCGGAACTCGCGCTTCAGGCCGCGCACCTCGATCGCCGCGGTCCCGCTCATGCCGCCGCCGCCCCGCCCCAGCGGGGTTCGAGGACGCAGAGCACCTCATGCCCGCCGCCCGCGTCACGGCGCGGAATGGTGCCGGCGCAGGCGGGCGTCGCCATGGCGCAGCGGTCGCGGAAGCCGCATCCGGCGAAGCCCGGCTGGATGCGGGGCACCACGCCAGGGATGCTGCCCAGCGGCTCGTCGCGCTTCACCTTGCCCGGCACCGGCACGCAACTCAGGAGGCCGCGCGTGTAGGGGTGGTCGGGCGCGGTGAACAATGCGGCGGTCGGCGCGCTCTCGACCACCTCCCCCGCATACATGACCGAGACGCGGTCGGCGACGCGCGCCACGATGCCGAGGTCGTGCGTGATGAGCAGGATGCCGAGGCCGAGGTCCTTCTGCAGCCCAGCCAGCAACCGCAGGATCTGCGCCTGCACCGTCACGTCGAGCGCCGTGGTCGGCTCGTCCGCGATCAGCAGTTCGGGGTCGCACATCAGCGCCATGGCGATCATCACGCGCTGGCGCAGCCCGCCCGACAATTGATGCGGGAACTGGCCGAGCCGCAGCCCGGGCGCGGTGATGCCGACGCGCGCCAGCAGTTCGGCCGCGCGGTCGACCGCCTGCGCGCGCGGCGTGCCGCGGTGCCGGCGCAGCACCTCGGTCATCTGCGATCCGACGGTATAGGCCGGGTTCAGGCTCGTCATCGGCTCCTGGAAGATCATCGCCATGCGGTCGCCGCGCAGGCGCGACATGTCGCGTTCGCCGAAGCGGCCGATCTCCTGGCCTGCGAAGCGCAGTGCCGTCGTCTCGCGACGGGACCCCTTGGGCAGCAGCCCCATGACGGACAGCGCGGTGATGGACTTGCCGCAGCCGCTCTCGCCCACCAGGCAATGCGTCTCGCCCTTGTTGACCGTGAGGGAGGCGCCGCGCACGGCGGCCGTGCTGCCGATCGTCACGCGCAGCCCTTCGATCTCCAGCAGCGCGCTCATCGGCTGAGGTCGGTGCCCATCATGTCGCGCAGCGCGTCGCCCAGCAGGTTCACGCCAAGCACCAGCACGAACAGCGCCGCGCCGGGGATGATGATGACCCAGGGCGTGAAGAACATGTATTCCTTGGCTTCCGAGATCATCAGCCCCCAGGACGGCAGCGGCGCCGGCACGCCGAGGCCAAGGAAGGACAGCGCGGCCTCCAGCAGGATCGCCAGCGCCATCTCGAGCGTCGCGACGACCGCGAGATGCGTCGCGATGTTGGGCAGTACCTCGCGCGTCAGCACCCACCAGCGGGAGACGCCGGCGCACCAGGCGGCGGCGACGTAGTCGAGGTTGCGGATCTGCATGGTGGTGGACCGCGCGACCACCGCGAAGCGGTCCCACAGCAGCAGCCCCAGCACCAGCACCACCAGCATGAAGGAAGACCCGCGCAGCGCGGCAACGGCCAGCGCCACCAGCACCGCCGGGATCGACAGGCGGGTGGTGATGGCGAAGACCACCGCGTCGTCGATCTTGCCGCCGTAGAATCCGCCCAGCACGCCCAGCGTGATGCCGATGACGCCCGAGGTGATGACGGTCAGCACCCCGATCACCATCGAGATGCGCGCCCCGTAGATCAGGCGCGAGAAATAGTCCCGCCCTAGCTGGTCCGTGCCGAGGAAGTTGCGCGGATCGCCCCCTTCCATGAAGGACGGCGGCACCAGCCGACGCTCGAGGTCGATCGCGAAGGGGTCGTAGGGCACGATCCAGGGCGCCAGCAGCGCGACGATGGCGCAGAAGCCGACGATGCCCGCGCCGACCAGGAAGCCCCAGTTGCCGAGCAGCGTCCGCCGCCCGCCCCCCGCCGTGGTCGCGATGGTGGTCATGACGTGCGCAGCCGCGGGTCGAGCACGGCATTCAGCAGGTCTGCCAGCAGCGTCAGCGCGATATAGAGCAGCGCGAGGACCAGCACGACCGCCTGCACGACGGGGAAGTCGTTCTTGCTGATGCTCTCCCACGCCAGGTAGCCGACGCCGTGCAGGGCGAAGACCGTCTCGATCACGATCGAGCCCCCGAGCATGAAGCCAAGCTGCACCGCCGCGATGGACACGACCGGGATGGCGGCGTTGCGGAAGCCATGCTTGACCAGGATCGACAGGCGCGACAGCCCCTTGGCGCGCGCCGTGCGGATGTAGTCCGACGCCAGCGCCTCGATCATGCCCGACCGCGTGAGGCGCGTGAGCGACGGGATGGCCGAGAAGGCCAGCACCACGCCCGGCATGACGAAATGCTCCCAGGACCCGGTGCCCGAGATCGGCAGCCACGCCAGCTGCAGCCCGAACACGACCATCAGCACGAGGCCGAGCCAGAAGGACGGCATGGCCTGGCCGACCAGCGCCACCATCGTGACCGCCCGGTCCACCCAGGTCCCTTCCCGCACCGCTGCCAGGATGCCGAGCGGCAGCGAGACGACCAGCGCGATCGCGAGCCCGACAAGCCCGAGCGTCAGCGTCACCGGCATGCGCGCCGCGATCAGGTTGGCGACGCGGTCGCGGAAGAAGTAGCTCTCGCCGAAATCGCCCTGCACGGCGCGGCCGAGCCAGTCGAGGTACTGCACGTGCAGCGGGCGGTTGAGGCCGTAGGCCTCCCGGATCGTCTCGATGTCCTGCTGCGTCGCGTTCGGCCCCGCGATCGAGATGGCGAGGTCGCCTGAGATGCGCGTGAGCAGGAAGGCGAGCGTCAGGACCGTCAGCGCGACGAGGACCGCGACCGCGAAGCGTCGGAGGAAGAAGCGCAGCATGTCGTGGGAAGCCTAGGCAGGCATGGTGCGCCGCGGCAAGGCCCGGACGCGAAAAGGGGCGGCCCCCGCGGTGCCGCCCCATCCGGTCTGCGCCGAAGCGCCGCCTATTGCAGCGGCAGCGTCACGTTCACGACCTCGCAGAGGTTCACGTTCCGCCGTTCCTGCGGCTGGCCGCCGTCGTAGACGAAGCGGATGTCGTACATGCAGGGGCCCTCGGGCAGGCGCACCGGGAAGACCGCGCCGGGCGCCACGGTGTCGGCGCCGAGCCGGTCGGGGCCCCAGTTGTTGTCGGTGGTGAGCGAGGCGAAGACCTGCATCACCGTCCGCTGGCCCTGGTTCACCAGGTTGAAGGACGGGTTGCCCGTCGGCCCGCCCTGCGGCGGCCGCGCCTGCTGCTGCGGCGCGCCCTGCTGCGGCCCGCCCTGCTGCGCGCGGCTGCCGTCGAAGGTGAGGTCGCGGACGTTGCAGAGGTTGATGTTGCGCCGTTCCTCGGCCGGGCCGCCCTGCTGGTCGTAGACCACGCGCACGTCATAGAGGCACTGGCCCTGCGGCAGGCGAACCACGAAGGACCGCCCGGCCGGCACGACATTCTGGCCAAGCCGGTCCTGCCCCCAGGTATTGTCCGTGGTGGGCGACGCGTAGGCCTCGTAGATCACCCGGGAACTGCGGTTGACCAGGTTGAAGGACGGGTCGCCTGTCTGGGCGAGCGCGCCGGCGGCGAAGCCGCCGAACGCCATGAAAGCCGCAGCGGCGGCGGTCGCCACGCGTCGCATCAGCATGGGGTCGCTCCTCCTCGCAAGTGCCGGGCAGGGCGCCCGTCCGTTCCGCCCGTGAGGCTAGCCGAGTGGGCGGCGCCGCGCCAACCACCCAAGGTGCCGAGGTGTGATCCCGGTGCGAATCGCTTCAGAGGGGCCGCCGCGTCAGGCGAAGCGGGCCAGCGCCTGTTCGAGCGAGGCGAGCGCATTGCCGAGCGCCGCCGTCATCGCCGCCGCCGCCTGCTCGGGCGTCGGCTCGGCGGTGCCGGCGGCGAGCGGCGCCGTGCCGCTGCTGACCAGCTGCCCGACCAGCCGGCTGCCGTTGCGTTCGTCGACCAGCAGCAGCGTCATCTCGGCCCGCGCCCGGCCTTCGCCCTGGACGGCCGCGAGGCCCGTGAGATCGCCCTCCAGCACGAAGTCGGGCGTGACGCGCGAGCCCGGCGCCAGGATCGCCGCGAACAGCCGCGAATCGAGCAGCCAGCGGCGCAGCGCCTGCTCCGCCGCCTCGGCCGGCGGCGCCGCCCATTCGGCGTAGAAGTCCAGGAACTCGGTCCCGTCGGGTCGGATGGTGCGGAGGCTGCGCACGTCCAGCCCCGCGCCGGCGCGGATCGTGCGCACCAGCAGCGTGCGCCGGCCCCGCCCGCTGCGCGGCGCCGCGTCCCGCCGCGGCTCGAGCGGAAAGCGCCGCGTCTCGACATAGGGCCGGTCGGGCAGCACGGAACAGCCGGCCAGCAGCGGCAGCGCGAGGAGAAGGCGGCGGTCCATCATGTCATCGGCGCTCCCGGGGCGGTGGTGGCGGCGCGCCGAACAGGGACTGGGACGGGCTGCGGCGCAGCGCCTCGGCGGTGTCGCGCAGGCTCGAGACGGTCGCGCGCAGGTCGCGCAGCAGCGGGCCCAGATCCGCCTGCGCGTCCGCGGTGGTGCCGCGCACGGTGCGCAGCGCCAGTTCCAGGGATTGCAGCACGGCCGGCAGGCGCGCGATCGCCACGCGCAGGTCGGCCGCCGCCTGGCCGACATTGCCCGCGGCACCGGCCACCTCCTCCGACCCGAGCAGCGCCTGCGCCGCCTCGCCCGCCGCGCCGACTGTGCGCGCCGCGCCGCGGATGTCGTTCACCGCCTCCCGCAGCGCGACCATGGTGGCCGAGGCCTCGCGCAGCGCGACGGACAGGTCGCCCTGCCCGCGCAGCTGGCCGCGGACGTCGTTCATCATGCCGGTCGCGGCCTCGATCAGCGCCTCGATGTCGAGGCCCGCGAGCTGCGTCATCAGCCGCTCGGCCGCGCTCGTGACCTGCGTGATGGTGGAGGGGACCGAGGGAATGACCTGGAAGGTCGGCGTCCAGGGCACCTCGATCGGCGGCGCGCGCTCGGGGTCGGTGAAGTCGATCTCGAGATAGGCAAGGCCGGTCACGCCGGACGACGCGATGCGCACGCGCAGCCCCGCCGCGACCGCGGTCTCGACCGAGGTGCGGCCGTAGCGTTCGGGATCGACCGCGAAGCGCAGCAGCACGAGCCGCGCCGTCGTGTCGTCGGGGCCCTGCGCCGTCGCGCCGTAGACGACCGAGACGAGGCCGAGCTCCGTCACGCGCCCGACCGGCACGCCGCGGAAGCGCACGGGCGCGCCAACATCGAGGCCGGCCACGGATTCGCGGATGTAGGTCTCGAAGATCTGCTGCTGCCCGCCCAGCCGGCCGGCCGTGAAGTACAGCACGAAGCCGAACGCCAGGCCGAGGCCCGCAAGCACCAGAACGCCCACGCGGAGATAGAGGCTGCGTCCGGCCTGCGGCATGTCAGATCGCCTCCCGCCGGAAGAAGGCGCGGACGGTCCGGTTGTCGCTATCCTCCCGCAGCCTGCGCGGGTCGCCCTCGGCGATCATGCCCTGCGCGTCCTTGTCGAGCATGATGCAACGGTCGCCGATCGCGAGGATCGACTGCAGTTCGTGCGTCACCACGACGAAGGTCGCTCCCGTGTCACGTGCGATGTCCTTGATCAGTGCGTCGAGCCCGGCCGAGGTGATGGGGTCGAGCCCGGCCGAGGGCTCGTCGAGGAACAGCAGCGGCGGGTCGAGCGCCATGGCGCGCGCGATCCCCGCCCGCTTCGCCATGCCGCCCGAGATCTCGGCCGGCAGGCGGCCGGCCGCGTCGCCGAGCCCCACGAGACCGAGCTTCGATCGCGCCAGGGCTTCGCGGGCCGGCCGGGGCAGGTCGGTATGTTCCTCCAGCGGCAGCTCCACGTTCTGCGCCAGGGTCATGCTCCCGAACAGGGCGCCCGATTGCCACATCACGCCAAGCCGCCGCAAGAGCGCCCTGCGGTCGGCGCCCTTCGTGGCCGCCAGCTCCTCGCCCAGCAGCCAGGCCCGGCCGGCGGCCATCGGCACGAGGCCGATCAGCGTCTTGAGCAGCGTGGATTTGCCGCAACCCGAGCCGCCGAGGATCACGAAGATCTCACCGCGCCGGACCTCGAAGGTGACGCCCTTGAAGATCGTCCGGGCGCCGAAGCGGACCGCGACGTCCTCGACCCGGATCACCGGTTCGGCCGAGGTCCCCGCACCCGCCGCGGGCGCCGCCGTGCCGCTGTCGGGCGCCATCAGATGCCGAGCCGGTAGAACAGCACGGCAAAGATGCCATCCATCACGACGATTGCGACGATGCCGCCGACCACGGCGGCCGTCGCGGCATCGCCCACCGCGCGCGGGCCGCGCCCGGCCGTCAGCCCCGCGCGGCAGCCGATGCCCGCGATGACCGCGCCGAAGCACCCGGCCTTGAACAGGCCGCCCGCCAGGTCCTGCAACGTCAGCCACTGCTGCAGCTGCACCGAGACCGCCGCCCAGGGAAAGCCGAAGCCCGCCATGATCACGGTCATGCCGGCAAGTCCCGCCAGGCTCATCAGCATGGCGAGCACCGGCATCGCGAGCGTTGCCGCGATCAGGCGCGGCAGCACCAGCATGGAGGCCGGGTCGATGCCCATGACGCGGAGCGCGTCGACCTCCTCGTTCACCGTCATGGTGCCGAGCTCGGCGGCGAAGGCCGAGCCGGTCCGCCCCGCCAGCACCACGCCGGCCAGCAGCGGCCCGAGTTCGCGGAGCAGCGCGATGCCGACGAGGTTGGGCACGAAGATCTCGGCGCCGAAGCGGCGCAGCGGGATGGCCGACTGGAAGGCGAGGATGACGCCGATCAGGAAGCCGAGTAGCGCCGTGAGCCCGAAGGCGCGCGTCCCGACCTCATCGAGGTGGCGCATCAGGTCGGCCCAGCGCAGCAGCCGCGGATGACGCAGCGTCCGCAGGACGATGACCACGGATTCGCCCAGGAACGCGACCCGCGCGAGCGCGCCGCGCAGGCGTTGCACCGTGGCACGCCCGACCGCCGTGATCGGCAGGAAGCGCCGCGACACCGGCGGGGCGGGCGGGGCGGCGGCGAGCGCGGCCCGGGTCCGCTCCAGGACCGGCGCGATCTGCGGGGCCGCGCCCTCGACCTTCGCGTCCGGCGCCGCGGTCAGCAACAGGACCGCCCCCGCCGAATCGAGCGCCTCGAGGTCGGAGAGGTCGAGCACCACGACCGGCGCGTCCGCGGCCGCGCGAATCGTGGCGGTCCAGGCTCGCGCGGCCGCGGCCACGTCCAGCCGTCCACTCGCGCGAAGCACCTTGCCCCCGGCTTCGTCGCTCACCGCGACCTCGGCCGTCATCGCACCCGGGCTCCCATCCATGCCGGCTTGTGGCCTCATCGCGGAGAAGATCGCAAGCACATACTGCCCCGCGGCGTCAGCCGCCGAGCGCGTGGATCAGCACCGCCGCGGCCACCGAGACGTTCAGGCTCTCGACCGGCCCGGCCGCCGGCAGCGTCACGCGCATGGCGCAGGCGGCGACGGTGGCGGCGCCGAGCCCCGTCTCCTCGTTGCCGAGCACGAGCGCGACGGGCGCCCGGCGGGGCACCGCCCCGGGCGGCACGCCGCCGCGCGCCACCGCGGCCACCGTCAGCATGGCGGGCGCCATGGCGCCAATCGCCACCGGCAGGTCGCGCACATGGAACAGCTCCAGCGCCTCGAGCCCGCCTTCCGAGGTGCGGAACGCCGCATCCGACAGCCCCGCCTGGCGCGGATCGCCGGACAGCAGCATGGCTCGACAGCCGAAGAAGGCGGCAGAGCGCGCGATGGCGCCGAGGTTGTGCGGATTGCCGATGCCGTCCAGCACCGGCGTCACGCGCGCCGCGCCGAAGGCGGCGGGCAGCGCCCGCGGGTCGAGCGCGGGCACGCTGCGCGGCAGGGCCAGCGCGACGATCCCGCCATGGTGCTGCGTGCCGGCGATGCGCGCGAGATCGGCGGCCGCGACCTCGCGATAAGGCCGGCGCAGCCGTGCCAGCACGGCGCAGTGCGGCCCGGCCTCCCGCCGCCGCTCCGGCGTGTGGAACAGGCGCATGACATCGGGGGCGCGCCGGGCGAAGACGGCCGCGACGGCGGCCGGGCCGCAATGCCGGTCGAGGTCGGGCGGCCGCGTCACGCGGCGCCGAGCGCCACCAGGCGCTGGTGCAGCGCGTCCGGAATCTCGACGCCCGCCGCCATCGCAGTCGTCGTCAGTGCGTCGCGGCGGCTGCCGGGCAGGCGCACGCCCTCCTCGGCCACCATGGCGGCGACGAAATCCTCGATGCGCCGCGCGAAGGCGTCGGCACCCGCCAGCGCGCCGGGGTCCACCACCAGCAGCGCCTGGCCGAGGCGCGGGCGGTTGCCCTCCTCCTCGAAGAAGCTGTCGGCCTCGAAGCCGAAGGCGGCGCCGGTCAGCGCGCAGCAGAGCAGTTCCACGACCATCGCCAGCAGCGCGCCCTTGGTGCCGCCCATGGCGAGCATGGCTCCGGAGAGCGCCGCCTTGGCATCGGTGGTCGGCCGGCCCTCGGCATCGAGCGCCCAGCCTTCCGGGATCGGCCGGCCTTCCTTGGCGGCCACCATGATCTTGCCGCGCGCGACCTCGGACAGCGCCATGTCGATCACGAGCGGCGCCGCGTCGCGGCGGGGGAAGGCGGCGGCGACGGGGTTGGTGCCCATCAGCGGCCGCGCGCCGCCCGGCACCGGCATCGCCGCCGGCGAATTGGTGAAGGCGAGCGCGACCAGCCCCTGCGCCGCCAGCCGCGCGACCGGCAGGCCCATGGCGCCGGAATGGTGCGAATTGGTGATGCCCGCGAAGGCCACGCCATGCGCCCGCGCGCGCCAGGCCGCTTCGTGTTCCGCCAGTGCCAGCGCCGGATAGGCGAGGCCGTGGCGCGCATCGACCAGCACCGCGCCGCCGCGTTCGTTGACGATGCGCGGCAGGGCGGCGCCGTCGGCGCGGCCGTTCTTCAGGAAGGCCGCGTATTGCGGCACGCGGGAGAGGCCATGGCCGGCCTGGCCCGCGGCCTCCGCCGCCGCCAGCGCGCGCGCCGTCGCCGCGGCCATGTCGGCCGAGGCGCCGGCGGCGGCGAGCGCGGCCCGCGCCAGCGCCTCGGCCTCGGTGAGCGTGAGGCGCATCAATCCACCCTGAGCCCGGCTTCCTGGATCAACCGCGCCCAGCGTTCCGTCTCGGCCGTGACATGCGCGAGCGAGCGCGCGCGATCCCAGCCTTCCACCGTGAAGCCGCCTTCCTCCGCGCGGCGGGTCACGCCGGGGTCGCGGATGGCGCGCAACGTGTCGCGCTCGAGCTGCGCGAGCACCGGCGCCGGCACAGCGCTGTGCGCCATCACCGCCGTCCAGTTCGTCATCTCGAGCCCGGGCTGGCCGAGCTCCTTCACGGTCGGCACATCGGGCAGCAGCGCGTGCCGCGCGGCCGAGGTGATGGCCAGCGGCCGCAGCATCCCCGCGCGCACCTGGCCGATGCATTCCGGCAGGTTCGCCACCACGAAGTCGATGTTGCCGGCGACGAGGTCGGTGATGACCGGCGCGCCGCCGCGATAGGGCACGTGCGCGATGCGGTCGCCCGCGCCGGTCGCGCGGCGGAACAGCTCAAGCCCGAGATGCGGCGGCGAGCCGTTGCCCGAGGACCCGCCGTTGAGCTGGCGCGTGCGCGCCTGCTGCACGAAGGCGGCGAAGTCGCGCGCCGGGTTCTTCTCGGCGTTCACGACCACGACCAGCGGCAGCGAGCCGAGCACCGAGATCGTCGTGAGATCGCGGCGGAAGTCGAAGGGCGGGTTCGGGATGAGCGTCGCGTTCACCGTGTGCGTCATGGTGATGGCGAGCAGCGTGTGGCCGTCGGGCGGGCTCTTGACCGCCGCATCGGCGCCGATCTGTGCCGACCCGCCGGGGCGGTTCTCGATCACCACCGGCTTGCCCCAGATCTCGGACAGCTTCGCGCCGACCAGGCGGGCCATGATGTCGGTCAGCCCGCCGGGCGGGAAAGGCACGATGTAGCGGACGTTCTGGCTCGGGAAGGCGGCCTGCGCGCGGGAAGCGGCGGGCAGCAGCGCCGCGGCGGGCGCTGCCGCTAGCAGGTTGCGGCGGTTGAACATCATGCAAGGTTCCTCCCGTGAATGTCGTTGCGGCGATGCTAGCCCATGGCCGCAACGGATGGCGAGACGCGCGCGCCGCGTTTCCGCGACGCTCCGCCGGGTTCCCGGAGTAGGATCGGTGCGGCGGCAGCAGGGAGGCCACGCCATGTCCGCTTGCAACATCGTCCGCTTCCGCGTGAAGCACGGCGCGGAGGAAGCCTTCGTCGAGGCGCACCGCAAGGCGAGCACCGACTGGCCGGGCTTCCAGCGCGCCATGCTGGTGCGCACGGGGGATCGCGTCTTCTGCTTCGTCGGCCTCTGGGCCGACATGGAGAAGATGGCCGCGGCGCGGCCGCAGATGATCGCGGTGCTCGACAGCTTCCGCGACACGCTCGAGGATTTGGGCGGCGGGCTCGGTGTCACCGACCCGGCCTCGGGCGCGGTGGTGTTCGACACCGCGGCGCAGTGACGATGGGGCCGGCGGCGTGAGACCACCGGCCCCGGCGCGTCACGCGCTCTCGTACAGCCGCGTCAGGCTGAATTCGCGGTGGCCGAGGATCTCGGCCGCCGTGTGCTGGCCGTCCGCGGTGCGGACGATGCAGTCGAGCAGCGCCTCGCCGGCATCGTCCATGTTCATCTTGCGCTGCAGGATGCCGGTCACGTCGACATCGACATGCTCGGACATGGTGCGCATCGTCCGCGGGTTCGCCGTCAGCTTGATCACCGGCACGATCGGGTTGCCGATGACGTTGCCCTGGCCGGTCGGGAAGGTGTGCACCGCGAAGCCCGAGGCCGCGCAGAGCGTGACCATCTCGGCCGCCGCGGAGGACGAATCCATGAACCACAGCCCCGGATGCGTCGGCTCCTCGGCCTTGTCGAGCACGCCGTCCACCGTGCACTTCTTGCCGATCTTCTGGATGTTGCCGAGCGCCTTCTCCTCGATGGTGGTCAGGCCACCCTCGATGTTGCCCTTGGTGGGCTGGCTGTCGGACAGGTCGGAGGTCTTGTTCGCCTCGACGATGGCCTGGTAGCGGTCGAACATCCGCATGAATTCGGCGCGGATCTCGGGCGTCTTGCACCGGGCAGCCACCAGATGCTCGCCGCCGGTGAGTTCCGTCGTCTCGCCGAAGACCAACGTGTTGCCATTCGCCCAGAGCTTGTCGAAGGAGTTGCCGACGGTGGGGCAGGACGCGAGGCCCGAGGTGGTGTCGCTCTCGCCGCACTTGGTGCTGACCCAGAGGTCGACCATCGGCGCGCGCGTCTTCTTGAGCGCCGTCGCGTACTTCACCATGCGATAGGCGGCGCGCGAGGCGGCGGCGATGGTGTTGATGTCGCCGTTCTGCTCGATGGCGAAGAACTCGACCGGCTTGCCGGTCTTGGCGATGCCTTCCGCCACCTTGC
Source organism: Roseomonas sp. HF4 (assembly GCF_005222755.1). Lineage (GTDB taxonomy): Bacteria > Pseudomonadota > Alphaproteobacteria > Acetobacterales > Acetobacteraceae > Neoroseomonas. The sequence goes on from NZ_STGD01000010.1 coordinate 93,053, forward strand.
CGGCCCAGCCGAGTTCGATCCCGATCACCACCACCGCGGCGACGTTCGGGTTGCAGCCCGTGCCGATGATGGTGCGGAAATGCAGGTCGAGGTCCGCGCCGAACTGCAGCCGCCCATAGGCGTGCGGGATGGCGAGCGTGCCCTGGATGTTGCGCGCCACGCCCTCGGCCGCGGCGTTGGAGATGTCGTCCACCGGCAGGATCAGGACGTGGTTGCGCACGCCCATGCGGCCGTTGTCGCGGCGCCAGCCTTCGAAGGTCGCGTTCTTGAGGTCGATGCCCATGATCGCTTCTCCCTTACCAGCGCTTCGTCTTGACGTTGTGCACGTGCAGGTGCTCGCCTGCGCCGATGTCCTTGACCGCCTTACCGATGTCCACGCCGTACTTCATGATCGTGTCGCCGTTGCCGATCGCCTTGATCGCGAGCTTGTGACCGATCGGGATGTCGTTCTTGGCGTCGAACTCGATCAGCTTGTCCTGGTCCATGATCCAGCCGGTCAGCTTGGTGCCGGCCTTCAGGTTCTCGACCACGACCACGCCGACGCTGTCGCCTTCGTCGTGGACGACGAAATGGATCGTCATCGCTTCCTCCCCTCTCCGTTTGGGTGGCGGGACGCTACGCCGCGCTTGACCGGCAGTCAACTAGATGAGTTAGATGACTGTGTGAACGCGGAACCGCCCCTCTGGCGCATGATCCGGGATTCGCTGGAGGCGGCGCTGGCCGCCGGCGAATACCCGGCCGGGACGCCCCTCCCCTCCGAGGCGAAGCTCGCCGCCCGCTTCGGCTGCGCCATCGGCACCGTGCGCCGCGCGGTGGACGAGCTGGTGGCCGCGCGTGCCCTGGTGCGCCGGCAGGGCCGCGGCACCTTCGTGCCCGACCACGATGCCATGGCGCGCCTGCCGCATGACGGGCCGGACCGCACCGCCTTCTACTTTTTCCACATCCGCCCCGAGGACGGCGCCCGCCTGCCGCCCGAGACCGAGCTGCTGGACTTCCGCGCCGGCCTTCCCTGCCCTGCCTGGATCGCGCCGCATCTCGGCATCGCGGCCCGGGCGCCGATGATCTTCGCGCGGAACCTGCAGCGGATCGGCGGGCGCGCGGTCGCGCTCGACGAGCTCTGGCTGCCGCGCGCGCTGTTCCCCGGGCTCGATCGCGCCGGCTTCGCGGGGCGGGACGGCACGGTCTACGGCCTCTATCAGAAGCGGTTCGGGCATTCCGTGATCCGCACGGACGAAAGGCTGAAGGCGGTGCCCGCGCCGGCCGAGGCCGCCACTGCCTTCGACCTGGCGCCGGGTGCGCCGGTGCTGCGCATCCTGCGCGTCGCCTACGCGATCGGCGACCGCCCGGTGGAATTGCGCATCTCCCATGCGGACACGCGGGAGCATGAATACTTCAACACCCTGGCCTGACGTGGCACAGATCGGGCCCTGACCCGCGGGAGAGAGAGCATGGCCGGCGTCTTCTGGTACGATGGCACCTGGACGACCGAGGAGCCGAAGATCGTCGGCCCCATGGACCACGCCTTCTGGCTGGGCTCGGTGATCTTCGACGGCGCGCGCGCCATCCGCGGCCATGCGCCCGACCTCGGCCGCCATGCCGCGCGCTGCGTGGCCTCCGCCCGGTCGATGCTGATGAAGCCGACCCGCACCGCCGAGGAGATCGAGGCGCTCTGCCGCGAGGGCATCCGCCGCATGGGGCCCGAGGCCGAGCTCTATGTCCGGCCGATGTTCTTCATCCGCAAGGGCCTCGGCGCCGCGCGACCGGACCCGGACAGCACGGACTTCATCCTGTCGGTCTACGACGCGCCGATCCCGAAATGGGCGGGCTTCTCGGCCGTCATGGCACCGTTCCGCCGCCCGGCGCCGGACATGGCGCCTACCGATGCGAAGGCGTCCTGCCTCTATCCGAACGGTGCGCGCGCCTCGGCCTTCGCCGCCGCGCAGGGCGCCGACAATGCGGTGATGTGCGACGCGCTCGGCCACGTGGCGGAATTCGCCTCGGCCAACCTGTGGTTCGCCAAGGACGGCCAGGTGATCACGCCTGCGGTCAACCACACCTTCCTCAACGGCATCACGCGCCAGCGCGTGCTGGCGCTGTTCGCCGATGCCGGCGTGGCGGTGCAGGAACGTACGGTGAAGCCGGGCGAGCTCGAGACGGCGGACGAGATCTTCTCGACCGGCAACTATGCCAAGGTGCAGCCCTGCACGCGCTACAACGGGCGTGACATGCAGATCGGCCGCTTCACGACGCAGGCGCGGGACATGTACTGGCGCTGGATGGAAGCGGGCGAGAAGCTGGTCTGAGGTGGACGATGCGGGGGAGGGGAACCTCCCCCGCGCCCCCTCCTTTTTTTGCATCTGGGGTCCGTCCTGGGAGGTTCGGTCCCAAATGCCAAGGAAGGTTGAGGGGGGTCCGGGGAGAGAAGTTCCCTTATCCCCCCGCCTTTTCAGCCCCGGTGCAGCACCGCGCGCTGCCGCGTCACCGTCCGCTTCCCGCGCTTGTACGCCATCAGCACGGGCGCCACGGTGCGCAGCGCCATCTCCGGCGTCTCCGCATCCAGCACCACCAGGTCGGCCGGGTTGCCGACCGCCACGCCGTAGTCCGGCAACCGCATCAGCCGCGCCGCGTCCTTCGTCGTCATGTCCCACACCGCGCGCACCTCGGGGTCCGACCCGCGATGCGTCACGATCGCCTGCATGTTCGCCTGGCGCAGCAACTGCCCGTCGCCGAACGGGGTGAAGGGGTTGAGGATGTTGTTCGACGCGACCGAGCACAGCACGCCGCGCTCGGCCAGCGCATTCGCGTCCACCACGTTGCGCGGCACGTCGCGGTCCATGTGCCGGCCGCCGAGGTAGAGGTCGGTCGCGGTCAGGACCGTCAGCGCCACGCCGGCGCCGGCCATGCGGCGTGCCGCCTCCTCCAGCCGCGGTGGCGCGGCGGCGGCCAGCTTCGTGACATGCCCGACCGCGACGCGCCCACCCCAGCCGTATTGCTCCGTCAGGTCGCAGACGAGCAGCGTGTCGAGGTCATCGGCCGAGACGCCGCTGTCGAGATGCATGTCGATGTCGACGTCGAATTCGCGCGCCATCTCGAATACGCGGCGGATCTGCGCGGCGCGGTCGGTGTCGTAGTTGGGTGCGGCACCGACCACGGTCGCGCCGTTGCGCAGCGCCGCCACCATCAGCTCGTCCGTGCCAGGATTGTTGGTCAGCCCCTCCTGCGGCATGACGCAGATCTCGAGGTCGATCGCCCAGGCGTATCGCTCGACCAGCGCCTTCACGCCCTCGAGTCCGCGCAGCCCGACCCTGGGGTCGACCTCGACATGCGTGCGCATGCGCGTCGCGCCGTGCAGGATGCAGTTCTCCAGCGTGCGGGACGCGCGCTCGGTGACGTCCTCGACCGCGAAGGTGTGCTTGACGTCGGAGACGCGTTCCATGGCGCGATGCGGGTGGCGGGACGCCTCGCAGGCGCAGCGCGCCAGGATGCAGGATTTGTCGAGGTGGATGTGCGTCTCGACGAAGCCCGAGCAGACCAGCCGGCCGCCGCCCTCGGCCTCCTCCCGCGCCGTGCCGGGCAGGTCGCGCGCGATGGCGGCGATACGCCCGCCCGCCACGCCGACATCGACCGGCGGCGCATCCGGCTTCGCCTCGGGCAGGCGCACCTCGCGCAGGATCAGATCGAAGTCCATGGCCCCTCCGGCAGCAGCTGGCGCATCGAACCATGTTGGCCGGGGCGCGTCGATGGCGCGTACCTTGCATCCTGCGTGCCATCGTACCCCGCGCGACGTCGCGTCGCGCCCCCAAGCCCTGTCGGAGACACCATGACCGCCATATCCACCCGCCGCGCGCTGCTCACCGCAGCGTCACTCATTGCTGCGCCGCGCCTCGCCCGTGCACAGGCCTGGCCGGCGCGGCCGATCCGCTGGATCGTGAACTTCCCGCCCGGCGGCGCCGCCGACATCCTCTCCCGCACGCTGGGCGAATGGTTCGGCAACCGGCTCGGCCAGCCGATCGTGATCGAGAACCGGCCGGGCGCCGGCGGCATGCTGGGCGCGGACCTGGTCGCCAAGGCGCGCGGCGACCTGCACATCGTGATGATCTCCTCCGCCGCCTCGCATGGCATCGGGCCGGTGCTTTACCGCACGGTGCCCTACGATCCACTGGCCGACTTCACGCACATCCATTCGGTCGGCACCTTCCCCTCGGTGCTCGCGGTCAATCCCAACGTCGCGGCGACCAGCGTCGCCGACCTCGTGGCGATGGCGCGTGCGCGGCCGGGGGAGGTCACCTACGGCTCGGGCGGCAACGGCACGATGAACCACCTGATCGGGCAGCTGCTGTCGCGCGCCGCGGGGGTCGAGCTGACCCACGTGCCCTATCGCGGCTCCGCCCCCGCCATGACCGACGTGATGGGCGGGCAGATCCCGGCGATCATGGAGAGCCTGCCGACCGCAATGGGCAACATCCGCGGCGGCCGCATGCGCCCGCTCGCGACTAGCGAGGCCGAGCGGTCCCCCGCTCTCCCCGACGTGCCCACCTTCGCCGAGGCCGGCTTCCCCGCCGTCACATCGACCAACTGGTTCGGCTTCTCGGCCCCCGCAGGCATCCCGCCCGAGGTCGCGGCGCGCTGGGAGAGGGAGATCGCGGCGGCGATGGCGGCCGAGCCCGTGCGCGCGCGCTTCGCCACCATCGGCATCCGCCCCGGCACGCTCGATGCCGCCGGCTACACCGCGCTGGTGCGCAGCGAACTCGACCGCTGGCGGGAGGTGATCCGCGCCGGCAACATCAGCGTCGACTGAGCGCCGGCGCTTCGCATGCCGCGCCCACGAAGGAGGCGTCCTTCGTGCGCGCGGCGGTCAGCGCCGCGCGGCCGCGCGCAGCACCGCGAAGGCGAGCGCCGTCTTCACCGCCGTTCCCGGCAGGAACAGCACGAAGCCCGCCAGGATCGCCCTCTCCCAGCCCACGAAGCCGCCGAGCCAGGCGACGCCGGGCACGAAGATCACCAGGTGCGCGATGCCGAGCACCGCCGCCTGCCGCAGCGCACCCTGCCCCGCCCGGCCGGCGATCCAGGCCGCGCCCAGGAAACCCAGCAGGTAGCCGGCCGTCGGGCCTGCAAGGACGGCGATCCCGCCGGTGCCGTTGGCGAAGACCGGCAGCCCCATGGCGCCCTCGGCGAGATAGAGGGCGACGCTCGTGACGCCGAGCCGCGATCCGCCCAGGGCGCCCAGCAGCAGCACCGCCAGCGTCTGCAGCGTGGCGGGCACCGGCCACATCGGCACGGCCACCTGTGCCGAGGCTGCCAGCACCGCCGAGCCGAGCAGGCCCATGCCCCAGAACCGCGCCGCCGCGATGCCGCGCGCCGCAGTGAACTGCCTGACCGTCATGTCGTGCCTCTCCATCCTCAGGGGGCGAGCGGCCGGGTTTCGCCCCGCGCCACCGCCTCGAACACCATATCGTTGTGCGCGCCGGCGGCCGGGCCGGTCCAGCGCACCATCTCCCGCGGCGCCACGCCGTCGAAGCGGAAGGGCGCGGCCGGGTGCAGCACGTCGCCGAGCAGCGGGTCCGGCACCTCCATCACCCAGCCGCGATCGCGGAAATGCGGATCTGTCGCGCAATCGGCCATGTCGAACAGGCGCGAACAGGGCACCTCGGCCGCCTCCAGCACCGCCTCGGCCTCGGCCGCCGGCTTCGTGCGCGTCCAGTCTGCGATGGCGGCGTCGAGTTCGGCCACGTTCGCGCAGCGCCCGCCATTGGTCGCGAAGCGCGGGTCGGCCGCCATCCCCGGCCGGCCGATCGCGGCCATCAGCCGCTTGAAGATCAGGTCGGAATTGCCCGCGACGCAGAGCCACCTGCCGTCCGCGCAGGGGTAGGTGTTGGTCGGCGCCGCGGTCTTGATCGCGGCGCCCTGCGGCTGCCGAACCCAGCCGAACAGACCGTATTCCGGCAGCATGCCCTCCATCAGGGAGAACACGCTGCTGACCAGGTCGACGTCCACCACGCGCCCCTTCGCCGCCGGGTCGCCCTTCACCTGCCAGCAGGCGGCGACGACCGCCATGGCGCAGTACATGCCCGCGAGGTCGTCGCTGATGGAAACGCCGCAGCGCGGCGGCGGATACTCCGTCTGGCCGGGATTGGCGGTCAGGTGGCGCAGGCCGCCCATCGCCTCCCCGATCGCGCCAAAGGCCGGCTTGTCGCGATAGGGGCCGTCCTGCCCGTAGCCCGAGATGCGCCCGATCACGAGGCGCGGGTTAGCCGCGTGCAGCACGTCCGGGCCGAGCCCGATGCGCTCGAGGTAGCCGGCGCGGAAATTCTCGACCAGCGCATCGGCGCGCTTGAGCAGCGCCACCAGCCGGTCGCGGTCCTCCGGCTTCTTGAGGTCGAGCGTGACGCTCAGCTTGTTCCGCCCATGCACGCTGAACCAGACGGCGTTGCCCTCGACGCTGCTGCCCCAGCCCCGCACCGGGTCACCGCCGGGCGGCTCCACCTTCACCACCTCGGCGCCGAGGTCGGCCAGCAGCCGCGTCGCGAAGGGCGCGGCGATATAGTGGCCAAGCTCGACGATCCTGAGCCCGGCCAGGGGGAGGTTGGGTGCCTGCGTCATGCGCCGTCCCATACGCCGGAACGCGGCGGCGGGAAATCGCGCGCGGTAAAGCGCCCGGCAAGGTTCGAGCCCTAGATTCAACCCCAGGGTGCCGCGGCGCCCGGTCTCCCGTGTGGCGCGGATCCTCCCTTCCGCGTCCCCGCCCGGCGCGCCGGGCGGCACACTCGGGGCGGGGCCCCGGGGTCCCGCCCCACCTTTCCATCCCCCGCGTCGCCCGACGGCGATCCCGGCCATCGGCGCTGCCCTGCCGCCGCGCGTTTTTCGTGCATCACGCGGCCGTGATGGCTAGGCTGACGGCCCCCATCCCAATGATACCGACGGAGGAGCCTCCATGGCGGCAAGCCCATCGGGCCTCGTCGCGCGCAGCTGGAAACGCCTCGGCCCGATGGCGGACCGGGCGGCGAACCTGTTCTACGACCATCTCCTCGAGGTCGCGCCCGCCGCCCGCGCCCGCCTCGCGCCCGAGCGGATGCCCGAGATGCGCCGCGCCCTGGTCGCGCGCATCGACGCAGCCATCGGCGGCGCCGTCGGAAAGCAGCCGCCGCCCGCCGCCGGCGCCCCGCAGGACCTGCTGCTAGGCGCGCCGCCCGCGGCGGGGCTCGAGGCGCTGCTGCGCACCGTCCGGGACATGCTGGCGGTCGAGTGGTCGGACGACCTCGCCGCCGCCTGGGCGTCCGAGAGCCCGCGCCTCCTGCAGGCGCTCGCCCCCGCCAGCGCCGCCGCCTGACCGGCCGGGTGCAACTTTCGCCGCCGCGGCTTTTGCGGCAGGCTTGGCCGTGTCGCGCAAGCAGGGGAATTCGACGCCATGACCGAGGATGAAGCGCTGGCCCGCGCCGCGGGTCTCGGGGAGGCATGGCGCGGGCGCAGCGCCGAGGTCGCGGACGCCATCGCCCATGCGCGACGCCTCGCCAGCGCCTTCCCCCGCCCGGCGGACGAGGTGGCCGAGCCGATGCCCGCCTTCGTCGTGCCCGCGCCGAAGGCCGCCGGCCGATGACCGCGCCCCACGAGATGACCCTCGCGGAGGCCTCCGCCGCGATCGCGAAGCGCCGCCTTTCGCCGGTCGAGTACCTCGACGCGCTGCGCGCCCGCGCCGAGGCGCTGGAGCCGCGCCTCAACACCACCATCCGCCCCCTTTGGGACGACGCGCGGGACCAGGCGCGCAAGGCGGAACGGCGCATCGCGCGCTCCGGCCCGCGGTCCCCGATGGATGGGCTGCCGATCGGGCTCAAGGACATCATCGACCTCGCGGGCCACCCCACGACCTGCCATTCGCGCCACCTGCTCGACAACATGAAGACCGAGGACGCGGCCGTGGTGGCCCGCCTGCGCGCGGCCGGCGCGGTCTTCCCCGCGAAGCTCGCGACGCATGAATTCGCGATCGGCGGCCCGGCCTTCGACCTGCCCTTCCCGCCGGCCCGCAACCCCTGGAACACGGCGCATCATCCGGGCGGGTCGTCGTCCGGCTCGGGCTCGGCGGTCGGGGCGGGGCTGCTGCCGGCGGCGCTCGGCACCGACACGGGCGGCTCGGTCCGCCACCCGGCCAGCCATTGCGGCATCGTCGGCATGAAGGCGACCTACGGGCTGGTCTCGCGCCGCGGCGTCTTCCCGCTGTCCTACACGCTGGACCATGTCGGGCCGATGACGAAGGACGTGGCGTCGAACGCGCTGCTGCTCGGCGCCATCGCCGGGCATGACCCGCAGGACCCCGGCAGCGCCGACCGCAAGGCGGGGAAATACGGCCGCGGCCTCAGGAAGGGGCTGAAGGGCCTGACCATCGGCTATGTCCGCCACTTCCACGAGGCCGACCAGCCCGCGACGCCCGAAGTCGCCGCCGCCCTCGATGCCGCTTCCCGGCTGATGGCGAAGGAAGGGGCGAAGGTCAGGACGGTCACGCTGCCGTCCCTGAATGACTTCGCCGGCGTCAACCGCGCCATCCTGATGGGCGAGAGCGCCGCCATCCACGGCAGCTGGCTGCGCGACGCGCCGGAGGGCTACGCCGCGCTGACGCGCAAGCGCCTGCTGCCGGGCCTGTTCGTCCGCGCCGAGGACTACGTCCAGGCGCAGCGCCGCCGGCGCGAGTTGGTCGCCGCGGTCGAGGCCGCGCTGGCCGGCTGCGACCTGCTGCTGACCGCGAGCAGCATGGACCCCGCCTGCCGCATCGACGATCCGGAGGCGGTCGAGCTCACCTATCCGCGCCAGGCGCGCACCGCCTTCAACGTCACCGGGCACCCGGCCCTGACGCTGATGTGCGGCCTGTCGCAGGACGCCGGGGTGCCGCTGTCGCTGCAGCTGGTCGGGCGCTTCTTCGATGAGGCGACGATCTACCGCGCCGCCGCGGGCTACGAGCGGGCGGCCGGGTGGCGGGACCGCTGGCCGACGCTGTGAGCGGCCCGGGCCGCGCACCCCGGACCCGCCCCGCCAGAGGCCGAAAGGCCGCTGGGCACCGGAACCGGGCGTCCGAACCCCATGGTTTCCAAAGGCCCTCCGGCCTTTGGCGGGGGGGCGAGGGGGACGGCGCCCCCCTCGCCGCGCGCGCGTGACCTCGACCCGCCTGCGCCGCGCGCTCCGCGGCGCCGCAGTGCCTGTGCTGCTGCTCGCGGCCGCGTTCCTGCTGCGCGCCTTTTCCTTCGCCCCGGCGGTGATCGACACCGACGAAGGGCTCTACATGCTGCAGGCGCGCGAATGGCTGCGTGGCAACTGGCCGCTCTCGGGCGTCTGGGACATGCACCCGGTCGGCGCGCCGGCGCTCTTTGCCGCCGCCATGGCGCTGCTCGGCGAGCACATCTGGGTCACGCGCCTGCTCGGCGTGCTGGGCGCCTGGCTCACGGCCTGGGCGCTGCATGCCATCGTGCGCTTCGCGACCGCACCGCCGGCGCTCGGGCTTGCGGCGGGGCTGCTCTATCTCGCGCACAGCACGCTGATCGGCGGGCTCGCGACCAATACCGAGATCCTGTTCACGCCGCTCACGGCCTGGTCCATGGCGCTCGGCCTGCGCGCCGCGCGCCGCGCGTTGGAGGACGGCGTCGCGCCGCCCTTCGCGAAGATCCTGGCGATGGGCGCGATGATCGGCTTCGCGCTGGCGATCAAGCCGGTCGCGGTGTTCGAGGGCTCGCTCGCCTGGCTGCTGCTGGTGGGACCCGCCTGGTGGCGCGGCCTGCTGCCGACGCCTCGGGCGCTGGTCTTCGCCGTGACCTATGCCGCGCTCTGCGCCGCGCCGACGCTGTTGTTCGGCTTCGCCTACTTCCTGCGCGGGGAACTGGCGGAATTCGTCAACGGCGCCTTCCTCGCGCCGCTGCGCTACGCGGGCGCGCGGGTCGGGCTGCTGGATGCGGCGCGCTACACGCTGATCGTTGCGATGATCCTTCTCTGGGCCTTCGTGCTGGTCGTGCCGGCGGTGATCCGACCGCGCGTGACGAAGGGGCCGGTCGCGCTGCTGCGGCGCCTCGCCATTGCGTGGTTCGCGGCGGCGACGGCGGCGGTGGTGATGCCGGGGATGTACTTCCAGCACTACTACCTGCTGTGGCTGCCACCGCTGTCGCTGCTGGCCGCGCTCGGGGCGCGCAGGCTGGCGCGCGCGGCGCGGCCCGGCCTCGTGGTCGCGGCCTTCGCACTGCTGGTGGGCGGCGTCGCGCTCGATGCCTGGCGGTCCTCCACCATCCCGCGCCTGTATGGCACGATCGGGCTCACCGGCCCCGATCCGGTGCGCGAGGTCGCCGACGCCATCAGGCGCGAGATCGACCCCGGGGAGCCGATCTGGGTCGTGAACTACCACCCGACCGTCCATGTGCTGGCCGATGCCGGCCTCGCGACGCGCTACGCCTTCCCGGCACAGCTCAGCGGCCGCTACTGGTCGGTCACGGGCATCGACCCCTATGCGGAGGTCGCGCGCATCCTGGCATCCACGCCGCAGGTGATCGTGGTGGACCGCGGCTGGTGGGCGGGCGTGCGCCCGCGCATCGCCGCCATGGTCGACGAGGCGTTGGCCGAGAACTACGACCTCGCGACCGTGGTGCAGGAGGAGCGCGGCGTGGTCGAGATCTGGCGCCTGAAATGACGAAGTGGGAGCCTGTCCCGACCCGGGCGGGCGGCGATGAAGTCGGGGGGACCTCTCCCGCCGCGTATTGACCCGTTCCAGGCCAGGCCGGCCGCTCGCCCTCAGGGGTGCTTCCAGGACACCTCGGCCGGCCCCGGCGCCGTCGGGTCCACGCGCAGAACCTCGCCGTTCGCGACGCTCCGGCCGGTCAGCGCCATGATGAAGCCCCAGTGGCTGACGACCAGCGTATGCGCCCAGTCGTCGAGCGCGGCCATCTCGGCGCGGAACAGCGCGGCACGGCCCTCCACCTGGTCGGCCGGCTCCTCCGCCGGCGGCCACCACACCTCCTCGAGATGCGTGAAGTCCACCTCCGGGAAGGCCATCGCGAGTTCCGTGCGCGGGCTGCCGATGTCGCAGGTGAAGGCGTAGCGTTCCCGCACCACGGGTGCCACGGTCAGCGGCAGGCCGAGCCGCCGCGCGGCCGGCAGCGCCGTCTGCAGCGCGCGCCTATAAGGGGAGACGACGATGCGGCGGATCGCCTCCCGCTCCAGCGCCTCGGCGGCCTCCTCGGCCTGGCGGTGGCCGAGCTGCGTCAGCGCCGGGTCCACGATGCCCGGGTCCCGCCGCGTCTGGGTAAAGAGCAGGTTGAACTCGCTCTGTCCGTGGCGGAGCAGGATCATGGGTCGGGTTCCTCGGTCGTCACGCCCGGGGGTAGCGGGCCGGCGCCCTGCCCGCAACCCGGACCGCGCGCTGTTGCGGGCGGCCCTGCGCACCCCTAAGTGTGGGGGCCGAGGAGAATGCGATGAGTGGCGGCCTGCCGATCGACCTGATCCTGTTTGCAATGGTTGCGGCCTTCCTGGTGCTGCGCCTGCGCAGCGTGCTGGGAAAGCGCACCGGCTTCGAGCGCCCGCCCCAGGCCGAGCCCGCGCCTGGCATCGGCCAGCCCGCAGCGCGGGAGGCCGATCCCCTGCCGCCCCCCGCCCCCGGCGCCGTCCGGCGCGGCATCCCCGACCCGCGCTCGCCCGCCGGCCAGGCGCTGGCGCGCATCCAGGGCGTGGACCGCAGCTTCGACCCGACCGCCTTCCTCGGCGGCGCCGAGGGCGCGTTCCGGATGATCGTGGACGCCTTCGCCCGCGGTGACCGCGCGACGCTGCGCGACCTGCTCTCGGACGATGCCTATGCCGGCTTCGAGGGCGCCATCGCGGCGCGCGAGCAGGCCGGCGAGACGCAGCGCACCGAATTGCGCTCGATCCAGGACATGGCGATCGAGGAAGCCGATCTGCGCGGCACCGTCGCTGACGTGACAGTGCGCATCGTCTCCGACCAGGTGAATCTGACCATCGCGAGCGACGGGTCGATCAGCGCGGGCGCCGAGGCTGTGACCGAGATCACGGACCTCTGGACGTTCCAGCGCGATCTTGCGGTTTCCGATCCCACCTGGAAGCTCGTGGGAACCCGGCCCGCCTAAGCCCCGGGTCGGGGCGTCCGCGGCCCTCCAACAGCCCCCGGAGAGTCGCGGCGCCGGCCGGGCTGGGGTATGGTTTATCCGATGTTCACCATGACGCCGCAGGGTCGCGCCGGCCTTGCCGTCGCCCTGGCGCTGACCGGCGCCATGGCCGCGGGCCAGGCGGATGCGCAGCATGGCGGGCCCTCGACTGAACCCGAGCCGCCGGCCGAGGGCGCGCCCGCGGCGCCGGCCCCGCCCACGCTGCGCCGCGCCGCATTCGCCGACCTGCCCGGCTGGGCCTCCGACGCCCATGCCGAGATCCTGCCCGCGCTGCAGGCGAGCTGCGGCGCCATGCGCCCGATGCGCCCCGAGGCGCCGCTCGGCGGCGAGGGGGAAGCGGCGCTCAGGGCCGGCACCGCCGGCGCCTGGATGGCCATCTGCCTCGAGCTCCGCACGCTGGAACGCGGCCTGCCGAGGCCGCCCCGGCCTGGGCAGGGGGTCGCGCACCAGCGGCGCATGGCCGCCTGGATGGCGGCGCGGCACATGGCGGTGCGCGAGTTCATCGAGGCGCGCTTCGAGCCCTTCGCCGCCGGCACCGGCATCATGACCGGCTACTACGAGCCGATCCTGCGCGGCGCGACGGCACCGGACGAGGTCTTCCGCACGCCCCTGCTGGCGCGCCCGCCGGAACTGGTCGAACAGCCCGCGCCCGGCAACCCGCTCCGCCGGCGCTACGGCATGATGGTCGAGGGGCGGCTCGAGCCCTTCCACGACCGTGCGGCGATCGACGGCGGCGCGCTGGCCGGGCGCGGCCTCGAGCTGGTCTGGGTGGACGACCCGGCGGATGCCTTCTTCCTGCACATCCAGGGTTCCGGCCGCGTGGTGCTGCCGGACGGGCAACTGGTGCGCGTCGGTTATGCCGGCCAGAACGGGCGCGGCTACGTGCCGGTCGGCCGGCTATTGATCGAGCGCGGCGAGATCCCGCGCGAACGGATGTCGATGCAGGCGATCCGCGCCTGGATCGCCGAGGCGGGCCACGAGCGCGCGACGGAGCTTCTGCGCGCCAACCCGTCCTTCGTCTTTTTCCGGAAGGTCGAGGAGCTGACGCCCGAGCAGGGCCCGATCGGCGCCATGGGCGTGCCGCTGACGCCACAGCGCAGCGTCGCGGTGGACCGGGCGCATATTCCGCTCGGCGCGCCGATGTTCGTGACGGTGCGCGACCCGGCGGCGCCGCGGGACGCGCCGCGGGCCGGCCGCCTGGTGGTGGCGCAGGACACCGGCGGCGCCATCCGCGGCCCCGCCCGGACCGATTTCTTCTGGGGCTGGGGCGCCGAGGCCGGGGAGCGCGCGGGACGCATGCGCGACGAGGCGGCGGTCTTCGTGCTGCTGCCCCGCCCGATCGAGGTCACGACCGCCGAGGCGAACTGACCCGCCCTGATGGACAGGGCCCCGCCGCGGCGCAAGGATCGCGGCCGGAGGAACCGCCGTGAACGACTGGCCCGACATCATCGCCGACGAGGAGACGCTGGAAGACGTGCTCTCCCGCCCGGACCCGGCGCTGGTCACCGACCTTGCCGCCGTGCCGGGCGACATCCTGGTGCTAGGTGCCGCCGGAAAGATGGGCCCGACGCTGTGCCGCCAAGCGAAGCGCGCCGACCCCGCCCGCCGCGTGATCGCGGTGGCGCGCTGGTCGGAGGAAGGGCTCCGCGCGCGCATGGAATCCTGGGGCATCGAGTGCATCGCGGCCGACCTGACCGACCGCGCGGCGCTGGCTGGCCTGCCCGATGCGCCGAATGTCGTCTTCATGGCGGCGCGCAAGTTCGGCTCCTCGGGGAACGAGCCGCTGACCTGGGCGATGAACGTGCTGCTGCCGGCCATGGTGGCCGAACGCTACGCCGCGTCCCGCATCGTGTTCTTCTCGACAGGCAACGTGCTGCCGCTGGTGCCGGTGAGCTCGGGCGGCGCCGATGAGGCGACGGCGCCCGCGCCGGTCGGCGACTACGCCGCCTCCTGCCTCGGGCGGGAGCGCGTGTTCCAGCACGCGGCCGCCACGCGCGGGACGCCCTGCTTCGGCATCCGGCTGAACTACGCGATCGACCTGCGCTACGGCGTGCTGCACGACATCGCCTCCAAGGTCCTGGCGGGCACGCCGGTGCCGCTCGCCATGGGCCACGCGAATGTCGTCTGGCAGGGCGACGCGAATGCCTGGACGCTACGCGCCCTGGCGCGGGCCTCGCCGGATTGCCCGATCCTGAACGTGACGGGGCCGGAGACGGTGTCCGTGCGCTGGGTGGCGCGGGACTTCGCGCGCCGCTTCGGCCGCGACGTGGCCTTCGCCGGGGAGGAGGCGCCCGATGCGCTGCTGTCCAACGCGGCGCGCGCCTTCGCCGAATTCGGCTACCCGTCGGTGCCGCTCGCACGGATGCTGGACTGGGTGGCGGGCTGGGTGGCGCAGGGCGGCCGCTCGCTCGGCCGCGCGACCAAGTTCGAAGTGCGCGACGGCCGCTTCTGATGGAAGGATCGCCGCGCCCGATCTCGCCCCGCGCGGCGGCGACGCGGCAGCGCATCCTGGATGCGGCGCTGGCGGAATTCGCGCTGGCCGGCCTGGCCGGCGCGCGCGTCGACGAGATCGCGGCCCGCGCCGGCGCCAACAAGCGGATGCTCTACGCGCATTTCGGCTCGAAGGAGGAGCTCTGGCTGACCGTGCTGGAGCGCGCCTATGCCGCCAAGCGGGCCGAGGAGCACGCGCTCGACGTCGAGCACCTGCCGCCGGTCGAGGCCATGACGCGCCTCGTGCGGTTCAACCTCCGCTACACCGCCGCGCATCCGGAATTCGTCGCGCTGCTGAACCAGGAGAACATCCACCGCGCCGCCTACCTGCGGCGCAGCGCGGAGGTGCCGGCGCTCTACTCGCCGCTGCTCGAGAGCCTGCGCGCCGTGCTGCGGCGCGGCGCGGCCGAGGGGCTGTTCCGGCGCGACGTGGATCCGCTGCAGCTCTACGTCACCATGCTCGGCCTCGGGCATTTCTGGGTGGCGAACCGGCACACGCTGTCCACCATCTTCGGCGAGGACCTCGGCACCGAGGCGGCGCTGGAGGCGCGGGAGGGACATGTCGTCGAGGTCGTTCTCGGCTATCTGAGGCCCTGAAGCACGCCCCGGGAAGGACACTGCGCATGAGCCAGACGACCAAGATCCTGCCGACCACGGTGGTCGGCAGCTACCCGCAGCCGCACTGGCTCGTGGACCACGCCATCCTGACGAAGAACAACGTCGTGCCGCGCGTGCGCCTCAAGGAGATCTGGCGCGTGGCCGAGGACGCGCTGGAGGAGGCGCAGGACGACGCGACGCTGATCGCGATCCGCGACATGGAGCGCGCCGGCATCGACATCATCACCGACGGCGAGATGCGGCGCGAATCCTACTCCAACCGCTTCGCCCTCGCGCTCGATGGCGTCGACGTGGACAACCCCGCCATCGTGAGCGGCCGCATGGGCAAGCCGACGCCCGTGCCGCGCGTGGTGGGCCCGATCCGCCGCCGCCACCCGGTCGAGGTGCGCGACGTCGCGTTCCTGCGCGCCAACACCGACCGCCAGGTGAAGATCACCCTGCCCGGGCCCTTCACCCTGTCCATGCAGGCGCATGACGAGCACTACGGCGACGACGAGGCGCTCGCCATGGCCTATGCGGCGGTGGTGGCCGAGGAGGCACGCGACCTCAAGGCCGCCGGCGCCGACGTGATCCAGCTCGACGAGCCCTGGCTGCAGGCGCGGCCCGACCAGGCGAAGCGCTACGGCGTGAAGGCGATCAACCGCGCGCTGGAAGGCGTGGGCGGCACCACGGTCGTGCATCTCTGCTTCGGCTACGCCGCGCTCGTGAGCGACAAGCCGTCCGGCTATTCCTTCCTGCCGCAGCTGGCGGACAGCACGGCGGCGCAGATCTCGGTCGAGGCGGCGCAGCCGAAGCTCGACCTCGGCATCCTGGGCGACCTGTCGAACAAGACGATCATGCTGGGGGTGCTCGACCTCGGCACGACGGAGGTCGAGACGCCGGAGGTCGTGGCGGCGCGCATCCGCGCCGGGCTGAAGCACGTGCCTGCCGAACGCCTGGTGGCGGCGCCCGACTGCGGCATGAAGTACATGCCGCGCGAACGCGCCTTCGCGAAGCTCAAGGCGCTGGCCGACGGCGCGGCGATCGTGCGGCGGCAGATCTCGTAGCGCGGCGTTGGCGTGATGGCGGCAAGGGCCGGGGGAGGGGAACCTCCCCCGCTCCCCCTCCCTTCTCTGTCACGTGGCACCGATCCGGGAAGGTCGGGCGCCAGGTGCCAAAGAAGGTTGTGGGGGGTTTCGGGGGGAGAAGTTCCCTTCTCCCCCCGGCTTCCCCGCCCGTTCCCCCTCCGAGGGTTGACGCGCGCCACCTCGGCGGCCCAGCGTTGCGCGATCCGACGGAGGAACGACCCATGCGCGCGCTGACGCTGCTCCTGGCCTTCCTGCTCGCGGCCTGCGGCGGCGGCCCAAGGCCCGACGTGTTCACCTATGTCGGCTCGGGCAACCAGCCGATGGCGGCCGAGCTCTGGCTGCCGGAGGGCACCGGGCGCGTGCCGGTCGTCATCCTCTCCCACGACGTGCGCGGCAAGCGCGACCCGCATCTGACCGACTACGTCAACGCGCTGAAGGGCTCGGGCGCCGCCGTGCTGGTGCTCGACCACTATGCGTCGCGCAGCATCGACACCTCCCGCCCGCCGCCGGAACGCGCCTGGATCACGGCGATGGACTTCGCGATCGACGCCTATGGCGCGCTGGAAGCCCTGGCGGAACATCCGCGAATCGACCGCCGTCGCGCGGGCCTGGTCGGCTTCGGGGAAGGCGGCGGCGGCGGCGCGCTGCTGGCCGCGCACCAGTGGCTGATCGCGCAGCGCCCGGCGAACGGGCCGCGCTTCCTGGCCTTCGCGGCAGTGGCGCCGGAATGCGCCTACCGCCTGGGCAACCGCGCGACCAACCGCGCGCCGATCCTGATGCTGGTGGCCGAGCGCGACAACCGCACCGGCCGGGCACCCTGCGACGACCTCGCCTCCTACCTCCGCGCCGCGGGGGGCAACGTCACGGTCAACCTGTACCGCGGCGCCCGGCACGGCTTCGACGACCCGGCCGGGCCGGTGCGCGCCGACCCGCAGGGGGAGAACATCACCCGCTGCGTCTGGCAGCAGGGGCCGGACGGGCTGTGGCGCGAACGGGCCTCGGGGGTGACCGGCGCCTCGCTGTTCCGCATCAACCAGACCGAGGCGTCGCAGCAGGCCTATCTGCAGTCGCGCCAGGCATGCCGGACGCTCGGGACGGAAACCCAGGGGGATGCGGCGCTGCGCGGGCGCGCAGTCGGCGAGGTCGCGGGGCACATGAAGACGCATGTGATCGACGCGCGGGTTCGGTGAGGGCGGGCCGGCCGAGCCGCGCCATCGGCCCGACCTGGATTTGTCCGAAACCGCCCACCGGCTGCTGCGGGCGGCGCTGAATTCCGTCGCGACGCAGCCGGCCACGGTCTTCCGGCCCTTACGCGACCTGTTGTACCCGGCCGGCCGCCAGCCCCTCTGCTGGCGCCTGCGGTGACCGCGCCATGCCGTCGCCCCGGTATCGGTTTCCGAAAGCCCTTCGGCCTTCGCGGGTTCCCATCGGCGTTGCTGCGCAACGTCGATGGGAACCCGTGGCGGGGTGCTCCGGAGGGGCGGCGCCCCTCCGCGCGATGTACCCTACCTCCCCCTGGCGCTATGGCCCGCCTGCCGCATATCCGTTACACCCCGCCCTTTCCGGGAACGCCGAGGCACCCCCTTTGAACAAGCCCCTGCCCAATTCCTTCCGCCAGGGCCCCGATGCCCGCGGCCGTTTCGGCCAGTTCGGCGGACGTTTCGTTGCCGAGACGCTGATGCCGCTGATCCTCGAGGTCGAGCAGGCCTACGAGGCGTCGAAGACGGACACCGCCTTCCAGGCCGAGTGGCGCCGCCTGCTGACGCATTACGTCGGCCGGCCAAGCCCGCTCTGGTATGCGGATCGCCTGACCACCCACCTGCGCAAGGGCGCGGCGCCCGGCATGGGCGCCAAGGTCTATTTCAAGCGCGACGAGCTGAACCACACCGGCGCGCACAAGATCAACGCGGTGCTCGGGCAGATCCTGCTCGCGAAGAAGATGGGCAAGACGCGCATCATCGCCGAGACCGGCGCCGGCCAGCACGGTGTCGCCACCGCCACCGCCTGCGCGCTGTTCGACCTGCCCTGCACGGTCTTCATGGGCGCGACGGATGTCGAGCGCCAGCAGCCCAATGTCTTCCGCATGAAGCTGCTGGGCGCCGAGGTGGTGCCGGTGACCTCCGGCGCCGCCACGCTGAAGGACGCGATGAACGAGGCGCTGCGCCATTGGGTCGCGAATGTCGAGGACACCTACTACTGCATCGGCACGGTGGCCGGCCCGCACCCCTATCCGGCCATGGTGCGCGACTTCCAGTCCGTGATCGGGGAGGAGACGCGCGGGCAGATGATGGCCGCCGAGGGCCGCCTGCCCGATGCGCTGGTGGCCGCGATCGGCGGCGGGTCCAACGCGATGGGGCTGTTCTATCCGTTCCTCGACGACGAACAGGTCGCGATGTACGGCGTCGAGGCCGCGGGAAAGGGCGTCGAGACCCATGAACACGCGGCGTCCCTCACCAAGGGTCGTCCCGGCGTGCTGCACGGCAACCGCACCTACCTGCTGCAGGACGAGGCCGGGCAGATCCTGGAGGCGCACAGCATCAGCGCCGGGCTCGACTACCCGGGCGTCGGGCCGGAGCATTCCTGGCTGCACGAACTCGGCCGCGTGAACTACGTGCATGCGACCGACGACGAGGCGCTGGCCGCCTTCCAGCTCTGCTCGAAGCTCGAGGGCATCATCCCCGCGCTCGAGCCCGCGCATGCGCTGGCCTACGTGATCCGCCAGGCGCCGCTGATGCCGGCGGACAGGATCGTCGTGATGAACATGTGCGGCCGCGGCGACAAGGACATCTTCACCGTCGCCCGCCACCTGGGGGTGCAGCTGTGACGACCGCGATCGCAACCATTCGGCCCGATGCCCCGCATCGGCCCGGGAGCGCTCAGCGCGACCGCGCCCAGCCCGCCCGCCATGCCCCGCGCGCCAGCGCATGGCGCGCAAGCCAGCCGGCCGGAGGCCGCGCCCGGCGCGTGAGGGCATTCGCATGAGCCGGATCGCGGCGCGCTTCGCGGCGCTGAAGCACGAAGGGCGCGGCGCGCTCGTGACCTATCTTTCGGGCTACGATCCCGACCCGGCGACCTCGCTCGCCATCCTGCGCGGCCTGCCCGGCGCGGGGGCGGACGTGATCGAGGTCGGCGTGCCCTTCACCGACCCGATGGCCGACGGCCCCTCGATCCAGCGCGCCGGGCTGCGCGCGCTGAAGGCGGGCGCGACGCTCGACGGCGTGCTCGCCCTCGTGCGGGACTTCCGCAAGGAGAACGCGGCGACGCCGGTGGTGCTGATGGGCTACTACAACCCCATCCTGTCCTACGGCGTGGATGCGTTCTGCAACGACGCGGCCGCCTCCGGCGTCGACGGCCTGATCGTCGTGGACGTGCCGCCCGAGGAAGCGGACGAGATCGAGCCGCAGGCAAAGGCCAACGGCCTCGACCTGATCCGCCTCGTGGCGCCGACAACGGATGACGCGCGCCTGCCACGCGTGCTCGCGGCCACCACGGGCTTCGTCTACTACGTCGCGATCACCGGCATCACCGGCACGCGGAGCGCGACCACGGCCGACCTCGCTGCCGCGCTGCCGCGCATCCGCCCGCATACCGACCTGCCGGTCTGCGTCGGCTTCGGCATCCGCACGCCCGAACAGGCGGCCGAGGCCGCGCGCATCGCCGATGGCGCCGTGGTCGGCACGGCGCTGGTCGATGCGCTGGCCGCGAGCCTCGACGCGGAGGGCCGCGCGAAGCCTGACACGGTGCGCAAGGTCCTCGACCAGGTGCGCGCCCTGGCCGAGGCGGTGCGCGGCGTTCCGAGCGCCGCGTGATCGTCGGGGCCTGGCACCAGGTCCCGCGCGAGGCGCGCGGTGCGACGGTCGCGCTCGGCAATTTCGACGGTGTGCATATCGGCCATGCCGCGGTGCTGCGCGCGGCGCATGCCGCGCGGCCAGACCTGTCGCTGGCCGTGCTGACCTTCGAGCCGCACCCGCGCGAGCATTTCCGGCCCGACGACCCACCCTTCCGGCTGACGCTGCTGCCCGCCAAGGCGGCCGCGCTGCGGGAGGCGGGCGCAAGCTTCGTCTTCGCGCTGCCCTTCGACGATGCCTTCGCGGCGATGTCGGCCGAGGCCTTCGTCGAGCACGTGCTGCATCGCGGCCTCGGCGCGAAGCACCTCGCCTGCGGGCCGGACTTCGCCTTCGGCCACCGCCGCGGCGGCGACGTGGCGTTCCTCGCGCGGGAGGCCGAGGCGCGCGGCATGGGCCTGACCATCGTGCCGCCGGTCGAGCAAGGGGGCGAGGCCATCTCCTCCTCCCGCATCCGGCGGCTGCTGCAGGACGGCTACCCCGAGCGCGCCACCGAGAAGCTCGGCCGGCCGTGGGAGATTCGCGGCACCGTGGTGCATGGCGACAAGCTCGGCCGCGTGCTCGGCTGGCCGACGGCGAACATCTGGATCGGCCGGCACCTCGAACCCGCGCGCGGCGTCTATGCCGTGACGGTCGCGCTGCCGGACGGGCGCGTGGCGAAGGGCGTGGCGAATGTCGGGCGCCGGCCCACGCTCGGCGGCGATCCCGAGACGCGGCTCGAGACCTTCGTCTTCGACTTCGACGGCGACCTCTATGGACAGGAGATCGGCGTGCGGCTCGTGCGCTTCCTGCGCCCGGACGCGAAATTCGCCGGGCTCGAGGAATTGAAGGCCGCGATCGCCGAGGATGCGCGCCAGGCGCGCGCAGTGCTCGGCGCATGATCGCGCGGCGCGCGCCGCATGCGCGGGGCCGTGCGGAAACGCACTGCTTCACGCGGCCGGTGGGCGTAGTGTCGGGCCACATCACGAGGTCCAGAGGCCTGCCATGCGGTGCTTCGCTTCCTCCGTGGCGGCCGGGCTCATCGGCCTGGCCAGCCCGGCCGCCCTCGCCCAGTTCGCCGCCTTCGACCTGGTCTGGGTGC
Source organism: Roseomonas sp. HF4 (assembly GCF_005222755.1). Lineage (GTDB taxonomy): Bacteria > Pseudomonadota > Alphaproteobacteria > Acetobacterales > Acetobacteraceae > Neoroseomonas. The sequence goes on from NZ_STGD01000010.1 coordinate 114,294, forward strand.
GACCGGCGGCCGAAAGCGGCGCGCCGTCGCCCTGCGCGCGCATCCTCGTGCTCGACCTGCCGCGGGACTGGATGGCCGGCGACGCCGCCGCCGTGGTCATCGCCGATCGCGCCGACGCAGCCGCGGCCTTCCCTCCGCTGCGCGCGGCGTTGCTGGCCGAGCGGACAGCGGTACTGGAATTCCCCTCCGGCGCCGCGGAGGGCTGCCATGTCGCGCCGGGCCCCCTCGCCGAGGTGCTGGGCGCGCTGCGGGACCTGCGCGAGGACGTCGGCGCCGGCGTGGTGGTGGCGGTGGGCGTCGGCACCGCCGGGGCCGCCGTGCTCGACGCGGCGCGGGAGGAGGTCGCGGCGCGCTTCCTCGGCCATGCCGGTGCGCGGCTGGCGGTCGCGGTTGCGATCGGCCCCGATGGCACCCGCACGTATGCGCGCGGCACGCGCCCGCCGGCCGAGGAAGCCTGGCCCGAACGGTTGCCGCTGCTCTGCGCCGCGCTGGCGGGCGCCGAAGGGCCGGCCGCATGCATGGCCGCGCTCGCGCCGGAAGGACCGCGCTTCGTCACGGCGCGCCCGCTGCCCTGAGGCGCGCGGGCTGCGCTTGACGCGCCGCCACGGGCTTCCGCATATGCCGGCATGGCTTGGCCCGCACCCGCGCGAATTATCGCCCCGGCCCTCCGCTGAGGGCCGGGTTCCGCACGCGCGCCGCTTCCCATTCCCGCGCCCGCCCCGCTCCGGGCGCCCCGAGACACCGCCATGACCGACACCGCCACCGAGGCCCGCGACTACCGCGGCACCGTCTTCCTGCCGAAGACGTCCTTCCCCATGAAGGGCGACCTGCCGAAGCGCGAGCCCGCGATGCTCGAGCGCTGGGCACGGCTCGACATCTGGCAGCGGCTGCGCGCGCAGTCGAAGGGCCGCGACACCTTCGTCCTGCATGACGGCCCGCCCTATGCCAACGGCAACCTCCATATCGGCCACGCGCTGAACAAGATCCTGAAGGACGTCATCAACCGCGCCGCGCAGATGGCGGGCCGCGACGCCAACTACGTCCCCGGCTGGGACTGCCACGGCCTGCCGATCGAATGGAAGGTCGAGGAGGAATACCGCGCGAAGGGCCGCGACAAGGATGCCGTGCCGGTGCTGGATTTCCGCGCCGAGTGCCGCGCCTACGCGCAGCATTGGCTCGGCGTGCAGTCCGAGGAATTCCAGCGCCTCGGCGTCTTCGGCGACTGGTCCGACCGCTACGCCACGATGGACTTCGAGTCCGAGGCCAAGATCGCCGGCGAGATCGGCAAGTTCCTGCTCAACGGCTCGCTCTATCGCGGCCTGCGCCCGGTGATGTGGTCGCCGGTCGAGAAGACCGCGCTGGCCGAGGCCGAGATCGAGTACCACGACCACGTATCCCCCACGCTGCACGCGAAGTTCCGCATCCTGCGCGCGGAGGCGGCGGACCTGGTCGGCGCCGGCGTCGTCATCTGGACCACCACGCCCTGGACCATGCCCGGCAACCGCGCCGTCGCCTACGGGCCGCAAATCGACTACGCGCTGGTGCATGTGGAGGGCGTGAGCGAGGCCTCGCTGCTCAAGGTCGGCGATCGGCTGCTGGTCGCGCTGCCGCTGCTGCCGAGCTTCGAAAAGGAGGCCGGCATCGGCGCGCACAGCATCCGGCGCCTGCTCAAGGGAGCGGAGCTGGACGGCGCCGTCGCCGCCCACCCGCTGCGCGGCCAGGGCTACGATTTCGATGTGCCGCTGCTGCCCGGCGACTTCGTGACCACCGAGGCCGGCACCGGCTTCGTGCACATCGCGCCCGGCCATGGCGAGGACGACTTCAACCTCGGCCGCCAGTTCGGCCTGCCGATCCCCGAGACCGTCAACGACGACGGCACCTTCACCATGCACGCGCCGGGCTTCACCGGCCTGCACGTCTTCAAGGCGCATACCGCGATCTACGACGCGATGAGGGAAGCCGGCACGCTGGCGGCGACGGGGAAGCTCACGCATTCCTATCCGCATTCCTGGCGATCCAAGAAACCGGTGATCTTCCGCGCCACGCCGCAATGGTTCATCGCGATGGATGACGCGAATGCCATCCGCGAGAAGGCGCGCGACGCGATCGCCAAGACGCATTTCGTGCCCGAGGCCGGGCGTAACCGGCTCGATTCCATGATCGCCGCACGCCCTGACTGGTGCATCAGCCGCCAGCGCGCCTGGGGCGTGCCGATCCCGGTCTTCGTGTCCAAGCAATCCGGCGAGCCGCTGCGCGACCCCGCCATCATCGAACGCGTGGTCGAGGCCTTCCGCACCGAGGGCGCGGACGCCTGGTACAAGCCCGGTGCGGCGGCGCGCTTCCTCGGCCCCGACCGCGACCCTGCGCTCTACGAACAGGTCATGGACATCGTCGACGTGTGGTTCGAGAGCGGCTCGACGCACGCCTTCGTCCTGCCGCCGCGCGGCCTGCCCTTCCCGGCGGACCTCTACCTGGAAGGCTCGGACCAGCATCGCGGCTGGTTCCATTCCTCGCTGCTCGAATCCGTCGGCACCAACGGCGTCGCGCCCTTCAAGGCGGTGCTGACGCACGGCTTCGTCCTGGATGAGCAGGGGCGGAAGATGTCGAAGTCGCTGGGCAACGTCACCGCGCCCCAGGACGTGATGAAGCAGTACGGCGCCGACATCCTGCGGCTCTGGGTGATGAATTCCGACACCGCGCTCGATCTCCGCATCGGCCCCGAGATCGTGAAGCAGCAGGCGGAATTGTATCGCCGCATCCGCAACACGCTGCGCTGGCTGCTCGGCAGCCTGGACGGCTTCACCGACGCCGAGACGGTGCCCCATGCCGAACTGCCCGAGCTCGAGCGCTGGGTGCTGCAACGGCTGACCGAGATCGACGCGCGCATCCGCCGCGCGGTCGAGACGCATGACTGGTCGGGCGTCTATCCCGAGATCCACAATTTCTGCGCGGCCGACCTCAGCGCCTTCTACTTCGACATCCGCAAGGACGCGCTCTACTGCGACCGCGCGGACAGCCCGCGCCGGCGCGCGGCGCGCACGGTGCTCGACGTGCTGCACCGCTGCCTCTGCAAGTGGCTGGCGCCCGTGCTGGCCTTCACGGCGGAGGAGGCGTGGCTCGCGCGCTTCCCGGACGAGGAGGGGAGCGTGCACCTGCTCGACTTCGTCTTCGTGCCGGAGGGGTGGAAGGATGATGCGCTGGCGGCGAAGTGGGCGCGCATCCGCGAATTGCGCGGCCTGGTGACATCGGAACTGGAGAAGGCGCGCGCGGCCGGCACCATCGGGTCGAGCCTGCAGGCAGCGCCCGCGCTGGCGCTGCCCGAGGCCGACGCCGCGCTGCTGCCGGCCGAGGCCTGGGCCGAGACCTGCATCACCTCGGGCTTCGCGCTATCGGTTGGTGATGATGTCCCGGCGGCGGCCTTCCATGCCGCCCCCGGCACCAAATGCGCCCGCTGCTGGCGCGTCCTGCCCGAGGTCGGCACCTCCGCGAAGCACCCGACGCTCTGCCTCCGCTGCGAGGATGCCGTGGAGGCGCTCTCGTGATGGCGGGGGCACGGGGGCAGCGCCCCCGCGGACCACCTCGCATGAGCCTCCGCCTCGGCCTCCCCGTCGCCGCCGGCATCCTGGCCGCCGACCAGGCGTCGAAGTGGTGGATCCTCGAGGTCGCCCGCCTCCCCGAGGTCGGCCAGATCCCGCTGTGGGAGGCCGGCCCCTTCGGCCTCGACCTCACCATGGTCTGGAACCGCGGCGTGACGTTCGGCCTGCTGTCCGGCGACAGCGCCTGGAACCAGGTGGCACTGGCGCTGGTCGCGATCGCGATCGCGGGCTTCCTGCTGCGCTGGATGGCGCGGGCGGAGAACCGGCTGACCGCGCTGGCGCTGGGCGGCGTGGTCGGCGGCGCGGTCGGCAACGTGATCGACCGCTTCCGTTTCGGCGCCGTGGTGGACTTCGTCGATGCCCATGCCTGGGGCTGGCACTGGTATGTGTTCAACGTGGCCGACGCCGCGATCGTCTGCGGGGTGGCAGCGCTGGTCGCGGATGCCTTGTTCCGGCCCAAAGCCCAGCCTAAGGAGGGGTCATGAGGATGCGCCTTTCCCCACTGCCCGCCCTGGCGGTCGCCCTGCTGCTCGCCGGCTGCGGCGAGAACACGACCCGCACGCTCGGCCTCGTGCGCGACGCGCCGGACGAGTTCCAGGTGACGACGCGGGCGCCGCTGTCCATGCCGCCCGACATGACCTCGTTGCCGACCCCGCGCCCGGGCGCGGCGCGGCCGCAGGAACGCTCGGCCCGCCAGCAGGCCGAGGCGCTGCTCGTGCCCGGCCTGTCGCTCGACGACCCGCGCCGCGCGCCCGGCGCCCGTGTCTCGGTGGGGGAGGCCGCACTGATCCAGGGCGCCGGCCCCGATGCGCCCGACGACATCCGCCGCCGCGTGGATGAGGAGAGTCTGCGCCTCGACCAGCCGAGCCGCGCCCTGTCGGACCGACTGATCTTCTGGCGCGACCCGCCGCCGCCCGGCGTGGCGGTGGACCCGTCCCGCGAAGCACAGCGCCTGCGGGAAAATGCGGCGCTCGGTCGGGAGGAAGGCGTCGGCCAGACCCCGGTGGTGCAGCCGCGCCGCCAGTCCTTCTGGGAATGGATCGGGTTCTGACAGCCCGCCCGGATCGCGCCATGCCGCGCGGTCCCAGGGCGGCGGCGCCCCGCCCGCGGTCTGCACCGCGCAAGCATACGCTTCCGTAAGGCGGCTTCCCCCGGCGGGGGGGCGCCCCTATCTCTGGACCATGCCTGTCATGACCCGCCGCCGCTCCATGGGCGCGCTCGCCGCGCTCGCCGCCGCCACCCAAGCCGGGCGCGCCATGGCGCAGGCCGCGCCGCCGCCCAACCGGCCCCTGTTCGGCGCGAAGCAATGGGAGCTCCGCAACGGGCTCCGCGTCGTGTTCCACGAGAACCGCCGCGCGCCGGTCGTGGCGCAATACCTGTATTACGCGGCGGGCGGCGCCGAGGATCCGTCCGGCCGCTCGGGCGTGGCGCATTTCCTCGAGCACATGATGTTCAAGGGCAGCCCGAACGTCCCCTCGGGCGAGTTCTCCCGCCGCGTCGCGCGGGAAGGCGGCAACGACAACGCCTTCACCTCGCGCGACGTCACCGCGTATTTCCAGCAGGTCGAGGCGTCGCGCCTGCCGATGATCATGGCGATGGAGGCCGACCGCTTCTCCGCCGCGCTGATCCCGGCCGACCAGCTGGAAAGCGAGCGCAACGTCGTGCTCGAGGAACGCCGCCAGCGCACCGACAGCAACCCCCGCGCACGCTTCCAGGAAGCCTTCCGCGCCGCGCTCTGGGGGCCGCAGGCCTGGCCTGGCCGTCCCATCATCGGCTGGGAGGACGAGATCCGCGCCATCACCCGCGACGACCTGACCGGATTCTACGGCCGGTTCTACGCGCCGCACAACGCGACGCTGCTGGTCTCCGGCGCCGTCGAGGAAGCACGGCTGCGCGACCTGGCGGAGGAACACTACGGCCGCGTCGCCGCCCGCCCCGGCGCGGGGCGCGACCGCCCCCGCGCGCCCGCCGCGCCGCACGAACCCCGGCTCGTGGCCCGCGAGCGCACCGCGCGCGAAGCCCTGTTCCTGCGCGCCTGGATGGCGCCGAGCCTGACCACCGACGGCGCGCGCTACGCCCTGCCGCTGGAGGCGCTGGCGCATCTGCTCGGCCGCGGCCAGGGCAGCCGGCTGCATGCCGCGCTGATCGAGACCGGCCTCGCCGTCTCGGCCGGCGCCGCCTATGACGGGGAGGCCGCGGCCGAGACAGAGTTCATGCTCTGGGCCGTGCCGCGCCGCGGCATCACGCCCGAACGCCTGGAGGCCGCCGTCGCGGCGGAAGTCGCGCGGCTGCTGCAGGACGGCCCTTCGGAGGAGGAGGTGGCGCGCGCGACGCGGCAGCTCTCGGCCGGCGCGCTGCTGGCACTTGACAGCTTCGGCGCGGCGCCGCGGATGCTGGGCGGCACGCTCGCCATCGGCCTGCCGGCCGAGGTGGTGGAATTCTGGCCCGCGCGCCTGCGCGCCGTGACACAGCCCGAGGTCGCGGCCGCCGCGCGCGCCGTGCTCGCGCGCCCGACCGACACGGTCGGCTGGCTCCTGCCCGAGGCCGCCTGAGCATGAGCACGAACTTCACCCTGCCGATCCAGGTGGTCGAGGCCGGCCCCGTGACCGCCTGGCTGGTCGAGGATCATTCCGTGCCGGTCGTCTCGCTGTCATGGTCCTGGCCGGGCGGCGCGGCGCGCGATGCCGCGGGCGCCGAGGGCACCATGGCGATGGCGACCGCCATGCTCTCGGAGGGGGCCGGCGACCTCGACGCCACCGCGTTCCAGGACGCGCTGCGCGACGCGGCGATCGGCCTGTCCTTCTCCGCCGGGCGCGACAATTTCGAGGGCGGCTTCCGCTGCCTGACGGATGCGTTGCCCGAGGCGCTGCGCCTCGCGCGGCTCGCCATGACCGCGCCGCGCTTCGAGGCCGACGCGGTGGAACGCGTGCGCGCGCGCGCCATCGCCGGCGCGCGCCAGGTGCTCGAGACCCCGCGCGGGCAGGCGAGCCGCGCCTTCTGGGCCGCCGCCTTCCCGCAGCACCCGGCAGGGCGGCCCTCCGGCGGCACCGCCGAGAGCCTGGCCGGCGTGACGGTGGAGGCGATGCGTGCCGCGCTCGCCGCGCAACTGCGCCGCGGCGGCGTGCTGGTGGCTGCCGCAGGCGCCATCCGGCCGGCGGAACTGGCGGCGCTGCTGCCCGACCTGCTGGGCTCCCTGCCCGAGGGCGCGCCCTCCGCGCCGCCGCCGCTGCCGCCCTTCACCGCCTTCGGCCGCCAGGTCGTGCCGGTGCCGAGCTCGCAGTCGCAGGTCATCATCGGCCAACCGGGCATCGCCGCGACCGACCCCGACTGGGAAGCCGCGCAGGTGGTGCTGCGCGTGCTCGGCGGCGGCGGCTTCTCCTCCCGCCTCATGCAGGCGGTGCGGGTGGAACGCGGCCTGACCTATGGCATCGGCGCGGGGCTCGACACCATCTTCGGCGGCGGCGTCGTCACCTCCGCCTTCGCCACCGAGAACGCGCGCGTGGCCGAGGCGCTCGAGGTGACGAAGCGCGTCTGGTCCGAACTCGCCGCCTCCGGGCCGACGCCCGGCGAGTTGGACGAAGCGGTTGCCTACCTGACCGGGTCGCTGCCGCTGCAGTTCACCGACACCCGGCGCATCGCCGCGACGCTGCTGGCCATGCGCCGCAACGCCCGGCCGCTCGACTGGCTCGACGGGCGTACCGAACGGCTGCGCGCCGTCACGGTGCCCACGGCCGCGCGCGTCGCCGGCGCGCTGCTCCGGCCCGGCGACCTCGCGGTGACGGTGGCGGGGCAGCCGGTCGGGATCTGACGGGGCGGATACTGCCCTGGCGTTCGTCGGCTCCGCGCCGTGCCCCGTTCGCCGCGGCGTGGCGGACGGACCTCACGGCCGGCGGCGCGCAGCGCCGCGCCCTCCGGCGCCTCCACGCCGGTCGGGCGCAGGCGTTCCGCGCGTGCCGCCGCGGGCAGGGCGCCCAGCGCCAGGACGGCGCGTCCGGTCCGCATGCGGGCGGATGTGCTGGCGGCCTCGCGTCGTGCCGAGCCCGTGGCACACTGGCCCCGCACAAGAGGGAGATGCCGATGCCCAGACACGCCGCCGAAGCCGCCTGGTCCGTCGTGGAAGCACTCGGACGGCGCCCCGGCGCGGCCGCCATCCGGCCGCTGTTCGCCGCCGCGCCGGACCGCCCGGCGCGCATGACGCGACGCGCCGGCGACATCCTGCTCGACCTGTCGCGCACCTCCGTCTCGGCCGAGATCCTGGACGCGCTGCTCGCCCTGGCGCGCGCCGCCGACATGGAAGGCTTCCTTGCGCGCATGGCGGCCGGCGCGCCGGTCAACGCCACCGAGGGCCGCGCCGCCCTGCACATGGCGCTGCGCGCCCCGCCCGAGGCCACGTTCCGGGCGGGGGAGGAGGACGCGACGGCCGCCGTGCAGGGCACGCTCGCGGCCATGCGCGGCTTCGTCGCGCGCATCCATGACGGCACGCTGAAAGGCGCCACCGGCCTGCGCTTCACCGACGTGCTGAACATCGGCATCGGGGGCTCCGACCTCGGCCCGGCCATGGCGGCGCGCGCGCTCTGGACGCCCACCTGCCCGATGCGCGCGCACTACCTCGCGAATGTCGACGCCCATGCGTGGGAGGAGGTGCGCGCGCGCCTCGACCCCGCCCGCACGCTGGTGCTGGTGGCGTCCAAGACCTTCACGACGCAGGAGACGATGACCAACGCAGCGCTCGTGCGCGCCTGGCTCGCCGCGGCGGTGGGGGAGGCGGGGGCCGGCGCGCATCTCGCCGCGCTGTCCACCAACCTGCCGGCGACGGCTGCCTTCGGCATCGCGCCCGAACGTGTCTTCGGCTTCCGCGACTGGGTGGGCGGGCGCTTCTCGATGTGGAGTGCGATCGGCCTGTCGCTGGCGCTGGCGCTCGGCTGGGACGCCTTCGCCCGGCTGCTCGCCGGCGCGCGCGCGATGGACGAGCACGTGCTGTCCGCGCCGCTGGCGGACAACCTGCCGGCGCTGCTGGCGCTGGCCGAGGTCTGGCACGTCGATGCGCTGGGCTACCCCGCGCGCGCCGTGCTGCCCTACGACGAGCGCCTGGCGCGCCTGCCCGCCCACCTCCAGCAGCTCGAGATGGAAAGCCTCGGCAAGCGCGTCGCACTGGACGGCAGCCTGCTCGCGCGCGCCTCCGGCCCCGTGGTGTTCGGCGAGCCCGGCACCAATGCGCAGCATTCCTTCATGCAGTTGCTGCACCAGGGCACGACGCCGGTGCCGGCCGACATCATCCTGGTCGCGAACCCCGACCACCCCCATGCCGACAGCCACCGCAAGCTGCTGGCGAACGGACTGGCGCAGGCCGAGGCGCTGCTGCGTGGCAAGGACGCGGCCGCCGTGGAGGCCGAGATGCGCGCGGCCGGCGCCGACGCGGCCGCGGTCGCACGGCTGCTGCCGCACCGCGTCTTCCCCGGCGACCGGCCGAGCGCGCTGATCCTGCTGCCGCGCCTCGACGCCTTCACGCTGGGGCAATTGGTGGCGCTGTACGAGCACAAGGTCGCGTGCCTCGGCGCGCTGTGGGGCATCAACCCCTTCGACCAGTGGGGGGTGGAGCTGGGCAAGCAGCTGGCGGGCGGCGTGCTGGCGGCCCTGGAAGGACGGGGTTCGGCGCGTGACCCGGCGACGGCGCCGCTGGTCGCCGAGATCCTGCGCCTGCAGGCGCGCGCGTGATCCGGCAGGGGCGTGTGCGCGCCGTCGCCCGCGACGCCGCCCACCGCTTCAGCAAGGCGGTGGTGCCGGAGATCCTGTTGCGCACGGGCCTCGGCGTCGAGGGCGACGCCCATGCGGGCGCCACGGTGAAGCACCGGTCCCGCGTCGCGCGCGACCCGACCCAGCCCAACCTGCGCCAGCTGCACCTGATCCAGGCCGAGCTGTTCGACGAGCTCGCGGCGCAGGGCTTTGCGATCGCGCCCGGCGAGATGGGGGAGAACGTCGCCACCGAGGGCCTCGACCTGCTCGCGCTGCCGCGCGGCACGTTGCTGCGCCTGGGCGCCTCGGCGGTCGTGGAGGTGACCGGCCTGCGCAACCCCTGCGCCCAGCTTGACGCGTTCCAGCCCGGGCTGATGCGGGCGGTGCTGGGCCGCGACGGCGCGGGCGCCCTGCTGCGCAGGGCCGGGATCATGGCGGTGGTGCGCGCCGGCGGCGCGGTGCGGGCGGGGGATGCGCTGCGGGTGGCGCTGCCGGCCGGGCCGCATCACGCGCTGGCGCCGGTCTAGCGCAGGGCGGCGTCAGGCCGGGGCCAGACCCCGCACCGCTGCCTCGCAGCGCGCGGCGACGTCCTCCCACCCCTGCCGCGATGCCGCGCAATCCTCGAACCGGAGCGGTGCGCCGATCCGCAGCCGCAGCCGCCGCGGCGCAGGAAAGCGCCGCTGCGGTGGCCAGGCGGCGAAGGCGCCGTCGAGGAAGCACGGCACCACCGGAACCTGCGTTCCCGCCACCAGCGCGCCGATGCCCGGCTGGAAGCGCGCCATGGCGCCGTCGCGGCAGCGCGTGCCCTCGGGGAACAGGATGTAGACCAGGCGGTCCTCGATCAGGCGTTCGCGCAGCGTCGCGATCTCGCTCGCGCGCGTCTTCTTGCGCCAGACCGGCAGCGCGTTGACGGCATAGGCCGCGAAGGCCGAGGACAGCGTCGATCCGAAGAAGGTGTCCCCCGCCGCCAGCGCATGCGCGCGCCGCGCCGCATCGCCGCGCAGCACGGCGGACAGCGTCAGCGCATCGAGGTGGCTCGCATGGTTCGCCACCAGCACGAAGGGCGCCGGCGGCAAATTCTCCCGCCCCGTCACCTCCAGCCGATGGAACGCCGCGAGATACGTCCGCAGCAGCGCCCGCCAGGCGCCGCCCACCAGCACCGACCCCAGGCCGCGTTCGCGCGACAGGCTGCGCAGCCGCTGTTCGGCCGGGAGCCCGTGGTCGCGCGCCGGGCGCAGCTCGAACTCCTTCATCCGCCGGTGATCAGACGCGCCGGCTGCCCCATCCCGAAGCCCACGAAGAACTGGATGACGTGGAACGCCGCGGGCGCCACCAGCAGCAGGGAATTGAAGCGGTCCAGCACCCCGCCATGGCCGGGCAGGATGGTGCCCATGTCCTTGATGCCGATGTCGCGCTTGATCGAGGACAGCATGAGGTCCCCCGCCTGCGCGCCGACGCCCACCACCAGCCCCAGCAGCAGCAGCCAGTGCCACTGCGCCAGCGGCGTGCCCGCGAAGATGAAGGACGACAGCACCGCCACCAGCAGCGTGGTGACGCCGAGCGCGCCAACCGCGCCGGAGATGGACTTGTTCGGGCTCGTCGCCGGCGCCAGCTTCGGCCCGCCGATCAGCTTGCCGAAGGTGAAGGCCGCGACGTCCGACAGCGCCACCGTGGTCAGCAGCATCAGCAGGATCGGCCGGTAGCCCGGCTCGTTCGCCATGAAGGACAGGTGCGCCAGCCCCGCGCCGAACAACATGTAGGCGAAGACGCCGAGCGCCGTGCGCTGCACGTACCCCGCCGGGCGGTCCAGCGGGATGGTGCCGACCACGATCACGCCGACGGTCAGCGGCCAGAGCGCCACGAAGAACCCGTACCAGTGGTCGAGCGCGGCGAAATTCGCCGCCAGGATGCCGAGCACCACGATCCCCGCCACCAGCCTTTCGCGGAACAGCCCCGTCGCGCGGTCGAACTCGCGCAGGCACGCGAGGCCGAGCAGCGTGACCGCGCCGATCACCCATTCGCGCCCGAGCAGCACCGGGCCCATCATCAGCGGCAGCAGCAGGCACCAGGATGCGGTGCGCAGCCACAATTCGCGGCGCAGTTCCTGCGTGCCGCGGCCCTTCAGCGTCATCACGCCGATCACCGCGAAGGCCGCGGCCACCACCAGCACGGCGGCGGCGACGATGCCGATGGCGACCGGGTGGTCGAAGGCGCCCTGGCGGGTCATGGCCGCGCCGCCAGCGCCGCCGCGGCGCGCGAGAGGCGCAGCCAGGCCGTCAGCAGGGACCCGATCGTGATCGCCGCCAGCACGCCCCAGGGTGCCCAGGCGCCGCCCGACCAGGCGGCCGGGACCAGCGCGCACCACAGCGCGAGCACCGTGACCAGCGCCATGCGGTGCTGCTTCGCCATCGGACCCGAGAAGTCCGACGGCGCGCCGGCCGCGCGCGCCGTGGTGCGGACATAGGCCGTCGCCATCGCCGCCAGCGCCGCCGCCAGCCCCAGCGCCGGCGACCCCGCCGCGACGCCGAGGCCCGCCAGCACCGCCGTGTCGGACACGCGGTCCGGCACCTCGTTGTAGAGTTCGCCGACCGGCGAGGCGACGCCGCGTCCGATCGCCACCATGCCGTCCAGCAGGTTCGCCGCGAGGCGCGCCTGCACCAGCGCCGCGCCCAGCAGCCAGAAGGCCGAGGCCCCACCCGGCAGCCAGGCCACGGCCGCGAAGGCAAGGCCCGCCAGCAGCCCCGCCGCCATGCCGGCCAGCGAGATCCCGTTCGGCGAGGCGCCGCGCGCCACCAGCACCGCGGCGACGCGCTGCGTCACGCCCAGGCTGCGCGCCGCGATCGGCCGCCGGTCCGCCTCCTCCGCCATGCCTGCCCCCCGTGCTGCGTCGGCCGAGCATCGCGCGATCCGCCCGGCAGCGGAAGGAAGCGTTGCAGGGCGCGGCACCGGGGCGACGGCCGCGGCGGCTGGTATAAGGCTCCATGGACTCCGTCCGCCCGGTCGAGTCGCCCCCGCGCCCGGCCATCCGTCGCCTGCCCGAGACCACCGCCAACCGCATCGCCGCCGGCGAGGTGGTCGAGCGCCCGGCCGCCGCGGTGAAGGAGATCGTGGAGAACGCGCTCGATGCCGGCGCGACGCGCGTCTCGGTCGTGCTGGACGGCGGCGGCATGGACCGCATCCTGGTCGAGGACGACGGCTGCGGCATGGACGCGGCCGACCTCGCGCTTGCCATCGAGCGACACGCCACATCCAAGCTGCCCGAGGAAGCGACGCTGTTCCGCATCGCGACGCTCGGCTTCCGGGGGGAGGCGCTGCCCTCGATCGGCGCCGTGGCGCGGCTGGCGATTACCTCCCGCCCGGCGGGCGGCTCCGCGCACCGCATCGCGGTCGAGGGCGGCCGCGTGGCGGAGGTGACACCCGCCGCCGGCCCGCCCGGCACGCGGGTCGAGGTGCGCGACCTGTTCTTCGCGACGCCCGCCCGGCGCAAGTTCCTCCGCCACCCGCGCACCGAGGCCGAGCACGCGATCGAGGCGGTGCGCCGCCTCGCGCTCGCCTGGCCCGGCGTGGCCTTCCGTGTCGAGAGCGAGGGGCGGGAGGCGCTCGCCCTGGCCGCCGCCGACTGGGAGGGCCGCATCCGCCAGGTGCTCGGCCCCGGCTTCGCCGCCGCCGCCGTGCCGGTCGAGGCGGTCGGCGCGGCGCTCGACCTGCGGGGGCTCGCGGCGCTCCCCTCCTACACGCGGCCGACCACGGCGGCGCAGCATTTGGTGGTGAACAACCGCCCCGTGCGCGACCCGCTGCTGCGCGTGGCGCTGCGCGTCGCCTTCCGCGACGTGATCGAGGCCGGGCGGCATCCGGCCGCGGCGCTGTTCCTGACCGTGCCGCCCGAGAGCGTGGACGTGAACGTCCACCCGATGAAGACCGAGCTCCGTTTCCGCGAGGGCGAGGCGGTGCGCGGCGCGGTGATATCGGCGCTGCGCCGCGCGATCGCGGTCGGCGGGGGCGCGGCCGTCGCGGTGGCCGGCTGGTCGCCGGGACCCGCGCCGGCGCCCCCGCCGCCCCGGCCCGACGCGCTGCCCGGCGGCGCGGCGCCGTCCGGCGGATCGCCGGCCGGCGGCTTCGCGGAAGCCATGGCCCCGTTGCAGGCCCCGGGTCCCATGCAGCGCGCCCTCGGCCTGGTGCCGGCGGCGCCGCCACGGTCGGCCGCGCAGGCGGAGCGCGCCCCCGACCATCATCCGCTCGGCCGCGCCCTGGCGCAGATCCTGGAAACCTACGTGCTGGCCGAGGCACCCGACGGCGCCCTGGTGCTGGTGGACCAGCACGCCGCGCATGAGCGCCTGACGCATGAGGCGCTGAGCGCGCAGCTGGTCGAGGGCGGCGTACGCGCGCAGCCGCTGCTGCTGCCCGCCGTGGTGGACCTGCCGGCGCGCGACGCGGCGCGGCTGCTCGAGCACGCGCCGGCGCTGGCGCGCCTCGGACTCGAGATCGAGGGCTTCGGCGGGGCCGCGGTGCTCGTGCGCGCGCTGCCGGCGCTGCTCGGCACGCCGGACCCGGCGCCGCTGCTGGCCGACCTCGCCGAGGAACTGGCGGAGCTCGGGGAAGCGGCGTCGCTGCAGCAGCGCCTCGACGCCGCGGTGGCGCGGCTCGCCTGCCACGGCAGCGTGCGGGCGGGGCGCCGGCTGCTGCCGGCTGAGATGGATGCGCTGCTGCGCGCGATGGAGGCGACGCCACGCGCGGCCACCTGCAGCCATGGACGGCCGACCGTGCTGCGGCTGGATGCGGCGGCGCTGGAGCGTATGTTCGGGCGGCGGTGACGGCGCGCCGCGCTACGCCGGCGCGTCGGTGAGCAGCGCGGCCTCCATCAGCGTCCATCCGCGCCCGGAGCCCTCGACGGCGCGCAGCAGCACGGATTTCGCCCCGGCGGCGAGCAACGCGGCACCCGGCAGCTCGATCGCCGCGATGCCGGCCTCGGCCGTCACGCTCGCGATCGGGCGCGCGCCGTCCAGCACCTCGAGCCGCGCCGCGCCCGCCGCGCCTGTCGGCGCCAGCTGCAGCGTCACGGCCGCGAGCCGCCGCTGCGCGAAGGCTTCCGTCAGGTCGATGGTGGCGCCGCCGGCCATGGCGACGCGGCCTTCCTCCGCGCGTGTCCATCCGGCGCCGAGCAGCGCCGCGCCGGGGCCGCGGTGCCAGTCGTTGATGTGCAGCCGCTCTCCCGGCTTCAGCGTCGCGAGCCGCAGCCGGAGCGCGAGCCGCGCCGCCTCGCGCTCGGCGCGCGCCAGCCGCGTCGCGTGCTCCGCCTGCATCCGGCGCGTCGCCTCGGGCCCGAAGCCGCCCGGACGGGGGGAGGCGAGCATCGCCTCCAGCGTCTCGGCGCCGCGCATGGCATCGCCGGGGGCGGGACTGCCGGCCAGGGCGATGGCCTCGGCATGGATCGCCCGCAGCCTATCCATGTAGAGGTCCAGGCCGATCTCGGGCATCGCGACGCGCCGGAGTGCGGCCTGCGTCGCCGGGTCGATCGCGGCGATCTCCGCCACCACCGCCGCCGGGTCGAGCGGGCGGGCCAGCGCGGCGCCGCCGAAGTTGCGCCGCCGCAGCGTGTGGAAATTCTCCGGCGTCACGAGCCCCGCGAGACCGCGCGCATCGGCGCAGACCACGGCGCAGCCGGCGGCCATCGCCTCCAGCGCCGTGCGGTCGGAACTGACGACGACGGCATGCGCGGCCATCACCTCGGGCAGGTTCGACACCACCGGGCCGATGCCGCGGCCGACGCAGGTCACGGCGAAGCCCTGGGCGCGCAGCACATGCGCGAGGTCGGGCAGCGCCCCGGCCTGGTCGCCCTTGCCGACGATCAGCACGCTCCGCGCCGCGGGCGGGACGGCCGGCGCCACGACATTCCCGAGGTCGGCCGCGTTCGGCAGCATCCGGATCCTGTCCTCGCCGATCCCGCCCTCGCGCCGGATGCGTTCCGCCGTCTCGGCCGAATGGGCGATGAAAAGCTGCGCCGAGCCCGGCGGCGGCGGCCGGTCCCAATGGCTGCGGTAGTCGTGGCAGGACCACACCGCCGGAGCGCGGGCGAAGGCCGCCCGCGCCACCAGGAAGGGTGCGTTGTGCTGGCCGTGGATGAGGTGGGGGTCGAAGCCCTCGAGGTCGCGGATGCGGTCCGCCACGACGATGCCGCGCGGCGTCAGAACCTGCGCCGTCGGCCCCTTGAGCGGCGTGTAGACGGCGACGGTGTCGCCCGCACCCTGCAGGCGCAGCGCCACCTCGGCGGTGACGAGTTCCGTGCCGCTCCGCCCGCTGACGCTGATGTTCGTGACCAGGATGCGCATGGCACGCCCTCAGCACGGCTCCCCGGGCGCGCGCAGCACGTGCAGCTTCGCCGCGCCATGGCTGCGGGACGCCACGGCCTCGTAGCCCGGAAGGTCGAGCACCTCCTCCAGCCCCATCTCGGCCACCAGCAGCGCGCCGGGCCCGATCCAGCCTGCCGCCGCCAGCGCGGCCACGGCTGCGGGGACCAGCCCGCGCCCATAGGGCGGGTCGAGGAACAGCAGCCCGCAGGGCACCCGCGCGACGGGCGGTCGCGTCGCGTCGGTGGCGAGGACGGCCGTGCGGGCTTCCTCCCGGCAGGCGCCGATATTGGCGCGCAGTGCGACCAGCGCGGCGCGGTCCTTCTCGACGAAGGTGCAGTGGTCGGCGCCGCGCGACAGCGCCTCGAGCCCCAGCGCACCGGTGCCGGCGAAGGCGTCGAGCACGAGCCGGTCCTGGATCGTGGTCCGCCCGCCCCAGGGGGCGTGCCAGAGCATGTCGAACAGCGCCTGGCGGACGCGCTCGGCGGTCGGGCGGGTCGCCTCGCCCTCCGGTGCGCGGAGCGTGCGCCCGCGGTGGCGGCCGGCGATGATGCGCATGTTTATCGTGCCCTCAGGCGGCGGGCGCCGGCCATCCGGCCGGCTTGCCTGCGCGCCATGGGCTGATGCGTCTGGGGCGGCTGGTGGTCTGGGCGCGGTCGCGCCGTGCGCTCCCGGCGCGCGGCAGTGCCGCGCGCCGCGGGGGATGGGGTCGCGACTGGTGCGCGGGCTGTCGGGGATGAGGCCGGGATAGGACCGCGCGGTGAGCGGGTGCGCGTGCCGGTCGGGCGATCCCTGATGCGGGGAGGGGCTGTGGTTGCGCCATGCGCCGCGGCTGCGGCGCCCCGGGCCGCAGGGCGGGCCGCCCCCACGGGGGCGGCGCCTGCGGCGGGTGGTGTCACGGGCCTCGGCCCCGCGGACCGTCGCGGCCGCGCACGGGGCGGCGCGTGCCCATCGAGGCGTTGCGCGCGCGCGGCGGGCGGCGCGGCGCATCGGGCGGCGGCTCGGCCAGCGGCGCTTGCGCCACCTCGCGCAGCCGCTTCGGCGCGTCGAGGCCCAGCTGGTCGCGCAGCACCTTGGCGTTCACTTCCTCGACCGCGCCGCGCGGCAGGATGCCGAGCTGGAAGGGGCCGTAGGCGGTGCGGATCAGCCGCGTCACCTCCAGGCCCATATGCGCCATGACGCGGCGGATCTCGCGGTTCTTGCCTTCCTTCAGGGAGACGGTGAGCCAGGCATTGGTGCCCTGCCGCGCGTCGAGCCCGGCCTCGATGGGACCATAGGCGACGCCGTCCACCGTCACGCCGCGCGCCAGCGCCGCGAGCGCCTTCTCGTCCACCCGGCCGTGCACGCGGACCCGATACCGCCGCAGCCAGCCGTTCGACGGCAGCTCGAGCTTGCGCGCCAGCTCGCCGTCGTTCGTCAACAGCAGCAGCCCCTCACTGGTCAGGTCGAGCCGACCGACGCTCACCAGCCGCGGCAGGCCGGGCGGCAGCCTCTCGAACACCGTGGGCCGGCCTTCCGGGTCGCGATGCGTGGTCACCAGCCCTTCCGGCTTGTGGTAGCGGAACAGCCGCGTGCGCTCGGGCGCCGCCACCGGCTTTCCGTCCACCGCCACGTGGTCGCCGGGCGTGATGAAGGTGGCGGGTGTCTCCACCACCTTGCCGCCGAGCTTCACGCGGCCCTCGGCGATCATCTTCTCGGCGTCGCGGCGGGATGCGACGCCGGCGCGGGCCAGCCACTTCGCGATGCGCTCGCCGCGCTTCGGGTCGTCCGGGGCATCGTCGGTCACCGGCAGGCCTCCACGAAGGCGGCGAAGATCGCCGGGTCGCGCGGGTCCACGCCGTATTCGGGGTGCCATTGCACGCCGAGCGCGAAGCGGTGGCCGGGATGCTCGATGCCCTCGACCACGCCGTCCGGCGCCACCGCGTTGACCACGCCGCTGCCCGCCGTCGCCACCGCCTGGTGATGCGCCGAATTCACCGCCATGCGGTCGGTGCCGACGATGCGCGCGAGCAGCGTGCCCGGCGCCACCGCGACCTCGTGCCCGGGTTCCGTGCGCGGATTGGGCTGTTCGTGCGGCAAGGCGCCCGCGACCTCGTCCGGGATGTGCTGGACCAGCGTGCCGCCGAAGGCGACCGCGAGCAACTGCTGCCCGCCGCAGATGCCGAGCACGGGCTTGTCGGCCGCGAGCGCGGCGCGCGTCGCCGCCATCTCGAAATCCGTTCGGCCGGGCTTGAGCGTGACCTTCGGATGCGGCGCGCCGCCGCCCCAAAGGGCCGGGTCGACGTCGAAGGCGCCGCCCGTCACCAGCAGCCCGTCCACCTCCGCCAGGTAGGCCGCCGCCAGATCCGGGTGGTGCGGCAGTGCCACCGGCAGCCCCCCGGCCGCGGCGACGGCGGCGAAGTAGTTCTGCCGCAGCGCGTACCAGGGCAGCCTCGACCAGCCCCCGGCGGGTTCCGAATCGAGGGTGACGCCGATCAGGGGGCGGGTGCGCATGGCGTCTCGTAGCGAGGCGGGCGGCCCCTCGGCAAGCGCCAGCCGCGGCGCCCCCCTTGCGGCGGCGGCGCCCCCCTGCGATGCACGCCCCCGAAGGAGACCCGCCCATGCCGCTCGCCGCCGCCCAGAAGACCGCCCTCGAGGGCGTCTGCACCGCCACGCTGACCACCGTCCTGCTCAAGAAGGGCGTGCGCTTCTGCTACATCGCGGGCTCCCGCCCGATCGTGCCGGGCAACACGAAGCGCATCGTCGGTCCCGCCTTCACGCTCCGCTTCACGCCGACGCGCGAGGACCTCGCGACCGTCGATTCCTGGTCCTCCCCCCGTTCGACCCGCGCGGCGATCGAGGCGATGCCGGAAGGCTGCGTCGCCGTGGCCGATGCGATGGGCAGCACGGCGGCCGGCATCTTCGGCGACATCCTCTGCGCCCGAATGGCGAAGAAGGGCGTCGCGGGCCTGGTCACCGACGGCGTGGTGCGCGACGGCGCGGGCGTGATCGGCACGGGCCTGCCGGTGTACTGCCAGGGCTACGTGGCGCCGGCCTCCGTCGCCGCGCTGAACTTCGTGGGCTGGGAGGAGACGATCGGCTGCGGCGGCGTCACGGTCATCCCGGGCGACATCGTCGTGGCCGATGCCGACGGCGCCGTGGTCATCCCGCAGGCGATGCTGGACGCCGTGGTCGAGGCGGCGGTGGAGCAGGAGCGGCTGGAAGCCTGGATCATGACCGAGGTGGAGAAGGGCGTGCCGCTGCCCGGCCTCTATCCGCCCAACGCCGAGACCAAGGCGCGCTACGAGGCGACGCGCAAGTGAGCCGTCGGCGTGCGGGGCGCCCGGCCCCGCGCGTCACTCCACCAGAACGCGCGACGGCGTGACCACCACGCCGTTCGACCGCCCCCCCGCGAAGGTCTCGATGCGCGTCGCGTAGCCCTGCGCGACCACCATGCCGGTCGGCACGTCCACCGCGACGCGCGCGAAGATCGCGACGCGCGCCTCCGCCGCGCCGCCGCGCAACCGCCCAGCGAGTTCCACGGCGCAGCGCGCCACCAGCACCGACCGTCCCGCGACGGCGCCGGTCCCCTCCGGCCGGCAGGCCATGCCCTGCGGGGAGCCCTCGACCGGCAGGGCGAAGCCTTCCCCGGGCGCGATCCGCCGCCGCGTCAGGCTGAGCGTCGCGAACTGGTCCCGCCAGGCGGCGAGCAGCCCGTCGCGCGCCGCATCGGGCGGCGGGTCGCTGCCGTCTGCGCGCGCGGCGGCGAACTCCGTCACGCGGCCCTCCGTGTCGCGTCGCGCGGCGATGCGCAGCGACGTGCCCTCCTGCACCAGGGTCAGGCGCACGGCGTCACCCTCCACCCGCGCCTCGGCGACCGCCAGGCAGTCTCGTCGCGGGGGGCGGCCGGGGTTCAGCCCCTGCTCCCGGCAGATGCGGCGCCAAGGTCCCCAGGCCGAGCCGCCGAGCATGACCGGCGCGCGCATCTCCCGCACCGGGCCGTCGAGCGCGAGGTCCGGGGCCGCCGCGCGCCAGTCGGTGCCCTGGGCCAGGGCCGGAAGGGAAAGGGCCAGGCAGAGGCCCGCACCAATGACCCAGGGGCGGACCGGGGAAGGCGCAGCCTCCGTCGGGCTCCCTCCGCCGAGGGCCGAAAGGCCCTCGGAACCCGGCATCCTATGGCCTTGCGGCCTTTGGTGGGGGAGCGCGAGGGGGCAAGGCCCCCTCGCATGCCTAGGCCACCGCATGCGCGAGGTCGTGCAGATGCGCCCCCTGCCGGCGTAGTGCCGCGCGAATCGCGGCGGGGTCCACCGCGCGCGGCGCGATGCCCGCATCCGCCGCCAGCGCCGCCGCCACGCCCGCCGCCTGCCCGGTCAGCCAGCATTGCGGGATCTCCCGCAGGAAGGAGTGGGAGGTGGCGTCGCAGGCGAGGTGCCGCCCCGGCGCCAGCAGCCCGTCGAGCCGTTCCGGCACCAGCGCGCCATAGGGCACGCTCACATTGGCGAATTTCGGCGCGAGCGATGGCGAGACGCCGATCTCGTCCGCATGCACGCGCCCGTCCCAGGTCTCGCGCGTCACGGCCGAGACGCCGCGCAGGCGCCGCGCGTGACGCACGCCGAGCTGCGGCGCGCTCAGCATCAGCGTCGCGCGCTCGAAGCCCGGCGCGTCGCGGCGATAGATGCGCAGGTGCTCGAGCATCAGGCGGTGGCTGCGGATCTCGACCTCGGTCAGGTCGTCCACCTGCGTCGCGTCATACCCCGCGAGCCGCGGCCCCATGAACAGCGCGACATCGTCCCGCCAGGATGCGAAGGCCTTGTCGAACAGTCCGGCCTCGGCCTTCCCGCGTGCCATGAAGGCGCTGAATTCCGTGGGATTCTCCAGCCGCCACGCCAGGTAGCGCGGCATGTCGACATGCGCGAAGAGCCAGGAGGTGTTGATGCAGTGGTGGATGTCGCGTTCATCCGTGTCGCTGTCGGACGCGGCGCCGGCGCGGGCATAGAGGTCGCCGTCGCCGGTCGCGTCCACGACCACCTTGGCCAGCACGGCGCGGCGGCCCTGCTTGCTCTCGAACACCGCGCCGGCGACGGCGCCGTCCAGCATCACAGGCTCGGCGCCCCAGGCGTGGAACAGCACCTCGGCGCCGGCCTCCAGCACCATCTCGAGCGCGGTCGCCTTCATCCATTCCGGGTCGCAGGTCGGCGAATGGGTGACGATGCCGTGGAAGGCGGCCGAGCGCACCGCCCACCAGGCGGCGGTCGCGGAATCCCGCCCGCCCCAGGCGCCGGGCGGCGGGCCCATCACCGCGTCCTTCGGCAGGCGGTCGAGGTATTCCTCGGCGAAGCCCCGGATCACACGCCGACCGGTCCAGTCCGTCATCCGGTCGATCCAGATGACGAGCCCGCCGGTCGACAGCCCGCCCAGGTGGTTGTGCCGTTCCAGCAGCAGGGTGCGCGCGCCCATCCGTCCAGCCGCGACGGCCGCCGCCGTGCCAGCGGGGCCGCCGCCCACGACCAGCACGTCGCATTCGGCATGCACGGGCACCTCCCGCGCTGCCTCGCGCACCACCTTGCCGGTCGGCGCGCGCCGCGGGCCGCGTGCGGTCGTGAACACCTCCGACTGGAAGATCAGCCGGCCGCCGTCTTTCGGTTCCATGCGGGCACCCTATCGCGGGCCGCGGCGGCGCGGCTAGAACAGCACGCATGAGCGAACCGCCCATGGATGCGCTGCGGGACGGGCTGGCGCGCGGCCTCGCGCGCTATCTGGCACCCGCACGCCTGCCGGACGGCTTCGCCGCCGTCTTCGCCGAGACGCCGCGCGGGGCGGTGTTCGACCTCGGCGCCAATGCCGCGGCGGCCGAGGCGCTGGCGCATCCGCTGCTCGGCGGCGCCGAGGGCGCGGTGGACCTGCTGCTGGCGCTCTCGGCCGGCGGGCGCGCGCCGCGTCGGCTCGGCCCGGCGCGGCTCGCGGTGGAGGACGAGGCGCCGCAGGATCTCCGCCTGGCGACGCCGCACCATCGCTTCCAGGGCAACCTCCACCGCGGCGAGATCCGCCAGTTCCTGCCCGGGGATGACGGTCCGCCGGCACTGCTGCATGGCGGCAACCTGGTGGAATTCACCTGGCGCGGTCGCAAGCACTGCCTCGATGTCGAGGACGCCATCGTCGCCGCCGGCATCGAACCCATCGAAGGCGGCGTGATGCTGGTCCACGAGAGCCGGATCGAGGGGCGCGGCCGCTTCTCCCGCGGCGCGGCGCAGGAGGTGGCGCGGCTGCGCTACACCTACGAGATCCGCGCCGACAGCCCGGCGGTGCGGCTCACCGTCACGCTGACGGCACTGCCCGGCGTCACGCTCGAACGCGTGCGCGTGACCGCCGCCTGCGACGCGATGAGCCCGGGCGGCGGTGTCGACTACGGCACGCTGGTCTTCGGCACGCGCCGCCTGCCGAGCCCAGATGGCGAGAACGTGACGGTCCAGGATGGCCCGGTCGTCGCCTACGGCGCCGCGCAGGACCGCGCTACGGCGCATGCGCTGCGGCTGCTGGTGCGCCCGCTCGGCCCCGCGCCGCTGCTGAGCGTGAAGGCGAGCGGTCCGGCCGAAGGGCGCCTGCATTGGCTGCTGGCGCGCTACGCCGCCGATCGGCTCGGGCCCGGGGAGAGCCTGATGGCGGGCGAGGAAAGGCTGCTGCTGCGCGGCCTGGAGGCGGCGCTGGATGCGCCGCGCGGGGCGGAGGCGAGCACGGCGGCGCCCGCCCCCGCCATCGCGCTGGCGTTGGCGACGCAGGCGCTGCTGGCGCCCGGGGCGCGCGGCGCGGCGCTGCGCGAGGCCGCGTCCTGCGCGCTGGCCGGCTTCGATGCCGCGGGGGCGGCGCCGGCCGACCTCGCGGCGGCGCTGATGGCGACCGAGACGCTGCACCGGGCGACTGGCGAGGCGGCGCCGGGCGGGCAGGCTGGGGCGCTGGTGGACGCGCTGCTCGCGACGCAGCGCGATCCCGGCGTGTTCCGCGAGGCAACGGGCGGCTGCGTGGCGGACCATGCGGGCGCGCTGCTGGCGCTCGCGCGCCACCACGCCCTGGCGCCGGCGCCGCGGGTGGCGGACGCGATCCGGCGCGGCGTCGGGGCGCTGTCGCTCGCGACGCTGGACGGTCCGGTCGATACGCTGGCGCTGCGGGGGGAGGGCAACCCGCCCGCCATCGCGACGGCGGACCTGGCGCGGTTGCTGCGCGCGCTGCGCGCCGTGCAGTCCGTGCGCGCCGCCGGCCCGCTGACGCTACCGGAGGCGGAGGCGCGGCGCCTCGGCTTCCTCGCCACCACCGCGACGGCGCTGCTGCAGGCGCGCATCCGGCCGGAGGGGGAGGCGCTGGTGGTCGCGTCCGGCGCACCTGGCTCGGCGCCGTCCCTGGCGGCGCAGGTGGCGGCGCTGGCCGCCTTCCTGCCGCCCGAGGGCGCGGTACTCCGGGTGGCGGCCTGAGGGCGCGGCGGCTAGTCTCGACACCCATGCGCATCCTGCTGGTCGTCTCGGGTTCGGTCGCCGCCTACAAGGCGCTGGAACTCGTGCGCCTGCTGCGCAGGGACGGTGCCGAGGTCATGGCCGTGTTGACCGCGGGCGGCGCGCGCTTCGTGACCAAGGAGGCGCTGGCCGCGATCACCGGACAGCGCGTGCATGACGACCTCTGGGCGGCGGAGGCGGAGATCGGCCATATCCGCCTCGCGCGCTGGCCAGATCTTGTCGCGGTGGTGCCGGCCTCGGCCGACCTGCTGGCGAAGATGGCGCAGGGGCTGACGGACGACCTCGCGACCTGCGTGCTGCTGGCGACGCGGGCGAAGGTGCTGGTCGCGCCGGCGATGAACCCGGCGATGTGGGAGCATCCGGCGACGCGGGCGAATGTCGCGCTGCTGGCGGCGCGCGGCGTCGTCGTGGCCGGCCCCGACGACGGGCCGATGGCCGAGCCCGAGAGCGGGCCGGGGCGCCTGCTGGAACCGGCCGCGTTGCGCGATGCGATCCGCGCGGCGCTGGCCGCGGGGCCTCTCGCGGGCCGCCACGTGCTGGTCACGAGCGGCCCGACCCACGAGGCGATCGACCCGGTGCGCTACATCGCGAACCGGTCCTCGGGGAAGCAGGGGCATGCGATCGCGGGCGCGCTGGCGGCGCTCGGCGCGCGCGTCACGCTGGTGAGCGGTCCGGTGGCGCAGCCCGACCCGCCCGGCGTGGCGGTGGTGCGCGTCGAGAGCGCGCGCGACATGCTGGCCGCCTGCGAGGCGGCGCTGCCGGCCGATGCGGCCGTCTTCGCCGCCGCGGTGGCGGATTGGCGCGTGGCGCGCGAGGCGTCGCAGAAGATGAAGAAGGTGGCGGGCACGGTGCCGCCGCCGCTCGACCTCGCGCTGAACCCTGACATCCTGGCGACGATCGCGGCGCATGCCGTGCGGCCGCGCCTGGTCGTCGGCTTCGCGGCCGAGACCGAGGAGGTGGTCGCGAATGCCCTCGCCAAGCGGACGAGGAAGGGCTGCGACTGGGTGGTGGCGAACGACGTCTCGGGCGACGTGATGGGGGGCGCGGAGAACGCCGTGCACCTGGTGACCGAGGCGGGCGTGGAGGACTGGCCGCGCATGGCCAAGCAGGAGGTGGCGCGGCGCCTCGCCGCGCGGATCGCGGAGGCGCTGGCATGACCAACCCGATCATCGACGTGGTGCGCCTGCCGCACGCGGAAGGCCTGCCGCTGCCCGCCTATGCCACCGACGGCGCGGCGGGGATGGACCTGCTGGCGGCAGTCATGTCGGCGGTGGTGATCCCGCCGGGCGGGCGCATGCTGGTGCCGACCGGGCTCCGGATCGCGCTGCCGCATGGCTATGAATTGCAGGTGCGGCCGCGCTCGGGCCTCGCGCTCAAGAACGGCATCGTACTGCCGAACAGCCCGGGCACGATCGACGAGGATTATCGCGGCGAGGTCGGCGTCATCCTGCTGAACGCGGGCGACGCACCCTTCACGGTGGAGCGCGGCATGCGGATCGCGCAGGCCGTGGTGGCGCCCGTGGTCCGCGCCGCGTGGCGCGAAGTGGCCGAACTGCCGGAGACGGCGCGCGGGTCGGGCGGCTTCGGCTCCACGGGCACCGGAACCTGAAGCAAGCCCGGGACGAAGGGCGCAACGGAGGAGACGAGCGCATGGCTACCGACGCCCAGGGCCTCACCATGACCGCCGCGTCCGACGCCACGGCGGCAGCCTACGACCATGTGGTCGAGCGTTACCTGAAATACCGCGCCGATGCCGGGCCGCGGCTGAAGGCGCTGCTCGCGCTCGATCCCGAGATGCCGATGGCGCAGGTGCTGCAGGGCGCCTTCGCCATGCTCGCCTACAACGCGGCGATGGTGCCGCGCGCCGCGGCGGCAGCCGAGAAGGCGGCCACGCTTGCCCGCACGGGGCGCGAGCGCGCCCACGCCGCTGCGCTGGCGCGCTGGGCCGCGGGCGACGTCGATGGCGCGCTGGCGGGGTGGGAGGCGATCATGGCCGACCATCCGCACGATGTCCTCGCCGTCCGGCTGCACCATTTCTGCGCCTTCTGGCTCGGCTCGGCCGCGCGGATGCTGCGCGCGGTGAACGCGGTCGGGCCGCACTGGTCCGCCGCCATTCCGGGCTTCGCGAACATCCTCGCCTGCCGTTGCTTCGCCAACGAGGAATGCGGCCACTACGCGGAGGCCGAGGAGGCTGGCCGCGCCGCCGTCGCGCTCGATCCCGAAGACCTCTGGGCGACGCACGGTGTCGCGCACATCATGGAGATGCAGGGCCGGCGCGCGGAAGGCATCGCCTGGCTGAAGGCGCTCGAGCCGCATTTGGACGGTGGCGCGAACCTTGTTCACCACATCTGGTGGCACCGGGCCATGTTCCACCTCGAGCGCGGCGAGCAGGCCGAGGTCCTCAGGCTCTACGACCACGGCTTCCGCGACCTCGGCAGCCCGCTGACCCAGGCCATGCCCGACCTCTATGTCGATGTGCAGAACGCGGCGTCCATGCTGTTCCGCCTCGGCCGCCACGGGGTGGATGTCGGCGATCGCTGGTCGGAGATCGCCGACAAGGCCGAGGCGCGGATCGGCGACTGCCTGTCCACCTTCACCCTGCCGCACTGGATGATGGCGCTGACCGCGACCGGCCGCTTCCAGGCGGCGGCGCGGATGCTGGACGCGATGCACGATGCGGCGAAGCAGCCGGGCACCGTCGCGCCCATCCTGCGCGATGCCGCCATCCCGGTCTGCGAGGCGGTGCTGGCCCATGCGCAGGGCGACCATGCGCGTGCCGTCGCCGCCATGCGCCCCGCGATCGGCGTGATGCACCGCATGGGCGGCAGCCACGCGCAGCAGGACGTGCTGGAGCAGTTGTTCCTGGACGCCGCGCTGGCCGCGGGGGCGGAGGAGGATGCGCGGATGCTGCTCGAACGCGTGGCCGGCCGCCACCCCGTGCCGCCCGAGCGCCGCGTCGGCTATGCGGAGGCCGCGCGCGCCGTCCGGCATTGAACGCGCGGGGCGTGCCGCGCAGCATGGCGCCGTAACGAGCGGATCGCGCGTCCATTCGATTGACGCAGGTCAATGTCCTGGGGCTGCCGCTTCCGCCATCAATCCGTCACGGACGGACCGGGCCCGGGGGCCGCCGCAGGAAACGCGGTATCATGAACGACATCTCCAGCCGTCACTGGCGCCCGCGGCGCCCCGCCCCTCTCGGGGTGGCGGAAGCGCGCCGGGCCGAATTCCTGTTCGGTGACCTGCACTGGCGGGCGGAGCGCCTCGTGGAGGCCGCCTTCGCCAGCGAAGGCCTCCACGCCCGCGCCCTGCCGACCGCGACGCGGCAGGACCTGATGACGGGGCGTGAACTCGCCGATATCGGCCAGTGCTGCCCGACCTCCTTCACCACCGGCAATCTCGCGAACTTCCTCCGCGGGGAGGCGGAGCGCATCGGCGCCGACGCCGTGCGCGACCGCTACGTCTTCCTCTCGGTCGGGTCCTGCGGCGCGTGCCGCTTCGGCCAGTACCACCAGAGCTACGAACTCGCCCTGCGCAACCTCGGCCTCGATGGGTTCCGGATGCTGCTGCTGGCGCAGGACCGGGTCGACCAGTCGGCGGGAGAGGATGCGTTCCACCTGCCCCTGTCCCTGGTGCTCGGCGCGCTCTGGGGCGTCCTCTGCGCCGAGGTCGTGCAAGGGCTCGAATACCGGACGCGGCCCTACGAGGTCGTCCCCGGCGCCACCAACCGCGCCGTGCGGGAGAGCATCGACCTGCTCGCCGAGGCCTTCCGCAACCGTCCGCGGCGCGGCCGGAAATGGGGCAGCCTGCTCTGGCATGTCGCGACGCCCTACTTCCTGGACGCGCTGCGACAGGCACGGGCCCGCTTCGACGCGGTCGAGGTGGACCGGCTGCGGCCCCGCCCCGTGGTCATGATCACCGGCGAATTCTACCTCCACACGGTAGAGGGCGAGCCCAACTACAACATGCATCGCTGGCTCGAGGCGGAAGGGGCGGAGGTCCATCCCGCCTCGATCGCCGTCTGGATCGACTACCTGATCCGCTTCGCGATCCAGGAGGCCGAGGACCGCCGCGCCGCCCTGCCCCGCGCCGGGCTCAGGATCGCCGCCGCGCGCGGCCTGCAGCGGCTGCTGCGCTTCAGCTTCGACCGCATGCGGCGCGCCCTGAACGACGTCCCGCATGGGATGCCGCGGCAGGAGGAGATCCGACGCCTCGCCGCGCCCTATTTCCACCACCGCATGTCGGGCGGCGAGGGCGACATGCTGATCGGCAAGGCGATCTGGGCGCACCGGCACCGCCACGCGCACATGGTGTGCGAATTGTCGCCCTATGCCTGCATGCCGAACACGATGAGCATCGGCGCCATGGCGCGCGTGCTGGGCGACCATCCGGACATGCTCTACGCGCCGATCGAGGTGAAGGGCGACGCCGAGGTGCACGCCCTCTCCCGCTGCCAGATGATCCTGACCGAGGCGAAGAAGCGCGCCGCGGCCGAATTCGATCAGGCGCTGGCCGAGAGCGGCCTGACGCTGGAGGAGGCCCGCGCCCGCGTCGCGGAGGACCCGGCGCTGCGCCGCGCCACCTGGCGGGTGCCGCATCTCGGCCGCGCCGGCGCCGGGGCCAACCTGCTGCTGCATCTCGCGGGACGGAGGGAAGGCGCATGAGGATCGTCGGTCTCGATGTCGGCTCCACCACCGTCAAGGCGGTGCTGCAGGAGAACGGCGCGGTGCGCTGGCGCGACTACCAGCGCCACAACACGCACCAGGCGGAGAAGGTGCTCGAATTCCTCGCCCGCATGGAGGCGGAATGGCGGCTCGAGCCCGGTCGCGACCGCGTGGTCCTCACCGGCTCCGGCGCCGGGCTGATCGCGCCGCTGGTCGGCGGGCGCCTGGTGCAGGAGGTGGTCGCCGTCGCCGCCGCCGTCGAGCACCTGCACCCCGCCGTGCGCTTCGTCTCCGAGATCGGCGGCGAGGACATGAAGACGATCTTCTTCACCGCCACCGAGGCCGGCCGCGGCAAGCAGATCTACATGCAGGCTGCCTGCAGCGGCGGCACCGGCACGTTCATCGAGAAGACCGCGCGCAAGCTCCGGATCGCGCCCGAGGCGCTGCAGGCCATGTCCTATGCCGGCCGCACGCTGCACAAGATCAGTTCCAAATGCGGCATCTTCGCCGAGACGGACGCCAACAGCCTGCTGAAGAGCGGCGTGCCGGTGGAGGAGATCGTCGCGAGCCTCTACGAGGCCGTGGTCTACCAGAACCTCGCGACGCTGACGAAGGGCAACACCCCGATGCCGGAGGTGCTGCTGCTCGGCGGGCCGAACTGCTTCTTCCGCGGGCTGCAGGAGGCCTGGCGCCAGCATCTCGGCCTGCTCTGGGCCGAGCGCGGCGTCGCCCTTCCCGCCGGCGCCACGCCCGAGACGCTGATCACCGTGCCGCAGGACGGGCTCTACTACGGCGCGCTCGGCTGCGTGCAGGTCGCGCTGGGCGAGGCGGCGGAGGGCGCCGGCACCTATGCCGGGCGCGAGCGCCTGGCCTGGTGGGTGGCCGAAGGCCAGCACGAGGCGAAGGCGAAGGAGGGCGGCGCGGCGCTCGGCGGCGATGCGGCGGCGCTCGCCGCCTTCCGCGCGCGCTACGGCACGATCCAGGCGCCGCGGCCCGCGCGCCGGGCCGCACATGACGGGCCGGTGCTGCTCGGCAGCGATTTCGGCAGCACCACGGCCAAGGCGGTGGCGCTCTCGACCGAGGGGGAGGTGCTGCACACGGCCTATGCGCCCTCCCGCGGCAACCCGATCGAGGACGCCAAGGCGCTGCTCCGCGAGGTCCGGCAGGCCGGCTTCACGAAGATCGGCGGGCTGGCGCTGACCGGCTACGGCAAGGACCTGCTGCGCGGCATCCTCGGCGCGGACGAGGCCGTGGTCGAGACCGTCGCGCATGCGCGCGCCGCCATCGAGGTGTTCCCGGATGCGGAAGTGATCTGCGACGTCGGCGGCACCGACGTGAAGATCATGATGCTGCGCCAGGGGACGGTCGCGGATTTCCGGCTGAACTCGCAATGCTCCTCGGGCAACGGGGCCTTCCTGCAGGGCGTTGCCGAACGCTACGGCATCGCGCTCGAGGAATATGCGGACAAGGCCTTCGCGGCGCGCGCCATGCCGGCGCTGGCGATGGGCTGCGGCGTCTTCCTGCAGTCGGACATCGTGAACCAGCAGCGCAAGGGCTGGGCGGCGGAGGAGATCATGGCCGCGCTGGCCGCCGTGCTGCCGCAGAATGTCTGGATCTATGCCGGCCAGCTCAACAACCTGCGCGCGGCGGGGCGACGCTTCGTGCTGCAGGGCGGCACGCACCGCAACCTCGCGGTTGTGAAGGCGCAGGTGGACTTCATCACCGCCCGCGTGCCGGACGCCGAGATCCGCGTCCACCCCCATGCCGGGGAAGCGGGCGCGCTCGGCGCCGCGCTGACGCTGCGCGACGCCTGGCATCCCGGCCTGCGGTCGCGCTTCCGCGGCTTTGACGCGGTGGAGGCGCTCGACTACCGCGCGACCACCACGGAGGACACCGTCTGCCGCTGGTGCACCGTGAACTGCAAGCGCAGCTTCATCGACGTGCGCCTGCCGGGCGCGGCGGGGCGGCCCTGGAGCAAGGTGCCGCTCGACCCCGGATGGGAGCGCGTGATCGCCGGCAATTCCTGTCCCAAGGGCCTGCTCGAGGACGCCAACGAGATGCGTGCCGTCAAGGCCGCGATGGAGGAGAGCCAGGGTGCCTCACCGAACCTGGGCGCGGTGGTTCGCGACGAAGCCTTCCGCGCCGTCGGCCTCGCCGGCTGAACGCGAGGCGCGCGGGAAGCTGCGCATCGGCATCCCGCGCATCCTGAACCTGTGGTCGACCCACCGCTTCTGGCTGGGCTTCTTCGACGCGCTCGGCGTACCGCCGCAGCGCCTTGTCTTCTCCTCCGACACGTCTGAGGAGCAGTTCCGCGAGCATGGCCGCGGCCGCGGCACGGTCGATTGCTGCTGGCCGGTGAAATGCGCCGCCGCGCATTTCGGCGAGCTGATGTTCGGCCTGAAGCGCAAGGTCGACGTGCTCTTCGTGCCGCTGATCTACTCGCTGCCCTCGGTGCTGCGCGGGCACGCGGTCGATTCGCTCGCCTGCCCGCGCGTCATGGCCGGGCCGGAGATGGCGCGGGCCGGCTTCCTGCGGGAGAAGGACCTCTTTGCCGAGGCCGGCATCCGCTACGTCGCGCCCTTCGTCACCTTCGCCGAGCCCGCGCTGCTGCCGCGCCAGCTGCACGAGGCGCTGGAGGGCATGCTGCCGGGCCTCACCCCGGCGGAGACCGAGGCGGCCGTCGCCGCCGGGCTCGCCGCACTGGAACGCTTCGATGCCGGGCTGCGCAGGCGCAGCCGCGAGGTGCTGGCCCGCGCCGCCGCCGCCGACAGCCCGGTCATCCTGGTGCTCGCCCGCCCCTACCACATGGATCCGGGCATCGGGCACGAGATCGAGAACGACCTGCAGGCGCGCGGCTATCCCATCCTCTGGGGCCAGCACCTGCCGACCGACGCCGACCTCATGGACTGGCTGTTCGGGGAGGAGGTCGCGGCCGGGCTCGTCCGCTCGCCCTTCGACATCTCGGATGTCTGGCCGTCCTCCTACAGCGCCAACACCAACGAGATCCTTTGGGGCGCCAAGGTCGCGGCGCGGCTGCCCTGGATCACCGGCGTGGTCCGGCTGACCAGCTACGAGTGCGGCATGGACCAGCCGACCTTCACGCCGGTGCAGGGCATCGTCGAGCACTCCGGCACGCTGTTCTTCTCCTTCCAGGAGTTGGATGCGACGAAGCCGGCGGGGTCGGTGAAGATCCGGGTGGAGACGATCGCGCACTACCTCGAGCGCGCCTCGCCCGGGATCATCGCGCGCAAGCGCGCGCTGCTGCCCGCCGCCTGCCCGCTGACACCGGCAACGGCGCAGCCGGCCGAGCTCTGACGCGGGGGGCTCGGCCGCGCCGGTTCTCCTGCGGATGCGGCGCGCCGACGATGCGAGGCGAGGCCAACCCGCCGTCGATCACGTGCGGATGGCCAGGATCCCATCGGCGCGGGCGATGCACGGGCTGTCGGCCAGGTGCTGCGAGCACCGCATCAGGGACCGCCCGTAGGTCGCGCATGCGCACGGCCTCGGGCGTGCCGGCAGAGCGGCGTGACCGGGCCTGGGCGGCGCCTCAGCCCCAGGGGTTGCGCCTGCGCCCCGCGCCCCAGGGGCCCGGCGCCGCCGCGGGCGCCGACAGGCCGCCGCCGCCCTGGCCCATCCGCGCCGCCAGCGCCTCCAGCGCCGCCACCCGGTTCTGCGTGCGGGGATGGGTCGAGAACAGGTTGTCCATCCGCGCCCCGCTCAACGGATTGACGATGAACATGTGCGCGGTGGCCGGGGTCGCCTCCGCGCCGTGGTTCTGGATGGCATGGGCGTAGTGGTCCAGCCGCTGCAGCGCCGAGGCGAGGCCGAGCGGGTCGCCCGCGATCTCCGCGCCGACACGGTCGGCCTCGTATTCGCGGGACCGGCTGATCGCCATCTGCACGATGGCGGCCGCGATGGGCGCCAGCACCAGCATCAGGATCATGCCGATCGGCCCGAAGGGGCTCTGGTTCCGGTCGCGGTTCATGGAGCCGAAGATCATGCCGAAATTGGCCAGCATGGAGATCGCGCCCGCGACCGTCGCCGTGACCGTCATGATCAGCGTGTCGCGGTTGCGAATATGCGCGAGCTCATGGGCGATGACGCCGGCGACCTCGCGCTCGCTCATCAGGTCGAGCAGGCCGGAATTGACGGCGACCGCGGCATTGGACGGGCTGCGGCCGGTCGCGAAGGCATTCGGCTGCTCCTCGTGGATGACATAGAGGGCGGGCATGGGTAGCCCGGCGCGCGCGGCCAGCTGCTCGGTCATCTGATAGAGGCGTGGCGCATCGCCGGGCCCGATCGGCTGCGCGTTGTGCATGCGCAGCACGATCCGGTCCGAATTCCACCAGGCGAAGAGGTTCATCCCCGCCGCGACCAGCAGCGCGATCACCATCCCCTGCTGCCCGGCGATCATGAAGCCGAGCCCGCCGAAGACCGCCGTCAGTGCCGCGAGCAACACCAGCGTCCGCACGTAGCCGCCCATGGGCATCCTCCGAGGAAGCACCTACATATGGGGCATGACCGATACGACGGACAATGATCAGAAGGCCGCGCCCCTGCCCGAGCCGAAGCCGGCGCCCGCACCCGTGCTGCCGAAGGAGATCGGCGGGCCGAAGGGGCCAGAGCCGACCAGGTACGGGGACTGGGAGCGGAAGGGGCGCGTCAGCGACTTCTGAGGCGGGGCGGGGTCCTTGGCCGGGCCGGCCGCCGGAAAAGGGCAGGCAATCCTACCCGTGACGGGTGCCGCGGCATGTCCTGCCGCCGTCTGGCATGCTGCGACCCGAAACAGGCCGGGGGAGACGTTCCCTTCTTCCCCGATCTTCCTTGCCCGTCAGCGGGTTGCCCCCTCAGTGGGCCCTCATCAGAGCCGCCAGCCGGTATGGATCGCCACGATCCCGCCCGACAGGTTGCGGAACCCGACCCGCTCCATTCCCGCCTTGCGCATCATGCCGGCCAGCGTCTCCTGGTCGGGGAACATGCGGATGCTCTCGGCCAGGTATTCGTAGGAGTCCCGGTCCTTCGCCACGCGCGCGCCGATCGCCGGCAGGGCGCGGAAGGACCACGCGTCATAGAGCGGCACCAGCGCCGCGACCTCGAGCCGCGAGAATTCCAGGCAATGGAAGCGCCCGCCCGGGCGCAGCACGCGCCGCGCCTCCCGCAGTACCGCGTCCTTGTCGGTGCAGTTGCGCAGGCCGAAGGCGATCGAGACCTTCTCAACGCTGCGGTCGGGCAGCGGGATGTGCTCGGCGTCGACCACCATGAAGTCGAGGCCCTCGGCCAGGCCGCGGTCGAGCGCTCGCTTCTGCGCCACCTCCAGCATCGCCGGGTTGACGTCGGTCAGGATGACGCGGCCCGCGCCGCGTTCGCGGGCCAGGAAGGCGATGTCGCCCGTCCCGCCCGCCAGGTCGAGCAGCGTCTCGCGCGCCGAGCAGCCGATCGCGTTGACGAAGATGCGCTTCCAGACCCGATGGATGCCGAGCGACATCAGGTCGTTCATCACGTCGTAGCGCGGGGCCACGCTTTCGAAGACATCGCGCACCATCGACGCCTTCTCGGCGCGGGGCACGGTGCGGAAGCCGAAATCGGCGCTGGGCTCGGGGCTGTCGCTCATCGTGCCGGCAACATAGCGTGGCCGCGCGGATTGGGGAGGGACCATGCCCGAATTGCCGGAAGTGGAGACCGTGATGCGCGGCCTGGCCGCCGTGCTGGTCGGCCGGCGCATCGCCGAGGCGGAGCTGCGCCGGCCGGACCTGCGCTTCCCCTGCCCGCCGGACCTGGCGCGCAGGCTGGAGGGGCGGCGCGTGCTCTGCTTCCGCCGGCGGGCGAAGTTCATGCTGATGCGCCTCGAAGGGGGCGAGAGCCTGCTGATCCACCTCGGCATGTCGGGCCGGATGGTGGCGCGGCGGCTGGGGGAGGCCGCGGCGCCGCGGCTCGGCCCGCAGGGCGCGGCCTCCGACGCGCGCGGCCACAACGCGCCGCCGGAGGCGCATGAGCACCTGGTGCTTGTCACCGAGGATGGCTGGCGCATCGGCTTCGTGGACCCGCGTCGCTTCGGCAGCCTCGACCTGGTGCCGACCGCGACGGAGGATTCGCACCGCTTCCTGGCGGGCCTCGGGCCGGAGCCGCTCGAGCCCGGCTTCACGCCCGGGGTGCTGTCGGCAGCGCTGGCGGGCAAGCGCACCCCGATCAAGGCGGCGCTGCTCGACCAGGGGGTCGTGGCCGGGCTCGGCAACATCTACGTGTGCGAGGCGCTGTACCGTGCCGGCATCTCGCCGCGGCGGCTCGCCCATACCGTGGCCGGCGCGCGGGCGGCGCGCCTGGTGCCCGCGATCAAGGCCGTCCTGGCCGAGAGCATCGGCGCGGGCGGGTCGTCGCTGCGCGACTACGTCCGCGCGGACGGGGAGGTCGGCCGCTTCCAGGACACCTTCGCCGTCTACGGGCGGGAGGGCGAGCCCTGCCCCGCCTGCCCCGGCGTGCCCCCCTGCGCGGGCATCCGCCGCATCGTCCAGGCGGGGCGATCCACCTTCTTCTGCCCGCGGCGGCAGCGCTGATCCGGGGCGGGCGGGCGTTGAGGCGCCGGCCCCGCTGCGCTACAGCCCCGGGCACAGCCAATGGCGAGGAACGCGGCCCATGCCCCATGAGATGATCCTGACGGAGACCCAAGGCGCAGTCGCCGTCATCCGGCTGAACCGCCCGCAGGCGCTGAACGCGCTCTGCGACCAGCTGATGGGCGAACTCGGCCAGGCGCTACGCGACTACGACGCCGACCCTGCCATCGCCGCCATCGTGATCACGGGCAGCGAGCGCGCCTTCGCCGCCGGCGCCGACATCAAGGAGATGAAGGACCGCACCTTCCCCGCCGTCTACCTCAACGACTTCATCGCGGCGCGCTGGGAGACCGTGCTCGAGATCCGGAAGCCGGTGATCGCCGCGGTGGCGGGCTTCGCGCTGGGTGGCGGCTGCGAGCTCGCGATGATGTGCGACCTCATCATCGCCGCCGACACCGCGAAGTTCGGCCAGCCGGAGATCAACCTCGGCATCATTCCGGGGGCGGGCGGCACGCAGCGCCTGACGCGCGCGATCGGCAAGTCCAAGGCGATGGAGATGATCCTGACCGGCCGCATGATGGACGCGGCCGAGGCCGAGCGCGCCAACCTGGTCTGCCGCGTGGTGCCGGCCGCGGACCTCGTCGCCGAGGCCGTGAAGATCGGCGCGAAGATCGCGAGCCTGTCGGCGCCGTCCGTCGCCATGGCGAAGGATGCCGTCAACGCCGCCTTCGAAAGCACCCTGACCGAAGGCGTGCGGACCGAGCGGCGGCTCTTCCTCAGCCTGTTCGCGACCGACGACCAGACCGAGGGCATGGCCGCCTTCGCCGAGAAGCGGAAGCCCGCCTTCCGCAACCGGTGACCCTACGTTTCATGGATCGCGCTGCGCGCTTCGGCTTGACGTGCCGAGGCGCGGCGCTCTAGAAACCCGCCTTCGTCGCGGCCGGGCCCGCCCGCCGCGGCCAGCCACCATCATCTGAAGTTGAACCGGAAGCCCCATGGCGAACACCGCGTCCGCGCAGAAGCGCATCCGCCAGAACGTGAAGCGCACCGCGCGCAACAAGGCGCGCAAGTCGCGCGTGCGCACCTACGTCCGCAAGCTGGAGGAGGCGATCGCGTCCGGCAGCAAGGAGGCCGCGCAGGCCGCCTTCCGCGACGCGCAGCCCGAGCTGCAGCGCGCCGCGACCAAGGGCACGCTGCATGCGAACACCGTTGCGCGGAAGGTGTCGCGCCTTTCGGCGCGCGTGAAGTCCATGGGCGCTCCGCAGGCCTGACAACGGCGCCGCCGAGGCGGCACTGATCAAGACATTTCGAGTACGATGCACCGGCGTGGCACGGAAGGTTATCCGTGCGCGCCATCATCGTGCTGTCGTGAACGTATGTCGTTAAAATCAGTCCACATGTTTCATCCTTGCGGCCCGGGTCGGCAAGGTTAGTCTCGGGGAACAGGGGCACAATTTCGGATCGTCGCGCGGCATGACGCGGTGAACACCGGACAGGGCAGGCAAGAGTGAGATCGCAGGGGGGCTCGATGGAGAAGCAAGCCGCATCCGGTTCCGCGCCTTCCCCCTCCTCGATGGGAGAAGCCTGGGCGCGTATCCGCGGGCGGCTGCGCGAGGAAGTCGGCGAGGCCGAGTACCGAACCTGGCTCCGGCAGATGACCCTGGCCGGCATCGACGGCGACGAGGCCGTGGTGGTGCTGCCGACACGCTTCCTCCGCGACTGGGTGCGCAGCCACTACGGCGACCGGCTGCGCGCGCTGTGGCAGCAGGAGAATGCCGCGGTGCGCCGCGTCGACGTGCGCGTCGGCGCCGAGCGCCCGACCGCGGAACCCGCCACGCCGGGCGAGGCCGCGCCCCGCCGCGACGCGCTGACGGAACCCCTCGCCGCGCGGAGCAACGGCGCCGCGCGTGCGCAGGAGCCGCGCGGCGACTGGTCCGCGCCGCTCGACCCACGCTTCACCTTCGACACCTTCGTCGTCGGCAAGCCGAACGAATTCGCCCATGCCTGCGCCCGGCGCGTCGCCGAGAAGCCGGCGAGCCCGGGCTTCAACCCGCTGTTCCTCTATGGCGGCGTGGGCCTCGGCAAGACGCACCTGATGCACGCGATCGCCTGGGCGATCCGCGGTGGCGAGGGGCAGCGCAACGTCGCCTACATGAGCGCCGAGAAGTTCATGTACCGCTTCATCGCGGCGCTGCGCAGCCAGTCCACGATGGAGTTCAAGGAGAGCCTGCGCTCCGTCGACGTGCTGATGGTCGACGACCTGCAGTTCCTCATCGGCAAGGACAACACGCAGGAGGAATTCTTCCACACCTTCAATGCGCTGGTCGATGCCGGCAAGCAGATCGTGGTCAGCGCCGACAAGTCGCCCTCCGACCTCAACGGGCTCGAGGACCGGCTGCGCACGCGGCTCGGCTGCGGCATGGTGGCCGACATCCACGCCACGACCTACGAACTCCGCCTGTCGATCCTGCAGGCCAAGGCGACTGCGGCCGCGGTCGAGGTGCCGAAGGGCGTGAACGAGTTCCTCGCGCACAAGATCACGTCCAACGTGCGGGAGCTGGAAGGCGCGCTGAACCGGCTGATCGCGCATGCCAACCTGTTCGGCCGCGCGGTGACGCTCGATGGCGCGCAGGAAGTGCTGCACGACATCCTCCGCGCGCATGACCGCCGCGTCACGATCGAGGAGATCCAGCGCAAGGTCGCCGAGCACTACAACATCCGCCTGACCGACATGAGCAGCGCGCGGCGCGCGCGCGCGGTGGCGCGGCCGCGCCAGGTGGCGATGTACCTCGCCAAGCAGCTCACCTCCCGCTCCCTGCCCGAGATCGGCCGGCGCTTCGGCAACCGCGACCACACCACGGTCATGCACGCCGTCTCCCGCATCAACGAACTGATGCAGGCCGACAGCGCCTTCGCCGAGGACGTGGAGTTGCTGCGCCGGATGCTCGAGAACTGATTTCAGCCCCTCGGTCGGCTGGCGCCGGCCGTCCGGCCGGCTTGCCTTTGCGGCGGGTACTGGCGCGCCAGGCGTAGGGGATAGGTTGGGAGCGGTCGCGCCGTGCGCTGCCGGATCGCGGATGGCCGCGATCCGATGGCGTGCTTTGGCCCCGTTTCCTGCCTTTCCCCCCCGGAATCGCGCTGATATGTTGCGCGCCCCTCGGCAGGGCGCCGCGCGGGCCGATTCGCGCTGCCGGCCAGCCGGGGACCAGGGGGACACAGGCGGGCCGGCACACCCCGTGCGGGCCGCCCAGCAATCGGGGCGTCGGGCTGCGATGAAGTTCACGGTGGACAGGGCGGTGCTGCTGAAGGCGCTGGCGCACGTGCAAAGCGTGGTCGAGCGCCGGAACACCATTCCCATCCTCGCCAACGTCCTGATCGACGCCCGGACCGAGGGCAGCCTGACGCTGACCGCGACCGACATGGAGATCGCGGTGGTCGAGGAAGTGGCGGGCGTCACGGTCGGGCGCGGCGGGCGCACGACGGCGCCGGCGGCCACGCTTTACGAGATCGTCCGCAAGCTGCCCGAGGGCGCGCGGATCGAGCTTGACCACGGCGGCGGGGACGGGCCGCTCGCGCTGCGCGCGGGCAAGTTCAACACTTCGCTCTCGGTTCTGCCGGTGGACGACTTCCCGTCCATGACCGAAGGCAAGATGCCGACGAAGTTCGCGCTGAAGGCTGGCGTGCTGCGCGACCTGATCGACCGCACGCGCTTCGCCATCAGCACCGAGGAGACGCGCTACTACCTCAACGGCATCTACCTCCATGCCGCGGAATCCGACGGCGCGCCTGTGCTGCGCGCGGTGGCCACCGACGGCCACCGGCTGGCCCGCGTCGAGGAACCGCTGCCCGAGGGCGCAGCGGGCATGCCGGGCGTGATCGTGCCGCGCAAGACGGTGAACGAACTGCGCAAGCTCGCCGAGGAATGGCAGGACGAGATCGCCATCCACCTGTCCGACACCAAGGTGCGCTTCGACCTCGGCCCGGTGCGGCTCACCTCCAAGCTGATCGACGGCACCTTCCCGGAATACGAGCGCGTCATCCCGCGCGGCAACGACAAGAAGCTGACCGTGCCCAAGAAGGAATTCGAGGATGCCGTCGCGCGCGTCGCCGCGATCTCCTCCGAACGCTCGCGGCCGGTGAAGCTCTCGATCTCGCGCAACAACCTGCTGCTCTCGGCCGCCAGCCCCGAGCAGGGCCAGGCACAGGAAGAACTCGACGGCGACATCGTCTCCTATGAGAACGGCCCGCTCGAGATCGGCTTCCAGGCGCGCTACCTGACCGACATCACGGCGCAGATCGGGGAAAAGGTGGAGTTCCTGTTCTCCGACGGCGCGGCGCCCACCATCGTCAAGGACGAGGCGAAGCCCGAGGCGCTGTATGTCCTGATGCCGATGCGGGTGTGAAGGAAGGTCGGGGGGAGGGAACTCCCCCCGATCCCCCCTCCTTCTTTGGTTTTCCGTGCCCGGACGCAGGACGGGCGCCCTGACAGAAAAGGGAGGGGGTCGGGGGAGGTTCTCCTCCCCGGATCTGCTTCATCACCGCGTGCTCCGCCTCACCCGCCTCCGCCTGACCGACTTCCGCTCCTGGCCCACGCTCGACGCGGGGTTCGGCGCGCCCGTCGTCGCGATCGCGGGGGAGAACGGCGCGGGCAAGACCAACCTGCTGGAGGCGATCTCGCTGCTCGCCCCCGGCCGGGGCCTGCGCGGGGCCCGCATGGGCGAACTCGGCCGGCGGGATGACGGCGCCGCGCGGCCCTGGGCCGTCGCCGGCCGCTTCGCCTCCCCGGCCGGCACCTTCGACATCGGCACCGGCGCCGACCCGGACGGCGCCTCCGACCGCCGGGTCTTCCGCCTCGACGGCCAGCCGGTGCGCGCCCAGGCGGATCTGGCGGAACGCGTCGCCGTGGTCTGGCTGACGCCGCAGATGGACCGGCTGTTCCAGGAAGGGGCGTCGGGCCGCCGCCGCTTCCTCGACCGGCTGGCCTGGGCGCTGGAGCCCGGCCATGCGCGGGAAGTCGCCGCGCATGACAACGCCATGGCGCAGCGCAACCGGCTGCTGGCCGAGGGCCGCGGTGACGCGCGCTGGCTGGCCGGGCTCGAGGACGCGATGGCCCGCCATGCGGTCGCGGCCACCGCCGCGCGTCGGGCGCTGGCGCTGCGGCTCAATGCCGTGATGGCAGCCGGCACCGCGACGGGCGCCTTCCCGGCGGCGCGGATGGACCTGCTCTGCCCGATCGCGGCAGCGCTGGAGGGCCAGCCGGCGCTGGCGGTGGAGGACGGGCTGCGCGCCGCGCTCGCGGCCGACCGGCGGCGCGACGCGGCGGCCGGGGGTGCCGCGCGCGGCGCCCACCGGGCCGACATGGGCCTGACCCACCTGCCCAAGGACCAGCCGGCGGCCATGTGCTCGACCGGGGAGCAGAAGGCGCTGCTGATCTCGGTCGTGCTGGCCCATGCCGCCCTGATCGCCGAGGCCCGCGGCTTCGCCCCCCTTCTGCTGCTGGACGAGGTCGCCGCTCATCTCGACCAGGCGCGGCGGGAGGCACTGTTCGAGGCCCTGGCAGCCCTGCCGGCGCAGTCCTTCCTGACCGGCACGGATGCCGAGGTCTTCCGCCCGCTCGCGGGCCTTGCGGACCGGTTCCGGGCCGCCCCGGGAATCCTCGCCCCGGAGGGCGAAAGCGGGTCGCCCTGAGGCGCGGAAAACCCTATATGTCAGGGACGCTTCCGACCCCCTTCACAGCAGGAGCAAGCGCGCCGCATGAGCGAGCCCGCGCGTCCTTCGCCCGACGCCTACGACAGCGACTCCATCACCGTGCTCCGCGGCCTCGAGGCCGTGCGCAAGCGGCCGGGGATGTACATCGGCGACACCGATGACGGATCGGGCCTGCACCACATGGCCTTCGAGATCATCGACAACGCCGTCGATGA
Source organism: Roseomonas sp. HF4 (assembly GCF_005222755.1). Taxonomy (GTDB): domain Bacteria; phylum Pseudomonadota; class Alphaproteobacteria; order Acetobacterales; family Acetobacteraceae; genus Neoroseomonas. Next base: position 154,581 of record NZ_STGD01000010.1, read on the forward strand.
GGCACAGGCGGGCTACGCCACCGCCTGCCACGTCACGCTGAACGGCGACGGCAGCGTGACCGTGCGCGACGACGGGCGGGGGATCCCGACCGGCATCCACGCCGAGGAAGGCATCTCGGCGGCCGAGGTCGTGCTGACCCGCCTGCATGCCGGCGGCAAGTTCAACCAGAATTCCTACAAGGTCTCGGGCGGCCTGCACGGCGTGGGCGCCGCGGTGGTCAACGCGCTGTCCGAATGGATGGAGGTGCGGATCTGGCGCGAGGGCCACGAGCATCACCTCCGCTTCGAGCACGGGGAGACGGTGAAGCCCTGCGCGGTGGTAGGCCCGTCCGACCACGCGACCGGAACCGAGGTGACATTCAAGCCCTCCGCCCTGACCTTCACGAAAACGGAGTTCGACTTCGCGGTGCTGGAGCGGCGCCTGCGGGAACTCGCCTTCCTCAATTCCGGGCTGCGGATCGTGCTGCGCGACGAGCGCCACGCTGAGGTCCAGGAAACGCTGTTCCACTTCGACGGCGGCCTCGTCGCCTTCGTCGACTGGCTGGACAAGGGCAAGACGCCGGTCTTCGCGCAGCCGATCAGCGTGATGTCGAAGGAACAGGACGGCATCCGCGTCGAGATCGCGGTGCGCTGGACCGACAGCTACCACGAGACGATGCTCTGCTTCACGAACAACATCCCGCAGCGCGACGGCGGCACGCACCTGGCCGGCTTCCGCCAGGCGCTGACGCGCGTGGTGGGCAAGGTGGCCGAGGGGCTGGCGAAGAAGGAGAAGTTCGCCCTCGCCGGCGAGGACATGCGCGAGGGGCTGACCGCCGTGCTGTCGGTCAAGGTGCCGGACCCCAAGTTCAGCAGCCAGACCAAGGAGAAGCTGGTTTCCAGCGAGGTGCAGCCGGTCGTGCAGGCGGCGGTGGCCGACGCGCTGACCCATTGGTTCGAGACGCACCCCAAGGAAGCCAAGGACGTCGTCGGCAAGATCATGGACGCGGCCGCGGCGCGGGAAGCCGCGCGCAAGGCGCGGGATCTGACGCGCCGCAAGGGCGTGCTCGATGTCTCCTCCCTGCCCGGCAAGCTGGCCGACTGCCAGGAACGCGACCCCGCCAAGTGCGAGCTGTTCCTGGTCGAGGGCGATTCCGCCGGCGGCTCCGCCAAGCAGGGCCGCGACCGTGCCTTCCAGGCGATCCTGCCGCTCAAGGGCAAGATCCTGAACGTCGAGCGCGCGCGCTTCGACAAGATGCTGGGCAGCGCCGAGATCGGCACGCTCATCACCGCGCTCGGCACCGGCATCGGCCGGGGCGAGCCCAGCGAGGGCGGCTTCGACGCCGGCAAGCTGCGCTACCACCGCATCGTCATCATGACCGACGCGGACGTGGACGGGTCCCACATCCGCACCCTGCTGCTGACCTTCTTCTTCCGCCAGATGCCCGAGCTGATCGCGCGCGGGCACCTCTATATCGCGCAGCCGCCGCTCTACCGGGCGAAGCGCGGGCAGGAGGAACGCTACCTGAAGGACGACCGCGCGCTCGAGGACTTCCTGCTCGAGAAGGCGACCGGCGGCGCCTCCCTCCGCTTCGCGGACGAGCGCCTGCTGGCCGCGGCCGAGCTGCAGGCCGAGGTCGAGTTCCTGCGCCAGGCGACATCGCGCATCCGCCGCCTCGCGAGCCTCGTACCGGCGGACATCGTAGAGCAGGCCGCGGTGGTCGGCGCCCTGACGATGGACGGCGACCGCGCCACGGCGGCGGCCCAGGCGCTGGCCGCGCGGCTTAACGCGCTGGCGCCGGCGAACGAGCGCGGCTGGATGGCGTCGAGCGGCGAGAGCGGGCTGACGCTGGCGCGCACCGTGCGCGGCGTGCAGGAACGCCACGTGCTGGACGCGACCGCGCTCCGCAGCGCCGAGGCGCGCTGGCTCGACGAACGCCGCGACCGCCTGGCGCGGGACTTCGGCGCCGGGCCGGCCACGCTGGTGCTGGGCAGCGCCGAGCACGCCACGCACGGCCCGCTGCAGGCCTTCGACCGGCTGATCGCCGAGGGCCGCCGCGGCCTCGCCATCCAGCGCTTCAAGGGGCTGGGCGAGATGAACCCGGACCAGTTGTGGAAGACCACGCTCGACCCCGCGGTGCGCACGCTGCTGAAGGTGCGGATCGAGGATGTGGAGGATGCCGAGCAGGTGTTCTCGACCCTGATGGGCGACCTCGTGGAGCCGAGGCGCGACTTCATCGTGGGCAATGCGCTGAAGGTGGCGAACCTCGACGTGTGACGCCGGCCAGGGAAGGAAGCGGGGGGGGAGAAGGGAACTTCTCCCCCCGCACCCCCCTCGACCTTCTTTGGCATCTGGTCCCAACCCTCGGAGGTCCGGCGCCAGGTGACAAAGAAGGGAGGGGGGATCGGGGGAGGTTCTCCTCCCCCGACCTTCAGCGCGCCGCCTGCGCCTCCCGCGCGCCGAACCCGATCCGCCCGATCCCCGGCAGCTTGATCGCCGGCCGCAGCAGGTCGATGCCCGCCACGGCGCCGAGGATGCTCACCTCGACCCCCTCCACCACCCCGAGCGTGACGCCGACATAGCCGCCGAGCGTCAGCCGCAGCCCGACCCCGCCCGCGGCCGGCCGCAGCCAGCGGCCGTCATGAGGCCAGTCCCGCCCGATCGCGGTGGGCGGCAGCGAGGCGCCGGCCTCGGGCACCGCCTCCAGCACCGCCGCGACGAAGGTGTTGGAATTGGGCCCCGGCCAGGCGCGGTAGTCGCCCCGCTGCCGCCAGGCATAGGCATCGATCGCGGCCTGCATGCGCGGGATCAGCGCCGCGGCCTCTGCGCCGTCGGCCGCGAAGACCACCTCCGGCACGCGGCCGAACCAGCGGCCGTCCGGCACGAAGCCGTTGACGCGCAGCGGGTCGCCCCAGGCGGTCACGTCGTAGCGCGTGTAGGCGGGCGCGCCCTCGGGCTTCAGCACGATCCAGGAATGCACGGCGAAGATGCCGCGCCAGCGCACCGTCGGCGCTGCGAAGACGCGCACCACGGCACCTGGCGTCTCGGCCGGCGGCGGCAGCAGCCCGGCCGAGGAGCGGTCCGCCCCCCACCAGTCCCGGCCGATGCCGTCGCGCAGGTAGAGCCCCGCCGAGACGCCGATCGGCAGCAGGAAGACCACGACGAACAGGACGAACAGCAGGCGGATGCGGCGCATGACCGGGATATCAGGCCGCGCGCCGCGGGCCGCAACCCCGCCGCTGGACAGCCCGCCCCCGCCCCGCCAGCCTGCGCGCGGGCGCCGCGCCGCCCGGAGGGCCGACCCGCCATGCGCTTCAACCACGTCGCCAACCGCCTGGCTCGGGAGCATTTCGACACGGTGGTCGAGATGCTCGTGGACCGCCTCGGCTTCGTCGTCCTGCGCCGCACCGACCGGGCCATCTGGCTGCGCCAGCCGGGCGCCGGCATCGACCTGCAGTTCAGCCGCAGCGACACCGCGGGCCGCGACGCGGACAAGATCCGCTCCCAGGTCTCGTTCCTGAGCGACACGCCGGAACACGACCTCGACACGCTGCGCGCCTGGCTCGAGGCGCGCGGCATCGCGGCCATGGTCGGCGCCTATTCGGAGCGCGAATTCTGGCTGGACGCGCCGGCGGCCTTCGTGGACTTCGTGATCGAGGCGATGACGCCCGACCTCGCGGACTACGGCGTCGTGGCCTGAGCGCCGCCCATGCCAGCGGCCGCACGCATTGACGCGTGAAGCGGCCGCGCAGCCGCTGTTATGGCCTTGATTTCGCGCCCAGCCGCGGCACCGGGTCCCATCGAAGCTCGCTTCGATGGGTGCCAGTCAACCCTGCGCGCAGATACGTCCGGCGATAGTGCCGGCCGCATCAGAACGGGATCGGCGCGCCCATGTGGTCGAAGAAGCCGCCGCTCTGCTCCAGTGCCAGGGCGTCGACCACGGCCAGGAGCCGCACCGCCGCCGTCGCGGCGTCCTGGACGTCGAGCCCGCCCTTGGCGAAGGGCTGCGACAGGCCGGTATCGACCGTGCCCGGGTGCAGCGCGACGCAGATGGCGTGCGGCCGCGTCCGTGCCAGCTCCACTGCCGCCGTGCGCACGAACTGGTTCAGCGCCGCCTTCGACGCGCGATAGGCGTACCAGCCGCCCAGACGGTTGTCGCCGATGCTGCCGACGCGCGCGGACAGCGTCGCGAAGACCGCGCGCCCGTCCCGCGCGAGCCGGGGCAGGAAGTGCTTCATCAGCAGCGCCGGCCCCGCCGCGTTGACCGCGAAGGCCTGGGCCATATGCGCCGCGTCGATCTCGCGCAGCGCCTTCTCCGGCCGGAAGCGCGCATCGTGGAGGAAGCCGGTCGCGTCCAGAACCAAGCCGAGCCTGGGGCCGGCGGCCTCCGCCGCGGCGGCGATCGAGGCCTCGTCAAGCAGATCAAGCGGCGGGGCGGTGCTGCGGCCGAGACGCAGCACCGCCCCGCCGCGCGCCGCCAGCGCATCGGCCAGGGCAGCGCCGATTCCGCCCGAGGCGCCAATCACGACGGCCTTCATCGCCAGGCGCGCCGCAGCCTGAGGAAGCAGCGATAGCCCCATTCCGCCAGCAGCCCGAAGGGGGCCACGCCGAGCAGCCGCCCGAGCCAGCGGAAGCCCGGCAGCCGCCGCCAGATCTCGGCGAAGGCGGCGGCACCGCTGGCCAGGCTGCCATCCGCACGGCGCACATGCAGCCGCGCCAGCGCCGCCTCCTGCGTCAGGCCGGGCGCGAGCGGGCCGGGGCCCGCGGCGGCGGCATCGACCCAGGCCAACCCCTCGGCGCCCGGGCGGGCGCGGTAGAAGGCGATCTCCCGCGCGCAGACGGGGCAGGCGCCGTCATAGAAGACCTCGATCGGGGCTGGGGGCGGTTTTGTCATCGCCACCGCAACCTTGGCCCACGCCCGGCGGATGCAAGCCGGGGTCGCGCGACATGCCGCCGAGGCGCCGCGAGGGGGCCCGGCCGGGCGCCGGGATCGCGTCGCTCATGCGGCGACGGTGTTCGAGGGTTGCGCCCGACGCCCGGCGGGGGAACGATCCGTTCGAGCGCCGCCGGCAACACCCGCCGGGATCCGTCCGCCACAGCCGGGAGAAACCCCATGAGCACTCCGACCCGCCGCGCCCTGCTCGCCGCCGCCCTCGCCCTGCCGGCGCTCCGCGCCGCGCGCGCGCAGGCCTGGCCGACGCGCCCCGTCTCGATGGTCAATCCCTGGCCGCCGGGCGGTTCCTCGGACACCATGGCTCGGTTGTTCGCGCAGCGCTTCTCGGACAAGCTCGGCCAGGCGGTGGTGGTCGAAAACCGCGCCGGCGCCTCGGGCACCATCGGCCACAACCATGTCGCGCAGCAGCGCCCCGACGGCTACACGCTGCTGTTCGCGACCAACAGCACCTATGCGATCGCGCCGCACCTCATCACGCCGCTGCCCTACGACAACCGGCGCGCCTTCACGGGCATCAGCCTGGTGGCGCGCACGGCGCAGTCGCTCTGCGTCCATCCCTCCCTGCCGGTCGCGAACATCGGCGAGTTCCTGGCCCATGTCCGGGCCAATCCGGGCACGGTGAACTTCTCCTCGGCCGGCATCGGCGCGACCAGCCACCTCGCGATGGAGTTGCTGCTGGCGGCGGCGAACCTCGACATGGTGCACGTGCCCTATCGCGGCGGCGCGCCATCCGCCCAGGCGGTGCTGGCGGGGGAGACGAAGGTCTCCTTCATCGACGCCGTGACGGCACTGCCGCACCGCCAGGCGGGTAGCCTGAAGATGCTCGCGGTCTCGACCGCAACGCGCAGCCCGCTGGCGCCCGACGTGCCGACACTGCAGGAAGCCGGCGTGGCGGGCTTCGAATCCTCGACCGACATGGCGCTGATGGCGCCGGCGGGACTGCCGGCGGACCTCGCGAACCGCCTCGCCATGATGGTGAAGGAAGCAGTCGAGGACCCTGCCTTCCGCGCCCGCATCGTGGCGCTCGGCGCCGACCCGGTGGGCGGCACGCCGACGGAATTCGACGCCTACTGGACGCGGGAGAGCGAGAAGTGGGGCGGACTTATCCGCGCGCGGAACATCCGCCCGCCATCCTGATCACCTGACCGGCGGGGCCGTGCCGCCCATGCCTTCGGGCGGGACGGTCGCCGCGACCGAGGGCCGCGCGCTGGCCGCGTCGAACAGCGCGGCCAGCGCCGGCCGCCCCTGGCGCCACTCGAAGGCCTTGTGCCGGCGGAGGCAGTAGCCGAGCACCGAGACCAGCGCGAGCCAGGCCGCGTCGATCGTGGCGAACCCGCCGGCCGCGACGTCCTGTTCCAGCGCATCGGCCACGCGCACGGCGCGGTGCGCCTCCAGCGCGATCACGCCCGGGGATCGTTCATGCGCCGGCCGGCGCAATTCGCGGTTCCAGACCGCGATGCCGTCCAGCATGCCAAGCACGCGGCCATACCGCGCCAGCGCGCGCGGTCGGTCCGGCCCCGGCAGCAGGCGCCGCGCGGGCTCCACCAGGCTGTCCAGCACCATCAGCACCGGCGTCGTCTCGGTCACGGTCGCGCCGCCGTCCAGCGCCAGCGACGGCACGCGGCCGACCGGGTTGAAGGGCAGCAGGACGGAGGCCGGGTCGCGCAGCGTCGCCTCCTCCACCCGCACGCGGTCCTCGAGGCCGAGTTCGATCACCGCCATGCGGGCGATGCGGGCATAGGGGGAACCGGGGGCGTGGAACAGGCGCATGGGCGGCACGCTACCAGCCCCCGTTGACGGCGCCAGTGCCCTGGGCGAAGCGAAGGCCATGACCGACGCCCCCGCCCCCTTCGACCCCGCCGCCCATGGCTGGAAGATCCTCCACTGGCATGAGGAAGGCTTCCCGCTTCTCGTCGGCCCCTTCTGGTCGCGGAAGGAGGAGGATGGCTGGTCCTACGGCCTGGTGGCCGAGCCGCGCCACGGCAATGCGCACGGCATCATCCATGGCGGCATGCTGGTCACCTTCCTCGACCAGATCCTGGGCGTGACCTGCTGGGAGGCGGCGCAGCGCACGCCGGTCGTGACGATCCAGCTCAACACGCATTTCGTCTCCGGCGCCAAGGCGGGGGATTTCCTGGTGGCGCGGGCCGAGGCGGTTCGCGCCACGCGCTCGGTCGTCTTCGTGCGCGGCCAGATCATGTGCGGGGAGCGCATCGTCGCGACCGCCGACGGCGTCTGGAAGCGGCTGGGCGCGCCCTGAGGGCTCCGCTACCCTGCCGACGCCACCACGGCAGGGAAGGAAGCGCCATGCGCAGCGCCGTCATCGTCTCGACCGCCCGCACGCCGATCGGCCGCGCCTATCGCGGCGCCTTCAACGACACCAACGCGCAGACGCTGGGCGGCCACGCCGTCCGCGCCGCGGTGGAGCGCGCCCGCCTCGATCCCGCCGAGGTCGAGGACGTGATCATGGGCGCCGCGCTCCAGCAGGGCTGCCAGGGATCGAATGTCGGCCGCCAGGTGGCGCTGGCCGCCGGCCTGCCGGACAGCGTGCCGGGCATGAGCCTCGACCGGCAATGCTCCTCCGGCCTCATGGCCATCGCCACCGCGGCCAAGCAGGTGCTGCACGACGGCATGCAGGTGGCGGTCGGCGGCGGGCTCGAATCCATCTCGCTCGTGCAGAACGACAAAGCCAACTGGTTCCGCCGCGCCGACCCCGCGCTGATGGAGCGCGTGCCGGCGCTCTACATGTCGATGCTCGAGACCGCCGAGATCGTGGCCGATCGCTACGGCGTGCCGCGGGATGCGCAGGACGCCTATGCCTTCCAGAGCCAGCAACGCACCGCCGCCGCCCAGGCGCGCGGCGCCTTCGACGACGAGATCGTGCCGCTGCCCAGCGTGATGAAGCTCGCCAACAAGGAAACCGGCGAGGTGCTGGACGTGCCCACCACGCTGAAGAAGGACGAGGGCAACCGCGCCGATACCACGCTCGAAGGCCTGCAATCGCTGCAGCCGGTGTTCAAGGACGGCATGGTCGTCAAGCAGGGGAAGTTCGTCACCGCGGGCAATGCCAGCCAATTGTCGGACGGCGCCTCGGCCTGCGTGGTGATGGAGGAGGCCGAGGCGTCCCGCCGCGGGCTGCACCCCTTGGGCATCTGGCGCGGCATGGCGGTGGCCGGCTGCGATCCCGGGGAGATGGGCATCGGCCCGGTCTTCGCCGTGCCGAAGCTGCTGAAGCAGCATGGCCTCAAGATCGAGGACATCGGCCTCTGGGAACTGAACGAGGCCTTCGCCTGCCAGGTGCTGTATTGCCGCGACCGGCTCGGCATCCCGGACCACCTGCTGAACGTGGATGGCGGCGCGATCTCGATCGGCCATCCCTACGGCATGTCGGGCGCGCGCATGGCCGGGCATGCGCTGATCGAGGGGAAGAAGCGCGGCGCGAAGTACGTCGTGGTGACGATGTGCGTCGGCGGCGGCCAGGGCGCGGCCGGGCTGTTCGAGGTCGCCTGACGGCATGACGCGCCACGCGGCGATCCTGCTCGGCGCGCTGCTCGCCGCCTGCGCCGCGCCGCCGCCGGAGCCGCCGCTGTCCTATCCGCCGGCGGCACGCGAGCGCATGCTGCGCATCGCGACCGCGGAATGGGAGGAATGGGGCCGCCAGACCGCGGAGGCCCCGGCAGCCGGCGAAACCGACAGCGCCAATTTTCCGCGCGTACTCGCCTATTGGCGCGCGGTGCCGGAAGGCACGGGCCCAATCGCGCGCAATCGGGCGCGGTTCCGACAGGGGGACCCCGACCTCTGGCGCGAGCCCGCCTGGTCCGCCGCCTTCATTTCCTTCGTGCTGCGCGCGGCGGGGGTGGATGCGCGGGAATTCCCACCCTCGGCCGCGCATGCCTTCTATCTCGATGCGCTGGTCGCCGACGCGGCGCGCTTCCCGGCCACGGCGCCCTTCCTGCCGCATGACCCCGGGGCGCGCGCACCGCGCGTGGGGGACCTCGTCTGCGCCGACCGCTCGGCCGCGCCGCTCGCGTCCTGGCGGGACCGCGCGGCGGATGGCGGGCGGTTCCGGCCGATGCATTGCGACATCGTGCTGCGCGTGGCATCCGGGCATGTCGACGCGGTCGGCGGCAATGTGCGCGACGCCGTCACCCTGTCCCGCTTCGCGGCCGACGCCGCGGGGCGCCTGCTGCGGAGGCCGCCGGGCGAGCCGCAGTGGTTCGCCGTCCTCGAGAACCGCCTGGGGCGCCTGCCGCCCTGGGCGCCACCACCAGCGAACGGAATTCCCTCACCGTGACCGACCTCTTCTCCCCCCTCACGCTGCGCGGCGTCACGCTGAAGAACCGCATCGGCGTCTCCCCCATGTGCATGTACTCCTGCCGCGACGACGGCATGCCGACCGACTGGCACCTGGCGCATCTCGTCTCCCGCGCCGTGGGCGGCGCCGGGATGGTGATGACGGAAGCCTCGGCGGTCGTGCCGGAAGGGCGCATCACGCCGGGCGATGTCGGCATCTGGAGCGAGGCGCATGTCGCCGCCCATGCGCGCATCGCCGCCGCCGTCGCCGCCGTGGGCAGCGTGCCGGCCATCCAGATCGCCCATGCCGGGCGCAAGGCGTCGCGGGAGGCGCCCTGGGGCAGCGGCGCGGCCAAGCCGGGCTGGACCTGCCTCGCGCCCTCGGCCGAGGCCTTCGAGGGCTTCGCCGTGCCCAAGGCGATGACCGAGGAGGAGATCGGCGGCACCATCGCCGCCTTCGTCGAGGCCGCGAAGCGGTCCGTCCGCGCAGGCTACCGCATCATCGAGCTGCACGGTGCGCACGGCTACCTGATGCACCAGTTCCTCAGCCCGATCTCGAACCGGCGCAACGATTCCTGGGGCGGAGACTTCGAGGGGCGCACGCGCTTCGCGCGCGACACCGCGGCCGCCGTACGCGCCGCCATCCCGGCCGACATGCCGCTGATGCTCCGCATTTCCCATTCCGACTGGGTCGAGGGCGGCTGGACGACGGAGGAGAGCGTGGAGCTCGCCCGCCGCCTGAAGGCGATCGGCGTCGACATGATCGACGTCTCCTCCGGCGGGCTCGATGCGGGGCAGAAGATCCCGCTCGGCCCGGGCTACCAGGTGCCGGGGGCGGGGGCGGTGAAGACGGGTGCCGGCATTCCCGTGGCCGCCGTCGGCATGATCACGGACCCCGCGCAGGCGCAGGCGATCCTGGCCGAGGGCAAGGCGGACCTGATCCTGCTGGCGCGGGTGCTGCTGCGCGAACCCTATTGGCCGATGCGCGCGGCGGCGGAACTCGGGCGCCCCGACGCGCTCGGCATCCCGCCGCAATACGACCGCGGCTGGAACACGGTGGCGAAGTGGCAGATGGACCGCGCCATCGCGGAGCCCATGCACACGCTGGGGTAGGGCGTTCGCGGTGAGGGGCGCTGCCCCTCTCCGCACCTCGCCTCGCCAAAGGCCGAAGGGCCTTTGGAAACGGATACCTGGCGCCCATCATCGGCGGGTGGCGCGGTGGTGGTGTCCAGAGGCCTTTCGACCTCTGGCGGGTGGGGTCCGGGGAAGGCAGGGCCCTCCCCGCACTGGCCTGCTATGCTGGCCGAAACCATCCCTGGGAGGGGTCGCCATGTTCCGCACACTCGTCGCCGCGCTTTGTCTCCTCGCCACCGCCGTCGGCGCGCAGGAGGCCTTCCCCAGCCGGACGGTCACGCTGATGGTCGCCTATCCGCCCGGCGGCAACACGGACCTGATGGCGCGCGCGCTGCAGCCGGAACTCACGCGCGCACTCGGCCAGACGGTGGTGGTGGTGAACCGCGGCGGCGCGGCGGGCACGATCGGCAGCGCGGAGCTCGCCCGCGCGCGGGCCGACGGCCACACCATCGGCATCACGCCGAACAACCCGATCACCGCGCAGCCGCACGCCATCGCGCTGACCTACGGGCTCGACAGCTTCCGCTTCCTCTGCCGCGTCTACGACAACCCGCAGGTCGTCATTCTCGGGCGGGACGCGCCGTTCCGGGACTTCCAGGGTCTCGTCGCCTATGGCCGGCGCGGGCGGGAGGCGCTGGTCTACGGCGCCCCCGGCAATGCCAGCACGCAGCACATCCTGATGGCGGCGCTGATGAAGCGCGCGGGCATCGAGGCGCTGATGGTGTCCTTCACCGGCGCGGGGCCGATGAGCCAGGCGGCGCTGGGCGGGCAGATCATGGCCTTCGTCGAGGCGTCGTCGATCGCCGCCTCGACCGGCCTCACGCCCGTCGCGACGCTGACCGCGCAACGCCTGGCGCATCTGCCGGAGGTGCCGACGGTGGCCGAGCTCGGCTACCCCGTGCAGGGCAGCTCCCATGGCGGGCTGATCGCGCCGGCCGGCATCCCGGATGTCGCCGCGGCCGCGATCGAGCGCGCCTGCGAGGCGGCGGTGACGAGCGAGGGCTTCCGCACCACGGCGCAGCGCCTTGCCTCGGTGCCGGCCTTCCTGCCGGGCGCGGCGTTCCGGGAGAGCTTCGCCGCCGAGAGCGCGGCCAACCAGGTGGTGCTGCGCGACCTCGGCCTGGCGAGGAACTGAGGCCCGGCGCCTGCCGTTCGGCAGTGCGGGGCTGTCGACGACCCCGGTCGCGCGCTGCCCGGCCGGCGCTTGCGGCGGCGCGCCCCGCCCAGCATGCTCGCGCGCCCAGCAGGACGGGACCACCGGCATGGCCGCCTATCTCATCGCCAACATCACCGTGCGCAACCCCGCGCGCTTCGAGGAATACCGCGCCGCGGTGCCGGCGGTGATCGCGCGTTTCGGCGGCCGCTACCTGGTCCGCGGCGGGGCGGTCGAGGCGCGGGAGGGCGAGCCGGGGCTGAACCGCCTGGTCATCCTGGAATTCCCCGACATGCCGGCGGCGCGCGCCTTCTACGACAGCGCGGAGTATGCCCCGCTGCTGGCGCTGCGCCTCGCTTCGACCACCGGCAGCGTCGCGCTGGTGGAGGGCATCGCCGCGTGACGATCGACGCCCTGGCGCCCTGGTATCCCTGGGTCAAGGCGATGCACCTGCTGGGCGCCTTCGCCTGGATGGCGGGGCTTTTCTACCTGCCGCGACTGTTCGTCTATCACTGCCAGGTCGCGGCCGGCTCGGCGCAGTCCGAGCTGTTCAAGGTCATGGAGCGCCGCCTGCTGCGCGCCATCATGAACCCGGCGATGCTCTGGACCTGGGCCTTCGGGCTGCTGCTCGTGCTGACGCCGGGCGTGGCGGATTGGGGCGCGGGCTGGTGGTGGGGCAAGGTCGCGGGCCTGCTCGCCATGACCTGGGTGCACATGGACCTCGCTGCCGCGCGGACGCGCTTCGCCGCCGACGCCAACACCCGGAGCGAGCGCAACTGGCGCATCATGAACGAGGTGCCGACGCTCGCGCTGATCCTGATCGTCGTCATGGTGATCGTGAAGCCGTTCTAGCTTGCCCCGCGCGGCGGAGGCCGGGCCGCGCGGCGCCGGTGTCGGCGGCCTAGGGCGGGCGCCCTTGAACCGATCCGCCGCATGGCGCATATCCCCGGTTGACGGGCCGTCCCCGCCTTCCTAGGGTCGGCGCTGCTTCCCGCCTGCGGTGCGGGGCGTTCCGCGCCCGGCGCCGCCACTTCCTTCCTTTCCTTTTCGGGACATCGCCCCTCGCGCCGGCTTCCGGCGCCGATCAGGGCGAGCAGGCACCGGCCTCGGCCGGCCCGCCCGCGGGAACGTCCCGGCCAATCCCCCGCTCTCGGACGCCGTCCAGGACCCATGCACCTCTCCGAACTCAAGACGAAAAGCCCCGCCGACCTCCTCGCCTTCGCTGAGGAAGTGGGTGTCGAGAACGCGTCCAGCCTGCGCAAGCAGGACATGCTGTTCGCCATCCTGAAGCAGCTCGCGGACAACGAGCAGGCGATCTTCGGGGAGGGCACGCTGGAAATCCTGCCGGACGGGTTCGGGTACCTCCGCAGCCCGCAGGCGAACTTCCTGCCCGGACCGGACGACATCTACATCTCGCCGGCCCAGGTGCGCCGCTTCGGCCTTCGCACCGGCGACACGGTGGACGGCCAGATCCGCGCGCCCAAGGACGGCGAGCGCTACTTCGCGATGTTGAAGGTCAACAACATCAACTTCGAGCCGCCCGAGGCGCTCAAGCACCGCATCAACTTCGACAACCTGACCCCGCTGTATCCGAGCCGCCGGCTCAAGATGGAGAACCCGGAGGTCGAGAGCGTCGCGAAGTCCCCCACCAAGGACAACACGCATCGCGTCATCGACCTGATCGCGCCGATCGGCATGGGCCAGCGCGCGCTGATCGTCGCACCGCCGCGCACCGGCAAGACCGTGATGCTGCAGAACATCGCGAAGTCGATCTCGGCCAACAACCCCGAGGTCTTCCTGATGGTGCTGCTGATCGACGAGCGGCCCGAGGAAGTGACCGACATGGCGCGCACCGTGAAGGGGGAGGTCCTGGCCTCCACCTTCGACGAGCCGGCGACGCGCCACGTGCAGGTGACCGAGATGGTGCTCGAGAAGGCCAAGCGCCTGGTCGAGCACAAGCGCGACGTGGTGATCCTGCTGGATTCGATCACTCGCCTGGGCCGCGCCTACAACAGCGTCGTCCCGTCGAGCGGCAAGGTGCTGACCGGCGGCGTGGACGCCAATGCCCTGCAGCGCCCGAAGCGCTTCTTCGGCGCGGCGCGCAACATCGAGGAAGGCGGCAGCCTCACCATCATCGCCACCGCGCTGATCGACACCGGCAGCCGCATGGACGAGGTGATCTTCGAGGAGTTCAAGGGCACCGGCAACTCCGAGATCATCCTGGACCGCAAGCTGTCCGACAAGCGCGTCTTCCCGGCCATCGACATCACGAAGTCGGGCACCCGCAAGGAGGAACTGCTGGTCGATCGCGGCACGCTGTCCAAGATGTGGGTGCTGCGCCGCATCCTGAACCCGATGGGCACGCAGGACGCGATGGAGTTCCTGACCGACAAGCTGAAGTACAGCAAGACGAACCAGGACTTCTTTGACGCGATGAACACCTAAGCCCATGCGGCTGCCGCATCTGCCAGTCGACGGAGTTTATGAACGCGGCCCGAATCGCGGCCGCGCCTACACAGGCCATGTCGCGACCGACAGGATGGGTCGGATCGTCGCATTCCCGCCCGGGCAGCATCGGTTCCGCGATGCGCGGGTCTGCGACGATGCGGCGGAACTCCGTGCTCTTCTCAGCAAAGGCTGGAAAACGCGCGTGGATGCCGGCGATGGTGCGCCGCCTTCGGTCCTGAAGGCGCAGGCGCGCTGGTGAATGTCGGCTGCGCCGGCTGACAGACCCTGGCGAGACGGCTTCCTGCGAGGAACCGCATCGTTGGCCGACCTTCACCGTTCCGCCCATTCAAGTGGATGAAGCTTCGAAGCCCTGATGGACCATCACAAAGACCCCGCCGCCGAAATCCTCCGCGCCACCCTCTTTGCCGCCCGCGCCCATGCCGGCCAGGTGCGCAAGGGCGCTGCCGCCGAGCCCTACGTGAACCATGTGATCGAGGTCGCCGCCATCCTCGCCGAGGCCGGCGCGCCGCAGGAGGCGATCCTGGCCGGTCTGCTGCACGACACGGTCGAGGACACCGAGGCGACGCATGCCGACCTCGTCGCCGCCTTCGGGGAGGAGGTCGCGGCCCTGGTCGCCGAGGCGACAGACGACAAGGCCCTGCCCAAGGAGACGCGAAAGGCGCTGCAGGTCAGCCTGGCGCCGAAGAAATCCGCGGCGGCGAAGCAGCTGAAGCTGGCCGACAAGATCTCGAACCTGCGGGCCATCGCCGACAGCCCGCCGGCCAGCTGGAACCACGCGCGGCGCACCGAATACGTGGGCTGGGCCGGGCGCGTGGCGGATGGCTGCAAGGGCGTGAACCCGGCGCTCGACGCCCTGTTCGAGGAAACCTACCGCGCCGCGATGGCGAAGCTCGCGGCCGAGGCGCGCTGAGGCCGCGAGGCGGCGCCGCCCCTACCCCTCCAGCCCCGGCAGCCGGTACCGGTCCGCCGGATCCTCCCACCCCTGCCAGTTCGGCGCCCGCTTCTCGGCGAAGGCCGCGCGACTCTCCAGCAGGTCGCCCTTGGCGCCGTGCTCGTGCAGCCGCGCGGCCAGCGCCTGCTGCGCTGCACTCGGGCGCGGGCGCATCAGCCGCATCATGTGCACCGTGTTGACGCGCGACGCCGGCGGCAGAGACAGCAGGTGCTCCGCCATGCGCAGCGCCTCGGCCACTTCTTCCCCGGGCGCCACCAGGCGGTTGACGAAGCCCAGCTGGTGGAAGCGCTCGGCGGTGAAGCGGAATCCGAGCGCCATCTCCATCGCGACCGGGAAGGCCAGGTTCGCCAGCATCCCGTGGTCGTAGCCGCCGAGCAGCCAGCGCTTCGCCTCCGACACCTCGAAGACCGCAGTCGTCGCGGCGACGCGCAGGTCCGTCCGCTCCACCAGCATGAAGCCGCCGCCCATGGCGAAGCCGTTCACCGCGGCGATGACCGGCTTCTCCAGCGTGCCGTCGTTGAAGGGGTTGGCGATGTCGAGCGGCGTGCCGCCGGGCGTGCGGTTCGCGAGCGATTCCTTCATGTCCTCACCGGCGCAGAAGGCGCGGCCGGTGCCGGTCAGGATCGCGACATCGAGCCCTTCGTCGTGGCGGAAGGCGGTCCAGGCCTTGGCCAGTTCGACGCGCATCTCGGTGTTCAGCGCGTTCAGCCGCTCGGGCCGGTTCATGCGCACCACCAGCACCTGGCCGTGGCGCTCCGTCTCGACGACGCTCATGCAGTCCTCCCGGTCGCGGCGGGGCACGGTCCCGCTTTGCCGGAAGGCTACTGCGCTTTCCGCGCAGCCGGAAACGGCCCGCCGGCCGCGGCTTCAATCGTCGTCGTCGTCGTCCTCGCGGTCGCGCAACCGGCGCGTCCGGTCGCCGCCTTCCGCGACACGCGATGCGGGGCGGGCGCCGCGCTCCCGCCAAGTCTCGGTCCGCACCCAGCCGCGGCGGCCGCGGTCGTCCTCGACATGGAAGCGCTCGACGACCGTGCAGCGGCCATTCGAGCAGTTGGAGGAACTGTCCGAGGACTGGCTCCCGGCATCGGCCGAGAGCGGCGCGAGCCAGAGCGCGAAAAGTCCGGTCACGGCGGCGCGGCGGATGTGGCCCATGGCGAAGGTCTCCCTTGCTGCTGGGGTCAAACCTGCAGGCGACGCGAGACATCGCGCGGGCGGAACAAGGGCGAAACCGGGGCAGGGTGAAACGCTTCACCCCCGCGGGGGCGAAGCGTCAGCCGCGCTCCGTAAGCCCCTGCGCGAAGCCCGCCACCAGCTCGCGGATGCGCACGGGGTCGGACTGCTCCATCACCCGCCGTGCGAAGCGCGCGCAGTCGCCGATGTCGAGCGCGCGCACCGCCTGCTTCACGCGCGGGATGGCGGAGGCATTCATCGAGAAGGTCCGCACGCCGAGGCCGAGCAGCAGCGGCGTGAGCTGCGGGTTGCCCGCCATCTCGCCGCAGATCGAGACCGGCATGCGCAGCCGCAGCGCCGCCTCGGTCGCGAACTGCACGAGCCGCAGCACCGCCGGATGCAGCGGGTCGTACAGGTGGGCCACGTCCACCTCGCCGCGATCCACCGCCAGCGTGTACATCGCCAGGTCGTTGGTGCCGATGGCGAAGAAATCGGCCTCGAGCGCAATGGCGTCGGCAGCTAGCGCCGCCCCCGGCGTCTCGATCATGACGCCGAGCGCGGGCAGCTTCTCGGGCAGCTTCTCGCCACGACGACGCAGCCGTCGCGCGACGCGCTCGTAGATCTCGCGCGCCTGCTTCACCTCCTCGGGGACCGTCACCATGGGCAGCAGCAGGCGCACCTCGCCGTCGCCGGCGGCGGCGGCCACGCGCAGCACGGCGGCGAACTGCACCTCGAGCAGCTCGGGCCGCTTCAGCAGCATCCGCAGGCCACGCAGGCCGAGCGCGGGGTTGGCGCCGGCATGGACGGGCACCACGCCCTCGGCCAGCGCCTCCATGTCCTTCTCGCCGCCCCAGTCGAGCACGCGGATGGTCACGGGCTGGCCTTCCATCGCCTCGACGATCTGGGTGTAGGCCTCGACCTGCGCGTCCTCGTCGGGCAGGTCCTCGCGGTTCATGAACAGGAACTCGGTGCGCAGCAGGCCGATCCCCTGCGCGCCGGCCTGCGCGATCAGCGGCAGCTCCTGCGGGATCTCGAGGTTGGCCTGCAGCTCGACCACCTCCCCGTCCGTCGTCTCGGCCGGCAGGCGCCGGAGGCGCGACAGCTTCGCGCGTTCCTTGGCGAAGGCGGCCAGCCGGGCCCTGCCCTCGGCGAGCGTCGCGGCCGAGGGATGCACCGTGACGACGCCGGCCGAACCGTCGAGCACCGCCTGGTCGCCACGGCTCGCCGCCTCGGTCAGGCCATGGGCACCGAGCACCGCGGGGATGCCCAGCGCGCGCAGCATGATGGCGGTATGCCCGTCCGTGCCGCCTTCCTCGGTCGCGACGCCGGCGATGCGCGCGGGGTCGAGCAGCGCGGCATCCGCCGGCGTCAGCTCCTCGGCCACCAGGATGCAGCCCTCGGGCAGGTCCTTGAGGCTGCGGAAGGGCGTCGCGGTCAGGTTGCGGACCAGGCGGCGGGCGATGTCGCGCACCTCGTTGGCGCGCCGCGCGAGCCCCGCCTTGTCGTCGTCCTTCGCCCCCAGGATCGCCGCGCGGATGTCCTCGCTCTCGACCAGCACCGCGGTCTCGGCCGAGAGCAGCTCCGTCTCGATTCGCTTGCGCGCGCCGCGGATCAGCCGCGAATTGCCGAGCATCATCAGGTGCGCGTCGAGCAGCGGGGCGATCTCCTCCTGCGCCTCCTCGGGCAGCACGCCGATACGGGTCTTGAGCTTCGCGACCTGCTTGCGGGAGAAGGCGACGGCGGCCGCGAGCTTCTGGCGCTCCTCCTCCGCCTGCTCGGCCACGATGCCGCGGCGCGGCGCCTCGGCCGGCGGGTCGGTGGTGTCGAAGACCGCGCCGATGGCGACACCGGGGGAGACCGCGATGCCGCGCACCGCGACTTCGCGCGCCTGCGGCTTGCCCTTCGCCTTGCCGGGCTCAGTCTTCATGGAAGCCGGCCTCGACCAGCCCGGCCACAGCGTCGAGCGCCTCCTTTGCGTCCCAGCCCTCGGCCTCGATCGTGACCTCGGCGCCCTGGCCGGCGCCCAGCATCATCAACCCCATGATCGAGCAGGCGGGCACGCTCTCCCCGCCGCGCACGACGTTGACGCACGCCGAGAAGCGCTCGGCCATGGTCACGAGCTTCGCGGCGGCGCGCGCATGCAGGCCGCGGCTGTTCGGGATCACGACGCTGCGCCGGAGCACGAGGCCGGATTGGCCCGGGTCGCAGCCGCAGGGGTCGGCGGACGCCTCGGACATCTCCGGCGGCACCCTGGCGCCGGGCTCGTCGGGCCATTCGTTCACGCGCCGTCCCTCCTGGGTGGGGCGGCGGGCGCCCCGGCCGCCACGTCCCGCCCGCTCGCGATGTATTTCCGCCCGGCCGCCTTGGCGTGGTCCACCGCCTCGGCCAGGGGTTCGCTGCCGCGAACCCTGGCGAACTTCACCAACAGCGGCAGGTTCACGCCCGCCAGCACCTCGACCGGCTTGCCGTCGCCGGTCATCTGCATCGCGAGATTCGATGGCGTGCCGCCGAACATGTCGGTCATGACCACGACGCCGTCGCCCTGGTCCACCTCCTCGATCGAGCGGCGGATGTCGGCGCGGGTATGGTCGAGGTCGTCCTCCGCCCCGATGCATACCGTCGCGACCGCCGTCTGCGGGCCGACCACGTGCTCCATGGCGTGCCGCAATTCCTCGGCCAGCCGGCCATGGGTGACGAGTACCATACCGATCATGATGTCTGCGTCAGGGCCTCCCGCCCCGCTCGGCGGCCGGGGGCATCCTGCCCACCTTCGGCCGCCAGTTCGCGATGGGCCAAATCAACAGGCCAGCCCCCCGCCCTCAGGTGTTCCGCCAGCCGCTCGGCCGCCAGGACGGACCGATGCCGCCCGCCCGTGCAGCCCATCGCGACGGTGAGGTACTTCTTCCCCTCCTGCGCGTAGCGGGGCAAGAGCGGGCTGAGCATTTCGGTCATGCACCGCCAGAACGGCGCGAAGTCGGGGTCGGCCTCGATATGCGCGGCCACGGCCGGGTCCCGCCCGGTCAGCGGCCGTAGCGCATCCACATAGTGCGGGTTGCGCAGGAAGCGCAGGTCGAACACCAGGTCCGCCTCCCGCGGCAGGCCCCGGGGAAAGGCGAAGGAGACGACCGAGACGGCCATGCCCGGCCCGCCCTCGATCCCGAAGCGCCGCTCGATCATGCGCCGGAGCGCGGGCAGCGGCAGGTCCGAGGTGTCCACCACCATCTCGGCCGTGGTGCGGAGCGGCGCGAGCAGCGCCTCCTCCCGCGCGATGCCCTCGGCGACGCTGGCGCCGAGCGGCCCGCCGGGCGCGAGGGGATGGCGCCGCCGCGTCTCGGTGTAGCGGCGCAGCAGCACGTCGGGTTCGGCGGTCGCGAAGACCAGCGTCACGGCGATGTCGGGCCGCAGCCGCAGGCGCTCGAGCAGCGCGGCGACGGCGGCACCGTCGAAATCCCGCGTGCGGCTGTCCACCCCGGCCGCGAGCGGCTGTGCGCCATCCCCGACCAGCGCCTCCAGCACCGACAGCGGCGGGTTGTCCACGGTCTCGTAGCCGAGGTCCTCGAGCACGCGCAGGATCGACGCCTTCCCGGCGCCCGAAAGGCCGGTCACCAGCACCACCTGCCGCCGTGCCGCCATGCCCCCGTCCATCACGCCGCGAAGGCCCCGGCGCGCTGCGCCAGCCGGCCGAGCGCCGCATCCAGCGCATAGCCGAGCTTATCGCAGGCCGAGGCGTCGAAGCCGTGCAGCGCGACGCGCGGCACCTCCGCCGGCGCCCAGCGCGCGGGCAGCGGCAGCCGCGCCACCGCCTCCCGCGCCACGAGTTCGGCAACCAGCGCAAGGCGTGCGCCGCGCGCCACCGGCAGCCCCTGGAAGATGCCGAGGCCGCGCACCTCCAGCATGCCCTGCAGCGCTGGCGGCGCGGCCACGCCGAAGCCGTCCAGCACCACCTGGTCGTCGGCCACCAGCGACCAGCCCCGGCCCATCAGCCGCAGCAAAAGGTCGGACTTGCCGGCGCCCGGCGGGCCCAGCAGCAAAACGGCCGCTCCGTCACGCGCGGCACAACTTCCATGGACCAGCATCCCAGCAGGGCCACCCTGTCAGCGCGCCGGACCATGGCAGAAATGGGGCATCGGGGAAAGCGCCCCGCCGATGGACGCCGCCGGGCCTCGGTGTCACCTTCCGAATATGCCGACCCAGGACGACATCCGCGCCGCCGCGGGGCGCATCGCCCCCCATGTCCGCCGCACGCCGGTGATCCGCCTCGCCCCCGCGGAGACCGGCCTCGACGCGCCGCTGACGCTGAAGCTCGAGCAACTGCAGGTGACGGGGTCGTTCAAGCCGCGCGGCGCCTTCAACCGACTGCTCTCGGCCAGGGTGCCGGCGGCGGGCGTCGTCGCCGCGTCCGGCGGCAACCACGGCCTGGCGGTCGCGCATGCCGCGCAGGTGCTGAAGATGAAGGCCGAGATCTTCGTCCCGGAGATCACGCCCGAGGCCAAGCGCGCGCGCATCGCCGCGACCGGCGCGACGCTCACCGTCGGCGGCACCGCCTACGACCAGGCCCGCCAGGCCAGCGAGGCCCGCGCCGCCGAGACCGGCGCGCTGATCGTGCACGCCTACGACCAGGAGGAGGTCCTGGCCGGCCAGGGCACCGTCGGCCTGGAATTCGAGGAGGACGCGCCGGAACTGACCCATGTGCTGGTCGCGGCCGGCGGCGGCGGCCTCTATGGCGGCATCGCCTCCTGGTACGACGGCCGGATCGAGATGGTGATCGTCGAGCCCGACGAATGCCCCACCCTGTTCGTCGCGGGCATGGCGAGCCAGCCGATGGACGTGCCCTCCGGCGGCATCGCAGCCGACAGCCTGGGCGCGCGCCGCGTCGGCACCCTCGCCTTCGAGATCATGATGCGGCAGGGGGGGCGCTGCGTGGTGGTGAAGGACGACGCGATCCGCGGGGCGCAGCGCTGGCTCTGGGACCGGCTGCGCATCGTGGCCGAGCCTGGCGGCGCGACGGCGCTGGCGGCGATCCTCTCCGGCGCCTGGGCGCCGCCCAAGGGGGCGCTGGCGGGTGTCGTGGTCTGCGGGGCGAATTGCGACCCGGGCAGCGTCGCCGGCACATGACGCCGCGGCGGGCCCGCCGCCGCCCTGGCCGCGGCACCGCGGCGCCGCTACACCCGCCCGGCCCATGAAGCCGGACACCGACCTCGAGATCTTCCTCGCCACCGCCCCGGGGCTCGAGGCCGTGCTGGCGGAGGAAGTCGGCCTCAAGGGCTTCAAGCGCCCGAAGGCGGTCCCGGGCGGCGTCGTCACGCGCGGCGCCTGGGCCGACGCCTGGCGCGCCAATCTCTGGATCCGCGGCGCGACCCGCGTCCTGGTCCGCATCGCGGGCTTCCACGTCACGCATCTCGCGCATCTCGACAGCCTGGCGCGGCGCGTGCCCTGGACCGCGCTGCTGCGTGCCGACACCCCTTTCCGGATCGAGGCCACCTGCACGAAGTCGCGCATCTGGCATTCCGGCGCCGCCGCCGAACGGATCGCGACCGCCATCGCCGCGACCACGGGCGCCCGCCACGACCCGGAGGCCGAGGTCACGGTGATGGCGCGCCTCGACCACGACCTCTGCACCCTCAGCCTCGACACCTCGGGCGAGCCGCTGCATCGCCGCGGCTTCAAGCAGGAGGTCAATGCGGCGCCGCTCCGCGAGACGCTGGCCGCCCTGTTCCTGCGCCAATGCGGCTTCGACGGGACCGAGCCGGTGCTCGACCCGATGTGCGGCTCCGGCACCTTCGTCATCGAGGCCGCCGAGATCGCCGCCCGCCTCAACCCTGGCCGCGCGCGGCACTTCGCCTTCGAGAAACTGGCCACCTTCGATGCGGACGCCTGGGCGCGGATGCGCGAACCCAAGACCCGCCCGCCGCCCGCCGCGCGCTTCGTGGGCGCCGACCGGGACGCCGGGGCGGTCGCGATGAGCCGGGCCAATGCCGAACGCGCCGGCGTCGCGGCCTGGACGGAATTCCGCGTGGCCGCGGTCAGCGAGGCCCGCCCGCCCGAGGGCCCGCCGGGCCTGGTGATGGTCAACCCGCCCTACGGCACGCGGCTGGGGGAGGCGAAGTCCCTGGCCCCGCTCTACCAGGCGCTCGGCCGGACGCTGGCGGCGCATTTCGGCGGCTGGCGGGTCGGGCTGCTGGCGGCGGACGCGAAACTGGCCCACGCCACGGGCCTGCCCTTCCTGCCGCCGGGACCGCCGGTGCCGCATGGCGGCCTGCGGGTGACGCTGTTCCGGACGGCGGCGCTGCCCTGACGGCGGGGCGGGCCGCGCCGTCCCGGAAACGCAACCGGCCGGAGGGCGACAGGCCCCCGGCACTCCGGGGCCGAGACTCTTCACGCAGCCAGGGGCGCGCCCCTACGCAACCGGCTGCTTCTGCAGCCGCCGCCAGAGTTCCTCGTCGCGCCCGTAGAAATCGTCGTGGACCTTCACCACGCCGTCGGGATCCGCGACCGCGGTCTGGTACGTCACGAAGACCGGCATCGGCCTCGGCAGCGCCGTCCGCGTCGTGCGCCCTTCCTCGATCCTCCGCTCCACCGCCTCGATCGGCTCGCGCAGCAGCCGTGCCGCCAGTTCGCGCGGATTCTCGACGCGGATGCAGCCGCGGCTCATCCGCCGGTTGCTCCGGCTGAACAGGTACCGGCTCGGCGTGTCGTGCAGGTAGACGTCGAACCGGTTCGGCATCTCGAACAACAGGAAGCCGAGGCCCGCATCAGGCCCTGCCGATTGCTCCACCTCACCGTTCGGCAGCAGCCTCATCCTGTTGCGCGCGAGGTAGTCCGGGTCGCGCTCCAGCCGCGGCAGGATCTCCAACGCGACGACGTCGCGCGGCACGATCCAGGGCGGGTTGAAGAAGCTCGCCTCGATCAGCGCGTCAAACTCGGGGCTCTGGTTGCGTTCGGAATTGTCGCCGACCACCACCCGCGTCGTGAATGCCGGATATGCGCCATGATACATCACGAGCTGCTGTTCGGGCACGTTCACCCAGACGCGCTCCGACGGCAGCGTACGCGGCAGCCAGCGCTCCCGCTCGAGGCCCACGACGATGCTCCGGTGCCGCTCCGCCGCCGCCCGCGCAGCCGCCGCCGCCGCCCGCCGGCTCAGGCCCGCCCGCCGGGCGCGTGGCTCCTCGCGCGGCGCGCGCAATTCCTCGCGCAAGGCCCGGTAGGTCGTCGTCGCCGGCGCCAGCGCCTCGATCGCCGACACCGGATCCCACCGCCCGATCGCCGCATCGACGGCCGCCGAGACGTCGATCCGATCCGGCGCCAGTGCTTCGAAATCCTTCCGCCGTTCCACCGGCACCGCGCCATGCGCCAGCGCATCGGCATAGGACAGCACCGCGTCCGTCAGCAGCAGCTCCCGCCGCAGCGGCGAGACCTGCCACCGCCGCTCCAACAGGGGCGCGTGGAACAGTTCCGGGTCAAGCCCGTGGTCGCCGGCGCGCAGCACCGCGGCCACCATCGCCTCGGCCTGCGCTCCGCGACCAGACCAGACCGGCGTGAAGCTTCGCTGCCCATAGAACCGCCGCAGCGCCTCCGCATTCAGCCGCCCGCCGGCCACCACCGGCCCGCCCGGGGCGTTGATCATCCGGCCGAGGTCGTTGTCCGCATCGGTCAACTGCAGCGGCAGCGGCCGCGGCGGACCCGACGCACATGCCCCAAGCCCGCATGCCGAGGCGATCGCCATCACCCCGCCCGACAGCGCCCCGCGACGGGAAAGACCGGTCCGGTCGGATGCCACTGCCTGTTCCTCGTCCATCCCGGCCCTGCGCTGCGGCGTCAGCACCACCTCTGCTCCATGATTCCTGGCCATCCGTGTAACGGGTCGTTTGACTTCGCCCGGAGAAATGCCCTTCAATCACTTATTATCCAAGAGCCGATCGAAGAAGGAGATGCAGATGTCCACTGCCCCCAAGCCGTCCCTGCGCGCCCGTTTCCTGCGCCGCTCGGCAATGCTCGCGCTGCTGGCGCCGGTGCTCTTCGCCGCCGCCTGCGCGCAGCAGCCCCCGCCGCCCGCCCCGGCCCCGGCCCCGGCCCCGGCCCCGGCCCCCGCGCCGGTTCCCGCCGCACGCGGCTGACGGGCGGGGCGCACCCGCACGCGGCGCGCCTCCGCCTTCGGGCCTGGTCCGCCCCTGGACCTTGCATGCGGCCGGCATCGCTGCCGCCGCAACCCGGCGCGCTGACTTGCGCCGGGCCTGCTGCCCTGCGATGGCGCGTGCCGTGACGCCCATGGACCTCGCCCTCGACCAGGCCCGCGCCGCCGCTGCGCGCGGGGAGGTCCCCGTCGGCGCCGTCGTCACCGACGAGGCCGGGACGCTCCTCGCCGCCGCCGGTAACGAGGTCGAGGCGCGGAACGACCCGTCGGCCCACGCAGAACTGCTGGCGCTGCGCGAGGCCGCGCGCCGCCTCGGGTCACCTCGCCTGCCCGGCTGCACCTTGACCGTGACACTCGAGCCCTGCCCGATGTGCGCCCAAGCGGCGTCCTTTTTCCGCCTCAGGCGCCTGGTCTTCGGTGCCTACGACCCCAAGGGCGGCGGCGTGGACCATGGCGCGCGCGTCTTCGCCGCGCCGTCCTGCCACCACGTGCCGGAGGTCATCGGCGGGTTGCGCGAAACAGAGGCCGCCGCCCTGCTGCGCGCCTTCTTCGCCGCGCGCCGTTGACCTCGGCGCCCGGATCGCCATTCATCGGCCCGCGCCACCCACGGAGGATCCGCCACGATGCGAGAGGTCAACGGCACCGAGCTGCTCGCCGGCAGCGATCACGAATTCGTCGTCAACCTCTACACCGTGATCCTGAACCGCTGGCCTGACGAGGACGGCTACCGCCACCACCTCGAGAAGGTCGAGAACCGTCCCGACCAACGCCGGCGCATCGTCACCGATGTCGCCAACAGCGCCGAGGCGCGCGGCCTCGGCGTGGTGCTGCGCTTCGAGGGGGACCCACCGCCGGCGCCGCCCGGCGCGAAGGCAGCGCCAGCGCCGGCCGCGGCGGCCGCGGCGCCGGCGCCCGCCGGCGGCGACCTCGCGGACGCGCTGGCGCGGCTGCGCGCCGGCCTCGAGGCCATGCGCCCGGCCGAACTCGCCGCGGCGCAGCGCCTGCTGGCCGAGACGCTGGCCGCGCTCGCGGCACACCAGGCGGACCGGGTCGAGGCCCGGCTCGCGGCGCTCGAGGCCCGCCCCGGCGCGTGACCGCGCAGCCGTTTCGCGGCAGGCCGGGACAAGGCATACGGCGCGCCCTGCCCGTCGCGACCGCCCATCGCCGCGAAGCGCGCGCAATCCCGGCAAGACGCGCCCCGCCGCGCGATTGACCTGACGCAAGGACGGCCAGACTCAGCCCTGCATGATGGTGCATCCAACCCTGCGTGCAATGGCGCGCGAAGAAGGGTGCTCCATCATGACCCACAAGAAGGTCCTGTTCCGTTCGGCGGCGCGCGAGCGCATCCTGCGCGGTGCCGCACAGCTCGCCGACGCGGTGCGCGTCACGCTCGGGCCCCGGTCCAAGTCGGTGCTCATCCAGCGCAGATGGGGCACGCCGCTCGTGTGCAACGACGGCGTGACCATCGCCAAGGAATTCGACCTGCCGGACCCGGAGGAGAACCTCGGCGCGCAGATGCTGCGCCAGGCCGCCGAGAAGACCGGCGACGTCGTAGGCGACGGCACCAGCACCGCGACCATCCTGGCCGAGGCAATGCTGGCCGAGGGCATGCGCAACGTCGTCGCCGGCGCATCGGCTGTCGACATCCGCCGCGGGCTCGAACGCGCCGCGCGCGCGGCGACCGGCGCGCTGCAGGCCATGGCGCGCCCGGTCCGCACGCGGGCGGAACGCGCGCAGGTCGCCGCCATCTCCGCGCATAACGACGACGCCGTCGGCGCGCTCGTCGCCGACGCGATGGAACGCATCGGCCCCGAGGGGGTGATCACGGTTGAGGAATCCAAGACCACCGAGACGGTGCTCGACGTGGTCGAGGGCATGAAGTTCGACCGCGGCTACGTCTCCCCCTATTTCGTCACGGACCCCGAGAAGATGGAGGCGGTGCTGGAGGACGCGCATGTCCTCGTCACCGACCGGCGGATCGGCGCCATCAAGGACCTCGTGCCGCTGCTCGAGCAGATCGCCAAGACGGCGCGCCCGGTGCTCGTGGTGGCCGAGGACATCGAGGGCGAGGCGCTCGCCACCCTCATCGTGAATCATGTGCGCGGCGCGCTGCGGTGCTGCGCGGTGAAGGCGCCGGGCTTCGGCGACCGGCGGAAGGCGATGCTGCAGGACATCGCCGTCCTCACGGGCGGCGAGATGGTGTCGGAGGAACTCGGGCTGACGCTCGAGAAGGCGACGCTCGCCGCGCTGGGCCGCGCCTCGCGCGTGGTGGTCGACAAGGAGGACACGATCATCGTCGGCGGCGGCGGCGACAAGGCGCAGATTGCCGCGAGGGTCGAGCAGATCCGGCGCGAGATCGAGCGCGCCACCGGCGACTACGACCGGGAAAAGCTCGAGGAACGCCTGGCGAAGCTCGCGGGCGGCGTCGCGGTGATCCGCGTCGGCGCGCCGTCGGAGGCCGAGATGAAGGCGAAGAAGGACGGGCTGGACGACGCCATCAGCGCGACCAAGGCCGCGGTGGCGGAAGGGATCGTGCCGGGCGGCGGGCTCGCGCTGCTGCGCTGCGCGGCGGCGGTGGACGCGGCGGCGGCAGAGGTGGACGGAGACGAGCGCACGGGCGTGCGCATCCTGCGCCGTGCCCTGGAGGCGCCGGCGCGCCAGATCGCGGAGAATTCCGGCGTGGATGGCGGCGCCGCGGTGGCACGCATGCTGGACGCCGCGCCCGGCATCGGCTTCGACGCGGCTCGGAAGGAGTATGTCGACCTGGTCGAGGCCGGCATCGTCGATCCGGCGAAGGTCGTGCGCATCGCGCTCGAGAACGCCGTCTCGGTCGCCGGCATCCTGCTGCTGACCGAGGCGACGATGACCGAGATCCCGGAGGAGGCGAAGGAGCGCGCGGCGCCCGAAGTGCCGCTGTAGCGCGGCGCCGGGACACCCGGCCCGTCCCCTGGCAGGGGAACGCCGCTATTCCCAGCCGAGGCCGCCCGGCGTATCCGCGGGGGCGCTGCGGCCGGCCAGGTCGCGGTCCAGCCGCTCGATGGCGGCGACGGCCAGGGCGGCCGCCTGCACGAGCCGCTGCCGCGCCTCGTCGAAGGTGCCCTCCCGCGCCTTGACGCGCGCCCAGCCGGCGTAGTCGGCGATCAGCTGCGCGAAGGCGTCCATCGTCATGGCGTCATCGTGCTCGGCGCCGCCCCAGCGGCCGTCCTGGCGCGCGCGTTCGGCGGCGACCTCGGCGAGGATCCTGTCGGCGTCCATGGCGTCCTCCGTTCGTGCCGCATGCTCGCCGCGCGGAACGCGCCGCGCCTTGCGCCGCATCAAGGCGCCGCCACGCCGCCCGCGCGCATCTGGACGCCACGCGACGGGAGGAACCGCCATGCAGGACGATGCGGTGCTGTGGTTCGGCGATGTCGGCATCGGTGATGTCGGGCGCGTCGGCGGCAAGAACGCCTCCCTGGGGGAGATGCTGCGCGGGCTCGCGGCGGCCGGGATCCGCGTGCCGGACGGCTTCGCGACCACGGCAGCGGCCTTCCGCGACCACCTGGCGGCGAACGGGCTCGGCCCTGTCATCGCCGCGCGGCTCGAGGACTACCACGCCAGCCGGGCGAGCCTGCAGGAGGCCGGCGCCGCGATCCGGCGCGCCATCCTCGACAGCGCGCTGCCGGCCGCGACGGCGGAGGCGATCCGCGTGGCCTACCGCGAACTCGCGCGGCGCACCGGCCGGGCGGACCCGGCGGTGGCGGTACGCTCCTCCGCCACCGCCGAGGACCTGCCCACGGCCTCCTTCGCTGGGCAGCAGGAGACCTTCCTGAACGTCCGCGGGGAGGGCGCGCTGCTGGACGCCTGCCGCGCCTGCTACGCATCGCTCTACACCGACCGTGCCATCTCCTACCGGGAGATGCAGGGCTTCGAGCACGACAAGGTGGCGCTGTCGGTCGGCGTGCAGCTCATGGTGCGCGCCGATACCGGTGGGTCGGGCGTGATGTTCTCGATCGACACGGAAAGCGGCTTCCCCGGCGTGATCGTGATCAGCGCCGCCTGGGGGCTGGGTGAGACCGTGGTGCAGGGCCTGGTCGATCCCGACCGCTACCTCGTGTTCAAGACCCCGCTGGACGACGCGGCGAAGGTGCCGATCCTGGAGAAGACCTGCGGGGCCAAGGCGCGCAAGATGGTTTACGGCGCCGGCGGCAGCGCGCGCACGGCGCTGGTCGCGACGCGCCGGGCGGAACGCGAGGGCTTCGTCCTGGCCGACCACGAGATCCTGGCGCTGGCGCGCTGGGCGGTCGCTATCGAGGCGCATTACGGCCGGCCCATGGACATGGAATGGGCGCGCGACGGCGAGACCGGGGAGCTCTTCATCCTGCAGGCGCGGCCCGAGACGGTGCACGGCGCGCGCCAGGGCGCCATGCTGCGGTCATGGCGGCTCAAGGCCAAGGCGACGCCCATCCTGACCGGCGCCGCGGTGGGGGAGGCGATCGCCGCCGGCCCCGTGCGCGTCGTGCACGACCCCTCGGGCATCGCCGACTTCCCCGAAGGCGCCGTGCTGGTGGCCGAGGCAACCGATCCCGATTGGGTGCCGCTGATGAAGAAGGCGGCCGGCATCGTCACCGACCATGGCGGCGCCACTAGCCATGCAGCCATCGTCAGCCGGGAACTCGGCCTGCCGGCGGTGATCGGCACCGGCCGCGCAACGGCGGTGCTGAGCGACGGGCAGGAGGTGACGCTGTCCTGCGCCGAGGGGGACGAAGGCCAGGTCTTCGACGGCACCCTGCCCTTCGAGGCGCGCGACATCGACCTCGCCTCGATCCCCGAGACGCGGACGCGGATGATGCTGAACATCGCGAGCCCCGCCGGGGCGATGCGCTGGTGGCGCCTGCCGGCGGCCGGCGTCGGGCTCGCGCGCATGGAATTCATCATCAGCGCGGTGGTGAAGGCGCATCCGATGGCGCTGCTGCGCTTTGACGACTTGCGGGACGCGGAGGCGAAGCGCGAGATCGCGCGCATGACACGGCGCTTCCCCGACCGCGCGACCTATTTCGTGGACACGCTGGCGCGCGGCGTGGCGCGCATCGCCGCCCCCTTCCATCCGCGGCCGGTCATCGTGCGGCTGTCCGACTTCAAGTCAAACGAATACGCCCACCTGGTGGGCGGCGAGCAGTTCGAACCGGCGGAGGAGAACCCGATGCTCGGCCTGCGCGGCGCGTCGCGCTACTACTCCGACCGCTACCGCGACGGCTTCGCGCTGGAATGTCGGGCGATGCGCAAGGCGCGCGACGAGATCGGCTGCGACAACATCGTGCTCATGGTCCCCTTCTGCCGCACGCCCGCCGAGGCCGACCGCGTTCTGGCGGTGATGGCGGAACACGGGCTCAGGCGCGGCGAGGGCGGGCTTCAGGTCTTCGTGATGTGCGAGATCCCGTCCAACGTCATCCTGGCCGAGGCCTTCGCCGCGCGCTTCGACGGCTTCTCGATCGGCTCGAACGACCTGACGCAGCTGGTGCTGGGCGTGGACCGGGATTCGACGGAACTCCGCGCCCTGTTCGACGAACGGGACCCGGCCGTGAAGGCCATGATCGCCGAGGTGATCCGCCGCGCCCATGCCGTGGGCTCCAAGGTCGGCATCTGCGGCGAGGCACCGTCCAACCACCCGGATTTCGCGGCCTTCCTGGTCGAACAGGGGATCGATTCCATCTCGCTCAACCCCGATGGCTTCGTGGCCGCGGCGAAGCGCGTGGCGGAGGCCGAGGCCGCGCGCGGCTGACCCGGCGCTTGCGGCGCGCGCGCCGGCGCCCGACACTCCGTCCCGCCAGGAAACGGAGGCGACATGTCCGAGGTCACGTCCCGCGACGGCGCGGGCACACAAGTCTTCGACGCGCTGATCGTCGGCGCGGGCTTCGCGGGCCTGTACCAGTTGCATTGCCTGCGCGACCGGCTCGGCCTGTCGGCGCATGTGCTGGAGGCGGCCGACGGCGTCGGCGGCACCTGGTGGTGGAACCGCTACCCCGGGGCGCGCTGCGATTCCGAAAGCCACGCCTATGCCTTCTATTTCTCCGACGAGCTGCTGCAATCCTGGGACTGGTCGGAACGCTACCCGCAGCAGCCGGAGATCCTGCGTTACCTGAATCATGTCGCGGACCGGCTCGACCTGAAGCGCGACATGACCTTCGGCGCGCGCGTCGCGGCGGCGGAATGGGACGGGGCGGCGACGCTCTGGCGCCTGCGGACAGAGGACGGGCGGCGCTACGCGGCGCGCTACCTGGTCACGGCGGTGGGCTGCCTGTCCTCGGCCAATGTGCCCGACATCCCGGGGCTCGGCGATTTCGCGGGCGAATGGTTCCACACCGGCACCTGGCCGCACGGGGGCGTGGACGTGGCGGGCAAGCGCGTCGGCATGATCGGCACGGGATCGACCGGCATCCAGGCCGCGCCGGTGCTGGCCGAGGCCGCCGCGCATCTCACGGTCTTCCAGCGCACGGCGAACTACTCGATCCCGGCGCGCAACCGGCCGCTGGACGACACCTTCAAGGCCTGGGCGAAGGCGCATGCGGCCGAGATCCGGCAGGCGATGCACAGCACCCCGAACGGCCATCCCTGGCCGCTCGGCGAACGCTCCGCGCATGATGTGGACGACGCCGAGCGCGAGGCGCTGTACCGCGCCGCCTGGGAGAAGGGCGGCCTCGCGCTGCGTGCCACCTTCCGCGACATCCTGACCGACCGCGCGGCCAACGCCACCGCCGCGGCGTTCATCAAGGCCCGCATCCGAGAGGTGGTGAAGGACCCCGCCACCGCGGCGCTGCTGGCCGAGGTCGACCACCCCTTCGCGACCAAGCGCCCGCCGATCGACACTGGGTACTTCGAGACCTTCAACCGCGACAACGTGACGCTGGTGGATGTCCGCGCCGACCCGGTCGAGCGCATCACGCCCACGGGCGTCAGGCTGCGCAGCGGCACGGAGCATCCACTCGACATCATCGTCTTCGCGACGGGCTTCGACGCCATGACGGGCGCGCTGCTGCGGATGAACGTTACCGGCCGCGACGGGCTGCCGCTGGCCGAGGCCTGGGCGGCCGGGCCGCGCACGCATCTCGGCCTGCAGGCGGCGGGCTTCCCGAACCTGTTCATCGTGACGGGGCCGGGCAGCCCGTCCGTGCTGACCAACATGCCGGTCGCGATCGAACAGCATGTCGAGTGGATCACCGATGCCATCGCGCATCTGCGCGCAACCGGCGCCGCCACGATGGAGCCGACCGAGGACGCCATGGACCGCTGGGTGGCGCATGTGAACGACGCGGCCAACGCGACCCTGATGCCCGAGGCCGGCCATTCCTGGTATCTGGGCGCCAACGTGCCGGGCAAGCCCCGGGTCTTCATGCCCTATGCCGGCGGCATGGCGCGGTATCGCCGGATCTGCGCCGAGGTCGCCGCGAACGGGTATGAGGGCTTCGTGCTGGCCGGCGACCGCGCAAGGGTGCCTGCATGAACGACCATGTTTCCGTCTCCGCCCCCCTTGCCTTCGAGGCGAAGCTCGACCGGCTGGCCGACCTCGCCGTCCAGGTCGGGCTCGGCCTGCAGCGCGGCCAGGAGGTGGTGATGACCGCCTCGCTCGAGCATGTGGCGCTGGCGCGGCGCATCACGGAGGCCGCCTATCGCGCCGGCGCCTCGCTCGTGACGACACTGTTCCACGACGACCGCGCCGTGCTGGCGCGCTACCGCCTCGCCGCGGACGACGCCTTCGACGTGGCGCCCGCCTGGCTGTTCGACGGCATGGCGGCGGCCTTCCGCGGCGGCGCCGCGCGGCTCGCGATCGTAGGCGACGACCCGATGCTGCTGGCGCAGGAGGACGCGGCCCGCGTCGCGCGCGCCAACAAGGCGCGATCCAAGGCCTATCGGCCGGCGATGGAACTCATCACCACCTCGGCCATCAACTGGACGCTGGTGGCGGGCGCGACGCCGGCCTGGGCGCGGGCGGTCTTCCCCGAGATGGATGAGGCCGCGGCGGTGGCACGGCTCTGGGATGCAATCTTCGCCGCGTCCCGCGCCGATGCGCCGGACCCGGTCGCGGCCTGGGCGGCGCACAACGCGGCGCTGGTGGCGCGGCGCGCGATGTTGAACGAACGCCGCTACGCCGCGCTGCGCTTCACCGGCCCGGGCACCGACCTGGTGGTGGGGCTGGCGGATGGCCATGCCTGGTCGGGTGGCGTGACCACGGCGCTGAACGGCGCCACCGGCAACCCGAACATCCCGACCGAGGAAGTCTTCACGACCCCCCATGCCGCGAAGACCGAGGGCGTGGTGGCGGCGACCAAGCCGCTCGCCTACCAGGGCACGCTGATCCGCGACATCCGCGTGCGCTTTGCCGGCGGCGTCATCGTCGAAGCGAGCGCGAGCACCGGGCAGGACGTGCTGCAGCGGATGATCGACACGGACGAGGGCGCGCGGCGCCTGGGCGAGGTCGCGCTGGTGCCGGCCGCCAACCCGATCGCGGCCACCGGCATCCTGTTCCTGAACACGCTGTTCGACGAGAACGCGGCGAGCCACATCGCGCTCGGCCAGGCCTATTCCAAATGCTTCGTGGACCAGGATCTGACCGAGGCAGAGCTCGACGCGCGCGGCGCCAACCGCAGCCTGATCCATGTCGACTGGATGATCGGTTCGCCCGAAACCGACGTGGACGGGATCGACGCCGAGGGCCGCGCCGAGCCGCTGATGCGCCAGGGCGCCTGGGTGCGCTGAGGCACGCTTGGAGGTCCTCTACGCGAACAGGCGCGCCTGGCGCGTGCGGCTGCTGCAATGGGGGTTCTGGGCGGTGGCGGCGCTGTTCCTGGCGCTCGGGCTGCTGATCCGTATGGGCAGCGGCGACCAGGACGCCACGGCACTGCTGATCCTGGCGCCCATCATGGCGGCCTTCGCGCTCGGGATGGAGCTCTACCGCTCGCTCTACGTCACGCGCATCGCGGCGGACGGTTCGGGGGTGGAGGTGGAGACGCTCGGGGCGATCGGGCGCCACACGCGGCGGCTCTCCTGGGACGAACTCGTCACGGCGCCGGCGCGGCGCGGCGAATGGCATGCGCGCGGCCAGGCCTCGACCGCCGCGCTGCTCCGCCCGCCAGGCGCGCGGCTGCCATGGATCATCGACACGACCGAGGACGACTTCCGGGAGGAGCCGATCGCGCGCCGCCTCAGCCGCCGGGGACGAGAAGCGCGGACACCGCGCTGACCTCGCCGCCCTGGGCGAGACGCAGCACCGCGTCGCGCAGCCGCGTCACCTGCGCGGCGCCGAAGACCGGTTCGACATTGGTACGGAACTTGTCCTCGAGCTCCGCATCGCTCAGCGGCGCGCCGGGGTCGCCCTTGGGCAGCATCACGATATCCTGGAACGACGTGCCGTCCTCCATCGTGATGGTGACGCGGGCCGGGAAATTCGCGGGGTAGAGCGTGTTCAGCTCCGGGTCGGCGATGACCTCGGTGCGGGCCAGCACCTGGCGGATCATCGGGTCGTGGATGCGGCCTGGCGCGAACTGCGCCTGGGTCAGGGCGCCATCCACCGCGGCGGCGGCGATGCAGTAGGGCACGGAGACGCGCGCGGCCATGACCGTCGCGGCCTCCTTGCTGGAGAAATGGCTCAGCACCGTGTTGTAGGTCTCGTTCGTGATGCGCGCGATGCGCGCGGGGTCGGGCCGGTGCTTCGCCACGATCGAGAGCGTCGCCTGGATCGGCGAATGGCTCGCGAGGATCGACGGGAAGAACTTGAAGCCGTTCTGCAGGATCTCCCAGTCCGAGCCGAGGCCCTTCGTCAGCGCCGCCGCGTCGGGCTCAAGCGAAAAGGCGGCGAGGTAGCCCTTCGGGTGTTCCAGGATGCCGGGCGGCGCCGTCATGCCGAGATCCGCCAGCTGCGCCGAAAGCACGCCGTTCAGCGCCGCCTTGCCCGGATGCAGGCTTTTCGTCATGTCGCCGGATTCGAAGAAGGTGTTGAGGCCCGCGGCCTGCGTGCCCGCGAGCCCGAGCGCGCGTTGCACGCCATCGGCGTCGAGGCCCATCGCATGCGCCGCGCTCGCCGCGCCGCCGAAGGTGCCGTTCGTCGCGGTCGAATGCCAGAAGCGGTAATGCGTCGGCATCACCGCCATGCCGACGCGCACGGCGACCTCGTAGCCCGCGACCACGGCCGCCAGCAGCCGCGCGCCCGACAGGCCCCGCGTCTCGGCCAGCGCGAGAGCCGCCGGCACCACGACCGAGCCCACATGCAGAAGCGCGCGCTTGTGCGTGTCGTCGTTGTCGGCGGCATTCACCAGGATGCCGTTCGCCAGCGCGGCGAAGGCCGGCTGTGCCGAGACACCGCGTGCACCGATCACGCCGGCGCCCGGTGCGGCCGGATACATCGCCGCGATGTCGCGCGCGATCCGCGCCTTGGCGGGATCCTCGGTCCATGCGGCAACCGCGCAGCCCAGCGCGTCGAGCACCACGCGCGCCGCCTGCGCCGTCACCTCGGGCGGCAGGTCCTCCGGCCGCAGGGCGGCGACGAATTCCGCGAGCGCGCGCGTCGTCATGGGCGTTCCTCCGATCCTTGTTGCCGCGGAGCGTGGCCGGGCGCATGGCGGCTTGCAAGGCCGCGTCCTCGGTTGACGGCCCACGCCTTGACGACCAGCGGCCCGGGCGCCTGGTCCGTTGCGAAGCGGTCGGGAACGATCCTTCCGGAGGGGCGGTCCCAGAGCCGTTGACGACTATGGAGTTAGAGTCGACGTTGATTTCCTACCCCCGGTTGAGAGCGACCCATCATGGATTTCATCGTTGGCATGTGCTGCTACGACGGCGGCGAGGGCAGTCGGGACTTCGGCAACGCCGGCGTCCTGGACCGATTGCGCGCCCTCAAGCTCTCGATGTTCCAGGCGTTCGGCAGCCAGCTGGACGACACGAAGCTCTATTGCTTCGTCGCGCCGGAGTTCTTTTTCGGCAGCCAGGCGTTGCCCAAGGCGGAGTTCAAGACGCTGGTGAGCGCGCTGAAGGATCTCTACGCAGCGCGCAACCTCATCCTCGTTCCCGGCTCCATGGTCACGTATTCCGGCAGCAAGAAGGATGCGCTGGCGACCGACTACCTGAACCGCGTGCCGATCCTGTATGGCGGTCAGTTCATGGAATACGACAAGAGCAGCTGGGGTGGCGAAACCGGTGCCGGCGGCGTCGGTCAGTTCCGGCAAGGCACGACCGACAACGACTTCAAGCTCCGGTTCGGCGGCCGGTCATACCGCTTCGCCATCGAGGTCTGCATGGAGCACGACATCGGCGTGCTGGCGCAGCGCAAGCCCAACAAGATGTACGACGTGCACATCGTCACCGCGAACACCGTGTCGCACAAGGCGACGAACGCGCGCGCCAACCATTTCGTCCTGCACTGCAACGCCAGCAACTCGGCTCCACAGAATCGCTGGAACACCGGCAATGGCTCGATGATGGTATTCGATCAGCATGACACGCCGATTGCGCCGACCCGGGCGATCGGCGACGAGATCAGCGTTTGGGAGCTGGTTCTCCCGTAGCGGCGCGCGTCGCCCGGCATCATCGGAGTTCCAGCATGACTGCAGACCGCACCCTGCTCGTCGCCGGCGCCAGCGGCGCGGCGGCGACGCGCATCATGGAACGCGCGGCCGCGACGCCGGACATCGAGGCGGTCGGCCTGTCCCGCCGCCGCCCCGCGGGCGCGGGCGCCTGGATCGAGGCGGACCTGACCGACCCGGCCGGGCTGCGTGCGGCGCTCGCCACGCGCCCCGACATCACGCATGTCGTCTACGCCTCCCGCGCGCCGCACGGCGAAAGCGGCGTCGAGGACGTGGCGGCGAACGTCGCGATGCTGCGCAACTTGCTCGACGCGGCGGAGGCGGCGCTGCCGCGCTTCGCGCACATCCACATGATCCACGGCGGCAAATGGTACGGGCTGCACATCGGCCCCTTCCGCACCCCTGCGCGGGAGGACGACCCGCGCCACATGCCGCCCAATTTCTACTACGACCAGCAGGACCTGGTCGCCGCGCGGCAGCAGGGCAAGGCATGGTCATGGTCGGCGAGCCGGCCGAACTTCGTGCTCGACGTGGCGCCCGGGCGGGCGCGCAACATCGTCTCGACGCTCGGCGCCCATGCCGCGATCTGCCGCGAGTTGGGCGTGCCTTTCGACTTCCCCGGCAGGCCCGGCGCCTGGACCGCGCTGCACGAGGTGACGGAGGCGTCGCTGCTGGCCGAGGGCGTGCTCTGGATGCTGCGGGAGCCGCGCTGCGCCAACCGCGCCTTCAACATCACCAATGGCGACGCCTTCCGCTGGTGCGACCTCTGGCCGCATATGGCGGAGCTGTTCGGCCTGCCCTGCGGCCGACCGCGGCCGATGACGATGGCGCGCTGGATGGCGGACAAGGACCCGGTGTGGGAGGCGATCCGCGCGCGCCACGGGCTGGTTCTGCCGCTGGCGCAGGTCGCGTCGTGGGACTTCGCGGATTTCTTCCTGAACATGGACTACGACGTGCTGGCGTCCATGACCGCGGCGCGCAGCGCCGGCTTCACGGGCTTCGTCGATTCCTGGGCGATGTTCGACCGCCAGGTGGACGGCTTTCGGGCCGCGCGGGTGCTGCCGCCGCGTTAGTCCGCCGGGCACATGTTCGGCCTTGAAGGTCGGGGGAGGAGAACCTCCCCCGATCCCCCTCCCTTCTTTGGCACCTGGCGCCGGTCCCGGGAGGTCGGCGCCAGATGACAAGGAAGGTTGTGGGGGGGGCCGAGGGGAGAGATTCCCGTCTCCCCCCGCGTCATGCGCTCGACGACGCGGGGTGCCGGCGTCAGAACCCGTAGAGCCGCGCCGGGTTGTCCACGAGCACGCGCCGCCGCTCCGCGGCCGAGGGTGCCCATTCGCCCAGCCGGTCGAACAGTGCGCCATCCTCCGGCATCCAGTCCGACAGGGACGGGTGCGGCCAGTCCGTCCCCCAGAGGCAGCGGTCCGGCGCCGCATCGAGCAGCGCGCGCGCGAAGGGCGCCACGTCGTGGAAGGGCGGCCCGGCCGAGGAGATACGGTAGCCGCTCAGCTTCACCCAGGCGCGCCCGGTCTCGAGCAGCGCCAGCAGCGCGCGGAAGCCGGCGCCGTCGAGCCCGTCGGCGGTGCGCACGCCGCCCATGTGGTCCACCACCACCTCGACCGGCAGCGCCGCAAGGCGCGGGGCGAGGTCCGCCAGGATCGCCCCGGTCGCATAGACCTGCAGGTGCCAGCCGAGCGGCGCGATCCGCCGCGCCAGCGCATCCAGCTGGTCGAGCGGCGTGCCGTTGCCCGACACCGCGTTGAACCGCACGCCGCGCGTGCCCTTGGCGTGCAGGTCGGCCAGCGCGGCGGCGTCGAAGCCGTCGTCCACCACCGCCACCACGCGCGCGCGGTCGAGCCCGAACCGCGCCGCGGCATCCAGCGAGCACGCATTGTCCGTGCCGTAGACCGAGGGCTGCACGATCACCATGCGCTCGATCCCGAGCGCCTCGGCGACGCGCAGATAGGCCGGGATCAGCGCCGGCGCCGGGTCGTAGTGCCGCCCGGCATCGAGCGGGAAGCGGTCATAGGGTCCGAAGATGTGGAAATGGCAGTCGCAGGACAGCGGCGGCGCGCGCCAGGACGGGTGCGGCGTGACGTCGAGCGGGGGGAGGCAGGCATGCATGGCGCGGGCTCCGGCGGCCGGCGCGGTTTGCCGGATGGCCCGGCGCATCCGGCACGGGGGCAGCCTAGGGGAAGGCCTGCCGATGGGGAAATGCCCGGCCGGGTCGCGCTCGCAGTCCTGCCGACGCCGCAGTCGCGGGACCGGTCGCGAGGACGCGGCGACGGCGCGGGCTGAACGGCCGGGGTGATGGCCGTGGATGGGATGGCGCGAGAATGGGCGTGAAAGAAGGGAACGTCTCCCCTCGGCGCCCCACCCACCAGGGTCCTCGCCAATTGCCAGGGAAGGGAGGGGGCATGGGGAAGGTGCCCCTCCCCCGACCTTCCCGGCAATATCAGTCGCCGGCTACCATCCGAGCCAGCGCCTCGACCTCGGCCTTCCGGTCCTCGCGCAGGATGACGTAGATCGCACCGGCTTCGACATCCTCGGTGCCGGCGGGGTTCAGGCGCGCCTCGCCGCCCGGCGGGCTGTAGGCGATCGCGGTGCCGAGGCCGCGCTCGGCCAGCACCGCGGCCACCTTCGACCACGGCCCGCGCCAGGGCTTGGGCAGCACGACGCGGAACAGCTCGTTGCCCTCGGAGGAGAACAGGTCCTCGAGCAGCCGCTCGGCGCCCGGCGCCACCAGCGCGCGGGCCAGCATCTCGGGATAGGTGCGGAGCGGCCGCACCGCGGCGGCCGCGCCGGCGGCCAGCAGCCGGGCGCGATTGCGGTCGTCCACGCATTCGGTGACGACGGTGGGCGGCGCTCCGTCGGCCATCGCGCGCACCCGCGCCACCACATCCGCCGAGATCGCGTCCGAGACGGCATCCTCCGGCCGTTCGGCCAGCACGATGACGGCCGCCGCGCGCGGCGCATCCGCCAGGCGAAGCGCATCCTCGTCGGTCGGCGCGCCCTCGACATGCACCAGGCCCTCGTCGCAGAGCGCCTGCGGAAGGCCGTCGGGACGCCCGGCGAAGGCACGTGTCAGCAGCAGCATCGGCACCTCGCGATACCCCGGCGTGCCGCGCAATTGTCGCACGAGCCCACGGAAGAAGCGCACGGCATCGCCCTCCGGCGTGCCGACGACGAGCACATGGCCGTCCATACCCCACCCCCAGGATCCGCTGCGCTTGCGCGCGCGCACTTCTTCCCGCCACTCGAACCAGTCGGATGCGACCTTGGCCACGACGAAGACGCCACCCAGTAGCAGCAGCAGCACCGTCGCCGCCCGGCCCGGCACGGTCTTCGGCGTGACGTCGCCGTAGCCCACCGTGGTCAGCGTCACGACGGCGAGCCACAGGCTCTCATCCGGCGCCAGATCCTCGAACACCGCCATGGCGGCGACGAACAGCGCCACCATGGCGGCCAGCCAGGCAAGCGGGTAGCGCAGCCGCGGCCGGCCGTGGCGCCACCGCTTGCGGCGCCAGACCAGGCGGAAGGCGGTCAGCACGGCGCCGCCCCCGGCGGGCGGTGCGCCGGGGACCTCATCGGGCCTCGGCGGTCACCCCGAACATGCGCTGCGCGTCACCGGCGCTGCCCGGCGGGCCGCCCTGCAGGTCGCCGAGCTTGATCGGCTGCGGCGGGTTGACGCGGATCGCGACCGTCTGCGCCTCGCCCCGGATGAAGCGCTGCACGGCGTTGCGGATCGGGTCGAGCGCGGCCTGTCCGGGCTGGCTCAGCGCACCGCCGGCCATGGCGGCGAACTGCTCGCGCAGCTGCGGCTCGGGCGTGCGGGTCTGGGCCGACTGCATGGCGACGAAACGCCGGAACAGCGACGCATCGGCATAGGTCAGGCCCATCGAGATGAGGCGCATCTCCTGGAAGGCGGCGGACTGCGCGCGCGCCTGCGTCACGCCGTCCATCACCAGTGAGAAGGACAGCGTGCCCACATCCCGGCCCGCCACGGTCAGGTCGCTGAGCTCGACCCGGCCCGTCCCGGCGTCATAGGTGGTGCCTGCGGTGATCTCGGCCTCGACCGCCTGGTAGCCGAAGCGCGTCAGCCATTCGGCCAGCATCGGCACGGGTTCGACGCGGATGCCGCGGAAGGCGATCGTGCCCGTGCCGGACCCGTCGGGGCGCGTGACGTCGGCGGTGAGGCGCATCTCGCGCATCGCGCCGACCGAGCGGCCACCGCCGGTCATCGTGAGCCCGTCGGCCTCCATCGTCGCGCGGCCGACCATGTTGGGCGGTGCCTGCTCGCGCATCAGGGCCGAGACGTAGGCGCCGATGTCGATCCCCTCGAGCGCGAAGCGTGCCAGGCGCACGCCGTCGACCACGCCGCCGTCGAGGCCGTTCAGCGCAAGCCCGATCATCGCGAAGCGCACGGGCTGGCCGGCGATCCAGTTCTCGAGCGAAACGGAGGCGAGGCGCATGTCGAGGTCGCCCGAGGTCTGCACCCCCTCGAGCGTCAGCGCCTCGAGCCGGACCTTCTCGGGGTCGGGCGGGCCGCCGGCCGCGGGCGGCACGGTCAGGCCGGCGACGCGCAGGCGCGCGACGCGCACCTCGGTGTTGCCCTCCCGCGTCGCGAAGCCCGTGATCACGGCCTCGGTCACGCCGTCGGGGCGGAGCCCCGCGATGGTAACCTCGGCCGCCGTCGCGCGCTTCGAGTCCTGCTGGAGCACGACGCCGCTCATGCGGACCTGTTCCCCGGTGGCGTCGAGCGCCTCGGCCGTGGCGTAGGTCAGCTGCACGCGCGCCCCGAGCATGCCGCGAAGCCGCGTGATGGCGGCGGGTTCGTTCGCCGGCACGGCAGGCGCGGCGACAGCCGGAGGCGGCGCGGCGGGCGGTGCCTGGACCACGGGGGGCGCCGGGGCCACGCGCGGCGCGGGCGCCGGCTGCGCCTGCATCGGCGCGCCGAGCGGCGGGGGCTTCGCGGTCGGCAGCGCCTGGACCGGCGCGCCGGGTGCGGCGGGCTTCTGCGCCGCCGCCATGCCGCCCGCCAAGGCCACGCCCGCCACGGTTGCGAGCGCGAGAGCCCTGAAGCCGGTCGTACCTGTCACCTTCATCCCGGGACCCCTCCTGTTTCGGCCGTGCAGTAAACCCCGGCCGGCCATCCCGCGCCAGCATCGCGGCCCAGCCCTTGGCGCGGAGTGTGAGCGATTTCACATGAGGGACCGAGAAGGGACATCATCGCAACCACCATGAGCCGCCCCCCCGCCCGCACCGGTCCCGGCACCGACGTCGCCACCTTCCTCGACAAGGTCGCGCGCATGCCCGCCGTGCGACCGGCACGGGGGAAGCCGGGGCGGCTCGTGTTCTGCGTGGATGCCACGGCGTCGCGCCAGCCGGCCTGGGACCGCGCCTGCGCCCTGACCGGCGAGATGTTCCTCGCGACCCGCGACCTCGGCGGGCTGGCTGTTTCGCTGGCGTATTGGCGGGGCTTCATGGAATTCGCCGCCACACCCTTCCTGACCGACGGCGCGGAACTGGCGCGGCGGATGTCGACCGTCACCTGCCTCGGCGGGCAGACGCAGATCCTGCGCGCGCTGCGCCACACCCTCGCCGAGACACGGCGCGACAAGGTGGGCGCGCTGGTGCTGGTGGGGGACGCGGTGGAGGAGGATGTCGACGCCGCCTGCCACGCGGCCGGGGAGCTCGGCCTGTTCGGCACGCCGGTCTTCTGCTTCCACGAGGGCGCCAACCCGGTCGCGGGCAACGCCTTCCGGCAGATGGCGAAGGTGTCGGGCGGCGCCTATGCGCCCTTCGATTCCGCGGCCGCCGGCACGCTGCGCGACCTGCTGCGCGCGGTCGCGGTCTTTGCCGCGGGCGGGCGCCCGGCGCTCGCGGGACTCAAGGGGCCGGTCGCGGCGCGGATCGCGGGGCAATTGCCGGCGCCGGGGCGCGGCCGATGACCTGGCTCGCGCTCGGCGCCGGGGCGCTGCTGGTGCTGGGTCTGCTGGCGCGTGGCTTCGCCAACGCGCCGGTGGCGCGCGTGAAGATGGCGCTGGCCTGGGTGGTGGGCGGCATCGGGGCCGTGCTGCTCACGGCGCTGCTGCTCAGCGGGCGGGGGTTCCAGGCGCTCTGGACGCTGGCCTTCCTGGCGCCGCTGCTGCTGCAGGCCTGGCGGTCCTGGCGCAGCGCGCGCACCTTCGCCCGCGGCGGCCAGGCGAGCCCGGGGCAGGAAAGCCGCGTCGAGACCGCGATGCTCGAGATGGTGCTGCACCACGACAGCGGCCGCATGACCGGCAGCGTCCGGCGTGGCCGCCATGCCGGGGCGGACCTCGGGGACCTCGATCTGCCGGCGCTGCGCGACCTGCTGGCGGAATGCGCGGCGGAGGACCCGGAGAGCGTGCCGCTGCTCGAAGCCTGGCTCGACCGCAGCCACCCGGACTGGCGGGAGGGCGCCGCGCCGGCGGCGGACGGGCCGCTGACGCGCGCCGAGGCGTTCGAGATCCTGGGCCTGGCGGAGGGAGCGAGCGCGGCCGAGATCCGCGCAGCGCATCGCCGCCTGATGCGCACGGCGCATCCCGACCAGGGCGGCAGCGCCTGGCTGGCGGCACGGCTGAACGCGGCGCGGGACCTGCTGCTCAACGCCTGACGCCGGGCGCCGCGCCGCCGCGCGGCCTGGCATCGCGGCACAGGCCGCGGCGCCCGTTCGGGCGCTCGGCCCTGCGGGCCGGAGGTCGAACCTTCGTCCGCCGGTTATCGCCGCCCCCAACGCCGTGGAGGTTCGGGTTTCGGCACGGCTGGCGTGCGGCATGCAGCGCCTGCATCACCATGGCCCGCCGCGCGCATTCGGCGCCATGCGGGGGCGCCCTTCATGCCGGAAAACAGCCCCACGGGGCGTTATGCTGCGGCGCCATGGACACGCCACGCCGCATCTTCCTGTTCCTAGGCCTTGCCGCGCCCGCCGCGGCCGAGGGCGCCGCCATCAC
Organism: Roseomonas sp. HF4; assembly: GCF_005222755.1. Lineage (GTDB taxonomy): Bacteria > Pseudomonadota > Alphaproteobacteria > Acetobacterales > Acetobacteraceae > Neoroseomonas. Next base: position 197,337 of record NZ_STGD01000010.1, read on the forward strand.
GGGCACCGCGACCTACCGGGAACGCATCGCACTCCGCCCCGGCGCGGTGCTGGAGGTGGAACTGCTCGACATCTCCCGCGCCGATGCGCCGTCCGAGCGCATCGCGGCCGCGCGCATCCCGGTGACCGGGCAGGTCCCGATCCCCTTTTCCCTGCCTTACGACCCGGCGCGCGTGTCGTCGCGCGGCCGCTATGCGGTGCGCGCGCGCCTGCTGTTCGGCGACCAGGTCGCCTTCCGCAGCGACGCGGTGCATCCCGTGCTGTCGACGGGCGCGGGCACGACGGCCGAGATCCTGCTCGTCCGCGCGCGGGATGGCGCGGCGGCGCCGGGCGCGGACCCGGTCGGCCCGCTCTGGCTGGCGGAGGATATCGGCGGCCGCGGCGTTGTGGACCGGCTCCAGACGACGCTCACGCTCGATGCCGCCGGCCGCGCCTTCGGCAGCGGCGGCTGCAACCGCTTCACCGGCGGCTACGTGCTGGACGGCGCGAAGCTTCGCTTCCAGCAGATGGCCAGCACCCAAATGGCCTGCGTGCCCGCCGCGATGGACCAGGAACGGCGCTTCCACGAGGCGCTCGCCGGCGTGCGCGGATGGCGAACGGAGAACGGCCTCCTGCACCTGACGGATGAAGCGGGCGCGACGCTCGCGCGGCTGTCCCGCGCGGGGTGAGGCGGGTGCCGGCGCGGCCGGCGTTCATGCGAATCGCACGGGTTCCGACTTGCGGCACAAAGGGCCGAGGCCGCGACTGCGGCCTGCCCGGCGTCCAAGGGGCAGGAAGGTGAAGCCTTCTTGCTCCAGAAAACAATTATCCAGAGCAGCTTATGTCCGATCGGATGGAACCGCGCGGCGGTTCCATCCGATCGGACGCTGCTCCAGGTGTCAGCCCGGCCCGTCGACGATCACGAGGCTGCCGCTGGAGCTACCCTGCCGCAGCCCGATCACCGCCTGGTAGGCGGGGGAGGCGTACCAGCCCTCCGCCGCCTCGCGGGACGGGAATTCGATGATAACGGTGCGCTGGTGGGGCCAGTCGCCCTCGAGCACCGTCAGGTGCCCGCCGCGCACCACGAAGGTGCCGCCGAAGGTCGCCAGGGTCGGCATCACCTGCTGGCGGTAGGCATCGAACATCGTCTGGTCGTGGATGGTCTCCAGCGCGATCACGTAGGCCTTCATGACGCCCTCCCGGGTTGGACGCCGCGCCCGGCCCCGCGGCCGGGCCGCGGCGCATCAGGCACGGAACATGCCCCCGCCATCCACGTCCACCACCGTCCCGTTCACGTAGTGCCCGCGCGGGGAAGCGAGGAACACCGCGAGGTCCGCGATCTCCGACGCCTCGATCGGGCGGCCGAAGGGCAGGCCGGTCAGCGTCTCGGCCCATCGCTCCTCGTCGCCGAACTTCAGCTTCGCGTTGGTGCGCGCCTGCGTGACCATGCGGTCGGTCTTGGTCGCCGCCGGATTGATGCCGACGACCTTCACGCCCGAGGTCTGCGCCGCCGCGCCGAGCGCCGATGTGAAGGCGATCAGCGCCGCATTGCCCGCGCCGCCGCAGATGTAGCCCGCGCGCGGCGCGCGCCCCGCCATGCCGATGATGTTGACGATGGCGCCCGCACCGCGCGCCTCCATCACGGGCAGATAAAGCTGGCACAGATGGACATAGCCCATGACCTTGAGGTCCCAGGCCTGCTTCCAGCGCGCGATCGGGATGTCGGCCAGGCGCCCGGCGGGAATGGCGCCGGCGTTGTTCACCAGGATGTCGATGTCGGGGAAGGCGGCATGCAGGCGCTCGCGCTCCTCATCCTGGCTGAGGTCGGCGGCCAGCGTCTCGATGCGCACCTGGTGCTTCGCGCGGACTGCGTCGGCCGCGGCCGCGAGCGTCGCGGCATCGCGCGACGAGAGCACCAGGTCGCAGCCCTCGGCCGCGAAGGCCTCGGCGCAGGCGAGGCCGATGCCCTTCGAGCCGCCGGTGACCAGCACGCGCTTGCCGGCGATGTTCATGTCCATGGACGCGTGTTCTCCGCTGTTGACGGAGGGGGCCGCGCCCCCTCCGGACCACCCCACCAAAGGCTGAAGGGCCTTTGGGAACCAATACTGGCGCCCCGCCGCCACGTTCGGTGCCGCCCGCCGGGCCGACACCGAAAACCGGTTCGCAAAGGCCCTTCGGCCTTTGCCGGGGGTGAGGTCCGGAGCGGGGCGGCGCCCCTCTCCGGCGCCCTCAGATCACGAGTTCGATCAGGAACGGCCCGGACCGCGCGAAGGACTGCGCCATCAGGTCCCCCACCTGGTCGAGCGTCGTCGCCTGCGCCGCCTCCACGCCCATCGCCTCGGCCATCTTCACCCAGCCGATGTCCGGGTTGCCGAGGTCGAGCATGTTCATCGCCGTCGGCCCCGGATTGGCGCCGACATTCTGATATTCGCCGAGCAGGATCTGGTACTTGCGGTTGGACAGGATGACGGTCGTGACCGGCAGCCTCTCCCGTGCCTGGGTCCAGAGCGCCTGCACCGTGTACATCGCGGACCCGTCCGCCTGCAGGTTGATCACGCGCCGCCCGCCGCCGCCGATCGCGGCACCGGTCGCCAGCGGCAGGCCGCAGCCGATCGCGCCGCCCGTGATCTGCAGCCAGTCGTGCTTCGGCGCGGCGAAGGTCTCGGGGAAGAAGCCGCGGCCGAAGGAGACGCTCTCGTCGGCGATGATCGCCTCCTCCGGCATCAGGGCGGCGACGGTACGGGCAAGCCCCTCGGGCGTCGGCGCGCCACGCGCGCGGTCGGGGCGCTTGCCCACGTCGGGCATCGGCACGGCCGGCGCGCCGAGTTCATCGCAGAGCGCGGCCAGCGCCGCTTCCGCATCCTGCTCGTAGCGCGTCAGGACATGGACTTCCGCGGTCGGCGGGTAGTGCAGCGACGGCATGCCGGGATAGGCGAAGAAGCCGACCGGCGGGCGTGCGTTCACCACGACCAGGTGCTCGACCCAGGCGAGCGCCTTGATGGCGACATCGGCCGGATAGGGCACGCGCTCCAGCGGCAGGCGGCCCTGGCCGCGCTCGGTGCGGCCGTTCGATCCCTCGGCCATCAGCCGCGCGCCGGTCGCCTGCGCGGCACGCCAGGCGAAGGCCTGCGCGCCTTCGCGCAGCGCCTTCCCGCCGAGCAGGATCAGGACGTTCTTCTTCTCCCGCAGGATGCGCGCGACGTTGCGCACGGCGTGCGGGTCGGCCGCCTGCGGCTGCGGCACCGGCAGCGGCTTCGCGACCACGCCGCCGTCGTCCCAGCAGGTGTCGGACGGCAGGATCATGGTCGCGATCTGCCCCGGGGAGGTCAGCGCCGCCTGCACGGCGGCGGCGGCATCGGCGCCGACGTCGGTCGCCTTGGTCGAGGTCCGCATCCAGTGCGACACGCCGCGCGCCCAGCCTTCGGTGTCGGCCGTCAGCGGCGCGTCGAAGGGGCGGTGGTAGGTCGCCTGGTCGCCGACGCAGTTCACGACGCCCGACCGCGCGCGCCGCGCGTTGTGCAGGTTGGCCAGCCCGTTCGCGAGCCCGGGGCCGCAATGCAGCAGCGTCGCGGCGGGCTTGCCCTGCATGCGCCAGTAGCCGTCGGCCATGCCGGTGACCACGTTCTCCTGCAGGCCGAGCACGCAGCGCATGCCCGGGATGCGGTCCAGCGCGGCGACGAAGTGCATCTCGCTCGTGCCCGGGTTGGCGAAGCAGACCTCCACCCCGCACCCCAGAAGTGTGTGGACCAGGCTCTCGGCACCGTTCACTGCGCATCTCCAGACATCGACGATGGGCGCAGCCTGCGCGGGACGGCGCCCGCGGGCAAGGTGGCGCCCGGGCCGCGCAGCGTTGCGGGGGGCGCAGGCCTGCCGCATCCTGGCGCGCACGGACAGGACGAGGTCGCCGCCATGCCGATGTCCCGGATATCCCGCCACGGCGGGGCCGCGCGGCCATGACGGCGCTGCGCGTGGCGGCGACGGGCTTCGCCGCCGGTGTGCTTTCGGTGCTGATGTTCCACCAGGGCACCGTGGCGCTGCTGCACCTCGCGGGCATGTTGCCGAACCCGGCCTTCCCGATGCGCCCGGTCGGCCCCTTCGCCGTGCCGCAGCTCGCCTCCCTGGCCTTCTGGGGCGGCATCTGGGGCATCGCGATCGCGGCCATCCTGGCGGCGCGGCCGGCCTGGCCGCCACTGCTGGTGGGGCTGCTGGTCGGCGGCCTCGGCTGCGTGCTGGTCGGCTTCACCCTGGTCGCGGCACTGCGCGGGCAGCCGCTGATGGCGGGCTACGACCTTAACCGCTGGTGGCGGTCGGCGCTGATCAACGGCGCCTACGGCTGGGGCGTCGGGCTGCTGCTGCTGGTGGCTCGCCGCGCCGTCCCGGCGCTTCGCTGACGCCGCCATAAATCACCTTGCCGTAATTCGGCCGCCATGTTTGGGAGTATCCCCGTCGGCCAGCCAGGGGGGCGCGGCCGGGGGATGCAGGGAACACCCGCATGATGTCGCGTCTCACCGCCGCGTTTTTCGCGACGGGGTTCGCCGCGTTGCTGTGCCAGATCGTCTGGCAGCGCATGCTCGGCATCTTCGCCGGGTCGGACACCATTTCGGCCGCGCTGGTGGTGGGCGCCTTCCTCGCCGGGCTCGGCCTCGGCTCCATCATCGGGGCGAAGATCGCGGACCGGCTGACCGCGGCGCAGGCGCTGGTGGGCTTCGCACTGGCCGAGGTCGGCGTCGGCATCTTCGCGCTGGCTTCCAAGGCGTTCCTGTATGACTGGCTCGCTACCGACCTGGCCGGCGTGGTGGATGCGGCGCCGGCGATCTTCGCGCTGTGTTTCGCGGGGCTGGTGCTGCCGACCACGCTGATGGGCGCATCCCTGCCGCTGCTGGCGCGCGCGGTCGCGACCGACCGGGACAGGATCGCCGAGCGCATCGGCACGCTCTACGGCCTGAATACGCTGGGCGCCGGCATCGGCGCGCTGCTCGGCGGCTGGGTGCTGGTCGGGCACATGGGCTTCGTCGGGGCGCTCTGGCTCGCGGCCGGGCTCGAATTCGCCGCCGCGGCGCTGACGCTGACGCTGCTGCCGGCGCTGCGCGCCGCCCCGCCACCGCCCGCCGCCGAGGCCCGCGCCGCCGATGACGGGCGCTACGGGGGCCTGCCGCTCTGGTGCCTGCTGGTGTTCCTGTCGGGCTACGTGATCGTGGCGCTCGAGATCGTGTGGGTGCGGATGCTGGGCCAGGTCGGGCAGTACCACGCCTACCTGTTCCCGACCGTGCTCGGCATCTTCCTGCTGGCGGACGGGCTCGGCATGGCGGTCGCGGCGCGGATGGTGCGCCGGATCGAGGACCCGCGCCCAGCCTTCTTCATCACGCAGTCGGCCGGCTTCGTGCTGGCCACGACGCTGCTGCTGGCACTCTGGTACGCGCTGCCGCACTGGCCGCTGCACGACCTGCTGGCGGTCGACCACAACCGGATGCACGGCGAACGGCTCGCGACCATGCTGGCGCTGACCGCCGTGGTGGTGGCGCCGCCATCGTTCCTGATCGGCATGACCTTCCCCTTCGTGCAGCGGGCGGTGCAGCGCGACCTGTCCTCGGTCGGCGCGCGCGTCGGCTGGGTGCAGCTGGCGAACATCGCGGGCAATGCGGCGGGGTCGATCCTCACCGGGCTCGTGACCTTCCACCTGCTCGGCACGCCGGGCACGCTGCGCCTGCTGGCCGTGCTGTCGCTGCTGCTGGTGCTGTTCTGGCTGTGGCGCGCGGGGGGCGGGGCGGGGCTCGCCGCGGGCCTGCGCCGGCGACCGGTCGAGGCCGCCCTGGCCGGAGGCTGCGCCGCGCTGGCGCTGGTCATCCCGGGCAATGCCGCCTTCTGGACGCGGCTGCATGCCGAACGGCCAGGCCAGATCGCCGCCTGGGCCGAGGACCGCTCCGGCGTCGCCTATTTCCGGGACGGGAACGCGGCCGACACCCGCGCGGACGGCCCCTTCTTCATCCAGGGCTTCAGCCAGGGGCGCATCCCCTTCCTGCCGATCCACCAGTTCCTCGGCGCCGTCGGACCGCTGATCCACCCCGACCCGCGGGAGGTGCTGGTCATCGGCGTGGGCAGCGGCGGCACGCCCTGGGCCGCGGGCGTGCGGCCGGAAAGCCGCGTACGCGCGATCGAACTGGTCGGCCCGGTGCTGACGGCGCTCGAGGAGGTCGGCCGCCGCCATCCGGGAAGCCCCATGGCGCGCATGTTCGAGGACCCGCGCTGGCAGCTCGAATACGGAGACGGGCGGCGGACGCTGGCCAAGGAGGACCGGCTCTACGACATCATCGAGGCCGACGCGATCCTGCCGCAGAGCTCGCATTCCGGCCTGCTCTACAGCGCCGAGTTCCTGGCCCGCGTGCGCGAACGCCTGGCGCCGGGCGGGATGTACATCCAGTGGGCGCCCTCGGGCCGGGTGGTCGAAACCTTCGTCGCCGCCTTCCCGCACGTGCTGCTGCTGATGCCCGGCGAGGTGCTGGTCGGCTCGAACGATCCGATCCCCTTCGACCCGGAAGGCCTGGCGCGCGCCTTCGCGGCCGCGCCTACGGTTGCGCACCTGCGCGCGGGCAACCCGGACTACGAGAACTGGCCGGGGTTCTTCGCCCGCCCCGCGCTGATGTGGACGCCGGAGACCGAGCGCGGTCCCGCGACGCTGACGGACGTCTTCCCGCGCGACGAGTTCTACATGAACCAGGACGCGTTCACGACCGCGACCTTCGCGGACCGCATCGCACCGGCCATGGCGCTGCGGCGGGCGCCGCCGGCCCGCTAGGCGCCGCCCGGCGCGCAGGTGCTCGGGCCGCGCGCAACCGTTTCTTCACGGTCGTCCTGTTTTCTGGCGCGGGGGACAGGAGACGAACCATTCCGCCGGACCAGGAAGCGCACGTCACCGAGGCGCGCCCCTGGGGCCCGCTGGCCCCGGGCCTCCTGCGCCGCACCATCGCGGGCGGCGCGCGGTTGCTGGGCGGCGCCTCGTCGCCGCGCGCGGCGGCCGGCACGCCTGCGCCCGCCCCATCGACCGGTTCGCCCCCTGCCGCTGCGCCACCGCCGGCCGGCCCGCCGCCCTTCCCGCGGCAGCACTGGTCCGACCGGCTGTGGGGGGAAGGCATGGCCCTGCCCGGCGGCGCCACCGAGGTGCTGCGCCTCGCCGCCCTGCTGCCGCTGGCGCCGGAGGCGACGCTGCTGCTCGCCGGACGTGCCGCGCGCGCGAGCAGCGCGGTCATCGTCGGCGCGCGCGGCTGCTTCGTCGCCGCCTTCGACCCCGATCCACCCGCGCCCGGCCGGCCGCAGCCGAAGCGCGGCAAGGTCACGGCGGCGCCCTTCGATGCCGGCGCCCCCGCATTCCGCCCGCGCTTCCACCACCACGCCATGCTGCTCGAGCCCCTGCGCGGCGGCGGCACGCCGGCGGGGCTGTTGACCGCCGCGGCCGCGGCCCTGCGGCCGGGCGGGCAGGCCGTGCTGGTGGACATCGTGGCGCGCGGCGTGCCGGCGGGACAGGCGGAGGACCGATGGCTCCTGGCCGAGGGCCGCGACACGCCGCCGCCATCCGAGGCCGCGATGACGGACGCGCTGCGCGGCGCGGGCTTCCAGGTGCATGTCGTCGAGGATGCCGGCCCGCGGCACCGCGCGGCGGCGCTAAAGGGCTGGCGCGCGCTGCTCGGCGCGCTGGCGGCGGAGCAGGGTCGGCCGGGCGCCCCGGCAGCCGCTGCCCTGGTGGCCGAGGCCGAGGCCTGGCTGCTGCGCCTGCGGCTGATGCAGGACGGCCGGCTCAGGCTGCTGCGCTGGCACGCCTCGGTGCCGGGCACGCCGGGCTAGAGCGGCGACCGACCAGGTGATTCCATCTGCTCGGAGAAGGCTCCGATCACTCCGCCGCGTCGGCGCCGAGCCAGGGCCAGCGCATCTTCACGACCGGGCTGTCCGGGGCATAGGCCAGGCAGGTGCCGAGGATGCGCGGCTTCGCCCTCACGCCGCTCGCCGCCTCGCGCGCCAGTTCCTTCTGCCGCCGCACGGGATAGAGCGTCTGGTAGGCGACGGTCGCCATCTGGGCCAGCACTTCGCGCAGATGCGTGCAGCCGAGCACGCCGCCGACGCGTTCCTGCACAGCGCGATTGAAGCCGGGGCCGATGGTGAGGCCCGCGAGCCGCGCGAAATTGGGCGCCGCCTGAGGGCAGACGGCATAGGGCGTGTGGTCGGAGGCTGCCTCGCAGGCGTGGATCAGCAGGTCCTCGTCCACCGTCAGGCGCAGCCACATGCCGTGCAGCGGCGTGCCGGGAGGCAGCCAGCCGCGCTCCTCGTTCTCGAAGCCGTAGAACTTGGTGTCGAGCAGATGCGCCTCGATGTCGAAGAGGCCGTCGGCGCGGCGATAGCCGTGCATCTCGATGCCCCGGCGGTGCATGGGTTCGCGGTCGATCGGCGCGGAGAGCGGCATGTCGGGGTCCCGGTGCGGCGTGGGTTGGGCGTATCGCGGCGGCGTCCGGAAGGCCAGCCGCCACGGCGCGGGGGCCGGGTGCGCTGCGGGCATGGCGGCCGAAGGCGGGACCGGGACGCAGCGTGACGAACCCTTCGCCCCGGCGCCAGCTTCCGGCATCTGGCCCTGGATTTCCGGTGCCAAGTCGCAACGAAGGGAGGGGGGATCGGGGGAGGGTCTCCCCCCCCCCCACCTTCCGACAGGGGCATCGTGTCCGGGGTCGGCGTCGGTCGGCTGGCCGCATCGGCCGTCCGCCGCGCCACCTCAGTCGAGCGTGATGCCCGCCTCGCGCGTCAGCCGTCCGACGATCGCCTGCTGTTCGCGCACGTACCGCGCGAAGTCCGGTGCTGCGCTGCCGACCGGCAGCATGCCGATCTGCGCCAGGCGGTCCTTCACGCTGTCCTGCGCCAGCGCGTGGCGCGCGGCGGCGTTCATACGCTCGATGATCGGCGTCGGTGTGCCGGCGGGGGCGAAGATGCCGCCCCATTCGATCCACTCGAAGCCCGTGAGGCCGGATTCGGCCAGCGTCGGCACGTCCGGCAGCTGCGGGATGCGCGTGCGCGTGGTCACCGCATAGGCCTTGAGCCTGCCCGACTGCGCCAGCGCGGTGGAGGATGCCGTGGTGCCCATGTGGAACTGCACCGTGGCGGACAGCAGCGCCTGCACGGCCGGCCCGCCGCCGCGGAAGGGCACGTGCGTCGCCTCGAACCCCGCCTGCTGCAGGAACAGCACCGCCGAGTAGTGCGCCGCCGAGCCGTTGCCGGAGGAGGCATAGACGAGCGGATTGCCCGCCCGCGCGCGCTCGCGGCCGAGGGCGAGGAATTCCTGGATGGTGTTGGCGGGCACGGATGGGTGGGCGACCAAAATGAGCGGCACGGTCGTCAGCTGCGTCACCGGCGCGAAGGCAGTCTCGTAGTTGAAGGTCAGCCCACGAACGAGATGCGGCGCCGAGGCGTGCGACGACGCGTCGAAGAGGAAGGTGTAGCCATCGGGCTGCGCCTGCGCGACCGCAGCGGCGGCGATCGTGCCGGTGGCGCCGGGACGGTTCTCGGCGACGATGGGCTGGCCGAGCTGCTCGCTCATGATCGGGCCGATCAGCCGCGTGACCGTGTCGATCGCGCCGCCCGGCGGGAAGGACACGACGGCGCGGATCGGCCGGTTCGGCCAGGGCGCCTGCGCGAGCGCGGGGAGCGGCAGCGCGGCGGCGGCGGTCGCCAGCAGCGCGCGCCGGCTGGGAAGGGCGGGGTTCATGGTCGTGCGGTCTCCCGGTTGGCCGGCCGGTGCCGGCGCGGTTCCCGCCATATTGGCCGGCGGCGCGCGGAAGGCCAGACGCCGCGCCGCGGTCAGGCCGGCGCGCTGGCCCGCCGCTGCTGCAGGTGCAGCCATCCGACCGCGAGGACTGCCACGCCCATGAGCACGAGCGCGAACCAGTTCAGCATGAACCAGCCGATGCGTTCCTGCAGGAGGCCGGCCAGGAAGGACGCGGTGGCGGTGGTGCCGAAGACCAGGAAGTCGTTCAGCGCCTGCACCTTGCCGCGCTCGTTCGGCCGGTAGCAGGTGGTGACCAGCGTCGTGGCGCCGACGAACAGGAAGTTCCAGCCGATGCCGTTCAGCGTCAGGGCGGCGCGGAAATGCCACTCGCTCAGGCCGCCGAGCCCGGCCGCGACGCCCGCCAGCAGCAGCAGGATGCCGGCCGCCATCACGGGCACCGTGCCGTAGCGCGTGATCAGGTTGCCGGTGAAGAAGGACGGCACGAACATGCCCATCACGTGCAGGAAGATGACCCAGTGCGCTTCGGCATGGGCGAAGCCGCAGCCGACGATGGCAAGCGGCGAGGCGGTCATGAGGAACGACATCACGCCGTAGGCCACCATGGCCGAGGCGACGGCGGCGAGGAACCGGGGCTGCGCCGCGATCCGCAGCAGCGGCCGCGGCGGTTCGGCCGGCGCGGCCGCTGCTGCGGCCGGCACGCGCGCGGCATCGGGCGCCGGGAAGCGGATGAAGCCCATCACGACGAAAACAACGATATGCAGCCCCGCCATGGCGGCATAGGTCGCGAGGTAGATCGGCATCCACTGGTCGTGCGTGATGCGCACGAGCGGTGGCCCGATCAGCCCGGCGACGACGCCGCCCGCCGTGACCCAGGAAATGGCCTTGGCGCGGTAGGAGGGGGGCACGAGTTCCACCGCCGCGAAGCGGTACATGTGCAGGCTCGCGACCGCATAGCCGAGCACGACGCCGCCCAGGCACATCAGGACGAAGCTGGCGGTGTAGAGGCCGCTGCCGACGATGGCCGCGCCCGCCATGCCGAATACCGATCCGGTGCGGAAGCCGAAGGGCCGGCCCATGCGCTGCATGAGCAGCGCGGCCGGAAAGACCCAGAGCATGACGCCCAGGTGCTGCAGCGTGACCGGCAGGGTCGCGAGCTCGCGGTCCGCGTAGAAGGTCACGACCGACAGTGCCGTGGCCGCGAACATCATGGTGTTCGCGGCCTGGCCCAGCGCCTGGCAGGAGGCCAGCAACAGCAGGTTGAGGCGCGTGCGGCCATCGAGGCTGTGGGTCGCGGTCATGCGCCCCTTGTCGCGCGAGCGGCGCGCGCGACGGTAGCGGGGGGCGGGCAGGGGCAGCCATGCGCACGCGGCACGCGAAGAAGTTCGTCATATGTTCGCATTTTTGGTTGACATCTTTTCCTAGGTGTTTTTACCTAACTCATGTCAGCGGGCGCTGCGCCCCCGGACCCGTGGCGGACAGCCTCGATCGAGGCAGCCCGCAGCACCCTGCCCCCCAAGGGGCTTCCCCGCCGGAAGCCCCGTTGATGCGAAGGACACGCACCATGACCACCCCCACCAGCACCGCCCCGGCGCCCGCCACCCCGGCCTCGACCGCCGATGCCGGGATGCTGCGCGTCGGCGGGCTCTCGCCGCTCTTCGCGCCGGTCGAGATCGCGGATCCCGGCAGGCTCCGCCTCGGCGGCCTCAGCCCGATCCTCGGCCAGGGCTGATCCCCCGCGCCGCCCGGCCCGCGCGGCCGGGCGGGCCGCGATCCGATCCAAGACCCAGGAAGGACGTCCTGTCATGGCCACCGACGCCGCCGAGCCCCTCGTGCGCTTCCATGCCGTGACCCCGGGCGCGCGCGCGCCGCAGCGTGCCGACCGCGCCGCCGGCGGCACGCTGCCGACCCGCGCCTTCCGCTACTGCGAGGCCGCGACCTCCGCCGCCGGCTTCGGCTGGCACGTCTTCCCCGCGATCGACATGGCGCTGGCCTGGGACGGCGAGGCGATCCGCTGGACCTGGCGCGGCGCGGACGCCTGGCACCCGCTGACCGTCGCGCAGTTCCCGGGCTTCCGCGACGCCTTCGACACGGCGGCGCCGGCGGGCCTCGGCGGCTGGTCGCCGCCGCTGGTCGGCGCCCTGCCGGAGCCCGGGCTGGTCAACATCTGGTCGGGCCTGTTCGCGCGCAGCCGGCCGGGCTGGTCGCTACTGGTGCGCGCGCCGGCCAACCTGCCCCGCCTGCCGGGCGTCGAGCTCTACGAGGGCATCGTCGAGGCCGACCGCTGGTTCGGCCCGCTATTCGTCAACCTGCGCCTGACCCGCACCGGCACGCCGGTCGAGTTCCGCCAGGACATGCCGCTGTTCCAGGTCCAGCCCATCCCGCGCGAGGCCCATGGCGAGGCTGCCCTGAGCGGCTTCGAGGTGGCGCATGGTCTGGCCGGCATGGCGCCGGCGGACTGGGATGCCTACGAGGCCAGCATCGTCGCGCCGCGCCGCGAGGGCGGCTGCCCGCTCGGGCGCCAGGCGGCTGAGGTGCGCCGCCGCCGACGAGCGGAGGCGGCGTAGCGGCGCGACAGGTACCAGGCCGGCCCGCCGAGGCTTGATGCCGGACGGGAACCACGAGCGAAGGGTTGGGGGGGAGAAGGGAGCTTCTCCCCCCGGACCCCCCACAACCTTCCTTGCCACTTGGCCCCCGGCCTTCCAGGACCGGTGCCAGATGACAAGAAAGGAGCGGGCGTTCGGGGGAGGTTCTCATCCCCCGCCCTTCCGGGCCGAGGGCCGGCAACATACCCGGCGGACGACGTTCCGACCTCCGGCCCGAAGGGCCGAGCGCCCGAATGGGCGCCGCGGCCTTTGCCGCGAAGCCAGGCCGCGCGGATGCGCCGCGCGTCACGCCGCAGGCGCGCCTTCGGCACGACGCGTCTGAGGGGGACGAAGATGAAACCTTTGCCCGCTCGGCATCACGCTTCGGCCGCCAGCAGTCCGGCCGCGCGCAGCGAGGCATGCGCCGCCCGGCCGACCACCAGCAGGTCGTGCAGCCGCACCCCGAGCGCCGCGCCCGCTGTGCCGACGCGGCGTGCCAGGTCGAGGTCGGCCTCGGCCGGCGCGGGCGGCGCGGCGCCGGCGTCGCGCAGCAGGATCATGGCCCCCGCCTGCAGCGCCAGGGCGCGGCGCAGCACGCGGGCGGGTGCGCCGGCCTCGGTGCCGGGGCAGGCCACCACCTCGTCCACGATCAGCCGCTCCCGCGCGTCGAGGAAGAGGGCGCGCGTTTCCCCGACGGCGAGGCCGGCGCCGCGCGCCCGCGCATAGGCCAGGATGGCGCCGGTGCTGCGCAGCGCCGGCCGGGCATCCAGCGCCGCCGCGGCCAGGTGGCGTGCCGCCGCGTGCACCGCCTTCAACGCCGCCGCGCCGGCCTCGCCGAGTTCGGGCAGGGCGGCAAGCTCGGCTTCCTCGGCCGCCGCCGCCGCCGCCAAACCGCCGTAGCGGCCGAGCACGGCCTCGGCTGCGTCGGCGCCCTCCATCCAGCCGAGACAATGAGACAGGACCGCGAAAAGCACCTCCCGGTCCTCCGAAAGGGCATCGGCCCCCGCAGGCGCGCAGGCGGCGGCGCGATGGACCGGGGCGGGCGGTACCGGCGGGGCGGCGGCCGGGGCGGGGGGCTGCAGGCCGAGCATCTCCGGGCCTCCTTCGCAAAATTCAACCATTTGGGGATTTAAATTGTCTTCATTCAGCGATATGGCGAACATCGGAAAAGCGTCGGACGGCGTCGGAACGGCGTCGGTGCCAACGCGCCGCGAGGAGGTGCTCCGCGTTGCCGAGCGTCGGCGTCCCGCCGTTCCCGCCCGAAGCCCCGGCCCCGCCGCCGGGCCCGGCGGTCATGCGCCTTGGCGATGGCATGGCGCTGGCCGCGGCCGACGGGCACGACCTGTTGCCAGGCGGTGCGCGGCCGCGCGCGATCCTGGCGCTCCTGGCGCTCGCCCCCGGGCACCGGATGCCGCGGCGGCTGCTGGCCGGGCTGCTCTGGAGCGGCGCCGCCGGGCCGCAGGCGCTGGCCCGGCTGCGCGACGTGCTGCACGACCTCAGGGCCTCGCTCGGCCCGGGGCATGACGCGATGCTGCGCGCCGATGCCGGCGCGATCTGGCTCGACCCTGGGCGCGTGCGGGTCGAGACGGCCGCGCGCCAGGACGGATGGCCCTTCCTGCCCGAACTGCGCGGCATCGACCCGCAGCTCGACGACTGGCTCGCGCAGTCCGAGGGCGGCGCCCCGCGCCCCGCAACGCCGCCCGAAGCCCGCGGCGCCGCCGCCCGCGCGCCCGCCGCCGCGCGCCGCCCGGGCGTGCTCGTGGTGCCCTTCGGCAACCTGGCGGGGCCGGCCGTGGGCACGCTTGATGTCGCGACGACCGATGCGGTGATCGCCGCGCTCTCGGCGCTGCGGTCGGTCGCCGTGCTGGTCGAGGTGCCGGGCGCGCGGGCGACCGCGCCGGACTACATGCTCTCAGGCAACATCCACCTGGCGGGACGGCGGCCGCAGGTGGCATTGCGGCTGGTGGACGTTGCGGGCGGCGGCGCCGTGCTGTGGTCCGCCGTGATCGAGCCCGAGGAGCCGCGGGCGGCCGACCTCGCCGGGGAGGTCGCGGCGCTCGCCTGCGCGCGGCTCGAGCATGAGTTGCTGCTGCTGGAGGCCGAGCGCGCCGCCGCCCGCCCGCTGACCGAGGCGAGCGCGCAGGAGATGGTGATGCGCGTCCTGCCCGACCTCCATCGGCTTGAGCGCGACGCCTTCGAGCGCGCCGGCAAGGTGCTGGCGCTGGCCGTGCGGCGCGACCCGCATTGCGCCAGCGCGCAGGCCTGGCTCGCCTACTGGAACGTGCTGATGGTGGGCCAGGGCTGGACCGCGAACGAGCGCGAGACGTTGGCCGCCGCCGGCGCGGCGGCGGAACAGGCGATCCTGCTCGACCCGCGGGATGCGCGCGGGCTCGCGATCGCGGGGCATGTGCGCGGTTTCCTGCACCACCAGGTGCCGGAGGCGATCGCGCTGTGCCAGCGGGCGCTGGAGGTGAACCCTAGCCTGCCCGCCGCCTGGACCTTCGCCGGCATGGCGCATGCTTATGCCGGTGAGCTGGAGGCGGCGCGGCGGCACCTGCGGCGCGCGCTGGCGCTGCTGCCGCGCAACCCGCACGCCTTCTTCACCGAGGCGGGGCTGGCGACGGTCGAGATGCTGCTCGGCAACCACGAGGCGGCAAGCGAGATCGGCCGCCGCGTGCTGCAGGTGCAGCCGCGCTTCACGGCTGCGCTGCGCGCGCGGATTGCGGCGCTCGGCCATCTTGGGCGGGCGGAGGAGGCGCGGCCGTTGGTGCGCGCGCTGCTGGAACTCGATCCGGGCTTCACGGTGCAGCGCTTCCGCCAGGCGGCGCCCTACCGGCGGCGGCAGGAGATGGACCATTTCCTTCGGGGGCTGCGCGCGGCCGGCGTGGGGTGATACCGAGCGACCGAAGGTCTGACCCGCGCCCCGCAGGGTCGCGGCGCCGGTCGGCGCTCGGCGCGGGTGCGGCGAAGCCGGGGGGCGCGGATGCGGCCCGCCCGACGCCTGCGGGCGGGCGAAGGTGAGCCCTTCGGCGGTCAGGCATGAGCGGGGCGGGCCGATCGCTCCGGGCCGGCCTTTATGAGACCTGTGCGCGGAAGCCTTGCGGCGCGGCGTGCTCACTGATTCTCTGTGCTGCGCGACGCGGGGAGCGGGCGGCATGGCACATCGCACCATCGGCCAGGAGAGCCTGGCGCCGGA
>NZ_STGD01000011.1 GCF_005222755.1 Roseomonas sp. HF4
TGGCGCTTGAACTCGACGCTGTGCGATCGGTGTCTCGTCATCGGCTTCCATCCTTCGGAAGCCCAGCTCCCTGGTCAATTCGCGGCAGTCCGCCTGTCCGCCTCCAGGGGCCCACTCCAGATCGGGGGAGGTTCTCCTCCCCCGCCCTTTTCGACGTCCCGTCCACGCCGCGGCTATGCTCCCCGGCAATGCCCCGCCCCGCCCTCGAACGCCGCCTGCTCCGCCGCGACGATGCCTTCCCGCACCGCGCGGAAGCGCTCGGCTTCACCTGGCATTCGCCGGACGGGCGCGAATACTGGGCGCGCGACGCCTGCTATGCCCTGACGCCCGAGGCTGTCGCCGCGCTCGAGGCCGCGGCGCGCGAGCTCGACGGCATGATCGCCGCCGCGGTCGATCGCGTCGTGGCGCGCGGCGACTACGCCGCCTTCGGCTTCACCGACCGCCTGGCCGCACTGGTCGAGCAGTCGCACCGCCTGCGCGAGCCCTCCCTCTATGGCCGCTTCGACCTCCGGCTGGACGAGGCCGGCGGCATCAAGCTGTTCGAATACAATGCCGAGACGCCGGCCGCGCTGCTGGAGGCCGCAACCGTGCAGCTCGCCTGGTTCGAGGAAACGCCGGTGGGCGCCGAGACGCGCCCGGGCACCGACCAGTGGAACCGCATCGACGACGCGCTGGTCGCGCGCTGGCCCGCGCTCGGCCTGCCGCGCCGCGTGCATTTCTCGGCCGAGGCGCATCGGGAGGACGAGGTCGCGCAGGTCGCGTACCTGATGGCGACCGCCCGCGCGGCGGGGCATGAGGCGGCGTTCCTCGGCGTCGAGGACATCTCCTGGCACGACGCGGCCGGGTTCTGCACGCCGGACGGCACGCCGCTCGCCGCCTGCTTCAAGCTCTATCCCTGGGACTGGCTGGACTGGGAGGAAGGCGGGCGGCTGCTGCCGCTCGGCCGCACGCGGTGGATCGAGCCGGCGCGGCGCATGCTGCATGCGAACAAGGCGATCCTGGTCACATTGTGGGAGATGTTCCCGGGGCATCCTCTGCTGCTGCCGGCCGCGCTCGACCGCGCCGCCATCGACGGGCCGGCGATCGGCAAGCCGGCGCTTGGCCTCGAAGGCCATGGCATGCGGGTGGAGGGCGTGAACGAGGATGTCTCGACCGAGATCGCGGAGGGTTTGCCTCCCTCGCCCACCATCTGGCAACGTTGGGCGCCGCTGCCGGGACACGCGACGCCGTCGGGCGAAGCCTATCCGGTCATGGGCGTATGGATGGCGGGGGGCGAGCCCTGTGGGCTCGGCATCCGGGAAGGGGAAGAGCTGGTGACGACGCTCGAGGACCGCTTCGTGCCGCATGTGGTGCTCTAGGCCGCCATGGCCATGCCGCCCTTCGCCCGCATCCCGGTGCGCACGCCCGGCACCGCCGAGGCCCGGCTGCGCGAGCTCGGCATGCTCGCCCCCAATGCGGATGGCGAGCCCTGGTGGGTCACCGACGCCGCCTACGTGATCGACGCGGCGCTGGTGGACAAGCTCTTCGGGGCCGCCCAGGACATCCAGAAGCTCTGCTACGCGGCGATCGAGGCGCTGGTCGCGAGCGGCGACTACACCTACTTCGGCATCCGCAACCGGGCGATGCAGACCGCCATCGCGCAATCCTGGCGCGCGAAGGATGCGCCGCTCTACGGCCGCATGGACTTCTCCTTCGCGCCCGACGGCCGGCCGATGCTGCTGGACTACGAGGCGGACAGCCCGTTCGGCCTCGCCGAAGCCGCCTTCGTGCAGTGGGAATGGTTCGAGGCCTGGCAGGCCGCCACCGGCGCCGGCTCGGACAGCCAGGAGAACCTCCTCTACGAGAAGCTGCTGGAGCACCTGCCGCGCGCCGGCCTGCCGCAGCGCTTCGCCATCGCCTGCGGCGGCGAGACGCTGACGAACGGCGCGCCGGCCGACACGACCGAACGCTTCGACGCCAATTTCCTGGCCGAGATCGCGCGCGAGGCCGGCATGCGCCCCTCCGTCTGCAGCATCGGCCAGGTCGGCTGGGACCTCGACGCCATGCGCTTCACGGACGAGGCCGACACGCCGCTCGAAGGTCTCATCAAGATCTATCCGTGGGACTGGATGGAGGACGAGCCGAACGTCGAGGTGCTGCCGCAGAACCGCACGCGCATCCTGCCCGGCGCCTGGGTGCGGTTGATGGCCGACAAGACGATGATGGCGCTGCTCTGGCACATGCACCCGGGCGCGGCCCACCTGCTGCCGACCTTCCTCGAGCGCCCGACCGAGGGCGCGATGGTCGCCAAGCCCCGCCGCGGCTGGGACGGGGAGCACGTGTACCTCCCCGGCGAGACCCCCGGCCAGGTGCCGGAGGAGGAGATGGGCCCGCTGCTGTGGCAGGCGCATTGCCCGCTGCCGGTGCTCGATGCCGGGCGCGGCCAGGTGCACGCCAATGTCTCCGTCTGGATGGTCGGCGGCGAGCCTGCCGGCATTTCCTTCCGCGAATCGCGCGGCCCGGTCACCGGGCCTGCCGCGCGCGTCGTGCCCCACATCCTGCGCGGCTGACGCGCGAACAAGGACCGCACCGCCATGACCGCCGCCGAGATCCTGACCCTGTTCCCCTCGACCTTCCTGAGCTTCCTCGTGGCCTTCTCGCTCGGCCTCGTGTTCTGGATCGCGGGCCTGGTCGTCGTGAACCTCGTCACGCCGCACAACGAACTGGCCCTGCTGCGCGCGGGCAACCTGCCCTGCGCCATCGCCTTCGGCGGCAAGGCGCTCGGCATGGTGCTGCCGATAGGCGCGGTCGCGCGCGCCGCGGCCGGCCCGGTCGACCAGATCATCTGGTGCATCGTCGCCGTCGCGGTGCAACTCGTGATGCACCTGGCGCTCAACGTGCTGCTCGCAGGCCGTCTGAAACAGGAGATCGAGGCCGACAAGGTCGGCGGCGCGGCGGTCTTCATCGCCTTCATGCAGGTCGGCGTCGGCTCGCTGAACCAAGCGGTGATGTCGGGCTGAGGCGGGGGCGATGACGCAGCCAACCCGCCGCCGGTCCCGCACCATCCGCGCCGCCGCGCTGGTGACGCTCGGCCTCGGCGCGGCGGGCTGCGACGACGTACCGGCGGACCTGCCCGGCGCCGCCGAGGCACGGCTCGACGCCTGCCGCGCCGCCCATCGCCGCATGGGGGAGGACCCGGCGCGCTGCGACAGCCTGGAAGGGACCATCGCGCGGGAACACGGGCAGACACGCCCGCGCTTCACCACCGTCGCCGCCTGCGAGACGCTGTTCGGCCGCGGTGCCTGCGAGGGGGAGACGCTGGCCGCCTCCGGCGAATCCTGGCGCCCGGCGCTGGCCGGCTGGTCGCGCGTGCCCGGTCAGATGACGGCCGTGCAGCCCGTGGTGCGCGACAAGGATGGCCAGGCCTGGGCGCTGCCCGAGCCCGCCCCCGCTCTCGTGCCGGGCACCCTCACGCCCAGCCGCGACGTGCCCGCCCTGCCGGCCCCGCGCCGGGTCGAGACGCTCGACTACGCCGCGACCGCCCGCGCGCCGCTCGGCGTCAGCCTCGCCTATTACCGCCTCGCGCCGCTCTATCCGGACGAGGCGACCTGCGCGACCGAATGGCAGTCCTGCGAACGCTTCCCGCTGCCCTTGCCGACGCGCTTCGCGACGCAGGAAGCCTGCCGCGCGCAATGGTCCAACTGCCTCGAGGTCGAGGTCCCGGCCGACGCGATCGCGGTCGCCGCCGAACAGCAGCCACAACAGCCACAACAGCAGGGCACTACCACCACGCCGCGCAGCACCACCTGGTGGGGCGGCTACAATACGTTCTGGTATCGCTCCTACGGCGCGGGCATCGGGCCGCGCTACCAGGGCTGGACCTGGACCGCGGACCACAGCCCGACCGCCGCCTATCGCCCTGCAACCGGCACCGGGCCCCTGCGCGCCTGGGACAGCGGCAGCCGCAGCCTCGGCCTCGCGAGCCGCATGGGCGTCGTGCAGGACGGCACGACGTCACGCCTCACGGGATCGACCGTCTCCCGCCAGACCACCACCATCACGCGCGCGGGCTTCGGCTCCACCGGGCGCGCCTATTCCTCGGGGGGCTGAGGCATGTCGGGCAGGGTGAAGGCCGCGGCCGAGCCGCCCACGCTGCTGGGCGGAGGGGCGGGCATGGTCACCGCCGGGTTCCTCGCGGCCGGCATCGCCTTCCTGGCCATCGGCCTCCTCGTGCCGCCGCGCGACGCGCTGTTCTGGGTCGCCTTCGCCCTGCTCCCGCTGCTCGCGGGCACCATCTCCGCGATCCTGGCCGTGGCGCTGGGCCGCCGCCTCGATGCCAGGCTTCTCGGCGACGGCACCGCGAAGGCGTTCAAGCCGCCCGCCGCGGCGGCCCTGCCGGAGGCTGCCCGCGCCGCGCTGCTGGCCGCCGCCGTGCCGGCGCTGCTCGCGCAACTCGTGGGCAAGGGCGTGCCGCGCCCCGCGCGCGCCGCCGCCGACGGCCTGCTGGCTGCCGTCACCGCGGCCTGGAACGCCGCGCCCGACGAGGCCGCGCGGGCCGCGCTCGCGCGGGAGTTGCCCGGACTCGTGGCGGGGCTGCTCGACGGCGAGCCCGCCGGCATCCGCGCGGCGGAGGCCGCCGCCGCGCGCCTTGCCCCGCCGGCCGGAGGAACCCGATGAACCCGCTCATCAACCGCGCCCGGCTCTACCTGCTCGGCGCCGGGCTTCTCGTGCTGCTTGGCGGCATGATCTTCGCCGTGGCGCGCTGGAACCAGGCGACGACGGACCGTGCCTTCGTCGACGCCGCCGCCCGCGCCGCGCGCCTGCCGGAGGCCGCCGCCGCGCCGCCGCGCTTCTGGATGCCCGTGGCCTCCGCCCGGCCCGGACCCGCCGCCGTGGCGCAGGTCGAGGCGGCAGAGCGCGTCCGCACCATGCCGCGCGCGCCCGAGCCCGCGGCCGCGCCCGCGCGGCAGGACCAGGGCAGTTCGTCCGCCAAGCCCCCGCCGGCGGCCGCGCGATGATCCTCGGCCTTCTGTTTCTCGCCGGCGGCGTGGCGCTCGTCGTGCTCGCCTGGCGCTCGGTCCGTGGCGCCACCGGCGGCAACTGGGTGCGCGCGCCCGAGACGCGCCTCACAGTCGAGAGCGAACCAGGCGCCGAGGCGCCCCGCCTCACGCTCACAGGCGGCGGCGGCAGCCTGTTCGGCCCCGTGGCGGCAGACTGCACGCCGCCCCCGGCGCTCGCGGCCGCGCTCGGAAATCCGGAGCAGGCGACGCGGCGGCTCGGCGGCCCGGTGGCGACCGGCGCCTGGCGCGTCGCGGCCGCGGTCGACCTCGGCGCACCGGACGCACTCGGGACCGGCACGCCCGCGCTGGACGAGGCCATCCGCAAGGCGCTCGGCCGCACGGCGATGGTGCTGGTCCGCGTCGGCGGCGACGCGGCGCCGGTGCTGCTGCACGGACGGGACGGCAAGGCCGAGGGCAGCATCGGCGGCATCGCGGTCGAGCACGCCCGCCTCGCGACGCTGCAGTCGCGTCTTGGAGATCCCACGGGCCTGAAGGTCGAGGTCGTGCGCCGGCGCATCCAGCGCGCCGGCTGGGGCACGGAGCGCGCGCAGCGGCGCCGCGCGATCGGCTGAGGCGGGCCGTCCTGGAAGGTCGGGGGAGGAGAACCTCCCCCGAGCCCCCCTCCCTTCTTTGTCATTTGGTGCCGGTCCCGGAAGGTGAGGCGCCAAATGACAAAGAAGATTGAGGGGGGTCTGGTGAGAGACGTTCTCTTCTCCCCCCAAACTTTGGTTCGCGTGCCGCTTCAGCCCGCGCCGTCGATCAACGCGCCCGTGCTGCGTCCGCGCCCGGGTTCCAGCGTCTTGGTGTAGAAGCGCCCCGCGACGGTCTGCCCCGCCACGCGCGCGTAGTACGGGTGCGTGCCCCAGTGCAGGTAGCCCAGGCTCTCGAACAGCAGGATCGCGGTCGCCTGCGTCTCGCGCACGTCAAGATTGATGACGCGGTGGCCGAGCGCGGCTGCGCGTTCCTCGACGCGTCGCACCATCATGCGGGCCAGGCCGAAGCCGCGCGCATAGGGCGCGATGTAGGCGTGCGTGAGTGTCGCCGCGAAGGCCTGCGCCTCGTTGTTGCGGGGCGGGCGGACCAGGAGCGCGGAGCCGACCGCGTGGCCGTCCAGGCGCGCCACGAACAGCTCGCGTTCCGGCACCAGCAGCACGCCGCGGAAATGGCGTTCCAGTGCGGCGCGGCCCTGGGGTTCGACCCAGCCGAAGCCGCCGCCCTCGATGATGGCGGCATCCGTCGCCTCAGCGAGCTCCGCGAGGTCCGCCTCGGAGAGATGGTCCACGCGCTCGACGGCGAGCGCCCGGCCGGCCTGCAGCGCCGCGGAGTTCACGGTTCCCACCTCAGGAAGTTGGCGAGCATGCGCAGGCCGATCGGGCCGCTTTTCTCGACATGGAACTGAAGCCCGGCGAGGTTGCCGCGCGCAATGACCGCGGTCACTTGCCCGCCGTAGTCAGTGGTCGCGACGACGTCCTCGGCCTCCTCCGCCTCGAAGGCGAAGGAATGGACGAAATAGACCTGGTCGCCCGGCTTCACGCCGTCCAGCATCGGGTGGAAGCCGGCCTCGAAGGACAGCGCGTTCCAGCCCATCTGCGGCAGCGGCAGGGGCAGGCCGTCCGGGCCCTTCGGGTCCATGGCCGCGACCGTGCCGGGAATCCAGCCGAGGCCCGGCGTCTCCCCGTGTTCGAGCCCGCGCGTCGCCATCAACTGCATGCCGACGCAGATGCCGAGGAAGGGCACGCCCTGGCCGCGGACGCGCTCCTCCAGCGCATCGACCACGCCGGGCAGGGCGTCGAGGCCCCGCCGGCAGGCCGCGAAGGCGCCCTGGCCGGGCAGCACGATGCGGTCCGCCGCGCGCAGGTCGGCCGCGGCGGTCACAACGCGCACCGTGGCCTCGATCTCGTTGTCGAGGGCGGCCTTCTCGAAGGCGCGGAC
The DNA here is from genome assembly GCF_005222755.1 of Roseomonas sp. HF4. GTDB lineage: Bacteria > Pseudomonadota > Alphaproteobacteria > Acetobacterales > Acetobacteraceae > Neoroseomonas. The sequence goes on from NZ_STGD01000011.1 coordinate 6,972, forward strand.
GACGGACGCCAGGTTGCCCGAGCCCGGGTCCACCACCGCAACGCGCTGCGCCATGCTTCGTGCCCCCTCAGACCGCCGCGCGCGCGAGATCGGGGCGGAAGGAGGCCAGGTTGAGGAACGCCGCGTCCTCGTTCCGCGCCATCACCACCGCTTCCGCCCTGAAGCCACGCAGGCCGAGCCACCACCCTTGCAGGTTCCGCGCCTCGAACCCCATGAAAAGCTGCAGACCTGCAACTGCGACGCCGAAGGCGTCGGACGGCAGCAGTGCCCAGAGCAAGGCGATCACGGCCAAGTGCATCGCCGCCAGCGCAAGGCAGCCGCGCCCCGCGAACCACACCACGGGCAGCAGCAGCGCCCCGGCCGAGAAGCCGTCGCGCAGCAGGATCGTCCTCGGCCCCGCTCCGCCGGCGGGTGGCCTCACGCGCACCGTCCAGACGCGCATCGATCAGCCCTCCAGAACGCCCTTGGTCGAGGGGATGGCTCCGGCGGCCCGGGGGTCGGGCTCGACGGCCTCCCTGAGCGCCCGGGCGGCGGCCTTGAAGCATGCCTCGGAGACATGGTGCGCGTTGGTGCCGGCCTTCAAGGTCATGTGAAGCGTGATCCCCGCATTGAAGGCGAGCGCGCGGAAGAATTCCTCGAACAGTTCGGTGTCCATTTCGCCCACCTTGTCGCGCGCGAAGGCGACGGACCAGGCGAGGAAGGGGCGGCCCGAGATGTCGAGCGCGCATTCCGCCAGCGCCTCGTCCATCGGCAGCAGGGCGGCGCCGTAGCGGCGGATGCCGCGCTTGTCGCCGAGCGCCTGGCGCAGCGCCTGGCCGAGCACGATGCCGACATCCTCGGCCGTGTGGTGGAAGTCGATGTGCAGGTCGCCCTTCGCCGCGACCTCCAGGTCGATCATCGAATGCCGCGCCAGCGCGGTCAGCATGTGGTCGAGGAAGCCGATGCCGGTCGCGACCGTGGCGCGGCCGATGCCGTCCAGGTCGATCGCGACGCGGATGTCGGTCTCGGCGGTGCGGCGGGCGATCTCGGCGCGACGCGGCGCGGGGCGGGGGCCAGTCATGGGCGCTACCTACGCCGTTGCGCGGGGGAATCGCAACGGTCGGCGGCGGCAGCGGGAAGCGGCCGGAGGTCGATCAGAATTCATGGGCCATGCATGCGGCCGCGTATGTCGGCGTCGAGACGAGACACCACGACCATGCGGCATAGCGACCACCAGCGGCAAGCATTGCCTGCCACACAAGGTTCCTGCAATCAACAGGTTGACCGAAGACGTTCATTCGGTTGATTGACAGTCGAGAAGCCGAGCCGGAGCGGGACCGATCCTATGCCACAGCGCGCCCTCATCGTGACTGTCCGTCATCTCGCCTGGATCCTCGGCGCCATGGTGGTGGCGGCGCCGCAGGCCGGAACGCCGGTGCTCCCGGACGCGGGGGCCGCCGCGCCGACGGTGCTGGCGATGGACGCCGCACCCGACGTGACGTTGCTCGCAGCCGAGGCCACGCCGCCTGTCGCCGCCGACAACGACCCGGCGGACGCCACGCCCGGTCCGGTGGCGGCGGAGGCACCGGACGCCGCGCCCGACGCGCCGGACGCCGAGGCGGGCCTCTCCGTCGCGACCGGGCCGGCCGCCGCCGACGCGCCGCCCCCGGCCGCGGCGGAGCATGAGCCCGAGGCCAGTACCGCCGCCGAGCGCATCCTGGTGGTCCGCCCGCGCGACACGCTGGTCGGCCTGCTGACCGGCGCGGGCATCGACGACGCCGAGGCCCACGCCGCCGCCGCCGCGATCACGGTCCTCTTTCCCGCCCGCGCGCTGCGCCCGGGGCAGGAGGTGGCGATCCACCTCGACCCGGGCGACGACAACACGCTGGTGGCGCTGGAGATTGAGCCCGCGCCGGGCCGCACGATCCGCGCCCGGCTGCGGGACGGCGCCTGGCAGGCGCAGGAGATCATCGCGCCGCGCCAGCGGCTGCTGGCGAAGGCGGAGGGCAGCATCGAGACCGGCCTCTACCCCTCGGCGACTGCTGCGGGGTTGCCGCCGGGGCTGACGCTCTCGCTGATCCGCGCGCTCGGCCACGAGATCGACTTCCAGCGCGACATCCAGCCCGGCGACCGCTTCAAGGTGCTGTTCGAGCGCTTCCGCGACGACGAGGGCGGGCTGCTCGGCCATGGCCGCGTGCTGCAGGTGGAGATGGTGCTGTCCGGCCGGCGCCTTGCCTACTGGCGGCACCAGGGGCGCGACGGCACGACCGAATGGTACGACCAGCGCGGCCAGAGCCTGCGCCGCGCCTTCCTGCGCACGCCGCTCGACGGTGCGCGGATCTCCTCGCATTTCGGCAACCGGCGGCACCCCATCCTCGGCTACACGCGCATGCATGCCGGCATGGACTTCGCGGCACCGACCGGCACGCCGGTCTATGCGGCGGGGAACGGGGTCGTCGCCTCCATCCGGCACGAGCGCGGCTACGGCAAGATCGTGCGCATCCGTCACCCCGGCGGGATCGAGACCCGCTACGCACATCTCTCGCGCTTCGCGCGCGGCATCCGGGCCGGGCGGCCGGTACGGCAGGGGGACGTGATCGGCGCGGTCGGATCGACCGGCCTCTCGACCGGCCCGCACCTGCACTACGAGGTGGTCGTGGGCGGCCGGCCGGTGAACCCGGCCACGCGGACCACGCGCACCGTGCGGCTCGCGGGGCGGGACCTCACGGCCTTCAACGCCGCCCGGCGGGACCTCGCGCGGCTGGCCGAGACCATCGGCACGCGCACGGAAGTCGCGATGGCCGACTGAGCCCGGGCCGCCGGCCGCGTCAGGCGGCCGCGCCCTCGGACAGCAGGCGCCGGATCGCGGCTACGTCGGGGGCGAGGAAGGACAAGCCCAGCCGATCCCCTTCCACCGCGACGACACGGATGGCGAGAAGGGCATCGCCGATCCGGAGTCGGCCCTCGTCGTCCGGAGCGACGCCTTGCGGCGCAGGTTCGATCGCCGCACCGCCCTCCGACAGGTCGGCCACCGTCGCCGGCAGGGCGGCCCGGCCGGCGAGTTCCAGGAGCGCGGCCAGCCGCAGCGGGCGGCGCGGGTGCGCGCGGCGGTCCACGTCCTCGGTCGAGGTGCGCACGATACGCACCAGCGCCCCGCGCAGCTCCGCCACCGCGCCCTCGGCGTCCCCGGCCGCTGAGGCCATCTGCCCGGCGGCGCGGGCGCTGCCCTCGCTCTCGGTCGCGACGGCCGCCATGCGGTCCTCGACGTCGCGGACCGCGGCGGCGGCGCCCGAGACGGCGCGCGCGATCTCGGTGGTGGCGAGGGTCTGCTGCTCCATGGCCGCGGCGATGCCGGCGGCGATGGAATCGAGCGCGCCGACCGATTGCGCGATGCCCTGCACCGCCTGCACCGCATCCGCCGTGGCGGCGGTGATGAGCGCGATCTGGCGGGAGATGTCCTCGGTCCGCCGGGCCGTCTGGGTGGCCAGCGACTTCACCTCCCCGGCCACGACGGCGAAGCCCTTGCCGGCTTCCCCTGCCCGCGCGGCCTCGATGGTCGCGTTCAACGCCAGCAGGTTGGTCTGCCCGGCGATGTCGGCGATCAGCCCCGCGACCTCGCCGATCCGGGCCACGGCCTCATGCAGGCTCGCGATGGTGCGGGTGCCGTGCTCGACGCCGCCGACCGCGGTGCGTGCCACGCCGGCCGCCTCGCCGAGGCGGCCGGCGATCTCGTGGATCGAGGCGGACAGCTGGTCGGTCGCGACCGCGACGGTCTGGGTGGCGCCGAGCGCCTCGCGCGCCGCCTCGGCGACCGAGAGGCTGTCGGCGCGGATGCGCCCCGTCGCCGCGCCGACCAGGCCAGCGCTTTCATTGACGGCGACCATGCGGGCCGAGACGGCATCCACCGCGCCGCGGGTTGCCGCCTCGACCCGGAGCGCCATGCCTTCGAGGGCGGCGCGGCGGGCGCGGTCGGCCTCCTCGTTCGCGACCTGCTGCGAGACGCGCAGGCGGCCGTTCTCCGCCGCCGCGTCGCGGAACACGGCGACCGCGGCGGCCATGTCGCCGACCTCGTCGCGGCGGCCAGCGCCGGGGATGGCGACGGCGAGGTCACCCCTGGCCAGCGCGCCCATGCAGCCCGTCAGCCGCACGACCGGGCGCGTGACGCGCGCGACCACAACCCAGGCGGCGGCAAGCGCGGTCGCGAGCGCCAGCGCGGCGAGCAGGGCCAGCCAGGCGATGGTCGTGTTCGCTTCCGCCACACCGTCCGCGACATGGAGGTCGGCGGCGGCGATCAGCGCATCGGCGGTCGCGCCGATCGATTCCGTGAAGGAGTCCATTTCCTGGTAGAGGCGCTCGCGCACCAGGCGGTCGAGCGCGGACGCGTCGCGCGCGGCTACGATCCGCCGCAGGTCAGCGAAGACGGCGTCCACCGCGACGCGGCGGCGCAGCGCCTCGGCCAGTGCAGCGCGCGCGGCCTCGGCGAAGGCGACGCGGCCGACGGCCTTCCAGTGCCGTTGCAGGATGCCGGCCGCCTCGTCCAGCGCGGCAGCGCCGCCCGGCCAGTCGAGGTTGCCGTTCCGCACCTTGTGCGCGGCGTCCACGATCAGCACGGCATAAGCGTCCGACAGCGCCTTCAGCGACTGCACGGGGCGGATGGTGTCGTCGCGCAGCGCCTGCATCGTCGCGGCATCCTGGCGCAAGGCGAGCCAGGCGTAGCCGGTGGCGACCGCGTTGACGGCGGAGATGGCGGCCAGAAGGCCAAGCAGAAGGGGCGTGACCCTGGCGCGCATACCTGTCCGTTTCCATGGGGCCGGCGGCCCCGTCAGCCGGCAGCGAACCACGACGTCCCTTACAAAGCGTAAGCGTTGCGCCGCCTTCCGCCGCCCCCGTTGAGTCCGGCGCCGATGCCGCCCACATTCCGGGCATCATGACCTCTCCACAACACGATCCCCTCGGGTGGCACGGCACCACCATCCTCTGCGTGCGCAAGGGCGGGCGCGTCGCCATGGCCGGCGACGGCCAGGTCTCGATCGGCCAGACGGTGGTGAAGGGCAATGCCCGCAAGGTGCGCCGCATCGCCCAGGGCCGCGTGCTCGCGGGCTTCGCGGGCGCCACCGCCGATGCCTTCACCCTGCTCGAGCGGCTGGAAGCGAAGCTCGAGCGCTTTCCCGACCAGCTGGAACGCGCCTGCGTGGACCTGGCGAAGGACTGGCGCACCGACCGCTACCTGCGGCGCCTGGAAGCCCTGCTGGCCGTGGCCGACGCGAAGCGCAGCCTGCTCGTGACCGGCCAGGGCGACGTGCTGGAGCCCGAGGACGCGATCATCGGCATCGGGTCCGGCGGCAACTACGCGCTGGCCGCGGCGCGCGCGCTGCTGCCCGTGGACGGCGTGGACGCCGAGGAGATCTGCCGGCGGTCCATGAAGATCGCCGCCGACATCTGCGTCTACACCAACGGCAACATCGTGCTGGAAAGCCTGGACGCGTGACCCCGCCCGCATCGCCATCCGCACCCGCGGATCGCGCCCCGCCGCGAGCGCAAAGCGCGACCGCGCCCAACCCGACACCCGTCGCTGGCGCGCCAGCGCGCGGCGCGAAGGCAAGGCGGCCGGATGGCCGCCGCCCGCCGTTTGAGGGCAGGAAAAATGTCTGAATCGATCAACCTCTCCCCGCGCGAGATCGTCAGCGAGCTCGACCGCCACATCGTCGGCCAGCAGGACGCCAAGCGCGCCGTTGCGATTGCCTTGCGCAATCGCTGGCGCCGCCAGCAACTGCCGGAGGGCCTGCGCGAGGAAGTGGTGCCCAAGAACATCCTGATGATCGGCCCGACCGGCTGCGGGAAGACCGAGATCGCGCGCCGCCTCGCGAAGCTGGCGAACGCGCCCTTCCTGAAGGTCGAGGCGACCAAGTTCACCGAGGTCGGCTATGTCGGCCGCGACGTGGAGAGCATCGTGCGCGACCTGGTCGAGGCCGCGATCACGATGGCGCGGGAGCAGGCGCGCCGGGGCGTCCAGGCCAAGGCGGAGCTGGCGGCGGAAGAACGCCTGCTGACCGCGCTGGTCGGCGAGGGTGCCTCCGGCGAGACCCGCATGAAGTTCCGCCGGATGCTGCGCGAAGGCACGCTCGAATCCCGCGAGGTCGAGGTGCAGGTGGCCGATGCCGCGCCCGGCCTGCCGATCGGCATGATCGACCTGCCCGGCGCGCAGGGCGCGCAGATGCAGAACATGCAGGACATGCTGGGCAAGATGTTCGGCGGCCGCCAGAAGCCGCGCCGGATGACGGTGGCCGAGGCGCGCATCGCCCTGGCGAAGGAGGAGGCGGACAAGCTGCTGGACCAGGATGCCCTGGTGCGCGACGCCGTCGCGAATGCCGAGAACAACGGCATCGTCTTCCTGGACGAGATCGACAAGGTCTGCGCCCGCACCGGGGAGGGCGGCGTGCGCGGCGGCGACGTCTCCCGCGAAGGGGTCCAGCGCGACCTGCTGCCGCTGATCGAGGGCACCACGGTCACGACCAAGCACGGGCCGGTGAAGACCGACCATGTCCTGTTCATCGCGTCCGGCGCCTTCCACCTGGCGAAGCCGTCCGACCTGCTGCCGGAACTGCAGGGCCGGCTGCCGATCCGCGTCGAGCTCTCGGCGCTGACGCGGGAGGATTTCCGCCGCATCCTGACCGAGCCGGAGCATTCGCTGCTCAAGCAGTACACGGCGCTGCTCGGGACCGAGGGCGTCACGCTCGACTTCGCGCCCGATGCGGTGGAGGCGCTGGCCGACCTCGCGGCCGAGATCAACGCGAGCGTCGAGAATATCGGCGCGAGGCGCCTCGCCACCGTGCTCGAGCGGCTGCTCGAGGAGGTGTCCTTCACCGCCTCCGACCGCGGGGGGGAGACGGTCCGGGTGGATGGCGCGCTGGTGCAGCAGCGGGTGGCGCCGCTGGCGGGCAGCGCAGACCTGTCGCGCTTCATTCTCTGACGCGGCGCCCGTGCTGTCGGTGACGTAGGGGGCGCGGCCTGAAGGTCAGGGGAGGAGAACCTCGCCCGATCCCCCTCCCTTTTTTAAGGCTTGGCACCGACCCCGGGGAGGTCGGGCGCCAAATGATAAAGAAGGTTGTGGGGGGTCCGGGGGGAGAAGTTCCCTTCTCCCCCCCCCTTCCTGTCAGCCGTCCTCAATCGATCCGCGGCAGCGCGCGGTCGGCCCGGCACCGCGCCAGCGGCAGTTGCTGCACCGCCACGATGCGGCGGATGCGCCGCGCGGCGGGGTCGGTCTCGACCGTCATGCAGGCGCAGCCGTAGCCGTACCAGCCGTTGGTGCGTTCCCATTCGCGGGTCGTGAGGTCGGGGATCTCGTCCATGCCGGGCGGCCGGCGCTCGCCCTGGAAGGCGATGTCCCAGCGCCCGTCGCGATCGACCAGCCACCAGTTGGCCGGCGTCGGGTTGTGGATCCAGCCGCAGCGGCGCTCCGCCGCCCCGGCGGGCAGAGCGGCCAGGAGCGGCAGCAGCAGCGCGAGCAGGCCAAGGCGTCGTTTCATGCGCGGCAGGCTGGCACGGCCGCCCGCCGCGCCGGAAGGGGGGCGGGGTGCGCCGCGTGCGGCGCGTCACACGCCGGCGCCGCGCCCCAGCATCGCGCGCAGCACGCCATGGCCGCGCCGGTGGTGCAGGACGGCCATGGCGGCATGGCCGGCGGCCAGCAACACCAGGGCCCAGGCGCCGGCCTCGTGGACCGGGCGGATCGCCTCGTAGAGCGCCTCGTTCGCCTCGAGCAGGTGCGGCACGGGCACCAGCAGGAACCACACGGTCTCGATCTGCCCCGGTGCCGTGCTGGCGCTGAGGTAGCCGAGCACCGGCACGACCAGCAGCAGTGCATAGAGCGCGGCATGACCGGCCGCCGCCGCGCGGTGCTGCCATCGGGGAATGCCCGGCTCCGACGCCGGCCGCCCGCGCCGCCGCCGCAGCCAGAGCCGCCACAGCACCAGCGGAGGCACCAGCAGGCCGAGCGACTTGTGGAGCTGGTAGGCGATGATCTTCTCGAGCAGCCGCGTCAGCGGCAGCGCCACCATGACCAGCCCGATCCCGAAGGCGAGCAGCACGAGCGCCGCCACGAGCCAGTGCAGCCGGCGCTGCGCCGCGCTCCAGCCGTCAGACGAGGAGGCGGACACGGACCACCAGCCGGATCGTGTCGGAAATCGCGGCGGGTTCCGCCGTCATGCCGAATTCCGATCGCTTCATCTCCCCTGCCGCCGTGAATTCCGCGACCTCGCGCCCGCCCTCGGCGGGGTCGGGGCGGCGCCCGACCAGGCGCGCCTCCATCCGGTGCGGGCGGGTGATGCCGCGGATCGTGAGTTCGCCCGCCAGGGCAAAGCGCGCGAGCGAGCCCTCCCCCGTCGCGGCGCCGGAGAAGACCGCCTCCGGGTGCCGCTCGACGTCGAAGAAGGCGGGGGAGCGCAGCAGGTCCACGGCGCCCGGATAGGCGAGCGCGACCGCCGCCGTCCGCACCGTGACCGTCACGTGGGTGGTCAGCGGCCGGTCGGGGTCGATCAGCAGCTCGGCCTCGAAATCCTCGAAGCGGCCGGTAGAGCTGAGCACGCCGAGGTGGCGCGCGACGAATTCGAGCCGCCCGGCGGCCTCGTCGAAGACGTAGCGGCTGCGGGCGGCCGCGGCCGGACGGGCCAACGCCAGCCCGCCGAACCCGGCGGCGACGGTCCGGCGGCCGAGGGGGGTCCCTGTGGTCATGCGGTGCCTCCTTGGATCGGAAGTCGGCCCATGGGCGGCGTGGCGCAAGGGCCGCTTGCATCCGGGTCGCCGCGGGATCATAAGGAGCGCCGACATCTCATCCGCTCGAACGGGGGGTGGCCTTGAAAAGGGCCGCCTTTTTTGTTGCTTGAACGATACCGCCGACCTGCCGCGCCATGAAGGCCTAGAGGCCCGCATCGCCGACGCCATCCTGCCGACGCTCGGGCACCTGGGCTATGAGCTCGTGCGCGTGCAGGTCTCGGGCAAGGAACGGCCGGTCGTGCAGATCATGGCCGACCGCGCCGACGGCGCCCCCTTCCTGGTCGAGGATTGCGAGGCCATCAGCCACGCGGTCGGCGCCGTGCTGGACGTGGCGGACCCGATCAAGGGCGAATGGATGCTGGAGGTGTCCTCGGCCGGGATCGACCGGCCGCTGACCCGCGCCCGCGACTGGAACCGCTTCGCCGGGCACGAGGCGACGCTCGAGCTCGCCATCCCGCAGGACGGGCGCAAGCGCTTCAAGGGCATCGCGCTGGGCGCGGATGCCGAGACGGCGCGGCTTCGACTTGAGGACGGGACGGAGCTCGCCTTCCCGCGGAGCAACATCCGCAAGGCAAAGCTCGTGCTGACCGACGAACTCATCGCCGCCACCGCGGCGCCACCGACGACGAACTAGGAGAGAGGCTTCCATGGCCATGGACGTCGCCATCGCCCGCCCCGAGCTGCTGCAGGTCGCCGACGCCGTCGCGCGCGAGAAGATGATCGAGCGCGACGAGGTGCTCGAGGCCATGGAGCAGGCCATCCAGAAGGCCGGCCGCGCCAAGTACGGCCAGGAGAAGGACATCCGCGCCACGATCGACCGCAAGACCGGCGAGGTGAAGCTGTCGCGCTGGACCGAGGTGGTGGCCGAGGAGCCGGTCGAGAACGAGGCGACGCAGATCCCGCACCGCATCGCGCAGAAGATCAAGCCGGGCATCGGCATCGGCGAGTTCATCATCGACCCCCTGCCGCCGATCGACTTCGGCCGCATCGCCGCCCAGACCGCCAAGCAGGTGATCGTGCAGCGGGTGCGGGAGGTCGAGCGCGGCAAGCAGTTCAACGAATACAAGGACCGCGTCGGCGAGATCATCAACGGCATCGTCAAGCGCACGGAATACGGGAACCTGATGGTCGACCTCGGCCGCGCGGAGGCCCTGCTGCGGCGCGACGAGACCATCCCGCGCGAAGCCTTCCGCAACGGCGACCGCGTGCGCGCCTACATCTACGACGTCCGCGAGGAACCGCGCGGGCCGCAGATCTTCCTCTCCCGCACGCATCCGGGCTTCCTGGCCAAGCTGTTCGCCCAGGAAGTGCCGGAGATCTACGACGGCATCATCGAGATCAAGGCGGTCGCGCGCGACCCCGGGTCCCGCGCCAAGATGGCGGTCATCAGCCGCGACAGCTCGATCGACCCGGTCGGCGCCTGCGTCGGCATGCGCGGGTCGCGCGTGCAGGCGGTGGTGGCCGAGCTGCAGGGCGAGAAGATCGACATCATCCCCTGGTCGCCCGACTTCGCGACCTTCATCGTCAACGCGCTGGCCCCGGCCGAAGTCAGCAAGGTCGTGCTGGATGAGGACGGCAAGCGCTGCGAGGTGGTGGTGCCCGACGACCAGCTGAGCCTGGCCATCGGCCGCCGCGGGCAGAATGTGCGCCTTGCCTCCCAGCTCACGCGCTACGACATCGACATCCTGACCGAGGCCGAGGAGAGCGAGCGCCGGCAGGAGGAGTTCCGCAAGCGCACAGGCCTGTTCGTCGAGGCGCTCGACGTGGACGACGTGATCGCCGGGCTGCTGGTGCAGGAAGGCTTCGGGACCATCGAGGACATCGTGCAGGTCGAGGACGAGGAACTGGCCGGCATCGAGGGCTTCGACGAGAGCGTGTCCACCGAGTTGAAGCGCCGCGCGCAGACCTTCCTCGAGAAGCGCGACGGGGAACTGGACGAGAAGCGCCGCGAGATGGGCGTGGACGACGTGCTGGCCGAGATCGGCGGCTTCTCCCCGGCCATGATGGTCACGCTGGGCGACAAGGGCGTGAAGGGCCTCGAGGACCTGGCGGACCTGGCCGGCGACGAGCTGGTCGAGATCCTGGGCGCCGAGGTGGTGGACGAGGAAACCGCCAACGCCATCGTCATGGAGGCGCGCCGCCGCGCCGGCTGGCTCGGCGAGGACGAGGGTACGGAGCCGGGTGACGGAGACGCCTGACCCCGAGGCGGAGCAGGACGAGCCCGAAACCGGGCCGCTGCGCCGCTGCATCGTGACGCGCGAGAGCGCGCCGAAGGAACGGATGCTGCGCTTCGTGCTCGGCCCGGGTCGGGAAATCGTGCCCGACCTTGCCGCGAAACTGCCGGGGCGGGGAATGTGGTTGAGCGCGCGGGGCGATGTGCTAGAACGCGCCCTGAGCCGCGGGGCCTTCATGCGGGCCGCGCGTGGGCAGGTGACGCTTCCCTCCGACCTTCGCGCACGGATCGAGGACGGTCTTCGCGCCCGGATCCGTGACCTTCTGGGCTTCGCCCGGCGGGCGGGACAGGCGGTTTCAGGCTGGCAGGCGGGCCGCGAATGGCTCGTCGCCGGCCGTGCAGGGTTGATCGTCCAGGCGTCGGACGGCAGCCCGTCGGAACGCACCCGCTTCGGCGGGCGCAACCTGCCGGCGGTGACGCCGCTGACGGCAGCGGAACTCGGCGTGGTCTTCGGGCGCGACCACGCCGTGCATGTGGTTGTGGCGCCCGGTCGGCTGGCGGAAGCCATCCGGGGCGAGGCGCAGCGGCTGGCCGGGTTCGGCCCCGCTGCGCCGGACATTTCGTGAGGGTCGCCGCAATCGGCGCGGCCCTTTTGGTGCGGTTGAAGGATCGGGTTCGGATCGACGAATGAGCGACCAGAACGAGCAGGACGCGGGCAAGAGCAGGCTGAGCCTTCGGCCCGGCGGACGCCTCGAACTCGGCAAGACGGTGGATGCCGGCAGCGTGCGGCAATCCTTCAGCCATGGCCGCACCAAGACCGTGCAGGTCGAGGTGGTGAAGAAGCGCGTGGTCGGCCCCCCGGCCAAGCCAGGCGTCGCGACGCCCGCCGTGCGCGGCCCGGCCGCGGCCGGCGCCGGCCAGCAGGCAAAGCCGTCGGGCCAGGCGCAGGGGCCCGCGGCGCGCGCCCCCGCCGGCGGCCGCCCGCTGACCCAGGCCGAGATCGCCGTCCGCCAGCGCGTGCTGGAGGAGAACCGCAAGGTCGAGGCCCAGCGCCAGCGGGAGGAACGCGAGCGCCAGGCGCTCATGGTGCGCTCCGCCGCCGAGGAAGCCGCGCGTAAGGCCGAGGAAGACCGCCGCGCCGCCGAGGAAGCCGCCGAGCGCGCCGAGCAGGAGGCCCGCGCGGCCGCCGAGGCCGCCAGCCGTACGACCGTTGAGGCCGAGGCGCGCAAGTCGGCCGAGGCCGCCTCCGTCGTCGTCGCCGCCGCCGCCAAGCAGACCGGCCGCCCCGCCGGTGCGCCGGCAGCCCCGGCCGCGCGCAAGGCCGAGCCCGCCGGGCCCGCGCCGCGCCTGACGCTCAAGGCCCGCTCCCCCGGTGAGGAGGAAGACGAGCGCCGCCCCGTGCTGCGCCGCCCCGGCGGCCCGGCCGGCGCGCCCGGCCGCCGGCCCATGCCGGTGCCGGTCCGCAAGCCCGCGCCCACCGCCGACCGCAAGCGCGACAGTCGCATCGACGTGCAGGCGGCGATCGAGGGCGAGGACGAGCGCAGCCGCTCGATCGCCTCGATGCGCCGTGCGCGCGACCGCGAGCGGCGGCAGCAGGAACTCGCGCGGCTCCGCTCCGGCGCCGAGCGCGTCGTGCGCGACGTCGTGGTGCCGGAAGCGATCACGGTGCAGGAACTCGCGAACCGCATGGCCGCGCGTGGCGGCGAGGTGGTGAAGGCGCTGTTCCGCATGGGCGTGATGGCGACGCTGACGCAGTCGATCGACGCCGACACCGCGGAACTGGTGGTCCAGGAATTCGGCCACCGCATCCGGCGCGTGAGCGAGAGCGACGTCGAGATCGGCCTCGAGGGCAGCGCCGACGAGGACACCGACCTGACGCCGCGGCCACCGGTGGTCACCATCATGGGCCATGTCGACCACGGCAAGACGAGCCTGCTCGATGCGCTCCGCAAGACCGACGTGGTCGCGCACGAGGCGGGCGGCATCACGCAGCATATCGGCGCCTACCAGATCAGCGTGCCGGATGGCACGAAGGTGACCTTCATCGACACGCCGGGCCACGAGGCCTTCACGGCCATGCGTGCACGCGGCGCCTCGGTCACCGACATGGTGGTGCTGGTGGTGGCCGCCGACGACGGCGTTATGCCCCAGACGATCGAGGCGATCCGCCATGCCCGCGCGGCCTCGGTGCCGCTGATCGTCGCCGTCAACAAGATCGACAAGCCCGGCGTGAAGCCCGAGCGCGTGAAGCAGGAACTGCTGCAGCACGAGATCGTGGTGGAATCGCTCGGCGGCGAGACGCAGGAGATCGAGGTCTCGGCGACGCAGAAGATCAACCTCGACAAGCTGCTGGAAGCCATCTCGCTCCAGGCCGAGGTGCTCGACCTGAAGGCGAACCGCGACCGCGCGGCGGAAGGCACCGTGATCGAGAGCAAGCTCGACCGCGGGCGCGGCCCCGTCGCGACCGTGCTGGTCCAGAAGGGCACGCTGCGCCAGGGCGACATCGTCGTGGCCGGCGCCGAATGGGGCCGGGTGCGCGCGATGCTCGACGACAAGGGGCGGCAGCTGAAGGATGCGCCGCCGTCGCTGCCGGTCGAGATCCTGGGCCTGTCGGGCGTGCCCTCGGCGGGCGAGAACTTCATTGCGGTCGAGAACGAGGCCCGCGCACGCGAGGTCAGCGAGTTCCGCCAGCGCAAGCTGCGCGACAAGGCGGCCGCGGCCGCCGGCGCGCGCGGCAGCCTGACCGACATGCTGGCCCGCATCCAGGCGGGCGAGCAGAAGGAAGTGGCCGTCGTCGTGAAGGCCGACGTGCAGGGCAGCGCGGAGGCGATCGGCGTGACGCTCGGCAAGCTCGGCAACGAGGAGGTGAAGGTCCGCGTGCTGCACAGCGCGGTGGGCCAGATCACGGAATCCGACATCCAGCTGGCCAAGGCGTCCGACGCGGTGATCGTCGCGTTCAACGTGCGCGCCACGTCGCAGGCGCGCGACCTCGCGAACCGCGAGGGGGTCGAGATCCGCTACTACTCGATCATCTACGAGGTCGCCGACGACATCGAGAAGCTCTACAAGGGCAAGCTCGCGCCGGTGCAGCGGGAGAAGTTCCTGGGCTACGCCCAGATCCTGCAGACCTTCGACGTCAAGAAGATCGGCAAGGTCGCCGGCTGCCGCATCACCGAAGGCGTGGTCAAGCGCGGCGCCGGCGTGCGCCTGCTGCGCGACGGCGTGGTCATCCACCAGGGCGAGCTGTCGACGCTCAAGCGCTTCAAGGACGACGTGCGCGAGGTCGGCAACGGCCTCGAATGCGGCATGTCCTTCGCGAACTACGACGACATCCGCGTGGGCGACCAGATCGAGTGCTACGAGGTGGAGACGGTGGCCGCCGCCTGACGGGCGGCGACCACCTGGTTCTTTTGCCCTCAGGCACCGGGCGCCGCCTCCGGCGGCTTGGCTTTCGCGCCTTGTGCTGGTGCGGCCGGCGGTGATGAGGGTCTGGGCGCGGTCGCGCCGTGCGCTCCCGGCGCACCTGCGGTGCGCCGCCGGGCGTCGGCGGTGAGGTAGGTTCCATGAGCAAGCAACACCATCACGGCAAGTCCGCCGAAGGCCCTTCGCAGCGGCAGCTGCGCGTCGCCGAGGAAATCCGCCACGCGCTCTCCGCCGTGTTCGCGCGGGAGGAGTTCCGCGACCCCGACCTTCATGGGCTGCATGTGACGGTGACCGAGGTGCGCGCCTCGCCCGACCTCAAGCACATGACCGCCTTCGTCTCGGCGCTCGGGCGCGATCTGACGCCGGCGCAGTTCGCCGCGCTGAAGCGCGTCTCGCCTTTCCTGCGGCGGGAAATCGCCAAGGGCATCCGCCTGCGCTACGCGCCGGACCTGCATTTCCAGCCCGACACCGCTCTCAACTACGCCATGCACATCAACGAGGTGATGCACCGCCCCGAAGTCCAGCGCGACCTGGTGCCGCGCAAGGACGAGGCGGAGGAATGATGCGAGGCGCACGAGGTTCCGACTTGCGGCCTGAAGGGCCGAGGCCGCGACTGCGGCCCGCCGGTTGTCCGGCGAAGCCAAGGGCTGCGGATGCGGCCCGCCCGGCGCTTGAGGAACACGAAGGTGAAACCTTCGTGCGTCGGGCATGAGCGAGGCACCGCCCGACACGCCGCCGCAAGTGCGCGTCATCGCCATGCCGGCCGATGCCAACCCGGCCGGCGACATCTTCGGCGGCTGGCTGATGGCGCATATGGACCAGGCCGGCGCGTCGGTCGCGCTGCGCCGCGCACGCGGGCGCGTCGCCACCGTGGCGGTCGAGGCGATGTCCTTCCACCTGCCCGTGCGCGTCGGCGACGAGGTCAGCCTGCATGGCCGACTGCTCTCGGTCGGGCGCACCTCCATCCGCGTGCATGTCGAGGCCTGGCGCCGCGACCGCACGACCGAGGACGCGGCCCGCGTCACGGAAGCGACCTTCACCTTCGTCGCGCTGGACGCCCAATCGCGCCCGCGCCCCGTTCCCCCCGAAAGCGACTGACACCACCGACATGGCGCAGCGACACCGCAAGCCGAAGGGCCGGCCAATCGACGGCTGGCTGATCATCGACAAGCCGACCGCGATCGGCTCGACCGACGTGGTCGCCATCTGCAAGCGCGGCTTCCAGGCGCAGAAATGCGGTCATGGCGGCACGCTCGACCCGCTGGCGACCGGCGTGCTGCCCATCGCCTTCGGCGCCGCGACCAAAACCGTGCCCTATGTGATGGACGGCACGAAACAATACCGCTTCACGCTCCACCTGGGTGAGGCGCGGGATTCCGACGACGCCGACGGCAACGTCACCGGCACCAGCGAGGCCCGCCCGACCGACGAGCAGATCCGCGCAGCCCTGCCCGCCTTCATCGGCGACATCATGCAGGTGCCGCCGATCTTCTCGGCCATCAAGGTCGCTGGGGAGCGCGCCTACGACCTGGCGCGCGCGGGGGAGGCGGTGGAACTCGCCGCCCGCCCGGCGCGCGTGGACCGGTTCGAGCTCATCGAGCGCCCGGACGCCGACACCGCCGTGTTCTTCGTGGAGTCCGGCAAGGGCGTCTACATGCGCAGCCTGGCGCGGGATATCGCCAAGGCCTGCGGCACGGTCGGCCACATCACGGCGCTGCGGCGCCTGCGGGTCGGGCCGTTCCTGGAACGGGACGCCGTGCCGCTCGCGGCCGTGCAGGGCGCCGCGGCCGAGGGCCTGCCGCCGCTGCTGCCGGTGACGATGGCGCTGGCCGATATCCCGGCGCTCGACCTGTCGGAGGCGGAGGCCGCGCGGCTGTCCTTCGGCCAGCCGATCTCGCTGGTCGACCTGATGGGACGCATCCCGGCCGCGGCGAACCCCGATGGCGGGCTCGCGCGCGCGATGGTGGGCGAGCGGTTGATGGGCCTGGCACGGCTCGAGGAAGGGCTGCTGAAGCCGGAACGCTGGCTCGGGCGCGAGGGCGAGCGCATGGCGCCGGCCCGCGTGGAGGCCTGACGCCGGACGCAAGAAGGCTTCGCCTTCGTGGCCTTCGTGGCCCTCGGGCGCCCGGCGGGCCGCAGGCTCGACATCCGTGCGCCGCGCATGAATCCGCGCGGCGCTCTGGACAGCGCGTCGGATTCCCGCCATAGGCGCGCTCTTCCGGAACCCCTGCGCTTCCGGTCGCGACCGCGCTGGCCGACATCCCGGCGCTGGCCGCTTTCGTGGGCAGGGGTTGGGGGCGATACGCCCCGTTTCGCGGCGACGCGGCCGGAGACGCCCGAGGCAGGTGGGGTTCCCCACGGCCGGGCGGTTTCCACGGCACGCCGAAGGCCCGACGGCCCGGCCAACACGAAGGACAACACGATGTCGATCACTGCCGAACGCCGCCAGGCGGTCATCAAGGACTATGCGACCAGCCCGAACGACACGGGCAGCCCGGAAGTGCAGGTCGCAATCCTGTCCGAGCGCATCGTCAACCTGACCGAGCACCTCAAGACCCACGCGAAGGACTTCCATTCGCGCCGTGGCCTGCTCGTGCTCGTGGGTCAGCGCCGCGGCCTGCTGGACTACCTGAAGCGCAAGGACCGCAAGCGCTACGAGACGCTGATCGGCCGACTCAGCCTGCGCCGCTGACGGTCGCGCCGTCGCGCATCCGCCAGGGGCGGCCTTCGGGCCGCCCTTTCGCGCTCTACGGCACGGGCGCGCGTCGGCCGCGCCAGGCGCGCCACGTCGCCTGCGCCAGCGCCGCCACGAGCACGGCCGCCAGCCCGGCCGAGATCCAGCTCCCGCCGAAGCCCATCAGGAACTCCGCCGGGTCGTCCGCCGCCGAGATCATGGCGCGCCGATACGACGCATCCATCAGCGGCCCCAGGATCATGCCGAGCACCACCGGACCCACCTCGAAGCCATAGAGCTTCAGGAAGTAGCCGAAGATCCCGAAGCCCAGCATCCAGAGCACGTCGGTCGCGCTGTTCTGGATGGCATAGGTGCCGACCACGCTCAGCACTAGGATCAGCGGCGCGAGCAGCGCGCGCGGCGCCTCGGCCAGCCGCGTGAACAGCCGGATGCCGGTCAGGCCGAAGACCAGCAGGAAGATGTTGGCGAGCGCCAGGTTGCCGACGGTGAACCAGAACAGGTGCGGCGTCTCGATCATCAGCATCGGGCCGGGCTTGAGGCCATGGATGAACAGCGCGCCGATGATGACGGCGGTGACCGCGTCGCCCGGGATGCCGAGCGTCAGCATGGGGATATAGGCGCCGCCCACCGCCGCGTTGTTGGCGGATTCCGGGGCGACGACGCCTTCCTCGGCGCCCTGGCCGAAGGGATGCGTCGGGTTCTTCACGGACCGCCGCGCCGCGTCGTAGGCGAGCAGCGCCGCGATGTCGCCGCCCGTGCCCGGCAGCGCCCCCACCACGACGCCGATCGCCGAGGAGCGCAGCGTCAGCGGCAGGTGCCGGCGCAGCGCGCCCCAGGGCGGCACGATGCGGTCCACCTTCTGGCGGATCGGCGGCAGGTCCGGGCGGCGGAGCTGGACCAGCGCCTCGCTGACGCCGAAGAAGCCGATCATCGCCGCGACATAGGGGATGCCGCCCAGCAGCGCGGTGGTGCCGAAGGTGAAGCGCGGCTCGGCCGTCATCTGGTCGAGCCCGACCAGGCCGAGCACCACGCCGAGCGCGCCGCAGAAGATGCCCTTGGCGAGGCTTTCGCCCGACAGGCTGCCCACCAGCAGCAGGCCCAGCAGCGCCAGCACCAGATAGTCGCGCGGCGCGACCGCGAGCGCGATGTCCGAGATGGCGGGCGCGGCCAGCGCCAGCGCCAGGATGCCCACGAAGCCGCCGATCACGCTCATCACGGTGGCCAGCCCGATGGCGCGCCCCGCCTCCCCGCGCTGCGCCATGGGGTAGCCGTCGAGCGCCGTCGCGATTGCCGCCGGCGCGCCCGGGATGTTGAGCAGCACGGCCGACCGGCTGCCGCCGTAGACGCCCCCGGTATAGACGCCGGCGATCAGCGCCAGCGCCGGGTTCACGTCCCAGGTGAAGGTGAAGGAGATCAGGATCGCGACCGCCATCGTCACGGACAGGCCCGGGATGGCGCCGATGTAGATGCCCGCGAAGGTGCCGAGCGCGGTCAGCGCGAGCAGCGACGGGTCGATCCAGGAGAGCAGGAAATATCCGATGGCGTCGGGCACAGCGGGTCCGGGCGTGGCGGCAGGGGGTCTCGGCGGGGCGTGGCTGCGCCGGCGCGTCCCCCGCCGCGGCGGGGCGGCCGGCGCGCCGCGATCAGAGCGTGATGTCGAGCCGGCGGAGCAGCGGCGCCCAGCGTTCCGCCTCCCGCGCCAGGAAGGCCTGGAAATCGGCGGGCGTGCCGCCGGCGGCCAGGATCCCCTGGTCGAGCAGCCGCTCGCGCAGCGTCGGGTCCGCCGCGGCCGCGGCGGCGGCGGCGTTGAGGCGCGCGACGGCGGCCGGCGGCGTGCGCGCCGGCGCCAGCAGCCCGAACCAGGTGATGGCGACGAGGCCCGGCCAGATCTCGTGGAAGACCGGCTGGTCGGGCAGGTTGGGCAGGCGGCTCTCGCCGGTCCAGCCGATGATCTTCGCGCGGCCGGATCGCGCGACCTGCAGGCCGGTGGCGCCGCCCACCAGGATGCTGTCGAGCGTACCTGCCAGCAGGTCGTTCATCTGGTGGGCATCGCCCCGATAGCCGACATCCTGCCAGTCGAGGTTGAGCCGCTCGGCGATCAGCGCGCCGGCGATGTGGTTGAAGGACCCGCGCCCGTTGTGGCCCCAGGTGACCTTGCCGGGATTGGCGCGCACATGCGCGACGAAGCCTTCCAGCGTGTTCGGGATGCCGGGGCGGACGGCGATGCAGAAGGGCAGCGTCGCGACATGCAGCACGGGGGCGAAGTCGGCCGGGCGGTAGGGCAGGTTGCGCCCGATCAGCGGGTTGATGGTCAGCGTGGTGCCCGACGACATCAGCATGGTGTGACCGTCGGGAGCGGCGCGCGCCACGGCCTCGGCGCCGATCACGGTCTGCGC
Organism: Roseomonas sp. HF4; assembly: GCF_005222755.1. Classification (GTDB taxonomy): domain Bacteria; phylum Pseudomonadota; class Alphaproteobacteria; order Acetobacterales; family Acetobacteraceae; genus Neoroseomonas. The sequence goes on from NZ_STGD01000011.1 coordinate 26,407, forward strand.
GCCGGGCTTGTTGTCGATCACGACGTTCTGGCCGAGCAGCGGCGCCATCTTCTCGGCCATCAGCCGCGCCGTCACGTCGGTCGAACCGCCCGGCGGGAAGGGCACGACGATGGTGACGGGCCGGGAGGGGTTCCACTGGGCCAGCGCGGGCGCCGGCAGGGCGGCGGCAAGGCCGAGCGCGGGCAGCGCGCGGCGAGACAGGACGGGGCGCACGGTTTCCTCCGGGGTTCGTTGCAGCGAGCCTGCCACCGGGCGGGGCCTGCGCGCCAGGGGCGCGTCGCTCATCGGCGCGAGAGCGCGACCAGATAGCGGCAGGGCTTAGACTTCGACGGGTTGCGGAAGGCGTGGCCCTTCGGCGCGTCGAGGTCGAAGGCGAGGCAGTCCCCGGCCTCGAGCCGCGATTCCCCAGCCCCTTCCTCGACGACGAGCCGGCCCGAGAGCACCCAGGCCACCTGTCCGCGCAGGAAGGCGAAGGAGGCCGCGGTGTAGGCGACGCGGGCGCCGGGCGGCAGTTCGACCTCGACAAGTTCCGGCTCGGCGCCGGGGGGCGAGAGGGCGCGGCGGCGGTAGCCCGTGTCGGGGTCGCGCCACCGGGGCTGGCCGTCGGCGCGGGCGATGCGGGGCGGGCCGCCGGCCGCCTCGGCGCGCGCCAGCAGCGCGGAGACGGTCAGGTGGAAGGCGCCCGACAGGCGGCCGAGCAGCGCCGCGGTCGGGCTCGCCTCGGCGCGCTCGACCTTGCTGATCATGGCGCGGGAGACGCCGGAGGCGGCGGCGAGGTCGGCGATGGTCCAGCCCCGCGCCTCCCTTTCCTGCCGGAGGCGGGCGGCGATCAGGCTGTCGAGGGAGAGTTCTTCCATCATAGTGGACATGATGAAACGATAGTGGATACTGGATGGCATGACCATGCCCGCATCCCTCGGCCACAATGGCGGCCCGCCGTTCGAGGATGGCGACGACCCCGCCGGCTGGCGACTCTGGTGCTGGCGGCGGGCGCATCGCCGGGCCTGGCGGGCGCCGCCGCGGGAGGTGGCGCTCAGGCGGCTCGCGCGCGCGGAGGTCCTCGGCATGACGTATCGGGACTATGCGCTCGAGATCCTGGAGCGGGGGCGGCACCCGTGACGCTCCGCATCGCGGAGGGCGGGCTGGACGATGCGCGGGTTCAGGCGCTGCTCGGCGTGCATCTCGCGGCCGCGCGCGCGAACACCGCGGCGGGCTTTGCCTTCGCGCTCGACGTCTCGGGGCTGCGCGTGCCGGGGATCTGGTTCTTCGCGGCCTGGGAGGGGGAAGAACTGCGCGGCGTCGCGGCGTTGAAGCGGCTGGCGCCCGAGCATGGCGAGGTGAAGTCGATGCACACGGCCGCGGCGGCGCGCCGCCGCGGCGTGGGTGCGGCGCTGCTACGCCATATCGTCGCCGAGGCGCGGGCCGCCGGCATGCGGCGCCTCAGCCTCGAGACCGGCACCAGCGCACATTTCGCGGCGGCCGTGGCGATGTATGTCATGCATGGCTTCGTCCCCTGCGGCCCCTTCGCCGACTACGTTGCCAGCCCGGAGAACCGGTTCTTCACGCTGGCGCTTGAGTGACGGGTTCCGAGGGCCCTTCGGCCCTCGGCGGGGGGTCTTGGGGGGCAGCGCCCCCCATCTCTCCGCAGCCGGGCCTTTCGGCCCTCGGCGCACCCCTACCGCCCGTGCTGCTTCCGCCAGGCTTCGAAGACCGGCCTGTTCGCCGCGTCCGTCATCGGATAGAGCCCGCGGATCGTGTGCCCCGCCGCCACGCGCTCCTGCACGAAATCCTCGTAGACGGTTTGTTCGAACGCTTCCTCAGCCACCGCGTCGGCGACGTGGGCGGGGATGCAGACCACCCCTTCGGCGTCGCCCACCATGATGTCGCCCGGATGCACGCCGACGCCGGCGCAGGCGATGGGCACGTTCAGATCAACGCAATGATGGTGGATCAGGTTCGTCGGCGCCGAGGGTGTGGCGTGGTAGGCGGGCCAGCCCATGGCCGCGATCTCGGGGCTGTCGCGGAAGCCGCCGTCGGTGACGGCGCCGGCCACGCCGCGGGCGCGCAGCCGCGTGATCAGGATGCCGCCCGCGGACGCCGCGCGCGCGTCGCCGCGGCTGTCGATGACGAAGACCGCGCCAGGCGGGCATTCCTCCACGCCCTTGCGCTGCGGGTGGCCGGGGTCCCTGAACACGTCGAGGGTGTCGAGGTCCTCGCGCGCCGGGATGGTGCGCAGCGTATAGGCCGGCCCCACCATGCGCGGCGCATCGGCGCCGAGCGGATGCAGCGACAGGAACACGTTGCGGAAGCCGTGCTTGAACAGCACGGTGGTGAGCGTGGCGGTCGAGACGGCGGCGAGTTTCTCGCGCGTGGCGTCGTTCATGGCGGTTTCCCCGTGGCGTCCGGCCAGGAATACTCGGGAACGGCCGGGCTGCCCACCGCCCGGCAGGATGGGGAGAAACGCCATGCCCGACAACGGGGCGCAGAAGCATTCGCGGTCCTACCTGCTGGCGATCGAGGACCAGCATTTCCTGCTGCGCGACGAGATGCGCCCCTTCCGCTTCGGCATGGAATACGCGAAGGCCGAGTTCGCGCTGCGCGACTGGGGCGTGCGCTCGACCGTGGTGGTCTTCGGCTCCGCCCGCACGCCGAGCGCCGAGCAGGCCAAGGCGATGGCGGAAGCGGCGAAGACGCCGGCCGAGAAGCGGCTGGCGAAGCGCGCGGCGGAGCAGTCCAGGCTCTATGAGGATGCGCGCGCCTTCGGGCGGCTCGTGTCGATGCGCGGCGGCGCACTGGCGGCCTCGGGCGTGCCGCGGGACAATGTGATCGCGACCGGCGGCGGGCCGGGGATCATGGAGGCGGCGAACCGCGGCGCCTCCGAGGCGGGCGCGCCGTCCATCGGCTTCAACATCACCTTGCCGCACGAACAGGACCCCAATGCCTGGTCCACGCCCGCGCTGACCTTCCGCTTCCACTACTTCGCGATGCGCAAGATGCATCTCGCGATGCGCGCCAATGCGCTGGCCGTCTTCCCCGGCGGCTTCGGCACCTTCGACGAGTTGTTCGAACTGCTGACGCTGGTGCAAACCGGCAAGGCGACGCCACGGCCGATCGTGCTCTACGGCCGCGACTTCTGGGAGAAGGCGGTGAACTTCCGGATGCTGGTAGAGCACGGGACGATCGACGCGCGCGACCTCGACCTGTTCGAGGTGGTGGACACGCCGGAGGAAGCCTGGGCGAGCCTGTTGCGGCGCGGGCTTCGGGCGGCGCCGCCGACGCCGGCGCCGGAGCCGCCGCTGGCGAGGCCGGGACGGCGGCGGGCACCGCAGCAGGAGCAGATGCCCCCGGCGGTCCCTGTCCCATCGAAGCGGAGTCGCTGACGCCCAATCAAGCCCCTGCGCGCCGCAGAACCGCATCCGCCATGTCGCGCGCGATGGCACGACGCGCTTCAGGCCAGGAGGCGACGGCCTCCTCCAGGAGACGCCGCGCGTCCTCGGGCCGGCCGAGGAGAAGCAACAGCGCCGGCTGCGCGAAGGCGTTGCCGCGGCATGGGAAGTCGGCCGCGCCGGCCAGCGTGGCGCGCGCCTCGAGCCAAGGCCTCCCGTGCCGCGTCCACGCCTCGGCGATCTCCACGCCCAGGGCGAGGTCGTCCGTCGAGGCGTCCACCCGCCACCAGTGGTCACCGTCGCCGATCAGTTCACCGATGCGCGCCCGCAGGTCGCACTGATACTCCGTGGGGGCCGCGGGCGGGTCACGCTCTTTCAATAGGCGGTGCGGCGCCGGCAGGCTGACGCCGAGGTTCATGGTGAAGCGGCCGTCCTCGCCCGCATTGAACTGGCTCGCCTGGATGTTGACGACGAGGATTCCGTCGCCGCCGCGCCGCCGCCATGTGCGGCCTTTGCGCGCATAGCCGTCGGCCTTCAGTTGAGGCGCCAGGGCCATCCCGATCAGCGCGTCGATCCGCGCGGCTATGTCCGACACGGTGTCGCGCGCCCTACCCGGTCGTGCCCAGTAGGCACGCCGCCGACAGCAGCGCGAAGGCCGCGGCGCGATGGCTGATTCGGTGCTTCTCGGCCGGGTCCATCTCGCCGAACGTCGCGGCCCCGCCATCGGGCACGAACATCGGGTCGTAGCCGAAGCCGTGGGTGCCGCGCGGGGGCCATACCCAATGGCCCATGGCGCGGCCCTCGAAGCCTTCCTCGTGCCCGTCGGGCCAGGCCAGCGCCAGAGCGCAGGAGAACCAAGCGGTGCGGTCCTCGAACTCCTGCGCCGCCTCCATCACCTTGCGCATGGCGTCGCCATAGTCGCGCGACCCATCCGGCTGCATCGCCCAGTCGGCCGTGCGCACGCCGGGCGCGCCGGCCAGGGCCGCGACCGAGAAACCGGAATCATCGGCCAGTGCCGGCAGCCCGGCGGCACGCGCGGCGGCCCGCGCCTTGATCGCGGCATTGCCGAGGAAACTCTCCTCGGTCTCCTCGGGCTCGGGCAGGCCGAGTTCGCCGGCACTGACGGTCTCGATGCCGTACGGGGCGAGCAGCGCGGCGACCTCGCGCAGCTTGCCCGCATTGTGGGTGGCGATGACGATGCGTTCGCCGCGCGCAAGGTGACGGTGGGTCATGCGACGGAAGGTCGGGGGAGGAGAACCTCCTCCGAGCCGCGACCCCACGCCGCCGCTCCGCGTCGCCGCGGGGGCCCCAGGCCTCCCTTCCTTTTCGGTTTGGTGCCGACCGTCATCGTCCATCCCCAGTTCCAGAGAAGGTTGAGGGGGACATGGCGGGAGAAGTTCCCTTCTCCCCCCATTCTCACATCCCGACCGCGGCGCGCTGCTGCGCGAACAGCTCCGCCGTCCCGCTCCGCGCCAGCCGCAGCAGCGCCAGCAATTCCTCGTCCGAGAAGGGCGCGCCCTCGGCGGTGCCCTGCACTTCCACGATGCCGCCCGCCCCGGTCAGCACGAAATTCGCGTCCGCATCCGCCTTGCTGTCCTCGGCATAGTCGAGGTCGAGCACCGGCGTGCCCTGCCACACCCCGCAGGACACCGCGGCGACCTGGTCCTTCAACGGGTTGCGCGTCAGGATGTTCATCCGCCGGCAATGCTCGAAGGCGAGGTGCAGCGCGACCCAGGCGCCGGTGATGGACGCGCAGCGCGTGCCGCCATCGGCCGTCAGCACGTCGCAATCGACCGTGACCGACATCTCCCCCATCGCCTTGAGGTCGGTCACGGCGCGGAGCGACCGGCCGATCAGGCGCTGGATCTCCTGCGTGCGGCCGGACTGCTTGCCGCGGGCGGCCTCGCGGTCGCCGCGCGTATGCGTCGCGCGGGGCAACATGCCGTATTCGGCGGTGACCCAGCCCTGGCCCTGGCCGCGCAGGAAGGGCGGCACCTTGCCCTCGACGCTCGCGGTGCACAGCACCTCGGTCACGCCCATGCGGATCAGGCAGGATCCCTCGGCATGGCGGGCGGCGCCGGGCTGCAGGCTGACGGGGCGCAGCACGGCGGGGTCGCGGCCGGAGGGGCGCATCGGGATGTCCTTCGAACGATCGGGACGCCTTCTACAACGCCAATGCCGGCCATGCACCCCGTCCCGGCGCGACGATGCGTATGGCCCGCGGGACGACATGCGCGCCCGCGGGTGCCCGCGCCCGATCGGCGCGCGCCGCGCCGCGGTTTCGGGTGCCGGCACGTCCGAAGGCCGGCCGGGCTCGGACCCGCGCGGCTCCGTGGTTGACCCGGCCGGCCGCGCGACCATAGTTGATCGGACAAGCGATGAAGATGAGCCCCTCCGGAATGCCCCAGATGCCGATCTCGGGCGCGAGCCTTCCCGGCCTCGACGGCCGCGGCGCGGCGATCCTGCGCGAGCTCGTCGAAACCTACATGCAGACCGGCGAGCCGGTCGGCTCCCGCACGCTCTCGCGCCGCCTGCCGCTCGGCCTGTCGCCCGCCACCATCCGCAACGCCATGGCGGACCTCGAGGATGCGGGGCTGCTGTATGCCCCGCACACCTCGGCCGGGCGGCTGCCGACGGAACGGGGCCTGCGCCTGTTCGTGGACGGGCTGCTGGAATTCGGCGCGCTGGGGGAGGAGGAGCGGGACGCGATCTCCGCCCGCTGCGCCGCCTCCGGCCGATCGCTGCAGGAGACGCTCGGCGAGGCGGGGCAGATGCTGAGCGGCCTGGCCGGCGCCGCGGGCCTCGTGGTGGCGCCGACGGCCGAGGGCGCCCTGCGGCATATCGAGTTCGTGGCGCTCGGCCCGGGCCGCGCGCTGGTCGTGCTGGTGCACAATGACGGGCAGGTCGAGAACCGCATCATCGAGGTGCCGGCGGGGCTGCCGCTCTCGGCGCTGCAGCAGGCGTCGAACTACCTCAACGCCCGCCTGACCGGGCGCACCATCGAGGAGGCGCGCGGCGTCGTCGCCGGCGAGATCGCGGCCAATCGCACCGCGCTCGATGCGCTGACCCAGCAGGTGATCGAGGCCGGGCTCGCGACCTGGTCGGGCGGCCAGGGCGGCTCCCTGATCGTGCGGGGCCAGGCCCGGCTGCTCGAGACCATCGACCAGGCGGCACGCGTCGGCGAAATCCAGCGGCTGTTCGAGCGGCTGGAGCAGCAGGAGACGATGCTCCGCCTGCTCGACCTCGCGCAGCGGGGGGAAGGCGTGCAGATCTTCATCGGCGCGGAATCCGGGCTGTTCGACAGCGCCGGGCTGTCGATGGTGGTGGCACCCTTCCGCAACGGGCAGGAACGCATCGTGGGCGCGATCGGCGTGATCGGGCCGACACGGATCAACTACGGGCGCGTGATCCCGGTGGTGGATTACACGGCCAGGGTGATCGGGCGGCTGCTGGGCTGACGCGGCGATCCGCGCCGGTCAGCGCGCCCCTGCCGCCGCCCGCACCGCGACGCCTCCGCCCGGCGCCTCCACGACTTCCAGCGCCTTTTCGAGCGCACGGCGCAGCACCGCCAGCTTGCGCTCGTTCTCGACCTTCAGCCCGAACACGTCCTTGACGTAGAACACGTCGACCGCCCGCACGCCGTAGGTGGTGATGTGCGCCGAGGCGATCTGCAGTCCCTGGTCGCTGATCGCGGCCGTAACGTCGTGCAGCAGGCCCGGCCGGTCGCGCCCGTTCACCTCGATGACCGTGAAGGTGTTCGACGCGTGGTTGTCGATGACGACGCGCGGCGGCACCGTCACCGCGCGCAGCCGCGCGGGCTCGCGCTTCAGCTTACGGATCTCGTCGCGCAGGCGCAGCCGGCCGGACAGCGACTGCTCGACCAGCACGGACAGCCGCGCCAGGCGGTGCGGCGCCTCGAACGCCCCGCCCTGTGCGTCCTGCACCCAGAAGGTGTCGAGCGCCATGCCGTCCGTCATGGTGTGGATGCGCGCATCCACGATGGTCGCGCCCGCCACCGCCAGCGCGCCGGCAATCTTGCTGAACAGGCCCGGATGGTCGGTGCAGTAGACCGTCACCTCGGTCACCGCGCGGCTGTCGAGGACGCGGGCGCGGACCGTGAGCGGCGCCCGCGCCTCCTTCGCCTCATGGATCATGGCCGCGTGGCGCGCATGGGTCTCGGGGTCGAAGGACAGCCAGTAGCCGGGGTAGCCGAGGTCGAGGAAGGCATCCACCTCGGCCTTCGGGCGGTCGGCCAGCAGCATCGCCGCGGCTTCCTTGGCGCGCGCCACGCGCACGTCGCGCTCGGGCACCGACAGCCCGCCCGCCAGAACCTCCGCCACGCGCCAGTAAAGTTCGCGCAGCAGCGTCGCCTTCCAGTTGTTCCAGACCTTGGGGCCGACAGCCCGCATGTCCGCCACCGTGAGCACCAGCAGCAGCCGGAGCCGCTCGGGGGACTGCACGACCTCGGCGATGTCGAGGATGGTCTTGGGGTCCTCGATGTCGCGCTTGAAGGCGGTCTGGCTGATCAGCAGGTGGTGCAGCACGAGCCAGGAGACCGTCTCGGTCTCCTCCGGCGTCAGGCCGAGCGCGGGGCAGATGGACTGCGCGAGCTGCGCGCCGATCTCGCTGTGGTCGCCGCCGCGGCCCTTGGCGATGTCGTGCAGCAGCATCGCGACATAGAGCGCGCGGCGCGATTGCAGCTGGCCGATGAGCTCCGAGGCGACCGGCGCCACCTCGGCCAGCTCGCCGCGCTCGAGCGCCGCCAGCACGCCCACCGTCTCGATGGTGTGCTCGTCCACCGTGAAGACATGGTAGGTGTCGAACTGCATCAGCCCGACGATGCGCTGCCAGTCCGGCAGCAGGCGGGAGATCAGCCCCGCCTCGTTGATCATGCGCAGCCAGGTGGCCGGGTCGCGGCCCGAGAGCAGGTCGAGGAACTCGGCGCTCGCGTCCTTGCCCCCGCGCAGCCGCGCGAGGTGGCGCGCATGGCGCACGATGGCTCGGAAGGCCAGCGGATGGACATCGAGCCCGCGGTCGCGCGCCATGCGGAAGATCCGCAGCATCAGGACCGGGTCGATGGTGAAGTCGTTGCCCGGGGCCGCGATGACCTTGCCGTCGGCCAGCGCGAAGCCCGCCGCCGTCAGCGCCTTGTCCGACGCCGGCACCACCGCCGGCGGCCCGAGCGAGGCGCGCTCGATCGCCGGCTCCAGGATGCGCGTGAAGCGCGCCACGTCGCGCACGGTCAGGAAGAAGTGCTTCATGAACCGCTCGACGCCGTCCTGCAGGCCGTGGCGCGTGTAGCCCATGCGCGCGCCGACCACGGGCTGCAGGTCGAAGGTCAGGCGCTCCTCCGCCCGGCCGGTCACCAGGTGCAGGTGGAAGCGGACGGTCCAGAAGAAGTTCCAGGCGCGGCGGATGGCGCGCGCCTCCTCGGCGATCAGCAGGCCGCCGCCGGGGGAGCCGGGGCCGACCAGTTCCGGCATGCGCTGCACGTTGAAGGCGTAGCGCGCCAGCCAGTAGAGCGTCTGCAGGTCACGCAACCCGCCGCGGCCTTCCTTGACGTGCGGCTCGACCAGGAAGGGGCTCTCGCCGTAGCGGGCGTGGCGCTGCGTGCGCTCGGCGCGCTTGGCCGCGAGGAAGGGCTTCAGCCCCCAGTCCGCGCGCGCCTCGCGGAAGGCGTTCTCGAAGCGGTGGAAGACGCCGGCGTCGCCCGCGATGTGCCGCGCGTCGAGCAGCGCGGTCAGCACCGTCGCGTCGCCCTTGGCGTCCACCACGCAATCGGCGCGCGACCGCGTGGCATGCCCGACCTTCAGCCCGAGGTCCCAGAGCAGGTAGAGCATGAACTCGACCGATTTCTTCCCGCGCGCCCCCATGGCGCCGTCGGCCAGGAACAGCAGGTCGATGTCCGAGAAGGGCGCCAGCACGCCGCGCCCGTAGCCGCCGGTCGCCACCAGCGCCCAGGGCTTGTCGCCCTCGGTCGGGGGCAGCGTCGCGACGGTGTAGGCGTGGATGCCGGCCATGACCGTGTCGGTCAGCGCCGCGAGCCAGCGCGCGGCCGCGAGGCCGGACATCTCGTGCGCCTCGAAGGCCTGTTGCACGCGGTTCTGGATGCGGCCGAGGTTGCGCCGCAGCGTCGCCACCGCGTCTTCCCGCGCCAGCGGCCGGCCCTGCGGCATGAGTTCGGCCAGCAGCGCGGCGAGCACGACGGGCGGCTCCCCCGCCACGGGCAGCGGCCGCGCGGCCGGCCCGTCGGCGGATCCAGGCGCGGATCCGGCGTCGTCCAGGGATGTCATCGCGCGAGAGACTACCTACTCCTGGCCCGGGGGGACAGCCTCCAGCAGCGATTTCATGCGGTAGAGGGCATCGAGCGCTTCTCGCGGGCTGAGCGCATCGGCGTCGAGCGCCGCCAGCGCCGCGAGTGCCGGATGGGCCGCGGCCGTCGGCGCGGCGGCGCGCGCGAACAGCGGCAGTTCGTCGGAGAGCGGGTCGAGCCCGCGGGCGCGGGCCTCGAGCGCGGCCAGCACCGCCTCGGCCCGCGCCAGCACCGGCCGCGGCACGCCGGCCAACCGCGCGACATGCACGCCCCAGGACCGCTCCGCCGCCCCGGGGCCGACGCGGTGCTCGAACACCACCTCGCCCCGCCACTCGCGCACCTGCATGTGCACCGGCGTGACTTCCGGCAGCTTTCCCGCGAGCGCGGTCAATTCGTGGAAATGGGTCGCGAAGACGGTGCGGCAGCGGATGCGGTCGTGCAGCGCCTCCAGCACGGCCCAGGCGATGGCGAGCCCGTCCCAGGTCGCGGTGCCGCGCCCGACCTCGTCCAGCACCACGAGGCTGCGCGCGGTGGCCTGGTTCAGGATCGCCGCCGTCTCGGCCATCTCGACCATGAAGGTCGATCGCCCGCCCGCGATGTCGTCCGCCGCGCCGACGCGGGAGAAGAGCCGGTCGACCAGGCCGATCCGCGCGCTGTCCGCCGGCACGAACAGCCCGGCCTGCGCCAGGATGACGAGCAGCGCGTTCTGCCGCAGGAAGGTGGACTTGCCGGCCATGTTCGGCCCGGTCAGCAGGCTGAGCCGTCGGCCCGGCGAGAGGTCGCAGTCGTTCGGCACGAAGGCCGGTCCGCGGGCACCCGCCAGCGCCGCCTCGACCACCGGGTGGCGCGCGGCGACCGCCGTGAAGTCGGGCCGGTCGGCCAGCTCCGGCCGGCACCAGCGGCCGTCGGCGGCGAGGCCGGCGGCGGCGGCGTGCACGTCGGTCTCGGCCATGGCGGCGGCGGCGGCGGCCAGCCGCGGCGCGGCGGCGAGGCAGAGCCGGCGCAGGTGCTGCGCGACCAGCCGCTCCCGTTTCGTCGCCTGCTCGCCGGCCTCGGCCACCCGGCGGTCGAGCTCGGCCAGCGCAGCGCAGGTGAAGCGCATCGCGTTCGCCATGGTCTGGCGATGGACGGGCGCCTGCGGGCCGTCCTTCGGCGCTGCGCGCAGCAGCTTCTCCCCCGCCGCGGCGGGCACCTCGGCCAGGAAGCCGAATTGCTGGTGGTGGCGGATCTTGAGGCTGGCCACGCCCCAGGCCGCGGCCAGGTCCATCTGCAGGGCGGCGATCGCCTCCCGCGCGCCGTCGCGCAGGCGCCGCAGGGCATCGAGCTCGCCGTCGTAGCCGGGGCCGACCAGGCCGCCATCCTCGAGCCGCGCGGGCAGGGGGTCGGCCAGCGCGCGGGCGAGTTCGGCGCGCGGGCTGGCCTCGGGCATCAGCGCCGCCCGCGCGGCGGCGAGCAGCGGCGGGATGGGCGGTACGCCCTCGGCGGCGTCGAGCGCGGCCGCCATCGCCTCGGCGCGGGCGAGGCCGTCGCGGATCGCGCCGAGGTCGCGCGGGGCGAAACGGTCGAGCGACAGGCGCGCCAGCGCGCGCGCCATATCGGGCGCGCCCTTCAGCGCGCTGCGCAGCGCGGCGCGCACCGCGTCGGCTGCGAGCAGGAAGCCCACGGCATCGTGCCGCGCGGCGATCGGCGCCGCTTCGGCCAGCGGCGCGGCGAGGCGCGCGGCCAGTTCGCGCGCGCCGGCCGCGGTCACGGTCCGGTCGACGGCGCCGAGCAGGGAATGGCGCGCCTCGCCGCGTTCGCTGCGGAGGATCTCGAGGCTGCGGCGCGTGGCGCCGTCCATCTGCAGCAGGCCGTGCCCGCCGGCCGGGCGCGGCGGCGCGAGGCGCGGCAGCGCGCCGGCCTGGGTCAGGCGCACGTAGTCGAGCGCCATGGCGGCGGCCGCGACCTCCTCCGGCGCGAAGGTGCCGAAGCCCTCCAGCGTCGCGACCTCGAAGGCCTCGGCCACGCGGCGGGTGGCGTCGCGCGGCGGCTCGACCTCGGCGACGCGCCCGGCGAGCGGCGCCAGGGCGGCGGCGCGGGCGAGCGCCTCGGGCGCCAGGACCTCCGAAGGCTCGAGCCGCGCGAGGAGGGCGGGAAGGTCCTGGACGGCCAGCGTTTCCGTGCCGAAGGCGCCGGTCGAGACATCGAGCCAGGCCGCGCCGAGCCGTCCGTCCGCCGGCGCCAGCGCGAGCAGCCAGGCCGGGCGCGCGGGCTCGAGCAGCGCGTCCTCGGTCACGGTGCCGGGGGTGACGAGGCGGACGACCTCGCGGCGCAGCGTCGGGGCCTTGCGGCGCTTGGCCTCCTCCGGCGTCTCCATCTGGTCGCAGAGCGCGACGCGGAAGCCCTGGCGGATCAGGCGCGCGAGATAGGCCTCGTGGGCATGGGCCGGGACGCCGCACATCGGCACGCGCTGGCCCCGGTGCTCGCCGCGGAAGGACAACGCGATGTCGAGCGCGGCCGAGGCCGCTTCGGCATCGGCGAAGAACATCTCGTAGAAATCGCCCATGCGGAAGAAGACGAGCGCGTCCGGGTGCGCAGCCTTGGCCGCGAACCACTGCGCCATGGCGGGGGTCGCGCCTTCGGCGCGCGGGATGCGCGCCGCGCCTTCGGCGCGCGGGATCCGGGGCTCGTCGTCGGCGCGCGGGGCGGCGCCCACGCCTTCGGCGGGCGGAATGCGCTTGCTCTCGGGGGTGGCGGCTGCTGCCATGCACCGCGTCTAGACCGGAAACCGGCGATCAGGGAGGGCGTTATGCAACTCGATGGCCTCGACCACGCGAACCTGCGCTGCCGCCCGCAGGACCTGCCCGCGGCGCTCGCCTTCTACCGCGACCTGCTCGGGCTCGCGGAGGGACCCCGCCCGGCCTTCGACTTCCCGGGCCACTGGCTCTACGCGGGCGGGCGGCCGGTGCTGCACCTGGCCGCGCGCGACAGCGTGGCGCCGCCGGCCGGCCCCTCCCCCGGCGCGTCGTTCGAGCACATCGCCTTCCGCGCCCGCGGCCTGCCCGACGTGAAGGCCATGCTGGCGGGAAGGGGCGTGTCGTATGCCGAGGCGCCGCTGCCCGGCTTCCCGCTGCACCAGCTGTTCCTCACCGATCCCTTCGGCCTGCGGGTCGAGCTCACCTTCGACATGAACGAACCGTCCAACCAGGGCTGAGCCGGGCGATGCCGGCAGGGACACTCGACCGCTTCGCGCGGATGAGCCCCTTCGAGATCAAGGACGAGCTGATCCGCCGCGCACGCGCCGCGACTACCGCCGGCGCCTTCCTCAATGCCGGGCGCGGCAACCCGAACTGGATCGCGACCGCCCCCCGGGAAGCCTTCGCGGCGCTGAACCGCTTCGCGCTGGCGGAGTGCCGGCGCGGCGGGGAGTTCGGCTCGGGGCTGGCCGCGGCACCGGGGCGGGCGGGCATCGCGGGGCGGCTCGAGGCCTTCCTCGATGGCGGAGAGGCGGGGGCCGCGACGTTGCGGGCCGCCCTGGCCGCCGCGCCGCCGGGGACGGAGCCGGACGGGCTGGTGCATGAACTCGCCTGCGCCACGCTCGGCGACACCTATCCCGAGCCGCCGCGCATGCTGGAGGGGGCCGAGCGCGCGGTCGCGGCCTATCTGCGCGCCGTGCTCAGCGGACCGGAGGTGCCCTTCGACCTGTTCGCCACCGAGGGCGCCACGGCGGCGATCTGCGACGTCTTCCGCGCGCTCCACGCGAACGGGCTGCTGCGGCCGGGGGACGGCATCGCGATCGGCACGCCGGTCTTCGCGCCCTATCTCGAGATCCCGGTCCTGGCCGACTACGCGCTCCGGATCCTGCCGATGGAGGCGGCGGAGGAGCAGCGCTTCCAGTACCCCGAGGCGGCGCTCGCGGTGCTCGAGGACCCGGCGGTGCGGGCGCTGCTGCTGGTCAACCCCGGCAACCCGACCTCGGTCGCGATCGCGCCCGCCTCGGTGGCGCGGATCGCCGCCATCGTGCGGGAGCGGCGGCCCGACCTCATCGTCGTGACCGACGATGTCTACGCGACCTTCGTGCCGGGCTTCCGCTCGATCTTCGCGGAATTGCCGCGCAACACGATCGGGATCTATTCCTTCTCGAAGTACTTCGGCTGCACGGGCTGGCGGCTCGGCGTCGTGGCGATGGCACGGGACAACGTGGTGGACGCGGCGCTGGCGGGGCGGCCGGCGGCGCGCTACGCCGCGCTGGCCGAGGATCCAGGCTGCCTGCCCTTCATCGAGCGCATGGTCGCCGACAGCCGCGACGTGGCGCTCCACCACACGGCGGGGCTGTCCACGCCGCAGCAGGCGATGATGGCGCTGTTCGCGCTGTCGGAGCTGGCCGACCGGGCGCTCGACTACCGGCGGGAGGTTACGGCGGTGCTGCACCGGCGGTCCCGCGCCTTCGCGGGCGCGCTCGGCCTCGACCTCGAGCGCAACCCGCTGTTCGACCACTACTACGGGCTGGTCGACCTCGATTTCTGGATGCGGACGCATCTCGGGGAGGCAGCGGCCGACTGGATGCGGGCGCATGTGCATCCGCTCGACATCGCCTTCCGCCTGGCCGAGGAGCACGGGATCGTGCTGCTGCCCGGCGGCGGCTTCCACGCGCCGGGATGGTCGGCGCGGATCTCCTTCGCCAACCTGGCGGAAGAGGCCTATGGCCGGATCGGCGCGGCGCTGCGCGCGGTGATCGGGCGCTATGAGGCGGGCTGGCGGGCGGCGGGGGCCGGGTGATGCCGCCGGTCGGCGGATCGCGGGCACCACCCTTGCCGCGCCTGCGAAGCCAGGGGGTCGCGCGCCGGGCGGCGCGGCGCCACAATGGGTGTTCGGATCGCACGGATCCCCGGGGACAGGAACGACCATGGACGACGTGAAGCAGCCGCCCGCCGAAGACACGCGCACCGCCCGCGTGACAGGCGAGGAGGCGCTCGCCATGCATGCAGAGGGGCGGCCGGGCAAGCTCGAGATCCGCCTGACCAAGCCGCTGATCACGGCGCGCGACCTGTCGCTGGCGTATTCCCCGGGCGTCGCCGAGCCCTGCCTGCACATCCACCGCGACCCGAAGCTCGCCTACGACTACACGGCCAAGGGCAACTTCGTTGCCGTCGTCTCGAACGGCACGGCCGTGCTCGGCCTCGGCAACCTCGGCGCGCTGGCGTCCAAGCCCGTGATGGAAGGCAAGGCGGCGCTGTTCAAGCGCTTCGCCGATGTCGATTCCATCGACCTGTGCGTCGATACCGAGGACGTGGACGCCTTCGTCAATTCCATCCGGTACCTCGGCCCGTCCTTCGGCGGCATCAACCTCGAGGACATCAAGGCGCCGGAGTGCTTCGTCATCGAGCAGCGCCTGCGCGAGCTGATGGACATCCCGGTCTTCCACGACGATCAGCACGGCACCGCGATCGTCGCCGCCGCCGGCCTGATCAACGCGATCCACCTGACCGGGCGCGACATCGCGACCACGCGCCTTGTCATCAACGGCGCGGGCGCCGCGTCCATCGCCTGCGCCGAGCTGGTCAAGGCCATGGGCATGCGGCCCGAGAACGTCATCCTGTGCGACACCAAGGGCGTGATCTGGCGCGGCCGCACCGAAGGGATGAACCAGTGGAAGTCGGGCCATGCGGTCGCGACCTCCGCCCGTACGCTGATGCAGGCGCTGGACGGCGCCGACGTCTTCTTCGGCCTGTCGGTCAAGGGCGCGCTGACGCCCGAGATGCTGCGCGCCATGGCGCCGCGCCCGATCCTGTTCGCGATGGCCAACCCCGACCCCGAGATCACGCCGGATGAGGCGCGCGCCGCGCGGCCCGACTGCATCATCGCCACCGGGAGATCGGACTATCCCAACCAGGTGAACAACGTCCTCGGCTTCCCGTTCATCTTCCGCGGCGCGCTGGACGTGCGGGCCAGCACGATCAACGACGCGATGAAGATCGCGGCGGCGGAATCGCTGGCCATGCTGGCGCGCGAGGACGTGCCCGAGGAAGTGGCCGGCGCCGGCGCCGGCAAGGCGCTGCGCTTCGGACCCGAATACATCATCCCGAACGCCTTCGATCCGCGCCTGATCAGCCGCGTCTCCCCGGCGGTCGCGAAGGCGGCGATGGACAGCGGCGTCGCGCGCAAGCCGATCATCGACCTGCAGCGCTATGCGCGCGACCTCGCGAACCGGCTGGACGCGACGGTCGGCGCGCTCGAGGCGATCAGCGAATCCGTCCGGCAGAACCCCCGCCGCGTCGTCTTCGCCGAGGGCGAGGAGGAGAAGGTGATCCGCGCCGCCATCGCCTTCCGCAACGCCGGCTACGGCACGCCCGTGCTGGTCGGGCGGGAGGACCGGATCGGCGCCGTCACCGCGGCGCTCGGCATCCCGCTGCCCGACGGCATCGAGATCCAGAACGCCCGCGTGTCGGATTCCAACCGCCGCTACGCCGACTTCCTGTACGGCCGCAAGCAACGCGATGGCTTCCTGCAGCGCGACTGCCAGCGGCTGGTCAACCAGGACCGCAACGTCTTCGCCGCCTGCATGGTCGCGATGGGCGACGCGGACGCCGTCGTCACCGGCACCACGCGGTCCTATTCCGTCGCGATGGAGGGCATCTCGATGGCGATCGACCCGGTGCCCGGCCGGTCGGTCTTCGGGCTGTCGATCATCGTCTCGCGCAGTGCCGGCACGGTGCTGGTGGCCGATACCGCGGTCCACGAACGCCCGGATGCCGAGACGCTGGCCGGCATCGCGCGCGGCTCGGCCGCAGCGGCGCGTCGCCTCGGGCTCGAGCCGCGTGTCGCCTTCCTGTCCTTCTCGACCTTCGGTGACCCGCGCGGCACCATCCCCGGCAGCATCCGGGAGGCGGTGAAGCTGCTGACGGAACGCGGCGCCGATTTCGAGTTCGACGGGGAGATGGCGGCCGACGTGGCGCTCGACCCGACGCTGCGCGCCGCGCTCTATCCCTTCTGCCGCCTGAGCGGGCCGGCGAACATCCTGATCATGCCGGGGCTGCACGCGGCGCATATCCTGACGCGCTCCGTGCCGCAGCTGACCAGCGCCACGGTGATCGGCCCGCTGCTGACGGGGATGTCGCATTCCGCGCAGATCGTGCCGATGCAGGCGGGGGTGAACCAGATCCTGGATGTCGCCTGCCTGGCCGCGCACGCCGCGCTGCCACGGTGAGCCGGGCGCCGCCCGTCTTCACCATCGGCTACGAGGACGCGACGCCGGACGCCCTCCTGGCCACGCTGAAGCGGGCGGGCGTCGCGACGCTGGTGGACGTGCGGGCGCTGGCTAACAGCCGCCGGCCCGGCTTCGCCAAGGGCGCGCTGTCGGCAGCGCTCACCGGCGCGGGCATCGGCTACCTGCACCTGCGCGCGCTGGGCACGCCGGCCGAAGGTCGCGCCGCGGTGCGCAGCGGCCGGCCCGAGGTCATGCGCCGGATCTTCGCCGCGCACCTTGCGGGCACCGAGGCGCAGGCGGCGCTCGCCGACCTCGCGGACCTCGCGCGGCACGGGCCCGTCTGCCTGCTCTGCCTCGAAGCCGACCCGCGGACCTGCCACCGCACGCTGGTCGCCGAGGCGGTCGGCCTGCCTGTCGTGCATCTCGACCCGAGGGCGCCGGGCTGAGGCAGGCTCAGCGCCGCGTCCGCTCGATGTCCGTGCTGCGCGTCTTGCCGCCCGCGCCGGTGACGTCGCGCGTGCCGGAATAGGTGCCGTCCTGCACCGTGCCCTGGCCCGTGGCGCTGCGCGTGCGCCCGTTCGGGCCGGTCTTGCTCGCGCTGCGCTGGCGGGTGCCGGTGGCGGGGTCGTAGGACCGGGTCATGCCGCCGCTCGCGCTGCGCCCGCCGCTGCGGGTGGCGCGCCACGCGCGGCTGTGTTCGCGCGCCTCGGCGCGGCGGGCACGAGGGCCGCCGGCGCGGCGAGGAGGAGAAGAAGCAGGGAGCGGGCGACCGCGCATGGCGGATCTCCCGCCGGCGTCGCCATCAGCCTGCGTTGCGCGGATTGCGCGCGCATGCCGTGATTGTTACGAAACGAAACCGTCCGGCGCCTCAGGGCCGGGCCGGCTGCGCCGGGGTGTCGGGCGCAGCGGTGGGCGGCGCGCCGGGCGGCGCCGCGGGCGCGGTCATCCGTTCTCCCTGCCGGGCGGTCCAGGCGCCGGCGCCCTGCATCTGCTCCCCGGTCCACCGCATGGCGCGGCCGACCGCGCTGCCGGTGCTCTCCCCCGCGCGTTCGAGCGCCTGGCCGGTCTGCTCGGCGGCGCGGTCGATCGCCGCTCCCGTACGTTCGCCAAGGCCGGGCTGGGCGGCCGGGGCCGGAGCGCCGGGTGGCGGCGCGGGCTCGGCCGCGCGCGGCACGGGCGGCGGCAGGCTGCCGGGCTGCTGCGCGGCGGCGGGCAGCGCCATGAGGACCAGGGCAGCGGCGACAGGCAACGGACGCATCACAGGGTCTCCTGGACTGGGCAACGCGCCAGGGAGATGATGACGCGCTCCCGTGGCAACAACGGGGCGGCGCGCCTTTGGCGCGCACGCGGGTTTCACCCTCGTGACCCTCAAGCCGCCTGGCGGGTCGCATCCGCGGCCCTGGGCTTCGCTGGATCGCCTGCGGCGCCCATTCGGGCGCTCGCCATCAGTCCCCGAAGGCCCATTGCCCGGCGCGGCGGAGCCGGTTGCCGGTCCAGTCCGCAGCGCGTTCCAACGCGCCGCCGGTGCGCTGCGCGCCGCGCTCGATCGCAGCGCCGGTGCGCTTGGCCGTGCGCTCGAGCCGCCGCCCGGTGCGCTGCACCGCCCCTTCGGCCGCGACGGCCGGGTTGGCGAGGGTCCCGGCCAGCAGGCCAAGCATGAGATAACGCCGCTTCATGCGCTCAACGTGATGCGGGGCCGGGCTCACGTCAAGAATCGAGACGGATGCCGAGGTCGCGGATCAGCGGCCGCCAGGCGGCGGCCTCGGCGGCGACGAAGGCGTCGAATTCGGCCGCGCTCCAGCCCGTGGTCTGGATGCCGAGGGCGCGGGTGCGCGCCTGCACCTCATCCGCCTGCATGGCCCGGACGAGTTCGGCGCTGAGCCGTTCGACCACCGGCGTCGCGACCGCGCGCGGCACGCTGATGCCCTGCCAGCCGAAGGCCACGGCATCGTGGCCGAGTTCGCGCAGCGACGGCACGGCGGGGGCCTCGGCGGTGCGGGCCTCGGTCAGCACGGCCAGCGCGCGCACGCGCCCGTCGCGGATGAAGGGCAGGCCGGTCGCGGTGTCGATCATCACCAGGTCGACGCTGCCCGCGAGCAGGTCCTGCATCGCCGCGCCGCCGCCGCGATAAGGCACGTGCTCGGCCGCGAGGCCGCTGCGGCGCTTGACCAGTTCCATCGCCAGATGGTGCGGTGAGGCAACGGCCGGGCTCCCATAGGTGGCCGCCCGCGTGCGGGAGGCCGCGAGCAGCGCCGCGAAATCCGCGAAGGGCGCATCGGCGCGGCAGACGATGTAGAGCGGAAAGCGCCCGATGAAGCCGACGCCGCGGAAATCCCGGTCCGGATCATAGGGCAGCCTGGCATAGAGCGCCGGGTTGTAGACCAGGATGCCGTTGTCCACGTGCATCAGCGTGTGGCCGTCGGCAGGCGCCCGGGCGGCGGTCTCGCTGGCCAGCACGGCACCGCCGCCGGGGCGGTTCTCGACCACGATGCCCTGGCCGAGTCGCGGGCCCATCTGCCCGGCCACGAGCCGTGCGAAGACATCCGACGGGCCGCCCGCGGGATAGCCGACGATGAGGCGCAGCGGCCGCTCGGGCCAGGTGGCTTGCGCATGCGCCAGGCCGGGCAGGGCAAGGCCGAGCGCGAGCGCGCCGCGACGTCGGATCATTTGCGCTTCCTCCGGGGCAGGGCCGCCAATCTGGCGCCGCGCGCGCGGGCCGCCAAGGGGCCTGCGCGACCGCGGGGCCGGTCCCGCCCCCTCGCGGCCGCGCCGCGCGACCGCTACATCCCCGCCATGCCGGCCGCGATCCTCCTCGCCTTCGCCCAGATCGGCGACCCCGCCTTCCGCCGCCCGCTCCTGCTGGGCGTGCTCGGCGCGGTCGTTGCGATCGGCCTGCTCGTCTGGGGCGCCACCGAGGCCGCGCACTGGGCCGCGGGCACCACCGGCTGGCTGTCCTGGGCGGCGCAGGCGGGCGGCGGGCTGGCGGCGCTGGTGCTGGCCTGGTGGCTGTTCCTGCCGATCGCGGCCGTCATCGCCTCGCAGCTCGTGGAGCCGGTGGCTGCCGCGGTGGAACGCCGGCACTACCCGCATTTGCCGCCGCCGCGCGGCGCCTCGGTCGCGGCGCAGGCGGCCTTCGGCGTGCTGTTCGGCCTCCGGATGCTGGCGCTCCAGGTGCTGCTCCTGCCGCTGCTGTTGGTGCCTGTGCTGGGACTTGTGGCCGCACTCGCCATCTCCGCCCATGCGCTCGGGGCCGGGATGCTGCGGCAGACCGCGATGCTGCGCATGGGCACGGCCGAGTCGCGCTTGGCCTGGCGGTCGCGCCGCTGGGCCGGATGGGCGCTCGGGCTGGCGCTGGCGGCCCTGGCGATGGTCCCACTGTTCAATCTTTTGGTACCGGTGATCGGCACGGCGGCGGCGGTACACCTGCTGCACCGCGGGCCGCGGCGCGCATGAGGCCCGCCGGGGGGACGTGAATCCTGGGGATAAGCCGGGCGGCGGCGTTGTGGCCGCGCCGATGCGCATGCTAGCCCCGCATCTTCAGGTCAACCGCCGGGAATCGAGGGGGCTCCACCATGTCGCTCTTCCGCCGCAAGGATGAACCGGGTGCCGCGGGCACCGGGGCCGAGCCTGCCGCCACGACCGTCGCCGCCGCGCGGGACCCCGATCTCGGGGTGCCGCCCTTCCGCCCGTCGGGCATCACGCTGCCGCAGGCCGGCGCGGCGGCGCCCAAGGCTGCCACGGCGCCGTCCCCGGCCAGCACGCCGGCCGCGCGCGTGACCGGCGCGCCGGCAGCGCCCGTCGCCGCCCCGTCCCGCGGGCCGTCGCGCACCGAGGCCACGGACCAGCGCACCCTCGTGGTCGGCAAGGGCATCAGCCTGCAGGGCACCGTGACCGAGGCCGAGCGCCTGGTCATCGAGGGCACGATGGAGAGCGAGCTCCTGCAGGCGCAGGAGCTGATCATCACCCATTCCGGCCTGTTCAAGGGCGAGGTGCAGGTCGAGGACGCCGAGATCGGCGGCACCTTCGACGGCACCCTGACCGCCAGCGGCAGCCTGACGATCCGCGCCACGGGGCGCGTGCTGGGTACGGCGCGCTGCCGCCGCCTGCAGGTCGAGGAAGGCGGGCAGCTCTCCGGCAAGATGGAGATGATCACGGACGCGCCGGCCCCGGCCGCCGGGGCGCCGCGCCTGGCGCCGGTGTCCCCGCCCGCCGCCGTGCCGGCGCGCAGCACGGAACCCGCCGACGCCTGAGCCGACGGCCCCGCGCCCCGGCGGCACCGCCGCCGGGGCCGGGCGATGCCCCATGCCGGGACCGCGCGTCCTCCCGTTGCTGTCTCTCCTCCTTCTCGGCTGCGTGGCCGAACCCGGGGAGGAGGCCGCCGCCATGATGCGCGACGCGCTTCGGTCCGCCCGCGCAGGCGTGGCGGCCGTGGGTCCGCCATCCGCCGACGGCCGAGACGGCCCCGGCCTGACTCAGCCCTTGGCCCGCGCGGCCACCCCCGTCCCGCCCACCCTGCCTCCGCCGCCGACCGGGCCGCGGCAGGCCGGCGTGGCGCCGCCCGCCGCCGCGGCCGCGCTGCTCGGACGACCGGCGGCGGAGCTGCGCCGCATGCTGGGCGAACCCGCGCTGCGCCGCCCGGAAGGGGAGGCCGAGATCTGGCTCTACGAGGCTCGCGACTGCCGGCTCGACCTCGTGCTCTATCCCGAGGGCGGGGCGCTGCGGGTGGCCCATGCCGCGGCGCGCGCGCATGGCGCCGGGGACGGCGTGACCGAGGCCGCCTGCCTTGCCGCCATCGCCGCGGCACCGACGCCGGCGCCCTGGACTGCCCCGGCCACGGGCCGCCGCGCCTGACCCTGCCCGGCACCCGCCATCGGGCGGCATCGCCCGGCCGCCGGCATCGGGTAGCGCCGCCCGGCCGCCGGGCGTAAGCACCCGTCGTGCCTCGCCCCATGCCCCAGCCCCCCGCCCCGGCGCGCCACCCGTGAGCGCCTGGCTCGACGCCTTCGTGCCCGCCTTCGCGCTGCTGGCCCTCGGCGCCCTGCTGAAGCGGCGCCTGCTGAAGGACGACGCCGTCTGGGCGGGAATGGAGCGGCTGATCTACTGGGTGCTGCTGCCCTCCCTCATCGTCGCGGCGCTGGCGCCGCTGAACCTCGCGGACCTGCCGCTCGGGCGGATCGCGGCGGCGATATGGGGGGCGCTGGCGCTCGGCACGCTGGTCGCGGTCATGCTGTCGCGGGCGCTCGGGCTCGGGCGTCCGGCCATGACCTCGGTGCTGCAGGGCGGCATCCGCTTCAACAACCTGATGGGCTTCGCCATCGTCGGCGCGCTGTTCGGCGCCGCAGGCACGGGCTTCGGCGCGGTCGCCACGGGCATCATCGTGCCCTTCGTGCAGACCGCGACGACGCTGGCCTTCGCGCTGGGCGGCGACCGCGGCCCGCCGCGGCCGTTGGCGATCCTGCGGCAATTGCTGTTCAACCCGCTGATGATGGCGGTCGGCCTCGGCTTCGCCATCGCGGCACTCGGCGGTCTGCCGGCCGGGCTCGCGCCGACGGTGCAGGCGCTGGGGCGGGCCTCGGTCGCGCTCGGGCTGCTCTGCGTGGGCGCGGCGCTGTCGCTGCAATCCTTCTCGGACCGCATCGGCGTGCAAGCGGCGACGGGGGCGCTGAAGCTGCTGGTCATGCCGGCGGCGACCTGGGGGCTCTGCGTGCTGTTCGGCGTGCCGCCGCTGGCGACCGCCATCGCGGTCACCTTCATGGCGCTGCCCACGGCGGCGACCTCCTACGTCATGGCGCGGGCGCTGGGCGGCGATGCGCGGCTGATGGCCGCGATCACGACGACGGAGCACATCGCCTCGATCGTGACGCTGCCGCTCTGGGTGATGCTGGTGGCGCCCTGAGGCAGGGTGGCGGAGGGGAACCTCCCCCAAGCCCCCTCCCTTCTTTCGCAATCGGCGCCGATCCGTGCAGGCGGGGCGCCAGGGCACAAGGGGGGTTGAGGCGTGTTGCGGGGGAGAGGCTCCCGCCTCCGGTAGCGCAGCGTCACCAAGGGTGATTTCGCGCGACGCGGCGCCCGGGTCTATGACGACGACCGTTTCCTGCGTGAGGCTCCATGTCCGACCCCATCGCGCTGTTCGACGTCAAGGCGCAGCAATCCCTGATCCGCGCCGATCTCGACCGCCGCATCGCCGCCGTGCTCGATTCGGGCCGCTTCATCAACGGGCCGGAAGTGGCCGAGCTCGAGGCCACGCTCGCCGCCTTCGCCGGCTGCGGCCACGCGGTCGGCGTCTCCTCCGGCACCGACGCGCTGCAGATCGCCATGATGGCCGAGGGCATCGGCCCCGGCGACGCCGTCTTCCTGCCAGCCTTCACCTACACCGCGACCGCCGAGGTGCCGCTCGTGCTCGGCGCCAAGCCGGTCTTCGTCGACGTGGCGGCCGAGAGCTTCAACCTCGACATCGCCGACCTCGAGCGCCGCATCGCGCTCGTGAAGGCGGAAGGCAGGCTCAGGCCGCGCGCCGTGGTCGGCGTCGACCTGTTCGGCCTGCCCGCCGACTGGCAGGCGATCGAGGCGACCTGCGCGCGGGAGGGGATGTTCGCCCTCGACGACGCGGCGCAGGCCTTCGGCGCGGCGCTGGACGGCCGGCGCCTCGGCCGCTGGGGGCATGCCGCGGCGCTGTCCTTCTACCCGACCAAGACGCTGGGCGCCTATGGCGACGGCGGCGCGCTGCTGACCGACGACGCGGACCGCGCCGAGCTCTACCGCTCGCTGCGCACGCACGGGGAGGGCAAGACCCGCTACGAGGTCGAGCGCACCGGCATGAACGGGCGGCTCGACACGATCCAGGCGACGATCCTGCTGGCCAAGATGTCGCTGTTCGAGGGCGAGCTCGCGCAGCGCCGCCGCCTCGGCGCCGCCTACGACGCCGCGCTGGCGGGCCGCGTCGGCGTGCAGGTGGCGCAGCAGGGCGCCGAGAGCTGCTACGGCCTCTACACCATCCGCCTGCCGGATCCGGAGGCGCGCGGGCGGGTGCAGCAGGCGCTGTCGGCGCAGCGGATCGGCAGCGGCATCTACTACCCGAAGGCGCTGCACCACCAGCCGGCCTATGCCACGCATCATGCCGCGTCCATCGCGGGCGGCCCGCCGCCGCTGCCGGTGAGCGAGGCGCTGTGCCACCAGGTCCTGTCCCTGCCGATGCACCCCTACATGAGCGAGGCCGATGCGACGCGGGCGGCGGAGACGGTCCTGGCCGCTTTGTAACCGGCTGCACGGAACGGTTGAATCCGTCCGCGGCTCGGCGCCACGATGCGGCTTCGTGCCGAGGAGGCGCCGATGCGTCGCAGGATGCTTCTCGCCGCGGCGGGCGCCGTGGCCGTGCCGGTGCCGCGCCCCGCGCGGGCGTCGCAGGAGGTGGACGTCGCGCTCGTGCTGGCGGTCGACGTCTCGCGCTCGATCGACGAGGACGAGGCCCGGCTGCAGCGCGAAGGCTACCGCAACGCCATCGTCGATCCCGTCGTGGTCACAGCGATCGGGCGCGGCCTGATCGGCGCCATCGCCGTCTGCTATGTCGAATGGGCGGGGATGGAGTTCCAACGCACCATCCTGTCCTGGCAGCGGATCGCGACCGCGATGGATGCCGAACGCTGGGCCTCGGCGCTGTCGGAGGCGCCGCGCGCCTCGCTCTCGTGGACCTCGATCTCGGGCGCCATCCGGCACGCGCGGGGCGAATTGCGCGACTGCCCGTTCGATGCGACGCGCCGCGTGATCGACGTCTCGGGCGACGGCGTGAACAATTCCGGCGCGCCCGCGGATTTCGAGCGCGACGCGGCGGTCGAGGAGGGCATCACCATCAACGGCCTGCCCATCATCAACGACCGGCCGACCTTCGGCCGCCTGCCACCCGTGCCGCTCGACGACTACTTTCGCGACAACGTGATCGGCGGCCCTGGCGCCTTCATGATCGTGGCCCAGAATTTCGAGAGCTTCGGCCAGGCGGTGAAGCGCAAGCTAATCCGCGAGATCGCGGGCATCGCCCCGTCCGGCGTCATTCCCGCCTGACCGAGCCTTCGTCGACCAGGCGGAGGCATCCCTGCACCACGGGCGCGCAGGCCGCATTCTGCGACAGCGGCAGGTCGGACGCCGCCGCGTAGCCGACGCGCGTGACCTTGCCGTCCACCAGTTGGAAGGTCACCCGGCAGGTCGAGCCGGCCGAGACGCTGAGCGAGCCGCCGATGACCGGCACCGGCGCCGAGACGCCCGAGGCCGGCGGCGTGCGGTCGTACGTCCAGAAATCGCCGCCGGCGGAATTCGCGGTCAGGTTCGGCACGCCGGCACAAAGCCGGAGGTCGTCCGCGCGCAGGCCGACCAGCCGCTCGCGGCCGTCTTCCGCGCGGGCCGAATCGCGCGCCGAGCAACCGGGCAGCGCCAGCAGCAGCAGCAGGAGGGCTGCGCGCGTCACGATCCGTCCGCGTCCTCCAGCGACAGGCCGAGTTCCGACAGCCCTTCCTCCAGCATGTCGCCCAGCATGTCGATGCCGAGCAGGTATTCGGCCGGATCGCGGATGTTGCGCTCCTTGGCGAGGCTGCGCGCCTCGTCCCATTCCGCCCCGGTGTAGTCGCCGCGGCCGATCCAGGCGAGCGCGATGAGGGAGGCCTGCTCGTCCTCGTTGAGGTCGGCGATGAAGGCGCGCAGCGCGTCCTCGTCCATGTTCTCGTCGTCCTCGGCGTCGAGGCCTTCCTCGTCCTCCTCCTCGCGCGCCAGGGCGCCGCTCTCCTCGCCCTCCTGCACCGCGCGGGCGGCGTCGACGATGGCGGCGACGGCCTCGAGGCTGATGCCGAGGTCGAACTCCTCATCCTCGCTGCGTGCGGCCATGGTCATCGTCTCCGGTCTGCGGTCGGGCGCAATCAAGCATGGGCGGGGGGCGGGGGGCCACCCCCGGCCCGTGCGATCAGGCCGCCCAGTCGGGTGCGAAATCGGGGTTCACCAGGCGCCGGTCCTTGGGCAGGGCGGCGATCGCAGCGAGATCCTCGGCATCGAGGCGGATCGAGGCGGCGGCGAGGTTCTCCCGCTGGCCCTCCGGACGCCCGGATTTCGGGATCGCGACGACGCCGTCCTGCGCCATGAGCCAGGCCAGCGCAACCTGCACCGGGCTCGCATCGTATTTGGCGGCGATGGCGCGCATCACCGGATCGTCGTTCACCTTCGCCTTCGCCACCGGGGCATAGGCGGTCAGCGCGAGCCCGTGCCGGCGGCAGAGCGCCGCGAGCCGGTCCTGCCAGAGATAGACATGCGCCTCCACCTGCAGTGCAGCGAGCGGCCCGATGCCGAGCGCGATCGCGTGCTCGAGCAGCCCGGCCGGGAAATTCGAGACGCCGACCGCGCGCGCAAGCCCGTCGCGCCGCAGGCGGTCGAGCGCGCCGAGGGTCGCGGGCAGATCCATCCCCGGCGCGGGCCAATGCACCAGGACCAGGTCGGCCTGGCGCAGGCCGAGCCGCTTCAGCGACGCCTCGGCCGAGGCGCGCAGCGCATCCGGCGCAAGCTCGGTCCACCAGACCTTGGTCGTGACGAAGATGTCCCCGCGGCGAAGCCCGGAGACGGCGATGCCCGCGCCGACCGCTTCCTCGTTGCCATACATCGCGGCGGTGTCGATGTGCCGGTAGCCGTGCGCGAGCGCGCCTTCGACGGCCTGCTGCGCCTCCGCCCCGCGCAGCGTCCAGGTGCCGAGGCCGATGCGCGGGATGCGGAGGTGGGGGGTTTCGAGGATGGGTGCCGTCATGTCGCGATCCTTCCTTGCCGCATCAGCGCCGCGCCAGGTCCACGAGCCCCGCGAAGCCGGCCTCCGTGCCGAAGGCCAGCAGCGTGCCGGCGGCGCTCCAGCCGAGCGCCGAAACGGCCGAGCCGCGCGGCGCCGCCACGGGCACGATCCGCCCGCTCGCCACGTCGCCGATCAGCACGAGGCCATCGGCGAAGCCGGCCGCCACTACCTCCTGCTGCGGGTGGCAGGCGACGACGGTGCAGAGCACGCCATCCCCTCCGGCCAGTTCCGTCGGCGCCTTGCCCATCGGCCCGCCGCCGAAAAACGGCCAGAGCACGACGCAATCCGCCCCGGCGGTCGCGAGCCAGCGGCCCTTGGAGGTGAAGCCGAAGGACTTCGTCTTGGAGGGGTAGCCCGCCATGCGCATGTGCTGGCCATCGGCCAGGCGCCAGCCATGCAGCGTCGCCTCCTGCATCGTGGTCACGACATGCGTGCCGTCCGGGCTGATCGCGACGCCCGTATGGCTGCCCTTCCATTCGAGCAGCCGCGCCGTGCCGTCCCTGGCGCCCACGAACCAGAGCGAGGCGCCGTTGTAGTGCGACGCCGCGATCCGCTTGCCCTTGGCGTCGAAGGCGATGCCGGTGACCGAGGACGGATGCGCGAGCGACTTCAGCGCCGCCCCCTTCGCATCGATCAGGTGGACCGCCTTGCCGACGGCCGCCGCGCGCAGGCCGGATTCGTGGGCCGCGACATGCTCGACCCAGCGGCTGCCGTACTTCGCCAACTCCGCGACGGCCCCGTCCGGCGCCACGCGCACCAGGCGCCCGTCGTCGCCGCCGGTCAGCAGGCCGTCCTTCGCATCGGCGGCGATGGCGAGGCAGGCGCCGTCATGCGCGGCCACGCTGCGCCATTCGCCCGCCAGCGCGCCGAGGCGCACCGTGCCGTCGCCGAGCGCGAAGCCGATGCTGCTCCCCTCCCGACCGAAGGCGAGGCCGACGACCCAGGCGCCGAGGTCATGCGAGACGCCGCGGGCGTCGAGGAGGAAGTCGGCGGTGGTGGTGCTCATGGGCAGAAAGGCCGGGGGAGAGAACTCCCCCGAACCGCCTCCTTTTTCTGGGACTTTGGAACCGACATCGGGGGACGACGCCAAAAAGACAAAGAAGGGAGGGGGTCTGGGGGAGGTTCCCCTCCCCCGGCCTGCCTCATGCGGGCGGCGTCCACCGCGCGATCTCCGCCTGGATCTTCGCCTCGTCCTCGCCGGCCTGGCAGGCCTCGAAGCCGCGGCGCAGCCAAGGCCGGTTCAGGTCGCGCCCGATGAACACGATCTTGGACTTCCGCGGGTCGCCCGCCTTCACCTCGCCGATGAAGTCGCCATCGGCGATCATGTGCACCGCCTGGAAGGCGAAGCGGCGGCTGTCGCCCTCGTAGTGCAGCACGCCCTTGGTGCGCAGCAGATCCTGGCCCTTGGCGGCCAGCACCTGCGTGATCCAGGCGTTGAAGCGTTCCGCGTCGATCGGGCGGTCGACTTCGAAGGACACGCTGTTCACGTCGGAATCGTGCTCGTGATCGTCCTCGCCCGACAGGAATTCCGGCTCGCGTTCCAGGATGCGCGCCAGGTTGAAGGCGTCGCGCCCGATCACCGCGCTGATCGGCACGTCGGATTTGGTGGCGCGGCGAATCTCGGCATAGGGGTTGATGGCGCGGATGCGGCGCTCGACCTCGGCGGCCTCCTCGGCGCTGACCAGGTCCATCTTGTTCAGCACGATGATGTCGGCGAAAGCGATCTGTTCCTGCGCCTCGGTGCTGTCCGCCAGGCGCGCAGGCAGGTGCTTGGCGTCGACCACGGTCACGATGGCGTCGAGCTTCGTCGCGCGCTTGACGTCCTCGTCCACGAAGAAGGTCTGCGCCACGGGGGCGGGGTCGGCCAGGCCCGTGGTTTCCACGATGATGCCGTCGAAGCGGTCGCGCCGGCGCATCAGCCCGCCCAGGATGCGGATCAGGTCGCCGCGCACGGTGCAGCAGATGCAGCCGTTGTTCATCTCGAACACTTCCTCGTCCGCATCGACGACGAGGTCGTTGTCCACGCCGAGTTCACCGAACTCGTTGATCACCACGGCGAATTTCTTGCCGTGGTTCTCCGTCAGGATGCGGTTCAGCAGCGTGGTCTTGCCGGCGCCGAGGTAGCCGGTCAGCACGGTCACGGGCACGGGCGCGCGGGCGCTTGTTTCGCTCACGTTGTGTCTCCAGGGGATATTTCGCTTGCCGCCCATATGGGGTCGCGGATGGCCGCGGTCATCCTGTCGCGGCGCAGCGCGAAGCGGGTGCTGGTCAGGGTGGCCATGGCAGGCCGCACGGCGCGGCGGCCGAGCCCGGCCTGCGCCCCCGCCTCCCGCACCGCCGCGGCGGCGTAGACGGCGCCGATGCCCTGCATGGCCGCCGCCACTTCCTCGGCCGCGGCGGCGATGGCCTCGGGCGCGCCGCCATCGTCCAGGATGGGTGCCAGGAGCCGCGCGGCGGTCTCCATCGCCGCGGCGTCGAGGGCCGCGAGGGCGGCGGGGCCGTGCATCCGTCGCAGCGCGGCGCGCCGGTCGGCATCGAGCAGCATGGGCGGCGTGCGGCGGCGGACGGCTTCGCGCAACGCGGCCGCCAGCGCCTCGGCGCCGAAGGGGCGGCTGATCACGGCGTCGAAGCCGGCCGCGAGCGCCTCGGCCGGCGCGAGGTGGTCGGTGCCGGGGGACAGGCCCAGCAGCGGCAGCGCGGCGTTGCGCGGCGCGGCGGCGCGCAGGCGCGCGGGCGCGCTGGTCCGCCCGACGCCGCGGGTGGTGATGCACATGACCACCGCCTCGACATGGTGCAGCGTCAGGCGCGTCTCGGCCGCCGGCCAGTCATGCACGAAGATCACGCTGTGTCCGGCCGCCTCCAGCATCGTCCGCGTATGCGCCGACGCGCCCGCATTCGGGTCGACCAGCAGGATTCTGAGCGGCGGCGGGGCCTCGTCCTGCATCGGAGGGTTCAGGCGGCCTCGGCGCGGATCGCGTCGGCCAGCGTGCCGACCAGCCGGTCGACATGCGGGCGCTCCACGATCAAGGGCGGGGAGAGTGCCACGATGTCCCCCGTCACGCGCACCAGCACGCCGGCGTCGAAGCAGCGGCGGAACACGTCCATGGCGCGCTGGCCGGGCTTGCCGGCGCGCGGCTGCAGCTCGATGCCGCCGATCAGGCCGATGTTGCGGATGTCGATGACGCCCGGCGCATCGGCCAGGCTGTGCATCGCGTCCTGCCAGTAGGGCTCGATGGCGCGGGCGCGGCCGGGCAGGTCCTCGGTCTTGTGCAGTTCCAGCGTCGCGATCGAGGCCGCCGCCGCCAGCGGATGGCCGGAATAGGTGTAGCCGTGGAAGAACTCGATGCCGGCCGCGGTGCCTTCCACGATGGCATCGTAGATGCCGTTCCTGACCGCGACGGCGCCCATCGGCACCGCCGCGTTGGTCAGGCCCTTGGCCATGGTCATGATGTCGGGCACGACGCCCAGGCGCTCGGCGCCGAAATTGGTGCCGAGGCGGCCGAAGCCCGTGATCACCTCGTCGTAGATCAGCAGGATGCCGTGCTTCGTGCAGATGTCGCGCAGGCGCTGCAGGTAGCCCACCGGCGGCACCAGCACGCCGGTCGATCCCGCCACGGGCTCGACCATCACGGCGGCGATGGTCTCCGCGCCGTGCAGCGCGACCAGGTTCTCGAGCGCATCGGCCAGGTGCGCGCCGGCTGGCGGCTCGCCCCGGGCGAACAGGTTGTCCTGCAGCCCGTGGGTATGCGGCAGGTGGTCCACATATGGGAGAAGGGCGCCGAACTGCTTGCGGTTCGGCCCGATCCCGCCGACCGACATGCCGCCGAAGCCGACGCCATGGTAGCCGCGTTCCCGCCCGATCAGGCGCACGCGCGAACTCTCGCCCCGCGCCTTGTGGTAGGCGAGCGCGATCTTGAGCGCGGTGTCCGCGCTCTCGCTGCCGGAATTCGTGAAGAACACGCGGTCCATGCCGTCGGGCGTCAGCTCGGCCACGCGCGCGGCAGCCTCGAAGGCGATCGGGTGGCCCAGCTGGAAGGTCGGCGCGAAATCGAGGATCGCGGCCTGCTTCTGGATCGCCTCCACGATCTCCCGCCGCCCGTGGCCGGCGTTGCAGCACCAGAGGCCGGCGGTGCCGTCCAGCACCTCCCGGCCCTCGGGGGTGTAGTAGGACATGCCCTCGGCGCGGGCGAGCATGCGCGAGGTGTCGCCCTTGAAGTACTTGTTGTCGGAATAGGGCATCCAGAACGCGTCGAGGGAATTCGGGCGCGGCACGCTGAGTTCGTTCATCGGGGCCTCCGGTCGGCTGCCGCGAAACAACACCCTTGCCGCCGCCAGGGCAAGCGGGCTTCGCCCGGCGCCGCCGCCATGGCATGGTCCGCGCGCGAGGCAGGAAGGGCAGGGGCATGACCAGGGGCAGGCTCGTCATCGGCACGAAGCGGTATTCGTCGTGGTCGCTGCGCGGTTGGCTCGCGGTGCGCCTCGCCGGCCTCGATGTCGAGGAGGTGTTGATCCCGCTGGCCGGCGGCGGCAACACGGCCGCCATCCGGGACCATTCGCCGAACGGCATGGTGCCCTACCTGGAGCACGACGGCGCGCGCATCTGGGAAAGCCTCGCGATCGCGGAATACTGCGCCGAGATCGCGCCGCTGCTCTGGCCCGCCGACCGCCCCGCCCGCGCCCATGCCCGCGCCATCGCGTCCGAGATGCATGCCGGCTTCCGCGGCCTGCGCATGGCCATGCCGATGAACCTCGGCCGCGACTTCTCCGGCCGCGGCCGCACGCCCGAGGCCCTGGCCGACATCGCCCGGATCGAGGGGATCTGGGCCGAGGCGCTGGCGCTGCACGGCGGCCCCTTCCTGTTCGGTGCCCGCTTCACGCTCGCGGATGCGATGTACGCGCCCGTCGTGACGCGGTTCCTGACCTGGCGGCCCGAGGTCTCGGCAATCAGCCGCGGCTACATGCAGGCGGTGCGCGGCCACCCGCTTATGGAACGCTGGTACGCCGAGGCCGCCGCCGAGCCGGCGGACTGGCTGCTGCCGAAATACGAGGACCCGGCATGAGCACCGCCGTCGCGCTCGACCACCTCGGCGTCGCCGCGCGTGACCTGGCGCCCATGGCCGCGGCCTATGAGCGGCTCGGCTTCGCGCTCAGCCCCATCGCGCAGCAATCCGGCCGCCGCCGCCCCGACCTGCCGGTGGAACCCTGGGGCTCGGGCAACCGCTGCGCCTTCCTGAAGCACGGCTACATCGAGCTGATCGCGATCCTGGACCCCGCGCTCTACGACAACACGCTGAACGCCTTCCTGGCGCGCTATCGAGGGATGCACATCCTGGCGCTCGCGATCGAGGACCCTGAGGCGAACCTGGCGCGCATGCGCGCGGCGGGCATCGACATCCCGGGCATCGCCTGGCTCGAACGCCCCGTGGAGGCCGGCGGCCCGATCGCGAAATTCGCCCGCCTGCCCTTCCCCGACCCGCCGGAAGGCCGGGTGCAGCTCATCCGCCACCTGACGCCCGAACTGGTGTGGAACCCGAAATGGATGGACCACGCCAACAAGGCCGTGGCGCTGGAGGAGGCGATCCTCAGCGCGCGCGAACCCGCCGAGACGGCCGCGCGCCTGTCGCGCCTGTCCGGCCTGCCGGTCGAGCCAGACCCGGCCGGCGGCTTCCTGCTGCGCCTGCCCGGCGCCGCCGGCGCGGCCGGCCCCTTCGCGCCCGCGATGGAAACCCGCGTGCGCGTGCTGGCGGAGGCCGCGCTGCCCACGGTGCTGCCGGGCGTCACCGCGCCGGCCTCACCCTTCATGGCCGGAATGGTGATCCGCACGGAGGACGGCACCGCCGCCGCGCGCGGCGTGCTGGCCGGTATCCCGACGGTCGAGGCGCCGCAGGGGATCATGGTGCCGCCCGCCTATGCCGCGGGCGCGGCGGTGGTGTTCGCGTGACGGGGGGCAACGTTTGATGGGGGAAAAAGAGAACTTCTCCCCCCATACCCCCCTACCCCTTTTTGGCGATTTGGGGAGTGACGTCGCCGGTCGGAGTGTTCGGCCGCTGGTGTTCGCCCTCACATGCCCCCAGGCGCCGGGCTGCCGGCGGCACGCATCCCCGCGCCCGGCACGAGGGAGGCGCGCGCGCCGTGGAACCAACATCGGCGACCGGCGCCAGAAACCCGAAGAAGGGAGGGGGTCAGGGGGAGGTTCACCCTCCCCCGGCCTGTTGCCATGACCGGCTTCGCGAAAGCCGTCGGCGCCTCGCTCCGCACCTATTACGCGCCTGGCCGCGCGGCGCTGCTCGATGCCTTCCACGCGCGCTTCCTCAGGCCCGGCGACCTCGCCTTCGATGTCGGCACGCATGTCGGCGACCGCACGGCGAGTTTCCGGCGGCTCGGCGCCCGCGTCGTCGCGGTCGAGCCCCAACCGCGGCTCGCGCGCGCGCTGCGCCTGCTGTTCCGCGGCGATCCCGGCGTGACGCTGGTGCAGGCGCTGGTCGGGGCGTCCGCGGGCGAGGCCGTGCTCCGCCTGAACACCGCGAACCCGACCGTCGCCACCGCCAGCGCCGATTTCATCGCCGCCGCCGACGGTGCCCCGGGGTGGGAGGGCCAGCGCTGGGATGCCGAGATCGCGCGCCCCCTCACCACGCTCGACGCGCTCGCGATGCGCCATGGCCTGCCGGCCTTCGTGAAAATCGACGTCGAGGGCTTCGAGGCCGCCGTGCTGCGCGGCCTGACGCGCCCGCCACGCGCCCTGTCCTTCGAGTTCACCACCATCCAGCGCGGCGTGGCGGCGGACTGCCTCGGCTTGCTCTCCGCGCTCGGCTACCGCGCCTTCAATGCCTGCCTGGGGGAGGGGATGGCCTTCGCCCATCCCGCCCCGGTGGATGCCGCCGCGATGTCCGCCTGGATCGCCGCCCTGCCGCACGCCGCCAACAGCGGCGACGTCTACTGCGCCCTCGCCCCGGAGGTCCTGGTGCCGTGACCCGGCAAGGGCGGAATTCCAGAGAAGGGAGGGGGCGCGGGGGAGGTTCCCCTCCCCCCCACGTCCGGCCATGACCGACCCGCGCCGCTTCGCCCCCGCTGCCGCGCGCAACCGCGATGCCATCCTCGACGTGCTGCGCCGCGTGCTGCCGCCGCGCGGCCTGGTGCTGGAGGTCGCGAGCGGCTCCGGCGAGCATTGCGCGCACCTTGCCGCCGCGCTGCCGGCGCTCACCTTCCAGCCGAGTGACCCGGATGCCGATGCGCGCGCCAGCATCGACGCCTGGGCCGCCGGCGCGCCGAACATCCGCCCCGCGCTCGCGCTCGATGCGGCGCGCCTGCCCTGGCCGGCGACCGCCGCCGATGCCGCGCTCTGCATCAACATGATCCACATCGCCCCCTGGGCCGCCTGCGAGGGCCTGGTGCGCGGCGCCGCGGCACTCGGCGCG
Source organism: Roseomonas sp. HF4 (assembly GCF_005222755.1). GTDB lineage: Bacteria > Pseudomonadota > Alphaproteobacteria > Acetobacterales > Acetobacteraceae > Neoroseomonas. The sequence goes on from NZ_STGD01000011.1 coordinate 60,518, forward strand.
ATGCTGGTGCTCTATGGCCCCTTCCGGCGCGGCGGCGCGCATACCGCACCGTCCAACGCGGCCTTCGACGAAAGCCTCCGCGCGCGCGACCCGGCCTGGGGCGTCAGGGACCTCGAGGCGGTGGCGGCGCTGGCGGCGCGCGAAGGCTTCGGCCCGCCCGAGGCGACGGAGATGCCCGCCAACAACATGACCGTGGTGTTCCGTCGCACCGGGGCGGCGTAGTCTGACCGCACGCATGAGGAGGGGCCCATGACCGACCTGCCGCGCGCCGTGCGCATCACCGAGGAAGGCCCGCGCGAGGGCTTCCAGATCGCCCCCGAGCCCTTGCAGACGGCGGACAAGATCGCGCTGATCGACGCGCTCTCGGCGACCGGCGTCGCGCGGCTGCAGGTCGCGTCCTTCGTGAGCCCGAAGCGCGTGCCGGGCTGGGCGGATGCGGATGCGGTGGTCGCCGGCATCGCGCCGCGGCCGGGTGTCGCCTTCACCGCGCTGTGGTTCAACCCGCAGGGGCTGGCGCGCGCGCTCGCCTTCCGCGACCGGCTGTCCGTCTACGGCTCGATCACCGTCGCGGCGTCGGAGGCCTTCTCGCGCCGGAACCTCAACCGCGACCGCGCCGGGCAGATCGCGGCGATGCGCGAGAACGTGGCCGGGCACCTGGCCGCCGGCGTGCCGGTGAACCGCGTCTCGGTCCAGGCGGCCTTCGGCTGCAACTTCGCCGGCGACATCGCGCCCGCGCAGGCGGTCGCGGCGGTGGCCGACGCCATGGCGCTCGCGGCCGAGACCGGCTGCACGATCGAGCGCATCTCGCTGGCCGACAGCATGGGCTGGGCCAACCCGCTGCTGGTCGAGCGCGTGGTGGGCGAGGTACGCACGCGCTGGCCCGGCCAGGCGGTGTCGCTGCACCTGCACGACACGCGCGGGCTCGGCATCGCCAATGCGCTGGCGGGGCTGCGCCTCGGCGTGGCGGACTTCGACGCGGCGGTGGGCGGCACGGGCGGCTGCCCCTTCGCGGGCCACGCCGGCGCGCCGGGCAACATCGCGACGGAGGAGCTGGTGATGCTCTGCGAGGAAATGGGCATCGCCACGGGGATCGACATCGACGCGCTGATCGCGGCGGGACATCTCGCGGAACGGATCCTGGGGCGCACGCTGCCCTCGGCGCTGCTGCGCGGCGGGTCGCTGACAGGGTTCCGGGCGAAGGCGCGGGCGGCGTGAGGGTGGGGCTGGGCCCGTCCAGGCCAGGTCGCGATCCGGAGGGGCTCCGCCCCTCCAGACCTCTCGGCCAGGGCTCCGCCCTGGACCCGGCAAAGGCCGAAAGGCCTTTGCAAACCATCCTTTGGCACCGGGCAGGATGGGCGGCACGATGCCTCGGCGCGCCCTCCGGGCATCGCGGCCGGGACATGCTGCATGGCGCCCCGGCCCGCCCCCACCGCCCGGCAGCCGATGATGGTTTGCAAAGGCCCTTCGGCCTCGGGTGGGGTGGCTTGGTGGGGCAAGGCCCCTCCAATTCCTGAGGATCGAAGCATGTCTCCCGCCCCGCTCCCCCTCGCCGGCATCCGCGTCGTCGAGTTCTCCCACATGGTCATGGGCCCCACCTGCGGCCTGGTGCTGGCCGACCTCGGCGCCGAGGTCATCAAGGTGGAACCCCCCGGCAAGGGCGACCGCACGCGCTACCTCACCTCATCCGGCACCGGCTTCTTCCCGGCCTTCAGCCGCAACAAGAAATCCGTGCAGCTGGATACCGAGGACGAGGCCGACCTCGAGACGCTCAGGCGCCTGATCGACACCGCCGACGTGGTCATCGAGAATTTCCGCCCCGGCGGTCTCGAGGCGAAGGGCCTCGGCCATGCCGCGCTGTCGGCGCGCAACCCGCGGCTGATCTACCTCTCGCTCAAGGGATATCTCCCCGGGCCCTACGAGAACCGCACCGCGCTGGACGAGGTGGTGCAGATGCAGTCCGGCCTCGCCTACATGACCGGCCCACCGGGGCGGCCGCTGCGGGCCGGCGCGCCGGTCAACGACATGATGGGCGGCATGTTCGGCGCCATCGCCATCATGGCGGCGCTGCGCCAGCGGGACGCGACCGGCCGCGGCCAGCATCTGCAGTCGGGGCTGTTCGAGAACGCCGCCTTTCTCGTCTCGACCGCCATGCTGCAGCAGGCGATGACCGGGCAGGACCCGACGCCGATGCCGGCCGGCCGCCGCGCCTGGGGCGTCTACGACGTGTTCGACACCAAGGACGGCCAGCAGATCTTCATCGGCGTCGTGACCGACCGGCAATGGGAGATCTTCCGGCGCGAGTTGCGGGAACCCGTACTGGACGACCCCGCCTACGCCACCAACACCGACCGCGCGCAACGCCGCGAGACGCTGATCCCGCTGGTGCAGACGCTGATCGCGAAGCACGACGTCGCGGCGCTGGAAGCGATGTGCGAGCGGGCCGGCCTGCCCTTCTCCCGCATCGCGAGGCCCTGGGACCTGTTCGAGGATCCGCATCTCAAGGCCAGCGGCGGGCTGGTGCCCATCACGTTGCCGGATGGCCGGCCGGGCGCGGTGCCGGCGCTGCCGATGCAGTTCGGCGATGCCCGCCTGCCGCTGCGCCTCGACCTGCCCAAGCCCGGCGAGCACGACGCCGAGATCCTAGGCCCCCTGCGGGACGCCTGACGCGGAATTCCAAAGAAGGGAGGGGGCCCCGGGGGAGGTTCCCCTCCCCCGGCCTTTCCGCTCTCACCGCAGCGGAATAGCGAAGGCCGGCACCGCGACGCCGAGCGGCCGTCCGAGTGCCGCCTTCGCCTGCACCCCCACCACCACGAAGCCGCCATCCTCGCCGCGCGCGATCAGCGGCGCGCCGCTGCTGCCGAGCGTGCCCGCGCAATTGTGCCCGACCAGCATCCCCTGCGGGCCGAAGGTCCCGAAGATGACGACGCGGCAGCCGAGGTCGGCCATCAGCACGCCCGGCCGGTCGTGCTGCCATCCGGGCAGCGCCAGCGCGAGCCCTTCCCGCGGCGGCTCGGCCGAGAGCCGCAGCGCCCGTCCGGTGCCGAGCGGCGCGTCGAGCGTTAGCACCGCCCAGTCGGCGCGCCACGGTTCCTCGCGCTGCGGGTCGAAGCCCGGGCCGTGGCGCAGCGCGGTGGCGCGGGCCGTGCGGCCGCCGACGCGAAAGGTGATGTCGCGCGGGGGCACGAGGCCGGCCTGGTCGGCGGTCAGCAGGCAGTGCTGCGCCGTCAGGACGCTGCGCGGCGCGACCAGCGTGCCGGTGCAGCGGCTGCCGGCCGTGGTCTCGACCTCGCCCACTGCGTTCCAGGGCGCGCGTTCGGGCGGCACGGGACGGCGGGTGTCGGTGCGGCCGAGGCCCGGGACGGCGTCCTGGGCTCTCGTGGCGGGCGCTTGCAGAGCGACAAGCGCCAGCGCCGCGCAGACCGCGCCGAGGCGCAGAGCGTGCCGCGCAAGCGGGCCGCCGGTCGCGGCGTCCGTCCGCGCACGCCCAGCGGCCGCGACGCGGGTCCCGCCCCGGCGCGGGGGCTCGGCCAGCGCCCGGCGATCCGGCGCGGCACCGGCCCGCGCCGCGCCCGGACCGGCGCGCCCTTCACGCAAAGAGATCGGCGGGGCTGTCCCGCCGCAGCGCCTGGCCGAGCGCGTCGCCAATCCGCACGGCATCCGCCGCCGCCCCTTCCTCCGTCCGCTTCAGCAGGAAGGATCCGTCGGCGCGCGCGACCAGGCCGGTCAGGCGCAGCCGCCCGTCCGGCAGCAGGCGCGCATGGCCGCCGATCGGCGTGCGGCAGGACCCGTCGAGCGCCGCGAGCAGCGCGCGCTCGGCGGATGAGACGGCGCGTGCCTCGGGGTCCTCGATGGCGGCGAGAAGCTCGCGCAGCTCGGTGTCGTCGGCGCGCACCGTGACGCCGACGATGCCCTGCCCGGCGGAGGGCACCATCGCCTCCGGGTCGATCGCGACGCTGCCCTCGGGATCGAGGCCGAGCCGCCGCAGCCCGGCCAGCGCCAGCAGCGTCGCCGCGGCCTCGCCCTCGGCCAGCTTGCGCAGGCGCGTCTGCACGTTGCCGCGGAACATCACGACGGTCAGGTCCGGCCGGCGGTGCAGCAGCTGGGACTGGCGCCGGACCGACGACGTCCCGATCACCGCGCCCCGCGGCAGCGCCGCGAAGGGGTCGGCGGCGTCGCAGCGCGGCAGCGCGGGGCCCGGCAGCAGGGCGTCGCGCGCGTCCTCCCGCTTCAGGGTGCAGGCCAGCACGATGCCGGGCGGCATCTCGGTCTCGAGGTCCTTCAGCGAATGGACGGCGAAGTCGATCCGGCGGTCGAGCAGCGCCTCGTGGATCTCCTTCGCGAACAGGCCCTTGCCGCCGATCTCGGACAGCAGGCGGTCCTGGATGCGGTCGCCGGAGGTGATGAGTTGGTGTTCCTCGAAGGCCTCCGCGTCGCGCAGCACGGGGCAGAAGCGCGTGACGCGCAGCAGGAAATCCCGCGTCTGCCAGAGCGCGAGGGGCGAGGCGCGGGTGCCGACGCGCAGCGGCAGGGCGCGACGGTGCTGCGGCAGGGTGCCGCTATGGGCAGGAGGCATGGTCCCGTCATAGAACCCCGCCCATGGGCGCGGAAGGTGGCTTCGCAGTGGACAGGCCGGTGCTGGGGCTCGAGAGCAGCTGCGACGAGACGGCCGCCGCCGTGCTGGCGCCGGACGGCCGCATCCTGGCCGAGGCGGTGCTGAGCCAGGAACGCGAGCACGCGGCGTTCGGCGGCGTGGTGCCCGAGATCGCGGCACGCGCGCATCTCGACGCGCTGCCGGGCCTCGCGGAGCGTGTCCTGCACCGCGCCGGGCTCGGCTTCGCGGATCTCGGCGCGGTGGCGGCGACCTCGGGGCCCGGGCTGATCGGCGGGCTGATCGTGGGCGCCTGCTTCGGCAAGGGCGTCGCGATCGCGCGCGGGCTGCCCTTCGTGGCGGTGAACCACCTGGAGGCGCATGCGCTGACGGCCCGCCTGCCCGGCCTGCTGCCCGACGGCCCGCCCGCCTTCCCCTACCTGCTGCTGCTGGTCTCGGGCGGGCATTGCCAATGCGTCGCCGTGGAAGGGCTGGGGCGCTACCGGCGGCTCGGCAGCACGCTCGACGACGCGGTGGGGGAGGCCTTCGACAAGGCGGCCAAGCTGATGGGCCTGCCCTGGCCGGGTGGGCCGCATCTGGAGCGGTTGGCGGCGCAGGGCGATGCGCGGGCGGTGGCGCTGCCGCGGCCGCTGCTCGGGCGGCCGGGCTGCGACTTTTCCTTCTCGGGCCTCAAGACCGCCGTGGCGCGGGCGGTGGCGGCGGGCGGCGCGGCGCATGCCGACATCGCGGCCGGGTTCCAGGCCGCCGTCGCCGCCGTGCTGGCCGACCGCGCGCGCAACGCGCTCGGCCTGCTGCCGGAGGCAAGCGCGATCGTGGTGGCGGGCGGCGTCGCGGCCAACCAGGCGGTGCGCGCCGCGCTTGCGCGCGTCGCCGGGATGGCGGGGGTGCCGATGCTCGCGCCGCCGCTGCGCCTTTGCACCGACAACGCGGTGATGGTGGCCTGGGCGGGGATCGAGCGACTGCGGGCGGGGCTCACGGACCCGCTCGACCATGCGCCGCGACCGCGCTGGCCGCTGGCGGAGATGGCCGGCGCTTAGGGCCAGCGGTCGAGGAATCGACCTCTGGCAGCTGCCTCGTTTCATGCCCCTGTAATACCCGGCGGACGAAGTTCCGACCTGCGGCCCGGAGGGCCGAGCGCCCGAACGGGCGCCGCGGCCTGTGCCGCGAAGCCAGGCCGCGCGGATGCGCGGCGCGGCACGCCGCAGGCGTGCCTTCGGTACGACGCGTCTGAGGGGGACGAAGGTGAATCCTTCGCCCGCTCGGTATGGGTCTTGCAGCCGCCGCGCTCGGCGCCGCCGGCATGCCCGTCGCAGTGGTCGATCTCGCCCGGGTCCACGTCTTCGGCACCGCGCTCGGCCAACGCACCAGGACCGATCCGGTCGGCGCCCGCCGGATCGCGCGCTGCCCCGGCAGATCCTCACGGGGCGACGCGGCGCTTGGCGACCAGGAGAGCCCTCGGACGCTGAGCGGTGATCGTCCCGCCGCCCTGGCTTCGCCGGACTCCCGCCGGGCCGCAGGCCCGACATTCGTGCGCCGCGCGTCAGACGGGGCTCTTGACCCCGAGCCGCGTCGCCGTGGCGAGGATGTTCGACCAGGTCTCCGCCGGCAGCGGCACGCCCTGCGCCAGGCGCTCCGCACGGCGCTCCGCCTCGGGCTCGCCGGGCAGCCGCACGGGCGCGGACGGATCCGCCGGACGGCAGGCGGCGACCCATTCGGCATAGGCGAGGCCCATGCGCTCGAATTCCGCCTGCGTGCCGAAATGCCTGGGCGACAGGAAGATCGAGAGCATCCCGTTGGCGATCCGCCCGCGCCCCGTGACCGGGCCGGAGGTGCCGCCGGCGGTGAGGCAGCCCGCCAGCATCTCGCACATGAAGGCGAGGCCCGAGCCCTTGTGCTCGCCGAAGGCGCGGATGGCGCCGGCACCGCCGGAGGGGTTGCGCGGCCCGACCGCGTCATAGGCGCCATAGAGCGTGTGCGGGTCGGTGGACAGCCGGCCGTCGGGCTCGATCAGCGCGCCCTCGGGCAGCTTCTTGCCGCCGGAGGAGGCGACCAGCACCTTGCCCTCGGCGACCAGCGAGGTCGCGAAGTCGAGCACCAGCGGCCGACCCGGCAGCGGCACCCCGATGCTGACCGGCGCGGTCGAGAAGCGCCGCTCCGTGCCGCCGAAGGGCGCCACGAGCACGCTGCCGGCGACGTTGACGAAATGGATCGAGATCAGCCCGGCGGCGATCGCCTGTTCCGCGTAGTCCCCGGCGCGGCCGATATGGCCGGCGTTGCGCAACGCGGTGATGCAGGCGCCATGTTCCTGCGCACGCGCGATGCCGAGCGCGACCGCCTGCGGCGCCACGGTCTGGCCGAAGCCCCACTTGCCGTCGAGCACCGCGAAGGATCCGCCGTCGGTCACCACGTCGGCGGTCTGGCCCTTCACGACGAAGCCGGCTTCCAGCCATTCGACATAGCGTGGCACGCGCACCACGCCGTGGCTGTCATGGCCGGCGAGGTTGGCGCCGACCAGGTGCGTCGCGATGCGGCCCGATTCCGCGGCGTCGCAACCTGCGGCGAGGAAGACGTCGCGCACCAGGGCGGTGAGGGCCTCGGCGGGGATGTGCTGGGTGTCCATGGGTGGTCCTGCGGAGGGAAAAAAGAAACGGGGGGAAGAGAACTTCCCCCCGAACCCCCCCAACCTTCTTTGCTACCTGGCGCCAGAAACCAAGGAAGGGTGGGGGCGGCGGGGGAGATTCTCCTCCCCCGCAACCGTCTACATCGCGGCGATCTTGCGGGCCTGCGGCGCGAGCAGGCGCATGTAGGTGGGCGTGACCAGCATCTCGGTGATGTTGGCCCGCGGCGGCATGGTCGCGACGAACAGCGCCATCGCCGCGATGTCCTCGGGCTGCAGCAGGCGCTCGAGATCCTCCTGCGGCACGGGCTCGGGGCGGTTCTTCAGGATGTCGGTCGCGACCTCCCCGGGGCAGATGCAGCAGGAGCGGATGTTGTGGATCCCGTTCTCCTGGTTGATCGCCTGCGACAGCGCCACGAAGCCGTGCTTGGCCGCCGTGTAGCCGGGTCCCGAAAGGAAGGAGATGTTCTTCCCCGCCATGGACGCGATCTGGATCAGGTGCCCGCCGCCGCGCTTGCGCATCCCCGGCAGCACGGCGACCGAGGTCATGAACGGCGCGGTGAGGTTGCCGTCCACCAGCGTGCGGATCGCGTCCGGCGTCAGCTGGTGCAGGTAGCGCTTCGGCAGGTTCACGCCGGCGTTGTTCACCAGGATGTCGGGGCCGCCGATACCGCCCTCGACCTTCGCGAGCGCGGCCGCGACTTGCGCCTCATCGGTCAGGTCGGCAGGCACGACGATGGCGGCGGCGCCGATCATCGCCGCCGTCTCCTCGAGCGGCCCGGTGCGTCGGCCGGTCAGCGCGACCTTGGCACCCTGCTGCGCGAAGGCGACGGCGATGGCGCGGCCGATTCCGCTTCCCGCGCCGGTGACCCAGGCGGACTTTCCTTCCAGGCGTTTCATTCAGATCACCTTGTCGGTGGTGGGGTCGATCAGGTGCATCTGGTCCATGTGCGCGATCAGGCGCAGCGGCTCTCCTGCCCTGGCCGGCGTCTCGGGGTCGAGCCTGGCCGAGATCTCGGCGCCGTCGATCTTGAAGTGCGCCAGCGTCTCCATGCCCATCGGCTCGATCACCTCGGGCGTGAGGGTGAGCGGCGCGGGATTGGTCTTATCGGTCGGCTTGTCGTCGGTCAGGTGCTCGGGGCGGATGCCGAACAGCACCTGCTTGCCGGCGTAGGAGCGGTAGCGCGCGGCACGCGCCTCCGGCACCTCGAGCACGATGTCCTGCGGCAGGTGGAGGCGGAGCGCGCCCGAAGCCTCCTCGAGTCGCGCCGGGAAGAAGTTCATCGCCGGGCTGCCGATGAAGCCCGCGACAAACTTGGTCGCCGGGCTGTGGTACAGTTCCTGCGGCGGGCCGACCTGCTCGATGATGCCGTGGTTCATCACCACGACGCGGTCGGCCAGCGTCATGGCCTCCACCTGGTCGTGCGTGACGTAGATGGTGGTGGTCTTGACCCGCTGGTGGACCTTCTTGATCTCGGTGCGCATCTGCACGCGCAGCTTGGCGTCGAGGTTCGACAGCGGCTCGTCGAACAGGAAGACCTTGGGGTTGCGCACGATGGCGCGGCCCATGGCGACGCGCTGGCGCTGACCGCCCGACAGGGCCTTGGGCTTGCGTTCGAGCAGCGGCGTGATGTCGAGGATCTCGGCCGCGTTCTTCACGCGCTTGTCGATCTCGGCCTTCGGGAACTTCCGGAGCGTCAGGCCGAAGGCCATGTTCTCGTAGACGCTCATGTGCGGATAGAGCGCGTAGTTCTGGAACACCATGGCGATGTCGCGGTCGCGCGGCGGGATGTCGTTGACAATGGTGCCGCCGATCGCGATGTCGCCGCCCGTGATCTCCTCGAGGCCCGCGATCATGCGCAGCGTCGTGGACTTGCCGCAGCCGGAAGGGCCCACGAGGACGACGAACTCATGGTCGTCGATCTCGAGGTCGATGCCCTTGACCGCCTGCACGCCGCCTTCATAGGCCTTGATGATCTTGCGAAGCGAAACCTCGGCCATGCTCGGTCCTCAACCCTTGGTGGCGCCGGCGGTCAGCCCGGCGATGTAGTAGTCCATGAGAAAGGCGTAGATGATCACCGGCGGCAGCGCCGCCATCAGCGCTCCGGCCATGATCTGCCCCCACGCGAAGGTGTCCGCGCGTACCAGCTGCGACACGACGCCGATGGTCAGCGGCATCTGGTCGGGCGTGGTGACGAAGGCGGTGGGGTAGACGAAGGCCGCCCAGGACACGGTGAAGGCGAAGATCGTTGCCGCGATGATCCCGGGCAGGGCGACGGGGATGAAGATCTTCAGCAACATCTGCGGCCAGGTGGCGCCGTCGATCAGCGCCGCCTCGTCCAGTTCCTTCGGGATGGAGGCGAAGTAGCCGATCATGATCCAGGTGCAGAACGGCACCGTCAGCGTCGGATAGACCAGGATAAGCCCCCAGATCGAGTTCAGCAGGCCGAGCCCGCCGACGATCTGGTACAATGGAATGAACAGCAACGTGTCCGGCACGAGGTAGGTGAGGAACACGCCCGTCGCCAACACCTGGCTTCCGAAGAAGCGCATCCGAGCCAGCGCGAAGGCGGCGAGGATCGAGATCACCATCGTCAGCGCCACGACGCAGGCCGTGATGATGATGCTGTTCAGCATGAAGCGCGCGAACATCGGATTCGCGAGGATCGCCCAGTAGTTCTCGAGCGTCGGGTCGCGCACCAGCCACGGGTTGCCGGTCATGCCGGCCACCTCGGCACTGGTCTTGAAGCTGGTGATCAGCATGTAGAAAGGCGGCGCCAGGAAGATGATGGCGGCCACGGTCAGCGACGCATAGGCTGTCCACAGCGCCCAGCGCCGCTCACGCGAAAGGCTGCCGGCCTTGTGGTAGATGCCGGGCGCGCCCGGCTCCGCGGCGGTCGCCGACATCACATCTGCTCCTTGTTGCGCCGGGTGACGCTGCGCAGCACGAAGAAGGCGCAGATCGCGAGGATCGGGAACATGAACAGCGACACTGCCGCGCCACGCGGGATGTTCCCCGACAGGATGCCGACCTGGAAGGCGTAGGACGCGAAGACATGCGTCAGGTCGCGCGGGCCGCCATTTGTCAGCACGCGCACGATGTCGTAGTTCGCGAAGGTGACGATCAGGCTGAACAGCACGGTGATCGAGATGATGTTCGCCATCATCGGCAACGTGACGTAGCGTAGCCTTTGCCAGGACGATGCGCCGTCGATCGCCGCGGCTTCGTACAGCTGCTCCGGCACGGACTTGAGCGCCGCCAGGTACATGATCATGAAGAACGGCGTGCCGATCCAGACATTGACCATGATGATGGCGATGCGCGCCCACCAGTGATGGCCGAGCCACGGCACCTCGGGCACCGAGATCACCGCCAGCAGCCAGTTGATCGACGAATAGGACGGGTCGAACATCCACCACCAACCCAGGGTGGAGAGCGCGGGCGGGATGACCCAGGGCACCAGCAGCATGCCGCGCCACTTGCGCTGCCCCTTGTTCGGGATGTGGTGCAGCATGTGCGCCAGCCAGAAGCCGATCGACGCCTTCAGCAGCACCGCCGTGATGGCGAAGAAGCAGGATTGGAAGGCGACGTTCCAGAAGGTGTCGCTTTCAAACAGCAGTTCGAAGTTCAGCAGCCCGGCGAATTCCGTCATGCGCCGGTTCAGCGTCGAGAGGTAGATCGCGTAGACCGCCGGATAGGCGACCAGCCCGACGATGACAACGAGCAGCGGCAACGTCATGACGAAGGCGATCGTCGATCGCCGCCGCGCGAATCTCTGCATCGTGTTGGCGGATCCTCGGCTGACGCCCGATGCATCGCTCACGGCCAGACTGCCGTCGGCTGCCATGCTGCTCTCCCTTGTCGTTGCAGGCCGGGCGGACGGCGCGATGCCATCCGCCCGCACCCGGTCCCTGGCGTCAGCCGCCGCGGCGGATGTTGGTCAGTTCCCGCTCGAGCCAGGCCAGCGACTGGTCGATCGTCTCGCCGCCCTGAACCACGCGCGCGACGACCTTGGTGTTCAGCGCCTGCTGATAGGCCTGCACCGCGAACTCGGCCGGTGCGGGCGCCATGGCGATGCTGGTCTGCGCATTGTGGTGCGGCTTCTGCGGATAGTTGAACACGGTGCCGACCGGCGGGCCTTCAGTGGCCCAGACCGGGAAGTCGTTCATGCTCAGGAACGGCGGGATGTCGTAGCCGTTCGACGTCGTGGTCTGCTTCTCGGCGCTGGTGCGCTCCGACAGGAACTCGAGCAGCCCCTTGGCCGCGGGCTTCTGCCGGCTGAACGACCAGATGCCCCAGAAATATGGCAGGTACGGCGTGAAGCGGCCCTCCGGCCCGGCCGGCACCGGCACGGTCCAGCAATTCGCCGCGACCTGCGGCGCATCGCGCTTCGCCACCGCCCAGGCGGAGGGCGGGTTGAAGATCATCGCCGAGCGGCCCGAGATCAGCGCCCGGTTGTTCGAGGCGTCGTCCCAGGCCCAGACGTCGTTGGGCAGAAAGCGCGACAGCCGCACCAGGTATTCAACCGCAGTGCGCAGCTTCGCGTTGCCGCGCACGGTGGGGTTGCCCCGCGCATCCATCATGAAGGCGCCGTAGGACGCCATCAGCGCGCCGACCAGGTCGACCGCGTCCGTGAAGGATCCCATCGGGATGCCGAAGGGGAAGCCCGCGGCGTGGCACTTCTCCGCCGCCGTCAGGAAGGTGTCCCAGGTCCAGGTGTCGGCGCCGGGGCCGCGTTCGTTGCGCGCCGGCCACATGGCGCGGATGTCGATCCCGGCATGCTGCTGGAACAGGTCGAAGCGGACACAGGCGGGCTTCATCTGCGTGCCGGAGACGGCGGGAATCGCCACCCACTTGCCGCGGATCTTGCCGAGGTATTCGGCGGCCGGCGTCACCGCGCCGTACTTCTGGATCAGCCGGCCCATAACGTCGTCGACGGGTTCCAGCAGTTCCGCCTTCGCGGCGGGCTCCCAGGTCGGGAAGGACAGCAGGTCGTGGCCCGACCGGCTCTGCGCCTGCGCCGCGATGGTCAGCAGGTTCTGGTTGCCGACCGAGGTGATGAAGTCGATGTTCACCTCGACACGGTTGCGCGTGCCCCATTCGGCGCAGAGTTCGCGCAGCGCGCCGTTGCCGGCCGGCACCCAGTGGTCCCAGAAGCCGCAGCGGATCGTGCCGCCGGTCCCCTGGGCGTGAACCATCGGCGCCCCGACCGCCGTCGCCGCCAGTACGCCAGCCCCGTTGCGCAGCGCATTGCGCCGGGTGATCCCGTTCTTGGACATGCTTTCCCTTCCGTTCTCTCCCCGGGGCGGGCCTCAATGACGGGCCCGCTCGTCGGTGACGCTCAGGTTAGGCGCGGAAAATCATGCATTGCAACCGTCCCCGGCCCGAAATTGCCGACACTTGCCCGCAGCGGCACCCCGGCGCAGGCTTGCATCCCATGGAACACCACGCCTTCGACGCCATCGTCATCGGCGCCGGAATCGCCGGCGCGACGGCTGCCGCGCACCTCTCCGCCACCCGCCGCGTCGCGCTGCTCGAGGCCGAGGAGACCGCCGGGTACCACGCCACGGGCCGCTCCGCCGCCATCTGGATCCGCAACTACGGCAGCCCCGACGCGCGCATCTTCACCGCGGCCTCGCGCGGCTTCTTCGAGGCGCCGCCGCCGGGCTTCGCCGATGCACCCCTGATGCGCGCGCGGCCCGTTGTCCACCTGGCGCCGGCGGACCAGGTGGCGGACCTCCGTGCCATGATCGCCGAGGGCGCCGACATGCGCGAGATCCCGCTGGACCGGGTGCGCGCCATGGTGCCGGCCCTCCGCCCCGGCTACGCGGCGTTGGCGGCGATCGAGGCCGATTGCTTCGACATCGACGTCGCCGCCATGCACCAGGGTTTCCTCCGCCAGGCGCGCGCGGCCGGCGGCGCGCTGGCGCTGCGAAGCCGCGCCGGGCGGATCTGGCGCCAGGGCGGCGCCTGGCATGCGGAAACGGCATCGGGCGCGGTCTTCTCGGCGCCCGTCGTCGTGAACGCGGCCGGCGCCTGGGGCGACGAGGTGGCGCGGATCGCAGGCCTCGCGCCCATCGGCCTGCAGCCGAAGCGCCGGACCGCCTGCATCATCGACCCGGGCGCGCATGACTGCGCGGACTGGCCGCTGCTCGGCGATGCCGGCCATTCCTGGTACGTGCGCGCTGAGGCGCGGCGCAAGCTGATGGTGAGCCCCGCCGACGAGACCGACAGCGACCCCTGCGACGCGCAGCCCGACGAGTTCGACGTCGCCGTCGCCGTGGACCGGATGCAGCAGGCGCTCGAAATCCCGGTCTCGCGCATCGAGCATCGCTGGGCCGGGCTGCGCAGCTTCACGCCCGACCGCGGCCTCGCGATCGGCGTAGGCACCGAGAAGGGGTTCTTCTGGATGGTCGGGCAGGGCGGCTACGGGATGCAGACGGCGCCGGCGGCCGGGCGGTTGCTGGCCGCGCTCGTCGCCGGCCAGGATCCCGGGGACCTGGCCGCCGCCGTGCCGCTCTGCGACCCGCTGCGCTTCGCGCGGAAGGCCGCGGCATGACCGCGCCGCTGCCAGGCTTCGAGCAGGTCCGCGCCGCCGCCGCCCGGCTCGCCGGCCGGATCGTCCATACGCCCCTGTTGCGCCACCGGCTGCTCGACCAGATCACGGGCGCGACGGTGGTGGTGAAGCCCGAGCCGCTGCAGCGCACCGGGTCCTTCAAGCTGCGCGGCGCGACCAACGCCGCCCTGCTGCTGCCGCCCGAGGCGCGGCGCGGCGGCATCGTGACGCATTCCTCGGGCAATCACGGCCAGGCCTGCGCGGCGGCGGCGCACATGCTCGGCATGGCGGCGACCATCGCAATGCCGTCCGACGCGCCCGCCATCAAGGTCGAGGCGACGCGCCGCTGGGGCGCCGAGATCGTGACCTTCGACCGCCACGGCGTGGACCGCGACGCGCTGGCCGAGACGCTGGCCGCCGAGCGCGGCGCGACGCTCATCCCGCCCTTCGACCACCCGGACGTGATCGCGGGGCAGGGGACCGCGGCGCTCGAGCTGCTGGAGGATGCCGGCGCGCTCGGCCTGGTGCCGGACGCCTTCGCGGTCTGCACGGGCGGCGGGGGCCTGACCGCGGGCTGCGTCCTGGCGCTCGAGGCGCTGGCGCCCAAGGCCGAGGTCTTCGCCGTCGAGCCCGAGGGCTGGGACGACACGCGGCGGTCCCTCGAAGCCGGGCGGCGCGTCGCCAACGAGGCGCCGGGCAGCGGCCTCTGCGACGCGCTGCTCGCGAAGCAGCCGGGCGCGCTGACCTTCGCGATCAACCACCGGCATTTGGCAGGCGGCGTCGTCGTCACGGAAGCGGAGATCTTCCGCGCCATGCGCTTCGCGTTCGAGCACCTCAAGATCGTGGCGGAACCCGGCGGTGCCGTGGCGCTCGCGGCCGTGCTCGCGGGCAAGGTCGCAGCGAAGGGCGGCGTGATCGGCGTCGTGGTCAGCGGCGGCAACGTCGACCCGGCGGTCTTCGCGCGGGCCCTGGCGGCCTGACCGCGCGACGGCCCTTGCGCGCCGCCGCGGCCGCGGCACACTCGGCCGGCAGAAGAATGAAACCGAGGGGGAACCACGTCCAGATGCTCCGACGCAACCTGCTTGCCAGCGCCTTCGTGCTCGCCGCCCCCGCGGTGCGCGCGCAGGGCTTCCCGTCCCGCGCGATCACGCTGGTCAGCGGCTATGCGCCCGGCGGCTCGACAGACATCTCGGCCCGCCTGGTGGGCGAGCGCATGCAGGGCTTCCTCGGCCCCGATGCGCGCGTGGTGGTCGAGAACCGGCCGGGCGCGGCCGGGCGCGTCGCCTCCGACTGGCTGCGGCGCCAACCGGCCGACGGCTATATCCTGATGCTGACCGAAAGCTCCTCCCACGCGCTGCTGCCGCATGCAGTGCGGCGCGGCACGCCATACAACCCGGTCGAGGACTTCACGCAGGTCGCGATGGTCTGCACGACGCCCTACGTGCTGATCACGCGGCCCGACTTCCCGGCCCGCACGGCGCAGGAGATGGTCGCGCGGCTGCGCACCGCCGAGCCGGAATCGCTGCCCTTCGCGACATCCGGCGTTGCCAACGCGACGCATTTCGCCGCCGAGCTGCTGGTCAACCAGCTCGGTCGCGGCGGGCGCTTCCCGAACGTGCCCTACCGCTCGGGCGGGCTGATGGTCGAGAGCATCGCGCGCGGCGAGACCGGCTGGGGCACCGCCGCGCTCGCCTCGGCCGCGGCGCAGATCCAGGGCGGGCGCATCCGCGGCATCGCCGTGACCTCGGCCGAGCGCTCCGTCTCCTTCCCCGATATCCCGACGCTGGCCGAAAGCGGCGTCGCCGGCTTCGACCTGGTGAACTGGTACGCCATCATCGGTCCGCCCAACATGCCGCGCGAGGTGACGGCGCGGCTGAACCGCGCCATCCGCGACGCCCTGGCCGACGCGCAGCTGCGCGACCGCTTCAAGACCGCCGCGCTCGACCCCTGGCCCGGCGACAACACGCCCGAGGCGGCGCGCGCCTACTTCGTCGCCGAGCAGGGCCGCTGGCGCGACTACGTCAACCGCACCAACCTGCGGCTCGAGGAATAGAGGATGGAGCAGGCGGCCGATGTCGTCGTGGTCGGCGGCGGCTCGGCCGGCTGTATCGTCGCGGCGCGGCTGAGCGAGGACCCGTCCTGCCGCGTGCTCCTGCTTGAGGCCGGGCCGCCCGACCGCGACATCTGGATCTCGCTGCCGGCGGGCTACGCCAAGCTCTACGGCAGCGGCAAGTACGACTGGCGCTACGAGACCGAGCCGGAGCCCAACCTCGACGGCCGGCGCATCCACTGGCCGCGCGGCAAGGTGCTGGGCGGGTCGGGCAGCGTGAACGGGCTCGTCTACCTGCGCGGCTCCCCGCACGACTACGACCGTTGGGCTCAGGCGGGCGCGCGCGGCTGGTCCTACGAGGAGGTTGCGCCGGTCTTCCGCCGCATCGAGACCTGGGACGGCCCGCCCGACCCGGCACGCGGCGACGCCGGCGCGATCCATGTGCGGGAACCGCGGCGCCTCGCCCCCGCCGCCGCCGCCTTCGTCGAGGCCTGCGTCGCAGCCGGGCTTCCGCGCAACGCCGACTGGAACAATGGCCGGCCGATCGACGGCGCCGGCCCCGTGCAGCTCAACGTCAACGGCGGCCGGCGCTCCTCCACGGCGCGGGAATACCTCCGCCCCGCCATGGCGCGCGGTAACCTTCGCGTCGAGACCGGCGTGCTGGCGACGCGAATCGTCGTGCAGGACGGCCGCGCCGTGGCGGTCGAGGCGCTGCAGGGGGGGCAACCCGTGACCTTCCGCGCGGCACGCGAGGTCGTCTGCTCGGCCGGCGCGATCGAGACGCCGAAGCTGCTGATGCTGTCCGGCATCGGCGACG
Organism: Roseomonas sp. HF4; assembly: GCF_005222755.1. Lineage (GTDB taxonomy): Bacteria > Pseudomonadota > Alphaproteobacteria > Acetobacterales > Acetobacteraceae > Neoroseomonas. The sequence continues at coordinate 77,168 of NZ_STGD01000011.1, forward strand.
GCGCGGCGCTGCAGGCGCTCGGCATTCCCGTGGCGCACCACAGCCCGGGCGTCGGGCGCAACCTGCAGGACCACCTGATCGCGAAGTGCATCTACCGCGCGCGCCCCTGCGGCACGCTGAACGAGATCATGCTCTCGCCGTTGAAGAAGGCGCGCATCGGGCTCGACTACCTGCTCTCCCGCACCGGGCCGCTCGCGATCGGGGCGGGGGAGGCGAATGCCTTCGCGCGCGTCACGCCGGGCGCCGAGGAGGCGGAGGTGCAGTTCCTGTTCGTGAACTTCTCGACCTTCGACTACGCCGCCGGCCTGCACGACTTCCCGGGCTTCATGGTGAATTACGGCGTCTGCCGGCCGGACAGCCGCGGGGAGGTGTCGCTCGCCTCCCCCGACGTGCGGGACAAGCCGCGCATCCGCGCCAACTACCTCGACCACCCGAACGACGTGCGCGTCATGCTCGGCGCGGCGCATCTCGCGCGGCGCATCGCGGCCGAGACGCCGCTCGCCTCCTTGATCGAGGAGGAACTGCGCCCCGGACCAGCCGCGACGGAGGACGAGGCCGTGCTGGCGAATATCCGCGCCACGGCGGGCACGGTGTTCCACCCCTGCGGCACGGCGCGGATGGGCACGGACCCGAGGGCCGTGCTCGACCCCGAGCTGCGCCTGCGCGGCGTGGCGGGGCTCCGGGTCGCGGATGCCTCGGCCTTCCCGCTGATCCCCTCGCCCAACATCCAGCCGGCAGTGATGCTGGTGGCGGAACGCGCGGCAGGCTTCATCCGGACGACTGCCCGCGCCTGAGGCGAGTGGCGAACCCAGTACCACCGACTGCCCGCGAACGAGGCAGGCCGTGGCTCGGCATGGCGCGCCCTGCGCGCGATACCGCATCGACGGACGCTGGCACGGAATTCGCTCCGCTTTTTCAGCCGGACCCGCCGCGCGCCCCGATCCGGTCGCGCGAGCCCCAGCGAGGAGGCTGCCCGATGACCCTTTCCACCTTCACCCGGCGCGCGGCGCTGGCCGGCCTCGGCGGCGCGCTGACGCTGCCCGCCATCCGCCCGTCCCTCGCGCAGGCAGCGCCGATCAAGGTCGGCGTGCTGCATTCGCTCTCCGGCACCATGGCGATCAGCGAGACCGCGCTGCGCGACACCGTCCTCATGATGACGAACTGGATCAACGGCCGCGGCGGGCTGCTCGGCCGGCGGGTCGAGGCGGTGGTGGTCGACCCGGCGTCGAACTGGCCACTGTTTGCCGAGAAGGCGCGCGAGCTGCTGCAGGTGGCGCGCGTGGACGTCACCTTCGGCTGCTGGACCAGCGTGTCCCGCAAATCTGTGCTGCCGGTCTTCGAGGAGCTGAACGGCATGCTCTTCTACCCCGTCCAGTACGAGGGCGAGGAGGAAAGCCGCAACATCTTCTATACCGGCGCCGCGCCGAACCAGCAGGCGATCCCGGCGGTCGAGTACCTGATGGGCGCCGATGGCGGGGAGGCCAAGCGCATCGCGCTGCTCGGCACGGACTACGTATATCCGCGCACCACCAACCGCATCCTGCGCGCCTTCCTCAATTCGAAGGGCATCAGCGATGCCGACATCATGGAGGAATACACCCCCTTCGGACATTCCGACTGGCAGGGGATCGTGGCGCGGGTGAAGCGCTTCGCCGGCGAGGGCAAGCGCACCGCGATCGTCTCGACCATCAACGGGGACGCCAACGTCCCCTTCTACCGCGAGCTCGGCAATCAGGGGATCAAGGCCGAGGACATCCCCTCCGTTGCCTTCTCCGTCGGCGAGGAGGAACTGGCCGGCATCGACACCCGTCCCCTGGTCGGCCACCTGGCGGCCTGGAACTACTTCATGTCCGTGCAGTCGCCGGTGAACACCGACTTCCTGAACATGTGGCGGGCCTACATCAACAACCCGCGCCGCGTGACGAACGACCCGATGGAGGCGACGCTGGTCGGCTTCAAGATGTGGACGCAGGCAGTGGCGCAGGCCGGCACCACGGCGGTCGATGCCGTGCGCACCGCGATGTATGGCCAGAAGGTGGACGCCCCCAGCGGCTACACGCTGGAGATGCACCGCAACCACCACCTGTCCAAGCCGGTCATGATCGGCGAGGTGCAGGCCAACGGCCAGTTCAACATCGTCTGGAAGACGCCGAACGCCATCCAGGCCGAGAACTGGTCGCCCTTCATCCCGGAGAACGCGAACCGCCGCCGCGGGTGATGCCGCGGCTTCTCGTCCTGCTGCTGCTCCTGCTCGCGCCGCTCCAGGCACGCGGGCAGGAGGCATTCGAGGCGTTGCTGCCGGGCCTCGCCGGCGGCTTCGCGCAGCAGGCGCAGACCGTCGAGCGGCTCGGCACGCTGGGTGACCCGCGTGCCGCGGCCGTTCTCCGCGCGCTGTCGGACGGCCGGCTGCTGAAGCGCCCGGACGGAACGCTGCTGCTGCGGGACGGCGAACGCGTGACCGAGTTCCCGGGTGGTGCCGCGGCCGATGCGGCGGGCGCCGAGCCCGTCCGCATCAACAACCGCGTGCGGGCGGCGCTGCGTGGCGCGCTCGGGCGGCTGTCCCTGCTCTCGCCCGATGCGGCCGAGCGCATGGCGGCCGCGGAAGCGGTCTTCCGCAGCCGTGCGGCCGAGAACATCCCGCTGCTGGAGGCGGCGCTGGCGCGCGAGAGCGTCGCCGCCATCCGCGCGCGGATGGAATTGGCGCTTGCCGCGTCGCGCCTGGCGGCCGGCCAGGATGACGCCAAGCGTGCCGCCATATCCGCACTCGGCGCCTCCAGTTCGACGGAGGCGCGGGCCGTATTGCTGGAGGCGCGCGCGGGCAATCCGGCGCTCGGCGCGGAGATCGAGGCGGCGGTCGCGGCGATCGACCGTCGGCTCGAGATCCGCCGCGCGGCCGAGACGCTGTTCCAGGGGCTCTCGCTCGGCTCGGTGCTGCTGCTGGCCGCGCTCGGGCTCGCCGTCACCTTCGGCGTGATGGGCGTGATCAACATGGCGCATGGCGAGTTCGTGATGCTCGGCGCCTACACGACCTTCGTGATGCAGGAGGCGCTGCGCGACATCCCGGCGCTGGCGCCCTGGTCGCTGCCGCTGGCGGTGCCGGCCGCCTTCCTGGTCGCGGCCGCTTGTGGTGCGGCGATGGAACGCGGGCTGATCCGCCACCTGTACGGCCGGCCTTTGGAGACGCTGCTGCTGACCTTCGGCGTCGGCATGATGATCCAGCAGGCGGTGCGCCTCGGCTTCGGGGCGCAGAACCGGGAGGTGACCAGCCCGCCCTGGATGCAGGGGACGCTGGAATTGCCCTTCGGCGTCATGGTCACGCAGAACCGGCTCTGGATCCTGGTCTTCTCGCTCGTCGTGCTGCTGCTGACGGTCGCGGCCATCCGCCTCACGCGCTTCGGGCTCGAGATGCGGGCGGTGACGCAGAACCGGCGCATCGCCTCGGCCATGGGCATCCGCACGGGGCGCGTCGATGCGCTGACCTTCGCCTTCGGCTCGGGCATCGCCGGCATCGCGGGCGTGGCGCTCAGCCAGATCGACAATGTCAGCCCCAACCTCGGCACCAGCTACATCATCGACAGCTTCATGGTGGTGGTGTTCGGCGGCGTGGGGTCGCTGGCGGGCACGCTGGTCGGCGCCATGACGCTCGGCGTCGTGAACAAGGTGCTGGAGCCCTATGCCGGCGTGGTGCTGGCCAAGGTGTTCGTGCTGGTCGCGATCATGCTGTTCATCCAGCGGCGCCCGCGCGGGCTGTTCGCCCTCAAGGGCCGGGCGGCGGAACAGTGAGCGCGACCCTCGCCGATCCTGCCGACTCGCGCGCGCGGCTCGGCTTCCGCGCGGGGCTGGCGGGCGCGGTGCTGCTGCTCGCCGCCCTGCCGGCGCTGAACACCTTGCCGGCCGACCACGCGCTGCACGTGTCGGACTTCATCGTCTCGGTCACGGGCAAATGGATCTGCTACGCGATCCTGGCGCTCTCGCTCGACCTGGCCTGGGGCTATGCGGGCATCCTCTCGCTCGGCCACGGGGCATTCTTCGCGCTCGGCGGCTATGCGATGGGGATGCACCTGATGCGGCTGATCGGGCCGCGCGGTGCCTATGGACATCCTGTGCTGCCCGACTTCATGGTCTTCCTCGGCTACACGGACCTGCCCTGGTTCTGGCGCGGCTTCGAGCATTTTCCCTACGCCATGCTGATGGTGCTGCTGGTGCCGGGCGCGCTGGCGCTGGTGGTGGGATTCCTGGCGTTCCGCAGCCGCATCACCGGCGTCTATCTCTCGATCCTGACGCAGGCGATGACCTACGCTCTGATGCTGGCCTTCTTCCGCAACGACATGGGCTTCGGCGGCAACAACGGCTTCACGGATTTCAAGGAACTGCTCGGCATGCCGCTCGGCACGCCGGGGGCGCGGGCGGCGCTGTTCTATGCCTCCCTCATCGCGCTGGTCGCGTCCTTCCTGGTCTGCTCGGCGCTGACGCGCACCAAGTACGGGCGCGTGCTGACCGCGATCCGCGACGCCGAGAGCCGCGCGCGCTTCCTCGGCTACGACACGACGCGGCACAAGCTGTTCGCCTTCGTGCTGTCCGCCATGCTGGCGGGCCTTGCCGGCGCGCTCTACGTGCCGCAGGTCGGCATCATCAACCCGGGCGAGTTCAGCCCCGGCAACTCGATCGAGGCGGTGATCTGGGTCGCGGTCGGCGGGCGCGGCACGCTGGTCGGCGCGGTGCTCGGCGCCTTCTCGGTCAATGCGCTCAAGACCTGGCTGACCTCGGCCGCGCCGGACCTCTGGCTGTTCGTCCTGGGCGGACTGTTCGTTGCGGTCACGCTGCTGCTGCCGCGCGGGTTGATCGGGTTGTTCGGCGGCCGCCGGAAGGGGCGCGACGCATGAAGGGTCGGGCGCTCTACCTCGACGGCGTCTCGGTCGTCTTCGACGGGTTCCGGGCCCTGAACAACCTGTCGCTGATCGTCGAACCCGGGGAGCTGCGCGCCGTGATCGGCCCGAACGGCGCGGGCAAGACGACGATGATGGATGTCATCACCGGCAAGACGCGCCCGACCGCGGGCACCGTGCGCTTCGGGGAGACCGACCTGACGCGGATGGACGAGGCCTCGATCGCGACGCTCGGCATCGGGCGCAAGTTCCAGAAGCCGACGGTGTTCGACGACCTGACGGTGTTCGAGAATGTCGAGCTCGCGCTCAAGGCACCGCGCGGGCCGATCGCCTGCATCCGCTGGCATCTCTCGGGCGAGGCCGCCGACCGGATCGGTCAGGTCATAGCCGAGGTCGGGCTGACCGACCGCGCGCACGACCCGGCCGGCATCCTCTCCCACGGCCAGCGGCAGTGGCTCGAGATCGCCATGCTGCTGGCGCAGGACCCCGAATTGCTGCTGGTCGACGAGCCGGTCGCCGGCATGACCGATGCCGAGACCGAGCACACCGCGGCGATGCTCGTGTCGATCGCCGGCACGCGCAGCGTGGTGGTGGTGGAGCACGACCTCGAATTCGTGCGCGCGCTCGGCCGGCGCGTGACGGTGCTGCACGAGGGCTCCGTGCTGTCCGAGGGCTCGATCGACCACGTGCAGAACGACCCGCGCGTGATCGAGGTCTATCTGGGGCGCTGAGCAATGCTGGATGTCCGCGCCATCGACCTGTCCTACGGCGCCAGCCTCTGCCTGCGCGGCGTGTCGCTCGGGGTCGAGGCCGGCCGCGTCACCTGCGTGCTCGGCCGCAACGGGGTCGGCAAGTCGTCGCTGCTGCGCGCCGTCATGGGGTTGGAGCGCATCGGTGCCGGCAGCATCATGTGGGAGGGGCGCGACATCAGCCGGCTTGGCCCGGCGGAACGTGCGCGCGCGGGCATTGGCTACGTGCCGCAGGGGCGGGAGATCTTTCCCTTCCTGACGGTGCAGGAAAACCTCGAGACGGCGCTCGCGGCCGCGCCGCGCGGCTCGAGCGTGGACCAGGAGGTGTTCGACCTGTTCCCCGTGCTGCGCGACTTCCTGCGCCGGCGCGGCGGCGACCTCTCGGGCGGGCAGCAGCAGCAACTGGCCATCGCGCGGGCGCTCTGCGCGCGCCCGCGCCTGCTGATTCTCGACGAGCCGACCGAAGGCATCCAGCCCAATGTCATCAAGGACATCGGCCGCGTCATCGCGCACCTGGCGAAGGACCGCGGCATGGGCGTGCTGCTGGTCGAGCAGTATTACGAATTCGCCCGCGGCCTGGCGGACCACATCGCGATCATGGTGCGCGGCGAGGTGGCGCTCGCCGGCGCGCCGGGCACGCTGGACGAGGAGGCCGTCCGCCGTCTGCTGACGGTCTGATACGGCCGCCACTATCGCCGGACATATCTGCGCGCAGGGTCGGTGTGGCGGCTGCGCGCGAAATCAAACCCATACCGGCGGCCGCCCGACCGCTTCACGCATCAACGCGTGCGGTCGCTGGCATGACGGCGCGCGCGGCCGTCACTTCCTGGCCGGGATCCCGAGTTCCGCCTCGATCTCGCGGATCCGCGCCTGCAGCGTGGTCCGCATCGCCGGCGAGGCGTGCGGCTTCAGCCCCGCCAGCGTGTCCTTGAGTTCCCTGAGCAGTTTCTCCTTCTCCGCGCGGCTGCGCTGGATCGGGCGTGCGTCGGAGAACTGGCCTTCCCGGCTTCGCATGAAAATCCCCTTCTTGCTTGGGCCCGGGCCTGGCTGCTCGGGCCGTGGCTGCGCGGCCGCGTCAGATGTCGAGCATCAGGCGGCGCGGGTCCTCGATGCTTTCCTTCACCCGCACAAGGAAGGATACGGCTTCCTTCCCGTCGACGATCCGGTGGTCGTAGGACAGCGCAATATACATCATCGGGCGGATCTCCACCTTGCCGCCCACGGCCATCGGCCGGTCCTGGATCTTGTGCATGCCGAGGATGCCCGATTGCGGGGGATTCAGGATCGGCGTCGACATCAGTGAGCCGTAGATGCCGCCATTGGTGATGGTGAAGGACCCGCCGGCGAGTTCGTCGAGCTTCAGCGCGCCGTCGCGGGCCTTCTTGCCGAAGGCGCCGATGGTCTTCTCGATCTCGGCGAAGGACATCGCATCGGCGTCGCGCACCACCGGGACCACCAGGCCCGAAGGCCCGCCGACCGCGATGCCCATATGCACGAAGTTCTTGTAGACGATCTCGTCGCCGTCGATCTCGGCGTTGACCGCGGGGAATTCCTTCAGCGCGGCCACGCAGGCCTTCACGAAGAAGGACATGAAGCCGAGCTTCACGCCGTGCTTCTTCTCGAACGCATCCTTGTACTCGGCGCGCAGCGCCATCGCCGCGCCCATGTCCACCTCGTTGAAGGTGGTGAGCATGGCGGCGGTGTTCTGCGCCTCCTTCAGCCGGCGCGCGATGGTGGCGCGGAGCCGCGTCATCTTCACGCGCTCCTCGCCTTCAGCCGGCGCGCGGGCGGGCTTCGGCGCGGCGGCGGCGGGCGCCGCGGCCGGGCGGGCGAGGAAGTCCTGTACGTCGCCCTTGGTGATGCGCCCGTCCTTGCCGGTGCCCGCGCCGATCGCGGCGGCGGAGGCGCCGGTCTCGGCCATCAGCTTCGCCGCGGCGGGCATCGGCGCATGCGTGCCCGGCACGGCGACGGGGCCGGAGACGGCGCGCGGCGTCTCCGTCTTGCGTCCAGCGGGGGCAGCGGCGGGCTGCGGCGCCTCGGCGGCCTTGGGCGCCGCGGCGGCGGCCGCGCCGGCGGCGATCGAGCCGAGCACGGTGCCGGGCGCGACCTCGGCGCCCTCGGCCGCGGCGATCGCCTCAAGCACGCCGGCGGCGGGCGCGTTGACCTCCACCGTCACCTTGTCGGTCTCGAGCTCGACCAGCGGCTCGTCGGCGGCGACAGCCTCCCCGGCCTTCTTGAGCCAGCGGGCGACGGTGGCGGAGGAGACGCTCTCGCCGAGCGTCGGAACCAGGATGTCGGTCATGTCTGCGGTCCGTTGATGGCCGTGGCGCGCCTCAGAGCCCGAGGGCCGCGCGCACCAGGGCGTCCTGCTGCTGCTGGTGGATCTTGGCGAGGCCCGTGGCCGGGCTCGCGGCTTCCTCGCGCCCCACGAAGACGGGGCGCTTCGCCTTGATGTCGAGCGTGCCGAGGACAGCCTCGATCCGCCGGTCCATGAAGGTCCATGCACCCATGTTCTCGGGCTCCTCCTGGCACCAGACCACCTCGGCGCCGCGATAGGGCGCCAGCGCCTTGGCCAGGCTGTTCCTCGGGAAGGGGTACATCTGCTCGACGCGCACGATGGCGACGTCGTCGATGCCCTTCTCCCGGCGTTCGGTCAGCAGGTCGTAGTAGACCTTGCCGGTGCAGAGCACGACGCGCCGGACCTTCTCCTCGGGCGCGATCGCGTCGGTCTCGGGGATGACATACCGGAAGGCGCTGCCGGGGCCGAAATCGGACAGGCTGCTGACGGCCAGCTTGTGGCGCAGCAGCGACTTCGGCGTCATCAGCACCAGCGGCTTGCGGTAGTTCGCCTTCATCTGCCGGCGGAGCGCATGGAAGTAGTTGGCCGGCGTGGTGAAGTTGCACACGCGCATGTTCCGCTCGGCGCACATCTGCAGGTAGCGCTCGAGCCGGGCGGAGGAATGCTCCGGCCCCTGCCCCTCGTAGCCGTGCGGCAGCAGCATCACGAGGCCCGACATGCGCAGCCACTTCGTCTCACCGGACGCGATGAACTGGTCGATGATGACCTGCGCGCCGTTCGCGAAGTCGCCGAACTGGCCTTCCCACAGCACCAGCGTGTGCGGGTCGGCCAGCGTGTAGCCGTAGTCGTAGCCAAGCACGCCGAACTCCGCGAGCAGGGAGTTGAACGCCTCGAACCGCGCCTGGCCGTCGCGGATATTGTTCAGCGGGACGTATTCCGCCTGGGTCTGCTGGTCGATCAGGTAGGCGTGGCGGTGGCTGAATGTGCCGCGCTGCACGTCCTCCCCCGACAGGCGCACGCGGTGGCCTTCCAGCAGCAGGGTGCCGAAGGCCAGCGCCTCCCCGGTCGCCCAGTCGATCCCCTCCCCGGCGTCGACCGCCTGCTTCTTGGCCTCGAGCTGGCGGGCGATCTTGGGGTTGACGGCGAAGTCGTCGGGCACGTTGCTCAGCGCGGCGCCGACCTCGCGCAGCGTGTCGAGCGGCACGGCGGTGTCGTGCAGCTTCTCGACCTCCTCGCCCGCGGTGGCCGACTTCAGGCCGGACCAGTGGCCTTCGAGCCAGTCCGCCTTGTTCGGGCGGAAGGACTGCGCGGCCTGGAAGGCGTCCTCGAGGCGGGCGTTGAAGGCGTCCAGCACGGCCTTCGACTCCTCGGCCGGGATGCTGCCCTCCCGCGCCAGCTTCTCGGCATAGAGGGTGCGGGTCGTCCGCATCTCGCGGATGCGGTTGTACATGATGGGCTGGGTGAAGGCCGGCTCGTCGCCCTCGTTGTGGCCGTGGCGGCGGTAGCAGACGATGTCGAGCACGATGTCGGCGCCGAAGGTCATGCGGAATTCGGCCGCCATGCGGGCGCAGAACACGACCGCCTCGGGATCGTCGCCGTTCACGTGCAGGATCGGCGCCTGGATCGCCTTCGCCACGTCGGTGCAATAGAGGCCGGAATAGGCATGCGCCGCGACGGTCGTGAAGCCGATCTGGTTGTTGGTGATGATGTGGATGGTGCCGCCGGTGCGGTAGCCGATCAGCTGGCTCATCGCGAGCGTCTCGTAGACCACGCCCTGGCCGGCGAAGGCGGCGTCGCCGTGCAGCAGGATGCCCATGACCGACCGGCGCGTCTTGGTGTCGCCCGCCATGTCCTGGCGCGCCCGCACCTTGCCGACCACGACCGGGTCCACGGCTTCCAAGTGCGACGGGTTCGGCTGCAGCGACAGGTGCACCATGTGCCCGGCGATCTCGACGTCGGTCGAGGTGCCGAGGTGGTACTTCACGTCGCCCGAGCCCTGAACGTCGTCGGGGTTGGCGCCGACGCCCTTGAACTCCGAGAAGACCTGGACGTAGGGCTTCTTGACCACGTTCACGAGGACGTTGAGCCGCCCGCGATGGGCCATGCCGATCGCGATCTCCTTCACGCCTTCCTTCGCGGCGGTCTCGATCACGGTCTCGAGCGCGGGGATGGTGCTCTCGCCGCCCTCAAGGCCGAAGCGCTTGGTGCCGACGAACTTGCGCGCGCAGAAGCTCTCGAAGCCCTCGGCCTCGGTCAGCTCGTTGAGGATGCGCTTCTTGGCCTCCACGTCGAAAGCCGTGAGCCAGGGCGCGCCTTCGATCCGCCGCTGGATCCAGGATTTCTGGTCGGGATCCTGGATGTGCATGAACTCGACGCCGATCGGCCCGCAATAGGAGGCGCGGCAGATCGCGATGATCTCGCGCAGCGTCGCCGTCTCCTTGCCGAGCACGAAGTCGAGGAAGATCGGCCGGTCGAGGTCCGCTTCCGTGAAGCCGTAGGATTTCGGGTCGAGCTCGGGATGCGGCTTCGGCTGCGTCAGGCCGAGCGGGTCGAGCTGCGCCTCGAGATGCCCGCGCACGCGGTAGGACCGGATGAGCATCAGCGCGCGGATCGAATCCAGCACGGCGCGGCGCGTCGCCTCGGGGTCGGCGGCGGCGCCGGGCTTGGCCGGCTTCGGTGCGGGTTTCTCGGGCTCGGGCCCGAAGGCACCGCGGATGCGCGGGGCCCAGGAGGCGCCGGTCGCGTCCGTCAGCACCGCCCGCGCCTCGTCGTTCAGCGCGGCGAAGAGCTCCGCCATCGAAGGGTCGACGCTGTCCGGCTTCTCGGCCCAGCGGGCGTAAAGGTCCGCGAGATACGCGGCATTCGCGCCGGTCATCGCGGTCGCGAGGACGTCTACTCCGGCCATCGTTCTTCTCCGTGCCGGCGGTCCGGCCGCCGGGTCACTCTTCCTCAGTCTTGATGCGGGTCGCCGCCGCAACCGGGGCAGGATGCGGCGGGGCTGGTTACCATAGACCTTGTGGCGGCGCCGTGGCAGGCCTTTCGGCTACGCGGCGCGCCCGGGCGGGTCAGCCCTTCAGCGCCTTCACCATGGTCGAGCCGAGCGCCGCCGGGCTGTCCGCCACATGGATCCCGGCCGAGCGCATGGCGTCCATCTTGGCCTCGGCCGTGTCCTTGCCGCCCGAGATCACGGCGCCGGCATGTCCCATCCGCCGCCCCGGGGGGGCGGTCGCGCCGGCGATGAAGCCGACCACGGGCTTGTTCGGCTTCCCCGGGCCGAAATTCTCGGCCTTGAGGTATTCCGCCGCGCGGATCTCGGACTGGCCGCCGATCTCGCCGATCATCACGATCGACTTGGTCTCGTCGTCCTTCAGGAAAAGCTCAAGGACATCGATGAAGTCTATCCCCTTCACCGGGTCGCCGCCGATGCCGACGCAGGAGGACTGTCCGAGCCCCGCGGCGGAGGTCTGCGCCACCGCCTCGTAGGTCAGCGTGCCGGAGCGTGACACCACGCCGACCGAGCCGCGCTTGTGGATGTGGCCCGGCATGATGCCGATCTTGCATTCGTCCGGCGTGATCACGCCCGGGCAGTTCGGCCCGACCAGGATCGACTTCGAGCCGGTGAGCGCGCGCTTGACCTTCACCATGTCGAGCACCGGGATGCCCTCGGTGATGCAGATGATGAGCGGCAGCTCGGCGTCGATCGCTTCCAGGATCGCATCGGCCGCGAAGGGCGCGGGGACGTAGATGACGGAGGCGTTGGCCTGCGTCCGCGCCACGCACTCGGCCACCGTGTCGAAGACCGGCAGGTTGAGCTCCGGGTGCATCGTGCCGCCCTTGCCGGGCGTCGTGCCGCCGACATAGGTCGAGCCGTAGGCGATGCCCTGACTGGCGTGGAAGGTGCCCTGGGCGCCGGTGAAGCCCTGGGTCATGACGCGGGTGTTCTTGTCGACGAGAACGGCCATGGCGTCAGGCTCCCTTGGTCGCGCCGGAGACGCGCGCTTCATTCACCGCCGCGACAACCTTCTGGGCCGCGTCGGCGAGGTTGTCGGCGGGGATGATGGCAAGGCCGCTCTCGGCCAGGATCTTCTTGCCGAGCTCGACGTTCGTGCCCTCGAGGCGCACCACCAGCGGCACCTTCAGGGACAGGTTCTTGCTGGCCACGACGATGCCCTCGGCGATCATGTCGCACTTGGCGATGCCGCCGAAGATGTTCACCAGGATGGCCTTTACGTTGGCATCCGAGGTGATGATCCGGAACGCCTCGGTCACGCGCGCCGCGTTCGCGGTGCCGCCCACATCGAGGAAGTTGGCGGGCGAGGAGCCATACAGCTTGATGATGTCCATCGTCGCCATGGCGAGGCCCGCGCCGTTCACCATGCAGCCGATCTCGCCGTCCAGCGCGACGTAGTTCAGGTCGTTCCTGATGGCGTCCAGTTCCTTCGGATCCATCTCGCTGTCGTCGCGCAGCGCCTCGAGGTCCTTGTGGCGGAACAGCGCGCTGTCGTCGAAGGACACCTTGGCGTCGAGCGCCACGATCTCGCCCGCGCCGGTCACGACCAGCGGGTTGATCTCGACGATGCCGCAGTCGAGCTCGTTGAAGGCGCCATACAGCGCGGTCACGAACTTCGAGAAGGAGCCCACCTGCTTGCCCGTCAGCCCGAGCCCGAAGGCGAGCTTCCGCGCGTGGAAGCCCGAAATGCCCGAGGCCGGGTCCACCGTGACCTTCAGGATGCGCTCGGGGTGGTTCTCGGCCACCTCCTCGATCTCCATGCCGCCCTCGGTGGACGCCATGATGGTGAGGCGGGAGGTGTCGCGGTCGATCAGCAGGCCAAGGTAGAGCTCGCGCGCGATGTCGCAGCCGTCCTCGACATAGACGCGGGAGACGAGCTTGCCGGCCTCGCCGGTCTGCTTGGTCACCAGCGTCTTGCCGATCATGGCGTCGGCCGCCGCCTTCACGTCCTCGAGCGACTTCACGACGCGCACGCCGCCCTTGCCGTTCGGGTCTTCCTTGAAGCGGCCCGCGCCGCGGCCGCCGGCATGGATCTGCGACTTCACGACATAGACGGGGCCGGGCAGCTGCTTCGCCGCGGCGACCGCTTCCTCGGGCGTCCAGGCCACATGGCCATCGAGGACGGCCACGCCGTAGCGGCGCAGCAGTTCCTTCGCCTGGTATTCGTGGATGTTCATGCCGGATTCCCCTCGGGGCTGACAGGAAAAGGGCCCGGCGTCGCCGCCGGGCCCGGGTGGGTCAGCCCACCAGCTTCTTGGAGGCGTCGATCAGTTCGCGCACCGCACCGCAGGACTTGTCGAAGGCAGCCTTCTCGGCCGCGTTCAGCTCGATCTCGACGATCCGCTCGACGCCGCCGGCGCCGATCACGACCGGCACGCCGACATAGAGGTCCTTCACGCCGTACTGGCCGGTCAGCCAGGCGGCGCAGGGCAGGACGCGCTTCTTGTCCTTGAGGAAGCTCTCGGCCATCGCGATCGCGCTGGCGGCCGGTGCGTAGAAGGCCGAGCCCTTCTCGAGCAGCTTCACGATCTCGCCGCCGCCATTCGCGGTCCGCGCCACGATCGCGTCGACCTTCTCCTGCGTCGTCCAGCTCATCTTCACGAGGTCGGGCACCGGGATGCCGGCCACGGTCGAATAGCGCGTCAGCGGAACCATGGTGTCGCCATGGCCGCCCAGCACGAAGGCGGTCACGTCCTCGACGGACACGTTGAATTCCTGGGCCAGGAAAAGCCGGAAGCGGCTGCTGTCCAGCACGCCCGCCATGCCGACCACCTTGTTCGCCGGCAGGCCCGACTTCTCGCGGAACACCCACACCATGGCGTCAAGCGGATTGGTGATGACGATGACGAAGGCGTTCGGGCAATGCTGCTTCACGCCCTCGGCCACCTGGGCGATGACGCCGGCGTTCTTGGACACCAGGTCGTCGCGGCTCATGCCCGGCATGCGCGGGAAGCCGGCAGTGATGATGACGACGTCCGAGCCCGCGATTGCGGCGTAGTCGCCGCTGCCGGCCATGGCACTGTCGAAGCCGTCGACCGGGCCCGACTGCATGATGTCGAGCGCCTTGCCCGCGGCGACGCCCGGGAAGACGTCGAACATCACCACGTCGCCGAGTTCCTTCAGGCCGATCAGGTGGGCCAGCGTGCCACCGATGTTGCCGGCGCCGATCAGCGCGATCTTCTTGCGGGCCATGGGCTTCCTCGAAGGTATGTGCAGTGCGAAAAGCGCCGCTACCTACCGCGCGGGCCGGCCTCGGGCAAGGCGCCGCCCGGCCCTGCCTGGTCGGCGCCGGGCCGGCCGGCCGGGAGGCCCGCCGTCAGAGCGGCATGCAGCGCACGATGTCGGAGTGGCCGCGCGCCAGCGTCGCCATGGTGCCGACCGGGCAGGACCGCGCCTGCTCGTTGGTCGGCGGCTCGAGGCCGGCCTGCCAGGAGACCGGCCGACGCTGCGTCGCGCAGTTGCGCCCGCGGCAGGTCGCGCCTGCCGTCTGCCGCGCACCGCTGCGGGCGGTTGCGTTGCGCGTCCCGCGGGCGTCGCCCGCCGCCGCCTGCCGGGACGTGCGGGCGGGCGCGGCCGACTGGCGGGTCGGCGTGCCGCGCGTGGCACTGCCGCGGCGCTGGGACGTTGTCGCCGCCTCGCGGGACGACCGTCCGGAGGCGCGGGCGTCCTGCCGCGGCGCGGCGGTGCGCCGGGTGGCCGAGGCGCGGCTCGCCTGCTGTCCGGCGCTCCGTCCCTGCGCCTGGGTCTGGTCGGATCGTGTCCGCGCCTCTGCGGCGGGGATGTTCCAGGCCAGGGTTGCCAGGGCGATCAGGACAGCCGCCAGAACACGCATGCGGAGCACCTCTCGAATCGTTGCGCCATGTTGCAAAGCCGCGGCACCCTAGAGGGGCGGGGCCGCCGGGGAAAGCCCGAAACCTCTGCCGGGCGAGTATGGCGATCCCGTGGCAGGCGGGCCGGCACGGGTCAGGTCAGATGCGGCAAGGCCAGGTAATCCTGGCTCTGCATCTCCACGAGACGCGACGCGGTACGTTCGAACATCGCGGCGTTCTCGCCCCGTTCGTACAGGCGGTCGGGATGGTCCTCGGCGCTCGCGACCAGCTTGCAGCGATGCTCGTACAGGGCATCGACCAGCGTGATGAAGCGCCGCGCCTTGTCGAAATTCTCGGGGCCGAGGCGCGGGATGCCATCCAGAACCAGCGTGTGGAAATGCGTCGCCACGGCCAGGTAGTCGGCGGGACCGAGCGCCCGGCCGCAGATCTCGTCGAAGCCGAAGCGGGCGACGCCGCGCGCCGCCTGCGGCACCTCGACCGCGCGGCCGAGCAGCGTGAGCTTCGTGGCGCCCGCCGGCGTGTCGCCCGTCAGTTCCGCGAAGGCGGCGTCGAGGGCGCGTTCCGCCCGCCCGTCCGGGGGCACGTGCCAGGTCGGCAGGCCGCGGATGCGTTCCCGGCGGTAGTCGCGCGCCGACTCCAGCACCAGCACCTCGATCCGCGACTGGATCAACTCGATGAAGGGCAGGAAGGCGTCGCGCCCCGGCTTGCCCCGGAACAGGTCGTTCGGGGCGGTGTTGGAGGTCGCGACCACGACCACGCCGCGGGCGAACAACGCCTCGAACAGGCGGCCGAGGATCATGGCATCGGTGATGTCGTGGACCTGGAACTCATCGAAACACAGCAGCGCGGCCTCGGCCACGATCGAATCCGCCAGCGGCGGGATGGGGTCGTGGTCGTGCACGTCGCGCGGCGCCGGCGCATCGGCGTCGCGCATCTTCCAGGCATGGATGCGCCGGTGCGCCTGCTGCATGAATTGGTGGAAGTGCAGGCGCTTCTTGCGGGTCACCTGCGCGCTGGCGAAGAACAGGTCCATCAGCATGGACTTCCCGCGCCCGACCTCGCCCACGAGATAGAGGCCCATCGGCGTTCCCGCGGGCGCCTCCTCGACCGCCTTGCGGCGGAAGAAGCGGGACAGGAAGCCGCCGGTGTCCGGCGGTTCGGTACTGGGGTCGTAGCCGCGTGTCCGGCGCCAGAGGTCCTGCAGCTTCTCGGCCGCCAGTTCCTGCGCCGGGTCGGCGGTGATGCGCCCGGCCGCCACCAGCGCGCGCAGTGCCGGCAGCGGGCCTTCAGGATGGGAGACGGAGGAGGGTGGACCCGGCATCGCGTCCGGCGGGGCGTTCATGGCAGGCAGGCGTCAGGGTGTTTTCCGCTTCGGCGGATACGGCACCGGCGTCGGGTGAGGGTGCGGGCCGGTGCCGATCATGCGGAACACGCTCTAGCCCGTGCCCGGGCGCGCGGCAACCGCGCCGGGCGGCCAATCCCGCTGCGCGAGGTAAGGCGCAAGCGCCGCGATCCCGGCGTCGGAACGGCCGAAGACCGCGCCG
This sequence comes from Roseomonas sp. HF4, assembly GCF_005222755.1. Lineage (GTDB taxonomy): Bacteria > Pseudomonadota > Alphaproteobacteria > Acetobacterales > Acetobacteraceae > Neoroseomonas. The sequence goes on from NZ_STGD01000011.1 coordinate 93,486, forward strand.
TTCATCAGCGAATCGGCCCCGACGCGCGTGCCGTCGCGATACCCGACCATGACCGCGGCCAGCACTTCCACCAGCTGCCCGGCCAGGCGCGGCACTTGGTCGCGCCCCTCGTAGCCGGGCCGGTGACACACGCCGCAATGCGCCCGCCCGCCAGTGCACGACAAGCCGCGGGACCGGCCTCGAAGGACAGCCCGGCGTCCCTTGCAAGCACGGGTTGCGGGCGCGGCCCTGGACGCCGCCCTGGCGGCGGCGGAGTCTGGCCGCCGGATGGATCTCCTGCTCGGCCACCTGCCCGCCATGGGCGCGATCCTCGGCATCGCAGCCGCCGCGGTGCTGGGCGGGCTGTCGCGCGGGTTCTCCGGATTCGGCGCCGCGCTGGTCTTCGTGCCCCTGGCCTCGGCCGCCGTGGGGCCCAAGGCGGCGGTGCCGGTGCTGGCGCTGCTCGAAAGCGTCTCCTGCCTAGCGTTCCTGCCCGGCGCCTGGCCCCGCGCGGCGCGGCGGGAGGTCGCGATCATGGCGGCGGCCGCGATCTGCGCCGTGCCGGTGGGCGCCATCATCCTGGCCCTGACCGACCCGGTCGCGCTGCGCTGGGCGCTGGCCGGCCTCGTGCTCCTGGCGGTGGCGGTTCTGGCCTCCGGCTGGCGCTACAGGGGGCCCGATTCGGTGTCGGCGGTGCTCGGCGTCGGCGCGGCCGGCGGCCTCATGAGCGGCACAGCGATGCTGGGTGGCATCGCGCCGGCGGTGTGGTGGTTCGGCCGCTCGGCCGCCGCGGCGACGATGCGGGCGAACATGAACCTCTATTTCGCCATCCTGACCGTCGCGGTGGTGGCGGCCTATGCCTGGAGCGGGCTGTTCGGATGGGAGACGGCCTGGCTCGCGCTGGCCGCCGGGCCGTCCTACGCGGCGGGGCTCTGGGGTGGCACCGCCCTGTTCGGCCTGGCGAGCGAACGGGTCTTCCGCCGCGCCGGCTACGCGCTGATCCTGGCCGCCGCCGTTCTCGGCCTGCCGCTATGGGATCCGCTCACGGGCCGATGACGCGCGCGGCGGCGACGACGGCCCGGATGCGGTCGGTGGCGGTCGCGCCGGCCGCGACGGCAGCCACGGCCTTTGCCTCGGCCGCCCGCACGGCGGCGAGGCGCTCAAGCACCTCCTCCGCGCGGTCGAGCGGCACGACCACCACGCCGTCGGCGTCGCCCACGATGATGTCGCCCGGCCTGACGTGCTGGCCGCCCAGCGTGACCGGCGCCCCCACCACCCCCGGGCCGTTCGCGGCCGGGGAGGCCGGCATGATGCCCGCGGCGAAGACCGGCAGGCCGGCCGCGACGATGCCCGCGCGGTCGCGCGCCTGCCCGTCGGTCACGAAGGCGGCCACGCCCTTGTTCTTCATCATCCCGGCCACGAGGTCGCCGACCACTGCGGTCGCGGCATAGCCGTCGTTCGCGGCGACGATCACGTCGCCCGGCTCGGCCTCGGCCAGCGCGCCGTAGACGCCGACGATGTCGGCCGGATAGGCGAGGGCGGTCAAGGCCGGCCCGCAGAAGACGGCATTGTCCGGGTCCATCGGCTTGATGCGGTGGTCGAGCGCGCCGCGCCCGTCCATGGCGTCCGCGAGGTGTGACGTCTGCGCGCCGCGGAACGCGGCGATCAGCGCCGCGTCCGGGCGCCGGTGGCCGCGATGGATGGTCAGCAGCGGCGGGTTGTCGAGCATGGCGCTTCCCCTTGGTTCGGGTGGATGCTCGCGCGCGGAGCCCCGGCCGTCCAGCGGGTCAGCGCCGCAGAAGGACGGCGGCGGCGGCCACCTGCAGCACCAGGGCGGCCACAGCGACCGCGCCATCCCCCGCAGCGTCGCGCAGCGCGCCAAAAAGTCCAGGCGCGAAGGCATAGAACGCCTGGTTCAGGGCGGTGACGGCGGCGACGACCGCCGCGACCTCGGCCGGCGGCCATTCCGCCTGGGCAATCAGCGGCGGCAGGGAGAGCAGGTTGCCGAGCCCGAGCCCGAACAGCGCGCAGGCGAGCAGAAGCAGCGGCGCGCTGGTGCCGCCCGCGACCAGCAGCGCGCCGGAGCCCACGGCCTGCACCAGGAAGTTCACGACCGCCACGGGGCGCCGGTCGCCCCCCGTCGGCAGCAGCCAGCCGACGATGGTGCGGCCCGCCACGGCGCAGGCGGTCGCCAGGCTGAGCGCCCAGCCCGCCCCCTGTGGCCCGAGCGCCGGCGCCAGCAGGGAAAACAGCTGCGACAGCAGCCCCATCTGCGCCATCAGGCCGAGGGCGAAGGCGAGGGAGAGGCTGCGAAAGGCGGGCTGGGCCCGCAGCCGTTTGGGCGGCACGCGCGGTGGCGGCGGGGCGGGCGGCGCCGCCGCGCCATCGGGGTGGAGCCCCATTGCGGCCGGGTCAGGCCGGAACCAGCGCCCGGCTATCGGCCAGAGCGCCAGCAGGCCGGTCGCGCCGATCAGCGCGGCCGCCGCAGGGAAGCCGAGCCAGGCGATCAGCGCCGCCCAGAGCGGGACGAACAGGATTCCGCCCATCGAGGCGCCATTGTAGGCCATGGCGAGCGCGGCCGGGCGGCGGCGCTCGAACCAGGGCGCCACCAGCGCGTTGATCGCGGCGCCGCTCGTCACCGCCCAGCCGCAGGCGGTCAGCAGCGCCGCGGCGGGCAGCAGCCAGGGTGTCGGCGCCGCGGCCCAGGCGACGGCGCCCAGGGCGGCGAAGGCCACCCCCGCCCGGGTGACGGCGACCGGCCCGAATCGCGCGTGCAGCGCCGGCAGGCGCGTGACCATCGCGGCGCTGGCCAGGAAGTGCAGGGTGATGGCGCCGGAGACGGCGGCGACCGACCAGCCGCGCTCCTCGGTGAGGGCGTGGAGCCAGACGCCGGGCCCGTAGAACCCGATGCCCCAGGCGAAGGCGGCCAGTGCGAAGGCCGCCCCCACCACCTGCCAGCCGAAGAAGCCACCTGCCATCTACGGCATCGTTGCACGGACCGCGGCGGAAATCTCGGCGGGTCAGGTTGCGGTGCGGCAATCGCTATGTTAAGCGCCCGCCGCCGCCGGAGGACGCCTTCGCGCGGCCCTGCGCCGTGGCGCGCAACCAGGAACAGGACCGGGATCGCTCGTGGCCGCCGAGACCATCCAGACCGCCTCTCTCTCCACGCCGAACACCGTCGGCGCGCCTGCGCGCTATGCCCAGGCGCTGCTCGGGCTGGCCGACGACATGCGCAAGGACGAACCGGGCGCCGTCGACCGCATCGCCGCCGACCTCGAGGGCCTGTTCGGCCTCTGGCGCGACGATGCCGGATTCCGGGACTTCATCGCAGATCCTCGCCTCGATGGCGCCAAGCAGCGCGCAGGGATGTTCGCCATCCTCGATCGTGCCGGCATCGGCACCGAGGTCCGCAACCTTGTCGGCGTCATGATCGTGAACCGGCGCCTCGCGGCGCTGCCCGCGGTGGCGCAAGCCTTCGGCGCGCTGCTCGCGGAACGCCGCGGCCAGCAGACGGCCGAGGTCGTGACCGCCCATCCGCTGACGGACACGCAGCGCGCGCAGATCACGGCGCGCCTGACCGAGGCCGGCTTCTCCGGAATCCGGCTGTCCGAGGGCGTCGACGCATCCATCCTTGGCGGCCTGATCGTGCGGATCGGGTCCCGCCTTTATGACAACAGCATCAAGTCCAAGCTGCAGCGCCTGCAGTACGCGATGAAAGGGGCCGCCTGACCATGGATATCCGTCCTGCCGAGATCTCGGAGATCCTGAAGGCGCAGATCGCCGGCTTCGACGCCGAGGCTAACGTGGCCGAGGTCGGCACCGTCCTGACCGTCGGCGACGGCGTCGCGCGCGTCTATGGCCTGGCGAACGTGATGTCGGGCGAGCTGGTGGAGTTCCCCTACGCCGGCATCCGCGGCATGGCGCTCAACCTCGAGGACGACAACGTCGGCGTCGTGATCTTCGGCGACGACCGGAACATCCGCGAGGGCGACACCGTCTCCCGCACCGGGTCGATCGTCGACGTGCCGGTGGGCAAGGGGCTGCTCGGCCGCGTGGTCGACGCGCTCGGCAACCCGATCGACGGCAAGGGCCCGCTGACCGACGTGACGCGCACCCGCGTCGAGGTGAAGGCGCCCGGCATTATTCCCCGCAAGTCGGTCCATGAGCCGATGCAGACGGGCATCAAGGCGATCGACAGCCTGATCCCGATCGGCCGCGGCCAGCGCGAGCTGATCATCGGCGACCGCCAGACCGGCAAGACCGCGGTGATCATCGACACGATCATCAACCAGAAGCGGATCAACGCCTCGGGCGACGAATCCAAGAAGCTCTACACCATCTATGTCGCGATCGGGCAGAAGCGCTCGACCGTCGCCCAGCTGGTGAAGACGCTCGAGGAGCAGGGCGCGCTTGAGTATTCGATCATCGTGGCCGCCACGGCATCCGACCCGGCACCGATGCAGTTCCTGGCCCCGTATTCCGGCTGCGCCATGGGCGAGTTCTTCCGCGACAACGGCATGCATGCGGTCATTTTCTACGACGACCTGTCGAAGCAGGCGGTCGCCTACCGCCAGATGTCGCTGCTGCTGCGCCGCCCGCCAGGCCGCGAGGCGTATCCGGGTGACGTGTTCTACCTGCACTCGCGCCTGCTCGAGCGTGCGGCGAAGATGAACGACGATTTCGGCGCGGGCTCGCTGACGGCGCTTCCGGTCATCGAGACGCAGGCGGGCGACGTGTCGGCCTACATCCCGACCAACGTGATCTCGATCACCGACGGGCAGATCTTCCTCGAGACCGAGCTGTTCTATAAGGGCATCCGCCCGGCGGTGAACGTGGGCCTGTCGGTCTCGCGCGTCGGCTCCGCCGCGCAGATCAAGGCGATGAAGCAGGTCGCTGGCAAGATCAAGCTCGAGCTCGCGCAGTACCGCGAGATGGCGGCCTTCGCACAGTTCGCCTCGGATCTCGACGCCACCACGCAGGCGCTGCTGGCGCGCGGCGCGCGCCTGACCGAGCTCCTGAAGCAGCCGCAGTACAAGCCGGTCCCGGTCGAGGAGCAGGTGATCTCGCTGTTCGCCGGCACGCGCGGCTACCTCGACCGCATCACGGTCGCGCAGGTGGGCGAGTTCGAGCGCCGGCTGCTCTCGGACATCAAGTCCCGCGAGCCCGGCATCGTCGAGGCGATCCGCAACGACCGCGAGATCAAGAAGGAGACCGAGACGAAGCTGGTCGCCTTCCTCGACGGCTTCGCCAAGTCCTTCGGCTGATCGCGCACGCCGCGGGGAGCGACCCATGCCCAGCCTGAAAAGCCTGCGGATGCGGATCAACAGCGTGAAGTCCACGCGGAAGATCACGCAGGCGATGAAGATGGTGGCCGCGGCGAAGCTGCGCCGCGCGCAGACCCGCGCCGAGGCCGCGCGCCCCTATGCCGAGCGGATGGAGCGCATGCTCGCCTCGCTCGGCTCTGCCGTGGCCGGGCAGCCGGACGCGCCGCGACTGCTGGTCGGCACCGGCGGCGACAGCGTGCACCTGCTCGTCGTCGTCTCGGGCGAGCGGGGACTCGCCGGGCCGTTCAACACCAATATCGGCCGCTTCGCGCGCGCCCGGATCCGCGAGCTGGAATCCCACGGCCGCACCGTGAAGGTGCTGGCGGTGGGCCGGAAGGGCGCGACCTTCCTGAAGCGCGAGTTCGCCTCCCGCTTCGTGGGCGAGGTCTCCTTCGCCGGCAAGAAGGTGATAGGCTTCGAGGATGCGGCCGAGGTGGCGGCGCAGATCACGGCGATGCTCGACAAGGCCGAGTTCGACGTCTGCGCGCTGCTCTACAATCGCTTCAGGAACGTCATCACCCAGACGCCGTCCGAGCAGAAGCTCATTCCCGCCGCCGTGCCGGAGACCGAGGAGGACACCCTCGCCGGCCCGCAGGCGCTCTATGAGTACGAACCGGCGGAGGACGAGATCCTCGCCGCCCTTCTGCCCCAGAACCTGGCCGTGCAGATCTACCGCGCGCTGCTCGAAACCAACGCCGGCTTCTACGGAAGCCAGATGACGGCGATGGACAACGCGACGCGCAACGCGGGTGAGATGATCAACAAGCTCACGCTGAACTACAACCGCACCCGCCAGGCCAACATCACCAAGGAGCTGATCGAGATCATCTCCGGAGCGGAGGCTGTGTGATGGCGCGTGCACCGAAGAAGAAGTCCGATGCCGCCGAGGCGGCGCCGATCGATCAGGGAATTGCCATCGTGAAGAATAATGTCGGCAAGGTCACGCAGGTGCTGGGCGCCGTCGTCGACGTGCAGTTCCCGCAGGACCTGCCCTCGATCCTGAACGCCCTGCAGACCAAGGTCGAGGACCGCACCCTGGTGCTCGAGGTCGCGCAGCACCTGGGCGAGCGCACCGTGCGCTGCATCGCCATGGACACGACCGACGGCATGGTGCGTGGCACGGAAGTGGTCGACACCGGCGCGCCCATCTCCGTCCCGGTCGGTCCCGCGACCCTCGGGCGCATCCTCAACGTCATCGGCGAGCCGATCGACGAGCGCGGCCCGGTGAACGCCGAGAAGTCCTACAGCATCCACCGCGACGCGCCGTCCTTCGATGAGCAGGCCACCTCGGCCGAAATCCTCGTCACGGGCATCAAGGTCATCGACCTGCTCGCCCCGTACCTGAAGGGCGGCAAGATCGGCCTGTTCGGCGGCGCCGGCGTCGGCAAGACCGTCACCATCCAGGAACTGATCAACAACGTCGCCAAGGCCCATGGCGGCGTCTCGGTCTTCGCCGGCGTCGGCGAGCGCACGCGCGAGGGCAACGACCTCTACCACGAGATGATCGACGCAGGCGTCATCAAGCTCGGCGAGGGCACGACCGAAGGCTCCAAGGTGGCGCTGGTCTATGGCCAGATGAACGAGCCGCCGGGCGCCCGCGCGCGCGTGGCGCTGTCGGGCCTGTCGATCGCGGAGTACTTCCGCGACGAGCAGGGCCAGGACGTGCTGTTCTTCATCGACAACATCTTCCGCTTCACGCAGGCCGGCGCGGAAGTCTCGGCGCTGCTGGGCCGCATCCCGTCCGCGGTGGGTTACCAGCCGACGCTCGCCACCGACATGGGCGCGCTGCAGGAACGCATCACCAGCACGAAGAAGGGCTCGATCACCTCGGTGCAGGCGATCTACGTGCCCGCCGACGACCTGACCGACCCGGCGCCGGCGACCTCCTTCGCCCACCTGGACGCGACCACGGTGCTCAACCGCTCGATCGCGGAGCTCGGCATCTTCCCGGCCGTGGACCCGCTGGACAGCACCAGCCGCGCCATGGATCCGCGGATCGTCGGCGACGACCACTACAACACGGCCCGCGAAGTGCAGAAGATCCTGCAGACCTACAAGTCGCTGCAGGACATCATCGCCATCCTGGGCATGGACGAGCTGTCGGAGGAAGACAAGCTGGTCGTGGCGCGCGCGCGCAAGATCCAGCGCTTCCTGAGCCAGCCCTTCCACGTGGCCGAGGTCTTCACCGGCTCGCCGGGCGTCTTCGTGAAGCTCGAGGACACGATCCGGTCCTTCGCCGCGATCTGCAAAGGCGAGTACGACCACCTGCCCGAGGCCGCCTTCTACATGGTCGGCACGATCGAGGAAGCCGTGAAGAAGGCCGAAGGCCTGAAGGCGGCGGCTTAGTTCCTGCCCCCAGGCGCCGGGCGGGCGGCATCGTCCGCCCGCGGCTTCGCCTGGGTGATGAAGGTCGAGAGTTGACGGCGCCGGCCCCTGTGCGGCCGGATCCGGACAGGGCGCGCCTGGCCTGCCGGCCCGCGTCGATTTCGATGTCGTAGGGGATTGCCCGGATGGCCACCTTCCAGCTCGAGTTCGTCTCCCCCGAGAAGCTGCTGCTCTCCCGGCCTGTGGAGATGGCGGTGCTGCCCGCCGCGGAAGGCGAGATGGGCGTGCTGCCCGGCCACGCACCGATGATCGTCGCCCTGCGCGGCGGCGTGATCTCGGTGCGCGAAGGCGGCCAGGAAACCGAGCGCCTCTATGTCCCGGGCGGCTTCGCCGAAGTCACGCCGACCCGCGTGACCATCCTTGCCGACGAGGCGACGCCCGTCGCGCAATTGTCCCGCGCCGATGCCGAGGCGCGCATCGCGGAGTGCGAGAAGGCCTATGCCGAGGCGGCCGTCGAGGCCACGCCGGAGAAGCGCGACGCCGCGATGGCGCGGCTGCTCTCGGCGCGCGCCATGCTCGCCGCCGCGGAAGCCGTCTGACCCGCCGGGGCTGACGCGGCCGATCCAGGGCGCCAGCCACCCCCGGTTGCCGTCCGATGCGGGGTGTCCCGCGCGCAACGCTGACGCCGCCATGTGACGATGCGCCTTGAATCCGCCACGGCGCGGGCGAAAATCGGTTTGCGCCAGGCCCGGATGACGTCCGCCGTGCCTTCGCGACCCTTCCCACGAGGTTGGCATGAAGCACTGGCATATCGACGAAGTGGGCTGGGACCGGTTCGACGCGTCCAAGGTCGATCCGGAGATCGTGCCGCTCGTGAAGGCCGCCGCGATGGTGGAGCGCAACGCGGCCGACTACGTGACCTACCTGTCGCGCGTGTTCCACGACGACCCTGACTTCAAGGCCGCCGCCGAGCACTGGGGTGTCGAGGAAACCCAGCACGGCGATGCCCTTGGCCGCTGGGGCGAGATCGCCGATCCGGGCTGGGACTTCCAGGCCGCTTTCGCGCGCTATCGCGCCGGCTACCAGGTGCAGCTCGACGCAGATGCCTCGATCCGCGGCTCGCGCAGCGGGGAACTGATCGCGCGCTGTATGGTCGAGACCGGCACGTCCTCCTACTACACCGCGCTGGCGGAGGCGACCGACGAGCCCGCGCTGAAGCAGGTGTGCAAGCTGATCGCGGCGGACGAGTACCGGCATTTCAAGCTGTTTTACGACCACCTGCGCCGCTACCTGGCGCGCGAGAACCTGTCCTTCCCGCGCCGGCTGCGCGTGGCGCTCGGCCGGATCGGCGAAAGCGAGGATGACGAGCTCGCCTATGCCTTCCATTGCGGCAACGAGCCCGAGGGCACGCCCTACGACCACGACCGCTGCATCAGCGGCTACATGGGGCGGGCCATGTCCTTCTATCGCTTCCGCCACATCGAGCGCGGCATGGGCATGATCTTCAAGTCGATCGGGCTCGAGCCGCGCGGGCGGATGGCGGACATTGCCGCCAAGGGCGCCTGGCGGCTGCTGCAATGGCGGCGGGACCGCTACCAGGCCGCGCTCCGGCGCGAAGCGAACGAGAACATGGCGGCCCCGGCGCGCGCGGCCTGAACGGCGGCGCCGCGCCGACCGGGAAGCTTCCTGCGATTCGCGACGGCGGCGAGCCGAAACTCCCGGCAGTCCGGGGCGCGCCGGGCACATTTTCCGGACAATCCCGCGGGCGTGAGAAAAAACTTCGGCCCGCTTGCGAATTTCGCTTTGCTCGCGGGGCGTCAGCGCGTATAGCCCCGCGCAGACGCAGTACGCACGTGCCTCTGGCCCCCGGCCCCACACGGCCAAAGGGTTTACGCAACGACGTCAAGCGTTCTGGCAACCCCGTCCGGCCCCTGCCGGGCGGCTCAATTTGGTCGCTGGTTCGTTCGACCGTTTCGTCAACCTTTGGGCCGTCGCCTGGACAGGCGGCCCTCCGGAGCCTGAGGAGTGTGGCGATGACCCCGAAGATCGCCGAGTTCTTGCGCGACCATGCGCCCGCGACCCCATGCCTCGTCCTCGACGTGGACCGGGTCGAGGAGAATTATCGGCGCCTCACGGCGGCACTGCCGCTCGCGCGCGTCTACTACGCCGTGAAGGCGAACCCGGCCGCGCCGATCCTCGAACGCCTGACCGCGCTCGGCTCGTCCTTCGACGCCGCATCGTGGGAGGAGGTCGAGGCCTGCCTCGCAGCGGGCGCGGAGCCCGACGCGATCTCCTACGGCAACACCATCAAGAAGGTCTCGGCCATCCGTGCGGCGCACGAGGCCGGCGTCACCATGTTCGCGTTCGACAGCGAGGCGGAGCTTCTGAAGCTCGCCCGCCACGCCCCGGGCGCGCGCGTCTATTGCCGCATCCTGGTCGAGAACAAGGGCGCGGAATGGCCGCTCAGCCGCAAGTTCGGCTGCGAGCTGGACATGGCGCGCGACCTGATGGTGCAGGCGGCCGAGCTTGGTCTCGACCCCTATGGCATATCGTTCCATGTCGGCAGCCAGCAGACCAGCACCGCCGCCTATGAGGGCGCCATCGCGCGGGTCGCGATGCTGTTCACCGACCTCAAGGAAGCGGGCGTCAAGCTGCGCATGGTGAACCTCGGCGGCGGCTACCCGGTGCGTTACCGCGCCGAGGTGCCCGCCATCGACGATTTCGGTATGGCCATCATGGGCGCCATGACGAAGCATTTCGGCAACGACCTGCCCGAGATGGTGATCGAGCCCGGCCGCTTCATGGTGGGCGATGCCGGCGTGGTCAGCAGCGAGGTCGTGCTCGTCTCCCGCAAGGGCAAGGACGACCCGGTGCGCTGGGTCTATCTCGACATCGGCCGCTTCGGCGGCCTGGCCGAGACCGAGGGCGAGGCGATCAAGTACGCCTTCCGCACCCCGCATGACGGGGCCGAAGAAGGCCCGGTCACGATCGCCGGCCCGACCTGCGACAGCACCGACACGCTGTACGAGAAGTCGAACTACCGCCTGCCGCTCGCGCTCGACTGCGGCGACAGGGTGGAGCTGCTCTCGACCGGTGCCTACGTCACGACCTATGCCGCGCAGGGCTTCAACGGCTTCCGGCCGCTCGCCGAACATTACGTCTGATACCCGGCGGACCAGGTTCAGACCTCCGGCCCGAAGGGCCGGGCGCCCGAACGGACGCCGCGGCCTGTGCCGCGAAGCCAAGCCGCGCGGATTCGCGGCACGTCACACCGTAGGCGTGCCTTCGGCACGTCACACCGTAGGCGTGCCTTCGGCACGTCACACCGTAGGCGTGCCTTCGGCACGACGCGTCCGGGGGGACGAAGGTGAAACCTTCGTCCGCTCGGTATGAAGCGGCTCCACCCGGCATTTTTCTCTTTCAATGCCGGGCAGGCCGCATAGACTGCGGCGATGGACAGCATAGACCGGAACATCTTGGTCGCGCTGCAGCATGACGGGGCCGCAGGGCTCGCGGAACTCGCGAAGGTCGCGGGGCTTTCCGTCTCCGCCACGGCGGAACGCGTGAAGCGGCTCGAGGAACGCGGGACCATCCGCGGCTGGCGCGCTGATCTCGACCCGGCGTCCGTGGGCTGCCCGCTGCTCGCCTGGGTCTTCGTGGCGCTGCGGCCCGGCGCCAGCGACGCGAAGTTCCGTCAGGCGCTTCTGCCGCTCGACCAGGTGCTGGAATGCCATGCGGTCAGCGGCGCGTGGTCCTACATGCTCAAGCTGCGCGTGGCGGGCCTGCCGGATCTCGAGGCTTTCGTGGCGAGCGAGATCCGTCGCCAGGCCGGTGTCGAGCGGACCGAGACCCTGCTCGCCCTGGCCACCGCGAAGGAAACCGCCATGCTGCCCGTCGCCCCCCCGCATGAGGAGGAGGAGTGACGCGGCCTGCCCCGCTGGTGCAGGCTGCTTGCCATGAGCCGCCGCCACATGGAGGTGACGCCCGACCTCCTGCTCCGTGCCTACGGGGCGGGCGTCTTCCCAATGGCCGAGAGCCGGCAGTCCGACCGCATCTACTGGCTCGACCCGGCCTTGCGGGGGATCCTGCCGCTCGACGACGGCTTCCACCTGCCGCGGCGGCTGCGGCGCACCGCGCTGTCCGGCCGCTTCGAGGTAACCGCCGACCGCGACTTCGCCGGCGTGATCCGCGGCTGCGCGGAACCGGCCCCCGGCCGCATGGACACCTGGATCAACCCGGAGATCGAGCGCCTGTTCTCCGAGCTGCACGGCCGCGGCGCCGCCCACTCGATTGAGACCTGGCAGGATGGGCGGCTGGTCGGCGGGCTCTATGGCGTGTCGCTCGGCGGGGCCTTCTTCGGGGAGAGCATGTTCTCCCGCGTCACGGACGCCTCGAAGGTGGCGCTGGTGAACCTGGTGGCACGGCTCAGGCTGTGCGGCTTCGTGCTGCTGGACACCCAGTTCCTGACATCCCACCTGGCGCGCTTCGGCGCGGGGGAGATTCCGAAGGCGGAGTACAAGCGGCGCCTGGGCACGGCGCTGGAGGTGCCGGCGCGGTGGCAGGCGGACCTGCCGGCCGGCGCGGTGGAAACGGAGATCCGCGCGCTACGCGCGACCGGGGGGTAGCCCGACGACGGCTCCGCCAAACGGCGTCGGTCAGGTGGTCATGCGCGAAATGCTGGTCACCCGCGCATAATTCGGATCGCGCCGGAACAGGTCCCGCAGCGCGGCGCGGAGCTGGTGCGGCTCGAGGACATACTCGCCGATATTCGGGTCGAAGAGGTGGACCGACGCCCGGTGCATGTTGGTGGTGATGCTCTGCAGGCCGCGGAAGCCGGCCAGGGCATGGCGCCCCCAGCCCGGCACCTCGATCGTCCAGGTGACTGCGGCACCCAGTTCCTCGAGGTCGCGGGCCATGCGGTCGTGCATGCCCTCCACGCCGACGCACTGCGCCAACACCACCGTCTGTTCCTCGAACGCGTGGCCCTGCCGGCGACCCATCTGCTGCCGCGCCTCGACCCGGCCGAAGATCTCGCGTCGCTGGCCGTAGGCGGCCTGGTATTGCCGTGCCTTCGGCGCCTGCGCGCGCATGGCCGCGATCCGCTCCCGCGGGCTGCGCGTGGTGCCGTCCCGGATCAGATGGAGCCAGAGGTCGCAGAGCGCGACGCAGATCCCGTTGCGGACCGCCGGATCGGTCACGCCGACCAGCAATTCCCCCTGATCGAACGGCGTCAGCGTCGCCATGCTGGCATCCCCCTGCGCCCCTGCAATCCGACGCCCGGGATGGCGCGGTGGCCGGGGCGGGGAACATGGTGGCGCAGCGCCGGCGCACGGGGAAGTGACCCGCCGCACGCGGCCGCGGCTCAGCGGATGAGGCCGGCCATCGGGCTGGAGGGATCGGCGCTGTAGTTCCGCGGCATGCGGCCCGCCAGGAAGGCGTCCCGCCCGGCCGCCACCGCCGCCTTCATCGCGCGGGCCATCCGCACCGGGTCGCGGGCGTGGGCGATGGCCGAGTTCAGCAGTACCGCGTCGCAGCCCAGTTCCATGGCGAGCGCCGCGTCCGACGCGGTGCCGATGCCGGCGTCCACCAGCACGGGCACATTCGCCTCCCGCTTGATGGCGCCGATCATGTAGGGGTTCACGACCCCCATGCCCGACCCGATCGGCGCACCCAACGGCATGACGGCGACGCAGCCCATCTCCTCCAGCCGCTTGGCGGCCAGCGGGTCGTCGGCGCAGTAGACCATGACCTCGAAGCCATCCCTGATCAGGGCCTCGGCCGCCTCGAAGGTCGCGCGCATGTCGGGGTACAGGAAGGGGGGCGGCCCCAGCACCTCGAGCTTGACGAGGTTCCAGCCGCCGGCCTCCCGCGCCAGGCGCAGCGTGCGGACGGCATCGCCCGCCGTGTGGCAGCCGGCCGTATTGGGCAGATAGGTGTAGCGGCTGGGCGGCACGAAATCCTGCAGCATCGGGGCGTTCGGATCAGACAGGTTCACCCGCCGGACCGCGACCGTGACGATCTCGGCCCCCGAGGCCTCGATCGCCGCCGCCGTCTCCTCGAGCGACCTGTAGCGCCCGGTGCCCACGATCAGGCGGGAACGGAAGCGCCGCCCCGCGACCTCCCAGCTGTCGTCCTCCGCGCTGGCGGGAATGCCGTCCATGCTCAGCCTCCGCCGATGAAATGCACGATTTCCAGCCGGTCCCCGGGGGCCAGGGCGACGCGGTCGTAGACGGAACGCGGCACGATCTCCTCGTTCCGCTCCACCGCGACCTTGCGGGTGTCGAGACCGATGGCCGTAAGCAGGCCGGCGACCGTCGCCCCCGCCGCGACCTCGCGCGCTTCCCCGTTCACGGTGATGGCGATCGGCTGGGTCATGCTGGCGCGGAAGATGGCGAAGCGCGGCCGGCGCCGCAAGGCGCGCCGGCCGCATGGCTGGGGAGCCCCCCGCTTGCCCCCCGGAAACCCCCCGTGCTAGCCCCTTCCGCCCCTGAAAATCGGGAATCGCCCGTGAGTCCGCCCCTGATCGCCGTGCTGAACGGCCCGAACCTCAACATGCTGGGCGTGCGCGAGCCGGAGAAATACGGCACAGCCACGCTCGACGACGTGGAGGCGATCTGCGCCGAGGTGGCCGAGGAATACGGCCTCGCCATCGATTTCCGGCAGACGAATTCCGAGGGCGAGCTGGTCACCTGGGTCCAGGAATGCCGCGGGCGCGCCGCCGGCATCGTGATCAACCCGGCCGGCTACACCACCACCTCGATCGCGCTGATGGACGCGCTGCTGGCGGTCGGCCTGCCGGTGATCGAGGTGCACATCACGAACATCCACCGCCGGGAGGAATTCCGGCACCACAGCTACGTCTCCAAGGCGGCGACGGGCGTCATCTGCGGGCTCGGCGTGGCGGGCTACGCGCTCGCCATGCGGGCGATGGCGGACCTGGTCGAGCAGGACGAGGAATGATGGGCAACTTCATCGAATTCGACGCCGCGGCCATCCGGGAGCTCGCACAGATCCTGCGCGAGACCGACCTGACCGAGATCGAGCTGGTGAACGCCGACCAGCGCCTGCGCGTGGTGCGCCAGGCGGTGATCGCCGCCCCCCCGGCGACGCAGGTGACCGTCGCCGCCCCCGCCGCCGCGCCGGTGGCGGTCGCGGCCGCGCCGGCCGAGATGCTCGACGCCGACCACCCCGGCGCGGTCACGAGCCCGATGGTGGGCGTCGCCTACCTCTCGGCCGAGCCCGGCGCGGCGCCCTTCGTGACGGTCGGCTCCAAGGTCGCCCAGGGCCAGACGCTGCTGCTGATCGAGGCGATGAAGACCTACAACCAGATCAAGGCGACGCGCACGGGCACCGTCACGCGCATCCTGGTCGAGAGCGGCACGCCGGTCGAATACGGCGAGCCGCTGATGATCATCGAATAGCCCGGCGCGTCGCATGTTCGGCAAGGTCCTGATCGCGAACCGGGGCGAGATCGCGCTCCGCGTCCACCGCGCCTGCCAGGAGATGGGCATCCGCACCGTCGCGGTGCATTCGACCGCGGACGCGACGGCGATGCATGTGCGGCTCGCGGACGAGAGCGTCTGCATCGGCCCGCCGGCGGCGCGCGACAGCTACCTCAACGTCGCCGCCATCCTCTCGGCCGCGACGATCACCGGCGCGGACGCCGTCCACCCCGGCTACGGCTTCCTCAGTGAGAACGCCCGCTTCGCCGAGATGGTCGAGGCGCACGGCCTGAAGTTCATCGGCCCCTCGCCCGACCACATCCGCATGATGGGCGACAAGATCGCGGCCAAGGACGCGATGCGGCGGCTCGACGTTCCGCTGGTGCCGGGATCCCCGGGTGCGCTCGACACCCTGGAGGAGGCGCGCGCCGTCGCCGAGCAGGTGAAGTATCCCGTGCTGATCAAGGCCGCCGCCGGCGGCGGCGGGCGCGGCATGAAGGTGGCACGCAGCGCGGACGAACTCGAGGAAGCCTGGCGCGTCGCGCGCGGGGAGGCCAAGGCCGCCTTCGGCGACGACAGCGTCTACCTCGAGAAGTACCTCGACCGCCCGCGCCACATCGAATTGCAGGTGCTGGCCGACACCCACGGCAACGTGGTGCATTTCGGGGAACGCGACTGCTCCCTGCAGCGCCGGCACCAGAAGCTGGTCGAGGAGGCCGGCAGCCCCGTGCTGACCGCCGCCGACCGTGAGGCGCTGGGCGCGCGGGTCACGGCCGGGCTTTCGAAGCTCGGCTACCGCAATGCGGGCACCCTGGAATTCCTGTGGCAGGACGGCCAGTTCGCCTTCATCGAGATGAACACCCGCCTGCAGGTCGAACACCCCGTGACCGAGATGGTCTGCGGCGTGGACCTCGTTAAGGAACAGATCCGGATCGCGGCGGGAGAGCCCCTCGGCTACGGGCAGAAGGACATCGCCTTCTCGGGGCACGCGATCGAGTGCCGCATCACCGCCGAGGACCCGGACACCTTCGCACCCAGCCCGGGGCGCGTGAACACCTACCACGCGCCGGGCGGGCTCGGCGTGCGGGTCGATAGCGCGCTCTATTCCGGCTACACAGTGCCGCCGCACTACGACAGCCTGGTGGCGAAGCTCGTGGTGCATGCGCCGACCCGCGCCCAGGCCATCGGTCGGATGCGCCGGGCGCTGAACGAGATGGTGGTCGCCGGCATCCGCACCACGCTGCCACTGCACCAGGCCGTGATGGACGATTCCGAGTTCCAGTCCGGCGACTACACCATCCATTGGCTCGAGCGCTTCGTCGCGGCGCGCCAGGGCTGACGCGGCCGCCCGCGTCGCCATGCCTAGCCGCGTCCCCGGCGGGCTGCTACAAGAATAAAAGTTAAGTAACTTCCTGGGGGACGTAACCATGAAGACGACCCGTCGGCGGCATCTTGCCGCCGCTACCGCCGTTGCCGCCGGCATCGCGTTCGTCGCGACCGGCGCCGCCGCGCAGACCATGACCATGGCGGTCGGTGCGCCCGTCACCTCGCTCGACCCGCACTACCACCAGCTTTCCCCCAACAACGCGATCGCCGACACGATCTTCGACCGGCTGATCAACGAGGACCACCGGTCGCGCAACCAGCCGGGCCTCGCGACCGAATGGCGCGCCGTCGCGCCGACGGTGTGGGAATTCCGCCTGCGGCCGAACGTGCGGTTCCATAACGGCAACGCCTTCACGGCGGACGACGTGGCCTTCACGCTGCAGCGCCTGCCGAACGTGCCGAACAGCCCGTCGTCCTTCGCCGTCTATTTCCGGCCGATCGCGCGCATCGAGATCGTGGATCCGCTGACCATCCGCTTCCACACGCACCAGCCTTACCCGCTGCTGCCGCTCGACATGACGAACGTGCGCATCGTGGACAAGGAAACGGTCGAGAACGCCACGACCGCCGACTTCAACGACGTGCGCGCGGCCCAGGGCACCGGTCCGTATCGCGTCGTGACGCACCGCAACGGCGACCGCATCGAGCTCGAGCGCAACGACACCTACTGGGGCGAGCGCCCGGGCTTCCAGCGCGTCAGCTACCGCATGATCACGAACGACGCGGCGCGCACGGCGGCGCTGCTGGCCGGCGACGTCGAGTTCATCGACCAGGTGCCGACCACCGACCTCGCGAAGCTGCGCGCCGACAACCGCGTGCGGCTGTCGGAAACGCTCGGCCTGCGGCTGATCTTCCTCGGCCTCGACCACCAGCGCGCGCCGGGCGAGAATTCGCCCTTCGTCACCGACAACAACGGCCAGCCCCTGGGCCGCAACCCGCTGCGCGACGTGCGGGTGCGCCGCGCGCTCAACATGGCGATCGACCGCAACGCGATCGTGAGCCGCGTGATGGAAGGCGCGGCGGCGCCGGCCGGGCAGTTCCTGCCCGAGGGCGTGTTCGGACACGTGCCGGGCCTCGGCGCGCCGGCCTACGATCCGGACGGCGCGCGGCGCCTGCTGGCCGAGGCCGGCTACCCGCAGGGCTTCCGGATCCAGCTCAACTCGCCCAACGACCGCTACATCAACGATTCGCGCATCTCCCAGGCGATCGGGCAGATGTGGACGCGGATCGGCGTGCGCACGGCGGTCGAGGCGCAGCCGTGGGCCACCTTCATCGGGCGCGCCAGCCGGATCGAGTACTCGACCTTCCTGATCGGCTGGGGCTCCAACCCGGACGGGTCGCACCCGCTGCGCAACATCATCGGCACCTATTCGCGGGAACGCGGCTGGGGCGCGTCCAACCGCGGGCGCTACTCCAACCCGCAGGTCGATGCGCTGCTCGAGCAGTCCCTGACCGAACTTGACAACGAGAAGCGCGAGCGGCTGCTGATCGACGCCATGCGCATGGCGATGGAGGACGTGGCGGTGATCCCGCTGCACATCCAGGCAAACATCTGGGCCATGCGCCGCAACCTCGAGCACACCGCCCGCAACGACGAGCTGACGCGGGCGCAGGACGTGCGCCCCGCGGCCCGCTGAGCGCGGAGCGCCGACGATGACGGTCTACCTGGTGCGGCGCCTCCTGCAGGCGCTGCTCGTCGTGCTTGCGATGTCGGTGATCGTCTTCGTCGGCGTCTACGCCATCGGCGACCCGGTCGAGATCCTGATCAGCCCGGATGCCGACCAGCTTGAGCGCGAGCGCGCGGTCGTGGCGCTCGGGCTCGACCTGCCGCTCTGGCAGCAATACCTTGTGTTCCTGACCAAGGCGCTGCAGGGCGACCTCGGCAATTCCTTCGTCTTCAACGAACCGGCGCTGAAACTGATCCTGCAGCGCATGCCGGCGACGCTGGAACTCGCCTTCGGCGCGATGTTCCTGTCGATCCTCGTTGGCCTGCCGCTCGGCCTCTATGCCGGGCTGCGGCCGGACAGCCCGGTCAGCAAGGGGATCATGGCCGGCTCGATCCTCGGCTTCTCCCTGCCGACCTTCTGGGTCGGGCTGATGCTCATCATGGTCTTCGCGGTGCAGCTCGGCTGGCTGCCCTCGACCGGGCGGGGCGACACCGCGTCGCTGCTCGGCCTGCAATGGTCGTTCCTGACGATCGACGGGCTCTCCCACATGGCGATGCCGGCGCTGAACCTCGCGCTGTTCAAGATCAGCCTCGTCATCCGGCTGACGCGCGCCGGCGTGCGCGAGACGATGCTGATGGACTACGTGAAGTTCGCCCGCGCGAAGGGGCTGTCGCCCGCGCGCGTCACCTTCGTCCACGTCTTCAAGAACATCCTGATCCCGGTCGTGACCGTGGTGGGCCTCGAGCTCGGCTCGACCATCGCCTTCTCGGTCGTGACGGAAAGCGTCTTCGCCTGGCCGGGCATGGGCAAGCTGATCATCGACAGCATCAACGTGCTCGACCGGCCCGTCATCGTCGCCTACCTGATGATTATCGTGCTGATGTTCATCACCATCAACCTGATCGTGGATCTGACCTACTCGCTGCTCGATCCGCGCGTGAGGCTGGAGAGCAAGGGCACATGAGCGACGCCACGGCGAACGGCACGGCGCCCGCCACGCCCCGCAAGGACAAGGTCGAGACGCCGTTCCGGCGCTTCGTCTCGGAGTTCTGCGAATCCAAGGTCGCGATCGGCGGGCTGATCGTCTTCACCGCGATCGCACTGATCGCGATCTTCGCGCCCTGGATCACGCCGCAGAACCCCTACGACCTGGCGCAGCTCGACATCATGGACGGGCGGCAGGAGCCGGGCACTACAGGCGGCGCCGGCTTCACCTTCTGGCTCGGCACCGACGACCAGGGCCGGGACATGATGTCGGGCATCATGTACGGGCTGCGCATTTCGCTCACCGTCGGCGCCGGCTCGGCGCTGATTGCCTGCCTGGTCGGCGCCTCGCTCGGGCTGCTCGCGGCCTATGCGGGCGGGCGCACGGACAGCGCCATCATGCGCCTGGTCGACCTGCAGCTGTCCTTCCCCTCGATCCTCGTCGCCCTGATGATCCTCGCCTTCCTCGGCAAGGGCATCATGAACGTCGTCATTGCGCTCGTGATCGTCGAATGGGCCTATTACGCCCGCACCGTGCGCGGCACCGCGCTGGTCGAACGCCGGCGCGAATACATCGAGGCGGCGCAGTGCCTGGCGCTGCCGACGCACCGCATCCTGTTCCGCCACCTGCTGCCGAACTGCCTGCCGCCGCTGATCGTGGTGGCCACCATGCAGGTGGCGCGCGCCATCGCGCTGGAGGCGACGCTGTCCTTCCTCGGCCTCGGCGTGCCGATCACCGAGCCGTCCCTCGGCCTGCTGATCGCCAACGGGTACGAATACATGCTGTCGGGCAAGTACTGGATTTCCTTCTATCCCGGCATCGCGCTGCTGGTGACGATCGTCTCGATCAACCTGGTGGGCGACCAGCTGCGCGACGTGCTCAACCCGCGCCTGAAGAAGTAGACCATGGCCGCACCGACGCTGGAGGTCCGGAACCTCCGGACCCATTTCTTCACCCGCGCCGGCATCGTGAAGGCGGTGGACGACGTGTCCTTCACCGTCGAGCGCGGCAAGGTCCTGGGCCTGGTCGGGGAATCCGGCTCGGGCAAGACCGTGACCGGCTTCTCGATCATCGGGCTGGTCGACCCGCCCGGCCGCATCGCCGGCGGCTCCATCCTGTTCCAGGGCCGCGACCTCGCGAAGCTGAGCGAGGAGGAGATGCGCGACCTGCGCGGCAACCGCATCGCCATGATCTTCCAGGACCCGATGATGACGCTGAACCCGGTCCTGCGCATCGACACGCAGATGATCGAGACGGTTCTCGCCCACAAGAAGGTCAGCCGGGAGGAAGCGCGCCAGCGCGCGCGCGATACGCTCGGCATGGTGGGCATCCCCTCCCCCGACGAGCGGCTGAAGGCCTATCCGCACCAGTTCTCGGGCGGCATGCGCCAGCGCGTCGCGATCGCCATCGCGCTGCTGCACGAGCCCGACCTCATCGTCGCCGACGAACCCACCACCGCGCTCGACGTCACCATCCAGGGACAGATCCTGGCCGAGGTGCAGAAGCTCGCCGCGACCACGGGCACCTCGCTGATCTGGATCACGCACGACCTGTCGGTCGTCGCCGGCCTTGCCGACGACATCGCGGTGATGTACGCCGGCCGCGTGGTCGAGCAGGGCGCGGTGTCGGAGGTGCTCGACCGGCCGCTCCACCCCTACACCTCAGGGCTGATCGGCAGCGTCCCGTCCCGCAACAAGCGGGGGGAGCCGCTGCGCCAGATCCCGGGCATGACGCCCTCCCTTCTCAACCTGCCGCCCGGCTGCGCCTTCCGCACGCGCTGCCCCCGCGCTGGGGAGGAGTGCATGGCCGAGCCCGAGATCCGCGGCGCCGGTCCCGGGCGCATGGTCCGCTGCTTCCGCCCGATCACCGAAGGCGCGGAGCAGGTGGCATGAGCGCGACGACGACGACCCCCCGCCCGGCGCTCGACGCCGGCTCGCCCATGGTGGAACTGCGCGGCATCTCCCGGCGGTTCGAGAAGAAGCTCGACTTCGCCGGCCGCATCGCCAAGCGCCTGGGCGCCCCGGTGCGGGAGGAGGTGGTGCACGCCGTCGACGGCGTCGACCTGACCATCCGCAAGGGGGAGGTGGTCGGCCTGGTCGGCGAAAGCGGCTGCGGCAAGTCCACGCTCGGGCGCATGGTCGCGGGCATCCTGCCGCCCTCGGACGGCACCATCCTGCGCAACGGCACCGACATCCTGGCGCTCTCGAACGCCGCGGGGCGGGAGATGAACCTGCGCACGCAGATGATCTTCCAGGACCCCTATGCGTCGCTGAATCCGCGCATGCGCGTGGCCGACATCGTGGGCGAGGCGCCGCTGGTGCACGGCATCGTCTCGCGCGCGGGCTACGACGCCTATGTGGACGAACAGCTGCGCCGCGCGGGCCTCGATGCGGCGTTCAAGCGGCGCTACCCGCACCAGTTCTCGGGCGGGCAGCGCCAGCGCATCGGCATCGCGCGCGCGCTGGCCGTGAAGCCTGACTTCATCGTCTGCGACGAGGCGGTGGCCGCGCTCGACGTGTCGATCCAGGCGCAGATCCTGAACCTGTTCATGAAGCTCAGGACCGAGCTCGACCTGACATACCTGTTCATCAGCCACGACCTCGGTGTGGTCGAGCACCTGAGCGACCGCGTGGTCATCATGTATCTCGGCCGCGTGGTCGAGGAAGCGCCGAGCGAGACGGTCTTCGCCAACCCGAACCACCCCTATACGCAGTCACTGCTGGCCTCGGTGCCGCGGATCGAGAGCCGCAAGCGCGCCTTCTCGGTCGTGAAGGGGGAGATCCCCTCGCCGCTCAACCCGCCCGGCGGCTGCCACTTCCACCCGCGCTGCCCGCAGGCGATGGATCGCTGCAAGGTGGAACGCCCGGTGCTGCGGGAAGTCGCGCCGGGCCAGCGCAGCGCCTGCCATCTGAATGACGCGGCATGAGGCGCGCGGCGCTTCTCGCCGTGCTGGTCCTGCTGGTCGCAGGCTGCGCGCGGGACGGCGTGCGCGGCTTCTACGTGGGCGGCGGCGGCGGCGCGTCCCGCCTGTCCGACTGATACCTACCCTCGGACGCCGGGCGGAACCCTCAGGGTTCCTTGGCTTCGCCGGACTTCCGGCGGGCCGCGTTCGCGGCCCTGGCATGAATCAAAGTCTCGTGCCGCTCGTTTGACGCGACGCCGCCAGGAAGAACCCACCCGCCGCCACCAGCGCGACCGCGGCCAGCAGCCAGGGCACCGGCCCGTAGCCGCCCGCCCCTTCCCAGGCCAGCGCCAGTAGCAGTGGCGCGGCCGTCCGCGGAAGCACCGCGGCGGCCGAGAGCGCGCCGGTCACGGCGCCGTAGCCCTGCCGGCCCAGGATCTCCGCCGTGCCGGCCGCGCGCACGATGGTCAGCAACCCGTCCGCCACCGCCCAGCAGCCGACGAACAGGATCGTCAGCGCCAGGCTCTCCGGCCCCGTCGCCAGCGCGACCATCGCGACCGGCAGCAGCCCCGTGGCGAAGCGCCCGACGCTGCGCATCGTGACGCGCCGTCCCGCCGCGAACAGCAACGCCCGCGCCGCCACCTGCGCCGGGCCGTGCGCGGCGGCCAGCAGCAGCACCGTCGCCTCCGGCCAGCCGCGGTCGCGCAGCAACGGGATCAGGTGCGCGGCGAGCCCGGTGCCGAGGAACGCATGCGCCGCGAAGCAGAGCGCGAGGCCGAGGAAGGCGCGGTCCTTCACCCGCGCGCCCAGCGGCATCGATGAGACGGCATCGGCGCCGCGCTCCGGCACCCGGGCGCGGCGCATCATCGCAAAGGTCAGGACGGCCGCGCCCGCCTGCAGCGCCGCCAGCGCCTGCAGCGCGCCCCGCCAGCCCAGCAGCGCGATCAGCCCCTCCGTCACGGGCAGGAAGACCGTGCCGGTGAAGCCCGTGATGAAGGTGATGGCGGTGATGGTGCGGGTCGCGTCGCGCGCCTCGGCCACCACCACGGCCATGGCGGTGCCCCAGAGGCAGGCCGCCTGCGCCAGGCCGATCAACACCCAGACGGCGAAATAGGCCGCCGGGTCGCGCACCAGGCTCCAGCCGAACAGCAGTACCGCGGCGGCAAGCGCGCCCACGCTCATGAGCCCGCGCGCCCCGTGCCGGTCCACCCAGCGCCCCGCCGGCACCGCCGCGAGCCCCGACGCCAGCAGCCCGCAGGTGAAGCCCGCATTGAGCAGCACGCGCGACCAGCCGAGCTCCGCCTCCATCGGCGCGACCATCAGCGGGAAGGGCACGTAGAGCGTACCCCAGCCGATCACCTGCGTGGCCGCGATACCCCAGACCAGCGTGCGGTCGCCGAGGCCCGCGCGGTCGCTCACACCGTGAACTGCTCCGCGACGATGCGCTCGGACAGCCCGTGGTCGGGGTCGAAGAGCAGCGTGAGCGACACGTCCCGCGCCTCCCGCACCTCGACGCGCGTCACGTCCCGCACCTCGGTGTAGTCCGCCACCGCGGCCACCGGGCGCTTGTCGCGCTCCAGGATCTCGAACACCACCTCGGCGTCGGAGGGCAGCAGCGCGCCGCGCCAGCGGCGCGGCCGGAAGGCCGAGATCGGCGTCATCGGCAGCAGGTTCGCCCCCAGCGGCACGATCGGGCCGTGCGCCGAGAGGTTGTAGGCCGTGCTGCCCGCCGGCGTGCTCACCAGGATGCCGTCGCAGATCAACTCCGCCAACCGCACCTTGCCGTCGACCAGGATGCGGATCTTGGCCGCCTGGCGGCTTTCGCGCAGCAGGGAGACCTCGTTGATCGCCAGCGCGTCGATCGGCGCCGCGCCATTGGCCGTGGCGCGCATCCGCAGCGGGTGCAGCGTCGCCGCCTGGGCGGCCGCGATGCGCTCGGGCAGGTCGTCCTCGCGGTAGTCGTTCATCAGGAAGCCAACCGAGCCCCGGTTCATGCCGTAGACCGGGATACCCCGCCCGAGGAAGCGGTGCAGGGTCTCGAGCATGAAGCCGTCGCCGCCCAGCGCCACGATCACCTCCGCCCGGTCGGGCGGCGCGGCGCCGTAGCGGGCGGCCAGCGCGTCCTGCGCGGCGCGCGCGGTCTCGTTCTGCGCGGCCAGGATGGCGAAGCGCGGCGCGCCGTTCACGAAGCGGCTTTCGCGCGCCAGGCCAGGGCGGCCTCCCGGTGCTGGTCGAGCGGCATGCCCGCGCGCACCCGCGCGGTCATGGCCTGGTCGATCCGCGCGGTGGCCCAGCCAACGCCGTCGCTCGCCTTGGCGACGACATGGCCCCAGGGGTCGACCACCAGGGAGTGGCCATAGACGCTGCGGGTCGCGCCGCGTTCCTCGTAGCTGCCGTGGGAGGCGGCGGCGATGATCCAGCACTGGGTATCGATGGCGCGGGCGCGCATCAGGGCCTCCCAGTGGTCCTTGCCGGTCTGCAGGGTGAAGTTGGACGGCACCAGGATCGCCTCGGCGCCGCGGCGGCGGAGTTCCTGGTAAAGCTCGGGGAAGCGCACGTCGTAGCAGATGGTGCAGGCGAAGCGGATGCCGCCGGCCTCGAAGAAGGCGAGGTTGCTCCCCGCGCCATAGAGCGCGCTCTCGCGGTAGCCGGTGCCGTCGGGGGCCGTGATGTCGAACAGGTGGATCTTGCGGTAGCGCGCGATCTCGGCGCCGTCCGGGCCGAACACCAGGGTCGTGTTGAACAGCTTCTCGCCACCATCCTCGATGATCGAGCCGCCATGGACGGTGATGCCATGCGTCCGCGCGAGCCCGCGCAGCATCTCGTAGGCCACGCCCCCGGTCCCGCCCGGGTCCGGCAGCACCTCGGCCGCCGCGCGCCGCGCGTCGCGCCCGCCGCCGAGGTTGGTCCAGGTCTCGGGCAGGCTCACCAGGCCCGGCCGGTCGGCGGCGACCGCGGCCTCGATCAGGCGGCGTGCCTGGTCGAGGTTGGCGGCCTTGTCGCTGCCCTGGTTCATCTGGATGACGGAGACGCGCATGGGTCCGGGCCCTCAGGCGGTGGGTGGCAGCGGTCCGATCGCCCGGCCGTCGCGCGTGGTCGTTCCGCGCCGGCGCCTCACGCGCCGCGGTCCGCCTTAGGCCAGTCGAGCCGTGGCTCCGCGCGCGCGGGGCGCGCCGGGCGTTCGACGCGGGCCGCCGGTGGCGGCACGGGCGGGGAGAGCCGCGGCTCCTCCACGGTGCGTGCCGCGCGGGCCGGCGGCGCGGCCCAGTCCTCCTCGACCACCGCGCTGCGCGAAGGGGCCGCGGTGGCGGCCGGCAGGCGCGCCAGCGCACGGATCTCGGCCCGCAGGTCGGCGAGCTCGCCCTCGATCGCCTCCAGCCGCGACTTCACCCCGAACACCGAAAAGGGCATCGCCAGGAAGGCGAGGACGGATACGCCCACGGCCACCAGCAGCACGAAGCCCGTCCAGGCGGGCAGGCCCGGCACCGTCATCAGTCCGGCCAGGCCCTGGAGCGTTTCAGCCACCTGTCATGCTCATGTGCCGTGCCACCGCCGGCGCCTTGCGGCGGCGGTCGATGACGAAGTCGTGCCCCTTTGGCTTGCGCGCGATCGCGTCGCGGATCGCCTGCGCCAGCCCCGCATCGTCCACCGAGGGGTCGCGCAGCA
This sequence comes from Roseomonas sp. HF4, assembly GCF_005222755.1. Taxonomy (GTDB): domain Bacteria; phylum Pseudomonadota; class Alphaproteobacteria; order Acetobacterales; family Acetobacteraceae; genus Neoroseomonas. Next base: position 119,162 of record NZ_STGD01000011.1, read on the forward strand.
GCTGGCGGAACTCGGCCGCATCGTCCTGGCCGAGGCACATGAAGAGTGTGCCGGTGCAGGTCAGCCGCACCCGGTTGCAGGATTCACAGAAATTATGGGTCATCGGCGTGATGAAGCCGATGCGCCGCCCGGTCTCCTTAACCGTCGCGTAGCGCGCGGGCCCGCCGGTCCGGTAGTCGCTGTCCTCCAGCGTCCAGGACTGGCGCAGGCGCGAGCGCACGAGCGAGAGCGGCAGGTACTGGTCGGTCCGGTCACCGCCGATGTCGCCCAGCGGCATTGTCTCGATCAGGCAGAGGTCGAAGCCGTGCTCGCCGCACCAAGCGACCATGCGGTCGAACTCGTTCTCGTTGACGCCCTTGAGCGCGACCGCGTTGATCTTGATGGCGAGGCCGGCCGCGCGGGCGGCGAAGATGCCGTCCAGCGTCTGCTCGATCTTCCCCCAGCGCGTCACGGCGGCGAAGACCGCCGGGTCCAGCGTGTCGAGCGAGACGTTGATGCGGCGCACGCCCGCGGCGACGAGGTCGTCCGCCATCTTCACGAGCTGCGTGCCGTTCGTGGTGACGGTGAGCTCGCGCAGCCCGCCAGCGTTAAGGCGCGCGCCGAGCGACCGCACGAGCGTCATGACCCCCTTGCGGACGAGCGGCTCGCCGCCGGTCAGGCGGATCTTGTCGGTGCCGAGCGCGATGAAGGCGCCGCAGAGGCGGTCGATCTCCTCGAGCGTCAGAATCTCCTTCTTCGGCAGGAAGGTCATGTCCTCCGCCATGCAGTAGACGCAGCGGAGGTCGCAGCGGTCCGTCACCGAGACGCGGAGATAGGAGACGGTGCGCCCGAAAGGATCGACGAGGCCCGCGGGCAGGGGGACAAGTGACTGCATGCCCACGATTTGGGGCCGGAGGGGCGCCCGCCGCAAGTCCCTTTCGGCGGGCCGGAGCGGCCGTGCCGTGCCGCTCCGGTTCGTCGCGAGCGGTCCTCAGCCTGCCGGCGGGCGATAGCCGCCGCCGGTGGATTTCGCCTTCTCCATGGCCCGCTGGCCCTCGGCGGCGGTCAGCAACGCATGGGTCTGGAAGGCCGCGAACGCACCGCTGGAGCCGACCCTCATGCTGAAGCCCGCGGCGGACTCGTTGTCGGGAAACTCGGCGATGCCGACACCGTCGAACTCGCCGAACATGAAATAATAGCACTCCAGGCGGCCACCGAAGGCCTCCACCACTTGCCGCGCCGCGGCTTCGCGGTCCTGCGGCTTGTCCACCAGTCCCTTCACCTGCACGGTCGCGAAGGAAAACTGCACCAGGTAGTGCGGCATGACTGTCCTCCCGTTCGGCCGGCGCCCTGGTCGGCCGGGACGAACCCTAGGCCTCCGGCATGCCGCCATGGGCAAGGTTCCGCCAGGGCAATGTCCGCCGGGACGCCCTACCCGAACAGGGCCAGCCCGCCCGCCACCAGGAGCACCCCCATGGCGAAGGGCCGATAGAGCCGATCCGGGATGACGCGGAACAGTCGCGCGCCGATCGGGACCGCGACCGCCATGACCGGAAGCAGCACCGCGAGGCGCACGAACACCGCAAGGTCGATCAGTCCGCCGAGCGCGGGCGCCACCACCGAGATGATCGCGATGGTCGCGAAGAACAGGATGAGGTTGGCCCGGTGGCGTTTCGCCTCCTCCAGCCCCGCGAGCAGGTAGAGGATGACCGGCGGCCCGCTCATGCCGGTCGAGCCCTTGAGCAGCCCCGCCACCGTGCCCACGAAAAGGTTGAGCGGCAGCGGGCGGGAGCCATGGTAGCGCCAGCCCGACATCAGCAGCAGGCCGAACACCAGCACGAAGCCGCCGATGAAGCGGCGCAGCGCCTCGCCATCCGCGGTCAGCAGGATCCAGGCGCCCATCGGCGTCGCGACCGCCGCCGCGCCGCCGAGCGGCAGCACCACGCGCCGGTCGGCGTCCTTGATCGCCCCGGGCAGCAGTTGGAGCGAGACGAGCAGTTCCATCAGCAGCATCACCGGGATGCCGGCGCGCGGACCCCAGAGCAGGGAGTAGATCGGCGCCAGGATGACGGCCGTGCCGAAACCGGAATAACCTCGCATCACTCCTGCCACGCCGGTCGCCGCGATGGCGGCCAGCAAACCCCAGTCGGCCAGGATGGGCGGGACGCCGGCAAGCGCCTCGATCAAGGCCGATCCTCGTGAAGAATGTCGAGTTCGGCCATCGCGACGTTGATCAGCACCTTGCCGGCATGCTCGAAATTGACCGTGATACGATCCCCCACCACGGACTGGACCTGTCCGACCCCCCAATCGGGCCGCGCCGGAAGGCGGACGCGCATGCCTGGTTCGATGATGGCGGTCACGGGTCCGGCGCTAAGGTGGTGGAAGCCCCTCAGAGGATACCGTCTGCGGCCATGATGCAAGGGATGCCCCGGCCCATGCCTTCCGGAACGCCGCGGTCGGAGCTGCGCCTCGCGCGGCTCGTGGGCCTGCGCCTCTGCCATGATCTGAGCGGGGTGGTCGGCACCATCGGCAATGCGCTCGAGATGATGGCCGGCGTGGGCGAGGAGGCGGCCGCGCTCGCCGTGGAATCGGCCGGCGTGCTGCGCCAGCGCCTGCTGCTCTGGCGCGCGGTGCTGGGCGGGCAGGGCGAGGCGACGCTCGGCACCCTGCTCGGGCTGCTCGAGGGCCAGCTCGCAGGCGGGCGCGCCGGCGCCGACGCCGCCACGCTCGACCCCGGCACGATGGTGGCCGAGCCGATGGTGCCCGTGATCCTGTCGGCCATGCTGGTGGCCGGGGAAGCACTGCCGCGCGGCGGCACGGTGCGCCTGGCCGGCGACCCGGCGGGCGAGATGGCCGTGCTGCCGGACGGCCCGCGCGCCGCATGGCCGGCGCCACTGATCCGCGCCGTCGCCGGCGGGGAACCGCTCGAGGAGCCGACAGGGCGCGACGTGATGGCGCTCTGGCTCGCCGCGACCGCGACCGCGGGCGGCATGCGCCTCGGCCTTGCGCTGCCGCCCGGGGCCGGGGCGGGCCCGCTGCTGATCACGGCGGCGCACTGACCCGGGGCCGCGGGGCCGCTCGCCTCGGCCCGCCGCTTTACGCTTTCTTCGGCCGCCACGCGCGATCCTCCGGCCCTCTCGAGGCCTGGGGACGGCGATGGACGATCTGCTCGCGGACTTCCTGACCGAAACGCATGAAGGGCTGACCGCGCTCGATTCCGCCCTCGTGCGGCTCGAACGCACCCCGGACGACCACCCGACCCTGTCCGAGGTCTTCCGCCTCGTGCACACCATCAAGGGCACCTGCGGTTTCCTCGGCCTGCCGCGGCTCGAGAAGGTGGCGCACGCGGCCGAGAACGTGCTCGGCCGCTACCGCGACGGCGCGCTGCAGGTCACGCCGGCCGGCATCACGACCATCCTTTCGGCGCTCGACCGCGTGAAGCTCATCGTCGCCGGGCTCGAGGCCACGGGGCGCGAGCCTGCGGGCGACGACGCGGCCCTGATCGCCGACCTGGATGCGGCGTCGGAGGGGCGCGGCATCGCCGTGCCGGACGCCGCCGAGGCGCCCGCATCGCCGGCCGCCGAGCCCGCGGCCGAGGCGGTGCCCGAGGGCGGGGCCGTCGCGGCTCAGACCATCCGCGTCTCGGTCGACGTGCTCGAGGACCTGATGATGCTGGTCAGCGAGCTGGTGCTGACGCGCAACCAGCTGCTGCAGCTGGCGCGCGCCAACCAGGCCGACGCCTTCGCGGTGCCACTGCAGCGGCTGTCGCACATCACATCCGACCTGCAGGAAGGGGTGATGAAGACGCGCATGCAGCCGATCGGCAATGCCTGGGCGAAGCTGCCGCGGCTCGTGCGGGACCTGGCGCACGAGCTCGGCAAGAAGATAGACCTCGACATGCGCGGGGCGAACACCGAACTCGACCGCCAGGTCCTGGAGCTGATCCGCGACCCGTTGACGCACATGGTGCGCAACTCCGCCGACCACGGGCTGGAAGGCCCGGCCGACCGCCGCGCCGCCGGCAAGCCCGAGACCGGCCGCATCCTCCTGAACGCCTACCATGAGGGCGGCCACATCATCATCGAGATCGGCGACGACGGCCGCGGCCTGCCGATCGAACGCATCCGCGGCAAGGCGCTCGCGAACGGCCTCGCGACCGAGGCCGAACTTGCCCAGATGAACGAGCGCGAGATCCTGCGGTTCATCTTCGCCCCCGGCTTCTCGACCGCGCAGCAGGTCACCTCGGTCTCCGGCCGCGGCGTCGGCATGGACGTGGTCAAGACCAACATCGAGAAGATCGGCGGCACGGTCGAGCTCGTCTCGAAGGAAGGGCGCGGCGCGACCTTCACCATCAAGATCCCGCTGACGCTCGCCATCGTCTCGGCGCTGATCGTCGAGGCGGGCGGCGAACGCTTCGCACTGCCGCAGATCGGCGTGGTCGAGCTCGTGCGCGTCGCCGCCGGCGGCGCCGTGCAGGACGGCGCGCCGCGGATCGAGCACATCAAGGACGCACCGGTGCTGCGGCTGCGGGACCGCCTGCTGCCGCTGGTCTCGCTCGCGGGGCTGTTGCGCCTGCCCGCCACGCCCGGGGAAGCGGGCTTCGTCGCCGTGATGCAGGTGGGCGGCCAGGCCTTCGGCATCATCCTCGACCGCGTCTTCGACACCGAGGAGATCGTGGTGAAGCCCGTGGCGCCGATCCTGCGCCACGTCACGATGTTCAGCGGGAACACGATCCTGGGCGACGGCAGCGTCATCATGATCCTCGATCCGAACGGGATCGCGCGCGCCACCGGTGTCGGTGCGGACGCCGCCGGGGCCGAGCAGCGCCGCGGCCCGCCGTCGGGGTCGTCGCTGCGCTCGGACAGCCGCACCTCGCTGCTGCTGTTCCGCGCCGGGGACGCGACGCCGAAGGCGGTGCCGCTCGGCCTGGTGGCGCGGCTCGAGGACATTCCGGCCGAACGCATCGAGATGTCGGGCGCGACCCCCGTGGTGCAGTACCGCGGCGCGCTGATGCCCCTGATCCCGGTCTCGTCGGGGTGGATGCGGCCCGAGGGCACGGCCCGCCAGGCGGTGCTGGTCTTCACCGAGAATGGCTGCGCCATGGGCCTGATGGTCGATGAGATCCTCGACGTGCTCGACGAGCGGCTGACGATCCAGCCCGGATCCGGCCGGCCCGGCTTCATCGGCAGCGCGGTCGTGGCCGGCAGCGTGACCGAGCTGATCGACACGGCCTTCTGGCTTGCGCAGGGGGGGGAGGACTGGTTCCGCGCCGCGCGCCCCGCGGCCGCCGCGGCAAGCCGCCCGCAGCTGCTGCTGGTGGAGGACAGCGCCTTCTTCCGGCATCTGGTCGTGCCGTCGCTCGCGGCCGCCGGCTTCGACGTGACGGCGGTGGACAGCGCCGCCGCCGCCCTCCGGATGCGGGAGGAGGGCGCGCGCTTCGACGCCGTGGTCTCGGACATCGAGATGCCGGAGATGGACGGCATTGCCTTCGCCCGCGCGCTGCGCGCGGGCGGTGCCTGGGCGGAGGTGCCGCTGATCGCGCTGTCCTCCCGCGCCGAGCCCGCCGATGTCGCGCGCGGCCGCGACGCCGGCTTCACCGATTATGTCGCGAAGTACGACCGGGAAGCGTTGATGCAGTCGCTGGCCGACTGCCTCGCCGCGCCGCTCGTGGGCTGAGGAGGACGCCATGCAGCAGACCACGACCCCGGCGCCCGCGCTGCGCGACGCGATGCCGCCCCCCCGTGCCGTGCGCGACGAGGAACAGGTCTTCCTGACCATGACCGTGGCCGCGCAGGGCTGCGCCGTTCCGGTGCTGCTCGTACGCGACGTGCTCGGCCCGCAGGCCATCACGCGCATCCCGCTGGCGCCGGGCGAGGTGGCGGGCAGCCTGAACCTGCGCGGGCGGATCGTGACGGCCGTGGACCTCCGGCTGCGCCTCGGCCTGCCGCCGCGCGACGCCAACATCCTGCCGATGAGCGTGGTGGTGGAGCAGGCCGGGGAACTCTATTCCCTCCTGGTCGACGAGGTGGGCGAGGTGATCCCCCTGCCCGTCGAGGGGTTCGAGCCCAATCCGCCCACCCTCGACGCCTTCTGGCGCGACATCTCGCGCGGGGTGCAGCGGCAGGAGCAGCGGCTGCTCATCGCGCTCGACATCGACCGCGTGCTGGCGATCGGCTGAGGGGCCGGCGATGAGCGGACGAACCTGCCTCGTGGTGGATGACAGCCTGGTGGTGCGGAAGGCCGCGCGCCGCATCATCGAGGGCTTCGGCTTCGCGGTGCGCGAGGCCAAGGACGGCCAGGAGGCGCTGGACGCCTGCCGCGCCGGCCTGCCCGACGCCGTGCTGCTCGACTGGAACATGCCGGTGATGGACGGCATCACCTTCCTGCGCGCCGCGCGGGCGGAATTCGGCGCGGAGCATCCGCGCATCGTGCTCTGCACGACGGAATCCGAATTCGCCCGCATCGTCGAGGCGCTGGAGGCCGGCGCCCAGGAATACGTGATGAAGCCCTTCGACGCGGAGATCCTTCGCGACAAGTTCACCCAGGTGGGGCTGCTGGAGCCTGCCGCGTGACCACGGTCTCCCCGCCCGCGGCGGTGGAGGTGCGCGTGATGCTGTGCGACGACAGCGCGACCGTACGCGCCATCCTCGGCCGCGTCCTCGAAGCCGAGCCCGGGATCCGCGTGGTGCATCGGGCGGCGAACGGGCAGGCGGCGCTCGATGCGCTCGCCGGCGCCCGGCCGGACGTGGTGCTGCTCGACCTCGAGATGCCGGTGATGGACGGCATGACCGCGCTGCCGCGGATCCTGAAGGCTGCGCCGGCCGCGGCGGTGATCGTCGCAAGCGCGCTGACGCAGCGCGGCGCCAAGGCCGCGATCGCGGCGCTGGCCGCGGGTGCGGCCGACTACGTGCCGAAGCCCCAGGGTGCCGCGGGCGGCGCGGCGGACCCCGCCTTCCGGGCGGAATTGATCGCGAAGGTGCGGGGCTGGGCGCGCGTGAAGCGCCAGGGCCGGCCGGGCGCCGCGCCGCAGCCCGCCGCCCCGCCCGCCCCGGTGGCGCGTGCCGCGCCGATGGCCGCCCGCGCGCGTCCCGCCCTGGTCGCGGTCGGCTGTTCGACCGGCGGGCCGCAGGCGCTGGCCGCGCTCGTCCGAAGGCTGCCGCGCCTGGCGGTGCCGGTCGTGCTGGTGCAACACATGCCGGCCGGCTTCACCGCGATGCTGGCCGATCACCTGGACCGCCTCGGCGCGCTGCGCTGTGCCGAGGCGCAGGACGGGGAGGCGCTGGAGCCGGGGCGCATCCACGTGGCGCCGGGCGATCGCCACCTGCTGGTGGAGGCCGCGCCGGGCGGCTTCCGGGCGCGCCTGACCGCCGACCCGCCCGAGAACTACTGCCGCCCGGCCGTCGATCCCATGCTGCGCAGCGCGGCACGCGCCGCCGGCGGCAAGGTGCTGGCCGTGATCCTGACCGGCATGGGCCATGACGGGCTCTCGGGCTGTCGTGCCGTCGTGTATGCAGGCGGCACGGTGCTGGCGCAGGACGAGGCAAGTTCCGTCGTCTGGGGCATGCCGGGGGCCGTCGCGCGCGCCGGCCTGCCCCTGCTGGTCGCGCCGCCCGAGGCGCTGGCCGAACGCATCGCCGCGCTGGCGGCCGAGAGGGTCACTGCATGACGCCCGAAAGCTTCGCCTTCCTGTCCGGCCTCGTGAAGGCGAGGTCCGGGATCGTCCTGACGGCCGACAAGGGCTACATGCTCGAAACGCGCCTTGGTCCGATGCTGCGGCGGGAAGGCTTGGCGGGCCTGGATGTGCTGGCGCTCCGGCTGCGCTCGGCGCGCGAGGAGAGGCTCGCCGCCGAGGTGGTCGAGGCGTTGACGACCAACGAGAGTTCCTTCTTCCGCGACGGCAAGCCCTTCGACCACCTGCGGCGGCTGCTGCCGAAGCTCGCGGCGGCGCGCGCGCCGGGCCAGGCTCTCAGGGTCTGGTCCGCGGCCTGCTCCTCGGGCCAGGAAGCCTATTCGGTGGCGATGGTGGTGACCGAGCTCGGCGCGGCGCTGGGCGGGCGGCGGGTCGAGATCCTGGGCACCGACCTGTCGCGCGAGATGCTCGACCGCGCGAGGGACGGCGCCTTCACCCAGTTCGAGGTGCAGCGCGGCCTGCCGGTGCAGATGCTGGTCAAGTATTTCCGGCAGGACGGCGCGCGCTGGTGCGTGAAGCCCGAACTGCGCGCCATGGCACGATGGCAGCCCTTCAACCTGCTGGAGGATGCGCGCGGCCTCGGCCGCTTCGACGTGATCTTCTGCCGCAACGTGCTGATCTACTTTGACGCGCCGACCAAGTCCCGCGTGCTCGGCATGCTCGCCGGCATGGTGGCGCCGGATGGCGTCGTCTATCTCGGCGGGGCCGAGACGGTGCTCGGCCTGACCGAGCGGCTGGCGCCGGCGGCCGGGGAGCGCGGGGTCTATGAGCAGGCTCGCCAGGCCGCGCGCGCGGGGTAGGACAGGCGGCGGGGCCGCCCCCCGCCGCGGCGGTGTCCCCGGACCGGCGGCCGGGCGGCACTCGCCCCCGGCCGAAGTCGCGTCAGGCCGCCTGCATGCCGGGCGCGGCGCCCATTGCCGTCACGCCGCCGCCCTCGGCGCCGGCGGGCTGCCATGCCGCGGCGCCGCGGCCCGCGGCGGGGTCCCGCAGCACGTAGCCACGCCCCCAGACGGTGCCGATCAGGTCGCTCGCGCCCGCCTGGGCAAGCTTCTTGCGCAGCTTGCAGATGAACACGTCGATGATCTTCACCTCAGGCTCGTCGATGCCGCCGTAGAGGTGATTGAGGAAGGCCTCCTTCGTCATCACCACGCCCTTCCGGAGCGCGAGCAGTTCGAGGATGGCGTATTCCTTGCCGGTCAGGTGGACCGCGCGGCCGGTGACCGTCACCTCGCGCGAGCCGAGATTGAGGTTGAGCGGGCCGATCGACAGCGTCGGCTGGCTGAACCCCTTGGCGCGGCGGACGATCGCCTGCAGCCGCGCGACCAGTTCCTGCTGGTCGAAGGGCTTGGTGATGAAGTCGTCGGCACCCATGCCGAACACCTTCACCTTGGTCTGCGGGCGCGACACGCCCGAAAGGATCAGAACCGGCGTCTCGATGCGCGACGCGCGGAGCCGGCGGACGACCTCGGAGCCGTCGATGTCCGGCAGCATGAGGTCGAGGATGACGATGTCGTAATCGTAGAGGCGGGCCAGCTCGACGGCCTCCTCGCCGGTGTCGGCGGTGTCCACGATCATCGACGCGGCGCGTAACATCAATGAGATGCCGCGTGCTGTGGTGAGATCATCCTCAACGAGTAAGACGCGCATTTTCGGTCCCCTCACGGTACGAGGGTAAAATACCACCTATGCGCGTATCTTCAAGCGCAAATTGACGCTTTAGATGCGTCAAGAAAGGAACGTAAACGCAACTCGCGATTAATTTATTGCAAAATGAGACAAACTGTGGGGATTTAGGGGCCTTGGAGCTCCCGCAGCGATACTACCCAGGGTTGTGGCGCTTCCCGTGGCAGGAAATGGCCGGCGCCGGCCACCACCTCCCGCCGGAAGGGGCCGGCGAACCGGCGCGCCGAGCCTTCGCTGTTGCCTGGCGGATCCACACCATCCTCGGCCCCGTGCAACACCACCGACGGCACCCGGATCGGCGGGCGTGCGGCCAGGCGCCGCTCGATCTCCTCGAGTGCCGGGTCGCCCGGCGCCGCCCCGTGCCGGTGGCGGTAGGATTGCACCACAGTCGCAACGAAATCGGGGTTGTCGAAGCTTTCGGCCGTGCGGGCGAATTCCGCTTCGGTGAAGCGCCAGCCCGGCGACCACATGCGCCAGAGCAGGCGGCAGAAGCCTCGGCGGTCGGCCTCGAGGCCCGCGGCCCCGCGCGGCGTGTGCAGGTACCACTGGTACCAGTAGCGCGCCTCCTGCTCGGCGGCCGCGGGGCGCGCCGCACCCGCGATGTCCTGGATGTTGTAGCCATTGCCGGAAACCAGCCCGCGCACGCGCTCGGGCCAGAGCGCGGCCACGATGCAGGCGGCGCGGCCGCCCCAGTCGTAGCCCGCCAGCAGCGCCCGGCGGATGCCCATGGCGTCCATCAGCGCCAGCAGGTCCGCACCCAGCGCCGCCTGCTGGCCGGACCGCGGCGTCGCGGCATCACGGTAGCGTGTCGGCCCGTAGCCGCGCAGGTAGGGCACGACCACGCGAAACCCCTCGGCCGCGAGCACGGGCGCCACCCCGTCCCAGGCGCGCGCATCGTCGGGGAAGCCATGCAGCAGGATCGCCGCCGGCCCGTCCGCGGGGCCGTGCAGCTCGACCGCGATGTCGAGCGTGCCGGCCGTCACCATCGCGATGTCCATGTCCCGAACCCTCCTTCGCCGCACCGAGGCGATGGACAGTCTCGGGCGGCGGGCTCAGCCCAGGAAGGGGAAACGGTCGACGCCAATCCCGCCGCACGCCGGGCGGCCCGCCAGGCCTACCGCCAGCGGCGATGCATCCAGAGCCATTGGCCGGGGCATTCCCGCACCCAGCCCTCGATCACGGTGTTCATGGCCTGCGTCGCGCCCTCCACGTCCACCAGGCCCTCCGCGTCGCGCGGCATCGGGATTTCCTCGGTCAGGTCCAGGCGAAAGCGGCCACCGGGCAGGCGGATCGCGCGCGCGCCATGCACCGGGCAGTCGAAGCGGCGCGCAAGCTGCGCCAGCAGCGGATTGGCCGAGGCTGGGCGGCCCATGAACGTCACGACCGGCCCGCGCCCGAAGCGCTGGTCGACCAGCATGCCGACGTGCAGCCCGCGTTCCAGCGCGCGGGCCAGCTTGAAGGGCGCCGACATGCCGGCGGCGACCAGCGTGCCCATGCTGTCCTGGCGCAGGCGCAGGATTTCCTTCGCGACGGCGGGGCTGTTCGGCGTGCGGTACAGGACCGCGCTCTCGATCCCGTGCTTCGCCGCGGCGATGGCCGGCAATTCCCAGTTCGCGAGATGGGCAGAGAACACGATCGCCGGCTTGCCGTCGTCGCGCAGCCGTTCATAGAGGGCGACCGTCTCCGGGCTCGCGGTGATGCGCCCGGAATCGGGCCGCGCGGCGTCGAAGTCCCAGATCCGGTCCATGTGGACGTATTCACAGGCGACGCGGCCGAGATTGTCCCACGCCTCGGTCAGGATGGCCGCGCGCTCAGCCTCGGATTTCCCGGGAAAGGCGGCGGCGATGTTCTCCCGCCCGATGCGGTTGGCCGAGGTCAGGGGGCCGAGGCTGCGCGCCAGGAAGGCACCGATGCGCGGCCCGATATCCGGCCCGAGCAGGCGCAGCAGCGCGAAGACCGCCCGGACCAGGAGCCCGAACAGCCGATCGGCGAAAAGCCAGAGACGGACCTTAAAGCGTAACAACGATCTTCCCGAAGACCCGGCGGCTTTCCAGCCGGTCGAGCCCCTCCGTGAAGCGGTCCACCGGCAGCACGGTGTCGAGCACCGGCAGGATGCCGCGCGCCATCTTGGCGTAGCCGTCGGCGATGTTGCGCATCGAGGCGCCGAAGGACCCGAAGATACGCAGCTGGCGCTGGAAGATCATCATGAGGTTGGTCTCGGCCGAGACGCCGGAGGTCGACCCGCAGGTCACCAGCCGCCCGCCCATGCGCAGCGACAGCAGCGAGCCCGCCCAGGTGGACGCCCCCACATGCTCGAACACCACGTCCACGCCGACCTTCCCCGTCGCGCGCCGCGCAACCGTCGGGAAGTTCTGCGTCGTGTAGTTTACGACGATGTCGGCACCCAGCGTCTTCGCCTTGGCGCATTTCTCGTCGTCGCCCGCCGTCGCGATGACCGTGCAGCCCAGGTCCTTGGCGATCCGCACCGCCACCGTGCCGATGCCCGACCCCGCGGCATGCACGAGGATCGTCTCCCCGGGCTCGAGCTTCGCGTTGTCGAACAGCATGTGCTCGACGGTCGAGAAGGTGATCGGCCCGCAGGCGGCATCCTCCCAGGAGATGCCGTCCGGCACCCGCACCAGCAGCCGCGCTTCCTGGTTCACCAGCTCACAGGCGAAGCCGCCGACGTGGAAGCCCTTCACGCCGCGCACGTCCTCGCACAGGTTGTCCTGCCCCGCGCGGCAGCGGCGGCACGTGCCGCAGGTCAGCGCGCCATAGGGGGCGGCGCGGTCGCCGACCTTCCAGGCCGTGACGCCCTCGCCCACGGCGACGATCTCGCCGACCGCCTCGGCGCCCACGATCAGCGGCATCTCCCGCTTGGCGAAGGCCATGCCGCGGAAACCCCAGACATCGATGTGGTTCAGCGCGACGGCGTGAATGCGCAGCGTGACCTCGCCCGGGGCGGGCGGCGGCGGCGGGGGCACCTCCTCGAGGCGCAGGTCGCGGTCGGCATGCAGGCGAAGGGCACGCATGGAAGTCTCCCAGGACGGCAGGGGGAGAAGGGAACTTCTCCCCCCGAACCCCCCTCAACCTTCTCGGGCACCTGGCGCCCGACCACCCAGGATCGGCGCCAGATGCCAGAGAAGGGAGGGGGCGCGGGGGAGGTTCCCCTCCCCCGCACGAAACTCAAGGCGCCGCGCTCACCACGAGGCACACGTTCTGGCCGCCGAACCCGAAGGAGTTCGACAGCACGTGCCGCAGCCCCGACACGCTCCGCGCGACATTCGGCACCACGTCGAGCGTGATCGCCGGATCGGGCTCGTTGTGGTTGATCGTCGGCGGCAGCACCTGGTCGCGGATGGTCAGCAGGCTGAAGGCTGCCTCGATGGCACCTGCGGCGCTCAGCGTGTGGCCGATCATCGACTTGTTGGAGGAAATGGGCGGCGGCGCCTCGCCGAAGACGGCGCGCATGCCGAGCGTCTCCATCTTGTCGTTCTCCGGCGTGCCGGTGCCGTGCGCGTTGACGTAGCCGACGTCGGCGGGCGCGAGCCCAGCATCGGCGATGGCATTGCGCATGGCGCCGATGATGGCGTGGCCGTCGGGGTTCGAGCGCGTGCGGTGGAAGCTGTCCGCGCGTTCGCCGCAGCCCGAAAGGATGCCAAGTACCGTCGCGCCGCGCGCCGTCGCGTGCTCGAGGCTCTCCAGCACCAGCGCGGCCGCGCCTTCGCTCATCACGAAGCCGTCGCGGGTTTTCTCGAAGGGTCGGGATGCCTTTTCCGGCGCGTCGTTCCGCGCCGTCAGCGCCGAGAGCAGCGAGAAGCGGATCACCGCCTCGGGCTGCACCGAACCGTCGGCGCCGAGCGCGATGGCGGCCGCCGCCTCGCCGCGCTGGATCGCCTCGACCGCCATCTGGATGGCCGAGGCGCCGGTGGCGCAGGCGGTGGTGAGCGCGATCGGCGCGCCTGTGGTGCCGAAGCGCACGGCCAGATGCTCGCCGACGCCGCCGAACATGAAGGTCTCGTAGAGGTCCTGCCGCCCAGCCGCCACGCCCAGCGCCGCGCGATAGGATCCGTCGCCATTGGCCTGCCGCGCAAGTTCGAAGCGCTGCGGCCATTCGTATTCGACGGGCGGCATGCCGAGCATGAGCGGGCCAGGGAAGGCGCCGCCCGTTCCAAGCGCAGCCTGCGCCAGCGCTTCCTCGATCGCCGCGGCGGCCATGCGCTCGACGCGGAGGGGGGAACTCGCGACCGGCCCGCCGGCCGCCTCCTCCGGCAATTCGACCGTGCCGGCGATGGTGGTGCGCAGCTTGTCGACCGGGAAGCGGCGGATGCGGGAGATGCCCGACTTGCCCGCCTTGACCGCCGCCCAGCTCGCCTCCCGCCCCCAGGCGAGCGGCGTGACGATGCCGATGCCGGTGACAGCGACCAACGGCCGCCCGAGATGGTCCTTCATGCCGCGCGCTCCAGCAGGGCCAGGGCTTCGCCGCGCCATTGGCCGAAGCCGGTGACGAGGATGCGCTCGACCGCCCCGTCCCCGGCATCCGCGGGGTCCATGGCCGGGTAGAAGCCGCCGCGCGACAGCGCCAGCGCACCGAGCGCCACATTGGCCGGGAAGGCCGCCTCCACCCCATGGCCGAGCAGCGATCCGGTGCGCCGCACCGCGATCGCGCCGAGCGTGGCAAGGAAGGCGTCCTCCTCCGCCCGTGCCTCGGCCACCCCGGTCATGCCGGAGAGCACGCCGAGCCCCGCGCCGGCCGGGGCGCCGAGCCTGGCGTGCAGCGCCTGAGCCGCCCGCGCCGCGCCGCCCCCGGCGCGCACATGCGCCACATCGGTGGCGACGCCGGCCAGGCGGGCCAGGGGCTTCGCGCCGCGCGCCGCGGCATGCCCGGCAGTCTCCAGCACCAGGAAGGCGCCGAGCGCACCGCCCACGAATCCGCCCGGGTCCGGGCGTGCCGAGACCGGGGCGAAGGGGCCACGCCAGACCGCGCCGCCGGCGCCGTACAGCAGCACGAGGTCCCAGCGCTGGGACGCATAGGCGCCGCCCACCAGCGCAATGCCGCCGCGCCCTTCCGAAAGCCGCGCGGCCGCGATGCGCACCGCATCGGCCGCCGCCTGTTCCTCCCCCATGAAGGTGCGGGAGGAGCCGGTCACGCCATGCACGATCGAGATGTTGCCGGCGAGCAGGTTGGACAGCTGCGCCAGGAACAGCGTCGGCCGCAGGTCGGTCGCGAGACGTTCGTTGAGGATCGGACCGGCTTCCGCGGGCGGCGTCGTGCAGAGCGCGGTCGCCACCGCCTCGTCCACCGCGACGTCGCGCTCGCCGCCGCCGGCGGCAACGATCAGGTGCATGTCGGACACGAGCCCGCGCGCGCCCGCCTGGTCGATGGCGAGTCCGGCGGCATAGGTGCCGAGGCGCTGCCAGGGCTCCATCTGCCGCTGGTCGCCCTTCTTCGGGATCTGCGCGTCGAGGTTCAGCGCCGGCAGGGGATGCACCGGCCAGGGGGCGAAGGTGGCCTCGTCCAGCACGGGCGCGGCGCCGGGCCTGGACAGGATGTCCCAATGCGTGTCCGGCCCCTCGCCAAGCGAGGAGACGAGGCCGATGCCGGTGATGACGACGTCCTGCCTGGTCATGCGAGTCCGAGCTCCTGCCCGCGCCGCTTCATGGCGGCGGCGAGTTCGGGGGCGGGGAAGTCCATGATGCGCAGCGTCAGCTCCGCGTCGCATACCCGCTTGCCCGCGGCCTCGATGCGCGCCTTGGTCACGGCGTAGCCCGACCCGTCGTGCAGGCGCGTCGCATGCACCGTCACGGGCGTGCCGGGGCCGACGAAGGAGCGGAACTTCGCCTCCTTCACCCCCATCAGGAAGGGCATGCGCCGGAAGTCCATGAGTTTCAGCAGCAGCCAGCCGGAGGCCTGCGCCATCGTCTCGACCAGCAGCACGCCCGGCATCAGCGGATAGCCCGGGAAGTGCCCCTCGAAGACCGGGGAGGCGTCGGGGATGGTGCTTTCCACCACGATGGCCTCACCGTCGAGCGAGGCCACGCGGTCCACCATCTGGAAGTATTCCAGGCGCATGTTCGGGGGCCGGTCGATTCAGGTCTTCGCGCCCGCGGCGCGGTGTCGACGGATCGCGCCAGCCGCGCGGCGCAGATGCGTCGCGCCGACGGCGCGACGGTGATCGGACGGCCGGCGCGGCCGCGTCACGACGTCAGCCCGCCTTCGCCGCCACGAGCTCGTCGATGCGAGCGGCCAGGTTCTTCATGACGAAGTACTGCTCGGCCGGCGCGTTGCCCGCGTTGACCTCCTGCGTCCAGGCCTCGACCGGGACCTTGATGCCGAAGGCCTTGTCGATGGCGAAGACGATGTCGAGGAAGTCCAGGCTGTCGATGCCGAGGTCGTTGATGACGTGACTGTCGGGCAGGATGTTGTCCCGCTCGACTTCGCTGTTCTCGGCGATGATGTCGGCGATGCGGTCGAAGGACGAGGCCATGGGTGGCCCTCCGGAATCCGGGGTGGGGTAAGGGATCGGGCGCCGTCTTTGGCGCGAATGGACGCGAAAGGCAAGGTTTGGCCGGCCGGGGGTGGTGCCGGGTTCACCACCAGCGGAGCGGTTGCCGGATGGACTGGATCGCCGCGACAACAACGCCGGAGCCCCTCAGGAACGGGAGCGGGACGAACGGGCCGAAGACTTCCCGGCCCCCGGCGCGGAGACCGAATTCTCATGGGGACCCGTTGCCGGAGTGTCGGGGGTGCCGGCGATCCCGCGGCGCCCGGCGGCGCTTCGCGCAACCCGGGGAACGGGGTGGCCGCTGGTTCCTGCCGGCCCAGGATCCCAGGTGCCCTCCCATGCTGCGCCGGGCACCCGCGCCGCCCGTAGCGGCCCACCATCTCACCGGTTGCGGCGTCGAAGCGCGGAAAGGGTGGGGCCGTTGCCGGACCAGGACACAGGAGGTTCAGGCCCGTGCCGAGCGTCAGGACCATAAACAGCGGCCGAGCACCGCAAAGGGCGCAGGTGGGCAGGACGGCAGAGGCTCCCTATCCCATCGCGGCGAAGGCGATGAGAGCCCCGCAGCCGTCATGGACCAGGATGAGGAGCGGCGCGGCGAGGAAGCCGACCGCGGGCAGGCCAAGGATGAAGCGGACGTGATCAAGGTGGGGAACGATCGGCGGCAGGTCAGGTGGCACCTGCCGATCCTTTGCCGTCTCGAACCCATGGCCATGCCCCCGGGGAGATTCGAACTCCCACACCCTTTCGGGCGAGCGATTTTGAGTCGCCTGCGTCTACCGTTCCGCCACAGGGGCCCTGGCCGACCCCTGCCTAGCCGGGCCCGCCGCCTCGCGTCCAGCCCACCGGGCTATTCCGCCGCACGCGCCGGGGCCGGGACGTTCTCCGTCGCGAACTCGGACGGCCCCACGATCTCGATCAGTTCCAGGTCATCCGAATGCTCGACCTCCCGGTGCCTGACCAAAGGCGGCTGGTAGCAGGAATCGCCGGCGCAGAAGGTCTTCTCGCCGATATCCTCGTATTCGAAGCGCACCCAGCCCTTCAACACGAAGAACATCTGGAACTTCAGGTCGTGGGTGTGCCACTGGCCGGTGGCGTGCTCCCCGGGGATGGCGCGGATGACATGCGCGCCGAAGGCACCGCCGGTGGCCTCCCGGATGCCGAGGTCGCGGTATTCGAAGAAGGCGCGCAGGCCGCGCTCGAAATGGGCTTCCTCGGCGTGGCTGGTGGTGGTCTCGGTCATTTGGTCCTCCCTTGCGAGCGAATGGGGGAAGGCAACCTCTCCGTCCGCCCCCCAACCTTCCTTTTCGGCGTGGCGCTCCCGCTTCCCGGACCCGCAACGGGTGCCAGGGAAGGGCGGGAGCCCCGGGGGGAGATTCTCCTCCCCCGGCCTGTTCTACGCCAGCGGCAGCGCGACGTGCCGGGTGAAGCCCGGACGTTCCAGCAGTGCATCGTACAGCCGGCGCAGGTTCGGCAGGTCCGGCCGCTCGATCGGCAGCGCGAACCAGCGGTGGATCCAGCACCCCATCGCGATGTCGGCCAGCGTCAGGTCATCCCCGCACAGGAACCGCTTGCCCGCGGCGGCGGCATCGACGATGCGCCAGAGCTTGCCGCAGTCTTCCCGCGCCTTGCCCTCAGCCGCCCAGTCGCGGTCGGGCTCTGGGATGCGGACATGGGTGAAGAAGATGGTCACCATCGGGTTGGTGACGTGGCCGAGCGTCCAGTCCATCCAGGTCTCGACCGCCGCGCGGGCGCGCGCCGCCGCGGGATAGAGCGGGCTGTCGGGCGCATGGGCGTTGCAGAGATAGCGGCAGATCGTGTTGCTTTCCCAGGCCGACCAGCCGTCGTCGTCCTGCAGCGTCGGCACCAGGCCCATCGGGTTCATGCTGCGGTAGGCGGGTTCGCGGGTGCGCCCGAAGGTACCGCCGGCATCGATCCGCTCGTAGTCGAGTCCGAGTTCCTCCAGCGTCCAGAGCACCTTCATGACGTTGCTCGAACTTGCCCGGCCCCAGAGCTTGCGCATCGCGTCCCTCCCGCTTGTCGCGGCGAAGGCTAGGCGGGCGGCCCCGGGCGGTCCAGTTGCGCCGGCCGGCCGGCCGCGCGACATGATGGGCCATGGGTCCGGCCGTGATCATCCTGCTGCTTTCCGCCGGCGCGCCGCTGTTCGCCCTGGGCACCGAGACCTGGTGGGGGCTGCCGCCCTGCGCGCTCTGCCTCTGGCAGCGCTGGCCCTATTGGGCCGGGGCCGGGCTGGCGGCGCTCGCGTTGCTGGTGCCCGGGCGGGGACGCGCGGCGCTGCTGGCGCTGGCCGGGGTCGCGGCCCTGGCCTCGGCCGGGATCGGCGCCCTGCATGTGGGCGTGGAGCAGGGCTGGTGGCCCTCCCCGCTGCCCGGCTGCGCGGCGCCGACCGCGGGCGCCGGGCTGTCCGTCGACGACATGATGCGCAGCCTGGCCGCGGCGCCCGCCAAGCCCTGCGATGCCGCCACCTACCTCATTCCCGGATTGCCGCTTTCCATGGCGGCGATGAACCTCATCTATGGGCTGGGCCTTGGCGCGCTGGCGCTGCTGCTGGCCCGCCGAGGAGCACGCGCATGACCGCCCGCACCACCGCCGAGACCCGCCTGCCCGGCGACCCGACCCCGCGCCAATACGTGCGGCGCGCCATCCGCGTCGACCATGCCGGGGAATACGGCGCCAAGCGCATCTACGAGGGGCAGCTCGCCGTGCTCGGCCGGACGAAATACGGCCCGATGATCGAACACATGAAGGCGCAGGAGCAGGTCCACCTCGACACGTTCTCCCGCCTGATCGGGGAGCGCCGCGTGCGCCCGACCGCGCTGCTGCCGGTCTGGCATGTTGCCGGCTTCGCGCTCGGCGCCGCGACGGCGCTGCTCGGACACCGGGGCGCCATGGCCTGCACCGTCGCGGTCGAGGAAGCGATCGACGAGCACTACCGCGCGCAGGAGGAGGAACTCGGCGAGGACGAGGCCGAGCTGAAGGCGCATATCGAGAAATTCCGCGCCGAGGAACTGGAGCACCGCGACATCGGCCTCGAGAACGAAGCGGAGCAGGCGCCCGCCTACCGCCTGCTGAGCGCGGCGATCAAGGCTGGCTGCAAGGTCGCGATCCGGCTCAGCGAACGGATCTGACGCGCCGCTTTTTCGCCTCCCGGCGCGTTGCGGGGGTAGACTGCCCACGCAAACGCAGCCGGGAGGAAGGATATGCGCCTCACCCTCGCCGCGGCATTGGCCGCGTGTTTCGCGATCCTCCCCGCCCGGGCGGAGGTCACGCTCACCGTCTCCTGCGGCGCCGTCGGCATCGAGGCGGCGCTCTGCCGGGAGGGCGCCGAGGCCTGGGCGCGCGAGACCGGCAACCGCGTCGAGATGGTCTCGACGCCGGCCGGCAGCACCGAACGCCTGGCGCTCTACCAGCAGCTGCTCGCCGCGCGGTCGGGCGACATCGACGTGCTCCAGCTCGACGTCGTGTGGCCCGGCATCCTTGGCGCGCACCTGCTCGACCTCGCGCCGCATGTCGACCGCGCGACGCTCGACGCGCATTTCCCGGCCGTGGTGGCGAACAACACGGTGGACGGGCGGCTCGTCGCCATGCCGTGGTTCACCAACGCGGGCGTGCTGTATTACCGCCGCGATCTGCTGGAGAAGCACGGGCACCCGGTGCCCGCGACATGGGAGGCGCTGGCCGAGACCGCGCAGGCCATCATGCAGGCCGAGCGCGCCGCCGGCGATGCGCGCCTCTGGGGGTTCGTGTTCCAGGGCCGCGCCTATGAGGGGCTGACGGTCAACGCGCTCGAATGGATCGCGAGCCACGATGGCGGCACGATCGTCGACGCCGATGGCCGCATCACGGTGAACAACCCGCGCGCCGCGGCGGCGCTGACCGATGCCGCCGCCTGGGTCGGCACCATCGCGCCGCCCGGCGTGCTGAACTACGCCGAGGAGGAGGCGCGCGCCGTGTTCCAGTCCGGCAACGCGGTGTTCATGCGCAACTGGCCCTACGCCTGGCCGCTGCTGAACGCGCCGGGCAGCGCGGTCGCCGGCCGGGTCGGCGTCGCCGCGCTGCCGCGGGGGATCGACGGCGGTCGCCCCGTTGCGACGCTGGGCGGGGAGCAGCTCGGCGTGCCGCGCTATTCGCGCCATCCGGAGGCCGCGGTGGCGCTGGTGCGCCACCTCGCCTCCCGCGCCGAGCAGAAGCGCCGCGCCATCGCGGGCGGCTTCAACCCGACCATCCGCGACCTCTATGACGATGCCGAGGTGCTCGCCGCCAATCCCTTCTTCGGGACGCTGCGCGCCACCTTCGAGAATGCCGTGGCGCGCCCCTCGGGCGTCACGGGCGGGCGCTACAACCAGGTCTCGGCGGAGGTCTGGAACGCCGTGCATGCGGTGCTGTCCGGCCGCAGCCAGGCGGCACCGGCGCTGCTGCGGCTCGAACGCAACCTGACGCGCATCGGGCGCGGCGGGCGGTGGTAGCGCGCGCACGACGCGGCCTGTCCGCGCTCGCGCTGGAACGCCGCCGCGCCGCCTGGTTGTTCCTGCTGCCCATGGTGGTGGCGCTGCTGCTGGTCGCGGGCTGGCCGCTGGCGCGCACGATCTGGCTGTCCTTCACCGATGCGCGGCTCGACGACCTTGCGCCGCCGGCCTTCGTCGGGCTGCTCAACTACGCCTTCCTGGCCGAGGACCCGGAGTGGTGGGGCGCGGTCCGCAACACGCTCGTCTTCGCGATCGTGTCGGTGGCGATCGAGACGGTGCTCGGCATCGTCATCGCCCTCGCGCTCGATGCGCGGATGCGCGGGCGCGGGCTGATGCGGGCCGCGATGCTCGTGCCCTGGGCGATTCCGACCGTCGTCTCGGCGCAGATGTGGGGCTGGATGCTGCACGACCAGGTGGGCGTGGTGAACGAGGCGCTGCTCGGCCTCGGCCTGATCGCGGAGCCGCTCGCCTTCACCGCCGACCCGGACCTGGCGCTCTGGGCCGTGGTCGCGGTGGATGTCTGGAAGACCACGCCCTTCATGGCGCTGCTGACGCTGGCCGCCCTGCAACTGCTGCCGGGCGAATTGTACGAGGCCGCGGAGATCGACGGGCTCGGCCCGGTCGGCCGCTTCTTCCGCATCACCCTGCCGCTGATCCGCCCGGCGCTGATGGTCGCCATCATCTTCCGCACGCTGGATGCGCTGCGCGTCTTCGACCTGATGTACGTGCTGACGGGCGGCAGCGCGGCAACGGCATCGATGTCGGTCTATGCGCGCCGGCACCTCGTGGAGTTCCAGGATGTCGGCTACGGCTCTGCGGCGGCGACCGGGCTGTTCCTGGTGATCGCGGCGGCGACGGTGCTGCTGGTGACACTCGGCCGCGTGCGGCTGGGCGCCGGGGAGCCCGGGCGATGAGCGCGCGGCGCCTGAGGCGCCTGGTCGGGCGCGCAGCCTTCGCGCTGCTGCTGGCGGCGATCGCGCTCTACACGCTGTTCCCCTTCTACTGGGCCGTGGTGTCCTCGCTGAAGGCGGGAAGCGCGCTGTTCACGGTGGAGGCCTTTCCCGCGCGCCCGGCCTGGGACAACTACGCCGCCGTCTTCCGCGACGGCCCCTTCGCGCGGAACATCCTGAATTCGGTCGTCGTCGCGGGGTCGGTGGTGGCGATCTCGCTGGCGCTTGCGGTCACGGCCGCCTTCGCGCTCGGCCGCGTGGTGTTCCGCGGGCGGGGGCTGATGCTTTCGGCCATCCTCGCGGTCTCGATGTTCCCGCAGGTGGCGGTGCTGGCGGGGCTGTTCGAGCTGATCCGTGCGCTCGGCCTCTACAACAGCCTGGGCGGGCTCGTGCTGTCCTACCTGATCTTCACGCTGCCCTTCACGACCTGGGTGCTGACCACCTTCATGCGCGAGATGCCGCTCGAGCTGGAGGAGGCGGCCGTGATCGACGGCGCCACGCCCTGGATCGTGCTGACGCGCATCTTCCTGCCGCTGATGGGCCCCGCGATGGTGACGACCGCGCTGCTCGCCTTCATCGCGGCGTGGAACGAGTTCCTGTTCGCGCTGACCTTCACCCTGACGGACGAGATGCGCACCGTGCCGGTCGCGATCGCGCTGATCAGCGGGTCGAGCAGCTTCGAGCTGCCCTGGGGGCGGATCATGGCGGCCTCCGTCATCGTGACGGTGCCGCTGATCGCCCTGGCGCTCGTGTTCCAGCGGCGGATCGTGGCGGGGCTGACGGCCGGGGCGGTGAAGGGGTGACGCTTTCGCCGGCCGCGTGTTGCCGAGGGCCGTCGCGGACAGGGCATCCCGGCTGGTGGCTGGTCCCGTATCCCTGCGGGCCATGACGCAGGCGCGCGACAGGCCGTGGCGGCTGTGTCGACCTAGCCTTCCAACTCGCTGTCCCAATAGAGGTAGTCGCGCCAGGATTCGTGCAGGTAGTTCGGCGGGAAGCCGCGCCCGTTGTCCTGCAGTTCCCAGGTGGTGGGCTGGCGCGGTTCCTGGCGCGGCAGCATGTGGCATTCCCGCGGCAGGCGGCTGCCCTTGCGCAGGTTGCACGGGCCGCAGGCGGTCACGACGTTGTCCCAGCTGGTCCGCCCGCCGCGCGAGCGGGGGATGACGTGGTCGAAGGTGAGTTCCGGCGTCGGCCGGCCCAGGCCGCAGTACTGGCATTCAAACCGGTCGCGCAGGAAGACGTTGAAGCGCGTGAAGGCCGGCCGCCGCGCCGCCGGGATGAATTCCTTGAGCGCGATGACCGAGGGCAGCCGCAGCGCCAGCGACGGCGAATGCACCTCGACCTCGTATTCCGACAGCACGGAGACCCGGTCGAGGAAGACCGCCTTGATCGCGTCCTGCCACGCCCAGACCGAGAGCGGGAAATAGGACAATGGACGGAAATCGGCGTTCAGCACGAGCGCCGGGTAGGACTGGCCGCCGATGAAGTGTCCGCCGTCTGGCAAGCGCCGCTCCTTCCAGCGGTGCGCCACCTAGACCTTGGGGCCTGACCCGGCGGAAAGGCCCCAGATACAGTGGCGCCGCCGCGTGTGCGGTGCATGATTGCCATGCGCCCGGGGGCGCCGCAACCCTCGGCTCAGGGTGTCAGGGGCTTGTCACACGGCGCCCAGCACGCCGCGCAGCACCTCGGCCCCGGCGGCGAGCCCGACCTCGTCCAGCCCATGCCCGAGGCCGGGTCGGAACAGCGCGCGCACCGGCACGCCGGCGCCCTGCAGCGCAGCCTCCGCGGTGCGGGACGCGGCGGCGGGCACGACCTCGTCGGCGTCGCCATGCACGATCAGCACCGGCGGCCGCGCGGCGACCGGACGCTCGCCCCCGATCATGCCGCCCGAATAGGCGAGCACGCAGGCCGCATCCGGCACGGCGCCGCGCAGCCCGGCCTCCAGCACCGTCATCGCGCCCTGGCTGAATCCCATCAGGCCGACCCGCCCCGGCGGCAGGGACAGCCGCGCCGCCTCGGCCGCCACGAAGGCGCCGAGCGCCGTGGCGGCCGAAGCGACCCCGGCCTCAAGCTGCGCCGCCGAACGATCCCAAAGCGGGAACCATTGCCGCCCGAAGGGCACGCCGTCGCAGGCTTCGGGCGCATGCGGGGCCACGAACAGCGCGCCCGGCACCGCCTCCGCCCACATCGCGGCCAGGTCGATCAGGTCATGCCCATCCGCGCCGAAGCCGTGCACCAGCACGACCAGCGCGTCGGGCGCCCCGCCGGCCGCGGGGCCGAAGCGCGGCCCGTCCAGCTTCTCCATCCGCCGATCCCCCTTGCGATGACCAAGGCCAGCCCGCTACCGGGCATGGGCCATGGGCGCAACCGCCATCGTCACCCGCTTCGCACCGAGCCCGACGGGATACCTCCATCTCGGCCACGCGCATGCCGCGCTGGTGGCGTGGCGCCTGGCGCGCGAGGCTGGCGGGCGCTTCCTGCTGCGCATCGAGGACATCGATCCCCAGCGCTGCCGCCCGGACTTCACGGCGGCGATCCTCGCGGACCTCGCCTGGCTCGGCCTCGACTGGGACGGGGAGGTGCGGGTGCAGTCGGCGCACCTGCCGGAGTATCGCCGGGCGCTGGATGCGTTGCAGGCGCGCGGGCTGCTCTATCCCTGCTTCTGCACGCGGGCCGAGATCGCGCGCGAGATCGCGGCGAGCGCCGCGGCGCCGCACGGGCCGGACGGGCCGCTCTACCCCGGCACCTGCCGGCGCCTGCCGACCGCGGAGCGCGCCGCGCGCCTCGCGCACGGGGAGGCGCATGCGCTGCGCCTCGACATGCGGACTGCGCTGGCGACGCTCGCGGCGCCGCTGACCTTCGAGGAACACGGCACGCGGCTCGTCTGCGACCCGGCGCAGTTCGGCGACGCGGTGCTGGCGCGCAAGGACGTGCCCGCCTCCTACCACCTTTGCGTCACGCATGACGACGCGGTCCAGGGCGTCACGCTCGTGACGCGCGGGGAGGACCTGCGCCCCGCGACGCATCTGCACCGGCTGCTGCAGCACCTGATGGGTTGGCCGGAGCCGCGCTACGCGCATCATGCGCTGCTGAGCGACGCGGCGGGCCGACGGCTCGCCAAGCGCGACCGCGCCGCAACGCTGCGGGACATGCGCGCGGCGGGGCTGGAGGCGGCCGAGGTCCGCCGCCGGGCGCTGGCCCGCACGGGCTAGCGCCGGTTCGCGCCGGCCGCGGGCTCCTGGCGCAGCGCCTGCTGCACCGCGGCGACCGCGATCGACGCCACCAGCCCGGTGAACACCAGCCCGGTCAGCCCGATCGCGACCGCAAGCACCTTCGTCGCGACACCATGCGGCACCAGGTCGCCGTAGCCGATCGACAGGCCCGTGACGAAGGCGAAGTACAGCCCGTCCATCGCGCTCCAGCCCTCGGCCAGCGCGACCGCCAGGCCGAGCCCGAGCTTGACGCTGAGCGTCGCCGAGAGGATCGGCCAGGTCAGCCGCAATCCCCGCATCGTCGCGCGCAGGAAGACTGCGCGTTGAATGGATCCCGTCGCCATGCTCAGCCCCTCTCGCGGTGACGCCAGCTTAGCGCGGACCCCGGCTGGCGCGACGCAGGGTGCCGGGCTAGCCTGCCACAGCCCTGCCGGGGGCGGAGGAGACGACATGCTCACACGACGCCTCGCGGGCGCGGCTGCGCTCACGGTCCTGGCCCGGCCCGCCCTCGCGCAATGGCAGCCGACGCGGCCGCTGCGCATCCTGGTCGGCTTCGCCCCGGGCGGCGGCACCGACATCACCACGCGCACCATCGGCGCGAAGCTGCAGGCGCTGCTCGGCCAGCCGATCGTGATCGAGAACCGCCCCGGCGCCGGCGGCAACCTGGCCAGCGAGGCGACCGTCAACGCGCCGGCCGACGGCAGCGCCTTCATGATGGGCACCATCGCCTCCCTGGTGATGAACCCGATCATGACGCGGCTGCCCTTCGACGTGCTGGCGGACCTGACGGCGATCGGCCGTTCGGTCGAGGTGACGAACGTGCTGGTCGTGCCGCCCGACCGGCCCTGGCGCAGCCTGCCCGAGATGATCGCGGCGGCGCGCACCCGACCGGATGCGCTGGCCTATGGATCCTCCGGGGTCGGCGGCGCGGGGCATCTCGGCGGCGCGCTGCTCGACAGCATGGCCGGCATCCGCACCGTCCACGTGCCCTACCGCGGCGGCGGGCAACTCATCACGGACCTGCTGTCGGGCAAGGTCGATTTCTCGATCGCGACGGCGGCGACGGTGCTGCCGCATGTCGAGGTCGGGCGGCTGCGCGCGCTGGCCGTGCCGCTGCCGCGGCGCAGCCCCCTTCTGCCCGAGGTCCCCACGGTCGCAGAGGCGGCCAACCTGCCCGGCTACGAGGTCGCGAACTGGTACGCGCTGATGGGCCCGCGCGGGATGGCGCGGCCGATCGTCGACCGCATGAACGCCGCGCTGAACGAGGCGATGCGCGACCCCGACGTGGTCGCGAACCTGGCGAAGCACGGGCTCGAGCCGGCGCCGTCGACGCCCGAGGAGTTGGTCGGCTACATCCGCGCCGAGACGGCGAAGTGGCGCCCGATCATCCAGGCCACCGGCGCCTCGGCGAACTGAGGGGGGCGCTCAGCGCCCCCTGAACACCGGCTTCCGCTTCTCGTTGAAGGACGCGATGCCCTCGCGCCGGTCCTCGGTCCCGACGAGCTGATTGTAGCATTCGATCTCGAAGCGCAGCGCCGTGCGGATGTCCATCTGCAGGCCGTAATGCATCGACCGCTTCGCCTGGCGGACCGACAGCGGCGCGTTGCGCGCGATGGTGCGCGCGGTTTCCATCACGGCCTCCGTCAGCGCCTCGCGCGTGTCGAGCACGCGGTTCAGGATGCCCCAGTCGAGCGCATCGGCCGCGGTGAAGGGGCGGCCGGTCAGGATGATCTCCTTGGCGCGCCGCTCGCCCACGATGCGCGGCAGGGTCTGGGTGCCGCCCGCGCCCGGCATGATGCCGATGGTGACCTCCGTCAGCGCGAAGCGCGCGGCCGCAAGCCCGTAAGCGAAGTCGGAAGCCAGCACCATCTCAAGCCCGCCGGCATAGGCGTGCCCGGACACCGCCGCGACGATCGGGATCGGGCAGTCAAGCTGCGTCCAGTAGGCGCGTTCGAAGATCTCGTGCTGATGGCGCCACTGCGCATCGGTCATGCCGTGGCGTTCCTTGAGGTCGCCGCCGCCGCAGAAGGCCTTCTCGCCGGCCGCGGCGAAGACCACGCAGCGAACGTCGCCGGGCTCGGCGATCAGGTGCGACCAGCAGGCATGGAGGTCGCGGCCCATCTGCGTGTTCAGGGCGTTCGCGGCCTGCGGCCGGTTCAGCCGCACCACCAGTATGTGCGGCTCGGGCGCCTCGAGGGCGAGCGTCTCGTACTGCGGCAAGTCCATCTGCGGTCTCCTCGGATTCGCGGGGCGCGCGCAGACTGCGCCGGCGCGCGCGCGCTGTCAGCGGCCCCGCGTGCCGGCTGCCCTTGCCGGCCCCCGCAAGCCGCCCCATCCTCCCGCCGCCTCCCCAACAACGGAGACCGCCATGCCCTCCCGCCGCACTGTCCTGGCTGCCCCGGCCGCGCTGCTCGCCGCCCCGCGCATCGCCTTCGGCCAGGCCGCCGCGCGCACGCTGCGCTTTATCCCGCAGAGCAACCTCTCGAACATCGACCCGGTCTGGTCCACGGCCGTCATCGTCCGCAACCACGGGCTGATGATCTATGACACGCTGTTCGGCCTCGGCGCGGATTTCCGCCCGCGCCCGCAGATGGCCGAGGGGCACGAGGTCACGGATAATGGCCTGACCTGGACCATCCGGCTGCGACCGGGGCTTCGCTTCCACGACGGCGAAGCCGTGCGGGCCGCGGACTGCGTCGCCTCGATCAACCGCTGGTCGAAGCGCGACGTGCTCGGCCAGCGCCTCGGCCTGCTGCTCGAGGAGATGCGCGCGGCCGACGACCGCACCATCGTCATCCGCCTTAAGAAGCCCTGGGCCGGCCTCGCCTGGGCGCTCGGCAAGCCGTCGGCCAACATCTGCGCCATCATGCCCGAGCGGGTGGCAGAGACAGACCCCTTCACCCAGATCCGCGACTACACGGGCTCCGGCCCCTTCCGGTTCCGCCACGACCAGTTCCGGCCCGGCGATATCGCCGTCTACGAACGCTTCGACCGCTACGAGACACGGCAGGAACCGTCCGACTTCCTGGCCGGCGGCAAGCCCGTGCATTTCGACCGTGTCGAATGGCGCGTGATGCCCGACCCGTCCACCGCCTCGGCCGCGCTGCAGAACAACGAGGCCGACTGGTGGGAGACGCCGCTCGCCGACCTGCTGCCGCTGCTGCGGCGCAACCGCGACATCGTCATCGACCGCATCAACAGCGCAGGCAACCTTGGCGTGCTGCGCTTCAACTTCCTGAATCCGCCCTTCGACAACCCCGCCATCCGCCGCGCGCTGCTGCCGGCCATCGACCAGCGCGCCTTCATGGATGCGGCGATCGGCACCGACCCGTCGCTGTCCATCGTGCCGGCCGGCGTGTTCACGCCCGGCACGCCGCTGGCCAATGATGCAGGGCTCGAGGTGCTGTCGGGCCCGCGCAGCATCGATGCCGCGCGCCGCGCGCTGCGCGAGGCCGGCTACGCCAACCAGCGCGTGGTGATGCTGTCCGCCACCGACCTGCCGGTGCTGCAGAACCTGGCCGAGGTGGCGCGCGACACGCTGCAGCGCGTCGGCTTCAACGTCGAGCTCGTCGCCATGGACTGGGGCACGCATATCCAGCGCCGCACCAACCGCGGCCCGGTGGACCAGGGCGGCTGGTCCGCCTTCTGCACCACCTGGGAAGGGCTGGACGTGTCGGTGCCCGGCAGCCACCAGCCGATCCGTGGCCACGGCACCGGCGCCTGGGCGGGCTGGCCGACCATCCCGCGCCTCGAGGAACTGCGCGATGCGTGGTTCGAGGCCCCGGACCTCGATGCCGAGAAGCGCATCGCCCGCGAGATCCAGACGACGGTCTGGCAGGAAGTGCCCTTCGTCCCGCTTGGCCTGGTGATGCCGCCGCAGGCCTATCGTCGCTCCATCACCGGCGTGGTGAAGGGCGGCCCGGCGCTGTTCTGGGGCGTCCGGCGCGCCTGACCCCGCAAGCAAGGAAACGTCATGATCCACGAACTCCGCATCTACCGCTGCGTGCCCGGGCGCCTGCCGGCGCTGCTCAAGCGCTTCGAGACGCTGACGCTCGGCATCTGGGCCCGCCACGGCATCCGCCAGGCCGGCTTCTGGACCACCCTGATCGGCGAATCGAACCAGGAACTGCACTACCTCCTGGAATGGTCGTCGCTCGCGGAGCGGGAGGCGAAATGGGCCGCCTTCGTGGCCGACCCCGAATGGATCGCGGGCCGCGCGGAGACCGAGAAGGACGGCCAGATCGTCATGAGCGTGAGCAATGCGATCCTGCAGCCGACCGCCTTCTCGGCCGTGAAATAGCGGTCATGCAGGACGCAGCGCTGGGCGCGCGCATCGCGCGCCATCTGCCGGACCTCGTCGCGATCCGCCGCGACATCCATGCGCATCCGGAACTCGGCATGGAGGAGACTCGGACCGCCGCCCTCGTCGCGCGCGAACTGCGCGCGCTGGGGCTCGAGACGGTGGAGGGTATCGGCCGCTTCGGCGTGGTCGCGACGCTGCGGGGGAAGCGCCCCGGCCAGGGCGCGATCGGGCTGCGCGCCGACATGGACGCGCTGGCGCTGACCGAGCAGACCGGCCTGCCGCATGCCTCCACCATCCCGGGGCGCATGCATGCCTGCGGCCATGACGGGCACACGGCGATGCTGCTCGGCGCCGCGCGCGTGCTGGCGGACGACCCGGACTTCGCCGGCACGGTCCACTTCATCTTCCAGCCCGCCGAGGAAGGCCGCGGCGGCGCGAAGGCGATGCTGGCGGACGGGCTGTTCGATCGCTTCCCCTGCGATGCCGTCTATGGCCTGCACAACATGCCGGGCATGCCGGTCGGCAGCTTCGCGCTGCGCGAGGGGGCGCTGATGGCGGCGTCAGGGCGCTTCGTCGTCACCTTCCGCGGGTCCGGCGGGCATGGCGGGGCGGCCGCGCACCTGGCGAACGACCTGGTGCTGGCGCAGGCGATCTTCGTGCAGGCGATGCAGGGGATCGTCAGCCGCGACGCGCCGGCGCTGGAAAGCGTCGTGGTCAGCGTCGGCTACCTCGGCGCCGGGACGCGGGAGGCGCTGAACGTCATGCCGTCGGAACTCGTCGTCGGCGGCACCATGCGCGCCTTCAACCGCCCGATGCAGGAGTTGCTGGAGCGGCGCATCCGCGACCTGGCGGAGCTTGCCGCCGCGAGCCAGGGCGCGCGCGCCGAGACGGTGCTGTCCTGGGGCACGCTGCCGCTGGTCAACCATCCGCGGGAGACCGGCGTGCTGGCCGCCGCCGCGCGCGCGACGGGCGGCGACGCGGCCGTGGACACGGCGACGCCGCCGGTGACGGGCGGGGAGGACTTCTCCTTCATGCTGGACGCCAAGCCCGGCGCCTTCGTCTTCATGGGCAATGGCGGGGCGACGGCGGGCGACACGCCCGGGCTGCACACGCCGCTCTATGACTTCAACGACGAGGCGTTGCCCCATGGGGTCGCGCTCTGGGTCGGGCTGGTGCGGCAGGAACTGGGCTGAGCGCTCATGCGGGCGGCCGAATGCCTCGACCGCCGGCATTCGCCTTTTCGTGCCCTCAGGCGCCGGGCGGAACCCTCCGGATTACTTGGCTGTGCCGGACGTCCGGCGCGCCGCGTTCGCGGCCTCGGCACGAGTCGAAAGATCGTGCCGGTCATCTCAGCCCTGGCCGGCCGCGCCCGGCGTCGCGACCGGCACGCCGAGCGTGCCGACCATCCAGGCCAGGCGGTGCTTCTGCGCCGCGCGGGCATGGCGGCGCGCGGCAGCCTCGGCGGCCTCCCCGTCGCGCTTCACGATGGCCTTGAGCATGGCGCGGTGCTCGGCATGCGCCTGTTCCGCCCGCCCGCCCCGCGTCAGCAGCGTCGGCAGCAGGGACATGGTCGCCGAGAGCTGCTCGAGGCTGCGCAGCAGGTAGCGGTTGTGCGCTGCGAGGTAGAGCAGCCCGTGCAGCCGCTGATTCACCGCCGCCAGCGCCCGTGCGTCGCCGAAGGCGTCCGGCTCGTGCTCGACGATCTCGGCCATGGCGGCGATCTCGGTCTCGCTGGCGTGCTGCGCGGCGAGGCGCGCGGCGGCGCCTTCCAGCACTTCCCGCATGACATAGAGTTCGACCACCTGCTGGTGGTCGGGGCGCGTGACGGCCAGGCCGCGGCGCGCCTCGTGGGTCAGCAGCCCCTCCGCCTCCAGCCTGGCGATCGCCTGGCGGACCGGGGTGCGGGAGACGCCGAAGCGCGCCGCGAGGTCCGTCTCGGTCAGCCTTTCCCCCGGGGCGAGGCCGCCGTCGCGGATCGCCGCGCGGATGCGCGCATAGGCGCTTTCGCCGAGGTCGCGGGTGGGGGTGGGGGTGGCGCCGTCCATGGGGCGTATCGTAGCCGAGCGTCGCCCGCGCCGCACCATCCAACTGGACATCCTTGGATACATCTGTACACCGTAGCCTGATCCAGGGGGAACGGGACGCCATGGCGGACCTGACACAGACCTTCGACGTGCTGGTGGTGGGCGGCGGCAATGCTGCGCTCTGTGCCGCCATCACGGCGCGCCAGGTCGGCGCCACGGTCGTGCTGGCCGAACACGCGCCGAAGGCGATGCGCGGCGGCAATTCGCGCCACACGCGCAATCTGCGCGCGCTGCACCACGGGCCGACGGGCGTCCTGACCGACGCCTACCTCGAGGAAGAATACTGGGACGACCTGCGGCGCGTAACAGCCGGCAGGACCGACGAGCCGCTCGCCCGCATGTGCATCCGGGCCAGCGAGCAGGCGCCGAAATTCCTCGAATCCTGCGGCGTGGTGTTCCAACCCTCGCTGTCGGGCACGCTCTCGCTCAGCCGCACCAATGCCTTCTTCCTGGGCGGCGGCAAGGCCCTGGTGAATGCGCTGTACCGCACCGCTGAACGGCTCGGCATTACCATCCTGTACGACACCGAGGTGCAGCACATCGAGGTGAAGGACGGCTTCGCGACCGAGGCCGTCGTCTCACACCGCGGCTTCCCCGCGCGCATCCGCTTCAAGGCGCTGGTCGCCTCCGCCGGCGGGTTCCAGGCGAACCGCGAATGGCTGCGCCAGTACTGGGGCGATGCCGCCGACAATTTCCAGATCCGCGGCACGCCCTATGCGCAGGGGCGCATCCTGAAGGACCTGCTGGCCCAGGGCGTGCAGGAGGTGGGCGACCCGACCCAGTTCCACGCCGTCGCCAACGACGCCCGCGCGCCGATGGAGGATGGCGGCCTCGCCATGCGGCTCGACTGCGTGCCGTTCTCCATCGTCGTGAACCGCGACGTCGAGCGCTTCTACGACGAGGGCGAGGATGTCTGGCCCAAGCGCTACGCCATCTGGGGCCGGCTGATCGCGCAACAGCCCGGCCAGGTCGCCTTCGCGATCAACGACAGCAAGGCGCAGCACGACTACCTGCCGCCGGTCTTCGCCCCCTATCGCGCCGACAGCATCGCGGAACTCGCCGGCCTGATCGGCCTCGATCCCGGCAGGCTCGAGAAGGTGGTCGCGGACTACAACGCCGCGGTGCAGCCCGGCACCTTCCGCGCGCAGTCGCTGGACGATTGCCGGACCGAGGGGCTGAGCCCGCCCAAGTCCCACTGGGCGCGGCGGATCGACACGCCGCCCTACTACTGCCACCCGCTCAAGCCCGGCATCACCTTCACCTTCCTGTCGGTCAAGGTGAACGACCGCGCCCGCGTCATGATGGCCGACGGCAAGCCCAGCGCGAACATGTTCGCGTCCGGCGAGATCATGTCCGGCAACATCCTCGGCCAGGGCTATCTCGCGGGCTTCGGCATGACCATCGGCACCGTCTTCGGCCGCCTCGCGGGCGAGGAAGCGGCGAAACTGATCAGGAACTAGGACGATGGCGCACGAGAGCGAAACCGTCGCCGAGGCGCGGCGGCAGATGGAGATCTGCAACGCCTGCCGCTACTGCGAGGGCTATTGCGCGGTCTTCCCCGCCATGGCGATGCGTCGGTCCTTCGCGGAGGCGGACCTCACGCACCTCGCCAACCTCTGTCACGGCTGCAAGGGCTGCTACCACGCCTGCCAGTACGCACCGCCGCACGCCTTCGGGATCAACATCCCGGCGACCTTCGCGGAACTCCGCACCGAGGGCTACGCGCGCCACGCCTGGCCCGCGCCGATGGGCCGGCTGTTCGAGCGCAACGGCACGATCGTCTCGCTGCTTGCCGCCCTCGGCGTTGCGGTCACGCTGATTCTGGTCGCGGCGCTGCAGGACCCGGCGGTGCTCTACTCCGCGCAGACCGGCGTAGGCGCGTTCTTTCGCATCATCCCCTACTGGCTGATGGTCTCCCTCGCCACGCTGACCTTTGGCTACGGCGTCTTCGCCATGGCGATGGGCGCGCGCAACTACTGGCGGGAGACCGGCGGCATGGGTGGCGCCTTCGCGCCGGCGCCGGCGGCGGATGCGGCCGTGGATATCCTGACCATGCGCAACCTCGGCGGTGGCGGGCATGGCTGCAACGACCTCGACGAAGGCTTCGCCATGCGCCGGCGCTGGCTGCACCAGGCGCTGATGTATGGGTTCCTGCTCTGCTTCGCCGCCACCACCACGGGGGCGATCTACCACCACATCTTTGGCTGGAAGTCGCCGCATGCCTTCCTGTCGCTGCCGGTGCAGTTCGGCACCTGGGGCGGCGTGCTGATGATGATCGGCGCGGCGGGGCTGATGCAGGTGAAGGTCGTGACCGACCCGGGTCCGGTCTCCCGCAAGGTGCTGGGCGGCGAGTTCGCCATGCTCGCGCTGCTGTTCCTGATTGCGGCCACGGGGTTGCTGCTGCTGGCGATCCGGCATACCGGCGCCATGGGCGTGATGCTCGCCATCCATCTCGGCCTGGTCTTCGCCTTCTTCGTGGTGATGCCCTATTCCAAGATGGTGCACGGCGTGTATCGCGGCATCGCGCTGCTGCGGAATGCGCGGGAGAAGCGCGCGATGAAGCCGGCGGCCGCGTCCGGCTGAACCGTTTCATCGCCGGCCCGGCGCCGGCGATGCATTCTCCGTCTGCCACCCGAGACCAAGGCAGACCGAGATGCGCAAGACCTTCGTCGCCACCGTCGCCGCCCTTGCCGTCCTGGCCGTCGCGCCGCCGCCGGCCGCGGCCCAGGGCACCAAGGGCCAGGACCGGCCCGCGCTGTCGCGCAACGGCACCTGCACCGAGGCCGAGCGCGTGGTCATCCGCCGCGCCTTCGGCGACGCCCGCCAGATGACCAACGCCTCGATTGCGGCCCTGACGCTGGAGCCCGAGACGGTCCGGCCGCATCTGACGCGCTTCTTCGGCTCCAACCCGCCCGGCGCCATCGCGAAGAACTTCCGCGTCATCGCGCAGGGGCTCGAACAGCGCGAGGGCCGCATCGCCTATGAATGCAACCGCGCCGATGCCTGCCGCGGCAGCACCTTCGCCTATGTCCGCTGGGGCGGCGCCGCGCGCGAGACGATGGGCTTCTGCCAGATGTTCTTCCAGGCCGATCGCACCGGCCAGGACAGCCAGGGCGGCATCGTCGTGCATGAGATGAGCCACCTGGCGCTCGGCACCCGCGACCACGCCTACCAGCCCCGTGGCGCCGAGAACCTGGCCAAGGACGACCCCGCCGCGGCGCAGATGAACGCCGATAGCTACGAGTACTTCGCCGAATTCCTGCCGCGCTGATTTGCCCCCCAGCCAGGCAGCGAACCCGCCGGGCGCCGTGCGATCCCGCACGGCCCCGGCGGGACCTTTATCCGCCGCCTCCGCCGCGCGATGCTGCGCGCAGCCACGGAGGACGAGCCATGCCAGGAACCCGCAGCGGCGCCATCGCCCGCGCCCATCGCTGCTTCGACGGCGGCGATTACCTCGATCGCCTGCGCGCGCTGGTCGCGGTGCCGACCGAGAGCCAGCTGCCCGAACGCCTGCCCGACCTCCGCCGCTACTGCGCCGAGACGCTGCCGCCGCTGCTCGACGACATGGGCTTCGCGCACCAGGTGCTGGACAACCCCGAGGCCGGGCGCGGCCCAGTGCTGGTCTCGACCCGCATGGAGGATCCGGCACGGCCGACCGTCCTTGTCTACGGCCATGGCGACGTGGTGCGCGGCCTCGCCCCGCAATGGTCGAACGGCCGCGACCCCTGGGCCGTCACGATCGAGGGCGACCGCTGGTACGGCCGCGGCACGGTGGACAACAAAGGCCAGCACCTGATCGCAATCGAATCGCTGCGCGCCGTGCTGGCGGAGCGCGGTTCGCTCGGCTTCAACGTGAAGGTGCTGGTCGAAACCGGGGAGGAGGTGGGCTCGCCCGGCCTCGCAGAATTCCTGGAGCGCCACCGCGAGACCTGCGCGGCCGACGTGTTCATCGCGCTGGACGGCCCGCGCCAGACCACCTTCCTGCCGGAGGTCTCGCTCGGCGCGCGCGGCGCCGTCGCCTTCGACCTGGCGGTGGATTTCCGGGCGACCGAGCACCATTCTGGCCATTTCGGCGGTGTCCTGGACGATGCCGGCTTCGTGCTCGCGCATGCATTGGCCAGCATCGTCACGCCGCGCGGCAGGATCCTGGTCGAGGGCTGGCTGCCGAAGGACGTGCCCGCCAGCGTGACCGAGGCGATCGACGGGCTGACCATCGAGGACATGCCGGGCGTGCCCCAGGGCAGCGCGGACTGGGGCGAGCCGGGCCTGTCGAAGCCACGGCGCATCTATGGCTGGACCAGCGTGATCGTCCTTGCCTTCACCTGCGGGCATCCGGACGCGCCGACCAATGCGGTGCAGGGGCGCGCCCGCGCGCGGCTACAGGTGCGCCACACGGTAGACCTGCCGGCGGAGGAGGTCGTCCCCGCGCTGCGCCGGCACCTCGATGCGCAGGGCTTCGGCATGGTGCAGATCCACGAGATGATGAACCGCGCCATGTTCCCGGCCTCCCGCACGCCGCCCGACAACCCCTGGGTGAAGCGCGTGGTCGCGAGCCTGGCGCGCAGCAGCAACCGCCGCCCGAACGTGCTGCCGAATTCGTCGGGCTCCTCGCCCACGGAACTGTTCCGCCAGATCCTCGGCGTGCCGGCGATCTGGATCCCGAACTCCTACCCGGGGTGCAACCAGCACGGGCCGGACGAGCACGCACTGGCGCCGCTGCTGCGGGAAGGGCTCGGGCTCATGGCGGGGCTGTGGTGGGACGTGGGGGCGGAAGGTCACGGGGCGTGAATTCCCGCGTCGATCCGCCGCCCTTCCTTGTCATCCGCTGCTGAACCCGCAAGGTAGGGCGTCAGCTACCAGGACAGGTCGGGGGGCGTGGGGGAGAAGTCCCCTTCGCCCCCCGTCTCTCAAGCACACCAGGGGAGCGCCCCATGCGCATCGCCAGCATCCGCCAGGGCGTCGTGCCCATCAGCAGCGCCATCGCCAACGCGTATATCGACTTCTCCAAGATGACCGCGAGTGTCGTCGCGATCACCGTCGAGGATGGTGCGGGCAAGTCGGCCACCGGCTACGGCTTCAACTCCAACGGCCGCTACGCGCAGCCCGGCCTGCTGGCGGAACGCTTCGTCCCGCGCCTCGAAGCCTGCACCGAGGCGATGCTGACGGCCGGGGACGGCACGCTCGACGTGCACGCTGCCTGGGCCGCGATGATGAAGAACGAGAAGCCCGGCGGGCATGGCGACCGCAGCGTGGCCGTCGGCGTGCTCGACATGGCGCTGTGGGACGCGGCGGCGAAGCTCGAGGGCAAGCCGCTGTGGCGCCTGCTGGCCGATCGGTATCGGGAGGGCGAGGCCGACGAGGCCGCCTGGGTCTACGCCGCCGGCGGCTACTACTATCCCGGCAAGGACGTCGACACGCTGGTCGAGGAGATGAAGCGCTACCTCGGCCTAGGCTACACGACGGTGAAGATGAAGATCGGCGGCGCCCCGGGCACCGCACTCCGCGACGCGCTGAAGGAGGACCTGGCGCGTATCGAGGCGGTGCTGAAGCTGCTGGGCGGCGACGGCACGCGGCTCGCGGTCGACGTCAACGGCCGCTTCGGCCTGCATGCGGCGCTCGCCTACGGGGCCGCGCTCGCGCCGCTGAACCTCCGCTGGTACGAGGAGCCGCTCGACCCGCTCGACTACGCGACGCATGCGACGCTGGTCGAGCACTACGCGCCGCCGCTCGCGACCGGCGAGAACCTGTTCTCCATGCTGGATGCCCGCAACCTCATCCGCCATGGCGGGCTGCGGCCGGACCGCGACATCCTGCAATTCGACCCGGCGCTGTCCTACGGGCTGGTCGAATACCTCCGCACGCTCGAGATGCTGCAGGCCCATGGCTGGTCGCCGCGCCGCTGCGTGCCGCATGGCGGGCACCAGTTCGCGCTCAACATCGCGGTCGGCCTCGGCCTCGGCGGCAACGAATCCTACCCGGAGGTCTTCGCCCCCTTCGGCGGCTTCGCGACCGACACGCCGGTGGTGGACGGGCGCATCCGCATGCCGGACATCCCCGGCATCGGCTTCGAGGCGAAGGGCGACCTCTGGGCCGTGCTCAAGGATCTCTGACGGCACCATGCACGACCTCCCGGCGCGCGTGGCGGCGCGCTATCCCGGCATCTCGCGCACCGAGCGCGGCTTCATCGGCGGCAAGCTGCGCGCGGACCCGGCCGTGGCCGCGCTGCTGGCGCTCGGGCAGGCGCGCCACCTGGGCGCGGTGGTGGACCTCGGCTGCGGCCGTGGGCAGCTCGCGATCGCGCTGCTCCTGGCGGGCGTCGCCGAACGCGTGACCGGCCTCGACATCGACGCCGCCAAGATCGCCCTGGCGCAGCGCGCCGCCGAGGGGCTTGCGGCCCGGTTCGACGTCGCCGACCTGGTCGCGGCGGAGGTCCCCCGCGCCGATACCGTGCTTCTGGTCGACGTGCTGCTGCAACTGCCCGAGGCCGCGCAGGATGCGCTGATGGCAAGGATCCTCGCCGCCGCGCCGCGCTGCGTCGCGATCCGCGCCTTCGACCCCGAGCGCGGCTGGCGCAGCAGCCTGGGCTTCGCGATGGAACGCGTCCGCCGTCGCCTCGGGGGCGACCGCGGGCTGGACGGGGCCGTCGCGCCGCGACCGCTCGGCCAGATCGCGCGCCCGCTGGAAGCGGCGGGCTATGCCGTCACGATCACGCCCTGCTGGGCTGGCACGCCCCTGCCGAATGTGCTTCTGGTGGCGGAACGCCCATGATCCTTCGCCTCCTCCCGCTGCTTCTCCTCGTCGCCGTCGCGCTGCCGGCGCGGGCGCAGCAACTCCCGGTGTTCGAGGCGGGCATCGCCGGCGGCGGCGGCTGGCTGCCGGCCTACCCGGCCTCGGACCAGAACCGCTGGCGCGGGCTGGCCGTGCCCTACGTGATCTACCGCGGGGACCTGTTCCGGGCGGATGATTCCGGCCTGCGCGCCCGCGCCGCGCTGGCCGACGGGATCGAGATCACCCTCAGCGCCTCCGGCGGTGTGAACGGGTCCTCGCGCGACATCACCGCGCGCGAAGGCATGCCCGACCTCGAATGGCTGGGCGAGATCGGGCCGACGCTGCGCTTCACGCTCTGGCGCGGGGACGACCCGGCCGCGCCGCGGCGCATCCTGATCGACACGCCGGTGCGCGCGGTGTTCTCGACCGATTGGTCGTCCGTGTCCTTCCGCGGTTTCACCTTCGCGCCCGACATCGCCTACGAGCACGTCAACTTCCTGTCGCCCTTCGCGCGGTTGCGCCTGTCGGCGGGCGTGGCGTTCGGCACCGAACGCTACGGGGACTACTTCTACGAGGTCGACCGGGAATACGCCCGGCCGGATCGCGCGGCCTTCGACGGCCGCGCGGGCTATGTCGGCGCGCGCGTCTCGGCCTCCTACCGCCTGCCGCTGAACGAGCGCCTGTCGGTCGTGGTCGGCGGGCGGGTCGAGAATTTCTCGGGCGCGGCGAATGCCGACAGCCCGCTGTTCCGGCGCGAATGGAACGCCTCGGTGGTGGCTGGCTTCGCCGTCGCGCTCTGGCGGTCGGAAGCCCGCGTGGACATCGCCGCCCAGCCCTTCGACTGAGCGGCGCGGCCCCTTCATACCAAGCGCACGAAGTTCCGACGTTCGGCCCGAAGGGCCGAGGCCGCGACTGCGGTCCGCCGGTTGTCCGGCGGAGCCAAGGGCCGCGGATGCGGCCCGCCCGGCGTCTGAGGGGCACGAAGGTGCAACCTTCGTGCGTCAGGTATCAGTGCCGGTGGCCGCTGCTCCGGGCGCCGGCGGATTCGACGACGAGTTCCACCTGCACCTCGCCCGCGCGCTCGAAGCGCAGCGTGAGCGGCACCCGGCCGCCCTGCTGGAGCGGCGCCGCCAGCCCGATCAGCATGATGTGCAGGCCGCCAGGACGAAGCTCGACGGTCGCGCCCGGCGGCACCGGGATGTCCTGCACCGGGCGCATGCGCATCACGTCGCCCTCCCGGATGAGGGTGTGCAGTTCCACGGTGCGGGCGGCGGGCGTGGCGGCCGAGAGCAGGCGGTCGGCCTCTGTGCCGCCGTTGCGCAGCGTCATGAAGCCCGCGCCGTTGGCATTGGCGCCGGCGGCGCGGGTCCAGGGCCGGACGATGCGGATATCGCCGGCGGCGCGGTCCTGCGCGGCGGCGGGCAGGGCGGCGACGGCGACAGCCGCCGCCAGGAGGGAACGACGAAGCATGGCGGGAAGTCCTTCGGAATGACGTGACGGAGGGCGCCGGAGGCGCCGGGAGGTCAGCCGAAGGCGGGCGGGGCGCGGGGCGCGAAGGGCGGCGCGCGGGCGGGCGGCGGCAGGGCCTCCGCCGCGGTCGGGTTCCAGGCGCGCCCGGATGCGGCCCAGGCGGGGGCCGGCGGGGCGGGCGGGGCGGGCAGCGTGACCTGCGGCAGCGCATGGCAGGCGGGGCAGAAGCCGCGACCCGCCTCATGCGCCGGCATCTCCTGGCCGTCAGGGCCGAGATGGACCGTGCGCGCACCCTCGGCGCTGCAGATCACCGCCGCGAGGCCGGCGGGCGCCGAGACCAGGGCGAGGCAATGCGCCGGTGCCGCCACGACCTGCACGAACAGGACCGCGGCGACCAGGCGCGCAACGAGGCGGGGCAGCCGGCGCATCGCGGTCACCTACCCCCCGGGCCGCGCCCGGGCAAGCGCCCGGTCAGGCCGCGGCGCGGGACAGCAGGTCGTAGTCCACCTCCGCCGTGTAGACCGACGCCTCCTTGCCGAGGCGCGAGGACAGCAGCGTGAAGTGCTCCACGCGCATGGGCGCGGCACGGAACAGGTTGTGCGCCTGGACGAAGGCCACGACCTTGTCGGGCGGGGCGCGGTCCACCCGCGCGATCGTCACATGCGGGCTGAACCGCTTGCGCTCCGGCGGCAGCCCCACGCGCTGCAGCGCCGTCTCCACCTTGCCCTGCAGGTGCGACAGCGCATCGTTGCGCTCTGCGCCGACCCAGAGCGACTGGATGCGCCCGGCCTTCTCGAAGGTGCCGAGGCCGCGCAGCGACAGGTCGAAGGCATTGCCGCGGATGGCGGCGAGCGCGTCGTCCACCTCCTGCGCGCGCCAGTTCTCGATCTCGCCGATGAAGCGGAGCGTGAGGTGGTAGTTGTCCGGCGGCACCCATTTCGCGCCCGGGATGCCGCCCGCCAGCCCGGCAATGGCGGAACGCAGGTCTGCGGGAAGGGTCAGGGCGACGAACAGGCGCAGCATCGGGAGCCCCCTTCCGTGTCGCGGCGTCTTCAGCCGGCGGGAATCCGCGCCAGCAGCGATTCGACCGAGGGCAGCATGCGACGGACGAGTTCCGCGACGCCAGCGTCATTCGGGTGAATGCGATCCGGCTGGTTGAGGGCGGCCTCGCCGGCCACGCCCTCCAGCAGGAAGGGATAGAACACGACCCCGGGCCGCTGTTCCGCCAGGCGGGCGAAGGTCGCGGCGAATTCGCGCCCGTAATCGGCGCCGAGGTTGGGCGGCGCCAGCATCCCCGCCAGCATCGCCGGCAGCCCGCGCGCGGCCAGCGCGTCGAGGATGGCGGCGAGATTCTCCGCCGTCGCGCGCGGCTCGATCCCGCGCAGCCCGTCATTGCCGCCGAGCGCCACGATCACGGCGTCCGGCCGGTCCGCGAGCGCCCAGTCGAGCCGTGCGCGACCGCCCGCGGTCGTGTCGCCCGAGACGCCGGCGTCGATGATACGGACCTGGTGCCCCTTCGCGCGCAGCGCGGCCTCGAGCCGTACCGGGAGAGCCTGGCCGCGCGGCAGCCCGTAGCCCGCGGTGATGCTGTCGCCCAGCACCATGATGCGGACCTCGCGCGCCTGCGCAGGTCCCGCGGCCAGCAGCGGCAACACTGCGATACAGGCCGAAAGTTTGCGGATCGCGCGGCGACGCCCATATCCGGCCGGACGCCGCGGAAACAAAAACGACATGGACACCCTTCCACATGCCGCCCCGAAGCTTGCCGGGGCCCCTGGCGACGCGCCGCTGATCCAGGCCCTCGGCCTCGGGTTCCAGGTGAGGGCCCAGGCGGGCGAGATCAATATCCTGCGCGGCGTTGACCTCGCCGTGCGGGGCGGCGAGGCGGTCGGCATCGTCGGCCCCTCGGGCTCGGGCAAGACCTCGCTGCTCATGCTGCTGGCCGGGCTCGACCGGCCGACGGCGGGCAGCCTCAGCGTCGCGGGCCACGACCTGACGCGCATGGGCGAGGACGCGCTTGCGGTGTTCCGGCGCGAGACGGTCGGCATCGTCTTCCAGGCCTTCCATCTGGTGCCGACCATGACGGCGATCGAGAATGTGGCGGTGCCGCTGGAATTCGCCGGCCGGGCCGATGCCTTCGACCGCGCCGAGGCGGCGCTGCGCTCGGTCGGGCTCGGTCATCGCCTGACGCATTACCCGGGCCAGCTTTCCGGCGGCGAGCAGCAGCGCGTGGCGCTCGCCCGCGCCTTCGTGGCGGAGCCCCGGCTGCTGCTGGCGGACGAGCCGACCGGCAACCTCGACCGCGGCACCGGCGGCCACGTCATGGACCTGCTGTTCGGCCTGCGCGAGCAATTCGGCACCACGCTGCTGCTGATCACCCACGACCCCCTGCTGGCCGAACGCTGCGAGCGGCAGGTGCGGATCGAGGACGGGCGCATCGTCGCGGACGGCGCGGCCTGACCATGCGCACGCTCACCCTCGCCTTCCGCTTCGCGCGGCGGGACCTGCGCGGCGGCGTGAAGGGCCTGCGAATCGTGCTCGCCTGCCTGGCGCTCGGCGTCGCTGCGATCGCGGCGGTCGGAACGCTGCGGGCCGGCGTGGCCGAGGGGCTGCGCGCCGACGGCGCCCGCATCCTGGGCGGCGAGGTCGAGATCGGCTCCCAGCAGGGCCCCGTCCCCGACGCGGCGCTGGACTGGATGACAGCACGCGGCGCGCGGCTGTCGCAGGTCGTGCAGATGCGCGCCATGGCGGTCGCGCCGGATGGCGAGCGCACGCTGGTCGAGCTGAAGGCGGTCGACGGCGCCTATCCGCTGTTCGGCGAACTCGTGCTCGACCCGCCGGGCCGCCTGTCCACCGGCGAGGTCGCGGTCGAGCGCGTGGTGGCCGACCGGCTCGGCCTCGCGCCCGGCGCCGAGATCCGCATCGGGGAAGCGCGCTTCCGCCTGCGCGGCATCATCGCAAGCGAGCCCGACAAGGTCACGAGCCCGGCCATCCTCGGCCCGCGCGCCATGATCAGCATGGCGGACCTGCCGGCCACGGCGCTGATCCAGCCGGGCAGCCTGGTCACCTTCGAATACCGCGCCGCGCTGCTGGAGGGCACCGACCGCCGCGCCTTCGCGGATGCCTTCCGCGAGGCCTTCCCGCAGAATGGCTGGCGGGTGCGCACCGCCGACCAGGCGGCGCCCGGCGTCAACCGTTTCGTCGACCGCGCCGCCTTCTTCCTGACGCTGGCGAGCCTCACCGCGCTGCTGGTGGGCGGCATCGGCGTCGCGACCGGCGTGCGCGCCTGGCTCGACCAGCGCGCGCGCACCATTGCGACGCTGCGCTGCCTCGGCGCCTCGCCCTCCGTGATCTTCGCGACCTACCTCGTGCAGGTGGTGGCGCTGGCGCTGGCCGGCATCGTCATCGGGCTGGCGGCGGGCTTCGCGCTGACGGCCGCGGGCGCCTCCGTGCTGGCCGGCGCGCTGCCGGTGCCGCCGCGGATAGGGCTCTATCCCGAACCGCTGCTGCTGGCGGCGCTCTATGGGCTACTGACGGCGCTCGCCTTCGCGCTCTGGCCGCTCGGCCGCGCCATGGAGATCCCGGGGGCGGCGCTGTTCCGCGACACGCTGCAGCCCTCCGGCGTGCGGCCGCGGCTGATGCTGGTGGCGGCGACGGCGGCGGCCGGGGGGGCGCTTGCGCTGCTGGTCGTGGCGACGGCGGAGAACCGCTTCTTCGCGCTATCCTTCGTGGGTGGGGCGCTCGCGACGCTCGCGCTGTTCCGCCTTGGCGCCTGGGGCCTGATGCGCGTCGCGCGGCGCTTCGCCCGCGTGCGGCGGCCGACGCTCAGGCTCGGCCTCGCGAACCTGCACCGGCCGGGGGCGCCGACGCCGCTCATCCTCGTCTCTCTCGGCATCGGGCTGACCACGCTGGCGGCCATCGCGCTGATCGAGGGCAACCTTCGGCGCCAGATCTCCGAGCAACTGCCCGACCAGGCGCCGAATTTCTACTTCATCGACATCCAGTCGACGCAGGCCGCGGCGTTCGACCGCCTGGCTGCGGCGCAGCCCACCGTGACCGAGGTGAAGCGCGTTCCCTCGCTCCGCGCCCGCGTCGTCGCCGTGAACGGCACGCCGGCCGAGGAGGTGCGCCCCACGCCCGAGACCGCCTGGGCGCTGCGCGGCGACCGCGGCCTGACCTATGCCGCGACGCCGCCCGACGGCACGCGCATCGTCGAGGGCCAATGGTGGCCCGCCGACCATCGCGGCGAGATGCTGGTCTCCTTCGACGCGACCCTCGCGCGCGGCTGGGGGGTCGGCATCGGGGACACGATCACGCTGAACGTGCTCGGCCGCGACCTGCCGTTCCGCATCGCGAACCTGCGCGACATCGAATGGCGCGGCCTGGGGCTGAACTTCGTCTTCGTCGCCTCCCCCGGATTGCTGGAATCGGCGCCGCACACGCACATCGCGACCGTGCGCAACGACGCAGCGCAGGAAGGCGCGGTGCTGCGCACGATCAGCGAGGCATTCCCGAACGTCTCCGGCATCCGGGTGCGCGACGCGTTGGAGGCGGTGGCCGGGTTGCTCGCGCGGATCGGCACGGCGCTGTCGGCCACCGCCTCGCTCACGCTGGCCGCGGGCGCCCTGGTGCTGGCCGGCGCGGTGGCGGCCGGACAGCGCCGCCGCGTGCGCGACGCGGTGGTGCTCAAGACCGTCGGCGCCACGCGGGCGCAGATCCGCCGGGCCTTCCTGGTGGAATTCGGCCTGCTCGGCGCGACGGCCGGGCTGATCGCCGCGGCGGCGGGCACGGCGGCCTCCTGGGGCGTCGTCACCTATGTCATGCGGGCCGACTGGGTCTTCCTGCCGGGAACGCTTGCGGTGGTGGTGCTGGCCTGCACCCTGCTGACGCTGGGCTTCGGCTATGCCGGCACGGCGCTGGCGCTGCGCGCACGGCCGGCGCCGCTGCTCCGGAACGAATAACGACATCCGGAAGCGGCATGGCGCCCCCGGAGGCGCTTCCGGCGCGGGCGGCACCTGGACTAGGCTCGCGCCGGGCGAAGCGCCCCCCAAGAACGCAAGGATACCCGATGTCCCGTACGACCCGCTCCAGACTGTTGCTGACCGCCCTCGTTGCCGTCCCGCTGCTCGGCCTCGGCGCGTGCGCGTCGGACGTGCAGCAGCCCGTCACCCCGCCGCCGCCGACGGTGGTGTCCTCCGCCAAGGAAGCCGTGGGCGTGGTCGAGCGCGTGAACGCGCGCACCCGCGAAGTCGTGGTCCGCACGCCCAACGAGGGCCGCGTCACCCTGATCGC
Organism: Roseomonas sp. HF4; assembly: GCF_005222755.1. Classification (GTDB taxonomy): domain Bacteria; phylum Pseudomonadota; class Alphaproteobacteria; order Acetobacterales; family Acetobacteraceae; genus Neoroseomonas. The sequence continues at coordinate 163,583 of NZ_STGD01000011.1, forward strand.
GGGGCCGGAGGTGCGGAACTTCGCGCAGATCCGCCGCGGCAACCGCGTCCGGGTCCGCTTCGAGGAAGCGGTGGCGGTTCAGCTCACGCCGCGCGGCACCAGCCTGCCGGCCGAGGCCGATGTCGGCGCCGCGCGCGCCGCGCCCGGCGACCGCCCGGCCGGCGCCGTGGTCGCGACGGTGCGCGACACGGTCACGATCAACGCCGTGGACACCGCGGCGAATACCGTGACCTTCACATCCTCCCGCGGCGTGCGCCGGACCCTACCGGTGCGGGCCCCGCAGATGCAGGAGTTCATTCGCACGCTCCGGCCCGGCCAGCGCGTGAACGTCGCGATCGCCGAGGCCGTGGCGATCTCGGTCGAACCGGCCGCCCAGTAGCCGGCCTTCGGCGCGCCGACCATCCTGCGGCCGGCGCGCATTCGAAGTTTGCGATGTTACGGAGCGTTGCCGGGCCGCCGCTTGGCGTGGTCCCCCGTTGAACGCCCTGAATTTTTCTCCATATTCGTGGGCCGTGGGGAATCATCCCCCCTTTGGAGGAGTCTTCAACGTCATGGCCTTTGGTCCCGACACTCGATTTACGACGGGTGCGCCTGGCTGGGGTCGCACCGCGACCGCCGACGCCGCCGCCGTCGATGCCGGGCTGCGGTCGTACATGCTCCGGGTCTACAACTGGATGGCCTCGGGGCTGCTGCTGACGGGCATCGTGGCGATGCTGATCGTCAGCGTGCCGTCCATCAACGGCCTGTTCTACGAGGCGGTCCGCACCGCGTCCGGCCGCATCGTCATGGCGCCGACCATCCTGTGGTGGGTCGCGGCGCTATCGCCACTCGCGTTCATCCTCGTCTTCTCCTTCGGCGCCAACCGGATGAGCAAGACCACGGCACAGGCGCTGTTCTGGGCCTTCGCCGCGGCGATGGGCGCCAGCATGTCGAGCCTCGCCTACCGCTACACCGGCGAATCCATCGCGACGACCTTCTTCATCACCGCCGGCATGTACGCGGCCATGAGCCTCTATGGCTACACGACGAAGGCGGACCTGACGCGCTGGGGCTCGCTGCTGCTGATGGGGCTGATCGGCATCATCCTCGCCAGCATCGTGAACATCTTCATCGGCTCGGGCGCGCTGGCCTTCGCCATCAGCGTGATCGGCGTCGTGGTGTTCCTGGGCCTGACGGCCTTCGACACGCAGCGCATCAAGGCCGACTACGTGCAGCACGCCTACGCCGAGGGCACGGAACTGGCCGGCAAGCGCAGCGTGTTCGACGCGCTGGCGCTCTACCTGAACTTCATCAACCTGTTCCAGATGCTGCTCTCACTGCTGGGCAACCGGCAGGAGTGAAGCGGCGCGGCACCGGCCGCTCGGCAACGGGCCCCGGGGAGCGATCCCCGGGGCCTTTCCTTTGCGCGCGCGACGCGGCGTGATGCGCCGATGCCCCGGCCCCTTCTCGTCACCATCGCGACCCAGCGCAGCGGCACGAAGTTCCTCGGCGCCTGCCTGAATGCCGGCGCGCTGGTGCGGTCCTTCGGGGAACCCTTCAAGCCGCCGCCGCCGGAAAGCCCCTTCCCCGCCTTCGCGGCCGGTTGGATCGCCGCCCATCCGGGCTTCGCGTTCCGCGGCACGGAGGTCGCGGCGATGCTCGACGGCTTCCTCGACAGCCTCGCGGACCGGGCCGCGGCGGAAGGGCGGACCGCCCATCTCGATGTCATGTACAACAACCTCGGCGCCTTCACCGGCGCCTGGACCTGGCCGGTGCGGGTGGCCGGGGAGAGCCCGCTCTGCCGTCTGCTCCGTGCGCGCGGCGCGAAGGTGCTGCACCTGGTGCGCGAGAGCGTCGCGGACTGCGTCGCCAGCCGCTTGATCGCCGAGCACCGGGGCTACCACCGGCGGCGTGGCCAGCCGGAGCCCGACGGCGCGCTACGGTTCGCCATCGACCGCGGCGCGGCCGAGCGCGAGATGCGCGACATCCTGGCCGCCCGCGCATTCGTTCGCCGCGCCTTCCGCGGCTATCCGGACATCGCGGAACTCGCCTACCCCGACTTCATCGCGGGCAACGCCGTCGAGGCGAGCGCCAGGGCGCGGATCGCGGGGCTTATGGACGTCCCGGCCGCGGGGGGCGGGGCGGCGCGCCTCCTCGGCGCCAGCGACCTCCTGCCGACCGCGCCGGACAAGGCGAAGGTCATCGAGAACTGGGCCGAACTGGTCGCGATCGAGGCACGCCTGCGCGACGAAGCCACCCACGCGGCGGGCCGGCTTGAACGCGGCGGCGGCCCCGGGTAACGGGGCGCCAGGCGCCTCAGTCCGCGACGGGCTCGGCCTTCTCCGCCTTGTCGGCCTTCTCCCCCTTCTCGGCCTTGCCGAGATAGGTGAGCAGCTTCTCGATCGCCGCCGTCTTGTCCGACGCGTCGATCGCGGCGACCTCGGCCGCCAGGCGGTCGAGCGCCTGCTCGTAGATCTGGCGTTCGGAGAAGGACTGGTCCGGCTGCCCGGCATTGCGGTGCAGGTCGCGCACCACCTCGGCGATCTGGATGGGGTCGCCGGAGTTGATCTTCGCCTCGTATTCCTGGGCGCGGCGAGACCACATGGTGCGCTTGATGCGCGCCCGGCCCTTCAGCGTATCGAGCGCCTGCTGCATGGCCGCCCCGGCGGCGAGCTTGCGCAGCCCCGAGGACGCCGCCTTGTTGACCGGCACGCGCAGCGTCATCCGGTTCTCGTCGAAGGTCACGACAATGACCTGCAGCGTGTAGCCCGCGGCCTCGACCGTCTCGATGCCCTGCACCGTGCCGACGCCGTGCGTCGGGTAGACGACATGGTCCCCCGCCTTGAAGTCCTCCTTCGGCCGGGGCGCCGAGCGGCTGGCCGCGGCGGATGCGAGGGGCGATGCGGTCGGGCGGTGCGTCGGCGGCGGCAGCGACACAGGCGCGCCGCGCGGCACCGGAGGCGGCGGCGGCTTCATCGCCGGTGCCACGCGGGCAGGCGTGGTGACGGCAGGCGGCGGCGCGGCCTTCGCGGGCGCCGGCGCGGCGGCGACAGGCGCGGCTTTCGGCGGCACCGGCACGGCGGCTGCGGGTGCGGGCTTCGACGGGGCGACGGTGGCCTTCGGGGCCAGCGCCTTGGTGGCGGGCGGCGCCGGGCGCTTGGCGACGGTGACGGACTTGGCGGTCGGCTTGGCGGCGGGCTTCGGCGCGGTCTTCGCGGCGGGCGCAGCCGCGGCCTTTCCGGCCGGCTTGGCCGTGGGCTTCGGGGCGGTTTTCGCGGCCGACTTGGCGGGAGCGGCCTTGGCCGTCCTGGTCTGGGTCTTCACAGCCTTCGCCGCGGCCTTCGGCTTCGCGGCCGGCTTGGCCACGGCCCTGGCAGTCCCGCCGGGCTTGGCCTTCGCCTTGGGCTTCGGCGCAGCCACGGGCTTGCTCTTCGCCTTGGGCTTGGCCGTGCCGCGGCTCGCGGTCTGCGCCTTGGTGCGGGCAGGTGCCTTCATGCGTGGTGTGCTCCCATCCTCGCGGCGCGAATGTCGAGGCCGCGCGCCGCGGCGATCCTGGCGGCCTGTCGCATCCGCCCGCGCGCCGCAGACAAGCCGGGCGTCGGCCGAACGTCTGCTCTGGGCCATCTATTTGAAACATTAGCAGAAAAATAGCGCCCCGTCATCCCCGGGGCGCGGCCGGCAGGGTCAGCCCGGGTTCGGGCTGAACAGGTCCTTCTTGCCGGGCTTGTCCTTCCACTCGTCGGCATCGGCAGGGGCCTCGCCCTTGCGGGTGATGTTGGGCCACTGGGTGGAATAGGTCCGGTTCAGCTCGAGCCAGGCGGTCGCCTTGTCGTCGCTGTCGGGAACGATCGCCTCGGCCGGGCATTCCGGCTCGCAGACGCCGCAATCGATGCATTCGTCCGGGTGGATGACGAGCATGTTCTCGCCGACGTAGAAGCAGTCCACCGGACACACCTCGACGCAGTCCATGTACTTGCACTTGATGCAGTTCTCGGTGACGACATAGGTCACGGTCGAGCGGTCCCCGGCTGGGCGTTGCGGCACCTGCAACATGGCCAAGGCATGCCCGCGCCGCAAGGCGCGCCGCGCGCATGGCTCAACCCCCCGCCATGTCCCCGGACAGATCTTCGTACAGGCCGCGCGCCTCGGCAGCCGGGCCGCGTCGGTCGGCCAGCGCCAGGACGCGCCAGATGGCGATCCGGCCGCGTTCGCCCGCCCCCTGCGCGATGGTCAGGACGTCCCCCGGGCGGACCCGGGCGTGCGGCTTGTCGGTCGGTTGGCGATTGATGCGGACGGCACCGCCTTCGACCAGGCGGGCGCAATCCGCGCGGGTCTTGCGCAGTCGCGCGCACCAGAGCCAGGCGTCGAGGCGCTGTGCGTCACGATCCGCGGACATGCGCGGGCCGCAGCCTCGGCACGGCGCGCCGCCGCGGCATCAGTCCTTCTTGAGGAGGCTGGCCAGCACCGCGAAGGGGCTGTCCGGCCGCGGCATGGCGGGCAGGGGGGCGCGGTCCTCCCGCGGGCGGCGGGGGCCGCGGTCGTCGCGCTGCGGCGGCTTGCCCTGGCGCTGGTCGCGCGGCGGGCGGTTGTCCGGCCGGGGCGGGCGCGGGCCCTCGCGCGGCGGGCGCGGCACCTCGGCGGCGGCGGCGCCCTCGGCGGGCGCGCCCTGCGCCTCGGCGGCGGGCTGGCCCTCGGCGACGCGTTCGGGGCGCGGGCCCCGGCGCGGGCCGCGCTGGTCGTCCCGTCGCGGGCCGCGCTGCTCGTCGCGCCGCGGGCCGCGCGGGTGGTCCTGCCGCGGCGGGCGGGCATGCGCGATGCGTGCCGGCGCCGGCGGGCCGAAGGCGCCTTCCTCCAGCGTCTCGGCCGGGATCAGGCGGAAACCCATCGCGTCCAGCACGGGGCCGAGCATGTCGCCCTTGATGCCGAGCCGGCTCGCGAGGTCCCCCGGCAGCATGGCCGGTGCGCGCCGCGTCAGGTGGCCGAGTTCGCCCGCAATGCGTTCCGCCACGTCGAGGCGCAGCAGCACCGGGCCGGCCGGCAGCCAGCCCATGGTCTCGGCGAAGCCGCGCGGCCAATCCTCCCGCGCCGGCACGGCGATGAGGCCACCGCCGGGCAGCTTCGGCGTCTCGATGCCGCGGAGCAGCGACCAGAGCTGCGCGCGCAGCGCCATGGCGCGCGGCTTCATCGCCTCCGGCACGAACAGCGCGTAGCGACCGGCGCGGATGCCGATGGCCTTGAGCTTCTGCCGCAGGTCCGGGCGGATGTCGGGGTCGGTGCGGCCCATCGCGAGGCCAAGTTCCTCGCGCAGGCGGAAGGCGGGGCCGCGCAGTGTGTTGTCCTCGGCCGCCTTGGCCTCGGCGGCGAAGACGGCGCCGAGCTCGCGCTTGATCAGCGCGTCGAGCCAGGTGGCCAGGCGCTCGCGAATGCGCTCGCGCTGCGCGCCGTCGAGGAACTCGGACGGCAGCACCTCGACCTGCGGCTTCGACGGCTCGGGGCCGGGCTTGAGGCGCGCGACCTCGGCGATGTCGCCCAATCCGGCTGGCATGTTGGGCGCGTGCGAATAGGCCCAGGTGACCTTGTGGCCGCCGGTGATCGCGAAGGCGTCGTCCTTGGCCGCTTCCAGCATGGCGACGCGGCGGGGAATCTCGGCCGACAGCGCACGGCGCGCGGCGCGCAGCACGACGCGGCGCTCCTCCTCCTCGACCGCGCCGGGGTCGGGCTCGAAGGCGAAGCCCTTCACGTGGCCGACCGGGTGCCCTTCCACGACAACCTCGCCGCGGCGGGTGACGGCGGACAGAAGCTCCTCCTCGCCCTCGTCCATCTTGCGGATGAGGTGCGCGGCGCGTCGGTCGACGAAGCGCGCGGTCAGCGTCTCGTGCAGCGCGTCGCTGACCATGTCCTCGGCGCGGCGGGCATCGGCCTGCAGCCCGGGCGCGTCGTCGACCCAGTCGTTGCGCGCGGCGATGTAGGCCCAGACGCGGATGGCGGTGATCCGCGCCATCAGCGTGTCGAGGTCGCCATCCGTGCGTTCCAGCACCGCGAGCGCGCCCGATACCCAGTCCCGCGGCAGCCGGCCATCCTTCGCCAGGTGCGTGAACAGCTTGGCGCAGAGCGCGGTGTGGCTGTCATCGGCGAGCTTGCGGAAATCCGGGACCTGGCAGGCTTCCCACAGCAGGCGCACGCGCGACATCGTGTCCGCCAGGTCGCGGACCTCAACGTTGCGGGACAGCGCCTCGAGCGTGATGTGGTCGACCGCGTCGTGCCCCTTGGCCAGGCCCGGCTGCGGCGGCGGCGCGGCGAGGCTGCCGAGCAGACCGTCGATGCTGGTGAAGTCCAGGTCCGAATTGCGCCAGGCGACCTGGCCGATCGGCTCGAAGGCATGGGTTTCCACGGCCGCGACGATCTCGTCGGGCATCGGCGCGCATTCGGCCGTGGTGCCGAAGGATCCGTCCTTCATGCCCCGGCCGGCGCGGCCCGCGATCTGCGCCACTTCCTGCGCCGTCAGCGGGCGGGGCTGCTGGCCGTCGAACTTCTGCAGCGCGGCGAAGGCGACATGGTCCACGTCCATGTTGAGGCCCATGCCGATCGCATCCGTCGCGACCAGGAAATCGACCTCGCGGTTCTGGTAGAGCGCGACCTGCGCGTTGCGCGTGCGGGGACTGAGCCGCCCCATCACCACCGCGCAGCCGCCGCGGCGGCGGCGCACGGCCTCGGCGATGGCGTACACCTCCTGCGCACTGAAGGCGACGATGGCCGAGCGCGCCGGCAGGCGCGTGAGCTTCGCGGGGCCCGCGTAGGTCAGTTGCGACAGGCGCGGGCGCGTCTCGATCTCGGCCTTCGGCACCAGGCGGCGGAGCAGCGGCGCGATGGTCTCGGCACCGAGGAACATGGTTTCCACCATGCCACGCGCATGCAGCAGCCGGTCGGTGAAGACATGCCCGCGGTCGGGGTCGGCGCAGAGCTGGATCTCGTCCACCGCCAGGAACTCGACCGGACGGTCGAGCGGCATCGCCTCCACCGTGCAGGCGAACCACTTCGCCTCGGGCGGGACGATCTTTTCCTCGCCGGTGATGAGCGCGACGTGGCGTTCGCCCTTCTGGGCCACCATGCGGTCGTAGTTCTCGCGCGCCAGCAGGCGCAACGGGAAGCCGACGATACCCGAGGCATGCGCGAGCAGTCGCTCGATCGCGAGATGCGTCTTGCCGGTATTGGTGGGGCCGAGGACGGCGCGGACCCGAGGTTCGAACATGCGCGCAGACGTTCCGTGGTGGCGGGCCGGCTTCCGTCGCACGGGGCGCGGCACTTGTCCATGGCGGGGCGGCGCGGCATGGGTTGCGCGTGGGATCTTCCGCGCCGCGCTTCGCCATACTGTTCGCCGCCCAGTTCGCGGCGGTGGGCGTGATGCTGCCCTTCATCCCGCCGCTGATGGCGGCGCGCGGGCTGGGCGCGGCGGAGGTCGGCACGATCCTCGCCTGCGGTGCGGCGTTGCGTCTGCTGGCGGGGCCGGCGGGCGGGCGGCTAGCGGATGCAATCGGCGCGCCGCGCGCGGTGATGGCCGCGGGCGCGGCGGTGGCCGCGGCGGCGGCGGGGCTCTATGGCGTTGCGGATGGCTTCGCCGGGCTGCTGGCGGCGAACCTGCTGTTCGCGCTCTCCTTCGCCTGCGTCGTGCCGCTCGGCGATGCGATGGCTCTGCGCGGGGCTCGGGAGGAATCCTGGGACTACGGCCGGGTGCGCGCGGCGGGCTCGGCGGCCTTCATCGTCGCGGCGGGCGCCGCAGGATGGCTGGCGGACAGGGCCGGGGCGGGCAGCGTCGCCTGGCTGCTGGCCGGCACGCTGGCGGCGGCGGCGCTGGCGGCGCTGGCGCTGCCGGCGGGGCAGGCGCCGGTGCGGCGTGGCGGTGGCGCGTTCCGCGCCGTGCTCGCGCTGCCCGCCTTCCGGCGCATCCTGGCGGTCAGCGGCCTGATCCAGGGCAGCCACGCCGCCTACTACGCCTTCGGGTCCATCCATTGGGCGCAGGCCGGCGTGCCGGGCACCACGATCGGGTTGCTGTGGTCGTGGTCGGTGGTCGCGGAGGTGGCCCTTTTCGCCTGGGGGCGGCCGATCGCGGACCGGATCGGGGCGCGCGGCCTGGCACTGGCAGCGGCCGCCGCGGGCCTGCTGCGCTGGGGCATCACGGCCGAAACGGTGGCGCTGCCAGCGCTGGTGCTGGCGCAGGCGCTGCACGCGGTGACCTTCGGGGCGATGCACCTGGCGACCATGCGGGTGATGCAGCAGGCGATCCCGCCGACGCTCGCGGGAACGGCGCAGACGCTGCTGGCGGCGGGGATCGGGGCGGTGATGATGGCGGGGACGCTCGCCGCCGGGCAGGGCTACGCGACCCTGGGCGGCGCGGTGTTCTGGGCCATGGCTGGGATGTGCGCGGCGGCGGTCGCGCTGGCGCCGCGGCTCGGGCGGGGTTGAATGCGACAGGGGCACGGCCCCTTTCGGAACCGCGCCCCCGGCAGGCTCGTCGTGTCGGCCGGCGTCAGGCCGCCTTCGCCATCCCGCGCAGCACGTAGTGCAGGATGCCGCCGTTCCGGTAGTACTCGACCTCGTCCGCCGTATCGACGCGGCACATCACCTGCGTCTTCATCTGCGTCCCGTCGGCGCGCGTGATGACCACGTCCATCATCATCCGCGGCGAGAGGTTCTCCACGCCCAGGATGTCGATCGTCTCGTCACCGGTCAGGCCGAGCGTCGCGCGGCTCTCGCCGTCCTTGAACATCAGCGGCAGCACGCCCATGCCGACCAGGTTCGAGCGGTGGATGCGCTCGAAGGATTCCGCGATCACCGCCTTCACGCCGAGCAGGAAGGTGCCCTTCGCCGCCCAGTCGCGCGAGGATCCCGTGCCGTATTCCTTGCCGCCGATCACCACCAGCGGCACGCCTTCGCGCTTGTAGCGCATCGCCACGTCGTAGATCGGCGCCACCTCGCCCGAGGGGTGGTGCTTCGACACGCCGCCTTCGACGCCAGGCACCATCTCGTTCTTGATGCGGATGTTGGCGAAGGTGCCGCGCATCATGACCTGGTGGTTGCCGCGCCGCGCGCCGTAGGAATTGAAGTCCGCCTGGCGCACCTGGTGTTCCAGCAGGTAGTCGCCCGCAGGCGACGCCTTCTTGATCGAGCCGGCCGGGGAGATGTGGTCGGTCGTGATGGAATCAGCCAGCTGCGCCAGGATGCGCGCGCCCCTGATCGAGCCGACCGCGGCCGGCTCCATCGTCATGCCCTCGAAATAGGGCGGGTTCTGCACGTAGGTGGAGCCCGAGTTCCAGCGATAGGTGTCGCTGTCCGCGTCGACGCGGATCGCCTGCCACTGCGTGGGGCCCTTGAACACGTCGCCGTACTTGGACTGGAACATCTCGCGCGTCACGACGGCGTGGACGGTGTCGGCCACTTCCTTCTGCGTCGGCCAGATGTCCTTGAGGAATACCGGCTGGCCGTCGCGGCCGGTGCCGAGCGGTTCCTTCGTCAGGTCCTTCCGCACCGTGCCGGCCAGCGCATAGGCGACCACCAGCGGCGGGGAGGCGAGGTAGTTCGCGCGCACATTGGCATGCACGCGCCCCTCGAAGTTGCGGTTCCCCGAAAGCACCGAGGTCACGACCAGCTTATTGTTCTCGACCGCATCCACGATCGGGTCCGCCAGCGGGCCGGAATTGCCGATGCAGGTCGTGCAGCCATAGCCCACGGTCTGGAAGCCCAGCGCATCGAGGGAGGCCGTGAGACCCGACTTGTTCAGGTACTCCGTCACCACCTGCGACCCGGGCGCCAGCGAGGTCTTCACCCAGGGCTTGGCCGTCAGCCCCTTCTCAACCGCCTTCTTCGCCACGAGGCCCGCGGCCACCAGCACATAGGGGTTGGAGGTGTTGGTGCAGGATGTGATCGCCGCGATCACGACATCCCCGTGGCCGAGGTCGTAGTTGGCGCCGGCGACCGGCACGCGGAGGTCCGCCTTGTCGCCCGGCACGCCCATGATGCCCGCCGCCAGGTCCTTCACGAAGGACGCGCCGACATTGCCGAGCGCCACGCGGTCCTGCGGCCGCTTCGGGCCCGCCATCGACGGCTCGACCGTGGACAGGTCGAGTTCCAGCGTGTCGGTGAAGACCGGGTCCGGCATGCCCTTCTCGTGGAACATGCCCTGCGCCTTGAGGTAGTCGCGCGCCAGGTTGATGCGGTGCTCCTCGCGGCCCGAGACGCGGAGGTAGTCGAGCGTCGTCTCATCGACCGGGAAGAAGCCGCAGGTCGCGCCGTATTCCGGCGCCATGTTGCCGATGGTCGCACGATCCGCGAGCGGCAGGTGGTCGAGGCCCGGGCCAAAGAATTCCACGAACTTGCCGACCACGCCCTTCTTGCGGAGCATCTGCGTGACGGTCAGCACCAAGTCGGTCGCCGTGACGCCTTCCTTGAGGCTGCCGGTCAGCTTGAAGCCGATCACGTCGGGGATGAGCATGGCGATCGGCTGGCCGAGCATCGCCGCCTCGGCCTCGATGCCGCCCACGCCCCAGCCCAGCACGCCGAGGCCGTTCACCATGGTGGTGTGGCTGTCCGTGCCGTAGCAGCTGTCCGGGAAGGCGAAGACCTCCCCGGTGTCGGTCGAGGTCCAGACCACCTGCGCCAGGTATTCCAGGTTCACCTGGTGGCAGATGCCCGTGCCCGGCGGCACGACGCGGAAGTTGTTGAAGGCTTCCTGGCCCCAGCGGAGGAACTCATAGCGTTCGCCGTTGCGTTCGAACTCGACGTCCACGTTCTTCTGCAGCGCCGCGGCGGAGCCCGAAAAATCCACCATCACCGAGTGGTCGATCACGAGGTCGACCGGCACCAGCGGGTTCACCTTCCGCGGGTCGCCGCCGAGCTTGAGCAGCGCGTCGCGCATCGCGGCGAGGTCGACCACGGCGGGAACGCCCGTGAAGTCCTGCAGCAGGATGCGCGCCGGGCGGAACGGCACTTCCTTGGTGGACCGGCCGTCCTTCACCCACTCCGCGATCTTCTTCGCGTCGTCCACGGTGTAGGACCGGCCGTCCTCGAAGCGCAGCACGTTCTCGAGCAGCACCTTCAGGCTGTAGGGCAGGCGGCTGATGTCGCCGATGCTCTTGGCCGCCTCGGGCAGGCTGAAGTAGTGATAGGTCTTGCCGTCCACATTGAGGGTACGGCGGGTCTTCAGGCTGTCCTGCCCGATCATCCGCATGGTCCGGGTGCCCTTCCTCGTCTGGGGCGGCCTTTCGCGGCCGCACAATGCGGCGGTTTAAAGCATGGCGACCGGCAACGGTCCATGGAGCGGGGGCGAAGTTGGACGAGGCGGCCGGAGCGGTTCTCGACGTGCGCGACCTGGCTTGTCTGCGGGGGGACCGAGCGGTCTTCACAGGGCTTTCCTTTTCCTTGCCGGAAGGGTCCGCGCTGCTGCTGACCGGGGCGAACGGCGCCGGGAAATCCACCCTGCTGCGCATCCTCGCGGGCCTGCTGCGCCCGGCGGAAGGCGGCGTCTTCTGGCGCGGGGAGGACACTGCCGCCGAACCCGCCGCCCATGCCGCCCGGCTGCGCTACCTCTCGCACCAGGATGCGCTCAAGCCGTCGCTTACGGTGGCCGAGAACCTCGAGTTCTTCGCCCGCCTGTGGGGCGGCGCGGTGGCGCCGGCGCTGGCCGCCCTGGCGCTGGCGCCGCTGGCGGACCTGCCGGCGCGCGTCCTGTCCTCCGGCCAGAAGCGGCGGCTGGCGCTGGCCCGGCTGGCGCTGGCGCCGGCGCCGCTCTGGCTGCTCGACGAGCCGACCACGGGTCTCGATGCCGCCTCGGTCGAGCGGCTCGGCCCGCTGCTCGCGGCCCATCGTGCTGGGGGGGGGATCGTCGTGGCCGCGACGCATATCCCGCTACCGCTCGCGGCGCCCCTGGAGCTGCGGCTGTGAGGGCCTTCGCCGCGCTGCTCGGCCGCGAGATCCGGCTCGCGCTGCGGCATCCGGCGGATACGCTGGCGGCAGTGCTGTTCTTCGTCCTGGTCTCGGCGCTGTTTCCCTTCGGCGTCGGCCCGGCGCCGGAGACGCTCGCGCGGCTGGCGCCCGGGGCGCTGTTCGCGGCGGCGCTGCTCGCGGCGCTGCTGCCGCTCGACCGCCTGTTCGGCGCGGATGCGGAGGACGGGACGCTCGACCAACTGCTGCTCTCGGGCCTGCCGCGCGGGGCCATCGCGGCGGCCAAGGCGCTCGGGCACTGGATCACGACGGGCCTGCCGCTGCTGGCGGCGACGCCGGTGGCCGCGGCGCTGCTGAACCTGCCGGTCGCGGCCTGGGGCGCGGCGCTGGCGGCGCTGGCGCTGGCAACGGCTTTGCTCTCGCTGCTCGGCACGCTGGGCGCGGCGTTGACGCTCGGCGCGCGGCGCGGATCGGTGCTGCTGCCGCTGCTCGTGCTGCCGCTCGCGATCCCGGCGGTCATCTTCGGCGCGGCGGCGATCGAGGCGGCCGGCGCGGGGCTGTCCCCGGCGCCCTTCCTGATGCTGCTCGGCGCCGGCGTGTCGCTGGCGTTGCCCCTGGCGCCGCTGGCGGCCGGCGCGGCGCTGTCCGCGGAATGAAAGGCGGCAGCGCCGCGGAGGGACACCAAAACGCGATGTGAATCGCCGCACCAGGGCACCGTCGAGATCGAGATAACAACAAGGTGATTTGTCGCAATAAATGAGATGGCTGTTGCCGGCCGAGAATTTCGATGGCCGATCACTCATTCCGGGCGCCGCAAGCCTCTGATATCGCGAAGCCTTCCCCGCACCACGGCAGGGCCGCACTGCCTCCGGGGCCGGCGCCATCGCCTGCGAAGACCCGAATCGCTCTACCGGCGGTCGCTGGCGCGACGCGCCGCCAACCGTGTAATGATTTGACTATGCAATGCTGATTCGCCTCCGTGAGACGGGCCTTGCATCGTCGCCGCCACCTCGGTAGCGCCGGGCCCAAGATTCGAGGGAAGGACACGTCGCCCGTGGCAACGCCCGACTCCGGTCCTCCGCCTGAGGACGTCATCATAACGCTGCGGCCCGCAGCCGGCGGCGCCAGCACGATCGAGATCGACCGCCTGCGGGACGGCTCCTATCGCGCGACGCACCGGGCCGGGCTCGGGTCCCTGGAGTTGTGCCGGACGGAAGACCTCGAGCGCCTGCTGCGGCAGCTGAACGAGGCGATGCTGACCGGCAGCCAGTCCAGCTACGTCGCGGCCGTGCGCAACCTGCACGCGCTGGAGCTGTCGCGCAGCGCCTGACCGCCGTGGCTATTCCGCACGCTGCGGCCGCGCGAGCAGCCGCGCGATCGCCTCGGGGACCGTGATCCGCTCGGCCACGAGGTCGGCCACCGCGGAACAGATCGGCAGTTCCACCCCGACCATCGCCGCTCGCGCCACGATCGCAGGCGCCGTTGCCACTCCCTCGGTCACGCCGGCCCGCGCGGACAGCACATCCGCCAGCCTCTCCCCGCGCCCGAGCGCGACGCCGAGGGACGTGTTCCGGCTGCCCATGCCCGACGCCGTCAGCACCAGGTCGCCGAGGCCGGCCAGCCCGGCCGCCGTATCCGCCCTTCCACCCAGCGCCACCGCCAGGCGCGACAGCTCCGCGAGCCCGCGCGTGACCAGCGCGGCCCGCGCATTCTCCCCCAGCCCTGCGCCGATCACCGCGCCTGCCGCGATCGCAACGACGTTCTTCGCCGCCCCGCCCACCTGCGCCCCCACCGGGTCCTGCCCGGCATAGAGCCGGAAGACCGGCGAGCCGAGCAGCGCCAGGCCGGCGTCGCGCAGCGGGGCATGCGCGGACGCGACCACCGCAGCCGCCGGCAGGCCGCGCGCGATCTCATGCGCGAAATTGGGGCCCGACAGGACGCCGGCCGCGAGGCTGGGCCGGAGCGCGGCCACCACCTCGAGCGGCAGGCGCAGCGTCGCGGCCTCCACGCCCTTGGCGCAGACGAGCAGCGGCACCGGACGCACCGGCAGGGCGCCGAGCACGCCGGCCAGCGCTTGCGCCGGCACCACGAGCAGCGCGAGTGCCGCGCCGTCGAGCGCCGCCGCGGCGTCGGCCGTCACCGCCACGGCCTCGGGCAGCGCCACGCCGGGAAGGTAGCGGGCATTCTCGCGCGTGGCGGCGATGACCGCGGCGCGGTCGGGATCGCGCGCCCAGAGCACCGCCTCGCGTCCGGCACGGGCGGCCTGGATCGCCAGCGCGGTGCCCCAGGCGCCGGCGCCGAGCACGGCGACCTTCATGGCGTCGCGGCCGGGGGAGGATGAACCTCCCCCGGGCCCCCTCCCTTCTCTGGGACTCCGCCCTTGACGGCGGCCGGGATCGTCATTCCGGGCAGATCCTTGTCACGGCAGTGCCGGCGCCGGGCTCGGTCTCCAGCGCGGCCAGGAGGGACGAAAGCAGCGGCAGGGCCGCGGCCTCGAAGCCGAAGGGGGGGTTCACGACAAGCAGTCCGCTGCCGTTCAGGCGGCGCGGGTCGGTCGGTTCGCGCAGCCACATCTCGGCCGCCACCACGTCGCGCAGGCCGGCGACGCGCAATGCATCGTGGAAGTCGCGCACCGGCGCACGATGCTTGACCGGATACCAGGCAGCCAGGACGCCGGCGCGGAAGCGGCGGTTGAGCTCGACCAGGGCATCGACCAGCCGGGCGAATTCCTCCTCCTGCTCGAAGGGCGGGTCGATCAGGACCAGGCCGCGCTTCTCGGGGAAGGGAGTGAGGGCGCGGATCGCCTCCCAGGCGTCGCGCCGGTGCACGGCCACCTGGCTGTCGCGGGCGAACTGAGCGCGCAGCGCGGCATGGTCCTCGGGGTGCAGCTCGCAGCAGGCGAGCCGGTCGCCCTCGCGCAGCGCGGCGCGAATCAGCAGCGGCGAGCCCGGATAGCGCGGCGGGAAGCCCTGCGCGGCCAGCGCCGCGACGAAGGGGGCGAGCGGTCCTGCCGCGACGCCCTGCAGGCGGAGCGCGCCCTGCGCCGCCTCCCCCGTGCGCAGCGCCTCCGCCGCGCCGAGGTCGTAGGCGCCGCGACCGGCATGGGTGTCCAGCACGGCGAAGGGCGCGGGCTTGCGGCAGAGCGCGTCCAACAGCAACAGCAGCAGCGCGTGCTTGAGGCAGTCCGCGTGGTTGCCGGCGTGGAAGGCATGGCGGTAGTTCATCGCCGCGCGTCATCGCGCGCCGCGCCGCGATGCGCAACGCCGGAGATGGACGCGCCGCGCGGGGGCCTGCGATGCTCGGCCGATGCGCCGGCGGTCCGTGCTTGCCTCGCTGCTTCTCCCCGCCGTGCCGGCGCGCGCGCAGGCGCGCCTGGCCGCGCCCTTCGACGCGACGGCGATCCGCGCCGCGGCGACGCGTCCCGCTGCGGCCCAGGCCTGCCTGTCAGTCCCGGACCCGGTGCACAGCCTCGAGCTTCCCCGCTTCTACACCGATGCGGCGGCGACCATCGCGGACCCGGCGCTGCTCGCGGCCGAGAATGCCGCGGCGAAGCCTCTGGGCGACTGGCTGCAGGCGGTCCAGCGCGGGGCCGAGGACTGGCTGCGCGGCGGCGCGCCGGCGGCGGCGGGCTGCGCGCTCGCGTCGCTCGACGCCTGGGCGCGGGACGGCGCGCTGCTCGGCACCTTCAACAACCAGGGGGCCTACCGGCGCAAATGGACGCTCGCGGGCGCCGCCATCGCCACCCTGGCGATCCGCGATGCGCCGGGGCTCGATGCCGCCGCGATGTCCCGCGTGACAGGCTGGCTCGGTGCGGTCGCCCGGCGCGTGCAGCCACCCTATGGCCGGATTCGCCCGGGCGGGGCGCTCACCTCCACGCGGAACAACCACGCCACCTGGGCGGGCCTCGCGGTCGCGGCCGCCGGGGTCGCTGCGGGCGATCGCACGTTGCTCGACTGGGGTATCGCGCGCCTGTCCCTGACCCTCGCGGAGGTCGATGCGGACGGCGCCCTGCCGCAGGAGGTCAGGCGCGGGAAGATGGCGCTGAACTACCACCTGTTCACGCTCCGGGCGCTCGCGCCGCTGCTCAGGATCGCGGAGGCGAACGGGCATGCGATGCGGCCGGAGGAGGATGCGGCGCTCGGGCGCCTCGTCGCGTTCACCGTCGCCTCGATGGTGGATCCTGGCCGCATGGCCGCGATCGCCGGCGTGCCGCAGGGCCACCTGACCGAGGACCCGCGCTTCGACGACCGGACCCGCTACGCCCGCGCGGCGCAGGGGCTTGAGGCCCTGCAGGGCCGGCGGCCGGACCCCGCGCTCGAGCCGCTGCTCGCCGCGCATCGTCCCTTCAGGGCGCCCTGGATGGGCGGCAATGTCTCGCTGCTCTGGGGGCCGCGCGCGGCAGCATCGCGCTGACGCTACCGCGCCTCCGCCATCAGCCGGCCGCCATGGATGAAGCCGTAGGTCGGGAAACTCGTCTGGCCGAGGTCGTTCACCGGCGGATACCACACCCGCACCAGCGACCAGTCGTTGCGCGGCGAGACGTCCATCACCGGCTGGTCGCGCGCGACCCGCCCGCGATTTCGACCGGTGGCCCAGTTCGCGTGGTCCACCCGGATCTCGCGGCTGTTCACGACGCGCGTGACGACCGAGAGGTGCCCCGAGCGGTTGCGGCTGGTGCGCATGAAGACCAGCACGGCGCCGACCCGCGGGCTGCGGGACCGGTCGTAGCGGCCGGACTGCGCCGCCGCGTCCCACCATTGCCAGGCATCCCCCTGGAGTTCGATGCCCGACCGCGCGCGCGCGTATGGCACGCAGGACGTGTCGCCGCCGGCGTAGCCGGGCACCCAGGCGCGTTGTGTCGACCCCCCGCAGGCTGCCACCACCAGCAGCCCGAGCAGCGCGATCATGCGAAGCACGACCCCGAACCCCCTGATTCCCCTCAAATCATTTTAGGGGAACTCAGTCCGGATGTGGAGCCTTTCCGTCACCAGCCGATCGCCTTCGGCAACCAGGTCGCCAGCGCGGGGAAAAAGAAGACGGCGACCACGCCCAGGATCTGCAGCAGCACGAAGGGGACCGCGCCGCGGTAGATGTCGCCGGTCGCGACCTCGGGCGGCGCGGCGCCGCGCAGGAAGAACAGCGCCCAGCCGAAGGGCGGCGTCAGGAAGGATGTCTGCAGGTTCACGCAGATCAGCATCGCGAGCCACACCGGGTCCACCCCCGCCTGCGCGAAGACCGGCAGGAACAAGGGCACCGCGATGTAGGAGATCTCGATCCATTCCAGGAAGAAGCCGAGCACGAAGATCAGCAGCATCAGGAACCAGATGTCGGCCGCGACGCCGCCGGGGAGGAACTCGAACAGGTCGTGGATCAGCGCCTCCCCCTGCAGGCCGCGGAAGGCCAGGGCGAAGACCTGCGCGCAGATCAGGATGAACATCATCATGGCCGTGATGCGCGCGGTGGCGCCGGCGGTGTCCCAGATGAGGCGCGGGGACAGCCGCCCGCCCAGCGCGCAGACCACCATGGCGCCGAGCGCGCCCATCGCCGCCGCCTCTGTCGGCGCCGCGACGCCGCCGATGATCGACCCCAGCACCGCCACCACCAGGCCGAGCGGCGGCAGCACCACCTTGAGCAGCCGCCACCACAATTCGCGCGCGGAGATCTGCGCGCGCGTGTCCGCCGGCACCGCGGGCACCATCTCGGGCCGCACCATGCCCAGCACGAGCAGGTAGATCACGTAGAAGGCCGCCAGCAGCAGCCCGGGGAAGACCGCGGCGGCGAACAGCGTGCCGACCGACAGGTTCATGATGTCGGCCAGCAGGATCAGGATGAGCGAGGGCGGGATGATCTGCCCGAGCGTGCCCGAGGCGCAGATGATCCCGGACGCCACCCCCTTGTCGTAGCCTGCGCGCAGCAGCGCCGGCATGGTCAGCAGTGCCAGCGTGACCACCGTGGCGCCCACGATGCCGGTGGTGGCGCCCATCAGCACGCCGACCAGCACGAGCCCGATGCCCAAGCCCCCGCGCAGCCCGCCGGCGAGGCGGCCCACCACCTCCATCAGGTCCTCGGCCATGCGCGACTTCTCGAGCATCACGCCCATGAAGACGAACAGCGGGATGGCCAGCAGCGTGTAGTTCGTGACCGTGCCGAAGATGCGGTGCGGCAGCAGGTTGAACAGCAGCGGCCCGAAGCCGATCAGGCCGAAGGTGAAGCCCGAGACGGCGAGCGTCAGCGCCACCGGCACGCCCGCCATCAGCAGCACGAAGAAGGAGAAGAGCATCGCGATGGCGAGCACTTCGGTGAAGGGCATGGTCGGCGATCCGTGAGGGGGTCAGGCGCGGCGGAAGCGCGCGCAGGCGGAGAGGATCTCGGCGGCGTATTGCAGCGCCAGCAGCACGAAGCCCGCGGGAATCAAGCCCTTCAGCACCCAGCGATAGGGAATGCCGCCGGGATTGGCCGAGCCTTCCGCATTCGCGAAGGACTGCGCTACGTATTTCCAGGACAGCCACGTGATCGCCATGGCAATGACCAGGCCGAGGATGCAGGCGAGGATGTCCGCCACCGCCTTGGCGCGCGGCGGGAAGCGTTCATACAGGACGTCGACGCGGACATGCTCGCCACGTTTCAGCGCCCAGACCATGCCGAACAGCGCGATCGGCGCCATCAGGTGCCATTCCAGCTCCTGCGCCCAGACCGAGCCGAGCGAGAAGCCGTAGCGCAGCAGCACGTTCGCCGACATGACGACAACGAGGGCGAGAACCGCAAGCGCCGAGAGCGCGCCCGCGACCTCCGCCGCGCGGCCCAGGCGCCGCGCGGCGTCGTCCATCCTCTCCGCGGTCACGCCGGGCGGATCTTGGTGTGGTAGGGCACTTCCGAATAGCGCGACCAGGCGTCGAACTTCGCCTTGTAGGCCATGTAGCTGTCATGCACGCGCCTGGTCACCGCATCGCGCGCGACGGCGGCGTCCAGCACCTTCGCCGTTTCCTCGCGCAGGCGCGCGACGATCGCGTCGGGCAGTTCCTTCGCCTCGACGCCGTGGTTGCGGATCAGGTCGTCCATCGCCTCGGCGTTGTTCTTCTGGCACCAGGCCTCAGAAATGACGTTGCAGGCGGCGACCGCGTTCTCGACGATCGCCTTGAGGTCGGCCGGCAGGCGCGCCCAGGCGGCCTTGTTGATGATGAGCTCCGAGGCCGTGGCCGTCTCGTGCCAGCCGGTCGTGTAATAGTGCTTGGCCACGCGGTGCAGGCCGAGCTGGCGGTCGAGATAGGGGCCGACGAATTCCGCGGCGTCGATCACGCCGCGCTCGAGCGCCGGGAAGATCTCCCCGCCCGGCAGCAGCCGTACATCGACGCCGAGCGACTGGTAGACGCGCCCCGCGAGCCCGGGGATGCGCATCTTGAGGCCGCGCAGATCCTCGACCGTCTCGATCGGGCGGCGGAACCAGCCCGTCATCTGCACGCCGGTATTGCCGCACAGGAACGGCACCAGGTTGAAGCGGTCATAGACCTCCCGCCATAGGTCGAGGCCGTTGCCGTCGTACATCCAGCCGTTCAGCCCCTGGAAGTTCAGGCCGAAGGGCACGGCGGTGAAGTACTGCGCGGCGAAGGTCTTGCCGGTCCAGAAATACGCATTGGCGTAGTTCATCTCGACGATGCCGGAGGACACGGCATCGAAGCCCTCGGCGGCGGGGATCAGCTCGCCCGCGCCGAAGAACTGGATGCGGAGCCGGTTGTTCGACATCTTCTGGATGCGATCGATCAGGTCGCGCGCGGACCCCGGGCCGGTCGAATAGAAGGCGGATTGCGGACCGTAGAAGGACGTCATCCGCCAGGTGAAGGTGGTCTGCGCGGTGGCGACGGCCGGCACGGCCAGCGCCCCGCCGGCGGCGGCGCCGAAGAGTTTGCGGCGATTCATGGAGGGAGCCCCCGGGTGTTGTTGGTCAGGCGACCAACAGCAAGGGGCGTGCCAGGAGAATGGGAGGAGAAGAGAACTTCTCCCCCAATGCCCCCTCAACCTTCTTTGCGAGCCTTGGGCTGCGCCAGGGTCGGGGGAGAAGCTCCCTTCTCCCCCGACCTGCCCAAAACCTGTGCGTCAGGCCGGCGTGAACATCGGCACCGGCGCGCCGCCGTCCTCGGTGGCCTTCAGCACGACCTTCACCTTCTGGCCGATCTTCAGCGCATCGAGGTCGCAATCCACGATATTCGTGAAGATACGCGGCCCTTCGTCGAGTTCGACATAGGCAGGCGCGTGCGGCTCCTTCGAGCGCATGACCGTGAAGGAATAGATGGTGCCCGTGCCCTTCGCCTCGACCAGCTCGATGTTGTTCGACAGCGTGAAGGGCGAGCAGCCGCGCGGATACCAGAAGTGCTTGCCGGTATCCTTGCACAGCCCGATCAGGAACTTGCCCGCGCGCGCGGCGTCCCAGAACGGCTTGGTGGTGGGGTCTTCCTTCGGCGCCGGGATGGCGCGGTTGGCGGCTTGGGTCGCCATGGTGATCACTCCCGCTCCATGATGAGGGTGGCCGAGCCGTGCCGGTGGCCGAGCAGCCCGCCGATGCCGTTGGCAAGCGCCAGCTTGCAGCCCGGCACCTGCACCTTGGCGTGCGCTTCGCCACGCAGCTGGCGGACGGCCTCGATCACCTTGGTCATGCCGCCGCGGTTGGCCGGGTGGTTGTTGCACAGCCCGCCGCCATCCGTGTTGAACGGCAGCTTGCCGACGCCCGAGATCAGGTTGCCGTCTGCGACGAAGGCCCCGCCCTTGCCCTTCTCCGCGAAGCCCAGGTCCTCCAGCTGCATCAGCACCGTGATGGTGAAGCTGTCGTAGATCGAGGCGTACTGGATGTCCGCGGGCTTCACGCCCGCTTCCGCGAAGGCGGCCGCGCCGGATTGCCGCGCGGCGGAATAGGTCAGGTCGACACCGCCGCCGGCCTGGTTCTTGGTAGCCTCGGCGCAGCCGAGCACCTTGACCAGCGGGCGCTTCAGCTTCTTCGCGATCTCCGGCCGCGCGACGATCAGCGCACCGCCGCCATCCGAGATGACGCAGCAGTCGAGCCGGTGCAGCGGGTCGCTCACCATGGGCGAGTTCACCACGTCCTCGACCGTCACGACCTTGGGGAGCATGGCGTGCGGGTTGTGCTGCGCGTGCTGCGACGCGGCGACCTTGATCCAGGCGAGCTGCTCGGACGTCGTGCCGTATTCGTACATGTGGCGCGCCGCGACATTCGCGTACGAGGTCACGACGGTGCGTGCCATCGGGATCTCGAACGGGTCGTCCGGGATGTTCGGCGCCCAGGAGCGCGGCACGGTGCCCGTCGCCATGCCTTCGGCGCGCGGGCGCCCGGCCAGCGTGATGAGCGCGATGTTGCAGCGCCCTTCCCTGATGGCCTGCGCCGCGTGGCCGACATGCATGACATAGGAACAGCCGCCCATGTCCGTGCTGTCGACATGGCGGAGCTTCGTCAGCCCCATGTAGTCGGCCATGTTGAGCGGCCCGAGGCCCGGCGCGGCGCCGGTGCAGAAGAAGCCGTCCACGTCGTCCTTGGTCAGGCCGGCATCCTGGAGCGCGCCGTAGGCGACCTCCGCGTGCAACTGGGCGACCGACTGGCCCTCGGCCTTGCGCGTCGGGTGCTCGAAGGCCCCGACGATATAGGCTGCGCCGTTGATGCTCATGGCGGGGGCTGTTCCTCCTGTGGTTCGTGCGGGCGGCAGGGAAGCAGCGCCGACCGTGGCTGTCGAGGGGCCGGGGCGGGAACCTCCCCCGCGACCGCCGCCGTCCCTGGCATCCGATGCTGCCGCTGCCAGGCCGGGCGCCGGCGCCGAGGGCGAGGACGGGCGATCCGGGGAGGGTCCCGCTCGCCCGGACCCTCAGACGGCCCTGGCGGCCTTCAGCGCGGCGATTTCCGCCGCGTCGAAGCCGAATTCGGACAGCACCTCGTCGGTATGCTGCCCGCGCTCGGGCGTCGGGTTCCTGGCGCAGTCCACGCCCGCGATCTGCATCGGCGCGCGCACCACGTTGAGCGGGCCGAGGCGCGGGTGCTGCACCGTCATCTCCAGCCCCAGGTGCTTCACCTGCTCGTCGGCGAAGACCTCGTCCATGGAATAGACCGGGCCGCAGGGCACGCCTTCCCTGTTGAACTTCGCGACCCAGTTGGCCGAGGTGTCGGTCTGGGTCACGCGCTCGATGATAGCGTTCACCTTGGCGCGGTTCTGGCTGCGCAGCTTGTCGGTGGCGATGTCGGGGTCCTTCGCCTCCTCCTGAATGCCCAGCACCTTCACGATGCGCTCCCACATCACCTGGCCGCCGCCGGCGATGTTCATGACGCCGTCACTGGTCCTGAACAGCCCGGTCGGGATGGTGGTCGGGTGGTCGTTGCCGGCCTGCTTCGGCACCTCGTGCTTCATGGTCCAGCGCGTCGCCTGGAAGTCCATCATGGCGATCATGGCTTCGAGCAGCGAGACATGCACCCAGCGGCCCTTGCCCGTCGCTTCCCGCTCGAGCAGCGCCACCATGATGCCCAGCGCGCAGTAGAGGCCGGCTGTCAGGTCCGCGACCGGGATGCCCGCCCGCACCGGCCCCTGGCCGGGCAGGCCGGTCACGCTCATGAGCCCGCCCATGCCCTGGGCGATCTGATCGAAGCCCGGGCGCTTCGCATAGGGCCCGTCCTGCCCGAAGCCCGAGATGGACCCCAGCACGATGCGCGGGTTGACCGCAGCCAGGCTGTCGTAGTCGACGCCGAGCCGGTTCTTCACGTCCGGGCGGTAATTCTCGACCACCACGTCGGCCTTGGCCACCATGCGGCGGAACGCGGCCAGGCCCTCGGGGGACTTCAGGTTCAGCGTCATCGCCCGCTTGTTGCGGTGGACATGCTGGAAATCCGGCCCGTCGCGCTCGCCGCCCAGGCCCTTGCCGGTGTCGACCTCGTCCGTCGCCTCGATCTTGATGACGTTGGCGCCCCAGTCGGCGAGCTGGCGCACGCAGGTCGGGCCGGAGCGCACGCGTGTCAGGTCGAGCACGGTGAAGCGGGCAAGCGGCAGGGTCATGGGTGGTCCTCCTCGGCGCGCCCTGTTGGCATCGGCAGGGCCGGGCCGCAAGACACCCGCTTGACGGCCCGGCCCATCCCGCTACGCCTTGCGCCGCATCAGACGGGACGGAGCGCCATGAGCGACGAGATTCTCCACGAAGTCCGGGACGGCGGCATCGCCTGGACAACCTTCAATCGCCCGCAGGCGCGCAACGCCATGCTGTTCTCGATGTACGAGCGCCTCCAGCAGCTCGCGGTCGAGATCGACGCCGACCCGTCCATCCGCGTCTGGGTGCTGACCGGCGCCGGCGGCAAGGCCTTTGCGTCGGGCACCGACATCAGCCAGTTCCGCGAATTCAAGACCGCCGAGGACGCGCTGGCCTACGAGGCGCGGATCGACAAAGTGCTGGGTGCGCTCGAGGGCTGCAACACGCCGATCATCGCGGCGATCGCCGGCGCCTGCACGGGCGGCGGCCTCGGCATCGCCGGGTGCTGCGACATCCGCATCTGCGACACCTCCGCCCGCTTCGGCCTGCCGATCGCCAAGACGCTGGGCAATATCCTCAACATGAACAACTTCGCGCGCTTCTACGCGCTGGTTGGCCCGGCGGCGGTCGCGGAGATGATCATGACCTCCCGCCTGTTTTCCTCGGCCGAGGCGAAGCACATCGGCCTGGTCTCCGAGGTGCTGGACACCCAGGAGGCCGTGGCGGCGCGCGCGATGGAACTCGCGACCACGATGAAGGACCTCGCGCCGCTGACACTGAAGGCGACCAAGATCGCGCTGCGCCGGCTCCGCCATGCGACCGGCGAGGTCGAGGGCGACGACCTCGTGACCATGTGCTTCACCAGCGCCGACTTCCAGGAAGGCGTCGATGCCTTCCTCAACAAGCGCGCGCCGAAGTTCCAGGGCAAGTAGCGCCCGGCATCAATCCCCCCGCGCTGCCCCGTCGCGGCGCGGGTCGGCCGCGCCCTCCAGGCCCCGCGTATCGCGGCGGAGGATCTGCAGGCCGGTGCTGATGTCGACCAGGCGCGGCTCGTGGCCCATCGCGCGCAGCGCCTCGGCCAGCGGCGCGGCGGCGCTGTTGCGCTCGATCTCGACCGCCACGGCCTGAGCGCCGATCCGTGGCCGCGCGACCGCCTCGCCCGGCGTCCGGTTCCAGGCCAGCATCTCGACCAGCGCCATCGCCACCGCGTCGATGATGCGCGCGCCGCCGCCGGCGCCGAGCACGATCTCGGGCGCGCCGTCGGCGCCGAGGACGATGGTCGGCGCCATCGTCGTGGCGGGCCGCTTGCCCCCCTGCATGCGGTTCTGCGCCGGCGCCGTCGCGGTGCCGGGATTGACCGCGAAGTTCGTCATCGCGTTGTTCAGCGAGAACCCCGCGGCCACGAGGTCGGCACCGAAGTTGAGGTTGTTCGTCGTGGTGAACGCGATGGCATTGCCCGCGCCGTCCACGACCGAGACATGCGAGGTCGCGGCCTCGGCGATGGGCACGGCGCTGGGCGGCAGGGCGCCGTGGCGGCGCGGCGGGTCGCCCGCGGTCGCTTCCGCCATCGCGCGGCCGCCCGTCACGAGCGCGGCGCGCGTCGCGACATAGGCGGGGTCGAGCAACCCGTCCGGGGGCACCTGCACGAAATCCGGGTCGCCCACCCAGCGGCGACGGTCGGCCGCGGCCAAGCGGCTGGCTTCGAGGAACAGGTGCGCCGCGGCGGCGCCCTCCGGCGCTTCCCGCGCGATGCCGAGGCGCTCCAGCATCGCCAGCATCTGCAGCACCGCCACGCCGCCCGAGGATGGCGGAGCCGCGCCGCAGATGCGCCGGCCGAAGGCCACGGTGCAGACGGGTGCGCGGTCCCGCACCCGATAGCCGGCGAGGTCGGCCGCCGTGAGCAGCGTCGGCACCGGCGGCGCCGCGGCGGCGGCGAGCACAGCGGCGGCCAGCGGACCGTCGTGCAGCGCGCGGGCGCCGAGCGCCCCGATCATGCGCAGCGCCGCCGCCTGCGCGGGATTGCGCAGCGTGGCGCCCGCGGCCAAGGGCTGGCCTTCGGCATCGAGGTAGAGCGCGCGCAGGTCGGGCCGCCGCGCCAGGTCCCCCGCGCGCTGGCGCAGCACCTGGTGCAGGTAGGGCGGCACGGGGAAGCCCTGCTCGGCCGCCGCGATCGCCGGTGCCATCAGCGTGGCCCAGGGCAGGCGCCCGTGCCGCGCATGCAGTTCCGCCACCAGCGCGACGGCTCCTGGCACGCCGACCGAGCGGCCGCTGCGCGCCACCGTCGCGGTGCCGAGCGTACTGCCGTCCTTGTCCCGCACCAGGGCGGCGGTCGCCGCGGCCGGCGCGGCGGACAGGCCCTCGAGATGCGCCAGGCTGCGCGTCGCCGCATCCCAGTGCAGCGCCAGCGCGCCGCCGCCGAGGCCGCTCGCATGCGGCTCGACGACCGAGAGCACCATCTGCACCGCCACGACCGCATCGGCCGCGCTGCCGCCGGCGCGGAGCATGGCGAGCCCGGCCTCCGACGCCAGCGGATGCGCCGAGACCACCATCTGGCGCTGGGCGCGCAGCGGTGGCTCGGCGGCAAGGGTTGCTGGCGCGGCGAGCAGGAGGACGGCGAGCAGCAGGCGCTTCATGAGCGCGAGCCTAGCGGCATTGCGCCGCGCGCGGAACGTGCTTGGATGGCCAGGCAATCCGGGAGACCACAACCATGATCCATCGCAGAACGCTGCTGGCCGCGCCCCTGCTGGCCGCGCCCGGCCTCGCGCTTGCCCAGTCCGCCTGGCCCAGCCGCGCCATCCGCATCGTCGTGCCCTTCGGCGCCGGCGGCGTGATCGACGTGGTGGCGCGCATCCTGGCCGAGCCGCTGTCGCAGAAGCTCGGCCAGACCATCGTCATCGAGAACGCGCCCGGCGCCGGCAGCACGATCGGCGCGCGCAACGTGATGCGCGCCCAGCCCGATGGCTACACGCTGTTCCTCAACGGCGCGGCGATGAGCGTGATCCCGGCCCTGTTCCCCGATGCCGGCGTGAACCCGACGCAGGATTTCCTGCCGGTCGCGCTGCTCGGCGAACAGCCCTTCGTCGCCGCCGTACACCCAGCGGTGCCGGCGACCGACGTCGCCTCGCTGCTCGCCTGGCTGCGCGCGAAGCGGGGGGAAGCGACCTTCGCCACCACGGGCATCGGCGCCGCCTCCCACCTCGCGGGGGAATTGCTGAAAAAGCTGGCCGGCGTCGACTTCACGATCGTGCAGTACCGCGGCACGCCGGCCGCGGTGACCGATTTCGTCGCCGGGCGCGTCGAATTCATGATCGACAGCCAGACGCTGCTGGCGCCACTGATCGCCGACGGCCGGGCGAAGGGGCTGGCGGTCACGACGGCGCGGCGGTCCCGCCTGCTGCCCGACCTGCCGACCCTGCAGGAGGCCGGCGTTGCGGGCTACGAGACCTCGTCCTGGCAGGCGCTCTATGCGCCCGCGGGGGTGGCCCCGTCGATCGTGCAGCGCCTCTCGGCCGCGACGATGGAGGTGCTGGCCGACCGGTCCGTGCAGGACCGCTTCCACCAGCGCGGCGTCGAGCCGCGACCGGGCGACGCGGCCGCCCTCGGCACCTTCTTGCACGCCGAGATGGAAAAGTGGCTGCCGATCCTGCGCGCGACGAACGCGCGCTCGGGCTGACGTCGATTACGTTTGCTTTCCGGTGACGGGAGGTTCATATGCCTTTCGTCACCTCGTCCGGTCCGCTTGTCGGACCTCGCTCTCCGTGCCTTTCCTTGGTTGAGCTTCAGCGATGGCTGGCCCGTCGCGCGCCTGCGCGTCCCCGAAACGGGACTGCGTCGATGCATGCGCCGGTATCACCGTCGCGCATGTCGCGCGGCGGCAACGCTCGATCCCGGAGAGCTCCGCATGAGCATCGGCACCGTGAAGTGGTTCAACGCGACCAAGGGCTATGGCTTCATCCAGCCCGAGGACGGCAGCAAGGACGTCTTCGTCCACATCAGCGACGTGCAGCGCGCCGGCCTGAATGGCCTGAACGAAGGCGACAAGGTCGAGTTCGAGCTGCAGCGCGGCCAGCAGGGCAAGGTTTCGGCGGGCAACCTCCGCCTCGCCTGAACCCTGCCGGGGCGGCCTTCGGGCCGCCCTTTTCATCTCTGACACCTGGAGCAACGCCGTGGCGCGACCGCCCAATTATGGCCAGCAGCGGGCCGACGTGAACCGGAGCAAGCAGGCCAAGAAGGAAGCCAAGCAGCGCGAACGCGACGAAGCGGTCGCGCGGCGCAAGGCCACCGGACAGGACCTCGAGCCCGAGGCCGGCACCGACGTCGACGCCGACAAGCCCGCGCGCGACTGACGCGGGCAGGAGACCACCCATGGCCGCCAAACCCGGCAGCAAGTCCGCCTTCGTGCTGTTCGACGTGATCTACGCCGACGGCAGCCGCCGCTCCAACCGCAAGGTCCCGGCCGAGATCCTCGGCGGCCTCGACGGCGACGAGCCGGCGCGCAAGGTCATCCAGGAACAGGACAACGAGATCGCGAAGGCGTCGGGGAAGCCGCCGCTGACGATCGCGCAGCTGATCCGCGCCGGCGGCAAGAAGCGCTAGGCTCCGGCCCGGCCGGCGCGCCGCCTCGCCGGCGCCGTCCGCAATCCCGCCATCGTCGGGGCCCACACGACCCGACGTGACGACCGAATCCCCCCTTCTCCGACGCTTCGTGTTCCTGGCGCTTGCCCTCGCCATCACGGCGGGGCTCGTGGCGCTGGCGGTCGCCGTGCTGGCGCCCGACGGCTGGACGGTGGCCGAG
The DNA here is from genome assembly GCF_005222755.1 of Roseomonas sp. HF4. Classification (GTDB taxonomy): domain Bacteria; phylum Pseudomonadota; class Alphaproteobacteria; order Acetobacterales; family Acetobacteraceae; genus Neoroseomonas. The sequence continues at coordinate 191,298 of NZ_STGD01000011.1, forward strand.
GCGCTGATCCTGCTCTGCTACCTCGGGACCGTGCCCTGGAGCGCGCTGTCGGCCGCCAATGCGCTGGTCGGGCTCGTCATCCTGCTCGGCGCGCGCGACCCGCCCGCGGCCGTGCTGCCCGCGTTGCGCGCGGCCCGGCCCGGTCCGCCGCAGGGGCGCACCGCCATCGCCATCTGCGTGCGCAACGAGGACATGGCGGCCGTCCTGCCGCCGCTCGGCCGGCTGATGGACGGCCTGCCGGCAGCGCATTTCGATCTCTGGGTGCTGTCCGACACGCCGGACGGCGCCGCCGCCGAGGCCGAGGCCGCCGCCTTCCACGCCTTCGCCGCCGGCCGCCCGAACGCGCATTACCGTCGCCGCGTCGGGAACGAGGGGTTCAAGGCGGGCAACGTGATGGACTTCCTCGACCATCATGCGGACGGGCTCGACCACTTCCTCTGCCTCGACGCCGATTCCGAGATGACGCCGGAGGCCGTGCTGCGCCTGGTTGCCTGCATGGAGGCCGACCCGCGGCTTGCGATCCTGCAGCAGCTGATCCACGGCCGCCCGGCAACCGCCGCCTTCCCCCGGCTTTTCCAGTTCGGCATGCGCCAGGGCATGCGCGCCTGGGCCACCGGCCAGGCCTGGTGGCAGGGTGACGAGGGGCCCTACTGGGGCCACAACGCGCTGATCCGCATCGCACCCTTCCGTGACCTCTGCCGGCTCGAACCCCTGCCGGACGGCTCCCGCATCCTGAGCCACGACCAGGTGGAGGCAACGCGCCTGCACGCCGCCGGCTGGAAGGTCCGCGTGCTGCCCGACGACACCGGCAGCGCCGAGGGCAACCCGCCCACCTTCGGGGATTTCGTCACGCGGGACCTGCGCTGGGCGGGGGGCAACATGCAGTATCTCGCGCTGCTGCGCCTGCCGGGGCAGACCCTGATGGCGCGCTGGCAGCTGGTGCAGGCGATCCTGCTGTTCCTCGGCGCGCCGCTCTGGTGCGCGATCCTGCTGCTGGCGGGGGTGAATGCCCTGACCGGCGGTGGCGCGGCCACGCCGACCGGCCTGCTGGTCGCGCTGCTCGCAGCGACCTGGGCCTGCCACTACGCGCCGAAGCTCGCCGGCTATGCCGAGGTGCTGTTGAAGCCGGCGCTGGCCGACCGCTACGGCGGGCGCGCTGCCTTCGCGCGCGGCGCGGCGGCCGAGATCCTGTTCACCACGCTGATGGAACCCGCGCGGCTGATGGCGCAGACGCTGTTCCTGCTGGCGCTGCCCTTCGGGATCAAGGTCGGCTGGGTGCCGCAGAACCGCGCCGACCGCGGCGTCGCCTGGGCCGACGCGGCGCGGCAGTTCTGGCCGCCGACGCTGGCCGGCGCGGTGCTCGTCGTGCTCTTCGCCGCTGCCTCGCCGCTCGCGCTGCTGCTCGCGGCGCCGGTGCTGGCGTCCCTGTTGCTGGCCATTCCCTTCGCGGTCGTGACGGCCGACAGGGATGTCTCGGCGCGGTTGCGGGCGGCGGGGGTGTGCGCGCTGCCCGAGGAACTCCCGGCGCGGCCGCGCCAGGGCGATATCCGTTCGGATGGGTTCATCTGACCGCGCGTCGGCGTCCGAAGTCCATGGAGCATGGGCGATCCTGTGGCCGCTTGGGCGCTGTTCCGAGCTCGTAACCTTTTCCGGGCCGCCATTCGGGCGTCGATCCGCGATCCAGGCCGATGGCCTTGGCCCCGACGGGAACGACGGCGGTGGCGTGCCGGCGCGACGATGCAGCCCGGGCGGGGATCAAGCCGGTGGCGCCAAGGCACCGGGCCCGAGGCTGGCGCGCCTTTCCGGGTGACCCGGGCCAGGACGGGCGCGACCTGCGTCGGCAGGCCGCCATCGCCGGCGCGCTCGACAGCGCATTTGCCCGGTGAGCCTGGTCGAGACCCGACCCGAGGAGCGACGTGGTGCCGGGTGAGGGATTTGAACCCCCGACCTTCTGATTACAAATCAGCTGCACTACCACTGTGCTAACCCGGCCCGCGGATCACTTGGCCATGCCGGCGGAATAGCGTTCCTCCGCGGATGGTGTCGAGTCACGCGCGACGGCTGCCAGCCTTGTCAGGCGGCGGCCCGTGGCGGGCCCGAGGATTGCCGCACCACCAGCTCGATCGGCAGTTCCGTCACGCGCGGCACATCCTCCCCCGCCAGCCGCGCCAGGACCTTGCGCGCCGCCGCCGCACCGATCCGCGCCGTCGGGATATGCACCGTGGTCAGCGCGGGCGACAGGTGCGCCGCCATCTCCAGGTTGTCGATGCCGACGACCGACAGGTCGCCCGGCACCGAAAGGCCCCGCGCCTGCGCCTCCACCAGGCAGCCGACGGCAAGCTGGTCGATGCCGCAGACGATCGCGGTCGGCGGCTCCGCCAGCGAGAGCAACGCCGAACATCCGGCACGCCCGCCGCCGAGGGTGAAGTCCTGCTCGCTGACGCGCCATTCCGGCAGGTCGAGCCCGCGCGCCGCGAGCGCCGCTCGCACGCCTTCGAGCCGCGCGCGCTGGCGGTCGTTGAACCGCGTGATGCCGCAGACCACGCCGAGGCGCGTATGGCCGAGGCCGATCAGGTGTTCCGCGGCCAGGCGGCCTGCCGCGCCGTTGTCCACGACCACGGCGTCGAAGCGCGGGTCCTCGCACCAGGTCAGGACGACGGGCACGCCAGCGCCCGCGAGCAGCGGCCACGCGTCGGGCGCGCGCTGCGCGCCCACCAGCATCAGCCCGTCCACGCCGCGGGACAGCAGCCCGCGGATGACCGCCGCCTCCGTCTCCGGGTGGAAGTCGGATGAGGCGACGAGCAGGTGCCGCCCGGCTTCGGCCAGCGTCGTCTGCATGGCCTGCAGGCAACGCGAGAAGATCGCGTTGTCGAGCGACGGCACCACCGCGGCGATGCCCGCATCCCCGGCGGCGCGCGCACCGGACCCGGGCCAGGCGCCGCCGAGTTCCGCGACGGCGGCGCGCACGCGGTCGCGCGTGGGCGCGCTGACGATGGCCGGCTGCGACAACGCGCGGGAGGCGGTGGCCACCGACACGCCGGCGGCCGCCGCGATCTCGGCCAGCCGGGGTCGGTTGCGACGGGACATACGGCGCATCCTGGCAGAAATGAAAAATCTTTCAACAGCTTTGGCTTGGTGAGGTGGGGAATTCAGTTTGACACGTCAGTCACGGCGTGAAATCGTTTTGAAAATTTTCTGAGAATAATGCGTCCAGGGAGACGTCGTCCGTTGCAGAAACCCGTGCGCCAAGCGCGTGCAGAACCCGCCGCCGCCCTCGGCCTACCTCACGGACGAGATCCTGCGACGGATCGCGGCCGACGCGACGCGCGCGAAAGATGCGCGCCGCGGCGCCACGGCGCCGGCCCGCAAAGGACAGCAGGGCGGATGCCCCCAAGGGATTGCAGTCATGGCCATTGAGTATCTGAAGCGCGCGGCGAGAACCCCCGAGGACACGACCGGGGAGGCGCGGCCCGTCGTGGAATCGATGCTGGCCGACATCGCCGCGCGCGGCGAGGCGGCAGTGCGCGACCACGCCGCGAAGCTGGACAAGTGGCACGGCGAGGTCCTGGTCACCGCCGAGGAGGCCGAGCGCCGCGCCGCCGAGGTGCCGGAAGGCCTGCGCCGCGACATCGACTTCGCCGTCGACCGCGTGCGCCGCTTCGCCGAGGCCCAGCGCGACAGCGTTCGCGACTTCGAGGTGGAGATCTCGCCCGGCGTCATCGCCGGCCAGAAGCTCGTGCCGATGGCGGTGGCGGGATGCTACGTGCCGGCCGGGCGCTACGCGCACATCGCCTCGGCCTACATGGGCGTGGCCACCGCCAAGGCGGCCGGCGTGCCGACCGTGATCGCCTGCTCCGGCCCGCGCGGCGCCGCCGGCATCCATCCCGCGGTGCTCTATGCGCTGCGTCGCGCAGGGGCGGATGCGATCCTGACGCTGGGCGGCGTGCAGGCGGTGGCCACGCTCGCGCACGGGCTCTTCACCGGCAAGCCGGCCGACATCGTGGTCGGGCCGGGCAACAAGTTCGTCGCGGAGGCGAAGCGCCAGCTCTACGGCAAGGTCGGCATCGACGTCTTCGCCGGCCCGTCGGAAGTGGCCGTCATCGCCGACGGCACCGCCGACCCGGAGGTGGTCGCGGTGGACCTGGTCGCGCAGATGGAGCACGGCCACGAAAGCCCGGGCTGGCTCATCGCGACCGACCGCGCGCTGGCCGAGGCGGTGATGGCGCGCGTGCCGGACCTCGTCGCCGCCCTGCCGCCCACCGCGCGCGACGCCGCCGCCGCCGCCTGGCGCGACTTCGGCGAGGTCGTTCTCTGCACGACGCGGGAGGAGGCGGTCGAGGTCTCCGACCGCTATTGCTGCGAGCACCTTCAGGTGCAGGCGGCCGATCACGCCTGGTGGCTCGCGAACCTGCGCAACTACGGATCGCTGTTCCTCGGCGAGGAGACCACGGTCGCCTTCGGCGACAAGGCGACGGGGCCGAATCACATCCTGCCGACCAAGGCGGCGGGCCGCTATTCCGCGGGGCTGTCGGTGCACAAGTTCCTGAAGCCGCTGTCCTGGCAGCGCATGACGCGGGAGGGATCCCGCGACGTGGCGCTGGCGACCGCCCGCATCTCCCGCGCCGAGGGCATGGAGGCGCATGCGCGCTCGGCCGACATCCGGCTCGCGCGCTACTTCCCGGGCGAGGCCTTCGACCTCGGCGAACCGGTGAAGGCCTGATGCCGGAGCGCCTCCTGCTCGACCTCGGCGCGCCGCCGCCGGTGCCGGAGGAAGGCATCGCGGCGGCCGAGGCCGTGCTGCGGTCGGGCTGGACGCACCGCTACGGGGAGACGCTGGGCGATGCGTCGGAGGCCGCGCTGCTCGAGGCCGAATTCGCGGCCCATCTCGGCACGCGCTACTGCGTGGCTGTGAATTCCTGCGGCAGCGCGATGTTCCTCGCGCTGCTCGGTGCCGGCGTCCGCCCCGGCGACCGGGTGCTGATGAACGCCTTCACCCTCGCCCCGGTGCCCGGCGCCGTGGCGCATGCGGGCGCCGAGCACGTGCTGATCGAGGTGACGCCCGACCTCGTGATCGACCTCGCGGACCTCGAGCGCAAGGCCGCGGCGAGCGGCGCGCGGCACCTGCTGCTGTCGCACATGCGCGGGCACATCTGCGACATGACGCGGCTGATGGCGCTGTGCGACCGCCTCGGCATCGCGGTGATCGAGGATTGCGCGCACACCATGGGCGCGTCCTGGGCCGGCCGGCCGACCGGCACCTTCGGCCGCGCGGGCTGCTTCAGCCTGCAGGCCTACAAGCACGTCAACGGCGGCGAGGGCGGGCTGATCGCGACCGACGACGACGACATCGCGGCGCGCGCCATCCTCTATTCCGGCAGCTACATGCTCTATCGCCAGCACCGCGCGCGACCGCCGGAGGCCGCCTTCGCGCGCTGGAAGGACATGACGCCGAACTACTCGATGCGGATGTCGAACCTCGTCGCCGCCGTGGCGCGGCCGCAGGTGGCGCTGCTGGCGGAACGCGCGCGCATCTGGAACGACCGCCATGGCCGGCTCGTCGCGCTGCTCGGCGCGCTGCCCGGCATCCGACTGCCGCATCGCCCGCAGGAGGAAGCCTTCGTGCAGAGCTCCATCCAGTTCGCCGTCGCCGGGCTGGAGGGGCCAGCCTTCGCGCGCTTCCTCGCGGCCTGCCGCGCGCGCGGCGTCTACCTCAAGTGGTTCGGCGCGCGGGAGCCGGAGGGCTACACCAGCGTCTCGGGGCAATGGCGGTATCTCGCGGAGCCGCACACGCCGCCGGTGACGGAAGCGGTGCTGGAACGGCTCTGCGACATGCGCATCCCGCTGGCGATGACGGAACAGGATTGCGCGACCGTCGCGCGGATCGTGGGCGAGGAACTGGCGGAGGCGCGCACGCCATGAGCCGGCTTGCGCATCTTTTCTCGCTGGATGGCCGGGTCGCCCTCGTGACAGGCGCCAATTCGGGCATCGGCCTCGCCATCGCACGGGCGCTCGGGCTCGCGGGCGCACGGCTCGTGCTCTGCGCGCGGCGGGAGGCCGAGCTGGGCGAAGCCGCCGGCGCGCTGCGCGCGGAGGGCATCGCGGCCGAGACGGCGCCCGCGGACCTGGCGCGGCCGGACGCGGCAACGCTGGTCGCGGCGCGGCTCGGCGAACTGGGCGTCTCGCCCGACATCCTGGTAAACGCGGCAGGCGTCAATCTCCGCCAGCCCTTCGCCGAGGTCACCGCCGAGGCATTCGACCTGCACATGGCGCTGCACCTGCGCGCGCCCTTCCTGCTGGTGCAGGCCCTGGCGCCCGCGATGGCCGCGCGGGGCCGGGGCCGCGTCATCAACATCGGCTCCCTGCAATCCTTCCGCGCCTTCCCCGACAGCGCGCCCTACGGCGCGGGCAAGGGCGGCGTGGTGCAGCTGACGCGTGCCGTGGCCGAGGCCTGGTCGCCGCGTGGCGTCACCTGCAACGCCATCGCGCCGGGCTTCTTCCCGACGCCGCTGACCGCCCCGGTCTTCGCCGATGCCGGGCGCGCCGCGCGGCTTGCCGCGCAGACCTGCATCGGCCGCAACGGCGCGCTGGAGGATCTCCACGGCGCCGCCGTCTTCCTCGCCTCCGATGCCTCCGCCTATGTCACCGGCCAGGTGCTGGCGGTGGATGGCGGCTTCCTGGCCAAATGAGGCACCACCGATGAAAGCGCTCGTCCAGACCGCGCCGAACGCCCTGCTCTATCGCGACGAGCCGGACCCCGCACCGCATCCGGGGGAAGCGATCATCCGCGTCGAGGCGGTCGGCATCTGCGGCTCCGACATGCATGCGATCCACGGGCATGACGCGCGCCGCCCGGTGCCGATCATCCTGGGGCACGAGGCGGCGGGGCGCGTGCTGACCGGTCCGCTCGCGGGCCGGCGCGTCGCGGTGAACCCGCTCGTCGTGCCGCCCGACTGCCCCTTCGCGCAGGAGGGCCGGCCGCATCTCTCGCCGCGGCGCGAGATCCTCTCGATGCCGCCGCGCCCCGGCGCCTTCGCCGAGCTGCTCCGCGCGCCCGAGGAGAACCTGGTCGAGATCCCGGAGGACATGCCCGCGGCGAAGGCTGCGCTGGCCGAGCCGGTCGCGGTCGCCTTCCACGCCGTCCATCACGGCGCGCGCCTGCTCGGCCGGCCGCTGCCCGCGGCGCGGTGCCTCGTGATCGGCGGCGGCGCCATCGGCCTCGCCTCGGCGCTCGTGCTGATCCAGGCGGGCGCGGGCGAGGTCTGGCTCGTGGAGCCGAACGCCGCGCGCCGCGAGACTGCCGCCCGCGCCGGCGTCACCCTGGCCCGCGCGCCGGAGGCGGGGCCCGAGGACGGGTCCTGCGACCTGGTGCTGGATGCCGTCGGCGCCGGCGCAACGCGTGCCGCGGCAAGCCGCCTGGCGCGGCCCGGCGGCGTCATCGTCCATGCCGGCCTGCTGCCCGGCGCCGACGGCCTCGATATCCGTCGGCTGACGCTGCAGGAGATCACCTTCACCGGCACCTACTGCTACACGCCGGCCGAGTTCCGCACCGTCGTCGGCCTGCTCGCGACCGGGCGGCTCGGCGCGCTGGACTGGCTGGAGGCACGGCCGCTGGCCGAAGGCGCCCGGGCGGTCGCCGACATCGACGCCGGCGCCGTCGCGGCGGCCAAGCTCGTCCTTATCCCCTAGCGCGACAGGAACGCCACATGCGCAAGCCCAACGTGCTCCTCGTGATGGCCGATCAGCTGACGGCCGGCGTGCTGCCCGCCTACGGAAACAAGGTCGCGAAGACGCCGCACATCGACGCGCTCTGCGCGCGCGGCACGGTGTTCGGCAATGCCTACTGCAACTTCCCGATCTGCGCGCCGTCGCGCGCATCGATGCTGACGGGCCGGCGCGCGACCAGCATCGGCGCCTTCGACAACGGCGCGGACTTCCCGTCCTCCACGCCCACGCTGATGCATCACCTTCGGCTCGAGGGCTATCGCACCATCCTCGCGGGCAAGATGCACTTCGTCGGGCCCGACCAGCTGCACGGCTACGAGGAACGGCTGACGACGGACATCTACCCGTCGGACTTCACCTGGACGCCGGACTGGCATGCGCCCGGGCCGCCGGCCTCCGGCGCGCGCATGAGCCTGCTCGGCGTGGTGGAGGCCGGGCTCTGCGCGCGCAGCCTTCAGCTCGACTACGACGAGGAGGTCGCGCATGTCGCCGGGCGCAAGCTGTTCGACCTCGCGCGGGATACCGACAAGCGGCCGTTCTGCATGACCGTGTCCTTCACCCATCCGCACAACCCCTTCGTCACTACGCGCGACTACTGGGACCGCTACGACCCGGCGGAGATCGACATGCCGGCGGTGGGGCCCATCCCGTTCGAGGACCAGGACGGCCGCAGCCGCCGCCACTACCTGCTGACGCGGTCGGACGAGCACGACGTGACGCCCGACCGGCTGCGGAACGCCCGCCACGCGTACTACGCGATGACCAGCTACATCGACGACAAGCTTGGGCAGCTGATGGCCACGCTCGAGGCAGCCGGCCTCGCCGAGGACACGATCGTGATCTTCACCTCGGACCACGGCGAGATGCTCGGCGAGCGCGGCATGTGGTTCAAGATGTGCCTGTTCGAGGGCTCGGTGCGCGTGCCCATGGTCATCGCCGGACCCGGCTGGCCGCAGGGCGAGGCGAAGGCGGAGAACGTGTCGCTGCTCGACCTGGCGCCGACCATCCTGGCGCAGGCCGCGCAGGCGCCGCGCGCCACCGCCTTCGAGGGGCGGGACCTGCTGCCGCTGGCCAAGGGCGAGGCGCCGGACTGGCCGGAGGACGTGCTGTGCGAATACACCGCCGAGGGCTGCGACGAACCCTGGTACATGCTGCGGCGCGGCGCGCGGAAGATGATCTGGAGCGAGGCACACGGCCCGCAGCTCTTCGACCTCGCCGCGGACCCGCACGAGGCCCGCAACCTGGCCGCGCTGCCCGAGCATGCGGCGGAGGTGGCGACGCTGGTCGCCGCGATCCGCGCCTATTGGGACGTCCCGGCGGTCAACGCAGCCGCATGCGCCAGCCAGAGGCGCCGCCACCTGTTGCGCACCGCGCTCGCGCAGGGCCAGCGGCCGCCCTGGGACTGGCAGCCGCCGAGTGACGCCGCGAAGCAGTACGTCCGCAGCGGCGACAGCCCGACGCTGACCAAGATCAGGTCCCGCCTTCCCTTCATGCCGCCCGTGCCGCTCGACCATCCCCGCCGCGAGGAGGACGAATCATGACCATGCAACGCCGCGCGCTGCTGTTCGCCGCCACCGCCGTCGCCGCCCCCATGGCCGCGCGGGCGCAGGGCTTCCCGAACCGCCCGGTGCGGATGGTCATTCCCTTCCCGCCGGGCGGCGTGGTGGACACCGTCGCGCGCATGATCACGACCCCGCTGTCGGAGGCGCTCGGCCAGCCGATCGTGGTCGAGACCCGGCCCGGGGCGGGCGCCACGATCGGCACCGCCGCGGTCGTGAACGCGACGCCGGACGGCCACACGATCCTTTTCACCTCGGCCGCCATCGCCTCGGCGCCCGCCACGGTGGCGAACCTGAGCTACGATGCCATGCGGGACCTCGCGCCGCTCAGCCTGCTCGGCGACGTGCCCCTGGTGCTGACCGCCTCGCCGCAGCTGGCGGCGGACAGCATGGCGGGGCTGCTCGCGGCGGCGCGCAGCCGGCCCGGCGCCATCACCTTCGCGACGCCGGGCAACGGCACGCCCATCCACCTCGCCATGGAACTGCTCAAGCGCGAGGCGCGCATCGACCTGGTGCATGTGCCCTACCGGGGCTCGCCGATCCCGGACGTCCTGGCGGGCCGCGTGGACCTGCACATGGACAGCGCGCCGGGCGCGGTGGCGCGCGGGCGCCAGGGCCAGGTGAAGCTGCTCGGCATCGCGACGCCGGCGCGCATCGCCGCGCTTCCCGACCTTCCCGCCATCGCGGAGACGGTGCCCGGCTACAACGCGACCACCTGGTTCGCCTTCTTTGCGCCGGCACGGGTGCCGGCCGCGAACCTGGCTCGGCTGAGCGAGGCGCTGATTGCGGTGACCTCGCGCCCCGCGCTGCGGGCTGCGCTCGCGGATCAGGGCGTGGAGGTGCAGGCCGCCGGGCCCGAGGTTCTGGGCCGGCTGCTGCGATCCGACACCGAGCGGATGGGCGCGATCGCCCGTTCCGTCGGCGCGCGACTGGACTGACCGCGCCTGCCGGAGGCGCACTCCGGGAAGGGGGGTCGCGCCTCGCGGGACAGAGCACGTGCCGCGTTGGAGCCGCGCCCGGGCCGGAGGCGCGGCGGCGCCATGTCGCCGTGACGGGCATCCGTTCCGCCATCCGCCCGCGCCACGCCGGCGCGAGCCCGGCCACCGCGCCGACCGGCAGGCGCAAGGGGCCGCCGCCATGCGCGCCGGCGGCGTCGACCAGGGTGCCGAGCGGGGCGCCCAGGCGCCGACCGGACACCCCGCGGCGCTGCGGCCGTGGTATCGAATGCCGCCATGACGCGACGAGCCATGGCGCCCGCCCGGGGCGCCGCACCCAAGCGGAGGACCGGCACCGGCCCGGTCGGAGGGTTTCGCGCTGCCATTCGCGGGATCGGGGGCGCCCCGGCGCGACACCTCCTTGGCTGACCCCGGCCCCGCCGACCCGCCCTTCCGCGCCTTCGCGGAGGATGTCCGCGCAGAGGCGCCGCTGCGCGCGCGCATCACCGCCGCCTGCCGCCGCGCGGAGGAGGCCTGCCTTCCGCCGCTGATCGCCGCCGCTGCCCTGCCCGTAGCACAGGCCGCCGCCGCCGAGGCCACGGCGCGGCGCCTCGTCGGCGCGCTGCGCGCCAAGGGCAGCCGCGGCGGCGTCGAGGGGCTGATCCAGGAATTCGCGCTGTCGAGCCAGGAAGGCGTCGCGCTCATGTGCCTGGCCGAGGCGCTGCTCCGCATCCCGGACACCGCCACGCGCGACGCGCTGATCCGCGACAAGCTCGCCGACGGGGACTGGCGCTCGCATATCGGCCACAGCCCCTCGATCTTCGTCAATGCCGCGACCTGGGGGCTGATGGTCACCGGGCGGCTGGCTTCGACCGGCACCGAGCCGGGCCTCGGCGCGGCACTGACACGGCTGATCGCGCGCGGCGGCGAGCCCATCATCCGCAAGGGCGTCGACCTCGCCATGCGCATGATGGGGGAACAGTTCGTCGCCGGCGAGACGATCGCCCAGGCGCTGGCCAACAGCCGCCGCCCGGAGGCGCGCGGCTTCCGCCATTCCTACGACATGCTGGGCGAGGCAGCGCTGACCGCGGCCGACGCCGCCCGCTACCTCGCGGCCTATGAGGATGCGATCGAGGCCATCGGTCGAGCCTCGGACGGGCGCGGCATCCACGACGGCCCCGGCATCTCGATCAAGCTATCCGCGCTGCATCCGCGGTATACGCGCGCCCAGCGCGCGCGTGTCATGGCCGAGTTGCTGCCGCGGCTGCTCGCCCTCGCGGCCAGGGCACGGCGGCACGACATCGGGCTGAACATAGACGCGGAGGAGGCCGACCGGCTCGACCTCTCCCTCGACCTGCTGGAGGCGCTCTGCGTCGCGCCGGAGCTGCGCGGCTGGGACGGCATCGGCTTCGTCGTGCAGGCCTACCAGAAGCGGGCGCCCTTCGTGCTCGACTGGCTGATCGACCTGGCGCGCCGCAGCGGCCATCGTCTGATGGTCCGCCTGGTGAAGGGCGCCTACTGGGACAGCGAGATCAAGCGCGCGCAGGTGGACGGGCTGGAGGACTTCCCCGTCTTCACGCGCAAGGTCCACACGGATGTCTCCTACCTCGCCTGCGCGCGGAAGCTCCTGGCGGCGCCGGATGCGGCCTTCCCGCAGTTCGCGACGCACAACGCGCAGACGCTGGCGGCGATCCACGCCATGGCGGGCAGCGACTTCCACCCCGGACAGTACGAGTTCCAGTGCCTGCACGGCATGGGCGAGCCGCTGTACGAGGAGGTCGTCGGCCGCGGCGGGCTGGACCGCCCCTGCCGCATCTACGCGCCCGTCGGTACGCATGAGACGCTGCTCGCCTACCTGGTGCGGCGGCTGCTCGAGAACGGCGCGAACACCTCCTTCGTCAACCGTATCCACGACCCGGCGGTGCCGGTCGACCTGCTTGTCGCCGACCCGGTGGCGGAGGCGCGCGCCATCCTGCCGCCCGGCGCGCCACATCCGCGCATCCGCGCCCCGCGCGACCTGTTCGCCCCCGAACGCGCGAATTCCGCCGGGCTCGACCTCACGAGCGAGCGCACGCTCGCGGTTATTGCCGAGGCCGCCCTGCTGGGCGCCGCCACGCCCGTCGCTGCCGAACCGCTGATCGCCGAGGGGCCGGTTGCAGGAACGCCGCGCGAGATCCGCAACCCGGCCGACCGCGATGACCTCGTCGGCACGGTGCGGGATGCGACGCCGGAGGCCGTCGCCGCCGCGCTGCGCCACGCGGCGGCGGCAGCGCCGGCCTGGGCCGCGATGCCCCCGGCGGCGCGCGCCGCCTGCCTCGATGCCGCGGCCGGGCTGATGGAGGCGCGCATGCCCGCGCTGCTCGGCCTCATCGTGCGGGAAGCCGGGAAGTCCTTCCCCAACGCCGTGGCCGAGGTGCGGGAGGCGGTGGATTTCCTGCGCTACTACGCCGCGCAGGTCAGGCGCGGGTTCGACAACGCGACGCATCGCCCGCTCGGCGTCGTCGCCTGCATATCGCCCTGGAACTTCCCGCTCGCGATCTTCACGGGGCAGGTCGCGGCGGCGCTCGCCGCCGGCAACGCCGTGCTGGCCAAGCCGGCCGAGGAGACGCCGCTGGTCGCGGACCTCGCCGTGCGGGTGCTACACGAGGCCGGCGTGCCGCGCGGCGCGCTGCAATGCCTACCGGGCGACGGCGCGGTCGGCGCCGCGCTGGTCGGCGACGCGCGCATCCATGGCGTGATGTTCACCGGTTCGACCGAGGTCGCGCGGCTGATCGCGCGCAGCCTCGCGGGGCGCCTCGGCCCCGATGGGCTGCCCGTGCCGCTGGTGGCCGAGACCGGCGGGCAGAACGCGCTGGTGGCGGACAGCTCCGCCCTGCCCGAACAGGTGGTGGCGGACGTGCTGGCCTCCGCCTTCGACAGCGCCGGGCAGCGCTGCTCGGCGCTGCGCGTCCTGTGCCTGCAGCGCGACATCGCCGACCGCGTGCTCACGATGCTCAGGGGCGCAATGGCGGAACTCGCCACCGGCAGGCCGGACCGGCTCTCGACCGATATCGGGCCGGTGATCACGGCCGAGGCGCGCGACGGCATCCTCGCGCATGTCGACGCGATGCGCGCACGCGGCCGACCGGTCCATGCGCTGCCGCTGCCCGCGGACTGCGCCAGGGGAACCTTCGTGGCGCCGACACTGATCGAAATCGAGCGCATGGGCGATCTCGGGCGCGAGGTGTTCGGCCCCGTGCTGCACGTGCTGCGCTTCGACCGCGACGGGCTCGACGCGCTGCTCGGCGACATCGCCGCCACCGGCTATGCGCTGACCTTCGGCGTGCATTCGCGGATCGACGAGACCATCGCGCATGTCACGGCCCGCGCCGCCGCGGGCAATCTCTACGTCAACCGCAGCCTGATCGGCGCTGTCGTCGGCGTGCAGCCCTTCGGCGGGCATGGCCTGTCGGGCACGGGGCCCAAGGCGGGCGGGCCGCTCTACCTGCGCCGCCTGCTCGCCCACGCGCCGGCGGAGCCGCCGCTGCCGCCGGCGCCCGCCCCGATGGCAGCCGCGCTCGCCTGGCGGGACTGGCTCGCGGCCGGTGGCCATGTGGCGGCGGCCGGCCGCTGCGCGGAACAGGCGCGCCGCGCGCGCGTCGGGCTCGGCCTCGACCTGCCGGGGCCGGTGGGCGAGGCCAACCACTACCTGCTCGAACCGCGCGGCGCGCTGTTCTGCGTCCCGGAGACGGCGCCCGGGCTTTTCGCGCAGGTCGGTGCCGCGCTGGCCACGGGCAATGCCGCGCTGGTCGCGGCCACGGCCGCGCTGCGCCCCCTTCTGGCGGGGCTGCCGGCCGCGCTGGCCGGACGCGTGCGCCTGGTGGAGCCGTCGCAGGCGGCGCCATGCGCGGCCGTGCTGGCGGAGGCGACGGGCGATGCGCTGCAACGCCTCTGCCGCGACATCGCGGCCCTCGACGGGCCGGTCCGGCCGGTCTTCGCGGCGCGCGACGGCGACTACCCGCTCGAGTTCCTGCTCGCCGAGCGCAGCATCAGCACCAACACGGCCGCGGTCGGCGGCAACGCCAGCCTGATGGGCATCGGGTGATCGCGACGCCCGCGGACCGGCGCTCGCCTGGAGCAGCGCGCGATAGGATGGAACAGCCGCGCGGTTCCGCCGATCGGGCACAAGCTCGTCTGGAACATATGTTTTCCGGAGCAAGAAATCCGATCAGATGATTCCATCTGATCGGATATTGCTCTAGCCGAGGCTGAACGCCTCGTTGATCGCGCTCTTCACGCCGCCGCCCATCTGCGGCCCGCCGCCGGCGACGTAGATCGCGTCCCCGATCACCACCGCACCCATGCCATGCCGCGGGGTCAGCATCGGCGCGTAGGATTCCCAGGTATTCGTCGCGGGGTCGTAGGCCTCGTTCTGGCCATAGACGCGGTTCGTGCCCTCGCCGCCCATGCAGAAGATGCGGTCGCGGTACCAGACGCAGCCATGGCCCGAGCGCGCGGTCGGGATCGGGGCGCGGAAGGTCCAGGCGTCGCCGCGCGGATCATAGGTGTGGTGCAGGTTAGAATTGGTGTGGAAGCTGTCCACGCGGCCGGCGATCAGGTGGATCACGCCGTTGACTGCGACGACGCCGGCATGGTCGCGCCCGAGCGGCATCGGCTGGCGCCGCGAATAGCGGTCGGTGCGCGGGTCGTAGACCAGGTGCCAGTCGATCGAGCGCCGGTTGTCCGAGCCGATGGCGCCGCCGATGATGTGGATGACCTCGCCGAGCGAGACGCAGGCCATGGCGCCGCAGGCCTCGGGCAGGCGGCGCAGCGTGTGCCACCGCTGCCCGTCGAAGGCATAGGCGCCGTCATGCGGCGTACGGTTCTGTTCGAGGAAGCCGCCGAACGCGTAGAGACGGCCGCCATGCGCCACGACGCCGACATGGTTGGCGCCGCGCGGCAGCTGCGGCAATTCCTCCCAGCGGTCGGCGACGGCGTCGTAGGCGTGGTGGTAGGGGCGGTCGACGCGCTGTTCCGCATAGCCGCCGACCAGGTGCATCCGCCCCCGATACTCGACCGCCCAGGCCATCTCGGTACGCGGCACCGGCAGCGGCGACAGCGCGCGCCAGGCACCCTGCCGCGCGGCGCGCGGCGCGGGGCTCTCGGTCACCGCATGCGCGTGGTGCAGGTCCGGCAGGTCCACGCGGCCGGGCTGGTTCAGGCGCTCGAACTGCCCGGCCTGGTGCTGGTGGACGTTGCCCTGCGCCAGGGCAGGCCCAGCGGCCAGCACAACGCTGCCCGCGAGCAGGTGGCGTCTGGGGATGGGCATGGGCGGCGGTCTCCGTCGTCCCTCGATGGCGGGCGCGTCCCGGGCCGGGAAGGACGTGCAGCCGCATCATGGCCGGGACGGGACGGTTTGCCAGAGGAAAACGGCGGCGGCCCGGCAGGGCTGCGGCATCGCCGCGCAGCCATCGGTGGCGGTGCCGATGCCCGCGCCCGCGGCGCCTGAAGGAAGCCGATGGCGATCAGGCGCGGCGATTGCCCATCGGAACTAGCCGCACGCCGAGCAGGTCATCAGTCCCCGCTTCTCCCGCGCCGGTTCGATCGCATAGCCGCAGCGCATGCAGTTCGCGCCTTCGTCGCCGGCATCGAAGGGATCGGCGACGCGCCTCGATGGCCTGCGCGCCCCTGCTCCAAGCGCCGCGACAGCGGATACCGCGGGCGGGTCGGCCCGAACCGGCATGTCGGCCGCGGGGTGAACCGCCGTCGGCCGCCAGGCAGGCATCACATGGGTCGTCGGCTTCGCCGCCTCGCGTCCCGCCGGAGCGGCATCGCCCGGGAGTCCGGCGGGCGGCCGTGCCGGAAACCCTTTCTCCCATGTCGCGGCGCGATCGGTGGACGTCGGGCGCCTGGCCTGGCCTGCCGTTGTCGGCGCCCCGCCGGATCGCACATGCACGACCTCGACCACCCGGCTGCCGGTGGCCCCGCCACGCCGCGGAATCGTGAGCGTCTCGCGCCGATCGCCGGGCACGGGCTTGTCGTCCCTGAAGCGGGCGAAGACGTGGTCCTTGTCGTCCATGGACGTCCAGTATTGCGAGGTGGGGCTTCGCGAATGCGGCACGATGAACCCTGGTAGGCGATCAACGGTCCGCGCGCGCACAACAATTGCCGAGTCGGCCGGATAACTCAAATCCGGCCGTGGCGACTAAAAAAGGCATTTTCGTTTCAAGGACTTAAGGTTGAGGCCAGATCGGCGCGTCTTCGAGCTCTCGCCGGACTCGGCAGCCGGGCCGCGGCGGTGGCGGCGCCGTCCAACTGCCGGGGTCGCGTCCCGATCGAGGCTCGCCCGACACGTGTCCGCCGGGCCGACCTGACCCCGGAAGCGGTCCGCCGGTGATGCAGTACGGCGGCAGGGATGGACGGTCGTGGGATGGGGCCGAAGAAGGCGCGCACGCCGGAGAAGACCGTAGCGAAGCGGCCGCGGGCGGTAGTGCAGGTCGGCCAGGGCAAGACGGTGGCCGAACCACCCCGCCGGCCTCAGACGTTGATCTGCGGCCAGTTGCCGTTGGCGCGGCGCAGGAGGTTCGCCCGGTCCGCCTGCCACATCCGCAGCACCGCGGCGTTGAAGATGACGTAGAGCTTGCCGTCCTGGATCTCCCAGCCATTCAACGGGTCGACGTCGAACAGCTTTCCGTTGGCCATGCCCCAGGCGCAAAAGCCGCCGAACTGTGGCGCGAAGCGGGTGGGTTCACGGCGGAAGGCCTCCATGCTCGCGGTGGAGGCGAAGCGCCAGACGCCGCCGCTCCATGCGAAGCTGTGCGCCTCTTCGCCCATCATCGCGGTGCCGCGGGTGAAGTATGCGACAGCGTCGTACCCCTTCAGGGCCTGGCCGGCATGCATCTGGTTGATGGTTCCGCCCGTGCGGGACTGCGCGAGCGCGAGGGAGGAGCCCCCGAGGGACGCGGCGGCAAGGCCGCCGAGCATGAGGCGGCGGTCGATCGTGATGGTCATCGTTTCTTCTCCTGTCCGTGCAAGGATCGTCGTTCACGCGGGGAGAACCTGCACCGCCGCGCTGCCTCGATCGGGAAGTCCACATCGGTGGCGAACACCTCGTTCACGTCGTCGGTGAACGTGTCTCCTCGTGCCCCTCGGGGAACTCGGCGCGGTTCCGCCAGCGGCCGTCCTCGGTGTTGGCCCGCGCCACGTGTGCGGGGGCGGGGCCGTTCCGGGCTTCCTCCGCCGCGCGCACCTTCAGGGTCGCGCTTTCGCGGCTGAAGGGCGGCAGCGGGGGCGGGTCTCGTCGGTCATGCTGCGGCCCGCCTCAGGCGGCGTAGTCGAAATCGGCCGGCAGCCAGGTGCGCGCGCTGCCCGAGCGGATGATGCGCCCGACGCCGGGGAAGGGCATGTGCGTCGCGGCGAGCGGCGCGCCCTCGGCGGCCGCCTGGTCGAAGAAGCGCGCGCGGGAGGCATCCGCCGCCGCGCGGTCCTGTTCGAACAGGATGCCGATGCCCGGATGCGCCGGATGCAGGCCGGGGTGGAACAGCATGTCGGAGACCAGCAGCAGGCTCTGGCCGCCATCCTCGATGCGCACGCCGACCTGGCCAGGCGTATGGCCGGCGAGGTCGAAGGTGGTCACACCGGGGATGATGCTGCGCGCACCGTCCACGCGCTGCAGGCGCGGATAGAGCCGCACCAGCTCGGAGGCCGCCTGGAAGGAGCTTTTCAGCAGGTCCGGCGCGGCGGCGGCCTTGGCGGGGTCGGTGAAGTGCGCGACGTCACGCCGGTCGGCGAAGACCTCGGCGTTCGGGAAGACGCGGCGGCCGCCGGCCACGAGCCCGGCGATATGGTCCACATGCAGGTGCGTGGCGATCACGGCCTCCACCTGCGCGGGCTGCACGCCCGCCGCTGCGAGCGCCTGCGGCAGGCGGCCACTCGTCGGGCTGACCGTGCCGGCCGGGCCGGCATCCACCAGCACGGTGTGGCGGCCGTCGCGGATCAGCCACTGGGTGAAGCCGGACCGCACGCCCGTGGGCCGCGCGATGTGCAGGCCGCGCGCCGCGCCCTCCAGCGCATCCGGCGCGATGCCGGTGAACACCGCATACGGGAAGTCGATGTAGCCATCGAGCAGGAAGGTCACCTCGAAGCGCCCGACGCGCCGGCGGATGACGGGCGACGGCGCGGCGGGCGTCGCGGCGGCGGCGATGGTGACGGCGGCCGGGCTTGCGCCCAGCAACGGCGCGGCGAGCAGGGCGTTGCCGAACAGGCGGCGGGAGAGCAGCGGCATGGGCGGGATCCTTCCGGGCGGTGCCGCGCATTGCGGTGCCGGGAAGATCGCGCCGCGGCGGCGCCTGCGGAATGCGCGGCGCCGGAAACACTCTCTTTCGTCCGCGACAATGATCAGGCCAGCGCGGCCTCAAGATGAACGGCGAGATCGGTGGTCAGGCGCGCACGCAGCCGCGGCGCGGCGAGGTCGAGGAAGGCGCGCACCTTCGGCGCCACCAGCCGCGCCTGCGGCGTGACCAGGTGGACCGGCACCGCGGACGCGGTGAACGGGGCGAGCAGCGGCACAAGCCGCCCTTCGCGAATCGCGCCGGCCACCATGTAGCAGAGCGCGACGGTGATGCCCTCGCCCGCCTCGGCGGCGGCGATGGCGGCGGCCGCGTCGTTCAGCTCGAACCGCGGCGCGAGGCGCAGCGCCGCGCTGCGCCCGTCCTGCATGAAGCGCCATTCGCGATTGGGCATCAGGCCGGTGAAGCCGATCACCTCGTGCAGCCGCAGATCGGCCGGCGTGGACGGCATGCCGCGGCGCGCGAGGTAGTCGGGGCTCGCGACCAGCAGCCGCCGCACGCGTCCGACCGCGCGCGCGACAAGGCTCGAATCCGGCAGATCGGCGATCCGCACCGCGATGTCCACGCCCTCCTCGATGAGGTTCACCTGCCGGTCGAGCATGAGCAGGGAGACGGTGACGCGCGGATTGGCGCGCAGATACTCCGCGACCACGGACGCCACCGCATGTCGCCCGAAGGAGACGGAGGCGGTGACCGTCAGTTGCCCCGTCGGCAGCGCCAATTCGCCGGTGGCGGCCTTCTCCGCCTCGTCGATCTCCTGCAGGAGGGTGCGTGCCCGTTCCAGGAAGCGCAGGCCTGCTTCGGTCGGCGCGACGCTGCGCGTCGTGCGGTTCAACAGGCGCACGCCGAGGCGTTCCTCCAGCGCGGCCACGGCGCGCGTGACGACCGGCGGCGAGAGGTGCAGTCGCGCGGCGGCCTTGGCGAAGCCGCCGGTCTCGGCGACCGTGACGAAGATCTCCATGCTCTGCAGACGGTCCATCGTCGCCCCGCACACCCCGGGCACGGAGCCTGCGCCATTGCGCCACGGGGAACAATCTCTCGCCGATGGCGTGCATTGGCGCCGCCGGCGTCGGGAGCAGCTTCATCGGCGCGGTGCTGGACCCGACCAACACCGAGAACGGTGTCTGGGCGGACACCGCCTATCGCAGCAGGGCCCGTGTGGAAGTGAAGTTGAAGTTGACCCGGTTTCGTGGACACCCCGAGGCTTGAGACGGAGGTGTTCGAGATGCCGAGATTCAGAGTGCCCTACCCGCCGGAGTTCCGGCGGCAGATGGTGGAGTTGGT
>NZ_STGD01000012.1 GCF_005222755.1 Roseomonas sp. HF4
GGCCGGCCGGCCGCCCTTCGTGCCGTCCGCCCGCGGCACCGCCCGCTCCAGCTCGGCGCGGAACATGGCAAAATCCACCAGCGCCCCGATCCGCTCGAGGTCATCGCCCTTGGCCGACAGCTCCCGCAGCCGCTCCTCCACATCGAAGAACCCCGGCTGCCGAACCATCGCCATCCCCCGCGCCAATCCGCGTCAGTGAATCAGCCGAACGGCTTCAGGGCGAGGGGTTTCTGGAGGTGTCCGACTTCATTGTGAAGAGCCGATCCTGAGCACCGGTGAATTTGGCTGGTGTTTTCTCGAGCACGTGGCCATGCGCGTAAGCAAGGCAATTTTCCGCAAGACGGACACAGTCCCGCGCAGCGCTATCGCGGACAACCTCGCGGGGCGTCTGCGCTCGATCCGGGACGGTGCGCAGGTCGCTGTACATCGACGGTTCGCGCCCGCGCCGAAGGTGCTCGCTTAAATCAAGCGATTTCTTCAGCGCGTTGTGCTGATCGGGGCTACTCAAGGCCCATTTGAACAATGCATAGTTGATTTTTTGTCCGTGATTTTCCATTGAATTTTTCAATTTTTTACAGATTGCTGGATCGGACAGGTTTCGATTTTGTGAATCGAAAGCAAGCAGTGCTTTACCCGCTTCCTCAATACACGCTACCGCCAAGAAGTAGGCCCGGGCCATGTGGTCATTGTCACGTAAGAGCGAGGCCTCTGCGAGCAGTTCATCCGCATTGCGTAGCGCGGTTTCACTATAGGATTGCAGAAGCGTCGTTGTCAGCTTGGGCAGATGAGGTGAACCCATAGGTACTCCTCCGTGTTGTAGAAGCGGCTACCATACCTCGAATGCGAAAGGCAGCTTTTGGGCGCAGAGGCGCCACTTCAGCCTCAGCCAGAGTCAAGCTCCACAGCCTCACCCCGCCACAGTCCCCTCCGCCCGCGCCACCCCCACCCAATGATCCCGGAACGCCGCCACAAACCCCTGGAACGCCTCCCCCACCAGCAGCGGCGCTCGCGGCGGCGATGCCAGCTCCTCCAGCCGCGCCGCAATCTCCGGCCGCGCCAGGATGCCGGGGATGGCGGCCGTGATCCGCGCCGCGTCCGCCGCCGGCAGCCGCCGCGGCGCGCTCAGCCCGATCCACTGCGTCATCGTCGCGCGCGCGAAGCCCAGCTCCCCCGCCGTCGGCACATCTGGGAACGCCGGCACCCGCCGCTCGGTCGAGACCACCAGCGCGCGTAGCGACCCGTCCTTCAACTGCGCCACCAGCGTGGTGATCCGCGCGTTGATCGCCTCCACCTGCCCCGCCAGCAAATCCTGCAGCGCCGGTGGCGTGCCGCGATAGGGCACGTGGTCCAGGTTCGCGACCCCCGCTTCCTTGCCGATCACCACGCCCAAAAAGTGCTCGGCCGAACCGACGCCCGACGATCCGAACCGCACCGGCTGCGTGCGCGCCGCCGCCAGCAATTCGGGCAGAGTCGAGAACCGCGACCGCGTCGTCACCCGCCTCGTCGGCGCCATTCTCCTCGAACAGAACGACGAATGGGCGGTGCAGCGCCGCGACATGAGCCTTGAGACGCTCGCGCCCATCGGCGATGCTTCCAACGTCAGCCTGCCCGCCGTGGCAGACTGACCGCGGCTCATACCCGGTCGGGAGACCAGGGCGCTCCTACACCACCTCACGGGGCACGACCCCGCACCAACACGAAGGGAGGTTACGATGCCGAAATTCATGATCGAGCGTGTCATACCCGGCGCCAGCGCCCTCACGCCGCAGCAACTCGCGGAGATTTCGGCCAAGTCGAACGCCGTCGTGGCGGGGCTCGGCGTGCCCTATACTTGGCATACGAGTTTCGTTGCCGGCGACAAGGTCTACTGCGTGCACGAGGCCGAGAACGAGGAGGCGATCCGCCGCCACGCGGCCGAGGGTGGCTTCCCGGTCGACCGCGTGACGCCGATCAGCGCCGAGATCGGCCCGGAAACGGCGAAGGCCGTCGCCTGAGACGAAGGGGCCGGCACCCGGGCGACCCCTTCCTGCGGGACACCCGGGCGCTGGTCTCGGACCGACGCGTAGCGCGTCCGCCCCCCCCCGCGCGCGGCCACGCCGGCACCCCGACCGCGTCCGTTCCGCTGGACATCCCGCCGGCAGGCGACTACGCGCAGGCGGGATCCGCCCTGAGGCGCCGCACATGCCCGAAGCCCCCGCCGACATCCGCTACGTCGCCAAGAACATGCGCCTGGACCTCCGCCTGATCGCGGAGATGATCCCGAACGGCGCCAAGGTGCTCGACATCGGCTGCGGCGACGGCGCGCTGATCGCGCACCTCACGCGCGGGAAGGCGGCCGACGCGCGGGGCATCGAGATCGACATGGCGGAGGTGACGCGCGCCGTCTCGGCCGGCCTCGCGGTGATCCACGGCGATGCCGACGACGACCTCGCCTTCTATCCCGATGGCGGCTTCGACTACGTGGTGCTGTCGCGCACGCTGCAGGCGGTCGAGAAGCCGCGGGAAGTGCTGCGCCAGATGCTGCGCATCGGTGCGCATGCCATCGTGTCCTTCCCGAATTTCGGTCATTGGCAGATGCGCTGGCGGCTGCTCGTGAACGGCCGCATGCCCGACACGGACACCTGGAACCGCCCCTGGTACGAGACGCCGAACATCCACCCCTGCACGATCCTCGACTTCCTCGCGCTGGCCGAGATGGAAGGCTACGTCGTGGAGAAGTGGCTCGCGGTGGATGAGCGGGGCCTGAAGGCGCCGTGGCGGCGCTCGGTCAGGATGGCCAACCTGTTCGGGGAACAGGCGCTGTTCCAGCTACGCCGCGCGGGATGAACAGGGCGGGTTCGCGCGGGCCGGGGCCCGCGCGAGGGTGTCAGTGCACGGGCAACATCGGAAGGTTGTCGCTACCCGGCAGGCAGTCGGGGCCGGATGTCGTCACCTCGAACAGCGTCGCCGCCAGCGCGGCATGACGCGCCGCGTCCTCGGCGCCGAGGCGCCTGCATTCCGCTTCGACATACGCGAACATCATGAGGATCGCGCTGCGATCCGTGGGATCCTGATCCGGGTCGATTTCCAGGTCTGCCTGAGCCATGGCCATCTCTCGCTGCGGTCCGCCCGTCGGACTACCCATCACACCGAGGTGACCGCTGCTCGTGTTTAACGCTGCAATGTTGCCAGCCGACAGGCCCTTAACGCGTTGTCAGCCTTCATTGACGGCGTTTTCACGCCCTAGTCGCGCTTGCGGGCGCGGCAGGCCGCTGCGGACCCCCTTCCGTGAAAGCATCGCCGCATCCGCGTGAAGACGCCGGGCACAACCGCCATGGCCCTGACCGCCCCCGGGCGTGCAGATCACCGCCGTCCGACCGGACGACACGCTACCGCGGCGACCCATCCGGCCAGGCCAACGGCGCCAGCCGGATCAGCGGGATTCGCGCAACCGAGATCCGCCCCTCGGAGAGCGCCACAGGCACCTGCACCTCGGGCGCGCCGCCCTGGGCCGGCGCGCGTGCCATCAGCGGCAGGATCCCCCGCGCGGCCCGCGCCTGGCTGGAAGCGACCAGCCCGGCCGCTTCCAGTGCCGACAGCGCCGCCGCCGGGTTGGTCAACCGCAGCATGCCGTCTCCCGCCGGCTGCAGCGCCGCATCGAGCCTCAGCGTCAGGCGCGCCTCCCCATCCAGCGCGCCCCAGCGCAACGTGGCGCCGCGCACCTCGAGCACGCCGCCGGCATCGCGCCAGGCGCGCCACGCGGCGGCGCCGGAACCCTGCACCGGCGGCCCGGGCAGCACGGCATCGAAGGCCAGGTGGTCGACCTCCTGCCCGAATGCGGCGACGGCGGGGACGCGCGCCCGCTCGGGCAGGCTGAGCCGCTCCGCTGCGGCAGCGATGCCGAGCGCCGGCTCGACGCCCACCGTGACGGACACCAGCGCGCGCCCCACGACCAGCAGCCCGTCCGGCGTCTCGGCCCCGAGGCCTTCGACCAGCAGTTCCGCCGTGCGGGGCGGGCCGCCGGCCTCGAGCGACACCAGCGCCTCGAGCCGCGTCGCCGTGAACGGCACCTCGATCGCGCCGATGCCCATCCGGTAGGGGCCCTCGAGGTGGATCCGGAGGCGGTCGGGCCGCGGCGGCGCGAGGCGCAGCACGACGCGGGTCGCATCGAGCCGCCAGGCCCCCCCGGACGCATCACGCGCGCCGATCCTGAGCCCAGGCAGCACGACCTCGGCGGCGAAGGGCCAGCCCGTGCGCTCGGGCGCGGCATGGTCCACGGCCCAGCCCTGCACGCGGCGCAGCGCCGCCCAGTCGGCGAAGCCGACGGCAAGCGCCTCGGTCGCCCAGCGCCAGGCAAGGCCATGCACGCCCACCCCCAGCACCGCCAGCGTCAGCAGCAACCCGGCCGTCCGGCGGAGGAGGCGGCGGCGCGGCGGGGTCCGTGGCTTGGCGGCGGTCACGCCGGGCGGTATAGCGCCGCGCCCGTTGCGCCGCGATGCCGCCGCGGGGCGGGACGGGCCCTTTTCACATGCACCACCCACAGGACGCGCTGCGCGACGCGCTCGATGCGGACGGGCATCTCTATGTCTTCGCCTACGGCTCATTGATCTGGCGGCCCGGCTTCGGGCACGCGGCCGCGCATCCGGCACTTCTGCGCGGCTTCCATCGCCGCTTCTGCCTATGGTCGCACCGCTATCGCGGCACCCCCGAGCGGCCGGGCCTGGTGCTCGGCCTCGACCGCGGCGGTGCCTGCCGCGGGGTCGCCTTCCGCGTCGCCGGGGTCGAGGCCGCGGCGGTGCTCGCCTACCTCGACGACCGCGAGCTGCCGGACGGGGCGGAGCAGGTCTACCATCGGCGGATTCTGCCGGTCCGTCTGCTCGACAGCGGACACACGGTGCGGGCGGTGGGCTATGTGGCCAACCGCGGCTGCCGGCTCTACTGCGGCCGCCTGTCGGCCGAACGGGCCGCGGCGGCGATCGCGACCGGCCACGGCCAGATGGGGCCGAACCGCGACTACCTGCTCAACACGCTGCGGCACCTGCGGGAGATGGGCGTGCGCGACGCCGGCCTCGCACGGATCGCGGCGCTGCTGCCCGCAGGATGACCGGCCCGCACGGGATTGCTCCGGCCGTGTACCGAGGCGCCGGGCCGGACGTTATCCCCACGCGTCATCCCTCCTTAACGAGTGGTTTGTTTTCCGGGGCTTGATGGGCTCTGCTCAGCATCGGCGTGAGATTTCGCGCTATCGTCTTCCCCAGACTTGTCCACAGCCCCCCGGATCGCGATCAGCCGTGCGGTCTCGGTCTCGATCGTCTCCTCCAGCAAGGCCATGAAGGGCGCGCGCCGGAGGCCCGGCGGCAGCGGCGGCAGGATCGACACGTGGATGACGCCCGCACGCTTCTGGAAGGCGCGGCGCCCCCAGGCGAGGCCGCTGTCGGTCGCCGCCGGCACCACTGGCGCGCCCGTGGCCCCGGCCAGCGCGGCGACGCCGGGCTGGTAGGGCAGGCGCTGGGCGGGCGCGCTGCGCGTGCCTTCGGGGAAGATCACCACCGGCCGGCCGGCCGCGAGCGCCGCACCGGCCGCGCGAACCATGCCGCGCAGCGCCGACGCGCCCGCGTCGCGATCGACCGGCACCTGCCCGCAACGCCGCGCGAACCAACCCCAGACCGGGATCGAGAGAAGTTCCTTCTTCATCACGTAGACCGGATCCGGCAGCAGCGTCAGCCAGACCACCGTGTCGAAGGCCGACTGGTGCTTGGCGGCGATGATCGCGCCGCCCGGCGGCACATGCCCGAGCCCGGTCACCTCGACGCGGATGCCGCAGATCAGGCGGAGCAACGCCAACATCAGCCGCGCCCAGCCGCGGATATAGACGATGACCACCCGGGGTGGCGCGGCGAGCAGCGGCAGCCCCAGCACGACGGTCAGGGCCGTGCCGCCCAGGAACACCAGGTTGAACAGGGCGGAGCGGAGCGCCGTCATGCCGCCGGTGCCTCCCGCCGCGGCACCAGCAGCAGGCCCGACAGCCCCGCCCGGGCCGCCAGGTAGCGGGCGTATTCGCCGGCCAGCAGCAGCCAGACCTTGGGCCGCCACAAGGCGTCCGGCGCCCGCAGAAGGGCCGAGGGCACCGGGTGCGGCACGAGGGTCCGGGTGGGCATGGCGCGGCGCAGTTCCAGCATGGCGCGGGGCATGTGGTAGCCGGCGGTGACGATGCGAAGGGTGCGCATCTCCTCCGCCCGCGCCCAGGCGGCGACCTCGGCCGCATTGCCCCGCGTCGACGCCGCCGCATGGCCGACCGCGACCCGGCCGGCGAAGGCCGCGGGGTCGTGGCCCGCCGCCGCGGCGATCTCGGCCAGGTCGGCCTCGGGATACGCGCCCGAGATCAGCAGGCGCGGCGCCCGGTCCTCGACCAGCAGGCGGAAGCCGGTGGCGACGCGCTCGCTGCCGCCGGTCAGGACCACGATGGCGTCGGTCTCCCCGTCCGGGGCCGGCGCCGCCTGCAACGCTTCGCGCACGAAGGCCGCGAAGCCGCCAAGAAGCAGCAGCAGGCCGAGCACGGCCAAGGTCGCCCGCCAGCGCCGCCGCTTCCGTCCCGCGGGCGGCATCGCGCCCGGCGGCACGGAGGCCGCCAGGGTGGGAGGCGCCGGTTCGTCGGTCGCCCCGTCGGGCGGCGGGTCGGTCGTGCCGCGCTTCCCACCCGTCATGGCAGCCGCCGCAGCCAGAGCCGGACCGTCGCCTGCGTCGCGACCCAGCCGAGCGCCGCGGCGGTCACCGGCAGCAGCGCGAGGTCGAGCCATGGCAGGCGGAGCCAGGCGCCCTCCCCCACCAATGGCCCGGCCAGGCCGAGCAGCGCCGCCACCGTCGGCACCGCCGCCGCGATGCCGATGGTGGCGCCCGTGGCGGACAGCACGGCGGCACGGCGGGCGAAGCGGCCGGCGACATCGGCATCCGTCGCGCCAAGCCCATGCATCACCAGCACCGCGTCCCGCCGCGCCGAGATGCCGGCCCGGACCGCGACGGCGACCACCGCCGCCGCGACGCCGCCCACCAGCAGGACGATCGCCAGCGCCACGCCCTGCACCGCGACCGCCAGCGCCGAAAGCCGCGCGACCCAGACGCCGTGCGCCTCGGTCAGCGCGCCGGGCACCTCGGCGGCGACGCGGGCGCCGATCGGCGCCGGGTCGGCCGAGAGGTCGGCCAGCCGGATCTCGATCACGCCAGGGAGCGTGAGCCCGTGCGCGCCACCGAGCCAGGGGCGCAGCATCTCGGCCATGCGGTCGGGGTCCACGGGCTCGGCCGCCGCGACGGAGGGCAGGCCGCGGAGGACCGCCAGGGCACGGTCCATGCGCGCGGCGTCGGGGTTCGGGACCTGCACCGTGACCGCGGCCTCGGCGCCTTCCTGCCAGCGCGCCGCCAGGCGCTCGGCGCCGTCGCGGCCCGCGAGCGCGAGGGCGGCCAGCAGTGCCATGGCGGCCACCAAGCCGACCAGCAGCCGGTCGGCCAGCGCGCGCCTGAGGCCGAGCGGGTCGCGCGCGCCCCGGCGCCGGACGTCAAGCATCGGCCACCAGCCGCCCGCCCTCGAGCGTCAGCGTCCGCGCGGGGTGGCGCGCGGGAAGGTCCTCGGAATGCGTCGCGACCACGACCATGGTGCCGAGGCGGTTCATCTCGGCCAGCAGGGCGAGGGTGCGGCGCGCCTGGCGGGCATCGAGGTCCGAGGTCGGCTCGTCGGCCACCAGCAGCGCCGGACGCGTGACGACGGCGCGCGCGATCGTCAGGCGCTGCTGCTCGCCGCCCGAGAGTTCCTCCGGCCGGCGGTCCTGCTTCGTGTCCAGCCCGATCCAGCCGAGCAGCTCCGAGACGTCGGTGCGGACCGCGGCTTCCGAGGCGCCGGCCAGGCGGAGCGGCAGCGCCACGTTGTCCCAGGCCGTCAGGTGGCCGAGCAGGCGGAATTCCTGGTGCACGACGCCGATGCGCCGGCGCAGCGGCGGCAGGTCCCGCCGCCGGGCGCGGGAGAGCGGCAGGCCGAGCAGCTCGACCTCCCCCGAACTCGGCCGCAGTGCCGCGTGCATCAGCCGCAGCACCGATGTCTTGCCGGCGCCGGAGGGGCCGAGGATCCAGGTGAAGGAGCCTTCACCAAGCGTGAAGGACAGGTCGCGCAACACCTCGGGGCCGGGGCGCCCGCGCGGGTCAGGATAGGCCAGGGCCACGCGGCTGAATCGGACCATGGTTGTGTTGTGCCCGTCGCGGCGGCGCGCCTCAACCGCTCCTTGCAGGGGCGCCGCCGGAGGAGGATATGGACCGCATGCGGATTGCCTGCCCGTCCTGCGCGGCGGAATACGAGGTGCCCGATCGGTTGCTGGCCGGGGCGGCGCGACGCCTGCGCTGCGCGCGCTGCGCGGCGGAATTCGCGCTGCCTGGCACGGGCGCGGCGCCATCGCCCGCGCCGTTGCCGGCGGCACCGCCCGCGGCGGCTCCGCCGGAGGCCGCGCCCAGGCCCGAGCCGCCGCCGGCCGACCCGCCATCCAGTCCGCGTGTGCCGCTGGCTGCGACCCATGCTGCGCCGGAGCCCGGCAGCGATGTGGCGCTGCGCCGGGCCTGGGCTGCCTCGGTCGCCCTGGTGCTCGGCGCCGCGGCGTCGCTGCTGCTGTTCCGCGGCGCGGTGATGGAAGCGTGGCCGCCGGCGATCCGTCTATTCGCGGCGCTCGGGCTGGGATGAGCAGGCGGCCGTCGCGATTGTTACTATATAACTAGACGGCCGATCCTCATGGCAGCAGGACGGTGCTGCCCGTGGTCTGGCGCGCCTCCAGCGCGCGATGCGCATCGCCCGCGTCCTTGAGCGCGAAGGTCTGGTTCACGCGGATCTTCACGGCCCCGGACGCGACCACGCCGAACAGGTCGTTGGCGCGGTCGATGAGGTCCTCGCGCTTCGCGGTGTAGGTCGCGAGCGTCGGGCGCGTGACATAGAGCGAGCCCTTGGCGGCCAGGATGCCGAGATCGGGGATCGCCACCGGCCCCGAGGCATTGCCGTAGGAGACCAGCATGCCGAAGGGCGCGAGGCAGTCGAGCGAGACGTTGAAGCTGTCGCGCCCCACGCTGTCGAAGACGACCGGCAGCATGGCGCCGCCGGTGATCTCCTTGACCCGGGCGGGCACGTCCTCGGAGGTCAGCAGGGCGTGATCGACGCCATGGGCGGTGGCGAGCGCCGCCTTCTCGGCGGTGCCGACGACGCCGATGACGGTGGCACCGAGGTGCTTCAGCCACTGGCACATGATGAGGCCGACGCCGCCGGCCGCAGCATGGACCAGCACGGTCTGGCCGGACTGGACCGGGTAGCACTTCCGGATGAGGAAGGCGGCGGTCATGCCCTGGAGCATCATGGCCGCGCCCTGCTCGAAGCCGATCGCGTCCGGCAGCTTCACGAGGCGGTCGGCCTTGATGCAGCGGGCTTCCGCATAGGCGCCGATCGGCGCCGTGGCATAGGCGACGCGATCGCCCGGGGCGACTTCCGTCACGCCCTCGCCCACCGCCTCGACGATGCCCGAGCCCTCCATGCCGATGATCGCGGGCAGCGCGGGGGCCTTGTAGAGGCCGGTGCGGAAATAGACGTCGATGAAGTTGAGCCCGACCGCCTTGTGGCGGACCAGCGCCTCGCCGGGCTTCGGCGCGGGGAGCGGAACCTCTTCCCAGGTCAGCTTCTCGGGACCGCCCGTTTCATGGATGCGGATGGCATGGGTCATCGTGGACGGTTCCGTGGCTTGGCCCCCGGCAGGGCGGCCGTGAACAAGGTAGGAGCCCCGGGCGCCGCGCGCTCGAGGTCGAGGAGGTAGCGCTTGGTAGCCTCTCCCTCGCCGCCCGAATAGCCGCCGAGGGAGCCGTCGGCGGCCACCACCCGGTGGCAGGGGATCAGGATCGGGATCGGGTTGGCGCCGTTGGCCTGGCCGACGGCGCGCGGCGAACGGCAGCCGACCTCGCGGGCGATGTCGGCATAGGAACGGGTCTGGCCGGCGCGAATGGCGCGGAGCGCGGCCCAGACCCTCTGCTGGAACGCGGTGCCGTGCGGGGCGAGGGGCAGGTCAAATGCCGTGCGCGTCCCGTCGAAATAGTCCTGCAGCTGGTCGCGCGCCGCGACGAGCAACGGTGTCGCGTCCTGGTCGCGGCCGCGGCCCCAGTCGAGCGCGACGATGGCGCCGTCCTCTTCTGAAATCGTCAGGTCGCCGAGCGGCGTGTGGAGGGAAAGCTGGGGCATCGGACCGGGGAGGGACAGACACCCGGAGGCAGGGGGGCGTCAAGCAGGCGAAGCGCTCCCCATGCCATGTCATGGGCTGGGTTGGAGGGTGCCGGGGCGCCCGCTACATGCGCTCCACACCCCGGCCGGAGACCACCCGCCATGACCGAAGCCGACCCGCCGCCCTTCTACGCCGCGCATATCTTCGTCTGCACCAACCGCCGGCAGGACGACCACCCGCGCGGATCCTGCGCCGCGCGTGGGTCCGAGAAGCTGCGCGACTACATGAAGGCGCGCGCCAAGGAGCTGAAGATCCCGGACATCCGGGTGAATACCGCCGGCTGCCTGGAACGTTGCGAGTTCGGCCCCGCCATGGTCGTCTACCCGGACGGCGTCTGGTATCGGCCGACCAGCGTCGAGGATGTCGAGGAGATCCTGCAGGTGCATGTCCTCGGCGGCGGGCGCGTGCGGCGGCTGATGCTGAC
Organism: Roseomonas sp. HF4; assembly: GCF_005222755.1. Taxonomy (GTDB): domain Bacteria; phylum Pseudomonadota; class Alphaproteobacteria; order Acetobacterales; family Acetobacteraceae; genus Neoroseomonas. The sequence goes on from NZ_STGD01000012.1 coordinate 10,690, forward strand.
CGAGAAGGACGTGCCGCCGCCGAAGGCGTGAGCGTGTTTCACGTGCAACAGGCCTACGGATGACCGCGCCGGAGACGATCTTCGCGCTGGCCAGCGGCGCCGGCCGCGGCGCGATCGCGGTGCTGCGCCTGTCGGGGCCGGGCAGCGGCGCCATCCTGGCCCGCCTGGCCGGTGGACTGCCGCGGCCGAGGGTCGCGTGCCTGCGCCGGCTGCGCGGCCCGGACAGCACCGAAGTGCTGGACCAGGCCCTGGTGCTCTGGTTCCCCGGACCCGGGTCCTACACCGGAGAGGACAGCGCCGAACTCCACCTGCACGGCGGACCTGCCGTCATCGCAGCGGTCGCGGAGGCGCTGGCGACCCTCGGCGCGCGGCCGGCCGAGCCTGGCGAATTCACCCGCCGCGCCTTCCTCAACGGCCGCATGGACCTCACCGCGGCGGAAGGCATCGCCGACCTGATCGCCGCCGAGACCGAGGCGCAGCGGCGCCAGGCGCTCCGCCAGGCGGATGGCGCGCTGGCGCGGCTCCATGATGGCTGGTCCGTACGCCTGACACGGCTGCTGGCGCACCAGGAAGCCGCGATCGAATTCGCCGAGGACGGCCTGCCGACGGACCTCGGCGACCGCGCGCGGAGCGGCGCGGCAGCGCTGCGCGCCGAAATCGTGGCGCATCTCGCCGATGGCGGGCGCGGCGAGCGCCTGCGGGAGGGGGTGCTGGTCGCGATCCTGGGCGCACCCAATGCGGGCAAGTCGTCGCTCCTGAATGCCCTGGCGGGGCGGGAGGCCGCGATCGTCTCCGCCCGCGCCGGCACGACGCGGGACGTCGTGGAGGTCCGGCTGGCCCTGGCGGGCGTGCCTGTCACCCTGGCCGACACCGCCGGGCTGCGCGAAGCGGCCGACGAGATCGAGCAGGAGGGCATCCGCCGCGCCCGGCGTCGCGCGGAGGAAGCCGACCTCGTGATCGCCGTCTTCGCCGTTGACGCCGCGCCCGATGCCGGAACGCTCGCCTGGGTGACGCCGGGTGCGCTCGTGCTGGCCAACAAGACCGACCTCGCGCCCGCGCCGGCGGCGATCGGCGGCGCCGCGCCACTTGCGGTCTCGGCCCTGACCGGGGCGGGCCTCGACGCGCTGCGCGCCCGGCTGGAAGCGGAGGCCGGCCGGCTCGCCGGCGCCGACGAGGCCGCAGCGCTGACGCGCCCGCGCCACCGCGCCGCGCTGTCCGACGCCGTCGATTGGCTGACCGAGGCCGAGGGCGCGCCCCTTCCCGAACTGGCCTCCGAGGCGTTGCGCGCCGCGCTCCGGGCGCTCGGCCGCCTGACCGGCCGTGTCGGCGTCGAGGATGTGCTCGACGTGGTGTTCCGGGACTTCTGCATCGGCAAGTGATCGACGGGCGGGGAGGGAACTCCCCCGCATCCACCGCTTGCCCTATATCCCGCCTCCATGGACAGGTCCTTCGATGTCATCGTCGTCGGTGGCGGCCACGCCGGATGCGAGGCTGCTGCGGCCGCCGCCCGCTGCGGCGCGCGGACGCTGCTGCTGACCCACAAGATCGAGACGATCGGCGAGATGTCCTGCAACCCCGCCATCGGGGGCATCGGCAAGGGGCACCTGGTGCGGGAGGTGGATGCGCTGGACGGCCTCATGGCCCGCGCCGCCGATGCCGCCGCGATCCACGTGAAGATGCTGAACCGCTCCAAGGGCCCGGCCGTGCGCGGCCCGCGAGCGCAGGCGGACCGGAGGCTCTACCGGCAGGCGGTGCGCGGCCTGCTGGAGGCGCAGCCCGGCCTGACGATCCTGGCCGCGGCGGCCGAGGGGATCGAGACCGGCCCTGATGGCGGCATCGCAGCGGTCCTGACCGGTGATGGCCGCCGGATCGCCTGCGGGGCCCTGGTGGTCACCACCGGCACCTTCCTGCGCGGGGAGATCCATATCGGGGAGCGGCGCATCCCGGCAGGACGCGTGGGCGATGCGCCGGCCATCGGCCTGGCGCTCGCCTTCGAGCGCCTGGGCCTGCCGCTGGCGCGGCTCAAGACCGGCACGCCGCCGCGCCTCGACGGCCGCACGATCGACTGGGGCGCGCTCGAGACCCAGCCCGGCGACGAAGACCCCGAGCCGCTGTCCTGGATGACCGCGCGGATCACCAACCGCCAGGTGGCCTGCGGCATTACCGCGACGACACAGGCGACCCACGATCTGATCCGGGCGAACCTCGACCGCAGCGCTGTCTATGGCGGGCGTATCCAGGGGGTGGGGCCGCGCTACTGCCCCTCGATCGAGGACAAGGTCGTGCGCTTCGCGGGGCGCGACCGGCACCAGGTCTTCCTGGAGCCCGAGGGCCTCGACGACCACACGGTCTATCCGAACGGCATCTCGACCAGCCTGCCGGAGGATGTGCAGGCCGCCATGGTCGCCTCCATGCCCGGGCTGGAGCGCGCACGCATCCTCCGCCCCGGCTACGCGATCGAGTACGATCATGTGGACCCACGGGCGCTGACACCGGCCCTCGAGGTTCGGGGCATCGCGGGGCTTTTCCTGGCCGGCCAGATCAACGGCACGACCGGCTACGAGGAAGCGGCCGCGCAGGGCCTGATGGCCGGGCTGAACGCCGCCGCCAGGGCCTCGGGCGCCACGCCGGACCGGGTGCTGACGCGCAGCGAAGCCTATCTCGGCGTGCTGATGGACGACTTGGTGCTGCAGGGCGTCACCGAGCCCTATCGGATGCTGACGGCACGCGCCGAGCACCGCCTCACGCTCCGCGCCGACAATGCCGGGCTGCGCCTGACCGAAAAGGGCGTCGCCTGGGGGTGCGTGGGCGCCGAGCGCGCGGCGCGGCACCGCGCCTTCGCCACGGCAGTGGCGGATGCGCTCGCGCGCGCCCGCACGGAGGGCGCCACCCCGGCCGTGCTCGGCACCTTCGGCCTGGTCGTGAACCAGGACGGGAAGCGCCGCTCCGTGCTGGAGGTGCTGGCCTTGCCGGACGCCCATCCGGCGGCGGTGCATCGCGCCTTTCCGTGGCTGAAGGACCTGGCACCCTCCATCCGGGCGCAACTCGAGGCCGAGGCCCTCTACGCGCCCTATCTCCGCCGGCAGGAGGCCGAGATGCGCCTGCTTGAACGCGAGGAGCGCGCGCGCATCCCCGACCACCTGGACTATGCCTCGGTTCCCGGCCTCTCGGCCGAAATGCGCCAGCGCCTGGACGCGGCGCGCCCGGCGACGCTCGGCTCCGCCGGCCGGCTGCCCGGCGTGACTCCGGCAGCCATGGCGGCGCTCGCGGTCGCGCTGCGCCGCGAAGCGGCGCGTTTCACGTGAAACAGCCGATCCCGGTCCTGCAGCCCGACCCGGGTCGCGATGCACGGCTTGGCGCCTACCGGGACCTGCTGCTCCGCTGGAACGCGACGATCAACCTGGTTGCCGCCCGGACGGCGGCGGATATCGACCGTCGCCACATCGCCGACAGCCTGCAGCTCGTCCCGCTGCTGCCGGCCGAGGGGCCGATCGCCGACCTTGGTTCCGGCGCCGGCCTGCCGGGACTCGTCATCGCCGCGGCGCTGCCCGATCGCGAGATCCATCTGGTCGAATCCGACCGCCGGAAGGCGGCCTTCCTGATCGAGGCTTCCGGCACCTTGAAGCTCGGCCAGGTGCGGATCCACCCGAGTCGCATCGAGGACACGACCCTGCCGCCGCTCGCCGCCATCACCGCCCGCGCCCTCGCGGCGCTCGAAATCCTGCTCGGCCACGCGGCGGAACGCCTTGCCCCCGGGGGTATCGGCATCTTTCCGAAGGGGCGGACTGCCGAGCAGGAGTTGACTGCGGCGGCGGCACACTGGCACTTCGACACCGAGCGGTTCGCAAGCCGCACGGACCCCGAGGCCACCATCCTCCGCCTGAGCGAGATCCGCCGTGCCGGCCACTGAGCGCCCGCAGCCCCGCGTCATCGCCCTCGCCAACCAGAAGGGCGGGGTCGGCAAGACGACGACCGCCATCAACCTCGGCACGGCGCTGGCGACGAAGCGCAAGGTGCTCGTCATCGACCTCGACCCGCAGGGCAATGCCTCGACCGGCCTCGGCGTGCCGCGCCAGGACCGCGGCGCCGGCTCCTACGCCCTGCTGACCGGGGAGAAGCGGCTGGCCGAACTGCTGCGCCCCACGCGAATTCCGAACCTGACCTTGCTCCCGGCCGACCCGGAACTCGCCGGTGCCGAGATCGAGCTTGTCGGCCTCGAGAACCGGGAACGCCGCCTGCGCGACGCGCTGGCCAACGAGGCCGAGGCGCTGGCCGGCATCGAGGTCATCCTGATCGACTGCCCGCCCTCCCTCGGGCTGCTGACGCTGAACGCGCTGGTCGCCGCGCAATCGGTTCTTGTGCCGCTTCAGACGGAATTCTTCGCGCTCGAAGGTGTGTCGCAGATAACGCGTACGGTCGAACGGGTGAAACGCGCCCTCAATCCCGCGCTGGAACTCGAAGGCATCGTGCTGACGATGTTCGACCGGCGGAACAACCTTTCGGAACTCGTCGCCGCCGACGTGCGCGCCTTCTTCGGGGACAAGGTCTACGCCACCGTCATCCCCCGCAACGTGCGCATCAGCGAGGCCCCGTCGCACGGGCTGCCGGTCATCCTCTACGACCACCGCTCGGCCGGCGCGCAGGCCTATGTCGACCTCGCCGCCGAACTCCTGAAGCGCGAGCGCCGCGCAAGGAAACCCGCCGCATGAAGAAGCCCGCGCGCCTTGGCATGGGTCTCTCGGCCCTGATGGGTGAGGCCTCGGCCACCCCGGCTTCCGTCCCCGCCGGCGCGCCGCGCACCCTGCCGGTCGAGACGCTGGAGCCGAGCCCCTTCCAGGCGCGCAGCACGCCCGACCCGGCGGCGCTGGCCGAGCTCGCCGCCTCGATCAAGGAACACGGCATCCTGCAGCCGATCCTGGTGCGCCCGAAGCCCGGCGCGCCCGGGCGGTTCCAGATCCTGGGCGGGGAGCGCCGCTGGCGTGCGGCGCAGCAGGCGAAGCTTCACGAGGTGCCGGTCGTCATCCGCGACCTCGACGACCGCGCCGCCATGGCCGCCGGCCTGGTCGAGAACCTGCAGCGCGAGGACCTCAACGCGATCGAGGAAGCCGAAGGCTACGCGCGGCTGCTCGAGGAATTCGGCCTGAAGCACGAAGCGCTGGGCCAGGCGGTCGGCAAGTCGCGCAGCCATGTCGCGAACACGCTCCGCCTCCTGAACCTGCCCACGCGCGTGCGCGACCTGCTGCGCGGCGGCACGCTCTCGGCCGGCCATGCGCGCGCGCTGCTCGGCGCCGAGGACCCTGAAAGGCTTGCGGCGCTGGTGGTCGTGCGCGGCCTTTCGGTGCGCCAGACCGAGGCGCTGGCCGCCGCGGCCCCGCGCGACCCCGCGGCGCGGCGCAGCGCCCGGCAGGACCCGGATACGGCGGCGCTCGAACGCCGCTTGACCGAACGGCTCGGCCTCAAGGTCGCGATCCGGTCCAGCGGCAAGGGCGGCCAGGTGAGCATCGCCTATCGCGACCTCGACCAGCTGGACGGCGTGCTGCGGCTGCTCGACCCCGACATGGCATGAGCAGGGGCGCCGCCCTCTCGAGCTTCCCGCCAGAAAATCCGGTTTCCAAAGGCCTTTCGGCCTTTGGTGGGTCCAGGGCAAGGCCCTGGAGGGGTTCCGAGGCAGCGCCCCGCTCTGTCACCCCCGCCGCGCCCGCACCGCCTCCCGCGCCAGCCCCAAGATGGCCGCGCGCGCCACCGCCTCATTCGGCGTTCCGGTCGTCTTGGTCGCCCGCTCCGCCTGCAGCAGCGCCGCCCCCGCCTCCGCCAGTCGCGCCGGCGACCACAGCCGCAGCGCCCGCTCGAAGGACGGCCGCGCCTTGAAGAACACCGGCGGCCGTAGCCCCTCGACCGCGTCGCGCGCCGCTGCCCCCTTCGCGACTGCAAGCGCCGCCACTTCCAGCCGCTGCACGTGGCGCAGCGCCGCGCGCACCACCTGCACCGCCGCCGCGCCCTCCGCGAAGGCCGCCTCCAGCGCCGCATCGGCGCGCGCCGCCTCGCCCTCCGTCGCCGCCAGCAGCGCCGCGTCGAGGTCGAGCGCCGAGCCCTCGGCGAGCGAGGCGAGCGCATCCTCCTCCGTCGCCCGCCCGCCGGCGCCGACATAGAGCGCCAGCTTCTCGCATTCCCGTCGCATCACCAGCCGATCCTCGCCGAGGCGCTGCGCCATCCAGGACACGGCCGCCGGCTCGGCCGAGACGCCGAATTCGCGCAGCAGCGCGGCGAGCGAGCCCTCCAGCGCCGCGCCGGTCTCGGCATAGCAGGCGATGACCGCCGCCTCCGGCCCCGCCTTCTCGAGTGCGGCGCGCAGCCCCTTGCGGCCATCCAGCCCGCCGGCCTCGAACAGCACCAGGCCCGGCCCGGGCCCCGCCAGCGCCGCCCGCGCCGCGGCGGCCAGGCCGTCGGTCGCGTCGCGCACGCGCACCAGGCGCCGCCCGCCGGTCAGCGCTTGCGTCGCCGCCTCGGCCGCCAGCAGCCCGGCATCCTTGGCCGCCTGTTCGCGCGGCACCTCCACCAGACGGAAGGGGTCGTCGCCCACCACCGCGCGCGTCAGCGCAGCGCCGCGCTCGCGCACCAGGCCGCCATCCTCACCGAAAATGAGCACGACGCGGGCCGGCCCTGGATCCGCCAGGACGGACGCCACGCGGCGCGCATCGACCTTCGCCATGGCGCGGCTCAGGCCGCCTGCGGCGGGCCGGCCTCGAAGCGGACCGCCAGCCGCCGCACGACATCCTCGGCCAGCTGCTCAAGCAGCCGCCGCTCCGTCGCCTGGCGCGAGGCCTCGGCCGAGAAGAACTGGTTCTCCGGCACGTTGTAGGCGTCGAAGGCGCGTTCCGTGCCGCGCGCGACCAGCCGCGGCGGCGCCGATGTGTCGAACAGGAACCAAGTGGCCGTCGCCGTGACCCTCACGCGGGATGGCGTGCCATCCCGCGCGAAGCCCTGCAACTCGATGCCGTAGGCGAGGCCGACACGCAGGTCGTAGCGCGCTGCGGCGGTGCCGGAGCCGAGCCGCTGCTCGAGCTCCCGGCGGAGCAACTGCCCGTTGCGCTCGGGAATGAGGCCCACGCGCACGGTCTCGAGCCCGTCCGTGACGGGCGCGCGACCGTCGCGCTCGCCGTACAGGGGGCGGAAGCCGCAGCCGGACAGCAGGAGAAGCCCGATCAGGGCGCGCCGCGGGGAGGGCGCCGCCATCCCGGGACCCCTCCCGCCGAGGGCCGAAAGGCCCTCGGAACCCATGCTTTGCACAGGCCCCTCGGCCTTTGCCGCAGTACGGGACAGAGAGGGGCGGCGCCCCTCTCCGCGGAGGCGTTCACACGACAAGGTTCACGACCCTGCCGGGCACATGGATCCGCTTCCTGATCGGCTTGCCGCCGATCGCGCGCTGCACGTTCTCCTCCGCCTCGGCAGCCGCGAAGATGGTCTCCTCGCTGGCGCCGACCGGCACCTCGATCGTCGCGCGCAGCTTGCCCAGCACCTGCACGGCCAGCGTCACGCTCTCCGCCGCCAGCAGCGTCGGATCGGCCTCGGGCCAGGGAAGTTGCGCGACCAGCGCCGCATCGCCGGGGCGCAGCAGCGACCAGGCCTCCTCGGCGAGATGCGGCATCATCGGCGCGGCGAGGCGCGCCAGCATCTCGAGCGCCTCGCGCCGCGCGCCGCCAGTCGCGTCCTTTGCCGCGTCGATGGCATTGGCGAATTCATAGAGGCGCGCGACGGCGACATTGAAGGCGAAGGTCTCCAGCGCCTCGGTCACCGCGGCTATGCAGCGATGCGTGGCGCGGCGCAGCGCGCGGCCCTCGGCCTCCGGTGCCGTGCCGGCGGGCGGCAGCGCGGGCAGCGCGCCCTCCACCATCCGGAAGACGCGCTGCGTGAAGCGATAGGCGCCGGCGACGCCGCTTTCCGTCCACTCCATGTCGCGCTCGGGCGGGTTGTCGCTCAGGATGAACCAGCGCGCCGTGTCGGCCCCGTAGCGCGCGATGATCGCGCCGGGGTCGACCGTGTTGCGCTTGGACTTCGACATCGCCTCGACGCGGCCGATGGTGACGGGCTCGTCCGCGCCCTTCAGCGTCGCCGTGCGCGTGCCGTCCGCGGCGGTGCCGAATTCCACTTCCTCGGGGTAGAGCCAGCGGCCGTCGGCCGACTTGTAGGATTCGTGCTGCACCATGCCCTGGGTGAACAGCCCCGCGAAGGGCTCCTCCACCGACAGGTGTCCCGTCTCCTTCATCGCGCGGGAGAAGAAGCGGGAATAGAGCAGGTGCAGGATCGCGTGCTCGATGCCGCCGATGTACTGGTCCACCGGCAGCCAGGCATCGACCGCAGCCTTCGTCACCGGCACCTCGGCGCGCGGCGAGCAGAAGCGCGCGAAGTACCACGACGAATCGACGAAGGTGTCGCAGGTGTCGGTCTCGCGCCGCGCGGGCCTGGCGCAGCTCGGGCAGGCCACGTGCTTCCAGGTCGGGTGCGTGTCGAGCGGATTGCCGGGCTTCGAGAAATCCACGTCGTCGGGCAGGCGCACGGGCAGCTGGTCGTCCGGCACCGGCACCACGCCGCAATCGTCGCAATGGATGAAGGGGATCGGGCAGCCCCAGTAGCGCTGGCGGGATACGCCCCAGTCGCGCAGGCGCCAGTTCACGACGCCGGTGCCAGCGCCAAGACGCTCCAGCTCCTCGATCGCGCGGCGCTTGGCGGCGGCGACGTCGAGCCCGTCGAGGAAGCCCGAATTGAAGGCCGTGCCGTCATCCGTGAAGGCCTCGTCGGCCACGGCGAAGGCCGCGGGATCCGCACCCTTCGGCAGCACGACCGTCGTCACGGACAGCCCGTACTTCCGCGCGAAGTCGAGGTCGCGCTGGTCATGCGCGGGGCAGCCGAAGATCGCGCCGGTGCCGTATTCCATCAGCACGAAATTCGCGATCCAGACCGGGTATTCCGCGCCGGTGAAGGGGTGCTTCACGCGCAGGCCGGTATCGAAGCCCTTCTTTTCAGCCTGCTCGATCACCGCCTCGGACGTGCCCATGCTGCGGCATTCGGCGACGAACGCGGCGGCCTTCGCATCGCCCGAGGCTGCCGCCACGGCGATCGGATGTTCCGCCGCGACCGCCAGGAACGACATGCCGAACAGCGTATCGGGCCGCGTCGTGAACACCTCGACATCCGCGATGCCATCCACCGGCTGCGCCAGCGCGAAGCGCACCCGCGCGCCTTCACTGCGGCCGATCCAGTTGGACTGCATCAGCTTCACGCGTTCCGGCCAGCGATCCAGGCCGCCCAGCGCCTCGAGCAGCTCCGGCGCGTACTTCGTGATCGCCAGCACCCACTGCGACAGCTTCTTCTTCTCGACCACCGCGCCGGAGCGCCAGCCGCGCCCGTCGATCACCTGTTCGTTGGCCAGCACGGTGCCGTCCACCGGGTCCCAGTTCACCCAGGATTCCCTGCGCTCGACGAGCCCCGCCTTCCAGAAATCCAGCAGCAGCTTCTGCTGCTGCCCATAATATTCCGGGTCGCAGGTCGCGAATTCCCGCGCCCATTCGAGCGACAGGCCCATGCGCTTCAATTCCTCGCGCATGTTGGCGATGTTCGCGTAGGTCCATTTCGCCGGATGCGTGCCGCGCTCGCGCGCCGCGTTCTCGGCGGGCAGGCCGAAGGCATCCCACCCCATCGGGTGCATCACCAGGTGCCCGCGGGCACGCTTGTAGCGCGCCACGACGTCGCCCAGCGTGTAGTTCCGCACATGCCCCATGTGGATCTTGCCCGAGGGGTAGGGGAACATCTCCAACACGTAGTATTTGCGGGCGTCCGCCGGCGGCACGTCGGGCACGGCGAAGCAGCCGCGCGCGTCCCATTCGGCCTGCCAGCGCGGTTCGGCCGCGCGGAAATCGTAGCGGGGGGCTGCCTTGTCCTGGGAAGCGGGAAGGTCGTTCATCGGGCGCGCGCGTCTCGTGCCAGCAGGGGCGGGAAGGAGACGGATGCATAGGCGCTGCCGCGCCGGATGCCTAGGCTTTCACGCCCCCGGGGGCGGCGCGGCGCCTCAGCGCGTGGCGGCGAGGGACTGGCTGCGCAGTTCCCGCGCCCGGGCCAGGACGCGGTCCTCGAGCTCCGAGCCGGTGGCGGGCGCCACGATCGCGTCCACCCAGCCCTGGCCCTGCCGGACCTGCCGGAACACCGAGATGCGCACGCCATCAGAGCGCAGCTGCCGGCCCATGACATAGGCGGTCGCCTTGAAGCGCTCCGCCCCCGCGCCCGGCGGCGAATACCAGTCCGTGATGATCACGCCGCCGAACGGATCGGCCGAGGCGAGCGGCATGAAGGCCAGCGTGTCGAGCGTCGCGCGCCAAAGGAAGGCATTGACGCCGAGCCCGGCGCCGCCGGTGTCGGCCTCCCCGGGACGCCCGCCGCGGGCGGTGCCGAACAGCACGATGCCGTCGTCCTGCCCCGTGAGCCGGCCGCGCACGCGGTCGCGGCCGCTGTCGGAACGGTACTCGTCGCGGCCGACGTCGCGGACGTTCTCGGAACTGCAGGCCCCCATGACCACCGCGGCGAAGAGCGCACCGAGAAGGACGAAACGGGGGCGGCGGGTGGCAGGTGTCATGGCGGCACCTTGTAGCGCCGGAACCGTGGCGCTGAAAAGGCAGGTTGCTCAGGCGCCCGGCAGGTCGGCCACCGTGAAGCCCTCGGGCGGGCGCCCGGCCGCCGCGCGGTCGCGCATCTCGCGAAAGGCGCGCTCGATGTTCCGCGCATAGCGCGGCGTGTCGAACAACGGGCAGGACGGCAGCGCGGCCGCCAGCGCCGCCCGGATGGCCCCGAGCCGCGCCGGGTCCGCGGCCAGGGCGATGGCGGTGGCCTCGTAGGCCTCGGCGCTGTCCACCACCATCCCGAGCAACCCCGCCGCCTGCAGCAGGCTCGCCGCGACCCTGCCGGCGAAGGCCCGGCCGGGCCGGGTCAGCACCGGCAGCCCGGCGCCGAGCGCATCCGCCGCCGTGGTGTGCGCGTTGTAGGGCAGCGTATCCAGGAACAGGTCCGCCAGCGCGTGCCGGCCGAGATGCTCGGCGAAATCGACGCGCCCGGCGAAGACCAGCCGCGCCGGGTCCACCCCGCGCGCGGCCGCCGCGGCGCGCAGGTTGCGCGTGGCCGGCGCGTTCTCCTCCCGCAGCCAGAGCACCGAGCCCGGCACGGCGCCGAGGATGCGCATCCAGGCGTCGAAGGCCTCGGGCAGGATCTTGTGGGTGTTGTTGAAGCAGCAGAAGACGAAGGCGTCCTCGGGCAGGCCGAAGCGGGCGCGGCTCAGGCCCTCGGTCGCGACGGGGCGGCGGTCGTCGGTCGGCAGGGCGGCGTGGGGCAGCCGCACGACCGCTTCCGTCCAGTCGGCCTCGGCGCCCGGCGGCACCACCACGGCATCGGCGATGGCGTAGTCGATGAAGCGCGCGCCCATGGTGCCCGGATAGCCGAGGAAATTGACCTGCACCGGTGCCAGCCCCGCGGCGAACAGCGCCGTGCGGCTCCCGCCCGTGAAGCCGTTGAGGTCGACGGCGATGTCGAGCCCGGCCGCGTCGGCCCGCGCCAGCACCGCGTCCTCCGGCAGTCTTTCGCAATCGTGGAAGGCATGGACGGCGGCGCGGATGCGGCCCTGCACGGCGTCCCCGGTCGCCGGGCCGATCGAGAAGGCGTGCACCTCGAAGGCATCGCGGTCGTGCAGTTCCAGCAGGCGCGCGATCAGGTGGCCGACCGCATGTTCCCGAAATTCGCCGGACACGTAGCCGAGCCGGATGCGGCCCGCCTGCCGCGGCGGCCGCAGCGCGCGGCGGGGGCCGGCATGATTGTCCCGGATGTGGCGCTCCGCGGCGCGGCGGTGCAGCGCCGGGTCGTCGAACAGGCAGAGCGCCTCGAAGGGCGGGAGCACGTCGGTGCCCGCGGCCGCGCCGCCCCGCAGCCGCGCCCGGGTCGCGTCGAGCGCGGTCCAGTCGCAGGCGCGCAGCCGGCCATAGGCCATCATCGCCAGCGCGGCATCCGGCCGGCGACCGTGCGGGATCGCGGCGGCGCGAGAATAGGCCACGGCGGCGGCCTCGATGTCCTTGCGCGCCGCATGGGCATTGCCCGCCAGCACCAGCGCGGCGCGCGAGGACGGGTTGCGCCGGATGGCCGCGTCGAGGACGGCGAGCGCCTCCTCGTGCCGCTTCAGCCCGGTGAGCGCGGCGCCGCGCCCCTGCAACGCCTGCTCGTGCGCCGCATCGCCGCGCAGCACGGCGTCGAAGGCCTCCAGCGCCGGGCCGGGGAGGTCGAGGTTGAGCAGCCCCTGGCCCAACACCAGCAGCAGCCCGGGCGTGGCGCCCCGCTGCCGGACGAAGGCGGTGAGCGCCTCCACGGACTCCCGGCTGCGGCCCAGGCGCTGCAGCATCTCGCCGGCATTGGCGGCGGCGCCGGGATGCGCCGGGTCGAGCGCGAGCGCGGCGCGGAAGGCCCCCAGCGCATCCTCCACCCGGTCGAGCCCCGCGAGCGCGGCGCCGCGGTTGTTGTGGAAATCGGCATCCATGCCGGGCAGGCGGAGCGCGGCGATGGCGTCGTAGGCGTCGAGCGCCTCGGCGTGCCGGCCGAGTTCCAGCAGGCAGTCGGCCAGGTTGAAGCGGGCATCGGCCAGGCCGGGCGCGGCCTCGATGGCGCGGCGGAAGGTGGCCAGCGCCTCGGGCCGGCGCGCCAGCGCCCGGAGCACGTTGCCGGTGTCGTTGAGCAGCGCGGCGTCGCGCGGCGCGCGGGCGGCGGCGGCCTGGAGGTGGCGCAGCGCCGCCGCGCCGTCGCCGCGGGCAAACATCGCAAGGCCGAGCAGGCGGTTCACCTGGACGCCGCCGCGGTCGGCCGGCAACAGGCGGCGATAGGCGCGGATCGCTTCGTCGAGACGGCCGGCCTGGTGGAGCGCGAGCGCAGCCTGGAGCGGGTCAGCGGCGGACATGCGGGCCCTGGAACGGAGAAGGGCGGCAGGGATACCCCTGCCGCCCCCCCGGTTTACGCTTCGATCCGCGGATCAGAAGGCGAGACGGATGCCCGCCATGCCCATGTTGATCGTGCGGGTGTTCTGGCCGTTGAAGGTCGCCAGCGTGGTCCCGCCGCCGCCGTAGCGCGCGTCGCGCGGGGCCGCCGTCGGGATGTTGTCGTCGTTGATGTTGTTGTAGGCGAGGTAGACGCCGAGGCCCGGCGCCACGTTGTACAGCACGCCGATGCCCCAGATGGTGTGCTTGCGGTCCTCGAGGTCGCGGATGGCAGGCGCCGCGGCCGTGCCGAAATTGGCCGAGCCGTTGTCCTGCTCCGCCTGGCCGAAGATCGCCCCGAACACCAGCGGGCCCATCGTGTAGGTGGCGCCGACGATGTAGTGCCAGGAGTTGTCGAGGCCCGGGTTCAGCGCGGAGCGGCCGACCGAGGAGCCGTTGTACTGGCCGAACACGTACTCGGCGCCGACCGCGAAGCCGTAGGCGGCGATCTGCGCACCGATCTGGTACGCCTCGACCGTCTGGGCGCGCGGGTCGATCGCCGCACCCGTCGCGCTGAGGCGCGGGGCATCGGCGCGCATGGCGGCCAGGCCGGCGGACACGCCGACCGGGCCGAAGGTGCCGCGGTAGCGCAGGCCGACCGCGATCTCGTTCTCGATGCCGGTGCGGTCACGCTGCGCGCTCGTGCTGTTCGCGACGTTCGTGCGCTCGCCCTCGCCGCTGTCGAAGGCGTAGGAGATGCCGAAGTCGAAGCCGGCGAACTGCGGCGACAGGTAGCCGATCTTGGTGGCGTCGCTGCCGTCGTTGATGCCCGAGGTCAGGTAGGGCGAGGAGAACAGGCCCTGCTGGACGATGAACTCGTCCCACACCGCGTCGCCGCCCAGCGCGCCGGCGCCCGGGGCGCGGATCTGGAGCAGCGAGGCCGCGCTGTCTTCCTGGCCGAAGTAGAGGCGGCCGAGGTTCGGCAGGGCGATGAAGCCGTAAAGCTCGTCCATCGACACCGTGGTGCCGTCGCCGGCGCCGGTCGCGGCGTTGTCGACCTGGAACTCGAACACCGCGCCGTAGGTCATGCCGTTGGCGGCGCGACCGTCGATGAAGACGTTCAGCTCGGCGTCGTTGCGGAAGGTCGAGCGGTTGCGCGCATTGGCGTTGTTGACGCCGCCGCGGGCGTTGCGCGTCCGGGCGTAGTCATTGTCGTCCTGGATCAGCGCGCCGCTGAACTCGAAGTAGCCGCCGAGGCGGACGGACAGGCCGCCGGCGCCGGCAACGCTCGGCGCCGGAGCTGCCGTCAGGGTCGCGCCCTGTCCACCCTGGGCGCCCGGGGAGAGCGTACCCGTGCCAGCCGTGGTCCCCTGGGCCATCGCCCCGGTCGAGAGCAGGGCGGCGCCGATCACGGCGGTCGTCCCCAGCAGAATCTTACGCATGCTAGTCCTCCTCAAGGCCGGCGAACCGGCAGTTCCGACGGCCGCCCTGCCCCCCCGGACAAGGTACTGCGCCCCATCCCCCCAAAGGACGAACGGACGGCGACATGGCCTGACCGCGAATATGTCCCGCGCGACGGAGGGCGGGCAACCGCGCAAACAGGCGCGGCGCGACTTACCTGAGACACTGTGGCGCAACCGCCACATGCTGTTGCGCGAGCCCGCCGATCGCCGCCAACCCGGCCGTCCCGCGCGGCACACGCGGTGCCGTCACCGCGGCGATGCCGCCGAGCGCCGCCGCCGGCACCGGCAGCGCCCGCGCCGCCGCCAGCCAGCGCAGCGGCCCGAGCGCCGCGGCGCCCGGGTGGCTTGCCGTCGGGAAGATCGGCGACAGGAACGCAAGGTCCGGCGCCAGCCGCCGCGCCCGCGCCGCGCCCGCCGCGCCGCCATGCGCGGCGAGCGCCAGCACGGCGAAGGGCGCGCCGGCGCGCCGCGCCAGCAGGAAGGGGAGCAGGCCGCGCACCGGGCGGCGTTCCGGCAAATGGAGCCCTGCCCGGGCCGCGAGCGCGGCCCGCCCGTCGGCCGCCACCAGCAGCACCAGCCCCCGCCGCCGCGCCAGCGGCGCGAGCGCGGCCAGCACCGCCGGCGCCGCGCCGCGCGCCACCACCCCCGCGCCACGCGGCAGGCGCGCCGCCGCCGTCGTCGGGTCGGGCAGCCGGGTGGGGTCGGAGAACAGCCAGAGCGCGGGCAACCGGCGGCCCCGCCGGGTCGGTGGCCGGCAGCGCCGCATCGCGGCGGGCAGCCACCCTGACCGGCCGAGCCCCGCTGTTGCCGCCCGGCCGATCGGCCCTATCCTTGCCATCCCATGCCCCAAGACGCCGCCATCGCCACGAACCTGGCCGCGATCCGCGACAGGATCGCCGAAGCCTGCCGCCGCGCCAACCGACAGCCGGAGGAGGTGACGCTCGTCGCCGTCTCCAAGACCCACCCGCAGGACGCGGTCGTCGCCGCGCTCGCCGCCGGTCAGATGGTGTTCGGCGAGAACCGGGTGCAGGAGGCCACGGCCAAGTTCCCGCCGCTGCGCGCCGCGCATCCGGGGCTGCGCCTGCACATCATCGGCGGGCTGCAGACCAACAAGGCGCGGGATGCGGTGCGCGTGGCGGACGTGATCGAAAGCATAGACCGCCCGAAGCTCGCCGCCGCCATCGCCGAGGCGATGGTGAAGGAGAACCGCCGCCCGGACTGCCTGGTGCAGGTCAATACCGGCGACGAGGCGCAGAAGGCCGGCGTCCCGCGCGCCGAGGCGGATGCCTTCATCCGCGCCGCGCGGGAAGAATACGGCCTGCCGGTGACCGGGCTGATGTGCATCCCGCCGGTCGAGGACGACCCGCGCCCGCACTTCGCGTATCTGCGGGAATTGGCGGCGCGGCACGGCCTGCCTGTCCTGTCCATGGGCATGAGCGCGGATTTCGAGGCGGCGATCGCCGAGGGCGCGACGCTGGTGCGCGTCGGCACCGCGATCTTCGGGTCGCGGCCGGCGGCCTGACGCAGGGCGCCCTTGACCTCGGCCCGCCGGCGCGGGATCACCGTCGCCCGCCGCCATCCTCGCAGGCCCCAGACATGACCCGCGTCTTTTCCGGCATCCAGCCCTCCGGCGTGCCGACCCTCGGCAACTACCTCGGCGCCATCCGCAACTGGGTGCCGCTGCAGGACCGGCATGAGGCGATCTACTGCGTCGTCGACCTGCATGCGATCACGGTGTGGCAGGACCCGGCGGAACTCACGCGCCAGACGCGGGAGATGGCGGCCGCGCTGATCGCCTGCGGGCTGGACCCCAAGCGCTGCATCCTGTTCGTGCAGAGCCACGTCCGCGCGCATGCGGAACTCGCCTGGATCTTCAACTGCGTCGCGCGGCTCGGCTGGCTGAACCGCATGACGCAGTTCAAGGACAAGGCCGGCAAGGACCGGGAGGCCGCGAGTGCCGGCCTCTATGTCTATCCGAACCTGATGGCGGCCGACATCCTGACGTACCACGCGACAAAGGTGCCGGTCGGCGACGACCAGAAGCAGCACCTGGAACTGGCCAACGACATCGCGCAGAAGTTCAACCACGACTACGGCGTGGCCTTCTTCCCGACGATCGAGCCGCTGATCCAGGGCGTCGCCGCGCGCGTCATGTCGCTGCGCGACGGCACGAAGAAGATGTCGAAATCCGACCCTTCGGACCAGTCGCGCATCAACCTGACGGACGACGCGGATGCCATCGCGCTCAAGATCCGGCGCGCCAAGACCGACCCCGAGCCGCTGCCCAAGCACATGGCGGGACTCGAGGGCCGGCCGGAGGCGCGCAACCTGGTCGGCATCCTGGCCGCCATCACCGGCACGCTGCCCGAGAACGTGCTGCGCGAGCACGCGGGCCAGGGCTTCGGCGCCTTCAAGACCACGCTGACCGAGGCGCTGGTCGCGCACCTGCAGCCGATCGCGGCCGAGATGCGGCGCCTGCTCGACGACCCGCATGCGCTGGACGCGGCGCTGCACCTCGGCGCCGACCGCGCGCGCGCGATCGCCGAGCCGATCGCGGCGAAGGCGCGGGAGATCGTGGGGTTCCTGCCGGCGCGGTGAGGGCGGCGGGTGAGAAGGGAACTTCTCCCCCCGCACCCCCCTTGGGCATCTGGCGCCCGGCCTGTCGTTGTCGGCGCCAGGTCGGAGAAAAGGGAGGGGGGCTCGGGGGAGGTTCTCCTCCCCCCACCTTCCGGTCGCCACGTCAGGCCGCGGGCCAGCCGGTCGTCAGGTAGTCGAGGTTCGAGATGTCGAGCCAGCCCTGCACGTAGCGCGACGGCACGCCGTCCGCGGCGTCGGCGTGCAGCAGGCCGTTGCGCAGGCTCATCTTGCGCTGCTTCAGCACGCCGTCGACGGCGCCGTCCGCCGCGTCCGACCTTGCCTGGCCGGCCTCGCCGGTCTCCCACGTGGTGGCGTCGATCTGCCGCAGGAAGACGAAGACGTGTTCGTAGGACTGCTTGTACGGATCGGCCTGGATGATGACGATGTCACCGGTCTGCGGCAGGGCGGCGTTGCCCTTCCTGTGCCTGACGAAGGCCGGGCTGTTGGCGATGGTCGAGATGCCATCGCCGGGAACCAGCCGGCCGCCCAGAGTCGGGCTGTTGCGGTTCAGCAGCGGCCGCGTGGTGCCCGAGACGCCTTTCGACTTGTTCTCCGACGTCGCCTGGAGCTGCGCCAGCATCCAATGCGGCAGGAAGCTGCAGGTGGTGCCGTAGCCGCGGCCGTAGCCGGCGCAGACATCCCTTTCGCTCTGGTCGCCGCGGTTGAAGGGCAGGACGGCACGGACGCGCCGGCCGGCGAAGGCGCGGGCAAGGGCTGCGAATTCGCTGTTGAGCTTCATGGGACCTCGTGGCGCGACGGGTGCGGTCGCATCCTGCACCCGCCCGACGCGCCCCGCACAGATCCAGATCACCCGCCGCCACGGCCCGGATGGCCGATTGGGGGCGAAGGTTCCTTCGCCCCCCACGGCCTCGGCCCTCAGTAGCGGTACTGTTCCGCCTTGAACGGCCCCTGCTGGCTCACGCCGATATAGGCTGCCTGCTGGTCGGTCATCCGCGTCAGCGTCGCGCCCACCTTGGCCAGGTGCAGCGACGCCACCTTCTCGTCCAGGTGCTTCGGCAGCACGTAGACCTTGCGCTCGTACTTGCCCGGATTGGTCCAGAGTTCGATCTGCGCCAGCGTCTGGTTCGTGAAGGACGCCGACATCACGAAGGACGGATGCCCCGTCGCGTTGCCGAGGTTCACGAGGCGGCCTTCGCTCAGCAGGATGATGCGCTTGCCGGTCGGGAACTCGATCTCGTCCACCTGCGGCTTGATGTTGTCCCACTTGAAGTTGCGCAGGCCCGCGACCTGGATCTCGCTGTCGAAGTGGCCGATGTTGCAGACGATGGCGCGGTGCTTCATCGCGCGCATGTGGTCGACCGTGATGACGTCGACGTTGCCGGTCGCGGTGACGAAGATGTCCGCCTGCGGGGCGGCCTGCTCCATCGTCACGACCTCGTAGCCCTCCATCGCGGCCTGGAGCGCGCAGATCGGGTCGACCTCGCTGACCATCACGCGGCAGCCGGCGTTGCGGAGCGACGCGGCCGAGCCCTTGCCCACGTCGCCGAAGCCGCAGACCATCGCGACCTTGCCGGCCATCATCACGTCGGTGCCGCGGCGGATCGCGTCCACCAGCGATTCGCGGCAGCCGTACAGGTTGTCGAACTTCGACTTGGTGACGCTGTCGTTCACGTTGATGGCGGGGAACAGCAGCTTCCCCTCCTTCGCCATGTTGTAGAGGCGATGCACGCCCGTCGTGGTCTCCTCCGACACGCCGACGATGGCCTTCGCGAGCTCCGCGAACCAGCCCGGCTTGGTCTTCAGGCAGTCCTTGATGAGGGCGAAGAAGACCTCCTCCTCCTCGTTCGTGGGCTTGTCGAGGAAGGCCACGTCGCCCTGCTCGGCGCGCAGGCCGTAATGGACCAGCAGCGTCATGTCGCCGCCGTCGTCCAGCAGCACGTTCGGCGTGCCGCCATCGGCCCATTCGAGGGTGCGCTTCACGTACTGCCAGTATTCCGGCAGCGTCTCCCCCTTCACGGCGAACACGGGCGTGCCGGTGGCGGCGATCGCGGCCGCCGCGTGGTCCTGCGTGCTGAAGATGTTGCAGGACGACCAGCGCACGTCGGCGCCGAGGTGCTTCAGCGTCTCGATCAGCACGGCGGTCTGGATGGTCATGTGCAGGCAGCCGGCGACGCGCGCGCCCTTCAGCGGCTGCTGCGCGCCGTATTCGGCGCGGGTCGCCATCAGGCCGGGCATCTCGTCCTCGGCCATCGAGATTTCCTTGCGGCCCCAGCCGGCCAGGGAAAGGTCCTTCACGACGTAGTCGGCGGCAGCGGACATGCGGTCTCTCACTTCTCTGAACTCGGGATGCGAGGGCGGGTAGCACGGGCGCGCGGCCAGAGCCAGCGTGAACCATCAGACATAATGATATCTTTATGTCGGGGCGGACGCCCTATCGAAACACGATCACCGGAATCCGGCAGGCGCGCAGGAGCGCCGTGGTGGTGCTGCCGATCAGCAGGGTGCGGATGCGGCTGTGGCCGTAGGCGCCCATGACCAGCAGGTCGATCCCGGCCTCGCCGACATGGGCGCCGATCGCCTTTTCCGGATCGCCCTCGAGGGTTCGGGCAGTCACCTCGAAGCCGGCGCTGCGCAACGGTGCCGCCGCCTGGTCGAGCACGCCGCCGCCCGGTGCCCCGACCGTCACCAGGTGGCATTCGAGGCCCTTCAGCAGGGGCTCGCGCGCCACGTAGTCGACCGCCTTCAGCGCCGCGGGCCCGCCGTCATGGGCGATCAGGAAGCGCGTGATCGGGCGGAAGGCCCGCGCCGCCACCAGCACGGGCAGCCGGCTTGCCCGCACCACCCGCTCCAGGCTCGCGCCCAGGTGGCCGCGGGCGAAATCCGCCGCTTCCCCCCGCTTGCCGATCACCAGCAGGTCGGCGCCGGGCTCGAATTCCGCCACCGTGTCCACCAGCGCGCCGTGGCGCTGGGTGGTCTCGACGTCCGCCACGCCGCCCGCCCGCAGCCGCCGCTCGGCATCGGCCAGCAGCGCGCGCGCGCGGCGCAGCGCCACCTTGCCGCGCGCGGCATCGAGCGCCGCGAGTTCCGCCAGCAGCTCCTCGGACGCATCGAAGCCCAGGGTCCCGCTGCGGTCCACCGGCACGTCGCCGACCGCGCGTTCCAGCACGTGCAGCACCTGCACGGTGTCGGCCTTCATGCGCCCGGCAGCCCATGCCGCGTGGTCGTAGACGCTACCGGCGTAGAGCGATCCGTCGGTGCAGGCCAGGATTCGGGTCATGGCGTGCTCCTCAATGCGTCGCCAGGCGGACGTCGGCGCCCGGCTTGTCATGGAGGGCGAGCCGGTCGACCAGCGTCGCGCTCGCGGCGTTCATGCCGATGATCTCGACCTCCGTTCCCTCGCGCCGGAACTTCAGCACCACGCGATCCAGCGCGGCAACGGCCGTCAGGTCCCAGATATGCGCGCCGGAGATGTCGATCACGACGCGCTCGATCGCCTCGCGCAGGTCGAAGGCGTCCGCGAAGGCCTCGGCCGAGGCGAAGAAGATCTGCCCCGTCACGCAGTAGGTGCGCACCGTGCCGTCGGCCGAGAGCGTGGAGGAGATGCGGAAGATCCGCGCCACCTTGCGCGCGAAGAAGATGCCCGAGAGCAGCACGCCGACCAGCACGCCCTGCGCCAGGTCATGCGTCGCGACGGTCACGGCCACCGTCGCGAGCATCACGACGGAGGAGGATTTCGGATGCACACGTAGGTCGCGGATCGACTGCCAGGAAAAGGTGCCGATCGAGACCATGATCATCACCGCGACCAGCGCCGGCATCGGGATCTGGCGCACGAGATCCGCCAGCACCAGGATCAGGAACAGCAGGAAAAGCCCCGCCCACAGGGTCGAGAGCCGGCCGCGCCCGCCCGACTTCACGTTGATGACCGACTGGCCGATCATCGCGCAGCCGGCCATGCCGCCGAGGAAGCCCGTGACGATGTTGGCGGCGCCCTGGCCGAGGCATTCGCGCGTCTTGTCGGACGGCGTGTCAGTCAACTCGTCCACGATCTGCGCCGTCATCAGGGATTCGAGCAGCCCGACCACCGCGAGCGTGGCCGAGACCGGCAGGATGATGCCGAGCGTCTCCAGCGTCAGCGGGACCTCGGGCAGCAGGAAGGCCGGCAGGTCGGCCGGCAGCTCTCCCATGTCGCCGACGGTGCGCACCTCGACGCCGAAGGCCATGGCAAGGGCGGTCAGCACCACGATCGCGACCAGCGGCGACGGCACCGCCTTCGTCAGCCGCGGGAACAGGTAGATGATGCCGAGCCCCGCGGCGACCATCACATAGGTCATCCAGGTCACGCCGATGAGTTCCGGCAGCTGGGCCAGGAAGATCAGGATGGCGAGCGCGTTGACGAAGCCCGTCATGACCGACCGCGACACGAAGCGCATCAGCACGCCAAGCCTGAGCGCGCCCGCAATCAGCTGCAGCACGCCGGCCAGGATCGAGGCCGCCAGCAGGTACTGCAGCCCGTGCTCCTTCACGAGCGTCACCATCACCAGCGCCATGGCCCCCGTCGCGGCGGAGATCATGCCGGGCCGCCCGCCCGCGAAGGCGATAACCACCGCGATGCTGAAGGACGCGTAGAGCCCGACCTTCGGATCGACGCCCGCGATGATCGAGAAGGCGATCGCCTCCGGGATCAGCGCGAGCGCGACCACGGTCCCGGCAAGGATGTCGGCACGGATGTTGGGGAACCATTCGGCGCGCAGGCGGACGAGGGACATGGCGGCACTCCGGGAACGGCGCGCGCCGCGCGGCTGGCGGCGCGGACGGGCGTCGGAGGTCAGGGGCGGCGTGGCAAGGGCCGGAGGGGCGCTCGGCGGGTCGCGACCGCGACGCGCGGCCGGCGCGCAGGAGTGCTCAGGGCGGGAAGAACATCGGTTTGGGATAGATCGGGCGGCCCCGGGGCACAACGGAAAACCGCCCTCCCACGACCGGCGAATGGGCAGGTCGGCCAGTCCCTGCCGTCGGAATGGCCAGGCCGCGACAGGATCGCCCGCGGACGAGGCACGCTCCCAGCCGCGCGGGGCCGCCCCGACGACCGTGGTTGACGCCCCACGATGGCGCGGTGACAAACGGCCGAAGGCGCGGAATGCGCCGCATCCCT
Source organism: Roseomonas sp. HF4 (assembly GCF_005222755.1). Taxonomy (GTDB): domain Bacteria; phylum Pseudomonadota; class Alphaproteobacteria; order Acetobacterales; family Acetobacteraceae; genus Neoroseomonas. The sequence goes on from NZ_STGD01000012.1 coordinate 32,895, forward strand.
GGGGAAACGCCACCATGCTCACCCGCCGCTCGCTCGCCGCCCTCGGCGCCCTGCCGCTGCTGCCCGCCGCCGCGCGCGCCCAGGCCTTCCCGGCCCGGGAACTGACCGGGATCATCATGTGGGGCGCCGGCGGCGCGACCGACGTGGTGGCCCGCGCCCTGACGCCGCCGGCCGAACGCGCCCTCGGCCAGTCCATCGTGCTGCAGAACCGGCCGGGCGGCGCCGGCGCCATCTCGGTCCAGGCGGTCGCCACCGCGTCGGCGGACGGCCACACGCTGCTCTACGGCGCCGAGAACCCGCAGCTGCACAAGGTGCTCGGCCTCGGCCAGCGGGACTACGCCGACTTCTTCCCGGTCAACGTCACCGCCCGCGGCGTCGCGGTCGTGGTGGCGAACAAGGACAAGCCCTGGACGTCGATGAATGACGTGGTGGCGGAGGCGCAGCGCACACCCGGCCGCCTCAAGATGGGCGCGACCGGCCCCGGCGGCCTGCCGCACGTGGTCGGCGCCATGATCAACACGGTCACGCAGATGCGCGTCATCGCCGTGCCCTTCGACGGCGAGGGGCCGGGCCTCACCGCGCTCCAGGGCGGGCATGTGGACTTCATGCCGGTCGGCCTTGGCGCCGCGGCCGAGCACATCCGCGCCGGCCGCGTGAAGCCGCTCGCGGTGGTGAACACCGAGCCGGTGCCGACGCTGCCGGGCGTGGCTCCCATCACGGCGGACCTGCCGGGCATGGCCCGCCTGCTGCCCTGGGGGCCCTTCTACGGCGTCTGGGTGCGGCGCGACGTGCCGGAGGCGGCGCGCACGCGCCTCGCCGCGGCGTTCCGCGAGGCGGCGGCGACCGAGGCCTTCACGACGCTGATGGGCAACGCCGGCAACATCATGATGAACATCAGCGGCGACGAGGCCGACGCCTTCCTCCGCCGCTGGCAGTCGGTCACAGCCTGGACGCTGCAGGAGGCCGGCGCCGCCCGCCGCAGCCCCGAGGAGTTCGGCATCCCGCGCCCGTGACCGCGGCGCCCGCGCGCGCGCCCGGGGAAGCCCTGTTCTGCTGGGCGCTGGTGCTGCTCGGCGCCGGCGTCACCTGGCAGGCGGGCGGCATCGGTTATTTCGACAGCCCCTCGGCCGCGGGCGTCTTTCCGCTCGCGGCCGGGCTCGCCATGACGCTCGGCGCGCTGGTCGCGGCCGTCTCGGCCACCCGCCGGGCCGCGCCGGGGTCGGGGCCGGTCCTGCCGAAGGATGTCGCGGCCATCGGCGCGCTGGTGCTGGCCTACATGGCCGGGCTTGAGGCGCTCGGCTTCGTCGCCGCGTCCTTCCTGTTCCTGCTGCTGGCGATCGGGTGGCTGCAACGCGGGCGATGGCTGCACGCGGGGCTGGTGGCCGGGGGCGCGGTCGCGCTGGTTTATGTAGTGTTCCGGCTGGGGTTCCGGGTCGTCCTGCCGCAGGGATGGATCTTCGCGTGAACGCGGGAGGGGACAAAGCCCCCTCGTGACACGCTACCGCGTCGCGACGGTCCCCTCCGGCGCATGGTCGAATTCCGGCACCAGCCGGCCCAGCTGCTGCAAAGCCGCACGCGGGTTGCCATTGCGCGCCGCGGCCGCAATCTCGTCGATCGCGCGCCCGACCAGCGCGGCATCCGCGGTGCGCGGCGTCGCGACCAGCAGGCCGGGATAGGCCGTCGGCCGGGGCGCCTCCTTGCCGTGGAACAATTCCTCGAACAGCTTCTCACCCGGACGCAGGCCGGTGAAGCGGATCTCGACATCCTCCTCCGGCCGCAGCCCGGCCAGCCGGATCATGCGCCGCGCGAGATCAACGATCTTCACCGCCTCCCCCATGTCGAGGACGAAGATCCCGCCCTCGGCCAGTTCGGGGGGCATGTTCTCGGGATCGGTGGTGCCGACGACGCTGGCCTGCAGCACGAGGCCCACCGCCTCCCGCACCGTCATGAAGTATCGCCGCATGTCGGGATGCGTGACTGTCAGCGGCCCGCCGCGTTCGAGCTGCCGGCGGAACAGCGGCACGACCGACCCCGTGCTGCCCAGCACGTTGCCGAAGCGCACCGTGATGCAGCGCATGCCGTCCCGGCCGGGGCGGGCCTCGTCGGTGCGGCCGTGGCGCGCTTCCCGATCGAAGGCCTGGCAGTACATCTCGGCCAGCCGCTTGGACGCACCCATCACGCTGGTCGGGTTCACCGCCTTGTCCGTCGAAATGAAGACCATCGCCATCGTGCCGACCGCGCGCGCCGCATCGGCCACGACGCGCGTGCCCAGCGCGTTCGTCAGCAGCCCCTCCAGCGGGTCGTTCTCGACCATCGGCACGTGCTTCAGCGCGGCGGCGTGGAAGACGAGCTCGGGGCGGATCTCCTCGAACAGGCGGCGGATCCGGGCCTCGTCGCGCACATCTGCAAGCACAGCGCGGCGCGCGACCTCGGGGTGCTTCTCCCGCAATTCGAGGTCGATCTCGTAGAGCACGTATTCGCCGTGATCGAGCAGCGTCAGCGTCGCCGGCCCGAGCGCCGCCACCTGCCGCGCCAATTCGCCGCCGATCGTGCCGCCCGCGCCCGTGACCAGCACCCGCCGCCCCTGCACCAGCCGCGCCATGCCTTCCCGGTCGAGCGGCACCTGCGGCCGGTCGAGCAGGTCCTCGATCGACACGGGGCGCAGTTCGACGCGCCGCGCCTCCTCCCCCCCCGCGGGGCCGAGCCGCGTCGGCGCCGGGGCACGGCGCACCGGCACGCCGTGGCGGTCGGCCGCGTCCAGCACCCCCTCCAGCGCCGGGCCCGACAGGCCCGAGGCCAGCACGATCATGGCGGGCAGCCGCGCCTCGGCGCGCAGCGCATCCAGCACCGCCTCGGCGTCCTCGACCGTGCCGAGGATCGGGATGCCCTGCATCCGCCGACCCGCCTGCCGCGCACGCAGCGACAGGATTCCCGTGACGCGATAGGGCGCTTGCCGGTCGAGCGTCAGGGCACGCAGGAACAGGTCCGTCCCCTCCGCCGCGCCGACCAGCAGCACCGCCTGCGCATCCGGCGCCGAGAGACCGGCATGGCGCGACGCCTGCAGCAGCCCCGCGACCCGCCCGGCCAGCAGCAGCGCCGCCAGCGTCGCGGCGTGGATCAGGGGGAAGGCGGCATTGGGCGGCCGCCAGGCGCCGGCCAGATGCAGCGCGAGCGCGAGCAGCCCGGCCGCCGCCGCCGCCGCGCCGGCCGCGCCCAGCAGGTCGCGCAGCCCAGCGAAGCGCCAGTACTGCAACGCCAAGCGGAAGGGCGCGCCCGCCACGGCCAGCGCCAGCACGGCGCCGGGCAGCGCCACCGCCCACCAGCCCGGCGGCGGCCAGGCGCCGGGCGCGGCCGCCCAGACGGCCAGCGGCAGCGCCGCCAGCGCCAGCAGGCTGTCGAGCAGCAGGTTCAGCAGGATCCGGTGCGAGGGGCCGCGGGCCATCCCCGCGCTATACGGCCCCCACGGCCGCGGTGCCAGCGCCGAGCGGCCGCGCCAGCAGCCCGCGGTAGAGGCCGACGAGGCGTGCCGCCTCCCCGTCCCAGGAAAACAGCCCCTGTGTCGCGCGCCGCCCGGCAGCGCCCAGCGCGGCGCGCCGCGCCGGTTCCGCCAGCGCAGCCACCGCGGCGGCGACGACCGCGGGATCGGCCTCGTCCACCAGCACCCCGCAGCCGGCAGCGCGCACCACCGTCGCCACTTCCTCGGCGAAATGCGGCGCGATGACGGGCAGACCCGCCGCCATGGCGTCGAACAGCTTGTGCGGCAGCGCCAGGCGGTGGTTCTCCTCACCACGCTGGAACAGCACGAGGGCAATGTCGGCCTCGGCCGCACGCGCCAGGGCGGCGTCCTGCGCCAGCCAGCCCGTCACCTCCACCTGGCCGCCGAGGCCGAGCGCCGCGGCGCGGGCGCGGAACTCCGGCTCGCTGCCGTCGGTGAAGCGCCCGACCAGCAACAGCCGCGTGCCGGGCGGGCAGAGCGCCAGCGCATCGAGCATCTGCGGCCACCCCCGCGCCCGCCCGATCGCGCCGAGATGCAGCAGGGTGACCGGCCCCGGGCCGTGCCGGCGCGGTACCCCGCCCGGCGCCGGCGCGTAGTTGCGCACGGCCAGCACCGGCCGCCCGGCGAACGGCGCGTCGAGGCCGCCCTTGGCCACCACCACCGCATCCGCCGCGCGCCCCATGGCGCGGCAGGCCGCCGCGATGGCGCCGCGCGCCAGCGGCCGCAGCAGCGCCGGCAGCCGCGCATCGAGCCGGGAGGGATAATGTTCGTGCACGTCGAGCACGACGCGCGCGCCGCAGCGCCGCGCGGCGAGCAGCGCGGCAAGCCAGGCATCCGGTTCCGAGGCGTGGATCACCGCCGGGCGCAACGCCGCCGCCTGCCGCGCCAGCGCCAGCAGCCCCAGCCCGCGCCGGTGCCGGTGCGTCACGATGCCGACGCCGTCCACCGCCGTCGGCGCCCCGGCGCCGCCGGGACAAAGATGCAGCACGCGATGCCCGGCCGCCGCGAGCGCCGCGCCTTCCTTGCGCACGACGCGCACATCGGCCGCCGGATGCGCTGCCGAGAGCATCAGCACGAGGGGCGCGGGCGTGCCGGGCGACAGGGCCGGGCTCGCCGCCACCCCGTCCGACCCCAGGAAAACGTTCATGCCGCCAGCACCTCCGCCAGATGCGCCCGCATGCGGACGCCGGCCCTGCCATCCCAGAGCGGGATCGGCCGGGCCCGGCCGGGCGGTGCGCGCACCGCATCCGATAGCTCGGCGGCGGTTACCAGACGGTTGCCGCCGGCCAGGACGGTCACGGGGCGTTCCGTGCTCCGCCGCAGCGTCAGGCAGGGCAGGCCGAGCGCCGCCGCTTCCTCCTGCACGCCGCCGCTGTCGGTCGCGACCAGCCGCGCATGCGCCATGAGGCCGAGGAAATCGAGATAGCGCAGCGCCGGCAGCATCGTGACCCGCGGCGGCGCCGCGAGGCCGAACCCCGCCATCCGCGCGCGCGTCCGCGGATGCAGCGGCCAGGCGAGCGGCAGGTGCCGGGCCGCGGCCTCCAGGCCCTCGAGCAGCGCCGCGAGCACAGGCGCGTCGTCCACATTGGCCGGCCGGTGCAGCGTGACGATGCCGTAGCCGCCCGGCACCAGCCCCTGCGGCAGCGGCCGCGCGCGCGCCGCGGGCAGGTGCCGCAGCAGGCTGTCCACCATCGCGTTGCCGACGGCGCGGACGCGATGCGCGCCATGGCCGTCGGCAATGAGGCGCGTGGCGCTCGCCTGGTCCGGCGCCCAGAGCAGGTCGCAGATGGCATCCAGCGCGCGGCGATTGATCTCCTCCGGCATGTCGGCCTCGCCCGATCGCAGCCCGGCTTCCAGGTGCGCGACTGGGATGCCCATCTTGCGCGCCGCGAGCCCGGCCGCGAGCGCGCCATCCACGTCGCCGGCCACGACCACGAGGGCCGGGCGGTCGCGCCGCCAGGCGGCCTCGCAGGCCATCATGGTGCGGCCGGTCAGCTCCGCATGGCTGCCCCCCGCGACGCCGAGCGAGATCGCGGGCGCGGGCAGGCCGAGATCCTCCAGCAGGTCGCCGAACATCGCGGCGTCGTGGTGCTGGCCGGTGTGCAGCAGCAGCGGCGCGCAGACCGGCGGCGCCTCGGCCAGCGCGTGCCAGAGCGCCGCGACCTTCGGCAGGTTCGGCCGCGCCGCCGCGACCAGGTGGACCGCCGGCAGGCTCATGGCCGCACCGCCACGATGACGCCGGGCGCTGGCGCCGCGGCGCCTTCGAGGATGGCGCGGAAACGCTCGGCCAGGAGGCGCCGGTCCCAGCGCGCCACCGCCTGCCGCCGCGCCGCCGCGCCCATGCAGGCGCGCAGCCCGGGATCCGCCGCGAGCCGCGCCAGCGCCGCGGCCAGCGCCGGCGCGTCGCCCGGCGGCACCGCGATGCCGGATGGCCCGTCCTGCACGATGCGCGCCGCGCGGCCCGGCTGGTTCGTCACCACCGGCAGCCCGGCCGCAAGCCCGTCCATGATCTTGTTCGGTGCCGTCCATTCGGCGAAGGCGGACACGTCGGCCAGCAGGTGCAGCGCGACCTGGCAGCCGCCATGCAACGCGCCCAGCGCCGCGCGCGGCAGCGGATCGAGGAAGGTGACGTTGGCCAGCCCCCCGGCCGCCGTGCGCGCCATCAGCGCCGGCTTCTCGGCGCCCTCCCCCACCAGCAGGATGCGCAGCCCCGCGACACCCCGGGCCTGCAGGATGGCGGCGGCGTCGAGCAGCGTGCCGAGCCCGTTCGCCCGCCCATGCGCCCCGGCATAGAGCGCCAGGCATTCGCCGGAGCCTGCCTCGGCCGGCCGCCAGCGCGGGACATGCGGTCCGAAGCGCTGCAGATCGCAGCCATTCGGCACGACATGAACGCGCGCGGGGTCGGCGCCGCGGGCGATGGCGGTCTCGGCGATGCCCTCGGTCAGCGCGACCACGGCGGCGGCGCGGCGGCAGGCGGCGGTGGCGAGGCGCTCCATGGCGGCCAGCGCCGGGCCAGGCACGCCGCCCATGGCGCGCGGCAGTTCCGGCCAGGGGTCGCGGATCTCGAAGACGAAGGGCGTGCCGCGCAGCGCGCGCGCCGCCAGTGCCGGCAGCACGACCGTGAGCGGCGTCGAGGACGCGACCACGAGGTCGAGCCCCGGCGTGCAGGCGAGCGGCACCGCCCGCGCGGCGAAGCGCAGGAAGGCGCCCGACCGCGCGGCGAGCCCCATGGCGTTGCCGCAGCGGATGTCGAACTCCACCACCCGGTGCCGGCCGGCGCGACCCTCCCGCCGGCCGCGGCGGAAGGGTCCGTCGAGGCCGGTTTCGGCGCCGACGTAGCGGCCGCAGGCGATGGTCACGTCATGCCCCGCCGCGCCCAGCGCCTCGGCGAAGGCGTGGCTGCGCGTGGCGGTGCTGCCGCCAGGGCCCGAATGGTGCTGGTGCAAGTAGAGCACGCGCATGCTCAGCCTAGGCAGAGTCCGCGGATGGCGGCGATGACGCGGTCCTGCTCGGCCGGCGTCATGCCGGTGCCCGAGGGCAGGCAGAGGCCCTGCGCGAACAGGGCGCCCGCGACGGCGCCGCCGGCACGCGGCGCGGCATGGAACACCGGCTGGTCCGGCAGCGGCTTCCAGACCGGCCGGCTCTCGGCGCCGATCGCGGCCAGCGCGCGGCGGAGGTCATCCCGGTCGGCGCCGAAGCGCGCGGGGTCCACCAGCAGCGCCGTCAGCCAGCGGCTGGCGCGGCCCCAGGGCGCCTCCGGCATGAAGGCGAGGCCGGGCAGGTCGCCGAGCGCCGCGGCATAGCGCGCGAAGACCGCGCGCCGCGCCGCCACCCGGTCCCCGAGCGCCGCAACCTGCGCCAACCCGACCGCCGCCAGCACCGACGACATGCCGTAGGCGTGCCCGGTCGTGGAATGCTGGTAGTGCGGCGCAGGGTCCTTCGCATGCCCGGCCAGGTGCCGGGCGCGCGCCACCAGCACCGGGTCGTGCGACGCGAGCGCGCCGCCGCCGCCAGCCGTGACGATCTTGTTACCATTGAAGGAATAGACCGCGAGCAGCGCCCCCTGCCCGGCCGGGCGGCCGCGCAGCGTCGCGCCCAGCCCCTCGGCGCTGTCGCTGACCACCGGCACGCCCCAGCGCCCGCAGGCGCCGAGGATGGCATCGAGGTCCGCCGCATGACCGTAGATGTCGGCCGCGACCACGACGCGCGGCAGGCGCCCGCGCCCCGCGGCGGCGCGCAGTTCCCGCCGCAGCAGGTCGGGGTCCAGCGTCCAGGAGCCCGGCGCGACATCGAGGAAGCGCGGCACCGCGCCCATCTGAACCGCTGGCGCGACGGTCGCGATGAAGGTGAAGCCGGGCGCCCAGACCTCCTCCCCCGGCTGCAGGTCGAGCAGCCGGTAGGCAAGGTGCAGCGCCGCCGTGCCCGAGGCGGTGGCGAGCACGTGTGGGAAGCCGGTGGCGTCGCCGACCGCGGCCTCGAAGGCCGTGATGGCGGGGCCGGCAGGCGCCACCCAGCCGCTGTCGAGCACGCCCGCCAGGGCCGCCATCTCCTGCCCCGTCAGATGCGGGGCGGAGAGCGGGATCGGGCGCGGCGCCCCGTCGGCCGCTGGGCCGGGCAGGGACGCGACACGGTCGAGAGGCACCAGAACCGTCACGCAACGAGCGTATACGCGAAGTTGATATTCAACCAAGAGTTATAGTTGCTCGCCGCGGAATTCCGGCATCGTCGCGTGCCCGGGCGCCGCGGCGCCGCGCCCCGACAGCGCGAGCAGCGCGCAGCGCACCAGCAGCGCGAGGTCGCGCGCGGCGCGCGGCGGCGCCTCGGCATAGCGGGCATCGAGTTCGAAGCGCGCGGCCCAGCCGACGGCATTGCGCCCGGCCGACTGCGCGAGGCCCGCAAGGCCCGGACGCACCGCGAGCCGCAGCGCCTGGCGCGGCGCGAAAAGCGGGACGTAGTGCGGCGGCAGCGGCCGCGGGCCTACCAGGCTCATCTCGCCCCGCAGCACGTTCACGAGCTGCGGCAGTTCGTCGAGCGCGAAACGCCGCAGCAGCCGGCCCGTCCGCGTCATGCGGCGCGCGTCCTCGCCCGGGCCGTCGCGCAGTGTGCGGAACTTCAGCAGCACGAAGGGCACGCCGCCCCGGCCCGCCCGCACCTGCCGGAACAGCACCGGCCGGCCGAGCGTGACCAGCACCGCCAGCGCCACGCCCGCCAGCACCGGCGCCAGCGCCAGCAGCAGCAGCGCGGCGAGGAGGACGTCAGCCGCCCGCTTGCCGAAGCGCCGGTACATCGCGCCGTTCCGCCGAGACGCCGAGCCCGAGCGCAAGGCCGAGCGCGAACCAAGCCATGCGGTTGCCGAGGTCGGTCGAGACCATCACCGACAGCGCCACCGGCAGCACCAGCGCCGCGACCCGCGCCGCGCGCCCGGCTTCCGCCCGTGCGGCGAGCAGCAGCGCCGCCGCAGCGCCGCCGCCGAAGGCCATCAGCCAGAGCACGAAGCCCGGCAGCCCGCCCTCGGCCAGCGCCTCCAGGGCATGGTTGTGGGGATGCAGTGCACGCGCGTCGCCATGCCCGGCCGCCATGCCGAAGGCGCCGGTGCCGAGCCCCCAGGGCAGCGTTCCCCCCGCCTGGTCAAGCGCCGCGCCCCAGAGCGAGGCGCGGCCGGATTCCTCGATCGCCGCACCCTCCAGCAGGCGTTCGACCGTGCGCAGCCCGGCCGCGAGCGACGGGTCCGCGAGCACCGCGGCCAGCAGCAGCAGCACCCCGGCCAGCGGCACCGCCGGCCAGAGCAGCGCCACACCGCGGCGCCCCCGGCGCCACAGCGCGACCGCCGGCGCCAGCGCGACCGAAAGGCCGAGCGCGGCCAGGGCCACCCGCCCGCCGGGCAGCAGCGCCGCCGCGGCCAGCGCGGCCACTAGCCCCGCCCAGAGCACGCGCGGCACGGCGCGGCGCGCCTCCACCGCCCGGATCGCGGCGATCGCCGCAGCCGAGGCGATGGCGAGCCCGGCAATCTGGTACTGCACCCGCACCTGGTCCTGGTTCGCATCCGGCGCGCCACCGAGCACCACGCTGTCCGACGCGATGCCCCAGGCGACCGCGGCGGCAGTGAAGGCACCGATCGCGAGCGCCACATCGGCGCAGCGCCGCAGCGCCGCCGGATCCCCCGCCACCGCCAAGCCGGCGCCGAGCATGGCAGGGCCGATCAGCACCGCCTCGGGCAGTTTGGCGGCGAGCACGGCGCGCGACGGGCTCCAGGCGCCGGCCAGCACGAGCCAGACCCAGAGCGCCCCGCAGGCCGCGAGCGGCAGTGCGATGAGCGGGTCCGCCCGCCAGTCCCGCGCCGCGGCCAGCAGCACCAGCGCCGCGAGCAGCGCGGCGGCCGCCGCGACGGTCAGGTCGAAGGGCAGGGCGGCGAGCGGCGGAGTGGATTTCAGCGCGCCGGCCAGATGCAGCGTGGCCGCCAGGATGCCGGCGGCGGCGGAGAGGCCGGTCATGCGCGCGTCATGCCCAGGTCCCTGCGGCGGCCTTGACGCGGCGGGGAAGGGGCACCTCCCCCATTCCCCCTCCCTTCTTCGTCTTTTGGCGCCAAACCTCGATCGTGCGGCGCCAGGTGACAAGGAAGGTTGAGGAGGGTGCGGGGGGAGAAGTTCCCTTCTCCCCCCGCCCTTCGCCGCTGACCCGCCCTTCGCCGCTGATCAGCGTCATGCCTCCGGCCCGCGCGTCGCGACCACGCGCGGCCGGGGCCGCGCGCGCTCGGCCGGCGCCTGCCCGCGCGGCACCGGCCGATGGCGCAGCAGCGCCAGCGCCGCCCCGGCCAGCACCACGCCGAAGGGCATCACGGCGCCGAGCAGCGCCAGCAGCAGCGGCCGGTTCGGCACCGAGGGCCTCGCCTCGACCATCGGCGCCGAGACCATGCGCGTGGCCAGCGCCTCGTCCGCCGCGACCACGAGGCCGGCGCGCTGCTGCTGCGTCAGCAGGTCGTTCAGGCTGCCGCGCAGGAACAGGTCGCGTTCTTCGGCCAGGCGCCGTTCCAGGGCCGCGACGCGGCGCGCCGCCTGGTCGGCGAGGTCGGCCCGTACCTTCGCTTCGGCGAAGCCGTGCAGGCGTCGCAGCATGTCGAGCGCCAGGACCGGGTCGGGATGCGCGATCTCGACCGTCCAGGTCACGGAGGCGAGGCTCTGCGTCGCGGCCAGCCGGCGCGTCAGCCAGTCGAGCACGTCGTCCGCGTCGGGCGCGCGCCCGATGCCGAGCAGTTCGCGCAGCCCGCCCAAGACACCGGTCGCGCGCTCGGCGGCGAGGGCCTCCGGCAGCGCCGTCTCCGCCGCCAGCAGCGCCGCCGCCTCGGGGCTGCGCAGCGCGCCGAGGTAGATGGCGAAATTTCCCGAAGGTCGCGTGTCGAGGAGCCCCGCCGCCGGGAAGGGCATGGGCGAGAGCAGCGAGGAGACGGCGAAGGAGGTCGTCTCGGCCGGCGCCACCACCAGCCGCGCGACATGCGCGCGTGGCGCCAGCAGCACGAGCGCCGCACCCCCCGCCCAGCCGAGCACCAGCGCGAGCCCGAGCCCGAACCGCATCCGCCAGAGCGCCGCGAGCAGGTCGGGCAGCGCCATCACGCCACCTCGACGCGCGTCGCGATCCGGGCGGCCGGCCCGCGCAGGGCCAGTTCCAGAACCGGGGCCGGGCGCACCTCGCCATAGGCGGGGCTTTCCCATCCCTCGGCGAGCCGGATGCGGTGCGGCACGTCGGCGCCGAGCGCGAGGCGCATCCCGGGCCGCTCGGCGCCCGTGGCCGTTGGCCGCCAGGGGCCGGGCGCAAGGCGCCAGCGCAGCACGGCGCGAGAGAAGGGGCCGGACAGGCTGTCCTCCACCTCGAGTTGCGCGGCGGAGAGGCGCAACCGCCGTTCGTGCCGCCGCCCGCGATGGTCGGTGAGCACCGCGCCATCCGGCAGCGCGCGGCAGGCCGGCCATCGCGCATACAGGAACCGGGAGACGCGAGGCATCTGGTCCTCACCGTCGAATTCCACGGTGTTGTGCCCGGCGGTGCCGGCCAGCGTCGCGCTCCACCAGGCCCGGCCGGGGCCAGGGTTGTAGGCGCCGGTGCCGCCGTCGCGCAGCAGCGCCTCCTCCCCCCGCCAGAGGTCGAGGTGCAGCAGGTCCGCCTGCGCCGGGCGGAAGCGCAGCGGCGCGCCGGTCCGCAGCAGCGCGCGCAGCGGGCCGGCCTCGGCGCCCATCCAGCCCTCGGTCCGCCATTGGCTCGCGCGCGGCAGCACGTCAGGCGGGCAGGGCAGGCCGAGCAGCGCGCAGCCGGGCTCCGCCGTGCGGCCTGCCGAGGCGCCGCAGAACAGCCGCGCGGCGCGTTCCAGGCTGGCCCCGGCATCGTGGGCGCCGGCCCGCGCGAGGTCGGCGAAGGCGGAATCGTCACAGGCGCCGGCGCGCGGCAGGGCGCCGCCGGGCGAAGCCACGCGGTGCAGCCAAAGCGTCGCGGCGCGCGCCCGCGCCGGAAACGGATCCGCGAAGGGCAGCCAACCCTGGCGCCGACGGAACCACTCGGCGACGGCGAGGGTGTCCAGCAGCAGCCGGTGATAGGCCGGCGAGGCCTGCGCGAAGGCGCCATCCGGCGCCACGAGCCGCGCCACCGCATACGCCAGCCCGTGCGCGCCGCGCCGCGCCAGCGCCGCATCGCCCAGCATGAGGCCGATGACGAAGAGCCCGGCGGGCTCGCTGACCGCGTGGTTGTTGTCCTGCGCGGCGGCGTAGGCGCGCGTGGCCTCGATGCGGGTTGCGTGGGCGGCGAGCAGGGCGCGCATCGCGGGGCTGGCCGGCACGTCCAGCAGCACGAGCGCCAGACAGAGGTGCATGGCGCGCAGCGCCGCCTCCTGCCCGCAGGCCCAGGCGGGGCCGCGGAAGGGCGGGTTGGCGGCGCGCCAGGCGTCGAGCAGCGCGGCGGCCTCCGCCGCATGGCCGCCGGCCGGGTCAGCGCGCGCGGCCGCCGCCAGCAGCGGCAGGGCGAGCAGGCGGTTCGTCTCCCAGACCGGGCGGATGTCGCCGGGGCCGAACAGGTCGAGGTCGAGCGCATGGGCGCCGGCGTCGAACGGGCCATGCCAATCCGCCGCGGGCGGCAGGACGGCGCCGTGCCCACCTGGCAGCAGCGCGCCCGCAGGCAGCGCGACATCCGGCAGGCCGCGCCGCGCCGCGCCCGTCGCCAGGCGCAGGCGATGCCAGGCCGCCAGCCCGACCGGACGCGGTCCGAGCCGCCGCGCGGCATCGAGCACGAGTGCGAGCCGGGCCATGCGCCCGACGGGCGTCGGGCGCGCCATGGTCTCGGGCAGGGCGGCCATCAGGGTCAGGTCAGGCTCCGCGGCAGACACGGGACAATAGCCAGAATCACCAATAGGTTGTAAATGGAAAGCGATTATCTCGCCTGACGCTTCGTGGAGCCCTGCGCCCCGCCGATGTCCGACCCGGCCCGCCACCCCCGTTTCCGTCCCTGGCTGATGGCCTGGCTTGGCCTTTGGCTCGGCGCCGGCGCGGCGTTGTCGCAGACCGGCCCGTCGCCCCTGCTGGCGCCGCCCAACCTGCCGCCGGTCCTGCCCGGCGCCACGGCCCTGCCCGGCCTGCCGCCCGGCGTCCAGCAGGAGGCGCTGCAGCGGATGCTGGATGCCGGCGCCACGCGCGGCCCGCCCACCGGCCTGCCGCGCGGCGCGCCGGTGCAGGCGTTCCAGGCGCAGGCACCGGCGGCGCCGGAGGACCCGCTCTCCTCGGCCGAGGCCTTCTTCGCCGCACGGCTGCCCGGCCCGCCCCTCCGCCAGTTCGGCTACGACACCTTCCGCGGCGGCCCGGCGCCGACCCAAGGCTTCGGCGCCCTGCCGGAGGACTACGTGCTCGGCCCCGACGACGAGCTGGTCGTGGCCTTCCGCGGCCGCGCGCGGCAGACGCTGACGCTGCGCGTGGCACGCGACGGCACGCTGCTGCTGCCCGACCTGGCGCCCATCCCGGCCGCGGGCCGCACGCTGAAGGACCTGCGCGCGCATCTCGAAGGGCTGGCGCTGCGCGAACTCGGGGGGTCGGAGGTCTTCGTCTCGATCGGCCAGGTCCGGCAGATGAACGTGTTCGTGGCGGGGGAGGTGCTGCGGCCCGGCTTCCACGGGCTGAACGCGCTGTCCTCGGTGCTGGATGCACTGTCGGCCGCGGGCGGTGTGCGCAAGACGGGGTCGCTCCGGGCCATCCGGATCGAGGGGCCGCACGGGCGGCGCGTCATCGACCTCTATGCTGTGATCGCCGACGCGCCTGGCGATGCCGACCTGTCGCTGCGGGAGGGCGAGCGCATCGTCGTGCCCCCGGTCGGCGGCACCGTCGCCGTGGCGGGCGACGTGGCGCGGCCCGGCATCTACGAGCTTTCCGCCCGCGCCGCCGCGGCGCCGGTGGCCGAGGCGCTGGCGCTGGCGGGCGGCACCATCCGGCCGGGCGGCAACCGACTGCTCGTGCAGCAGAACGACGGGGCGGGGCGGCGCGCCTTCGCGGAACTGGCGCCGGGCTCGGCGCTCCGCCGCGGCGACGCGCTGGTGGTCCAGCCGGGAGCCGACGTCGTCGCGAACCAGGTGCGGCTCGCGGGGCATGTCGCGATCCCGGTCACGCGCGCGGCCGCGGGCGGGCGCCAGGGGCAGACCATCCGCGGGCTGATCTCCGACCGCCGGCTGCTGCGCAACGACCCCTACGTGCGGATGGGCGTGGTCTGGCGCGGGGATACGCGGACAGGGCAGCGCAGCTTCATCCCCTTCGACCTCGGCCGCGTGCTGGAAGGGCGCGCGAACCTCGCGCTGCGGGAGGGCGACGATGTCGTGGTCTTCGGCCGCGGCGACATCGCCTGGCTCGCCTCCGCCCCGGTGCAGCGCGCGCTGCGCGGGGAGGCGCCGGCCGAGGGCACCGTGGACTGCCCGGCGCTGACGGCGCTGGCGCTGGCCTCCCGCGCCTCCCCGCAGCGCTTCGCCCATGCGCGCGGCGCCGGCTTCCCCGAGATCGGCACGCCGCCCTGCCCGCAGGTGATGCTGGACTACCCGGACCTGCCGGCCTTCCTGCTCGACCACGCGGTGGTGCTGACGGGGGAGGCGCGCAGCCCCGGCCTGTTCCCGATCGTGGACGACACCGGGCTCGACCTGCTGGTGGCCGCCGGCGGCGGGCTGTCGGACGCGGCCGACCTGCGCGTGGTGGAATTCGCGCGCGAGCCCGCCGATGCGGGCGGCGCCATCCCGCTGGCGCGCACGCGGCTTGATCTCACCAGCCGGAACTTCGCGGCCGTGCGCCTGTCCCCGCGCGACACGGTGCGCATCCCGCGCGCCTTCGGCGACCGCGACAGCGGCCCCGTCACGCTGGTGGGCGAGTTCCTCCGCCCCGGCACCTACGACATCCGTCGCGGCGAACGCCTGTCCGAGGTCATCGCCCGCGCCGGCGGGCTGACGCCGCAGGCCTACCCCTACGGCGCCGTCTTCACGCGCGAGAGCGTACGCGTGCGCCAGCAGGAGGGCTTCGAGCGCACCGCGCGCGACCTCGAGACCAGCCTGATCCAGGTCGCGTCCGGCCAGGCGGTGGCGGGCTCCCGCGCCACCCGCACGGATCTCGGCGCCGCCATCGGCGCGGGGCGGGAACTCGCGAATTCGCTGCGCGAGGCGCGTGCCGCGGGCCGCATGGTGGTGGAGGCGAACCCGATCATCCTCGCCGCCCGGCCGGAGCTCGACGTGCTGCTGGAGCCCGGCGACATCATCGCCATGCCGAAGCGGCCGAACGAGGTGACGGTCGTGGGCTCGGTGCTCAACGCGGGCTCGCTGCAGTTCCGGTCGGGCTGGCGGGCGACCGACTACGTGCGCGGGTCCGGCGGCACGCAGCGCTTCGCCGACCCGTCCCGCGCCTTCATCGTGCTGCCGAACGGGCAATCCACCGCCGCCGGGCTCGGTGCCTGGCAACAGGGCGGGCCGCCCGTGCCGCCGGGCAGCCTGGTGGTCGTGCCGCAGGACCCGAGCCCCTACGAGACCTGGGGCTTCGTGCGCGACCTGACGCAGGTGCTGGGCCAGGTGTCGGTGTCGGCGGCGGCACTCGCCGTGATCGCGCGCGAGACGAGCAGGTAGGGTGAGGGGGCTCGTGCGACGAAGGTCGCGGCAGGGGGGCGCTGCCCCCCTGCACCCCCTGCCAAGGGCCGAAAGGCCGTTGGAACCCGGTACCTGGGTGATTGGCGGGACGGGGACCGCTCGCCGTCCGCCTCGCATGGCCGCGCCATGCCCCTCACCCCCATCGCCCAGGTCATGGTGTCCAGAGGCCTTTCCGCCTCTGGCGGGTGGGTCCGGGAGGGCAGCACCCTCCCGGCTCCTGCCCCTTGCCCTCATGGCACTTCTCGCCCTTCCCGCCCGCGCGCAGGACGGCGCCGCGCCGGTCGAAGGCACCGGTTCCAACTGGGGCGGCGTCGGGTTGATCGAGATGCGCAATGCGCGCTTCCGCCCCGACGGCATGATCGAGGCCGGTGCCTCGTTGCGCCACCAGCGCCGCTTCTGGTTCCTCGGCTGGCAGGCGCTGCCCTGGCTCGAGACCACCTTCCGCGTGGCGGAGCGCCTGAACGGCACGACCGGGGAGGGCATGGTCTCGGACCGTGCCTTCGACATCAAGATCCGGCTCTGGGACGAGACGGAGTGGCGGCCCGCGCTCGCCGTCGGCATCCAGGACATCGCCGGCACAGGCATCTATGGCGGGGAGTACATCGTCGCGTCCAAGCGGTTCTGGGATTTCGACCTGACGCTCGGCATGGGCTGGGGGCGGCTCGGCACCTACGCCGACGGCAACAACCCGCTGACCGACCTCTGGTCGGGCTTCGCCGACCGCGAGCGGGACGTGGGCGAGGGCGGCACGCTGCGCTGGCAAACCTATTTCCGGGGCGAGGACATCGCGCTGTTCGGCGGCCTCGAATGGAGCGTGCCGCCGCTGCCCACGCCCTTCGGGCTGCTCGAAGGGCTGCGCGCCAAGGTGGAATTCAGTGCCGACCGGCTGCGCGACGAGCGCGGCGGCTACCCCGCCCGGACGACCGGCCTGCGCGGGGAGAGCCGGGCGCGGGTGAATGCCGGGCTGCAATGGACGAATGACTGGCTCGACCTCGGCGTGCATTGGGTGAACGGGACGGACCTGCTGCTGCGCGCGTCCTTCCGGATGGACCCGGCCGACCCGCCGCGCGCCCCGCTGCCGCCGCCGCCGGAAATGGGCCCGCGCGGCGCCTCGGCCGAGGCGCGCGCGGCCGCGCCCCGCATCTTCGCCGCGCTGCAGGCGGCCGGGCTGCGCGGCACGGCCGTCGCGATCGAGGGCCAGGAGGCACGAATCGCCGTCTCCGGCGGGCGGTTCCGCACGCTGGCGCAGCTGGCCGGGCGTGTGGCGCGCGCCGTGCAGCCGCATCTGCCGGCGGAGGTCGAGCGGATCGTCCTCGCCTGGTCACGCGACGGCGTCGAGATCGCACGGCTGTTGGTTCTGCGCACCGCGATGGAGGCCGCCGCCCGCGGCCATGGCAGCGCCGAGGAGGTCTTCGCCACCGCCATCCTGATGCCGCCGGGCGACCCCTTCGAGGGCGCGGTGCGCGCGCCCGGTCCCTTCCTTGACTGGGGGATCGAGCCGCGCGCGCGCGTCGTGCTGGGGGACCCGTCGCGCACGCTGCTGTTCCAGGCGGCGGTGGTGGCGAATGCGCGGCTGGACCTCGGCCATGGGGTCGCGGTCGCGGGCAGCGTGGCGCAGGTCGTGGCGCAGAACCTGGATGGCGCCGCGCCGTCGGACAGCGTGCTGCCGCGCGTGCGGTCGGACTATGCGCGCTATGCCGAGGATGGGCGGAACCTCGCGGTGCCGACGCTCTACGGGGAATGGATGGGCAGCGTCGCGCCCGATGTCTTCGCGCGCGTCACGGGCGGCTACCTGGAGCCGATGTTCGCCGGTGTCTCGGCCGAGGTGTTGTGGCGACCGCATGACCGGCCCTTCGCCATCGGGCTCGACGTGAACTACGTGGCGCAGCGCGACTACGACCAGCGCCTGGGCGTGCTCGGCTACACGGTCGCGACGGGGCATGTCTCGCTGCATGCCGACCTGCCCTGGTGGAACCTGACCGCGACGCTGCGTGGCGGGCGGTATCTCGCGGGGGATTGGGGCGGGACGCTGGAACTGGCGCGGCGCTTCGACAGCGGCATCGAGGTCGGTGCCTTCGCGACGCTGACCGACGTGCCCTTCTCCCGCTTCGGGGAGGGGTCCTTCGACAAGGGCATCTTCATCCGCGTGCCGCTCGACCTGTTCAGCGTGCAGAGCGCGCGGTCCGTCGGTACCGTCATCCGCCCGACGCAGCGCGACGGCGGGCAGCGCCTGGCGGTCGACAGCCCGTTGTGGGAGGTGACGCGGGACGGGCGGGCGGATGCGCTGGCGCGCGGGGCGGACTGGTTCACGCGCTGAGCGCGCCCGGCGCATGGCGCCCGCGCCGAATTCGCGCCTGACGCGCCGTGCCGGACGAGTCTAGCCTGACGGCACGTCGCGGCCCCGCCGCGCGAGAGGAACCGCCATGACCCCGGCCACGCGCCAGGTGGTGTTCATCAACGCCGCCCACACCTTCACGCATTACTGCCTGCTGATCCTGGCGACCGCCGTGCTCGCGATGGTGACCCAGGAACGCGAGCGCTTCGGCGCGGACTACGGCCCGATCCTCGCGTTGGGGACGGCCATGTTCGTCACCTACGGCCTGGGTGCGCTGCCGATGGGCTGGCTAGCGGACCGGCTCGGGCGGCGGGTGCTGATGACGTCCTTCTTCCTCGGCACCGGCTTCTTCATGGCCGCGGCGGGCTTCATGGACAGCCCGGTCGCGATCGGCGTCACGCTCGGGCTGATGGGCTGCTTCGCCGCCATCTACCACCCGATCGGCACCGCGGTGCTGGTCGAGGCCGCCGGCGAGCGCGTCGGCCGCGCCATGGGCATCAACGGCGTCTTCGGCAATATCGGCGTGGCGAGCGCGCCCATCGTGACCGCCTTCGTCGCGGCCACGCTCGGCTGGCGCTGGGGCTTCATCATCCCGGGCGCGGCGTGCTTCGCCGTCGGGCTGCTGTACATGCGCGAACCGGAATTCGACGCGGTAAAGGCCGGCGGCGGCGCCCGGCCCTTCCCGAAGATCCCCCGCAGCATCGTGCGCCGCGCGGTCTTCATCCTGCTGTCGATCGCGGCGGTCTCGGGGCTCGTGTTCAACGCCTATACGCTGCTGATCCCGAAGCTCATGCAGGAAAGGCTGGCCGGCAGCCCGGACCTGCTGCCAGTGGTCGGGCTGCTTGCCTTCCTCGCCACCATCTGCGGCGGCGTCACGCAATACACCGTCGGCCGGATGATCGACCGGCGCACGCTGAAGCGGGTGTTCATGCCGCTCGGCCTGGCGCTGGTGCCGGGGCTGCTGGCGCTGTCCTTCCTTGATGGCTGGGCGGTGCTGCCGGTGGCGGGGCTGGTCGCGGCCTGCGTGTTCGGCCAGGTCACGGTGAACGAGACCATGACCGCGCGCTACGTCGCGCCCGAACTCCGCGCCAAGCTCTATTCCATCCGCTTCACCATCGGCTTCCTGGGGGCCGCGGTGGCCTCGCCGCTGGTGGGCTTCCTGCACGAGGCGACCGGATCGCTCGCGGTCGCGATGCTGGTGCTGGCGGCGGTCGCGACCGTCACGCTGGTCTGCGCCTTCGCCTTCCCGGACCGGGAGGAGGAACTCCGGCCCGAGCTCTGGGCCGCGGCGCCCGAGGCGCGAAGCATGGCGCCGGCCGAGTAGGTCACAGGAGGGCGGCGCCGCCCCCGCTCCACCGCGCGCCGAGGGCCGAAAGGCCCCCGGAGCCGGGTTTTCTGCCTTGGGCGGGGGCACGAAGGCCCGTCACGCCCGGCGGATGTTCCAGAAGGTGGCGAATCCCTCCTGCACGCCCGTCAGGCTGTTGCGGTAGGCCGTCGGCTGCAGGAACTGCCCGACCGGCCAATACGGCACCTCCCGCATCGCCTCCAGCTGGATGTCGCGGCAGATCGCCTGCTGCGCTGCGAGGTCCGGTGCGCGGAACCAGGCATCCCGCAACTGCTCGATGCGCGGCATGGTGGCCCAGCCGGCATAGCCCGCCTCCCCGTTGCCGCGCAGCGCGATGTGCCCGGCCGGGTTCAGCCAGTCCGACCCCGACCAGTTGGTCACGAACAGGCTCCAGCCGCCCTCGGCCACAGGCCCCTTGCGGTTGCGCCGCTGCAGCATGGCGTTGAACTCGACCGCATAGACTTCGACGTTCATCCCGCAGCGCTTGAGGATGTCCTCCATCACCGCGCCCAGCGGTGGCCCGGCCGAGGAGGTGGAGGGGATCATCAGCACGATCTTCTCCCCGTTGTAGCCGGCCGCCTGGAGCGCGGCGCGCGTGGCATCCGTGCTGCGCGGCCCGCTCAGCGCGTCCAGCCCCACCGTCGAGGCCATCGGCGTGCCCGGACAGAAGAAGCCGAGCGGCGTGTGATAGAGGCTCGTCTCGCCCGGCCCGACGATCGCCTGCATGAACGCCGTCTGGTCGATGGCGGGCCAGAGGGCGCGGCGGATCGCCGGATTGTTGAAGGGCGGCTGCAGGTGGTTCATCCGCACCATGCAGACGAAGCCCGTGCTGTCGAGCACGCGCACCGTGACGTCCCGCCCGCGCCGGAGCAGCGGCAGCTGGTCGTGATAGGCGTATTCCTGCCAGTCCGCCTCGCCTGCCAGCAGCGCGTTCGTCGCGGTCGAGGCATCCGGCATCGTGCGCCATTCGACGCGGTCGAAATGCACGGCCTTTGCCCCTGAGGTCCAGCCGCGCGGCGCGTCGCTGCGCGGCACGTAGCGGTCGAACTTCTCATAGACGTTAAGCGATCCCGGCACGCGCTCATCCGCCTTGAAGCGGAACGGCCCGCTGCCGACGAGCTCCGTCACCTGGCGGAAGGGGTCGGTGTTCGCCAGACGCTCCGGCATCATGGCGCAGACCGGCACCGAGGCCTTGCCGAGCGCCGCCGGCAGCAACGGGAAGGGATGCTTCAGCCGGAAGCGGATGGTGCGGTCGTCGGGGGCCGAAAGCGCGTCCGTCGCCGCCAGAAGTGTCGCGCCGAACGGGTCGCGTCGCGCCCAGCGCCGCAGGCTGGCCACGCAGTCCTTCGCCAGGACGCGTTCCCCGTCGTGGAAGAAAAGGCCCTCGCGCAGCCTGAGGTCCCAGCGCTTGCCGTCGTCGTCTACGCGATGGCCCTCGACCATCTGCGGCGTGGCCTCGAACTTCGAATCCATGCCGTAGAGCGTGTCGAAAACCATGTAGCCATGGTTGCGCGTGGCATAGGCGGTGGTCGTGACCGGGTCGAGCGTGACAAGGTCCTGCTGCGGCGTGAAGCGCAGCGTCGTCGCCGATTGCGCCCGGAGCGCGGCGGGGCCCGCCAGCGCGCCTGCCAGGCCGGCACCGGCCGCCTGGAGGATGGAACGTCGTTGCATGCCGATGTCTCCCATTGTGGTTGCCGTGGCTGCGCCTGCTTCCTCCTGCGCAAGGGTGCTTGCGGGGAGTGTAGACATGCGCCGCCGCGGATGGCGACCAAGCGGGAAGCCCTTGCCTCCGGCGCCGTCGCGCGGCTTGCTTCGGCGATGCGTCTTCTCACCGGTCATGCGCGCCTTGCCGGGGTTCTCGGCTGGCCCGTCTCGCACTCCCGCTCGCCGCGCCTGCACGGGCACTGGCTCGAAACCCTGGGCATCGACGGCGCCTATGTGCCGCTGCCCGTGCACCCCGACCGCTTCGCGGGCGCCGTGCGGGCGCTGGCCGACCTCGGTTTCAGGGGCGCCAATGTGACGATCCCGCACAAGCAGGCGGCCTTCGAGGTCTGCGACATCGTCGACGCCACGGCGCGCCGGGCCGGCGCGGTGAACACGCTGGTGTTCCGTGACGGGCGGATCGAGGGATCGAACACCGACGGCTACGGCTTCGTGGAAAGCGTGCGGCAACAGGCGCCCGAATGGACCCCCGCGGCGGGTCCTGCCGTCCTGCTGGGCGCGGGTGGAGCTGCCCGCGCCATCGCCGCGACGCTGCTCGATGGCGGCTGCCCGCGCCTGACGCTGGTCAACCGCTCGCGCGCCAGGGCCGAGGCGCTCGCGGCCGACTTGGGCGGCGTCGTCGTAGTCGCCGAGAGGCCGCCTTTGCACGACGCCGCGCTGCTCGTGAACACCACGTCGCTCGGCATGCACGGCCAGCCGGGCCTCGAGATCGACCTTGCGCCGCTGCCGTCCGGCGCGGTGGTGGCGGACATCGTCTACGTGCCGCTCGAGACGCCGCTGCTGGCGGCCGCGCGCGCGCGGGGCCTGGCCGCCGTCGATGGGCTCGGCATGCTGTTGCACCAGGCGCGGCCGGGCTTCGAGGCCTGGTTCGGCCACCGCCCGGACGTGGATGCGACTCTCCGCGCCGTGGTGGCGGCGGATATCCCGCCGCGATGATCGTGCTCGGCCTCACCGGCGGCATCGGCATGGGCAAGTCCACCGCCACCGCGACCTTTCGGCGCATGGCCGTGCCGGTCTTCGACGCCGACGCTGCGGTGCACCGGCTACAGGCCAGAGGCGGGCGCGCCGTCGGGCCGATCGGCGAGGCGTTTCCTGGCGCGGTCGTTGACGGGCGCGTGGACCGTGAGGTGCTGCGCCGCCTCGTGCTCGGCGATCCCGGCGCGCTGAAGCGGCTCGAGCGCATCATCCATCCCCTGGTGCGGGAGGAAGAGCGGCGCTTCCTGGCGCATGCCCGGCGGGGCGGGCGGCGGCTCGTGGTGCTCGATGTGCCGTTGCTGCTCGAGACGGGTGGGGAGGCGCGCGTGGACCGCGTCGTGGTGGTTTCTGCGCCGGCGGCGGTGCAGCGTGCCCGCGTGCTCCGCCGCCCCGGCATGACCGGGGAACGGCTTGCCGCCATCCGCGCCCGCCAGATGCCCGACGCCGAGAAGCGGCGCCACGCCGACCATGTCGTGCAGACGGGGCTCAGCCGCCGCTACGCGCAGGCGGCGATCAAGCGCCTCGTGCTGGGCCTGCTCGGCTGAAGCGCGCGGGGCGGGGTGCGGGCTTGGCCCTGCTCGCCTATCTTCCCGGCATGCGCCAGATCATCCTCGACACCGAGACCACGGGCCTCGACCCCCTGCAGGGCGACCGCGTTATCGAGGTGGCGGCCGTGGAGATCGTGAATCTGTTGCCGACGGGGGCGGTCTTCCACCGCCTCATCGACCCGGGCCGTGACATCCCGGCCGAGGCCACGCGCATCCATGGCTTCACCAATGCGGACCTCGCGGGGAAGCCTGCCTTCGCCGCCATTGCACAGGACCTGCTCGATTTCCTCGGCGATGCGCCGATCGTGGCGCACAACGCGCCCTTCGACTTCGGCTTCCTCGATGCCGAATTCCGCCGGTGCGGCATGCCGGTGCTGGACCGGCGACGGATGGTCGACAGCCTTGCCCTTGCGAAGGAACGCTACCCCGGCATGCCGAACAGCCTGGACGCGCTGTGCCGGCGGGTCGGCGTCGACAATTCCATGCGCGCGTCGCACAACGCCATCCTCGACTGCCGGCTGCTGGCCGAGGTCTACCTGGAACTGATGGGCGGCAAGCAGCCAGGCTTCGAGCTGGCAGCCGCGCTGCGCGATGGCCGGACCTTCGTGGCGGACGGCGATGCCATCGCCTGGGAACCGATCCCAATTGCCATTCCGGAAGGCCGCGCGGTGGCGCATGACGCCTTCGTCCGGTCCAAGGTCAAGGATGCGCTCTGGCTGGCGCCCCCCTTTGTCCCTGCCGCCCAGGACAGCACCGAGGGCAACGCCTGAGCCGACGGCGCCCTAGGCTGAGCGCAGGATCCGCATCAGCTGTGTCACGTGCTCGGGCGGCGTCTGCGGCACGATCCCGTGGCCCAGGTTGAAGACGAAGGGCCGTCCGCGCATCGCCGCGAGGATGGACCGCGTCTCCGCCTCCAGCGCTGCGCCGCCGGCTACCAGCGCGAGCGGATCAAGGTTGCCCTGCAGGGCCATCGTGGCCGGCACCGCCTGGGCCGCCCAGCGCGGGTCCATCGAGGTGTCCATGGCCGTGGCGTCCACCCCGGCCCGCGCGGCGTAGTCCGCCAGCAGCGGTCCTGCCAGCCGTGGGAAGCCGATCAGCGGCACGCCCGGGCAGCGCTTGCGCAGGGCCCGCGTGATGGCGGCCGTCGGCTCGATCACCCAGCGGCGGAACTGGCCGGGCGACAGCATGCCGGCCCAGGAGTCGAAGATCATCAGCGATTCGGCACCGGCCTCGACCTGCGCGACGAGGTATTCGACCGTCGCGTCCTGCAGTGTGCGGATCAGCCGGCCGAACAGCGCAGGATCGCTGTAGGCGAGGCCCCTGGCCGCCGGGAACTCCTTGCTGCCCTTGCCCTCCAGCATGTAGCAGGCAACCGTGAAGCAGCCGCCGGCGAAGCCGATCAGCGTCGTGCGCGGCGCCTCGGCCGCGAGCCCTTCCCGCACTCGGGCGACCGTCTCGAAGATCGGCGCCGCCCGCGCCACCACGACCGACGGGTCGAGCGCCGTGATCGCCTCGGCCGTGCGCAGCGGTTCCAGCAGCGGCCCCTCGCCCTCGGCAAAGCGGAGCGGCTGGCCGAGCGCCCAGGGGATCATGAGGATGTCGGAGAACAGGATCGCCGCCTCCATGCCGTAGCGGCGGATCGGCTGCAGCGTCACCTCCGCGGCCAGCGGCGGGGTCGTGCAAAGGCTGATGAAGTCCCCCGCCCCGGCGCGGACCTCCCGGTATTCCGGCAGGTAGCGCCCGGCCTGGCGCATCAGCCAGGCGGGGGGCGGCCAGACGGCCTCCCCCCCCAGGGCACGGAGGAAGGGCTTCGTCGGGGCGGCCGGGCGATCACTGTCCATGCCTAACCCTTCGCAAAGAATCAGGATTCTAGGAAGTCGTGGATGTAGATAGGGCGTGTGGATGACGGGGATTGGACCCTGTCCGTGCCTTCTCCAGGACCTGTCCACAGGATCGGCGCGGCGGGAACCGATGCCCCACCTGCGATCTCGGTCCTTCTCCACATCGCGGCGATGTGCCTGCGCCGTCCTGCACAGGCGCCGGCCGCGAGCGATCGATCACCGCTTTCCACCGGAGGGGGCGAAGGGAGAGGAATCCACCCCCGTATTCCACATCGTTTCACGTTATCCTCCCCCGATGCAGCAACGCTCCATCAATCTCCACCTGGTCTCCGATTCGACCGGGGACACGCTGAACTCGATCGCGCGTGCCACCCTGGCGCGGTTCGACGATCCGCTGGTCATCCATCATCGCTGGTCCCTGGTGCGGTCGCGCCTGCAGCTCGACCGGGTGCTGGAAGGCATCCAGCACGAGCCGGGGCCGGTGCTCTACACCCTGGTGGATTCGAGCCTGCGTCTCGCCCTGGAGGAGACCTGCCGCCGCGCGGGGGTGCAGTGCTTCTCCCCGCTCGACCCTGTCATGGAACTGCTCCAGAGCGCCATCGGCGCCCCGGCCAAGGAAAAGCGCGCGGCGCAGCACGTGCTGGATGCCGACTATTTCCGCCGGATCGACGCGATGCACTATGTGCTCTCGCACGATGACGGGCAGGGCACGCTCGGCATCCGGGACGCGGATGTCGTGCTGGTCGGCGTTTCGCGCAGCAGCAAGACACCCACCTGCTTCTATCTCGCGAACCGGGGCATCAAGGCAGCCAACGTACCGCTAGTGCCTGGCGCCGCGCTGCCCGATGCGCTCGAGCACCCGCCCTGCCCGGTGGTCGGCCTGCATATCGAGGTGAATGCCCTGATCGACATCCGGCGCCACCGCCTCAAGATCATCGGCGCGAGCGGGGTGCGCCAAGATGCCAACGACTACATCGACCCCGAGGCGGTGAAGTCCGAGATCGTCGCCGCGCGACGCCTGTGCACCTTGCGCGGCTGGCCGGTCATCGATGTCACGCGCCGCAGCATCGAGGAGACGGCAGCAACCATCCTGCAACTGATGGAAGCCTGGCATGCCCGACGCAAGGATGCCGTGCCGCCACCCCATGCGCCCCAGGACCCGGCCGCGGCGGTGCTCGGACCGCGCCCGTGATCCAGGCCGAGGCTCCGCGCCTGATCCTCGCCTCGGCCTCCGCTGCTCGGCGGTCACTGCTGCAGGGTGCCGGGCTGCACTTCGAGGCCCTGTCGGCCGCGGTCGACGAGGCCGCGATCAAGGAAGCCGCGCAGGCCGAGGCCATCCCGCCCGCCGACGCGGCACTGGTCCTGGCCGATGCCAAGGCCGAGCGCATCGCCCGCCGGCATCCCGACGCGCTGGTCATCGGCTGCGACCAGCTGCTGGTCTGCGAGGGCACCTGGTACGACAAGCCGCCGAACCCGGCGGCGGCGCGCGCGCAGCTGCAGACCCTGCGCGGCCGCACGCACGAGCTGGTGACAGCGGTTGTCTGCCACCGCCATGGCGGGCGCGCCTGGCAGCATGTGGCGATACCGCGGCTGACGATGCGGGACTTCACCGATGAATTCCTCGACGCCTACCTGGCGCTGGAGGGCGACCGCGTCATGGGCTCGGTCGGCGCCTACCGGCTCGAGGGGCCAGGGGTGCACCTCTTTGCCCGCATCCGGGGTGACCACGCGGCCATCCTCGGGCTGCCGCTGTTCGAACTGCTGGGCTTCCTGCGCCAGCACGGGGTCGTTCGCTCCTGATCCGGGGCGCAGCGCATCGATCATGAAGCGCACGACATCGGCATCGACCCATGCATCGACGGCGGAACGGTCGAGCGCGCGTGCTTCAGGTTTCTGCGACACCTCAAAGTCACGCTATACGACAAGGAACCGCACCGCCAACATCGCCGCGAGTCCAGCCAGCAGCGCCGGCAGCAATCGCCCGCGGAGCGTGACCACCGCCGCCGCCCCAACGCCGAAGCCGGCAAGCCGCGCAGCCAGTGGCACCTCCGCCAGCGCGCCCGAGGGCGCGGCGATCGCCAGTGCCACGAAGGCCGCGAGCGTCGCCTGCGCTACCGCCGTAGCCCAGGCAATCGCAGGGTGCTCGGCGCTCATCCCGCCCGCCAGCCATACCCCCGCCAGGCGCAACCCGAGGCACGCAAGTGCCGTCAGCGCCAAAGCCAGGTCAGCGGGCGCCATGCCGCCGCCCCAGCAGGAAGGCCACGGTTCCACCCGCGACGCCGGCGGCCAACAGCGCCATGGATGCCGGCACCAGCAGGGCCAGTGACGCCGCCACCGCCCCGCACAGGACCGCCCGGCGCGGGGCAGGGCGGCCGAAATCCGCAGCCAGCAGCAACCCGTAGTACAGCGGGTTGACGAAAAGCAGCGCCGCCCGTGCCTCGGCCCCGAGCCCGCCGGCGATGAAGTAGCCGGCCAGCGCGGCGCTTCCCGCCACCACCCACGACGTCAGCCCGAAGCCCAGGAACCACGATACCCGCGCCGCCGGGGCGATCGCCGGCAGGGCACGCATCGCCGCCGCCCAGGGGGTTACGGCGATGAAGGGAACCGCCGGCAGCAGCCGCCATCGCTCGCGTGCCGCCAGCACTGGGGCGATCGACACCGCCATGGGCAGGAAGCGCGCATTCACCGCCACCGCCCCCATCACCGCCGCGCCCACTCCGCCAGCCCAGCCGGCGGCGGCCGACTGCACGAGCACCAACTGCCCTGGCATGCCGTAGATCCCCCAGCAGGCCAGCAGCGCCCAGCCGGGTCCGAGCCCGGCTTCCTGTACCGCCGCGCCGAAGGCGCAGAAGGTCGCCGCCATCGCCACGCCCGGCGCGCCGATCGCTTCGCGCAGGCCGGGCAGGAAGGCGGAAGGCGTGCTCACCCACCCATGCTGGCACGCCCGGGCCCGGCTTCCGAGATGCCTGCGCTTCGTCTAGGACACGGCGCGCGGCCCCGCCGCCGAACCACAGCCCCGGACCTGCCCCCGTGCCCCTGACGCTCTATCCGGCCATCGACCTCAAGGGCGGACAGGTGGTGCGCCTCAGGCGCGGTGAGATGGACCAGGCGACGGTCTATGCCGACGACCCCGCTGCCCAGGCCCGCACCTTCGTCGAGGCCGGGTTCGGGTGGGTCCATGTGGTCGACCTCGACGGCGCCTTTGCCGGCCGGCCGGCCAATGCCGGGGCGGTGCGCGCCATCCTGGCGGCAGTGCCGGGCACGCGGGTGCAACTCGGCGGCGGCATCCGCAGCATGGCGGTGGCCGAGGCCTGGCTGGCGGAAGGCGTGGCGCGGATCATCCTGGGCAGCGCCGCGGTCAAGGACCCGGACTTCGCCCGTGCCGCCTGCCGCGCCTTCCCCCGACGCGTCGCGCTCGGCATAGACGCGCGTGACGGCATGGTGGCCACCGAAGGCTGGGCCGAGACCTCGGACGTCAGCGCCACGGACCTCGCCCGCCGCTTCGAGGATGCCGGCGCGGCGGCTGTCATCTACACCGACATCGCGCGCGACGGCATGCTGGGCGGTGTCAACGTCGCGGCTACCGCGGCGCTGGCGCGCGCCGTAGCGCTGCCGGTGGTGGCGAGCGGCGGCGTCGCCGGCATCGAGGACCTGGCCGCGCTGATCGCGGCAGGCGCCGGCATCGAGGGCGCCATCATCGGGCGCGCGCTCTATGACGGGCGCATCGACCCTGCGGCGGCGCTTGCGGCGGCGGGTGGCTGAAGCCGCTTCGGTCCGATCATCCGGCCGGATGGCGCAGACCGGCGCCGCGCGACGGGCCGGGCCCATGGCTTGGCCATCTTCGACGACGTCATACCGGGACCGGGGCGCAGCCTATTCGCCGCCGCCCCCACCGTCCGAACTGCTGCCCGTATCCGTGCTGCCGAAGCTCTCGCCGCCACCCGATGCGTCGTGGCGTTCCTCGAAGCCGCCCGTCGCGACATAGGCCGCGCCGGCTGCGGCTCCGATGCCGACCGTTCGCGAGTTGTCCGAGCTGTCGGAATTCCAGTCGTCGGCCTCGCTGCCGCTGCCGCCATCATGCCGGTGCCGTGCGCCGCCCCGGCGGGCAAGCGCCTTCTCGAAGGCCTGCTTCCTCGCGCTGCTCCACCAGAAGCGGGGCGTCCCGCGCTCAAGTTCTTCGTTGGTGAAGGGAAAGCCGTCCTGGAACACGCCGATGCCGGTCATCCGTCCGTCCTCCTGCCGCAAGGCCGCGCTTGACCTTCGCATCATTCCGTCCCAATCGCGTGCGAATCAGTGACCTGGCGCAAGTGCCGCGCCGACATACGGATAAATCAAAGAGTGATCCGATAATGCTCGCGTTGCGCGTCATCCCCTGTCTCGACGTGAAGGACGGCCGCGTCGTGAAGGGCGTGAACTTCGTCGAACTGCGCGATGCCGGCGACCCTGTCGAACAGGCGCGCGCCTACGACGCGGAAGGCGCGGACGAAGTCACCTTCCTCGACATCACCGCAAGCCACGAGAACCGCGACACCATCCTCGACGTCGTCTCCCGCACCGCGTCCGAGGTCTTCATCCCGCTGACCGTGGGCGGCGGCGTGCGCAGCGTCGAGGATGCCCGCCGCCTGCTGCTGGCTGGCGCCGACAAGGTCTCGATCAATTCCGCCGCCATCGCCGACCCCGACCTCGTGCGGCGCTGCGCCGAGGCCTTCGGCAGCCAGGCGATCGTCGTCGCCATCGACGCCCGTCGGAAGGATACGGGGGAAGGCTGGGAGGTCTTCACCCATGGCGGCCGCCGGGGCACCGGCATCGACGCGCTGGACTGGGCAGGGCGGGTGCAGGCGCTCGGCGCCGGGGAGATCCTGCTGACCTCGATGGATCGGGACGGCACGAAGCAGGGCTTCGACCTGCCGCTGACGCGCGCCGTGCGCGCCGTCGTGCGGCTGCCGATCGTGGCCTCGGGCGGCGTCGGCACGCCCGGGCATTTCATCGAGGGCGCGCGCGCCGGAGCGACGGGCCTGCTTGCCGCCTCCGTGTTCCACTACGGGGAATTCCGCATCGCCGACGCCAAGGCCGCGCTGGAAGCGGCGGGCCTGCCGGTGCGCCACGCCCCCCCCGCGCGAAGGGCCGCCTGATGGCCAAGGCAACGAAGGCAACAAAGAAGAAGATCGCCCGGAAGGCAGCGCCGAAGGCGCGCACAGGGGGAAAGCACACGGCCGGCAAGGCAGAGGCCAAGAAGGCGAAGCTCCCGGTGCCGGCGGTGGTGCGTGCCACCGCCGCGGCGGCCAAGGCAAAGGCCTCCAAGCCGGTGCGCAAGGCCGAGAAACGCCTGCTCGCGCCGCTGGCGCCAAGGGTCGAGGGCGCGGAGGCCGCGATCCTCGACCGGCTCTGGCAGGTGGTGCAGGACCGCCGGCGCGCCGGCGACGCCGCCGTGTCCCATTCCGCCCGTCTGCTGGCCCGCGGCACCGCCAAGGTGGTGCAGAAGCTGGGCGAGGAGGCGGTCGAATGCGTGATCGAGGCGGCGATGGGCAACCGCGGCGCCACCGTGCTGGAAAGCGCGGACCTGCTGTATCACCTGGTCGTCGTCTGGGTGGATGCCGGCATCCGGCCCGAGGAGGTCTGGACGGAACTCGCGCGGCGCCAGGGGATTTCCGGCATCGCCGAGAAGGCGGCGCGGCCGCAGGGCATCCTGCGCGCGGCGGGGACGACGAAACTCCCTTGATGCCGCGGCCGCGGGGCGGGAACCTCCGCGCCCCGTCCGCCCCATGCCCGAGGAGGTCCCCCATGCCGGTTTCCGGCCTGCCGCCCTACGACGACGCCAACATCTTCGCGCGCATCCTGCGCGGCGAGATACCGGCGAAGACGGTGTTCGAGGACGAGCACGCGCTCGCCTTCCACGACATCGCGCCGCAGGCGCCGGTCCATGTGCTCGTGATCCCGAAGGGCCGGTACGTGTCGGTCGCGGATTTCGCGACGGCCGCGTCGGCGGAGGAGATCGCGGGCTTCTGGCGGGCAGTGGCGAAGGTGGCGAAGGATCTCGGGCTGGAGGCGCCGGGCTACCGCGTGCTGATGAACATGGGCGCCGATGGCGGGCAGGAAGTCCCGCACTACCACGTGCACCTGTTCGGCGGCCGGGCGCTCGGGCGGATGGTGGCGCGGGCGGAATAGGGAGCGCGCCGGCACTGGCCGCTGCGTTCGCATGCTAGGCTGCGTCGCATGACACGAACCAGGCGCTTCCTCCTCCGGACCGGCCTCGTGCTCCTGCCCATGGCGGCCCTCGCCGACCCGCCGCAGGGCCGCGGCAACCAGGGCCGGGGTAACCAGGGAGGTGGCCAGGGCCAGGGGCAAGGGCGCGGCGGCGGCCCGCCCCCCGGGCGCGACAATGCCGGTGGCGGGGGCCGCCCAGCCTTCGCAGGCGACGCGCGCACGGTCGTCGGCAGCTGGCAAGCCGCCAATCCCGGCTGGTCACCCCGCCCGCTGCCACCCGGGCAGATGCGCCAGCTGGCGCGCGGCCGGCCGCTGCCGCCCGGCATTGCCCGCCAGCAGGTGCCGCCCGGGCTGCTCTCGCAACTGCCGGCCTATCCGGGCCACTCCTACGCGATGATCGGCACCTCGCTGGTGCTGCTGGGCGCCGGGGGCGTCGTGGTGGACATCATGGCCGGGCTGTTCTGATACCGGGCGCAGGAGGGCATGGCCTTGGTGGCCGCCTTCGCGGCTGTGGTCCTGCGGGGGTCGAAGGTCGAAACGTCGCACGCGCGGCATGATGCGCACGGCACGAGAGTTCGGCTCGTGCCGAGGCCGCGAATGCAGCCCGCCGGATTGCCGGCGGAGCCAAGGAAACCCGAGGTTTCCGCCCGGCGTGTGAGGGCATGAAGAGGGCAACGACCAGCGGTCGAAGCATTCGACCATTGGCATGAGCAGGCGTCACGTGCCTAGGCCAAGGTCCAGCGCCTGCCGGTAGACGTCGCGGCGCTTCAGCCCGGTGGCCTCCGCCACGCTTGCCGCCGCGTCGCGCAGGCTGAGCCCCGCGGCGAAGGCGGCGCGCAGCCGCGCCTCGACCTCCTCGGCCCCGGCCACCTCCTCCGCCGGCGCAGGGCCCACCACGATGCAGATCTCGCCCCGCGCCTCGGCCGTGGCGTAATGCGCGGCAAGGTCGCCGAGCGTGCCGCGCCGCACCTCCTCGAACCGCTTGGTCAATTCGCGCGCCACCGAGGCCGGCCGGTCGGCACCGAGCGCCGCGGCCATGGCCGCCAGCGCCTCGGCCAGGCGGTGCGGCGCCTCGAAGAACACCAGGCTCGCCGCGAGCCCGGCGCGCTCGATGCCGCGCAGCCGTTCCAGCTCCGCCGCGCGCGGGCCGGCGCGCGCCGGCAGGAAGCCCAGGAACAGGAATGGGTGCGGCGGCAGGCCCGACAGCGCCAGCGCCATGACCGCCGCATTCGGCCCCGGCACGGCCGAGACCGCGACCCCGGCCTCGATCGCCGCGCGCACCAGGCGGAAGCCCGGGTCGCTCACGAGCGGCGTGCCGGCATCGGAGACCAGGGCGAAGCGTTCGCCGCCCTTCATGCGTTCAACCAGCCTGGGGGCTTGCGCGGCCTCGTTGTGATCGTGCAAGGGGATCATGGTCGCGGCTATGCCCTGGCGCGAAAGCAGGCCACCCGTCACCCTGCTGTCCTCGCACAGCACGGCGTCGGCGTCCCTCAAGGCCGCCAGGGCCCGCGGCGACAGGTCGCCGAGATTGCCGATCGGCGTCGCGACGAGCATGAGGCCCGGCGCCGCCGGACCACCGGGAGGATCCAAGGACCGTGCCCCCTCTGCCTCGCCTGACCCTCCTGCCACGCCGCCTCTCCGTCCTCGCGCTGATGGCCCTTGTGGGCCTCGGGGCCTGCGGGCCGCAAGCCTCGGGTCCGATCGCGAGCCGCCAGCCGCTGCAGGACCCGCCGCGCAACCGCATCGCGCTGCTGCTGCCGCTGTCCGGTCCGCAGGCGCCGCTCGGCGCCGCCATGCAGCAGGCGGCCGAATTGGCGCTGTTCGAACGCGGCAGCCGCGCGGTGGACTTCCTGCCGATGGACACCGGCGGCACCGCCTCGGGCGCCGCGGCCGCGGCGCGACAGGCCTCGGGGCAGGGGGCGCGCGTCATCGTCGGGCCGCTCACGGCATCCGAGACCTCCGCCGCCTCGGCCGCCGCGCGTGCCGCACGCATCCCGATCCTCGCCTTCACGAACGATGCAGCGCAGTCCGGGCCAGGTGTCTGGACGATGGGCGTGACGCCGGCGCAGCAGGTGCGCCGCGCCATGGCTGCGGCCATGTCGGACGGCGCGCAGCGCTTTGCGCTCGCCGCGCCGGACGATGCCTTCGGCCGGGCGCTCGCCACTGCCATGCGGTCCATGGCCGCCGAATGGGGCCTGGCGGAGCCGGTCATCGTGCTGCACGCGCAGCGCGCCGGCACCTCGGCCGCGGCGGAACTGGCGCGGCGAGCGCCGACCGGCCTCGACGCCGTGCTCATCGGCAGCACCGGGCAGCAGGCGCGGGAGGTGGCGGCGGCGCTGGCGCCGGCCGGCCTCGCCAACCCGTCACCGCGCATTCTCGGCCATGCGCTCTGGGCACTGGATGCCGGGCTCGGCCAGGAACCAGCGCTGCACGGTGCGATCTTCGCCGCCCCCGACCCGGCCAGCCGCAACCGCTTCGATGCGCGCTACGAGGGCGCCTTCGGCGTGCGCCCGCCGCGCCTGGCCGGCATCGCCTACGACGCGGCCGGCGTCGCGGCGCGCGTGGTGCTGACGCCGCGCGGCCAGGCCGGCCCCAATACCGGGGAGGTCTTCGACGGCGTGGACGGGCCCGTGCGCCTGCAGCCGGAAGGGCGGGTGCAGCGCGGCCTGGCGCTGTTCGCCGTCGAGCCCTCGGGCGAGGCCCGGATGCTCGAACGCGCCCCGCAGCCCGGCGCAGCGGGGTCCTGACCGCGGACGCGCGGGTCGTCGTGCCCATCGGCCCGGTTGCCTGGCTGCGCGCGACCCTGGTCGTGGCCGGCGTGCCGGCGGCGGCGCTGGCGGTCCTGATGGCCATGGGCGCTCTGGCGGCAGGGCCGGGGGCGCTGGCGCTGCTCGCGACGGTCGCGGCCGGCGCCGGGGTCGCCTGGCTCTGGCTCGGCACGCTCGGCAGCCTGGCGCGGCAGATCCGCGTCGCGGCCGCGGGCGGCGGCCTGCCCGAGCTGACGGTGGCGCCCGTGCTGCCCTCGGTGCAGGAGGTGGCCGACGGCGTCACCCGCCTGGCGCGCAGCCTGGCGGAACGCAGCGCGATGGTGGAACGGCTGCGCCGCGCGGATGCCGCCATCATCGAGGCGCTGCCCGACCCGCTGATCGTCCTTTCGGCCGAACGCGTGCCGCTGCGCGCCAACCGCGCGGCGCGCGAGATGCTGGGCCCGCCGCTCGCGGCCGGCGCGCCGACGGACGCCGCCGCGCTGCTCCGCCACCCCGCCATCGCCGAGGCGCTGGACCGCGCCCTGGCCTCGGGCGCCGTTGCGGTTGTCGATGTGCGGCTGCCGGTGCCGGTCGCGCGCGACATGGCGGCGCAGGTCATCCCGATGGACCCGCCGCTGGCCGATGGCGGGCGGCTCCTGGTGCTGCTGTCGGACCGCACGCGCGACCGCGCGCTGGAACGGATGCGCGCCGACTTCGTCGCCAATGCCAGCCATGAATTGCGCACGCCGCTCGCCAGCCTGATCGGCTTCATCGAGACGCTGCGCGGGCCCGCCGCCGAAGACACCGCCGCGCAGCAGCGCTTCCTGCAGATCATGGCCGAGCAGTCGGAGCGGATGCGCCGTCTGATCGACGACCTGCTCGGCCTGTCGCGCATCGAGATGAACGAGCACCAGGCGCCGTCCGGCCGTGCCGACGTCGCGGCCGTGGCGCGGGCGGAGGCGGAGGCGATGGCGCCCATCCTCGCGGCGCGTGGCGCGCGGCTCGACCTCGCGCTGACGCCCGCGGTGGCGGAGCCGGCGGATGCCGAGCAGGTGGCGCAGGTGCTGCGCAACCTGCTCGACAACGCGATCCGGCACGGGCGGGAAGGCGGCACCGTCCGCCTGAGCGTGACCCCCGCGCCGGGCGCGGACGGGCGGCCCGGCCTCGTGCTCGCCGTCGCCGACGACGGGCCGGGCGTCCCAAGGGAGCACCTGCCGCGCCTGACGGAACGCTTCTACCGCGTGGACAAGGGACGATCGCGGCGCGCCGGCGGCACGGGGCTCGGGCTTGCCATCGTGAAGCACATCGTCAACCGCCACCGCGGCACGCTCGCGATCGACAGCGAGGAAGGCGTCGGCACCAGCTTCCAGGTCTGGCTGCCCGGCGGCGCCGGCAGCGTCTTGCCGCCGCGCTGAACGCGCCGCAGGCTGCACCCTTCGCGAGGAGAGACCCATGGCGCGACGGCAGATGCATCTCGGCGTGTTCGTGCTCGGCACCGGCAACCACATCGCCGGCTGGCGCATGCCCGGCGCCTACGATTCCTTCCAGTCCCTGCCCGTCATCCAGCACATCGCCCGCATCGCCGAGCGCGGCTGCTTCGACCTGCTGTTCCTGGGCGATTCCCTGCAGGCCGGCGCCAACGACCACCCGTCCTTCACGGCGCGGTTCGAGCCCGTCACGATGCTCTCGGCGCTGGCGGCGACGACGACGCATCTCGGCCTCGGCGCCACCATGTCCACGTCGTACATGGAGCCCTTCAACGTCGCGCGGTTCTTCGCCTCCCTTGATCACCTGAGCGGCGGGCGGGCGGCGTGGAACGCCGTCACCTCCTCCAATCCGCGCGCGGCGCCGAACTATGGGCGGGAACACGCGCCGCATGCCGACCGCTACCGCGTCGCGGAGGAATTCGTCGACGTGGTGATGGGCCTCTGGGACTGCTGGGACGAGGGCGCGATCGTCGCCGAGCGCGACACCGGTCGCTACATCGACGCTGCGAAGATGCGCAGCCTCGACCACCAGGGCGAGTTCTTCAGCGTGAAGGGGCCGCTCAACATCGGGCGCTGCCCGCAGGGGCGACCGATCATGATCCAGGCCGGGGCGTCCGAGCCCGGGCTGAACCTCGCCGCGCGGACGGCCGATGTCGTGTTCTCCGTGGTGCAGGACCTCGAGGAGGCGCAGGCGGGCTACGCCGCGCTCAAGTCCCGCCTGCCCGGCTTCGGCCGGCGCGCGGAGGAAGTGGCCGTGCTGCCCGGCGTGATGCCCATCGTCGGCCGCACGCGGCAGGAGGCGCGCGACCTGCTCGACCGGCTGCAGTCCTTCGTCACCTCGACCAATGCGGCATCGCTGCTGTCCTCCCGCCTCGGCGTCGACGTCTCGGGCTTTCCGCCGGACGAGCGCGTGCCCGACCTGCCGCTGCCCGAGACCTCGCACGGCTTCGCGCGCGCGATGCTGTCCAAGGCGCGGCGGGAGGAGATGACCTGGCGGGACCTGCTGAACCTGACCGGTGCGGCGCGCGGGCACTGGGTGATCTGCGGCACCGCCGCCGACATCGCGGACACGCTTCAGGAGTGGTTCGAAGGCGGCGCGGCGGACGGGTTCAACGTGATGCCCGCCTGGTTCCCGGGCGCCTTCGACGATTTCGTGGACCAGGTGGTGCCGGAGCTGCAGCGGCGCGGACTGTTCCGGGAACGGTACGCGGCCGCGACGCTGCGCGGGCATCTCGGGCTCGACATGCCGGAGAACAGGTTCTTTTCAAGGGCAGGGGGGTGAACGCCCCCGCTCCCCTCCCTTTTTCGGTTCCCTGCCGCCGCCGCCGTCCTGGCGGATGGCGCCCTAGCCGGGCATGCAGCGACGCATGGTCTCGTCGCGCAGGTCGGTGCGGCGTTCCACATCGCCGTTCTGGCGGCCGGCGGCGGCGTCTCGCGCGGCCTGCTCCAGCACGGCGTTCGACAGGTTGGACCGGACCAGCACGCCGGCCGTGCATGCCGCCAGGCGCCGCCACTCCGGCATCTGGTCCGCCGGCACGTTGGCGCGGCGCGCCTGGGCCAGCATCCCCTCGGCGAGCCGGTCCGCGATGCCGGGCGGCCGCGCCTGCGGGCTCTGCGCCAGGGCGGGCAGCGCGGCAAGGGTCGCGATCAGGGCGATGGCCAGGGCACGGGTCATTTCGGGCGATCTCCTCGACTGCGGCAGTCCCCGCCGGACCGTAACCGACGGCAAGGCGAAGAGTCATGTCGTGCGAAGGCGAAACCTTCGTGCGCCGGGCGTCAGTTGACCCTGAGAGGCCGCTTCGCGCGTTCGCTCTCGGTCTTGAGTTGCCCGCAGGCCGCCAGGATGTCCCGCCCGCGCGGCCGGCGGATCGGGCTCGCGTAGCCGGCGTCGTTCAGGATGGCGGCGAAGCGCTGGATCTGCTCGGTCGTCGAGGTCTTGTAGGCGCTGCCCGGCCAGGGGTTGAACGGGATCAGGTTCACCTTCGCCGGCAGGCCGCGCAGCAGGCGCACCAGTTCGCGCGCCTCGGCCTCGCTGTCGTTGACGCCGCGCAGCATGACGTATTCGAAGGTGATGCGCCGCGCATTCGACGCGCCGGGATAGCGCCGGCAGGCGGCCAGCAGGTCCTCGATCGGATACTTGCGGTTCAGCGGCACGATCTCGTCGCGCAGCTCGTTAGTCACCGCGTGCAGCGACACGGCAAGGCCGACGCCGAGCTCCGCGCCGCAGCGGTCCATCATCGGCACGACGCCCGAGGTGGACAGCGTGATGCGCCGGCGCGACAGGCCGATGCCCTCGTGGTCCATCACGATGCGCAGCGCCTTCGCCACGTTCTCGTAGTTGTACAGCGGCTCCCCCATGCCCATCACGACGATGTTGGACAGGTGGCGCGCCGTGCCGTCCTTCGGCGATGGCCATTCGCCGTAGGAATCGCGGGCCGCCATGAACTGGCCGACGATCTCGGCGGCGCCGAGGTTGCGAACCAGCTTCTGCGTGCCGGTGTGGCAAAAGGTGCAGGACAGGGTGCAGCCGACCTGCGTGCTGATGCAGACCGCGCCGCGGTCCTCATCGGCCGAGGGGATGTAGACCGTCTCGACCCGCTGCCCGTCGCGGAAGGCGAAGACCCATTTGCGGGTGCTGTCGGCGCTCTCCTGCTGGGTCGCGACCTCCGGCCGGCCGACCACGAAGCGCTCGGCCAGCTTCGCCTGCATGGGCTTCGCGATCGTGCTCATCTTCGCGAAGTCGGTCTCGCCCTGGTGGTAGATCCAGTGCCAGAGCTGCTTGGCGCGGAAGGGCTTATCGCCGATCGCGGCCATCTCGGCCGCCAGGTCGTCCCGCGACAGTCCGACCAGGTCGCGGCGCCCGTCGGGCAGGGTGGCCGGCGGCGGGGCGAAGATCGCGGCCTTGGCCAGGATGCGCGCGCGTTCGGCCTCGGCCAGCCCGTCCGTCGTGGCGGCCTGGCTCATCGCCGACCGGCCGGGCACTCGCGCGAGATCGCCTCATAGGCGGCGGTGAAGCCCGACAGGCTGAAGGTGTCCTGCGCAGTGCCGCGGCCGTTGGCGCGCGGTCCGCGCGCGACCGCGCTGGCACCTCCCCGGAAGGCGGCGACCGCCGCGCGGCCGTCCCGCGCGAAGGCGGAATTGCCGCTGGTGTAGAAGGCGAGCTGCGTCTGCCCGACGGCGACCGTGACCGCGGCGTTGCGCGGATAGGCATAGGCGGCCGACATCGCCACCTGGTCGCGCCCCTGGGTCCGGTGCGTGACCGTCATGATCACGTTGTCGCGCTGCGGGTCGGTGCGCGACGCGCGGGTGAAGGCGTAGCAGACCTTCTGGCCCGCTTCCGTGTGGACGGCAGCGGTCCAGTCCTGGAAGTCGCCGAGCTTTCGCGGCCCGGACTGCTGCGCCTGGGCGGGCAGGGTCAGGAGAACGGCGAGGGCGGCGGGCAGGAGGGCGATACGCATGCCTCCCTAGATACGAAGCCGCGCCGCCCGGAGCAACCGCGGCGCGTCTGGCCCTTCGCCGCGACCCGGCGTAAGGGGCGCCCATGAGCGACGCCGCCGATGCCGCCCTGGCCGCCCAGTACGAGGCCTACCCCTACCCCCAGCGCGACCCGCGGGACGAGGCGAAGCGCCTGATTGTCGGCAGCCCGAGCCACCTGCGGGAGGTGGACCACTGGATCTTCGGCGCCCATCGCCCGGCCGCCCGGCCGCTGAATGCCCTGGTCGCCGGCGGCGGCTCGGGCGACGCGACCGTGATGCTGGCGCAGCAGATGGCCACCGCCAGGCGGGAGGGGCGCGTCACTTGGCTCGACCGCTCGGCGGCCGCGCGCAAGGTGGCCGGGGCGCGGGTCGCGGCGCGGGGGCTCGGCAACGTGGCGTTCGAGGAAGGCTCGATCCTCGACCTGCCGGGCTCGGGCCTCGGGCCGTTCGACTACATCGACTGCTGCGGCGTGCTGCACCACCTGCCGGACCCCGCGGCGGGGCTGGCGGCGCTGGTCTCGGTGCTGGCGCCGGGCGGCGGCATCGGGCTGATGGTCTATGCGCCGCACGGGCGAACCGGCGTCTACATGGTGCAGGACGCGCTCCGGCTGCTGGCACCCGCCACCGAGGCGCCGGCGGCGCGCGTCGAGATCGCGAAGCGGCTCTGGCGGCAATTGCCCGAGACCAATTGGCTGCGCCGCAACCCCTGGATCACGGACCACGTGAAGGGCGGCGACGCAGGCCTCTATGACCTGCTGCTGAACCCGCGCGACGTCGCCTTCGACATCCCGGCGCTGGCCGCCCTGCTGGACGGCGCCGGGCTCGAGATCCGCTGCCTGGTCGAGCCCTTCCGCTACGACCCGGAGGCCTTCCTCACCGACCCGCGGCTGCGCGAGCGGATCGCCGACCTCAGCCTGGTGCAGCGTGCCGCCCTGGCCGAGGCGGCCTGCGGCAACATGGGCATCCACATCGCCTATTGCGTCAGGAAGGGCGCGGTGCCGCCGCCCCCTGCCTGGGACGACCCTGGCCGCGTGCCAGTGCTGCGGGAGGTGGACGGGCCGAAGCTCGCCGCGTCCCTGCCGCCCGACGGGGTGCTGCGCGTCGGCTTCGACGGTCTGAGCGTGCCGGTGCCGCTGCCGCGGCTGGCGCGCGCCATCCTGGCCCGCGTGGATGGGGCGCGGCGGATCGGGGAGATCGCGGACGACCTCGCGGCGAACGGCGTGTCGCGGGAGGCCTTCGCGCGCGACTTCGCGGCGCTGGCGCAGGCGCTGGAGCGGGTGAACCGGCTGCTGCTGGCGGCGCCCTGAGGCCAAGAAGAAGCCGGGGGAGAAGGGAACTTCTCCCCCCGGACCCCCCACAACCTTCTTTGTCCTTTGGCGCCCCACCTTCGAGGATGGGCGCCAAGTGCCAAACAAGGGAGGGGGATCGGGGGAGGTTCCCCTCCCCCCACCATCCGACAGCCCTTCCGGAGATCCGCCGATCAGTCCACCCGCGCGCCCGAAGCCCGGATGATCGGCGCCAGCCGTGCCTCCTCCGCCGCGCGGAACGCCATCGCCTGTTCGGGCGTGGTCGGCCAGGCGGTCGCGCCCTGCTCGAGGTAGGCGCGCTTCAGCCCGTCATCCTCCAGTGCCCGCCGTGCGAGCGCCGAGATGCGCAGCAGCAGCGCGGGCGGAATGCCGGCCGGCCCGCAGAGACAGGTCCAGGAGGACATGTCGAAGCCGGGCAGCGTCTCGGCGATCGCGGGCGTGTCGGGCACGACCGGGCTGCGCTCGGCCGAAGTGACGCCGAGGGCGCGCACCCGCCCTTCGCGCGCCTGCGCCAGCGCGCCGGGAATGTTGTCGAAGATCATGTGCACGCGGCCGGCCAGGATGTCCGGATAGGCCGCCGCGCTGCCCCGATAGGGCACGTGGGTCATCTCGACCCCCGCCATGGTCTTGAACAACTCGCCCGAGATGTGGAGCGTCGTGCCCGAGCCGGCCGAGGCGTAGGAGTACCGCCCTGGATTGGCCTTGAGATGCGTCACGAGCTCGGGCACCGAGCGCGCGGGCAGCTCGTTGTTGACCACCAGCAGGTTCGGCAGCCGCCACATGCCCGAGGCGAAGGAGAAGTCCCGCGCCGCGTCGAACGGCATCCGGGCATAGAGGGTGGGCGCGATCGCATGCGTCGCGATGCCGCCGAGGCCGAGCGTGTAGCCGTCGGGCGCCGCGGCCGCGATCGCCTGGTTGCCGACGATCCCGCCCGAGCCGGTGCGGTTCTCGACCACGAATTGCTGGCCCGAGAGGTCGGACATCTTCTGGCACAGCAGGCGGGAGAGCGTGTCGGTCGGCCCGCCCGCGGTGTAGGGGTTGATGTAGCGGACGGTCCTGGCCGGCCAGTCCCCCTGCGCCGCGGCCAGGCGCGGCGCGGCGAGCGCGGCGGCGGAAGCGAGCACGGCCCTACGGCCGGCAGCGAAACGATCCATGCGGTATCCTCCCTGGCGGCCCTCTGGCGGGGCCGCGCCGCGGAGAGCCTAGGGCGCCGCGGCGCCGGCGCGATAGGCTTTCCCGCGGGTTTGCCGCCCCCGCCCGCGCATGCTAACCGCCCCCGCATCCCTCCGGCGCCGGCGCCGCGCCTTCCGAGAAGGTCCCGACATGTCCGACCAGCAGACCCCGTCCGCCCCGGGTGCCCCCGGCGGCGCCAACCCGGCCACCGGCCCGGTTGTGCTCAACCTGCAGTTCACCAAGGACCTGTCCTTCGAGGTGCCGGGCGCGCCCGACATCTTCCTGAACCTGCGCGAGGCGCCGCAGATCGACATCGCGCTCGACGTCCAGGCGCGCCGCCTGCAGGAAGGCCAGGAGACCTACGAGATCTCGCTGCAGATCCGCGCCGACGCCAAGACCGCGCAGCAGCAGACCGCCTTCATCGCGGAACTCGTCTACTGCGGCATCTTCACCCTGAACGGCGTGCCGGCCGAGATGCTGGAGCCGGTGCTGCTGGTGGAATGCCCGCGGCTGCTCTTCCCCTTCGCGCGCAACATTCTGGCCGACGTGACGCGCGACGGCGGCTTCCCGCCGGTGCTGCTGGCGCCGATCGACTTCGTGCAGCTGTGGCAGAGCCGGCGCGGCGCCACCGCCGCCGGCGCCCCGGTCGGCAATGCCTGAAGGGGGACGGGGCCTTGATTCCCCGCATCAAGGCGACATGTCGAGGCTGACCATGGGCAAGCGCCGCGTCGCCATCGTGCTGTTCAACCTCGGCGGCCCTGACCGGTCCGAGAGCGTGCGGCCGTTCCTGGTGAACCTGTTCACCGACCCGGCCATCCTGCGCGTGCCGGGCTTCATCCGGCCCTGGCTCGGCCGGCTGATCGCCTGGCGGCGGACGAAGCCGGCGATGGAGAACTACGCCGTGCTCGGCGGCAAGTCGCCGCTCCTGGAGCTGACCGAGGAGCAGGCGCGCTCACTCGAGGCCGCGATGGCGGACGACCCGGCGACGGAAATCCGCGCCTTCGTCTGCATGCGCTACTGGCACCCGCTGAGCGACGCCGCCGCGCGCGCCGTGAAGGACTGGGCGCCGGACGAGGTGCTGCTGCTGCCGCTCTATCCGCAATTCTCGACCACCACGACGGGCAGCAGCATCGCCGCCTGGGACGAGGCCTGCCGCAAGGCCGGCCTGTCGGTGCCGACGACCACGCTCTGCTGCTGGCATTCGCATGGCGGCTTCGCCGCGGCGACCGCCGCGCTGGTGCAGGGCGCCCATGACCGGGCGCGCGCCGAGCTGCCGGCCGACGTGCCGCTGCGCGTGCTGTTCTCGGCGCATGGCCTGCCCGAGAGCATCATCGCCGCAGGCGATCCCTACCAGTGGCAGGTCGAGCAGACCGTCGCGGCCGTGGTCGGCAAACTGGCCATCGAGGGCCTCGACCACATCGTCTGCTACCAGTCCCGCGTCACGCCGCAGAAATGGATCGGGCCCTCGACCGAGGACGAGATCGAGCGCGCCGCGCACGACAAGGTCGCGATCCTGATCTGCCCGATCGCCTTCGTGTCGGAGCATTCGGAAACCCTGGTCGAGCTCGACGTGGAGTACCGGGAGGAAGCCGAGAAACTCGGCATCCCCGGCTATTTCCGCGTGCCGGCGCAGAACAGCGACCCCTGCTTCATCGCGGCGCTGGCCGACATCGCGCGCGCGGCGCTGGGCTCGGGCCGCGCGCTCTGCTCCTTCGCGGGCGGCCGGCAATGCCCGAAGCAGCACGGCGACTGCCCGCACGCGCGCGCGACCGCCGCGCAGCGCGCCGTGGGCGCGGTGAAGGAACCCGCGTGACCGCATGGCCGTGACGCCGCGCGCCGTCCTGTTCGACTGCGACGGCGTGCTGGCCGACAGCGAGGCGGTGGTGAACGCCATCGTGGCCGACCAGCTCGGCCTGCTCGGCTGGCCGCTGACGGCGGCGCAGTCGCGGGACGCCTTCCTCGGCCTGGCGCTGCCCGACATGGTGCCGCGGATCGAGGCGCGGGTCGGCCCGCTGCCGCATGGCTGGGCGCAGGAGATGTCCGCCCTGATCGCGCACGAGATGACGGCGCGCACGCCCGCCGTGCCCGGCGCGGCCGAGGCGGTGCGGGCCGTGGCCGCGGCCGGCGTCGCGGTGGCCGTCGCTTCGAATTCCGCCCGCGCCGAGCTCGCGGCCAAGATGCGCTCGCTCGGCCTGGCCACGGTCTTCGCGGACCGCATCTTCTCCTACGAGGATGTCGCGCGGCCGAAGCCCTGGCCGGACATCTACCGCGCCGCGGCGGCGGCCTGCGGCGCGGCGCCGCGGGACTGCGTGGTGATCGAGG
This sequence comes from Roseomonas sp. HF4, assembly GCF_005222755.1. Classification (GTDB taxonomy): domain Bacteria; phylum Pseudomonadota; class Alphaproteobacteria; order Acetobacterales; family Acetobacteraceae; genus Neoroseomonas. The sequence continues at coordinate 76,006 of NZ_STGD01000012.1, forward strand.
ACAGCGTCCCCGGCGTTCGCGCGGGCATCGCCGCCGGCTGCCGCGTGCTGGGCTTCGCGCACGAGACGCCGGCCGGCGTGCTCGCGGCGCATGGTGCCGAGCCCTTCGGCGACATGGCGGCGCTGCCGGGGCTGCTCGGCCTTGGCTGAAGGGTGGGGCGGCCCGATGGACTTGCCGTCGGCGCATGGGCACTATTGCGGCATTCGTAACAACAAAGCCGCGCGCGAGCCGGGGGTGCGGGGGCCATGACGGACTACGACCAGGCCAGCCGCATCCTCGCGATCGACATCCCGGCGCTCGGCACCGACAAGGCGGTGCTGGTCGAGCTGGAGGGCGTCGACGCGATCTCGCAGCCCTACGAGTTCCGCATCCGCTTCGCGACCGAGGAGGCGCACGCGACCGTCGCGGCGGCGCTCGGCACCGCCGTGACGCTCACCTTCGGCCGTCCGGGCGATTCCGACACCGGCCCCACCGGCATCGAGCGCCGGCCGCTGCACGGCATGATCCGCCGCCTGACGCGCAGTGGCGCCTCCCGCGGGGATGCGACGGAATGGCAGGCCGAGGTGGTGCCGAAGCTCTGGTTCCTCTCGCGCACCACGGACTGCCGCATCTTCCAGGAACAGACCGTGCCCCAGATCGTCGAGACGATCCTTGGCGAGCATGGCGTGACGTTCCGCAACGCCCTGACCGGCACCTACGCGGCGGTGCCCTATTGCGTGCAGTACCGGGAGACGACGCTCGCCTTCGTCTCGCGCCTGATGGAGCAGGCCGGCATCGCCTACTGGCACGAGCACACCGACAGCGCGCACACCATGGTCCTGTCCGACGCCAACAACACTGCGACGCTGGCCGCCTGGCCGGACCTCCCGGTCAGCGGGCGGGCGGGCACCGCGGCGATCCGCGCGCTCGACGAGGAATTCGCGGTGCGGTCCGGCACCTGGACGCTGCGCGACTTCAACTTCGAGACGCCGTCCAACAACCTCGAGGTCGAGCAGCCGACGACGATCGACACCGCCATGATCGGCGACAAGGAATTCTACGACTACCCGGGGCTCTATGGCGTCACGGACGACGGGCGCACGGTCGCCGGCGTGCAGATCGGGCAGGAGGAGGCGCTGCACCAGCGCGGCCACGGCACGAGCGGCGTCGCCGGCCTCAATGCCGGGCTGCGCTTCAAGATCGCAGACATCGACGACACCGAGGTGCTGGTCACCGAGGTCCGCCATGTCGCGCAGGACCGCAGCCACTGGACGGCGCAGATGTGGGGCGGCCGCGAACCGGTCGCGCCGTCCTACGACAACACCTTCGTCAGCATCCCGAAGCGCGTGGCCTTCCGCCCGCCGCGCGTCACGCCGAAGACCTTCGTGCGCGGCCCCCAGACCGCCATCGTGACCGGCCCGTCGGGCGACGAGATCCACACCGACCAGTACGGCCGGGTTAAGGTGAAGTTCCACTGGGACCGGGCGACAGCGACCGACGACACCACGTCCTGCTGGCTGCGCGTCTCGCAGGGCTGGGCGGGCGCCGGCTGGGGCCAGATGCACATCCCGCGCGTGGGCCAGGAGGTGATCGTCGACTTCCTGGAGGGCGACCCCGACCGGCCGATCGTCACCGGCCGCGTCTACAACGCCGAGAGCACCGTTCCCTACGCGCTGCCGGACAACAAGACGCAGTCGGGGATCAAGTCGCGCTCCTCCCCGGACGGCACGGCCTCGACCTTCAACGAGCTCCGCTTCGAGGACAAGAAGGGCGAGGAGCAGGTCTACTTCCAGGCCGAGCGCGACCTGGTGCTGCTGGTCAAGAACGCGCGCACCGAGACGATCAACGAGGGCGACCTCAACGGCGACGACACCTACACGCTGCTCAAGGGCAACAAGGTCGCGACCGTGAGCGAGGGCAACTACACGCTCACCGTCGCCCAGGGAAACATGACCGTCGACGTCACCGAGGGCAACGAGACGCGCACGGTCGGCCAGGGCAACTATGAGCGCACCGTCTCGCAGGGCAACATGACCATCGGAGTGGACCAGGGCGACTACGCGCTGACCCTCGGGCAGGGCAATGTCACCATCTCCTGCGACGCGGGCTCGGCCACGATCGAGGCTATGCAGGAAATCGTGCTCAAGGTCGGCGCGAACAAGGTGACCATCAACACGCAGGGCGTGACGGTCGAGGGCATGATGGTCGAGATGAAGGGCACCACCTCGGCCAAGGTCGACAGCCCGATGACGACCGCGGGCGGCAGCGGCATGACGAAGGTGACCGGTTCGGCCATCATGATCGGCTAGGCGACGCCATGCAGAAGATCACCCTGCCCCTGCCCGAGGTGCTCGCGCGGATCGAGATCGACCCCGCCGCCCGCCCGCTGCTGGACGGCGTCGCGACGGTGGCCGAGGGCCTCGCGATCCTGGAGGAGCACAAGCATCCCATGACGGCGGTGCGCATCCTCGGCCAGGCGCTGCCGCCGCGCGAGGCGGTGTGGTGGGCCTGCGTCTGCGCCCGCGCGGCGCCGGACCCGGCCACGACGCCCGCGGACCTGGCCGCGCTGCAGGCGGCCGATGCCTGGGTCCGCCGCCCGTCGGAGCAGAACCGCCGCGCCGCCATGGCCGCCGCCGAAGCGTCCGGCACCCGCAGCACGGAGGCCTGGGCTGCGGTCGGCGCCTTCTGGTCGGGCGGGAGCCTCGGCCCTGAGACCGCGCCCGAGATACCGATGCCGCCGCACTTGTGCGGGGTGGCCGTCGCGTCGTCGGTCATCCTGGCGGCGCTTCGCCCCGACCCTTCGCAGGCGGAGGACCGCTACGCCCGCTTCCTGGCCAGCGCGCGCGACATCGCGCAGGGCGGCGGCGGATGACCGGGACCGCAGGAGCTGCGCCATGATGCCGGCCGCGCGCGTGGCGGACATGCATGTCTGCCCTATGTTCACGGGCCCCGTGCCCCATGTCGGCGGGCCGATCCTGCCACCCGGCGCGGTCACCGTGCTGATCGGCGGCATGCCGGCGGCGCGGGCCACCGACATGTGCGTCTGCGCCGGCCCGCCCGACACCATCGCCAAGGGCAGCACGAAGGTGCTGATCTGCAACATGCCGGCGGCACGGCTCGGCGACCTCACCGCCCATGGCGGCACCATCGTCGTGGGGTACCCGACGGTCCTGATCGGCTAGAGCAATATCCAATCAGATGGAATCATCTGATCGGATTTCTTGCTCCAAAAAATATATATTCTAGAGGAGCTTATGCCCGATCGGATGGAGCCGCGCAGCGATTCCATCCGATCGGATGCCTCCAGCCGGCGGACATGATGCCGACCGGGGGCAGGTTTCGCCTTCGTCCCCCTCAGACGCCGGGCGCCGCGCACCCGCGCGGCTTGGCTTCGCGGCGCAGGCTGTGACGCCGGCTCGGGCACTCGGCCCGCAGGTCGGAACTTCGTCCGCTGGGCGTGAATTGCCGTCGGGCGCCGCATCCGGCTGAGCCGGCTGGCCGGCATCATGATTCCGGGCAGCCCACCACCACGCGCTGCAGCGTCCGCACGCCTTCGAGGGTCTGCTGCCAGCGCGCCTCGGCTTGCGGCGGCGTCAGAAGCCGCGCGGCCTGCGCGAGGTCCGGGCAGCGCTGGTCGTCGGCACCGCAGGAGACAGAGACGCCGAGCATGCGCGCGCTGGCGCCGTGGAAGCGGGCGCTGACATTGCCGGGGGCGTCGCGCAGCAGCGTATCGGCCTCGGCGCGCATCAGGTCGTTGTCCGGGCAGATGCCGGCGCGCGGCGTGACGGCGCGGCGGTCATAGAGCGCGGCCAGCAGGTCCTCGCGCCAGGCGTTGCGTTCCGCCTGGGTGTTCGCACCGCCCGCGGCCAGCGCCGCCTGCCCGGATGCGACGGCGCAGTCCCGGTATCGGGCCTTCTGGTCCTGCGGCGCGGCGGCGGCCTGGCGCCGGCAGGCGCGGGCGCGCAGCGCGTGGGATTCGGCGCAGGGCTTGTCGGCGGCGCCGTTGCAGGCCGCGATGGTCGCGTTCGCGACCTGGTCCCAGGCGCCCTGGGCGGCCGAGGCGCCGAGCGCCGCGAGTTGCTGCGCGGCCGGCGTGGCCGCGGCCCCCGCCGCCTGGCCCGCCACCTGCCCGGCCGGCCCGGCCACGGCGCCCGAGGCCGCGCCTGCCGCGGCGCGACCGGCAGCGGCGCCGGCGGCGCTCGTGGCCTGCTCGCAGGCGGCAAGGAGCCCGATACAGGACAGGAGCACCGCAAGCCGGGTCGCGGGAGAGGAATGCAGCACGATGAGCCTCCGCATCAGGTCCAGGTCTGGAACCACATACCACAGGCGGCGCTTCCGTGCCGGCGCGGCCTTGCGCCCATCGGCCCGCGGCGCAACGCTGGCGGCACCCGCCGGAGGACCGCCCATGCCACGCCACGACCTCTTCGTTCGCCTCGGCGAGACGCTGTACCGCGTTCAGCGCCCCTGGGGCGACCTGCCGGCGGGCGCCGGCGTGCCGAGCGATGTCGCCTGCGACGCGGAAGGTCGCGTGTACGCCCTGCTGCGCCAGGACCCGCTGACCGACGCCGAGGCGCCCGCCGTGATCGTGCTGGCGCCGGACGGGCAGCGCCTTGCCGCCTGGGGCGGCGCCGAGGTCGCCGACGGGCACATGCTGTCCGTCCATCCGGATGGCCGCGTCTTCGTGGTGGACCGCGACGCGCAGGAGATCGTGGTGTTCAGCGCCGAGGGCAGGCGCCTCGGCGGCCTCGGCACGCGCAACCGCCCGGGCGAGCCGTTCAACGCCCCCTGCGACGTCGCCTTCGGCCCGGATGGGTCGATCTACGTGGCGGACGGCTACGCGGCGTCGGTCGTGCACCGGTTCAGCGCGGCAGGCACGCCGCTCGGCCGCTGGGGCCGGGAAGGCAGCGGTCCCGGGGAATTCACCACGCCGCATTCCGTCTGGGTACTGCCCGACGGGCGCGTCACGGTGGCGGACCGCGAGAACAACCGCGTGCAGGTCTTCACGGCCGGGGGCGAATGGCTCGCCGACTGGCGCGGCAACCACAAGCCGATGAGCGTGCATGGTGCGCCCGGCGGCGGGCTCTATGTGACGGACCAGGTGCCGCAACTCTCGCTGCTCGGCTCCGATGGCGCGATCCGGGGGCGCTGCCGGCCGGTGCTGAACGGCGCGCACGGCATCTGGGCGGCGCCGGACGGGCGGATCTTCCTGTCGGAGCAGAACCCGCCACGGCTGACCTGCCTCGTGCCGGTGTAGCGCGTGCCGGGCGCTCAGCGCCCGGTCAAGATCCGCTTGACAGCAGGGCCCGTTGGTCTTGCGGACAAAGCCGTGTCAGATCGGCGATCTCGCGTGACGCGACATGGACGGCTGGCGCCGATCATCCCGGCTTTGCACGCACGTCGGAAGCGCCGAGGGCCCGGCCCGCCGTCTCGATAGGCGGGTCCCAGGCCGGTAGTGCGAGATAGGCCATGCGCTTGGCTTCCTGCCTGCCACGGGTGACGGTGTCCAGGATCAGGCCACATGTGAAGGATAGGCTGGCAAGGATGCCGAGGCCTGTAGCAAGGATTGCAGTCGGGAACCGCGGAACAAGGCCGGTTTCGAGATAGGTGGGGACCAAAGGCAGCGCGAGGCCGACCGCGGCAGTAAGCATGACCACACTGATCGCCGAGAAGAAGGCGAGCGGCTTCTCCCTCTGCACGAGCAGGCCGATGGTGCACAGAATACGGAAACCATCACGCCAAGTATCGAGCTTGCTCACGGAACCGGCGGGGCGCTCACGGTAGGACGTCGAAACCTCGCCGACCGGCAGGCGGAGTTCGAGGGCGTGGACGGTGAATTCCGTCTCCGTCTCGAAACCTGAGGCAAGCGCCGGGAAGGACTTCACGAAGCGGCGGGAGAAGACTCGGTAGCCCGAAAGCATGTCCCCGATGCGCTTGCCGAAGATCAAGCGGACCATGCCGGTCAGCACGGCGTTGCCGAAGCGGTGTCCGGGACGATAGGCGGCGCCCACGTCTGACTCGGTAACGCGCAGGCCGGTCACCATGTCGAGGCGCTGCGCCAGCAGCAGGGCGACCATTCCCGGCGCGGCCGCGGCGTCGTAGGTGTCGTCGCCGTCGACCAGGACGTAGGCATCCGCCTCGATGTCGGCGAACATACGACGGATGACGTTGCCCTTGCCCTGCAGGGTTTCGTCACGGACCACGGCGCCGGCCGCGGCCGCGACCTGCCGCGTCCTGTCGTGCGAGTTGTTGTCGTAGACGTAGATTGTCGCCCGCGGCAGCGCAGCGTGGAACGCCGCGACGACCCGCGGGATTGCGACTTCTTCATTGTAGCAAGGAATCAGCACCGCTATTCGCGGCTGATCCTTGGCAGGATCGTCGGGCGTCATGCGTCTGCGATCCTCATGACGGGTCGCGTATCATCCAAGTCCACAGGAACGGTGTGAAGATCAAGCCTTCCTTCAGATGTGGCGTGCAGATGCGTGGCGCATCCCAGCACTGGTTGCCGCGCGCCGGCACCAGGATGGGGATGCCCGCATGCACGCCCTGCGACCGCACCTCCACCTGCTGATGCTGAACGATATCTGTTGCCACCAGCAGATTGGCCGGCTTCCGTACCAGGCTGGCAAAGACAAGCAAGGCGAGACCCAGCGCCACGGCGCGGCTGAAGCTGCGTCCCTGCAGCATCTCGAGCGCGCGCCATTCCGTTATCTGGTTTCCCGCGTGACGGATGCCGATCGGCGCGAAATGCGCGATCAGCAGTAGAAGCGGCAGGACGAGCCACGTCTGGCCGTACCTGACCAGCGGGGCCGAAAGGAACCAGAAGCCGACTCCGACAAAGGCCACGCCGAGCAGGATCACCAAATCGACAGCGCGCTGAGGCGTCGGTCCCTCGCCCGCCGTCACGAGGCCGCGCAGAAGCAGCCGCGCCAAGATGCAAGCCGCCGCCGCGCCGGCCAGGATGACGAAGACCGGCCACGCTGGTTCCTGATGCAGGCTCGCAAGCCATCCGGGGAACCACGACCAGTCCGCGAGAACGATCTCTGGCGACGTCTCCGGCTTGCGGGCCCAGGCCCGCATCCAATCGAGGTCGGACTGCGCGACTGCATGAGCGACCCTCCATGGCACCGGCAGGCAGGAGGATGGCTGTGGATACGCGATGCACCCCGAGGTCGCTATGCCGCGCGCCAGCCATGGCAGCCCGATCGCCAGGGCGCCGGCTCCGCTCAGCGCGACGTCACGCAGGGCGATCTGCCCTCGCCGCCACTTCAGCATTACCAGCGCAGCCAGCAGGACGACTGGTGCTGCGGAAAGCTTCAGCGTGACCGCGAGAGCGAGGACTGCCATCAGCAGCGCCGCGGTCCCCGCGACCTCATCACTTCGACCGTCCTGCACTGCCACATCGGAAAGTAGGATTGCGAGATAGAAGCTGTAGAGCACCATCATCCCGCTGGGGATATCGGTGTTCGGAGTGCCGGCCCAGCTCCGCAGTGACAGTATGGGCGTAAACACAGCGAGTACGACGAATAGAATGCCAAAAATCGCCGGGCGGGCGAACAACGCATCCTTCCAATGGGCCGCTCGCGTCAACACAGCAAGTGCCACAAATGCGATAAGAAGGGCATTGGTCGTGATTGCCCCCGCGAGGCTGGAGACACCGCCGGTAAGAATTGCGCTAGTCTGAAACAATTGTGAATTATAGCCGAATCTCATGTGGATATTGGCAGCGCCGAGGATCAATGGATATTCGATGATCTGACGGATGGCCTGCAGGTGGTAGAGACCGGTATCGTAGTGGCTGGCCGTCGAGCCCGGTATGAGGGTGCCCAAGTACAGGCAGAGGGCAACAAGGGCCAGGACGGTGGCGAATGCACTCCAACCGAAGTTTTTCGCCTGTTGGGTCAGATGGTGTCGGCCCAGGACAAGCAATCCGAGCCCCACGAGGCAACACACCGCCGCCACCGGGCCGGACAGCGGCACGAAGAGGTTCAGGACCGTGGCCAGCAGGCCAAGGGCGACGTACCCAAGGAGACCGACATCGCCAACCGTGACAGCGCGAGACAGCCCCGGGCGGACCCGCTCCGCCATCCGCACGCACAGGAGGCCGTAGCCGAGGCATATCGCGGCCGCGAGAATGACCAAGGCCCCTGACAGCAGCACGATACAGCCTTACTTCCTGCGGCCCATGACGCGTGGACGGGGCCGGCTCTCGACGGCTCAGCGCCCGGTCATGATCCGCTCGACCAGCTGCTTCACGCTCGGCACGAAGCCGTTCGAGTAAAAAGGGTCCGACCCGAAGCGGTAGGCGTTGTGCCCGGCGAACATGAGGTTGTTGTCCATGCTGCCGTCATGCGCCACGTCCTGCAGCGTCTTCTGGATGCAGAAGGACCGCGGGTCCGCCTTGCGGCCGGTCGAGTAGTCCGGCTCGGTCTGCGCCCAGTTGCTGAAGCGGCAATGGGACAGGCAGCCCATGCAGTCCACCTGGTCCTTCACGATCTCCCGCGCCTTGTCGGGCGTCACGAAAATCAGCGTGTTGTCCGGCGTGCGCATCGCCTCGGTGAAGCCCTCGGCCTCCCACTGGTTGATGCGCGCGAGGTCATGCGGCGCGACCCAGACCGGGCGCTTGCGAGGGCCCACGCCGTATTCGGACAGGTGTTCGCCGATCGGCTCGCTGGTGTAGGCGACCTGGCGCTCGTTGCGGTCTTCGAGCTCGCGCAGGAAGTCGTTGCGCACGGCCGAGGAATAGAAGCCGGTCGGCGAGAAGGGCTGCAGCAGCACGTCGCCGGCCTTGAGCGTCAGGAGCCGCTGCTTCCAGGCGTCCGAGATCGGGCTTTCCTGCGTGACCAGTGGGCGGGTGCCGAATTGGAACGCGATCGGGCCGAGTTCGGGGTTGCCGATCCAGTCGGCCCATTCCTCCAGCCACCAGACGCCGCCGGCCATGATGATGGGCGTGTCGTCGAGGCCAAAGGCGCGCATCTGCTCACGCAGCTTCAGCACGCGCGCGTAGGGGGCCTCGGGCTTCTTCGGGTCCTCGGAATTCGACAGGCCGTTGTGGCCGCCGGCGAGCCAGGGGTCCTCGTAGACCACGCCGCCCAGCCATTCGCGCGTCTTGTGGTAGGCGCGCTTCCAGAGCGCGCTGAAAGCGCGGCCGGAGGAGACGATCGGGTAGTAGTGGATGCCGTAGTCGCGCGCGATGTCGGCCAGCCGGTACGGCATGCCCGCGCCGCAGGTGATGCCGTGGATCAGGCCCTTCGCGCCGTCCAGCATGCCGCGCGCCACGCGCTCGGCGCCGCCCATCTCCCACAGGATATTGGCGTGGATGCGGCCCTTGCCGCCGGCCATGTCCCAGGCGCGCTTCGCCTGCGTGACGGCGCCGTCGATCGCGTAGCGCACGAGTTCCTCGTGCCGGTCGCGCCGGGTCTTGCCGTGGTAGACCTGCGGGATCGGCCGTCCGTCCGCGTCGTAGCTGTCGGCATTGACCGCGGAGAACGTGCCGACGCCGCCCGAGGCCGCCCAGGCCCCGCAGGATGAACCGTTGGAGATCGCGACGCCCTTGCCGCCTTCCACCAGCGGCAGGACATCCACACCGCCCATGCGGATCGCATTGATGGCCTTCAAGAACCGGCGCTCCCAGGGAACTTCATGACGGGAATATGGCATCGGCCGGGCCTGCTGTGCAGGGTCCCGGCCGAGCCGATTGTCGTGTTCTTGTCGTCAGTCGGCGGCTTCGCCGCCGCGGTCGCGGCGCGGGCCGCGGTCGCGGCGCTCGCCGCCACGGTCGGGGCGGTCGCCATCGTCCCGCGGGCGGCGCGCGCCGACCTGCTCGGTGATGTCGGCGCCCGTCGCCTGGTCGACCACGCGCATCGACAGCTTCACCTTGCCGCGGTCGTCGAAGCCCAGGACCTTGACCTTCACCTGGTCGCCTTCCTTGACGATGTCGGTGGTCTTGTTCACCCGTTCCTGCGCGAGCTCGCTGATGTGCACGAGCCCGTCCTTGGCGCCGAGGAAGTTCACGAAGGCGCCGAACTCGGCGGTCTTCACGACGCGGCCGTTGTAGATCACGCCCACTTCCGGCTCGGCCACGATGCCGCGGATCCAGTCGATGGCGCGCTGCGCGGCCTCGATGGAGGTCGCCGCCACCTTGATCGTGCCGTCATCCTCGATGTCGACCTTGGTGCCGGTCTGCTCGGTGATTTCGCGGATCACCTTGCCGCCGGAGCCGATCACGTCGCGGATCTTGTCCTTGGGCACGTTGATCACGGTGATGCGGGGCGCGGTCGCCGCCACGTCGCCGCGATGGCCGGTCAGGCCCTTCGACATCTCGCCCAGGATGTGCAGGCGGCCGTCCTTCGCCTGGTCCAGCGCGATCTTCATGATCTCGAAGGTGATGGACGTGATCTTGATGTCCATCTGCAGGCTCGTGATGCCCACATCCGTGCCGGCCACCTTGAAGTCCATGTCGCCGAGGTGGTCCTCGTCGCCCAGGATGTCGGACAGCACGGCGAAGCCGCGGTCTTCCTTGATCAGGCCCATCGCGATGCCCGCGCAGGGGCGCTTCAGCGGCACGCCCGCATCCATCATCGACAGCGAGGTGCCGCAGACGGTGGCCATCGAGGACGAGCCGTTGCTCTCCGTGATCTCCGACACCACGCGGATGGTGTAGGGGAACTTCTCCTTCTCCGGCAGCAGCGGGTGGATGGCGCGCCAGGCGAGCTTGCCGTGGCCCACTTCACGCCGGCCCGGCGAGCCCATGCGGCCTGTCTCGTTCACCGAGTACGGGGGGAAGTTGTAGTGCAGCATGAAGTCCTCGCGGTACTCGCCCGCGAGGGCGTCGATGATCTGCTCGTCCTGCCCGGTGCCGAGGGTTGCGACGCAGAGCGCCTGCGTCTCGCCGCGGGTGAACAGCGCCGAGCCGTGCGCGCGGGGCAGCACGCCCACTTCCGCCATGATCGGGCGCACGGTGCGCGTGTCGCGGCCGTCGATGCGCTTGCCGGTGTCGAGGATGTTGTTGCGCACGACGTCGGCCTCGAGCTCCTTCAGGAGCCCCTTGGCCGCCGTCACGTCCGCGCCCTCGGCTTCCAGCGCCGCGACCACGGCCTTCTTCACCGCGCCAACCTTCTCCTGGCGGAGCAGCTTCTGGGTCTCAGTGTAGGCGATCGCCATGTCGGCGCGGCCCAGCTCCGCGATGCGGGCCTTGAGCGCCTTGGTCGCGTCGCTCTCCTCGGTCAGCGCCCAGGGCTCCTTCGCCGCAACCTCGGCCAGCTCGATGATCGCCTGGATCACGGGCTGGAACGACTTGTGGCCGAACTCGACGGCGCCGAGCATGACGTCCTCGGTCAGCTCGCTCGCCTCGGATTCCACCATCAGCACGCCCTCGGCCGTGCCGGCGAGCACGAGGTCGAGCGCGGAGGCCTTCCGCTCCTCGGCGGTCGGGTTCAGCACGTACTGGCCGCCGATGTAGCCGACGCGTGCGCCGGCGATCGGGCCGAAGAAGGGAATGCCGGACAGCGTCAGCGCCGCCGAGCAGCCGACCATCGCGACGATGTCGGCCTCGTTCTCGAGGTCATGCGACAGCACGGTCGCGACCACCTGCACCTCGTTGCGGAACCCGTCCGGGAACAGCGGGCGGATCGGCCGGTCGATCAGGCGCGAGGTCAGCGTCTCGAACTCGGACGGACGGCCCTCGCGCTTGAAGAAGCCACCGGGGATCTTGCCGGCCGCGAAGGCCTTCTCCTGGTAGTTGACCGTCAGCGGGAAGAAGTCCTGGCCGGGCTTCACGCCCCGGTTGCCCACCGCCGTGCAGAGCACGATGGTGTCGCCGAGCCGCGCCACCACGGCGCCGTCGGCCTGGCGGGCCATCTTGCCGGTCTCGAGGACCAGGGTCTTGCCGCCCCAGTTGATTTCCTTGCGGAAGTACTTGTCGAACATCTGTCGTCCCTTCGGGCGCGGCGCCTCGGGCGCCGCACACACCGTGCCTGCCCGTCCCATGCGAGCAGCCGCGCGGCTGATGGGGCCCGGATGGGCCCCGGAATGCGACACGGGGGGCGAAACAGGGGGGGCACCGGAACCAGGATTTCGGGGCCGGTAGGCTCGGCGTCTCGGGCGGCATGGGGTGGGCCCATCGCGGGTCTCGCGACGGGAAGGCCGCCCATGTGGCCGGAAACGCCGCGGCGGTCCGGTCCGGGTCCCGCGGCTTTCTCTCTGTCGGCCCGCCGCGGTCGCGGCGGTCGGCGCGCCGGCAGGCTGCCGGACGTCGCCGGGGGGGTGTATGGCGCGGTTTCGCCGGAAACGCCATGGGAAAGTACCCGGCCCGCTGGACGGCCCCGCCGCCGCGTTGCATAGCCGCGCGCCCATGCTGCTCGACGCCGTCCTCAGGCACCTCGCCTTCGCGCTGGCCCTGGCGCTGCTCTCCGCGGCGGCGGTCCGGCTGATGATCGCGTGGCCGATCCTGGACCACCCCAATGCCCGCTCCTCCCACGCCAGGCCGACGCCGCGGGGCGGGGGCGTCGGCGTGGTGCTCGCCTTCGTGGCCGGCATGGCCGTGCTCTATGCCGGGGCGGACTTCGCCCGGCTGCCGCCGCCGCAATTCCTGGGCGTGATCGGCGCGGCGGTCGCGATCGCCCTGGTCTCGCTCTGGGACGATGTCTCGGACCTGCGGTTCTCCGTGAAGCTCGCGGCGCAGGCGGCGGCCGCGCTGGTCGCGATCGGCAGCGGCCTCGTGCTAGAACGCCTCGCTTTGCCGCTGCTGGGGGAGGTCCCGCTCGGCTGGCTCGCCCTGCCGCTGACGCTGTTCTGGATCGTCGGCTGCACCAACGCGATCAACTTCATGGACGGGCTGGACGGGCTGGTCGGCGGCTCGGTCTTCCTGGCCGCGGCCATCCTCTGCGTCGCGGCGGGGGAACAGGGCGGCTGGTTCGTCTATGCCGCGGCGCTGTTCCTGGCCGCCGGGCTGGCCGGCTTCCTGCCGTTCAACCTCCACCCGGCGCGCATCTTCATGGGCGATGTCGGCAGCCAGTTCCTCGGCTTCATGATGGCGGTGCTGGCAGTGGCGGCGGCGGGCTTCGACGCGGCGCAGCTGTCCTTCCTGATCGTGCCGCTGCTGCTGTTCGGGCTGCTGTTCGACGCCGCCTTCACCCTGGTCCGCCGCGCGGCCGCCGGGGAACGCGTGGCGGCGGCGCACCGGACGCACCTCTATCAGATGGCGCAGCGCTCCGGCATGGGCGTGCGGGCGGTCGCCGCGGTCCACTGGGGCTTCGTCTGCTTCCACGGCGTCCTGGTCTGGGCCTTCCTGCACCTGCCGGTCGGCACCAAGCCCGTGGTGGTGGTGCCGGCGCTGGCGGTGCAGCTCGGCTGGCTGGCGCTGGTCACGCGCCGGGCGCGCCGCGCGGGGCTTACCTGGGCAGCGGGATGACGTCGTCCGGCGGCGGGCCCATCACCTCGACCACCAGCGGCGGCAGTCCCTCGCCCACCCATTGCTCGGACCGGAACACGGCGTAGGACCGCGCATCGGCCCAGAAGCGATTGGTGAAGCGCGCCGCGCCCCGGCAGCGTTCCTCGACCAGCAGGGTGTCCGGCGCGTCGGTGGCCGCCGCGCCGATGCGGCAGTCGAGCCGCAGCCCGAACCGCATCCGCGCGGGGTCGTTGCCGGACCGCATCACGTCCACCACGCGCGCAGCGCGCACCTCCTCCCCGTCCGCCAGGTCGGCCAGGCGCAGCAGCGGGTCGGCGCCGCCCTCGAACCGCGTCGCGGCCAGCACGTCGCGCAGCCCGGCGGTCGCCACCACGCGCGGCCCCTCGGTCGCCACCACGACGCCGCCGGCGGTGCGCCACATCCGGCGCTCGCCTTCTTCCTGCACCAGCCGCGCCACGCCCTGGCGCGACCCGAGGCTGAGCGCCAGCGTCACCTCCCCGCCCGGGGCGGCGGGGGGCTCCGGGTCCCATTCGCCTTCCCGCCCGTCCGGCGCGGCGAACCAGCTATCCGGCACGGGCACCGGCCAGATCATGACGCGCAGCACGTCGGCCCCGGTGGTGTTGCCGCAGCCGCCGAGGAGCAGGGCGCACAGGATCGCAATTCCGCGCATTAAGGGAGAATATCACAAAGACAATAAAACCCAGAGGCGAAATCGCGGCGCGGCTCCCGGTGGCTACGGCCCGGCCAGCCCTTCCATCAGGCGGCGCAGCAGCCCCACCCCGTCGGCCAGCGCGTCGAGTGCGACCGGCCGGCCCGCCGCCGCCCCCGCGCCGGTCGGGAAAGCGGCGCGGTCCTGGCCCATCTCGGCCGCCGAGAGCCGCCCGTCACCGTCATAGTCCAGTCCCTCGACCATCAGCCGCGCCGCGGCGATGGCGGCGAGGCCACCGAACCCCGCCGCGGCGGCGAGCGTATCGGGCTCAGCGCCCTCCTGCGCCGCAAGCGCCCAGGCGGCGCCGCGCAACAGCCGCGCGATCTCGGCGACGCCGAGAAGCCCGTCGCCCGAGACGTCGCCCACCGCCACCACCTCGCGCAGGCAGTCGGGCGCGGTGCCGGTCTGGCAGGCTGCCTCGATCCGTTCCAGCGCGCCGAGGAACGCGAGGCCCTCCCCGTGCAGCAGCGCCAGGGTGGGCGGTGGGCCGTCGCAGCGCGTCCAGCGCAGCACCGGCGCATCTCCGGGCAGGCGGTCGTCGCGCATCTTGGCGTCGGGCTCGATGGTCTCGAGCGCCTCCCCGGCCGCCCGCAACATGACGCGCGGCGCCTCGGCGCCGCCGCCGGTACCGATGGCCCAGCCGTCCTGCGGGCGCAGCGCACGGAAGCGGATCAGGCGGGCGCCGCCCTCGGCGGGCAGGCGCGCCAGGCTGCGTGCCGTCACGTGCAGCAGCGCGCCGGGCGCGGCGCAGTCGCCGGCCGCCCAGGTGCCGCGCTGCGCCTCCGGGATGCCCTGCGCCCCGGCCGGCGCGGCGGCGAGAAGCAGCAGGACCGCGAGCAGCCGCCTCATCGCAGCACGAGCTCCGTCCCGGCGCAGAGATCGGTCGCGGGCAGCCGCACCTCCCGCCCGTCGCGGAACACCGCGATCAGGTCGGCCTCACACCCGACGCCCTCGGGCGGCGCGAAATCCAGGCTCTCCCCGGCGCCGAGCACGGTGCGCCCGAGCCGGTCCGGCCCGCGCGGCGCGCCCGGCGCATCGGCGTAGAGCTCCGCCACCGGCACCTCGGCCGCGTTGCGCAGCCGCACGCTGCCCGGGCGCGGCCCGCTGTCCGACGCCTCCCCCTCGTCCAGCCGGTCAGCCAGCGTCCAGCCCGGGCGGAGCACGATGGTCGTCGCTTCGCAGAGGTTGATCCCCGCGCGTTCCTCGGATGCGCGGCGGTCCTCGAAGACGATGCGCAGGTCCGCCTCGCATTCCCTCAGCCGGGCCGTGACGTCACGGCGCTCGCCCTGCGGCAGGACCTCCTCGCCGAGCCGGTCGGGCCCCCAATCCTCCTCGGACGGGGCCGAGAGGTAGACCTCCTGGATCATCGCGCCGTGCCGGTTGACCAGCGTGAAGCGGCGCTCCGGCGCCCGCGGCGCGCCGGAGCCGTCGAAGGCCACCTCCCGCACCGTGCAGAGGTCGATGCCCTGCTTCGTCTCCTCGGCGTCGTCGTCGTAGACCGCGCGCATGTCCCAGAGGCAGGCCTGGCCGCGCAGCCGCAGCGTGACGCCCGAGCCCGGCGGCAGCACGTCCACGCCGAGCCGGTCCGGCCCCCAGGCCGCCGGCGCGCGGGCGGAGGCGTAGAACTCGCGGATCGTGCGGTCGGAGGCATTGGTCACCCGCGCTTCGCGCCGCGGCGCCGCCGGGTCGCCCAGCACGATGCGCGGCTCGCGGCAGAGGTTGAGCGCGGCGCGCCGCTCCTCCTCCCCGTCCTCGAAGACGGCGGTGACGTCGAAGACGCAGTCGCGTGTGCGGCCGAGGCGGATGCGCAGTTCGCGCCCGGGCTCGACCACGTTCTCGCCCAGCCGGTCCGGGCCGCGGCCCTCGGCGCCCGGCGGCAGGGCGAACACCTGCATCAGCACGGTGTCGGTCTCGTTGCGGACCGTCGCCTCCCGCATGGGGATGCTGGGGTCGCCCAGCTGCACGCGGCGGTTCCGGCAGATGTTGTGGCGCGGTCGTTCCTCGGTGCCGTCCTGGTAGACGGCGCGGAACTCCAGATCGCAGGCGGCGCCAGGGATGCGCGCGCGGAAGGTGCCGCGATCGGGCACGGTGTCGGCACCGAGCAGGTCCGGGCCGAAATCCTCGGCACCCGGGGGCGCGGCGTAGAGCTCACGCAGCGTCTGGCCGGACTGGTTGACGATGCTGGCCTCCCGCTCGCGCACGGGGGGCGTGCCCTGTGCCAGGGCGGCATGGACGGGCAGGGCGAGGCAGAGCGCCATCGCCAGCGAAGCAAGGCGCATCGAAGGCCTTTCGGGGGGCGTATGGCCCGGATCATGCTTGGTTCATGCTGCACCGCGCAAGCGCAGCGAAGCCACAGTGTGACGAAAATACGCCGTCAGGGCGCTGGCAGCACCACGATGGTCACGGTGCGCGACGGCGGCACCGCGGCGCGGACCCGCGGGCTGAACTGCGCGCTACGCGCCTCGGCGCGCAGGCGGTCGCGCTCGATGCCCCGGGACGAGAGCGCGGCGGCCACGGCGCGCGCGCGTTCGGCGGCCAGGCGGATGGAGGTGCTGGCCCCCCCCTCCTGCCCTGCATGGCCGAGCAGGCAGGCGACGCGGTCGGGGTCGGCGCGCAGCGCTTCCTCCGCCGCCGCGAGGGCGGAGCGCGCCGCCTCCGTCACGCGCGCGCTGCCGCGGTCGAAGGGAACGGAGAAGACGTCGTCCTGCACCTGTTCCGCGCCGACGCAGGAGAAGGGCCGGATCTGCGCCGCCGCCGGCGTCGCCGCCATCAGCGCCAGAAGCGCGAGGCGCGCGCGGGTCACGCGGCCAGCACGCCGGCCTCGCGCAGCCGGACAATGAGGGCGGGGGCATCGAGCGTGGGCCAGGCGGCGCGCAGCTCGGCCTCGGTCACGCGCGGCCGCGCCATGACCCAGGCCGAGGCCTCGACCTCCGGCAGCGTCATCACGAGCACCCCGGCCGGCGTCTTGAGGCCGAATTCGTTGCCCCGGCGGACGGGCTTCGCGCCGGGCACCACACGGAAGGCGGGGCCGGGGGGCGGCGCGGCCGGCACCGGGGCGGGGGCCGCTGGGGCGGCCGGCGCGCCGTCCCGCGCCGTCAGCAGGTCGTAGCCGCCGCGCTGGAAGCGGTAGTCGCGCACGAAGCCGGCCAGCACCTCGAGCACCTTCGGGTCCCTGGCGAAGTCCTGCAGCTTCTGGCCGAGCAGCGCGGCGCGCTGGGTCAGGGCGTAGGCTGCCGCCGGGCTGCCGTCCTGGCGCGGCAGCGGCTGCCGGAAGGCGGGGTCGTGCAGCGCGCGCTCGGTCAGGATGTTCATCAGGTCCATGCCGAGCGGCGCGTGCACGCCATAGGCGACATGGACCGAGTTCGGCGCCTCGGCCAGAGCGTCGTGGTACCAGCCGCGCGGCAGATAGAGGATGTCCCCCTTCTTCAGGTGGACCTTGGCGCGCAGCCCGCCCTTGGCGCGTTCATGGTGGTCCTGCGGCTGGCCGCGGAACACCGGGTGTGCGATCGGCCATTCGGCGCGCCCTTCCCAGACGTTCCAGGTCTTCTCGCCCTCGACCTGCACGGCCCAGACGTCATGGGTGTCGTAATGGGCGTGGAAGGCCTTGTGCGACTGCCAGGAGATGTAGACGTTCGCCTGCGCCTTGCCGAAGCCGGCCCCTTCCAGCGCGTCGGATACCGCGGCCAGGCCCGGCGTCAGGCTGTCCACGTCGTTCATCACGACCGAGGCGCCGCGCCGCACCCAATCCTGCACCCTGGCCGCGACGGGCTGGAGCACCGGCGCGCCGTCGCGCGACGTCGCCTTCACGCTGTACTGCGCCGGCGGCACCGGCACGCTGTCGAGCACGAGCTTCAGGCTCGTCTCGGTCCAGACATGCGTCATGTCGAGCAGGCGGTTGATGCCGGCCCAGTCGAGCACGGCCGCGAACTTGTCCGCCCCGCCCTCGATGTGCAGCGGTGCGCGGTCGTAGTGCTCGGCCATGAAGCGTTCGGGCGGGATGGGCGCGAGCAGGTCCTGAAGGGTCATCTTCATGTCCCCCGGTGTAGCCTTTCTTGCGCCCCGGAGTCAGCGCCATGGTGGACGCGGGGACCGCCGCGGGCGCACCTTCCCGGCAGCGGAGGAAACGGAGAATACGATGGCCGACGACGCGCGCACCCTGCCCGACACCGCCCGCGAGGAAATCCTGCGCGCGGGGGCCGAGGCGCTGGCGCGGCTCGCGCCCGGCCTGCCCGAGGGGGCAGCCGTCCTGCTGCGCGCGCTCCATGCTGGTGTGCCGGCTGCCGAACTGGCCGCCGAGCCGCCCGACGCGATGGCCGCCGCCGCCGCCAGCCTGTTCTCCTTCGCCGCCGATCGCCGGCCGGGTGCCGCCAAGGTGCGCGTCCTGCCGCCGGGGCCGGGCACCGGCGCCCGCCCGGTGGCCGAGATCGTCACCGACGACATGCCCTTCCTGGTCGATTCCGTGCTCGCCGCCCTGGCGCTGCACGGCCGCGCCGTGACCTCCCTGCTCCATCCCGTGCTGCGCGTGGCGCGCGACGCCGCCGGGCATCTGCTGGCGCTGGGCGTCGAGGGCGGCGCGCGGGAGAGCATGATGCGCGTCGTGCTGGGCCCGGCCGGGCCGGTGCTGTCCGGCATGCCCACGCGCAACGAGGAATCGCTGGCCGCGCTGGAGGCGGCGCTTGCCCGCGCCATGGCCGACGTGCGCGCCGCGACCGAAGCCTTCCCGCGCATGCTCGCGCTGCTGCACCAGGCGACTGCGGAGGTCGCGGCCCCCGGAGGTGCCGATGCGGAGGAGGCCGTCGCCTTCCTGCAATGGCTGGCCGAGGACAATTTCGTGTTGCTCGGCCATCGCCGGCTCGAGGTGCAGCCGGATGACGGGCTCGCGATGGTGCCGGCCGAGAACCTCGGCCTGCTGGCAGACCCTGCGCTGCCGGTCTTCGACGTGCTGCGGGACCTCGGCGCCGTGCCGGTCGCCGTGCGCACGGCGCTCTCGGCGCCCACCCCGGTCACCGTGGCCAAGGCCAACATGCGCGCCACGGTGCACCGCCCGCAGCATGCCGACGTGATCGCGACCCGCATCTTCGACGCCGAGGGGCGCGTGACGGGCGGGCGAATCTTCCTCGGCCTGTTCGCAGCCTCGGCCTACAACCGCAACCCGCGCTCCATCCCGCTGCTGCGGCGCAAATGCGACCGCATCCTGGAAATGGCCGGCGTCGAGGCGACCGCCCATGACGGGCGCGCGCTGCGCAACATCCTCGACACCTGGCCGCGCGACGAATTGTTCCAGGCGCCCGAGGCCGCGGTGCTGGAGGGTGCGCGGCGCGCCCTGGACCTCACGATCCGCCCGCGCGCGGCGCTGATCGTGCGGCCCGACCCGTTCGAGCGGTTCGTCTCCGCCATTGCCTGGCTGCCGCGCGACACCTTCGACACCAGGCTGCGCGAGCGCGCGGGCCAGATGATCGCGCGCGCCTATGGCGGCAGGCTCTCGGCCTTCTACATCGCGCTGGGCGACTCGCCGCTGGCGCGCGTGCACTACATCGTCGCGACCACGCCGGGCGCCCTGCCCGCGGTGGATGTCCCGGTGCTCGAGGCCGCGCTCGCGCAGGCCGCGCGCGGCTTCGGCGAAAGGCTGGCCGAGTCGCTGGCCGCCGCGCGGGGCGAGGCCGGCGCGGCCGAGGTGATGGGGCGTTGGCGGGATGCCTTTCCCCCCGCGTACCGGGAGGCGGCGACGGCGCCGCAGGGCGTCGCCGACATCCTGCTCGCCGAGCGCGCGATCGCGGCCGGGCGGCCGCGCGCCGACCTGTCCCGCGCGCCGGGGGACGGGGCGCGGCGCCTGACGCTGCGGCTGGCCAGCCCCGGCGGGCCGCTGCCGCTGGCCGATGCGCTGCCGCTGTTCGAGAGCCTGGATCTGCGCGCCATCGAGGAACAGCCGCATCACCTGAGCCCGGCCGGCGGGCCGGAGGTGGTGCTCCACGTCTACCACCTCGACGCCGGGGCCGAGGCGCAGGAGGACCGCTTCGCGCCGCTGCTCGACGCGCTCTCCGCGCTGCTCGACGGGCGGGCGGAGGCGGACGGGTTCAACCGCCTGGTGCTGCGCGCGGGCCTGACCTGGCGGGAATGCTGGCTGCTGCGCGCGATGTTCCGCTGGCTGAAGCAGGTCGGCTTTCCCTTCGCGCAGGCGAGCGTCGAGGCGGCGCTGGCCGCCCAGCCCGAGGCTGCCGCGCTGCTCGTCGCGATCTTCCGTGCGCGCTTCGACCCGGCGGCCGCGCGCGACGAGGCCGCGTTGGATCCGCGCTGGGCGGCGCTGCTCGAAGCGGTCGAGAACCCCGACGAGGACCGCATCCTGGCCCGGCTGCGGACGCTGCTCGACGCGATGCTCAGGACCAACTTCTTCCAGGGGAAGGATTACCTGGCCTTCAAGGTTGAAAGCGCGCGTGCCGGCGACATGCCGGCACCCCGCCCGTGGCGGGAGATCTTCGTCCATTCGCCGCGCATGGAGGGCTGCCACCTGCGCGGCGGCCCCGTGGCGCGGGGCGGCATCCGCTGGTCCGACCGGCGGGAGGATTTCCGCACCGAGATCCTCGGCCTGATGAAGGCGCAGGTGCTGAAGAACGTCATCATCGTGCCGACCGGCGCCAAGGGCGGCTTCGTGCTGAAGCATGCGCCGCCCATGACCGACCGCGAGGCCTTCATGGCCGAGGGCATCGCCTGCTACCGCACGCTGGTGCGCGGCATGCTGGACCTGGCCGACAACTACCGCGGCACCGAGGTCATCACGCCGGACGGCATCGTCCGCCGCGACGGCGACGACCCCTACATCGTCGCCGCCGCCGACAAGGGCACGGCCACCTTCAGCGACATCGCCAACGGGCTGTCGGCCGAATACGGCTTCTGGCTCGGCGACGCCTTCGCGAGCGGCGGGTCCGCCGGCTACGACCACAAGGGCATGGGCATCACCGCGCGCGGCGCCTGGGTGATGATCGACCGCCACTTCCAGGAGGTGCTCGGCCGGTCCGTGCAGGACGCGCCCTTCGACATGGTGGGCGTCGGCGACATGTCGGGCGACGTCTTCGGCAATGGCCTGATGGTGTCTCGGAAGACACGGCTGCGCGCGGCCTTCGACCACCGGCACATCTTCCTCGACCCCGATCCCGACCCGGAGACGTCCTACGCCGAGCGCGAGCGCCTGTTCCGCCTGCCGCGGTCCTCCTGGGCGGACTACGACGCGCGGCTGATCAGCGAGGGCGGCGCCGTCCTGCCGCGCAACGCCAAGACCCTGCCGCTGAGCGCGCAGGCGCAGGCGATGCTGGGCATTGCCGCCGCGCGCGCCGAACCGGCCGAGATCCTGCGCGCCATCCTCCGCATGGAGGCCGACCTGCTCTATTTCGGCGGCATCGGCACCTACGTGAAGTCCAGCGCCGAGACCCAGGCCGAGGCCGGCGACCGCGCCAACGACCCGATCCGCATCGACGGCCGCGACATCCGGGCCCGCGTGGTGGGGGAGGGTGCCAACCTCGGCCTCACGCAGGCCGGGCGGATCGAGGCGGCGCGCGCGGGCGTCCGGGTGAACACCGACGCGCTCGACAACTCGGCCGGCGTCAGCACCTCCGACCACGAGGTGAACATCAAGATCCTGCTTGCCGACGCGGAGGCCGAGGGCGTGCTGACGCGCCGCGCGCGGGACGACCTGCTGCGCGAGATGACCGACGAGGTCGCTGCCCTGGTGCTGCGCGACAACGACCAGCAGTCGCTCGCCATCACGCTCGAGACGATGGGCGGGCCGGACGACCTGGCCGCGCAGGCGGCGCTGATGGAGCGGCTGGAGGGTGTCGGCCTGCTCGACCGCGCCGTGGCCGGTCTGCCGGACGCAGCGGCAATGGCGCGGCGGATCGGCGCGGCCGAGGTGCTGACCCGGCCCGAGATCGCGGCACTGCTGCCCTTCGCGAAGCTGTGGCTGACCGACGCGCTGGCGGGGTCCGAACTGCCGGACGACCCGGCGCTGCTGCCGGTGCTGAGCGCCTATTTCCCGAAGCCGCTCCAGGAGCGTTTCGCGCCCTTCATCGCGCGGCACCGGCTGCGGCGGGAACTCGTCGCGACCATCCTGGCGAACACGGTCGCGAACCGGCTGGGCTGCGCCGCGCTGGCGCGGCTGACGACCGAGGCCGGGCCGGTCGCCGCCTGCCGCGCGGCGCTGCTGGCCGGCGAGGCCTTCGGCCTGGAGGCGGCCTGCGATGCGCTCGATGCCGCGGATGCGCCGGCGGAGGCGCGGCTCTCCGCGCTGCTGGCGCTGCGCCGGTTGCAGGAGGCCGCGGCGCGGGACCTGCTCGGCGCGCCGGCGCAGCCGCTCGAGGACGCGTTGGCCGAACTGCGCCCGGGCATTGCGGCGCTGGCCGCGACGGCGGCGGCGGAGGTGACGCCCGCCGCTGGCCTGCCGGAAGGGCCGGCCGTGCTGGCCGCCGCCGCGCCGCGCCTGGCCGCGGCGCCGGCCGTGGTGCGGCTTGCGGCATCGACCGGTGTCGGCGCCGCCGCGGCTGCCGAGGCCTGGCACAGGGTGGAGGAGGCCTTCGCGCTGGAACCGTTGCGTGGGGCGGTCGCCGCGGCCCCGGCGCCGGGCGCCTTCGGCCCGCGCGCCCGCGCTGCGTTGCTCGAGGAGATCTCGGCCGCGCAGGCGCGGCTCGCCGCGCAGCACCTGGCCGGCGGCATGGCTGAGCCGGCGGAGGTGGCGGCGCTGGTGCGCGAGGCGGCGGCCGCGCGCGACCTGGCGGCGGTGACGGTCGCGGCGCGGGCGCTGGCGCGGCTGGCGTGATGGTGGGAGGGAAGGTGGGGGTAGAAGTTCCCTTCTCCCCCCCCCCCCAGACCGCCCTCAACCTTTTTTGGCGCCTGGCGTCGATTCCCCGATGTCTGGCGCCAGGAGACAAAGAAGGGAGGGGGTACGGGGGAGGTTCTCCTCCCCCGACGTTCCGAAGGCCTCCACGTCAAGACACGCGCCCCGTCCCGAGAGCCCCTCAGGCGGGGGCGTCCGCGCGGATGCCCTACCCGCGCAACGCCCCGATGCGCGCCTTGGCGCCGGCCACCAGCAGGTCGAAGTCGTTCCCCGCCAGCATGAAGCGATACCCGCCCGCGAGCAGTTCCGCGGTCAGTGCCGCATCCGCCACGCCGCCGAAGCCCGCGACCTTGCCGTGCCTGGCGCAGGCTGCGGCGACGGCGTCGAAGGCCGCGCGGATCTCGGGATCGGTGTAGGCGCCGGGCTTGCCGCGCTCGACCGTCAGGTCCGAGGCGCCGATGAACAGGATGTCGATGCCCGGCGTCGCCGCGATGGCGTCGGCATTCGCGACGGCGCGGCCGCTCTCGATCATGGCGATGACGGTGGTGAGTGCGTTGAGCCGCGGGGCGGCTTCGGCCAGCGGCGGCTTCGCGTAGCCGACATGCGGGAAGATGGCGGGGACGCCGCGGATGCCGTCGGGCCCGAAGCGGGCCGCGGCGGCGCAGGCGGCGGCTTCCTCGGCCGTGTCCACATGCGGGAAGAACACGCCGAGCGCGCCGTTGGTCAGCGCGCGGTTGGCGTGGAAGGGTTCGTGCCCACCCACGCGCACAAAGGGGGCGATCCCCATGGCCAGGGCGCCGAGCGCCATCTGGCTGAACTGGTCGAAGCTCTGCGGCCCGTGCTCGAGGTCGAGAAACAGCCAGTCGAAGCCGGCCGCCTTCGCCGCCGCCACCGCTTCCAGCCCCCGCCCGATGCGGAGCGACAGGCCGAGCGAGAGGCGGCCCGCGACGATCCCCTCCATCACGCTGTTGCGTGTCATCGGCGGATGTCCTCGAGCGTCAGGTCGGTGACGAACATGTGGCCCGTGGCGTGGGTGATCATCTCGGGAATGCCGGCGGCGAGCGCGATGGCCTGGGGCGTCACGCCGCAGGCCCAGAACATCGGCACTTCGTCGGGACCGATGGCGCAGGCCTCGGTCCATTCGGCGCGCGACGGGTCGACGCCGATTGCGGCTGGATCGCCGACATGGACGGGGCCGCCATGCGCGAGCGGGTAGCGTTCCGTCACCTGGCGCACCCGATCGGCCAGATGGCGCGGGACCGGCTTCAGGCTGACCACCAACGGGCCGCGGAAGGGGCCGGCGGGCACGCAATCGACGGAGGAGGTATAGACCGGGATGCGCGCCTGCGCGCCCTGCTGGCCGCGGCGCAGCTCGGCCGGGTCGATGCCGTCCTCGGCCAGCGCCGCGTCGAAGGACAGGCTGCAGCCCATGACGAAGCCGACATGGTCGGGCCGCCAGAGGTCGCGCAGGTCGCTCACCTCCGCAGCCTTCTTCCCGTGGCGGTAGACGACGTAGCGCGACAGGTCGGTGCGCAGGTCCGCCCCCGGCGCGGCGCGCGCGGGTTCCGGGTTGCCGGTGTCCGTCACGTCGAGCAGCGGGCAGGGCTTCGGGTTGCGCAGGCAGAAGCGGAGGAAATCCAGCGCATGGCTCTCGGGCAGGATGGCGAGGTTCGCCTGCACGAAGCCGCGCGCCATGTCGTGCGTGGTGCCGCGCCAGCGCCCGTCGCGGATCGCCTGCCGAACTTCGCGCGCCGGAACGTCGCGGAGCGCCTCGCGGCCGATGGCGGTGCCGTCCGGCATCGTCAGAGCCTCCAGCGCAGGATGCGCTTCTCAGCGCGCTTGATGACCTCGGACAGGATGATGCCGACCACCGCCAGCACCATCAGCCCTGCGAAGACGCCGGCGGTGTCAAACTGCGCGCTGGCCTCCGCGATCAGGTAGCCGATGCCGCGGTTGGCGGACATGAATTCTCCGACCACCGCGCCGATCAGCGCATAGGGCACGGAGACCTTGAGCCCTGCCAGCACCCAGGCCGCGGCCGAGGGGGCGATGACGATGCGCAGCAGCTGCAGTTCCGACGCGCCCATGATGCGCGCCGCGTTGATGTGCACCGCCGAGACATCGCGCACGCCGGAATAGGTGTTCAGGAACACCAGGAAGAAGACGATGATCGCCGACATCGCGATCTTGCTCTCGATGCCGATGCCGAACCACATGATGAAGAGCGGCGCGAGCGCGATCTTGGGCAGCGAGTAGAAGGCGGTGATGTAGGGGTCGAAGATGGCCGAGAGCGATTCGTAGCGGCCGAACAGGAAGCCGACCACGAAGCCCATCAGCGAGCCGATCAGGAAGCCCGCCAGCATGGCGTAGAGCGTGATCGAGAGGTTGCGGAACAGGATGCCGCGCTCCACCCAGATGACGAGCTTGGCACCCACTTCGAGCGGGGAGGAAGCGAAGAACGGGTCGATCAGCCGGCCGGAGGCGAGCTGCCAGGACACCAGGAACACGACGCCCACCGCTATCTGGATGACGCGCAGGATGCGGCGGCGACGGACGGTGCGGAGTTCCTGCTCCTCGACCGCGGCGGAGACGCGCAGCCCGCCGGAATCGGCGCCCTCGGCGGCGGAGAAGCTCATAGCGATTCCCCCATCCTGATCTCGGCTTCCAGCGACTGCCAGAGATGCTCGTAAAGTTCCTGGAAGCGCGGGTGGAAGCGGACGCGGAACACGTCGCGCGGGCGCGGCAGGTCGATCGGCTCGATCAGCTTGATGCGGCCGGGGCGGCCGGTGAACACCACGACGCGGTCGGCGAGCGCGATCGCCTCGGCCAGGTCGTGGGTGACGAAAACCACGGTCTTCTTCGTCCGGTCCCAGATCTTCAGCAGTTCTTCCTGCATGACCATCTTGAGCTGCGCGTCGAGCGCGCCGAAGGGCTCGTCCATCAGCAGCGTGCCGGGCTCGTAGGCCAGCACCTGTGCGAGTGCCACGCGCTTCCTCATGCCGCCCGACAGCTCGTTCGGGAAATGGCCGCCGAAGCCCTTGAGGTTCACCATCTCGAGCAATTCGGCGGCGCGCGCGGTGCGTTCACCGCGCGGCGCACCGCGGATCTCGAGCGGCAGCCAGACATTGGCCTCCGCCGTGCGCCAGGGCAGCAGGCTTTCCGCCTGCGTCATGTAGCCGACCGCGCGGTTGACACCCTTCACTGCGCGCCCGTCATGCAGGATGGCACCGCCGGTGCAGTCGAGGATGCCCGCGATCATGTTCAGCAGGGTGGACTTGCCGCAGCCCGACGGGCCGACGAGGGCGATGAACTCGCCCTCCTCGATCGTCAGGCTGAGATCCTCGATCGCCACCACCTCGCGGCGGTTGCGCACGAAGTGCTTCGAGACGCCCTGGACCTCGATGGCCAAGGCCCGTCTCAGCCCAGCTGCCGCATCGCCTGCTCGACGAACCGGAGGTCGTAGGCGTTGCGGAGCGTGTAGCCGGCCGGCACGCTGTCCTGGCCGAGCGACTTCTGGTCCTCGTCCAGGAACGCGACGTTGGCGCGGAAGCCGGCCTCGGTCGGCATCGGGTCGGCCTGGTAGATCGGCAGGTTGTTGTCGAAGGAGACGTTGAACAGCGCCTCCGGCATGCCTTCGAACCAACCCTTCGCCCATGCCTTGAAGTCGGCCGGGTTCTGCTTGATCTCGCGGAGCGCCAGCGCGAGGCCGCGGCAATACGCGGTGAGCGCGGGACCCTTGGCGGCGATCGTCTCCCGCGTCACGGCCGCGCCGATATAGGGGAAGTCGGCCAGCTGCGCCGGCGGGTTGGTCGCCATGTTGAACAGGTAGGTCGCGCCAGCGCGCTGGATCGCGATGTCCGAAGTGGGGGAGGATAGGCAGAAGCCGTCGATCTGCCCGCGCTCCATGGCCGCGATCATCGCCGCGCCGCCCCGGATGGGGGAAAGCTGCGCCTCGGTCGCGGGATCGACGCCGCCGCGCCGCATCGCCCAGCGCAGCAGCTGGTCCGGCCCGCCGCCGGGGCCGGTGGTGCCGAGCCGCAAGCCCTTCAAGGCGCGGCCCTTGGCTTCCAGCGGCGAGGCCTCGGTCACGCCGAGCCGGTCGGCGATTTCCTTCTTGATGACGATGTTGGACGCGAACTTGTTCACCATGCTGAGGATCAGCACGACAGGCTGGTTGCGGAACTGCACCCGCATGTTCTGGATCGGCGAGCCGAGCAGGACGTCGGCCGCGCCGCCGATCAGCGCGTCGTGGTTCACGCCGCGCTGCGTCGAGGCCTGTTCGACCTTGAGCCCGCTCGAGGCTTCGAAGTGCCGGCGCGCGACGCCGTAATCCTCGGCTGCCCAGAGCCACGACTTCGACGTGGAGCGGAGCGACGTGAGGCTGCCGACCGATTGCGCCAGCGCCGGGCGCGCCGTCATGCCGATCACGGTGCCGATGCCCTGCAGCGCCGCGATGCCGCCGAGCGATGCCGCCGCCTGCAGCATCTCGCGCCGCGCCAGCCTAGTCCTGTCAGACTCCGTCATGTCCCGTCTCCCGTTGCTCATTATCGTTGGCCTTGCGGGCATCCTAGGCAGCGGTGCCGCGCACCACAACACGGCGGGTCAGCCGGCAGGCCCCGCCAGCGCCGCCCAGCGGCGGTAGCGCGCCGACGCGGGCACCGCGCCGTCGCGCACCAGGTCGCGCCAGATCCCGCAGGCATCGACGAAGTTCGGCACGCTGCCGGGGAACATCATGATGGAGATCGCCTCGGCCAGATGGTCCTCGGGCACGCCGGCCGCATAGGCGCCGCGCACATGTTCTGCGAAGGCCCACCAGTCGCGCTGCGCACCGGCGGCGGCGGCCATCGCCATCTCGATCCAGGCCGGCGGCACGGCGATGTCGGAGATGAGCGCCGCCAGCGCGCGGCGATAGGCGCCGCGGCGGTCGTATGCCGGCACATGGACGGACCAATGCTGCGCGGCGAAGCCGATGCGCCGCCCTGCCTCCCGGAAGCCGCCCAGGCGCACGGCGAGCTCGATCTCGGCATCAGTCCCGCCCGCCTTCAGGAACTTCACGACGTGATGCGTCGTGACCGTCTCCTCCACCGCGGTCAGCACGGCGAGCCAGACGAATTCCTTGCTGCGTTCATCCAGGTGGTGCGGCGTCAGCGCGAGCGCGGTGTAGGCCGCGTCGTAGCCCGCCAGCAGGTCGGGCAGCGCGACGGCCATCAGCCCGTGATGCGGCAGCAGGAAGCCGCGCTTAGCGATGACGGCCGCGAGCCGCGCCTCGATGTCGTCGGCATCCGCCGTCATGGCCGCCCCCCGCGTCGTTGCGCGGCGCAGTCTTGCACCGGCTCGGCGGGAACGACAGGGCCGGCGGCTCGCGGCGCGGTCACGGCGGTCGGCCGGGCGCGTCCTGGCCGGCGGCGGCCGTCAGCTCTCCGCCTCGTCCTCCTCGACCATCGCGGCGGCGAGCTGCTCGGTCGTGATCAGCAGGATCCTGCGCGCGTCGAGGATCTGCGGCGCCTGGTCACGCAGCGTCTCCCAGCGTGCCTCGACCGCGTCGAGCGCGGCGTCGAGGTCGGGGAAGGTCTCGGTCTCGGGCGCGGCGCCGGCGGCGCGCCAGCGCAGGTGGACGGGGCCGGAGGTGGACATGCGGGCTCCGCTGGCCGATGGGTTGGGTTGTGCATGGAATAGGCGGGAAGCGCCCGGCTTGGCCAGGGGGCCCGCACCACCGGGGAGCAGGAACATGGAACAGCAGCGCAGGACGGCCCTCATCACCGGGGCAGGTCGCAACATCGGCCGCGCGGTCGCGCTCGGCCTGGCGGAGGACGGCTTCGACGTCGTCGTCAACGGATCCTCCGACCGCATGGCCTGCGAGAACGTGGCGGAGGCCGTCCGCGGCCTCGGCGCGCAGGCGCTGGTCGCGATGGGCGATGTCGGCCGCCCGGAGGAATGCGCGCGCATCGCGGCCGAGGCCGTGGCGCGCTTCGGCGGCGTCGACGTGCTGGTGAACAATGCTGCGCTGCGGCCGGCGAAGCCGTTCCTCGAGATGACGGAGGAGGAATGGGATCGCGTGATCGCGGTGGACCTCGACGCCGCGGTGCGGCTGTCGCGCCTCTGCCTGCCGGGGATGCTGGCGCGCGGCTGGGGCCGGATCGTGAACTTCACGGGCATGAACGCCATCCAGGGCTATGGCGGACGCGCGCCGGTCAGCGTGGCCAAGCACGGGGTCTGGGGGCTGACCAAGGCGCTGGCGAAGGAATTCGGCCCGAAGGGCATCACGGTGAACGCGATCTCCCCGGGGCCGATCGCGGCGGATGACGAGCCGACGGACCCGGCGACGCTGAAGTACCGTGCCGCGGCTGTCGCCCGCGTGCCCGCCGGGCGGCAGGGCGCGCCGGCCGAGGTGGCGGCGGTGGCGCGGCTGCTCGTCTCCCCGGGCGGGGCCTATGTGAACGGCCAGATGCTGCAGGTGAACGGCGGCGCCGAGACCTGAACCCCGCCGCGCGCGCCGAAGCTTCGCCTGAACGACAAAACCCGAAAAAAATAAACCCCTCGTTTGCGTGCATTCGTGTGCTCTTTTCCACCGAACAGGCGATTCGGCGTGGCGCGGCGAATGCAGGGGCGGTTGGCTTGGGACTGGGCCGGCCGCCACGCCGCCGGATGTCCCGGCGGATCAGGCGGCGGGCATCGGGGGATCGCGTGCAGCAGGCTCGGCAGGGGCGCATCATCGGCCGACGCAGGGCCTCCCAGCCGACGCCCGACGGCGAGGCGACGGAACAGCAGATGCTGCGCCACATCGGCGCGCGGGTCCGTGGCGCCCGGACGGCGCGCGGCCTTTCACCTGGCAGCCTGGCCGAACTGGCGATGCTGACCGAGGCGGAACTGCGCGACATCGAGGCCGGCACGACCCGCGGCTCGGCCGAGGCGCTGCTGTCCGTCGCGCAGGTGTTGCGCGTCGAGCTCGCCTTCTTCTTCCAGGCCGAACACCCGCCGAGGCCCACGGCCCCGATGGCCGCGCGGATGGCGGTGGATGGCCTGGCAGGGCTGCCGGTGCAGGAGGCCGTGCTGGTGGCGGAGGCCTTTGCCCGCATCTCCGATCCGGCCAAGCGCCGGAAGATGCTCGACATGGTGCGCGCCGTCGCGGATGCGGAGGCGCCCCGGCCGGCGCCGCGCGTGGCCGCGCCGCGGCACTAGCCCGATAGAGGGTCGGATGGGGACCCATCCGACCCGCCGCGCGCTGCCCCGGGGCCGGGATCCGCTCGGATCCCATGGCCCGGCCGGCTTCCTGCTCGGGTTCCTGTTCCGGACGACCAGGTTCCTGGAGCGGCAACCGACATCGTAAAGCCCGCCCTGGCGGGCCCGGAACCTGGGACTGCCGTCCCGGAATGTTTGCACGACGTGCCGCCCCACGCCTTGCACGCCGAGTTGATATTCTCTAACGCTTCCCCGTCCGGTAACAAAGATTGAGCGTGGCAGCGCTCGTCGTGCCAAGGGCTGGTCCAGCATCGCCCCTTGGGCCCGACGCAAAGCCCGCGACGCCGAGTGAAGGACGTGTTCCGACCATGCCGGAAGCACCGGATCGCAGCATCGCCGTTCCCGCGCCGCACGCGACCCTGTCCGCCGCCGCGCAGGATCTGCCGCGCATTCTCGTCGTCGAGGATGACGATGCGGTGGGCGAGGAACTTGTCGACTTTCTCAACGCATACCGCATGCGGGCCCATCGGGTGGCCGACTGGGCTTCCGCGATGGGACACCTGCGCGGCAGCCGCGTGGATGTCGTCATCCTGGACCAGTGGCTCGGCAGCCTGGATTCGCTGACGGTGCTCCACGAAATGCGCGCCATCACGACCGCGCACATCCTGATGCTTACCGGCAACAATTCGGAAGCGGACCGAATCGTCGGGCTGGAGGTCGGCGCCGACGACTTCCTGCACAAGCCGATCTCGGGACGCGAGATGGTGGCGCGCGTGCGGGCCCACCTGCGCCGCGCCGCACCGCCGCGTGGCGCCACCGGGGCATCGCCGACCGGGCAATGGCGCGTTGATTTCGCGCTCCGCCAGGTGTTCGGCGCGGACGGGCGGCCGGTGGCTCTGACCAGCACGGAGTACGAACTCCTCACGCTGCTGATGGAGCGGCCCGGCCATCCGGTGGACCGCGACACCCTGTCCCGCGCCGTACTGCGGCGCGACTACCGCTGCGAGGACCGCGCGCTCGACAACCTTGTGCACAATATCCGCCTGAAGCTCGGCAGCCGTCGCGGCACCGGCACCATCGCGACGGTCCGCAACAAGGGCTACGCCTTCACGGGCTTCCCCAGCCCGCGCTGACCGGCGCGCAGGCTCAACGTCGCGAACTCGGCGCGTAGAAGGGCTCGCGCACCTCCCCGTCCAAGTAGCCGGCATAAAAGTCGCGCACATGCGGCAGGATGTCGCGCGCGAGCACGCGGCGGCGTTCCTCCTCCGGCTTCAGCGGCAGGGCGAGCTGCGCGGCGAGTTCGGCCAGCGCGGCCTCGCGGTCGATGCGCGTGAAGCGGCGGTCCCGCATCACGACCTCGCCGCCGATCATCACCGTCTCCACGCCCCCTGCCTTCGCGCGCAGCAGCACCGCGTCTACCACGGGAATGAGCGGGTCCAGGTAGGGGTGGCTCAGCGCGTCCCAGGACACGAGCGATAGGTCCGCGAAGGAGCCCGGGGAGAGCGTGCCGATGGCGGCGCCGAAGGGCGTGGTCAGGCCGCCGTTCTCGCTCGCCATGCGCAGCACCTCTGGCGCGGTCGGCACCTCGGCCGGGTCCATACCCGGCACGCGGTGCAGCCGGAGCACGAGCCGCATCTCGGCCAGCATGTCGCGGTCGTCGTTGATGCCGGCCTCGTCCATCCCCATCGCGACGCGGATGCCGCGCTTCGCGAAGCAGTTGAGGCAGGCGACGCCGCTGCGCAGCCTGAGGTTCGAGCTCGCATTGTGGCAGATCAGCGTCCCGCTCTCCGCGACCAGGTCGATGTCCGCCTCGGTCAGCCAGACCGCGTGGCCGAGCGTCATGCGCGGGCCGAGCAGCCCGCGGTCGCGCAGGTATTCCGCCGCCGTGCCGCCGCCGCGCAGCCGCGCGTAGCGCTTCTGGTACGCGGTCTCGTTCAGGTGCATGTGCATCGGCAGGCCGCGCGCCTCCGAGACGTCGCGGAAGCCCTCGAGCGCCTTGTCCGAGACCCAGTGCAGGTTGGTGGGTGCCAGCTGGATCGCGACGCGCGGGTCCGCTTCCGTCGCCTCGGCCAGGCGCGCGGTCATGGCGAAATACTCCTCCGCCGTGATGCGGAAGCGGGCCAGGGTCTCCGCCAGCCGGGCACCGAGGTCCTGCGGCAACCGCGCGACGAAGGCCGCGTCGTCCTCGTAGACCAGCATGTTCTGGTCGCGGAAGGCATAGGAGTAGGAGACGCGCATGCCGATCGCGCGATAGGCGCCGATGACCTTGAGCGCGGCCTGCTCCACCGCCTCGATCGGGCCGGGCGCGCGGCCGTGCAGGTGCTGCACGGTGGTGACGCCCGAGCCGATCATCTCGAAGGCCGAATAGAGCGTGTCGAGATGCAGGTCGACGTCGCGCGCGACCATGCGGGTCGCGAACCAGAGCTCGAGCGGCTGGTCGAGCGAGCCGAGCTGCACGGGCGTCAGCCCGACATGGTGATGGCCGTTGACCAGGCCCGGGAGCACGACGTGGCGGTCGGAGCCGAGCGTCCCGGCCGCGGGCCAGCGCGCGGCGAGGTCGGCATGGGACCCGATCGCGACGATGCGGTCGCCCTCGACCGCCACGGCGCCGTCCTCGTGGATCACCGCGGTGTCGCGGTCGAGGACGCGCTCGATCACGTAGCGACCCCGAACGAGCGTGATGGTCATGATGTTCGCCTGCCTGCTGCCGGCCGATCATGCCATGGCGGAGCGTGCCGACCAGGGCGAGCGGCGGTCCCTGCGGGATGCGACCATTCGACGTCTGCCCTCGGCGCGCCCCAGGCTGCGTTCACGCGCCCCCGTGTGCCGTCGGCGTCACAGCACGGTCGCCAACCCCTGCCGCAGCGCGTCGGCGGCATCGTGGCCGAGCCCCGCATCCAGCGTGGCGTGCGTTGCCTGCCAGGCCGGGATCGCATCGCGCAGCAGCGACACCCCCTCGGGCGTGATCTGCACGCGGCGCGACCTGCGGTCCTGCGTATCGGCAATGATCCGCAGCAGGCCCCGGCGTTCCAGCGGCTTCACCGCGGCCGTCAGCGTCGAGGCATCCATCGCGAGGAACGGCGCGAGGCGCCCGATCGGCGGTGGCTCCGGCCGGTTGAGCGCGACCATCAGCGAGAACTGGCCGTGGGTCAGGCCGAAGGGCCTGAGCGCCGCATCGAACCGCCGTGCCAATGCCCGTGCGGCGCGTTGCGTCGCAAGGCACAGGCAGGTGTCGCGGATGTGATGGACGGTCGCGGCGGGCAGGGTTTCGGTGTTTGACGTCGGCATAATCATTTGATATCAAAGTTTCTCGGAAAAGGCCAGACGGTCCGCCCACGCACCGCCACACACGGAGGACGTCATGAACGACACGCCTGCCCGTCCCGACGCCGTGCTCATGCAGGGCGTCATTCCGTATCTCGCCATGGCAGGCCGCGCGGCCGAGGCCTGCGACTTCTATGCCCGCGCCTTCGCGGCCGAGGACATGGGGCGCATGCCGATGCCCGATGGTGCTCCGGGCCTGATGCATGGGCAGGTCGCCATCAACGGCGGGGCGCTGATGATGACCGACCATGGCGGCAGCGGCGGGCCGCCATCCTACGCCTTCGGCCACCTGCAACTCGTCGTCGCCGATGGTCGTGCCTGGTGGGACCGCGCGGTGGCGGCGGGCTGCACCGTGCTCGCCCCCTATGAGCGCCAGTTCTGGGGCGACGACTGGGGGCTGCTGGCCGATCCGTTCGGGATCAAATGGGCGATCCTGCAGACCGGCCCCCAGGCCTAGCCACGGAGGCAGGATGAAGGCCCGGAACACGATCTGTCTCTGGTTCGACAGGGATGCCGAGGAAGCCGCACGTTTCTACGCCGCGACCTTCCCCGACAGCCAGGTGAGCGCCGTCCATCGTGCGCCCGCCGACTATCCTTCGGGCCAGGCCGGCGACGTGCTGACCGTGGAGTTCACGGTCGCGGGAATCCCATGCATGGGCCTCAATGGCGGGCCAGCCTTCCGGCATAGCGAGGCGTTCTCGTTCCAGATCGCCACCGACGACCAGGAGGAGACCGATCGCTACTGGAACGCGATCGTCGGGAATGGCGGGCAGGAGAGCATGTGCGGCTGGTGCAAGGACCGCTGGGGCCTGTCGTGGCAGATCACGCCGCGCGTGCTGACCGAGGCGCTGGCCGCCGATGGCGAGGAAGCCAGGCGCGCCTTCACGGCCATGATGACCATGCGAAAGATCGACGTCGCCGCCATTATGGCGGCGCGGCGCAGCTGACGCGTTCGCCGGATATCAGCCGGGATCCCGAGGGGAGGGAGAAGCGTGTCCGAACAGAAAATCTCGGTCGAAGCGGTGGTGGCGGCTCCGATCGAGCTCGTGTGGGAAACCTTCACCACGCCCGCCGACATCAAGGAATGGAACTTCGCGAGCGACGACTGGTGCTGCCCGGGCGCCATCGTCGATCTGAGGGTTGGCGGTACATACAAGGCACGGATGGAAGCCAAGGACGGCAGCTTCGGTTTCGACTTCGATGGGGTCTACGAAGAAGTCGAACCGCACCGGGCCGTTACCCTCGCCATGCCTGACGGGCGCAGGGCGCGCACGACCTTCGAGCCATGCGGCGACGGGATCAAGGTGACCACGGTCTTTGACGCGGAGACGCAAAACGCCGTCGATATGCAGCGCGATGGCTGGCAGTCGATCCTCGACAATTTCGCGTCCCATGTCCGGAGGAAGCGCCAGACCCTCGGGTGACCACGAAATCGAGCGCTTCTGCCGGGGGCGCGACGGATGTGCCAGGAACCCGAACCTGATGCACGCGGCGCGCAATTCGACGGGCCAGAATGGAGGGTTCCCATGTATGTCGACGGGTTCGTCCTGGCGGTCCCGACCGCGAACAAGGAAACATACCGCCGCCATGCGGAGGACGCGGCGGTTGTATTCAGGGAGCATGGCGCGCTCGCGCTGGTGGAATGCTGGGGCGACGACGTGCCCGAGGGCAAGCTGAACTCCCTCCACACCGCCGTGCTTCGCAGGCCTGACGAGACGGTGGTGTTCTCCTGGATCACCTGGCCCGACAAGGCCACGCGCGATGCGGGGATGCAGAAGGTCTTCGCCGATCCGCGCATGAAGGGGTCCATCGACCAGATGCCCTTCGACGGAACCCGGATGATCTTCGGTGGGTTCGAGGTGATCGTGGACGCCTGACGCGCCGCCGGCGGCGGGGTTCCGCGCGTGACGGCGCCCGCGTCTTTATCGGCGAACGCGTCTCCTGTCGCGCGACGCGGCAGGCGTAGCCATGCGCCGGAGCCCGATCCGGTTTGGCGCGGAATATGCGCGTGCTGCGGCTTCTCGCGGGAGGGCTGCAATTCGGTCAGCCTGTTGAGAAAACCGGCGGACCCGAAAGAATTCGAATCTTCCGCTTCTGCTTTCGAATCGATTTCGGATCGATTTCGGAACGAGATCGCCAGGCTTTCTCTTTCCACGCCGAGGCCATCTAAGTCACTACATCGATTGAGTTTTTCTGGCATCGGCCGCCGCATTGCGTATCCGTCTGCACGTCGACGTTTCGGCCCGGGTGCTGCCGTGGTGCTCCCGTGAATGGAGCCCACGGGTCCCAACTCGGACCAGGGCCACAGGGCTTGGGAATGCGCAGCAAGCGCACCATCGATCAGGCAACGCCGCAGGATGCGGACTACTTCATCTGGGATGACGAGCTGCCCGGCTTCGGCCTCCGGGTCTTCACCTCGGGACGGCGCAGCTACGTCGTGCAGTATCGCGCCAAGGGGCGTACCCGGCGCTTCACGATCGGCACGCATGGCCTGTGGACGCCGGAGACGGCGAGACGACAAGCCCGCGTGCTCCTCGGCCGCATCGCGCAAGGCGAAAATCCGGCGGAGCAGCGGGAGCTCGACCACCGTGCGGTCACGATCAAGGAACTCTGGGAGCGCTATATGGCCGACGCGAAGGCCGGCCTGATCCTCGGCAAGAAGCAACGGCCGAAGAAAGCCTCGACGATCTACACGGATGAGGGGCGGATCAAGCGCCACATCTTCCCTCTGCTAGGCACGCGGCGCGTGAACGACCTCACCATCGCCGACGTGACGCAGTTCATGCGCGACATCGCGCCAGGCAAGACGAAGGGCGACATGAAAACACGGAGGCGTGGGCGCGCCACCATCCGCGGCGGCATGGGGACGGGTCGCCGCACGGTTGGCTTCCTCGGTGCACTGCTGACCTATGCGCGGGAGGCCGGCATCATCGAAAGCAACCCGGCACACGACATCCGGAAAGCCGCGGACCAGAAGAGGACGCGCCGTCTCTCGGAGGACGAGTATCGGCTGCTCGGGAAACTGCTGGCGAAGGCGCTTGCCGACGATCAGCTTAGCACCTCGGCCAAGATCACCCGGCTGCTCGCCCTGACCGGATGCCGGCGCGGCGAGATCCTGAACCTGACCTGGTCCGAGGTGGACACCGGCAACAGCTGTCTTCGCCTCCACGATACGAAGGAGGGCACATCCGTGCTGTCGCACGCGCTGCTGAGGCAAGCGGGTGCTGGCTCGCCCCTCTGGTCTGTCGCCAGGGGCCTCGCCCGCAACGTGGAGGCCTACCGCGCCTATCTCGCCCGAGCGGATGCGCCGCCTCAGGGGGGGGCTTGATGGCCGCGGACTGCTCTCGGATGGCCGACTGGCCGAATTCGTCCGCTTTTTCCTCGCAGCCTCGCTCGATCAGGTGTTGTTCATGACCGCGCTTCTCTCTCCAGAGGCGCTTACGAGCCGCGTCAGAGCCCATGTCGCCGCCGAGGCGGCATTAGGGCACCTGGACCCGCGGGTCGTGACCGTGCTGGAGCGCGCGGTCCTCGCTGGCGAGGTGCCGCGCGGGGTGGTGCAAGGGATGCTCGGGACTGGTGACCGGCAGGCCCGCCGCCTGATCGCAGCACTGGTCGAGCGCGGCCTGTTGGTCGGCGCGACGGACGCACCGCTGCGTATCGCCTTTCCACTTGGCGAGAGCGAGCGGCTCTTCCCGAACCTGTGGGCTCCCAACGTCCTCGGCGTGGACGTGCTGGCCGCCCGGCCCGACCTCGCTACGGCGTTGCAGCCGCCAGCAGCCCTTTGACCATTCATCTCCCTGCCGTGCGCGCCAGGGAACGTTGACCACGAAGCATCGAAGGGGCGGCGCAAAGCGCGGGATTCAGAGGCTTTCGGCCCACCGGCATTTGACCAGCTTTTGACCAAACCGTCCGCGAAGAGCTGCAAAACGGCGTCTCCATGCGCGAATGAGCGCACGCGATCGAGGTTCAGCGGAGACTGTTCGGCACTGGCCAAAGCCCAAGCGTGTGCTGGCTTTCCAGGGATTCAGCGGGGCTGGGGCTGGAGCGGGCGATGGGAATCGAACCCACGACATTCAGCTTGGGAAGCTGACGTTCTACCTCTGAACTACGCCCGCAGCGCCCCTTCTATAGGCGGGGCAGGCGGTCGCGGGCAAGGACACGCCGCCGCAGGCGGCGCGATTCCCGTCGCGCCGCAGCCCCGCCCCATGGCATGGTCGCGAAGCGCCTTCGGGCCCGCGGTCACCGTGCGCGGCGATGCCGGCCGGCCTGCCCGGGCGAAGCGTGCGATGCCATCCGGGAGGAACCGATGGCCGATGGTCGCGACAGGCCCGAAGCGGGCCGCGAGCGTTCGATGGTCCTGGTCCTGTTCTGCCTCGCCATCGGCGGGGTGCTGGGCTGGGGTGCCTGGTCGCAGGCACGCGACCACTGGACCCTGGCATCGCGCGGCATCGCGGTGGAGGGCCGGGTCCTCGGCTACGAGGAGGTGCGCGGCCGGCGCAGCACCACGACCTACCCGGTCCTAGGCTTCCGGACCCCCGACGGCCGCGTGGTGCGCGCGCGATCCGGCGTCGCGGCGGCGCCATCCGAGCTTCCGCCGGGCAGCCCGGTGCGCATCGTCTACGATCCGGCCGACCCGGCTTCGAATGCCCGCACGGCCGTCGCGCTGGCGGCGGGGCCGGGGGTCACGCCCTGGATCCTCGGCGGGCTGGCCGCGCTGATGGCCGGGCTCGGCGTCGTCCTGGCGCTGCCGCGGCGCGCGGTGCGGGCCGCCGCCACGCCCCCCGGCGGCGAGGCGCGCGCGCCGATCGCGACCGCCCCGCGGGACGGCACCGAGATCCTCGTCCATTGCCAGGAGAGCACGCCCGACCCCGCAGGCGGGACACGGTCCTTCGAGGTGGCGCGCCCGGCGCGGTTCGACCGCACCCGCGGCACCTGGGTCACGACGGACCAGTGGCGGGATACGGTTCATCCGGCATCCTGGTCGCGACTGCCGAACCCGCCGCGGTGACGGTGCCCGGGCCCGGGCGGCCGGGCGACGCAGGGTCGCGTCAGGCCCGGCTTGACCCACGGCCCCGCCCGGGCGTAACGACGATGCCGGTGGCAACACCCCTCGCGATTTGTCCGGCCAGCTTGCGGCGAGGTCCCCCTCGGGGGTCGCATCGGCAACGATGCGGAAAATAAGCGCGCTAAACGGCCGTGCGGATGCCCGGCATCCGCCGCCCGCGAAGGGGCCGGACGCCATTCATCCGTGAAGGTGCCGCCCGATGGCCAGGAAGACCCCGAACCGCCCTCTCCGCCCTGCGACGCTGCTCGTGCGCGGCGGCCAGATGCGCTCGGGCTTCGACGAGACGGCGGAGGCGATGTTCCTCACCTCCGGCTTCGTCTACGACAGCGCCGCCCAGGCCGAGGCGACCTTCGCCGGCACCGAGGTGCACTACCAGTATTCGCGCTTCGGCAACCCGACCGTGGGCATGCTGGAAGCCCGCCTCGCCGCGCTGGAAGGCGCCGAGGCCTGCCGCGCCACCGCCACCGGCATGGCCGCCGTGCATGCCGCGATGCTCTCGCACCTCAAGGCCGGCGACCGCGTCGTCGCGTCCCGCGCGCTGTTCGGGTCCTGCCACTGGATCGTCTCGACCCTGCTGCCGCGCTACGGCATCGCGACCGAGTTCGTGGACGGCGCCGACCTGGCGCAGTGGGCGGCGGCGCTGTCGAAGCCGGCCACGATGGTGCTGCTCGAGACGCCGTCCAACCCGATGCTCGAGATCGTGGACCTGAAGGCGGTCTGCGACCTGGCGCACAAGGCCGGCGCGCTCGTGGTGGTGGACAATGTCTTCGCCACGCCGCTGCTGCAGAAGCCGATGCAGTCGGGCGCGGACATCGTCGTCTATTCCGCGACGAAGCATTTCGACGGCCAGGGCCGCGTGCTGGGCGGCTGCGTGATGGGCTCGAAGAAGTGGGTGGAGGACACGCTGCAGCCGTTCATCCGCAACACCGGCCCGTCGCTCAGCCCGTTCAACGCCTGGGTCATCCTGAAGGGGCTGGAGACGCTGCACCTGCGCGTGCCCGCCATGTGCCGCAGCGCTGCCGCCGTCGCCGACATGCTGGCCGAGCGGGCCGAGGTCGCGCGCGTGCTCTATCCCTTCCGCGCCGACCATCCGCAGCAGAAGCTCGCCATGGCGCAGATGTCGGCCGGCGGCACGCTCGTCACCTTCGATCTCAAGGGCGGGAAGGACGCGTGCTTCCGCTTCATGGACGCGCTGCGGCTCATCGACATCTCGAACAACCTCGGCGATTCCAAGTCGCTCGCGACGCACCCGGCGACGACGACGCACATGCGCGTGGGGGCGGAAGAACGCGCGCGGCTCGGCATCGCGGACGGCACGGTGCGGCTTTCCGTCGGGCTCGAGGACGTGGCCGACATCATCGACGACCTGAGCCAGGCGCTCGACGCCGCCAACGCGGCGCCGGCGCGCGCGGCGGAATAGCGTCGTGGCGCTCGACGCCTGGCTCGCCTTCCTGGCGGCGACGGCGGTGATGCTGGCGATCCCGGGGCCGACCGTCCTGCTCGTGGTCGGCCAGTCGCTCGGCGGGGGCGCGCGCGCGGCGCTGCCGCTGGTCGCCGGCGTGGCGCTCGGCGACCTCACGGCGATGACGCTCTCGCTGGCCGGCCTCGGCGCGCTGCTCGCGGCCTCGGCGACGGTGTTCACGGTGCTGAAGTTCGCGGGCGCGGCCTATCTCGTATGGCTCGGCGTGCGGATGTGGCGGGCGCCGGTGGATGCCGCCGCCGCGCCGCCCGTGACGGCGCGTCGCGCCTTCCGCGACGCCTATGTCGTGACGGCGCTGAACCCGAAGGGCATCGCCTTCTTCGTCGCCTTCGTGCCGTTGTTCGTCGACCCGGCGGCGGCCTTCGCGCCGCAGGCGGCAGTGATGATCGCATCCTTCGTGACGCTCGCGGCGGTGAATGCCGCGGTCTATGCGCTGCTCGCGGCGCGGCTCTCGGGCGCCATCCGCAGGCCCGCCCTGCGGCGCGCCTTCAACCGCGCCGGCGGCGCAGTGCTCGTCGGCGCGGGGGCGG
Source organism: Roseomonas sp. HF4 (assembly GCF_005222755.1). GTDB lineage: Bacteria > Pseudomonadota > Alphaproteobacteria > Acetobacterales > Acetobacteraceae > Neoroseomonas. The sequence continues at coordinate 116,501 of NZ_STGD01000012.1, forward strand.
CGACGGCCGCGATACGCGGCTCGTCCTGAGGCGGCGCGCGACGCGGAGGTGGACAAAAGCGCTCCCGCGACGCTTGAATGTCGCCTGGGGAGCAACGCTCAGATGGCCACGAAGGAAGAATTCAGCGCGACGACGCGCGGCATCCGCGTGACGGTCCGTGCCTTCTACCTCGCGGACCAGTCGGAACCCGACCAGGGCCAGTATGTCTGGGCCTATCGCGTCGAGATCGCCAATACCGGACCCGAGGCGGTGCGGCTGCTCCGGCGCACCTGGCAGATCACCGACGGGCTCGGCCGCACGCAGACCATCCATGGCGCGGGCGTGATCGGCGAGACGCCGGTGCTCGAGCCCGGCGAGCGCTTCGAATACACCTCCGGCACGCCGCTCCCGACGGCCTCGGGCTTCATGCGGGGGTCCTACCACATGGTTGTGCAGGACAGCGGCGAGGGCTTCGACGTGGCGATCCCGGCCTTCAGCCTCGACAGCCCGCACCAGCCCTCGGGACGGGTGCATTGACGCGGGCCGCCTTGCGCGGTCGCGACACCCCCCCATTTGCGTTTGCGAGGAAGGCGCCGTGACGCGCCGGCACGGAGCATGGCCCGACGCAGTGCGCCCCCTGAAAGAATCCCGACCCGTGAACATCCACCTGCCCCCCTCCCGCCCCGCGGACGACCAGGCCTCGAGCCTGCCGCGCCCGACGCAGGCCGAGGCCGAGGACGCCATCCGCACGCTGCTGCTCTGGGCGGGGGATGACCCCAACCGCGAAGGCCTGCTCGACACGCCGCAACGCGTGGCCAAGGCGTATCGCGAATGGTTCTGCGGCTACGAGGAGGACCCGGTCGAGCTGCTCGCCCGGTCCTTCGAGGAAGTCGAGGGCTATGACGAGATGGTGCTGCTGCGCGACATCCGCGTCGAGAGCATGTGCGAGCACCACATGTGCCCGATCATCGGCAAGGCGCACATCGCCTACCTGCCGAACGGGCGCGTCGTCGGCATCAGCAAGCTCGCGCGCGTGGTCGAGGCCTTCGGCAAGCGCCTGCAGATCCAGGAAAAGCTGACCGCGCAGGTGGCCAACGTCATCAACGACGTGCTGCAGCCCAAGGGCGTCGCCGTGGTGTTCGAGGCGGTGCACCAGTGCATGACGACGCGCGGCGTGCACAAGACCGGCGTGTCCATGGTGACCAGCCGGATGCTCGGTGCCTTCCGCGACGACGCCTCCACGCGACGCGAGTTCCTGTCGATGATCCAGGGCCAGCGGGGCGCGGGCGGGGAAGGCTGAACGGCCCGCCGGCGCGACGGAACAAGGGCCCGGACGGCACGGGCCCTTTTTCTTGACGAGACAATGTCAACTGTCTAGTTGACAGTTATGATCACCGCCGAGGCCCGACCCGATGCCGAGCTCGGCCCCCGCCTGCGCCGCGCCCGCCTGCGCCGTGCGGTGGTGGAACCGCGGCTGTTCTCGGTGCGTGCGGTCGCCGCGCGGCTCGGCGTCTCGGCCACCTACCTTTCCCTGATCGAACGCGGCGCGCAGCGCCCGACGGAGGCCTTCCTCCGCGCGCTGGCCGCCGATCTCGGCCTGGAGGCGGAGGCGCTGCTCCCGCTCGCGGGCCGCGTGGCCGAGGACGTCACTGCCGCGCTGCTCGCCCGCCCCGCCCTGGCCGAGGCCGTCCGCGCGCTCCGCGACCTGCCCGAGCCCGACCTGCAACGCACGCTCCGCCGCATCCGCGACGGGGATTGGTAGCCCGGAAGGACACCGCCATGGCCCTCGGCCTCGATGACGACGCGCTGGTCTTCGAGTTCCCGGAAATCCATCCGGACGCCGTGCTGCGCGTCGAGTTCCAGCGCACGTTGCGCGTGCCCGACGACGGGCGGCGCCACCACCTGCCGCCTGGCCTCGGCCGCTTCCCGCTGCGCGCGGTGGACGACCTCGACCCCGCAAGATTGCCGGTGGGATGGGCGAGGCACGGCGGCGTCGCCATGCCGATGTGGCAGGCGGAGGCGTGCTGGCTGAACTTCTCCTCCCCCACGGGCTACCCGTTCCTCCTGAAGATCGCTGCCGGCAAGGTGAACGCGGTGAACGGCAAGCCATGGGAGAATGCGCCCGATTTCGCCGACCAGGATTACGTCGAAGTGCCGGGCCAGCGCTGGCTGGACGGATTCTGCGTCCGCAAGGGCATCGTGCGGCAGTTCGTCGCGATGCCACTCGGCGCCGGCTACACGGCCGAGGAACAGCTCACGGGCAAGGCTGAGCATGGCGGCGTGCAACTGCTCGCCCACCCCGCCCGCGCCGCGATCTGGCAGGAGAGGCTGGCCGCGCGGGAGCGCCTGCGGGCCCTGTTCGCGGAAGCCGAGGCGAAAATGGGGCCCATCAAGCCCGGACAGGTGCATTTTCTTGCGCACAACATCGGCCTCGGCGCCGGTGGCGCCATCGCGCAGGCGATCGTCAGGGCATACGAAAAGCCCGACGCCTGGGAGATGTCCGCGCGGTCCCGCTGCTTCGTCCATCTGGCGAACAGCCTGGACTGGCAGGCCATGACCGCGGAGGCGCCGCCGACCGTCCCGCCCAGCGCCGCCGACTACACGCGCGCGGGCCTGCCCTGGTTCGACTGGTATGATGACCGGCCGGCGCTGGCGGGGTCAGGCATCCTGGCGGGGCTCGCGACCGTCGCCGCGCTGGGCGCCGCGAAGCGCGAGGACCCGCTGCCCGAGAACGAGGGCTTCGAGCCGCCCGAACCCATCCGCCTCGGCCTCGCGTCGCGGGCGCCGTTGGACGGGGGCTGGTGACGCGCCCTCAGCGCGCCGCCAGGTCCACCGCCATCGCCGCCACCGCCTGCGCGATGGCGCCGGCCCGCGCGCAGTCCACGCTGACCGGCCAGCGGTCCTCCGGCGCGTGGAACCAGGGGTTCTTCCCGATCAGGGACAGATAGCGCCCGCCGCGGTGCTCGACCTCGTGCGCCTCCCCGTTCGCCGTACCGCCGGTCACGACCTCGAGTGGCGGCGCGGGATGGCCGGCCGCGACCAGCGCCTCGGCCATGCGCTGCGCCAACCCGACCACATTGCTCCGCACCGTCAGCCGTTCGTCCTCCGCCGTGCCGAGATTGGCGCCGAGGTGGATCACGACCGGCGCCTCGGCCACCAGCGCCGGTTCCGCGCCGAAGGCGCGATGCGCGCCGATATGGCCGAGCTCATGGCCGCAGGTGGCCAGCGCGACGACGCCGCGCGCGCGCTTCGCCCCGGCCAGCGCCTGCAGCGCCGTCAGCCAGGCGAGCACGCCGCCGCCGCGTTCTGCGGTGCTGGTCCACCAGGAGGTCCGCGGCGTCAGCAGGACGAGCGGCGGCGCCGCGCCGGGCAGCGCCGCGCGGATGTTGTGCGTCAGCCCCGGCGCGCGCAGGCCGTCCACCACCAGCCGCGCGGCGGCGCCGGCCTCGGCCAGCACGCCGATCCGCAGCGAATCCCGCCCCGCTACCTGCAGCACGGGCGGGCCGAAGGGCGCTTCCGCATCATGCGCGTTAAGCGGCGCCAGCCCGTCGGGCTTCGTGCGCAGCGCGACGACGATGCCGGCATGGCGGCTGTCCGCCCGCGCGCGGGCGAAGGCGTTGCCCGGCAGGCTGGCCGCCGCCGGGTCCATCTCGGCGAAGCCGATCGGCGCATCCGAGCCGAGCGGGCCGAGCGCGCCGGAGATGCCCGCGGTCAGCCCGCCATCGAACAGCGGCAGGCCCTCGAAGACCGCGCCGCCGGCCTCGAGCCGCGCGGCGCCCGGCGTGAAGCGTGTGAAGGGAACGGCCACCAGCACGGCTGCGGCGCCCGTGGCGGCCGCGCGCGCGTGCAGCCAGGCGGCGGCGGCGGCATCGCCCTCGCCGCCGGTGCGGCGTTCGCCGAAGGCGTCGTAGTCGGCGAAGAAGGCGGCGGGGTTCATGACGGTCGGGGGAGGAGAACCTCCCCCGATCCCCCTCCCTTCTTTGTCACCTGGTGCCAAACTCCAAAGAAGGAGGGGAGATTCGGGGGGAGTTCCCTCTCCCCGACCTTCTGGTCCCCGTTCATTCCGCCCGCGCCCCTGACACCCGCACCAGCTCCTGCAACCGCCGCAGCTCCCCTTCCCACCCCGCTGCATAGGCGGCCGGGCTTTCCGAGAGCGTGATGTCGCCGCCTTCCGCCGCGATGGAGGCGCCGAGCGCCGGGTCCTGCGCTGCCGTCCGGAAGGCCGCGTGCAGCCGCGTCGCGATCGCTGCCGGTACGCCGGCCGGCCCGACGATGGAGGAGGCGCTGATCACCACCGGCCCGCCCGGCACCGTCTCGGCCAGGGTCGGCACCTCGGGCAGCGCGGACATGCGGCGGGACCCCGCGGTGCAGAGGATGCGCACCGCCCCCTGCTGGTGTCGCGGCAGGGCGATGTTGCTGATGGCGAACGCGAAATCCACCTCCCCCTGCTCGACCGCCAGCGTCGCCTGGTTAGCGCCGCGATAGGGGACATGCGTGCCCTCGGCGCCGATGATGCGGAGCATGGCGGCGGCGGCCATGTGCGCCGGCGTGCCGACGCCGCCCGAGCCGTAGCGCAGCCCGCCCTGCACGCCCTTCGCGGCGGCGAGGAGCTCGGCGATCGTGCGCCACGGCTTGTCGGGCTTCACCGCGAGCACGGCCGGGTGCTCGGCGATGACGATGACGGGCGTGAAGTCACGCAGCACGTCGAAGCCGGGATTGGCCTGCATCACCGCGTTGGTGATGGCCGTGCCGCCGCCCCAGAGGAAGGTGTAGCCGTCGGGTGCCGCGCGCGCGACGTGTTGCACCGCGAGCAGCCCGCCCGCGCCGGCGCGGTTCTCGACCACGAAGCTGCCGCCGAGCGGCCCGGCTGCCTTGGCGCTGATCAGCCGCGCGAGGGTGTCGGAGGATGCGCCGGGCGCGAAGGGAACGACGAGGCGGACCGGCCGGGCCGGCCACGCCTCCTGCGCGCCCGCGGGCAGTGCGGCGAGCGCGCCGATGCCGATCAATGCCGTGCGTCGCTTCATGGCCCGTCCTCCCGTGCCTTGCCGCGAGGCTAGGCCGGAAGGGACGCGGAGGGAAAGGCGGCCGATGCCGTCGATCCTCGGCGGCAGGGCGGGGGACGCCCGATGGCCGGCGCCAGGTCAGCCGGAAGGCCGGCCGGTCTCAGGCGACCGCCTCGGCCTCCACCTCCACCTGGAAATCCCCGCTGGCGAGGCCCGCCACGATCAGCAGGGTGCTGGTCGGCGCATGGCCGGCCATGAAGGCGTCCCGCTTCATGCGCCAGATCGGGACCAGGGCCGTTTCCGTCAGGAAGACCGTGACCTTGACGATGTTCGCCGGCGCCATGCCGTGCGCCGCGAGCACGGCGCCGAGATTGGCCAGCGCCTGGTCGATCTGGTCCTCGGGGTGGGGGACGGTGCTGCCGTCCGGCCGCACGCCGACCTGGCCCGAGATGACGAGGCGCCGGCCTTCGCCCTCGATCAGCGCCGCCTGGGAATAGCGGGACTGCGGCTGCGGTGCGCCGGGCGGGTTGGAGAAGGCGATGCGGGCCATGGCGGGCTCCTTCAGATGGAGAGGGCCTCGGGCGGGGTCGGGGCGCCCTCGGCCGGGGTTTCGGCGGGCGCGCCGGGCGCCTCGGGTGCGCGCAGCAGGGCGCGGAGGTTGCGGCGCAGCTGGAATTCGAACTCGACGTTCAGGTCGCGCCCGGCCTGGCGAACGATCTCGTCCGCCGCGCGGGCACGGTCCGCCTGGCTGCCGGCGGGACGGATCGAGGCGCGGTTGACCTCGGCCTCGGCGAAGCCGACCGGCGCGCCATCCTCTCCCACCACCTCGAGCCGGCAGCGCAGGATGCAGTTCAGCCGTTCGGTCGCCGCGCCGAAGACCCCGCCGCCGGAGGCGGGCTCCCGCGTCAGGGTCGCGATCTGGGTGCGGAAGCGCGCGGTGGCCGGGCCGCCGGCGGCCTGCAGGCGTTCCTCGGCCATGGTGCGCACCACGTCGGCCGGCGCTACCGGCGCGGGCGGCATGGTGCGTGTCGCCACCGGGTTGGCGGCCGGCAGCACCTCGATCCGCCCGACCGCGAGGCGGAGCGGCAGCAGGTAGGCATAGGAAGGCGGCGGCCCGGGGGCGAAGGCTTCCTCCGGCGTGCGCCCGCACGCGGCGAGGCCGAGGGCGGCGACAAGCGCGCCGCGGCGGGGCAGCGCCATCCGCCTCAGCCCTCGGCGCCGCGCAATTCGGCGCGGTCGAAGCGGAAGCCGAGGTTGCAGAACTCGCAGGTCATGGTGATCGTCCCTTCCTCGGCCATGTGGTCGAGATCCTCCTCCCCGAAGCCCGCCAGCACGCCGGCCAGCTTCGCCCGCGAACAGCGGCAGCCGTAGGAGAGCGCGCGCGGGCGGTCGAGCGCCAGCCCCTCAAGCGAGAACAGGCGGTGCAGCAGCCGCTCGCCCGGCAGGGCGTCGTCCAGCAGTTCCGCATCGGTCAGCGTGGCAGCCAGCGCGACGGCGGTGCGCCAGGCCTCGTCCTCGGCCTCCCGGTCCATGTCCGCGCCGATGCCGCCATCGCCCGCCACGCGCTCGAGGATCAGCGCGCCGGCGCGCCAGCCGGCCGCCGTCTGCGCGCAGGCCAGGTGGACATGGGTCGCGAGCTGTTCCGAGGTCCGGAAATAGGTGCCCGTCATGCCGGTGAGGGTCTCGCCCTCGATCGCGACGATGCCCTGGTAGCGGTCCATCTCGGGCCCCTGGTCGCAGGTGAAGGCGAGGTAGCCCTGGCCGAGCAGCGCGGCGGCGGACGGCGCCGCACCGTCCGCCAGCAGCGGCGCCAGCCGGTCGTCCTGCGCGCGGGCATAGCCGCGCAGCGCGCCCGCATCGGTGCAGTCCGCCAGCAGCATCGGCACCGGCCCGTCGCCCTTGGCCTGCAGCGAGAACGACCCGCGGAACTTCAGCGCGGCGGCGAGCCCGGCGGTGAGCGCCAGCGCCTCCCCCGCCAGCGCCGTGACGGCGGGATGGGTGTCGTGCCGGGTCAGCAGCGCATCGGCCAGCGGGCCGAGCCGCACGAGCCGCCCACGCACCGGCTGCCGGTGCAGGTGGAAGGGCTGGACCCCGCGCGCGACCACGATGTCGGGCACCGGCGGGCGATCGTGGTTCAGGAAATCGGGGGTGCGGGAGGGTTCGGTGGGGCTGGACACGAGGCCTAGATAGGGCGGGAGCGCGGCGACGTCCAAGCCGGGACCATGCTTCGGGCGCAGGGGCGGCATCCCGAGCGGCACAGCCCCCCATTCCATGGGACCGGGCGCCGCATCACCCGGCATCGCGGCGCCTCGCGGACGCCGGTTCCCGAAGGTCCTTCGGCATTCGGTGGTGCGGTCTGGAGGGGCGGCGCCCCTCCGGTGCCTCAGGCCAGCCCCAGCGCCCACATCAGCACGCCCTTCTGGGCGTGCAGGCGGTTCTCGGCCTCGTCGAAAACCACCGATTGCGGGCCGTCCATCACCTCGTCGGTGATCTCCTCCCCGCGATGCGCGGGCAGGCAGTGCATGACGATCGCATCGGGGGCCGCGCGCTTCAGCAGCGCCGCGTTGAGCTGGTAGGGCGCCAGCAGGTTGTGCCGGCTGACCGTCGCCGCGTCCGGCGTCTCGTCGGACATCGAGACCCAGGTGTCGGTGACGACGCAGCGCGCATCGGCCACTGCCGCGATCGGGTCGTTGGTGAGCTCGATCCGCGCCCCTTCGCGGCGCGCCCAGGCGATCAGCTCGGCCGGCGGCGCGAGTTCGGGCGGCGTCGCGATGCGCAGCGTGAAGCCGAAGCGTGCCGCCGCCTGGATGAAGGACTGCGCGACGTTGTTGCCATCCCCGGTCCAGGCCACGACCTGGCCGGCGATCGGGCCGCGATGTTCCTCGAAGGTCATCACGTCGGCCATGATCTGGCAGGGGTGGGACACGTCGGTCAGGCCGTTGATGACCGGCACCGTGGCGTGTTCGGCGAGTTCGCGGATCTTCTGCACGTTGTCGGTGCGCAGCATGATGGCGTCCACGTAGCGCGACAGCACGCGCGCCGTGTCGGCCGGCGTCTCGCCGCGGCCGAGCTGCATGTCCTTCGACGACAGCACGACCACGTCGCCGCCAAGCTGGCGGATGCCGACCTCGAAGGACACGCGCGTGCGCGTGGACGGCTTCTCGAAGATCAGCGCGACTGTCTTGCCGGCAAGCGGGCGGCCGGACAGCTCGCCGCGCTTGGCCCGGGCGCCGAGGTCGAGCATGCGCCGCAGCGCGCCCGCGTCGATATCCATGATCTCAAGGAAGTGGCGGGGGGCTTCGGGCCCCCCGCCGACAGGCTTGAGCACCGCGCTCACTGCGCCGCCGCCTGGGCGGCTCCGGGCGTCAGGCGGCGGCAGGCGCGGTCGAGCAGGTCGACCGCCTCGTCCGCCTCGGCCTCGGTGATGATGAGCGGCGGCGCGACGCGCAGCACGTTCATCCCCGCCGCCACCGTCAGCAGGCCTTCCTGCACCGCGGCGGCCTGCATGTCGCCGTTGGAGACCTCGGGCTTCAGTTGCAGGCCGAGCAGCAGGCCGGCGCCGCGCACGCCCTCGACGACCGAGGGGTGACGATCCGCCAGGCCGAGCATGCCGCGCCAGAGATGCCGCGCGACGCGGTCGACGCCGTCCAGGAACCCCGGCGCCATCACCACGTCCATGACGGCGAGGCCGGCCGCGCAGGCCAGCGGATTGCCGCCATAGGTCGTGCCGTGGGTGCCGGGCTTGAGGTGCTTCGCCACCTTCTCCTTCGCCAGGATCGCGCCGAGCGGGAAGCCGCCGCCGATGCCCTTGGCGCTCGACATGACGTCGGGCTCGATCCCCGCCCACTGGTGCGCCCAGAGCTTGCCGGAACGCCCCATGCCGGTCTGCACCTCATCGAGCGCCAGCAGCAGGCCGTATTCGTCGCAGACCTGTCGCAGTTCGCGCAGGAAGCGCAGCGGCGCGGGACGCACGCCGCCCTCGCCCTGGATCGGCTCGATCATGATGCCCGCGGTCTGCGGCGTGATGGCCGCGCGGACCGCGTTCATGTTGTCGAAGGGCACATGGGTAAAGCCCTCGACCACCGGGCCGAAGCCGGCCAGGTACTTCTCGTTGCCCGTGGCCGCCAGCATGGCCAGGGTGCGGCCGTGGAAGGCGCCGTCGAAGCAGATCATCCCGAAGCGCTCGGGGTGGCCGTTCTCGGCATGGTACTTCCGCACCGCCTTCACCATGCCCTCGTTCGCCTCGGCGCCCGAATTGCAGAAGAAGACGCTGTCCGCGAAGGACGCCGCCACGTGGCGCGCGGCCAGTTCCTCGGCCTGCGGCACGCGATAGAGGTTCGAGACGTGCATGACGCGCGCCGCCTGCTCGGCGATGGCGCGCGTCAGGTGCGGGTGGCCGTGGCCGAGCGAGGAGGTCGCGATGCCCGCGCCGAAATCCAGGAATCGTCGCCCGTCCACCGTCCACAGGCGCGCCCCTTCGCCCTTCTCGAAGGCGAGGTCGGCACGGTTGTAGGTCGGCATCAGGGCGGGAATCACGGAACACGGTCTCCGCAGCCTTCGGCACGGGCGCACGCGACAATCGCGGCGCTGGCGCGAAAGGAAGCAGACAACCTAGACCGAAGGCGCAGTCCCGCGAAAGACCGCGGGTGCGGGCCGGGCGTCAGGCCGGGTCGCCGGTATCCACGACGAGCCCCGCCGCCTCGATTCCCGCGATGCAGCATTCCTCGTCCTTCGGGGAGGCGTCGCCGCTGATCCCGACGGCGCCGAGCAGGACGTTGTTCGCATCGCGCACCAGCACGCCGCCCGGCACCGGCACGGCGCGCCCGCCCGTCAGGTCGGACAGCGCGTTGGTGAAGCCGGGCACCGCCTGCGCGCGGCGCGCCAGTTCGCGCGTGCCGAAGCCCATCGCCAGCGCGCCGAAGGCCTTGCCGGTCGCGATCTCGGGCCGGAGGATCGAGGCGCCGTCCTCGCGCTTCGCCGCCTTCAGCTGCCCGCCGGCGTCGAGCACCACGACGCAGAGCGGCAGCAGGCCGAGGGCGCGGCCCTTGGCAAGCGCGGCATCCACGATCCGCTCGGACTGCGCAAGGGTCAGGCCGTTGATCGCGGCGGGGTGGGCGGGCTGGGGCATCGTCGGTCCTCCGTGGGCGTCGCGCGGCGATAGGCGCTCAGCGTCGCCGTGTCGAGCGGCCCTGGCCGCAGAGCCGCTCGCAGGGCACGCCGTCGCTGTCGCCGTCGAGACGCCGCAATCCGCAGACCTGGAAGTGGAACATCGCCTCGGCGCAGCTCGTCATCTGCGTGCAGTATCGCTTGGTGCCGCAGGCGAAGGCGCCCTGCGGCGGCGGTTCGCGCCGCGACGTGCCCTGCGCCGCGGCGTCGCCGGCGAGTGCCGCCGCCGCGATGAAGGCCAGGCCGAGCGCCGCGATCCGTCGCATGGTGAGGACGCTACGCCACGCGCGCGGTGGGGCGCGACCGTTTCGCCGGCCGGCGCTTCGCCCGCGAGGCCTGACGGTTCCGCCATGCTGCCCATCGGGCGGCTTCGTGACGCTGCGGTGTTGGGTGGCTTCGCCGCCCGTGCGACAACGGCGCCGTGCAACCGACCGACACCCCACGCCGCAGGGCGCCGCGCCCGGCCGGGCCGGCGCCGAGCGCGGCACGGCTGCGCGAAGCCGCGCTCGCCCACCTCGCCCGCTTCGCCGCGACCGAGGCCGGGCTCTGCCACGTCCTGCAGCGCCGCGTCGACCGCTGGGCCCGCGCCGCCGAGGCCGAGGGCCAGCCGCGCGAGGCGACCGCCGCCGCCGCCGCCCGCGCCCGCGCGCTCGCCGCCGAGGTCGCCGCCGCCATGGTCGAGGCCGGCGCGGTCGACGACGCCGCCTTCGCCGAGAGCCGCGCGCGCCGCCTCGCACGCGCCGGGCGGTCGCGGCGCGCGATCTCGGCGCACCTCTCGGCCAAGGGTGTCGCCGCCGAGGTCACCGCCGCCGCCCTGCCGGACGGCGAGGACGCGGAACTGTCCGCCGCCCTCGCCTATTGCCGCCGTCGTCGCATCGGCCCCTTCGCCCGTGCGCCCGAGGACGCGGATGCGCGCCGCAAGGCGCTGGCCGCGCTGGCTCGCGGCGGCTTCCCGCAGGGCCTCGCGCGCCGGGCGCTGGCGATGCCGCCGGCCGAGGCCGAGGACCGTCTGCTCGCGGCGCGGCGCCCATGAGCGGCACCGGCATCGCCTTCACGCGCGCCGGCGTGCTGCGGGGCGCGCGCGCCGCCGCGCCGCTCGTGATCGGCACCTTCCCCTTCGGCCTGGTGGTCGGCGTGATCTCCGACGCCAAGGGGCTGTCGCTGCTCGAGACCTGGGTGATGTCGGGCCTGGTCTTCGCCGGATCGTCGCAGTTGCTGGCGCTGGAGCTCTGGACCGAGCCGGCGCCGATCGCAGCGGCGACGCTCGCGGCCTTCGTCGTGAACATCCGAATGGCGCCGATGGGTGCCGCGCTGGCGCCTTGGTTCGACCGGCTGCGCGGCATCCGGCTCTGGGGGACGCTCGCGACGCTGGTCGACCATTCCTACGCCATGTCGGCGGCCGAGATGCGGCGCGGCGGGCGCGACGCTGGCTACCTGCTGGGCGTCGGGCTGGCGCTCTGGTGCTTCTGGATGCTGGCGGTGGGTATCGGCCACGTGTTCGGCTCGGCGGTCAGGCTGCCGCCGGGACACCCGGTCTTCTTCGCGGCCATCGCGACCTTCTGCGCCATCCTGGTGCCGGTCTGGCAGGGGGTGCGGCGGGACCTGCTGCCCTGGACGCTGGCCGCCGCCGTCGCGCTGGCCGCGTGGGGCGCGGGGCTCGGCGCGCCCTGGCCGCTGCTGGCGGGCGCGCTGTCCGGCGCCGCGCTCGGCGCCTGGCTGGAGTTGCGGCGGGCATGACGCTTCGCCTCGACGTGCTGCTCGCCATCCTCGGCATGGCGCTCGCGACCTACCTCTGCCGCGCGGCGGGCTATGCGCTGTTCCGCGCGCTGCGCCCACCGCGCTACGTGGAGGTGACGCTGCAGCACCTGCCCGGGCCGATCTTCATGGCCTATGTGGCGCCGGCGCTCGCCATGCAGGGGGCGAAGGGCTTCGTCGCGGCGGCGCTTGTGGTGGCGGTGCAGGCGGCGACGCGCAACCTGGCCGCGGCGATCGGCGCCGGCGTGGGGGCGATGTGGGTCCTCGGGCTGGTGGCCTGAACGCGACGCCCTCCGAACCATCTTGGCCGACAGGGGTCCGGCCACCGACAATCGACGCAGGAGCGCGAGACGGAAACTCCCCGCACTTCCTCGGCACCTGGCGCCGGGTCTGGGAGGCCGGGCGCCAGGTGCCAAAGAAGGGAGGGGGATCTGGGGAGGTTCACCTCCCCCGACCTCACTTGATGGCTCCCGCCGCCCGCAGCGCCGCGATCCGCGCCTCGTCGAGCCCCGCCCGCCGCAGCATCTCCTCCGTCGCCTCGCCCATCGCGGGCGCCGCGACGGCCGGCGGCAGGGCGCCGTCCACCCGCACCGGGCCGCGCAGCATGCGAACGGGCTCGCCGCCCTCGCGCCGCGCGAAATCCGCGACCGCCCCGCGTTCCGCCACGAAGGGGTTGTCCAGCGCCTCGCCCACGTCGAGCACGGGTGCCGCCGGCACCACGCCCTGCAGCATCGTCAGCCATTCCGCCGTGTCGCGGGCCGAGAAGGCCTCGTCCATCAGGGTCGTCAGTTCGTCGCGGTTCGCGAGCCGCGCCGCGAAATCCGCGAAGCGCGGGTCGGTCGCCCAGCCCGGGCGGCCGATGCGCTCGGCCAGCAGCGGCCAGAACTTCTCCTTGTTGCACATGATGAAGATCCAGCCGTCCCGCGTGCGGTAGAGCTGCGTCGGCCCAAGCGAGGGATGCGCGCCGCGCCGCTCCCGCCCCTGGACGACGCCGGCATTCTCGCGCCAGGCGGCCAGGTAGGTGAGGTTGTGCAGCGCCGTGTCGAACAGGCTCACGTCCATGTCGGCGCCACGCCCGGTCGCGCGCGCGCCCAGCACGCCCGAGACCAGCGCGAAGGCCGCCATCAGCCCGGTCATCATGTCCACCACTGACAGGCCGAAGCGCGTCGGCGGCCCGTCCGGCTCCCCGGTCACCGCGAGGTAGCCGGCCTCCGCCTGCATCAGGTAGTCGTAGCCCGGCCAGGCGCGGCGCGATCCTTCCCGCCCATAGGCCGACAGATGCGCGCAGACGATCGCCGGGTTCACGTCGGCCAGCGCATTGTAGGTCACGCCGAGCCGCTCCGCCTGGTCGCCGCGCAGGTTGTCGAGCACCGCATCCGCGCCGCGCGCCAGTTCGCGGAAGGTGGCGAGCCCGTCCGGGTGCTTGAGGTCCAGCGCGACGCTGCGCTTGTTGCGGTTGAAGGCGTGGAAGAAATGGGAATCGCCGGGCGCGAAGAAATGCGGCCCGACATGGCGGCCGACATCGCCGCCGTCGCGCGGGTTCTCGATCTTCACGATCTCGGCGCCGAGGTCGGCGAGCAGCATCGAGCCGAAGGGCCCGGCGCCGTACTGCTCGACGGCCAGCACCGTCACGCCTGCGAGCGGCCCGGCCATCTCAGCGGGGCCCGGCGCTCATGCGACCCGGCGTGCAGCCCACCATGGCGTTCCGTTCCCTCGCGTTGCGCGGGGCGGATGATGCGGGGCGGCTTCGCCGGGCGTCAATTCCGCGGCGGCGCGGGCAGGCTCTCGCGCCCGACGGCGCCCGTGGTCGGCCCCGGCCCCGGCGTGATGACCGCCTGCGGCGCGGCCGGGCCGGCCGGCGGGGCCGAGCCCTGCTGCGCCGGCCGCGCCGCGGTGGCGGGGCCCGAGGCCTGCATCAGCGCCGCGCGCAGCGGGTCCGATCCCGGATTGTGGGCTTCCATCCCGACCACGACCTGGCGCGGCGAGACGTCGCGGCCGAAATAGGCGCGCATGCTCTGGCTGCGCACCGAGAGCAGGCTGCCGTCGAGCGAGACGCCCGCGAACAGCCCCCGCGCGCGCGCGATGGTCACGATGTCGGCGCCCACCGCCGCCGTGGTGGACCCCGAGATGCCGCGGCCGAGCGTGCCGAGTGCCACGCCCGCATCGGCGCCGAACTTGAACTGGCTGTCGAGCACCGCGTTCAGCGCGCGGTCGTTCATGATCAGCATGACCACCTGCGCGTCCTGCACGCCGGCCTGGAAGCCGATCGAGCCGCCACCCATGGTCATGAAGGCGGGCGAGGACCATGACCCGCCGCCGTCGCGCGCCGAGAGCACGCAGTCGCCCCCCTGGCCGCCGATGACGAAGCCGGCGCGGAAGATGCGCGGGCAGACCATGACGGCGCGCGCGTCCCGCAGCAGGGACCGCGCGTCGTCGCTCATGTCCCCGAGGTCGAGCACCTCGCGCAGCGACAGCGTGGCGCGGTCCACGAGGTTCTGTTCCTCGGCCTGTGCACGGGCCTGCTGCGGCGCAAGGGCGACGGCCAGGGCAAACAGGGCGGAAATCCCGATACGGCGCATGAAGCGGATCTCCCAAGCCTTTGTCGGAGCGCTATTCTAGCCTGCCGGGCAAGGCAAGACAAAGGTTTCGCCATGGCGAAATCGTGAGGCCGCCCCGGTGCGGGGTTCAGCCTTCGGCCGGCGGCGGCGTCCAGGGCTCCTCGTTCACCGCGGCGACGCGCCAGTCCGGCCCGTGCTTCTCGATGCGCGTGAGGGAAAGGTTCTTGATCGAGAAGACCAGCGCCTGGTCCGGCGCCAGCCCCATCGCATGGGCCAGCGCCGCGCGGATCGACCCGCCATGCGCCACGATCACCACGTCCTGGCCTTCCAGCAGCGTCGCCATGCGTTCCAGGACCGCCGCGACGCGCGCCTGCACCTGGCGGAAGCTCTCGCCGCCCGGTGGATGCTCCTCCCCGCCATGCGGCCAGAAGGGGTGCGCGGGCCGCGTCAGCAGCGCCGGCAGCGCCTCGTGCGGGATGCCCTGCCAGTCGCCCAGGTGTTGCTCGGCCAGGTCTGGCTCGGGTTCCAGCGCGGCTGCGGGATAGCCCGCGGCGAAGATCGCCGCGGCGGTGAAGCGCGTGCGCGAGAGGTTGGTGACGAACCAGCGCGCCGGCTGCGGCAGCCGCTGCGCGAGCCAGCGATAGGCGGCCGCCTCCTGCCGCAGCGCGAGGTCGCAGAGGGCCACGTCCATCGACCCGTAGAGCACGGCCCGGGCGGAGGGTTCCACCAGCGCGTGGCGGACCAGGAAGAAGCGTGTCGGGGTCACGGGCCCCGTGTAGCAGGGCGACGCGCCGGCAGGAATGCGGGGGCGCGCGGTTTCCCGGGTCGCGCGATCTGCTCTATTGCGGCAGCCTTGTCTTCTACCGGTCCGCCCCGCCGCATGACCCGCTTCGCCTTCGTCGTTCCAGCCGGGCATCCGGCGATTCCCGGCCATTTCCCCGGCCGCCCGGTCGTGCCGGGCGTGGTGCTGCTCGACGAAGTGGCGCGGGCGGCGCGCGGCGCGCTGGCGCTCGGCCCCCTCAGCGCCGTGTCGCGCGTGAAATTCGCCGCCCCCGTGTCGCCGGGGCAGGAGGTCGCCGTCGAGATCGAGCCCCGCGCGCCGGGGCGGATCGGCTTCGTCTGCCGCGTCGGCGCGGAGGTGGTCGCCGCGGGCGAGATGGTCTTCGCGCCGTGACGGCCGGCTGGGCGGCCACGCGCCCGCGCGGCGCCGGGGGGCCGCTGCGGCTGATGGCGCGCATCGCCCTCGGGCTCGGCTGGCCGGTCGCGCAGGCGCTGCTGCATCCCATCACGCTGTTCTACCTCGCGACCTCCCCCGCGGCGCAGAAGCGCGCGGCGCGGCGCTACCTGGCGCGGGCGCTCGGGCGGAAGGCCGGGCGCCGCGACCTCTGGCGGCTCTATTTCTGCTTCGCGTCCACCATGCTCGACCGCGTGTTCCTGCTGACGGGGCGGAGCGCGGGCTACGAGGTCGCGATCGAGGGGCTCGACCTGCTGCGCGCCGCGGCCGAACGCGGGCAGGGGGTGGTGCTGCTCGGCGCACACATGGGGTCCTTCGAGGCGCTGCGGGCGGTGGGCGGCGCGGGCGCGCCGGTCGAGGTTCGGATGCTGATGCACACCGACAACGCCGGCGCGGCCGATGCGCTGTTCGACAGCCTGGATCCGGGGCGCGCCGCCGCGATCATCCCGCTCGGCCGGCCCGAGGCGATGCTGGCCGCGAGCGAGGTGATCGAGCGCGGCGGCGTCATCGGCCTGCTGGCCGACCGCGCGCCGCGCGGCGACCGGATGATGACGGTGCCCTTCCTCGGTGCCGAGGCGCCCTTCCCGGTCGGCCCCATCGCCGTCGCCGCGCTGCTGAAGGCGCCGGTGGTGCTGGGCTTCGGCCTCTGGCTCGGGCCGCGGCGCTACCTGCTGCGCTTCGAGCCCTTCGCCGCGCGGATCGATCTGCCGCGCGCCACGCGGCAGGCGGCGCTGCACGAGGCGCTGCTGCGCTACACCGACCGCGTCGCCGCGGTCTGCCGCGCGCACCCCTACAACTGGTTCAACTTCTACGACTTCTGGCAGGAGGAGGAATGACGCCCGGTACCGGGCGGCGGGCGCCATTCGACGCCTCGGCCCTGCGGGCCGCAGGGCGGATCTTCGGCCGACGGGCATGGCATTCGTGCGCCGCGCATGACGGTGCTGGCCGGGCCTTACCGCCGCGCTTCCATCGCCCTACATCCCAGGCATGGATGACGTGTTCGACCGTCGCGGCGGCCGCGGCCAGGCGCGCAACGTGCTCGGCGGCACGCTGCTGCCCTGCTCGGTGGCACCGCTGACCGGCTTCTTCCGCGACGGCTGCTGCAACACCGGGCCCGGCGATGGCGGGCTGCACGTGGTCTGCGCCGAGGTGACGGCCGAATTCCTGGCGTTCAGCAGGGCTGCCGGCAACGACCTATCGACGCCACGGCCGGAATACGGCTTCGCGGGGCTGCAGCCGGGCGACCGCTGGTGCCTCTGCGCCGCGCGGTGGGAGGAGGCGCGCAGGGCCGGCGTCGCGCCGCCGGTGCTGCTGGAGGCGACACACGAGGCCGCGCTGCAGGTTGTCGGCGCCGACGACCTCGCCGCGCATGCGATCGACGCGGGCTGACGGGTCTCGGGTCGCGCTAGGCCGCGGAGGCCGGCCGCGGCGGCCGTGACCGCTGCGCGGCCAGCCGCGTCAGCACGCCCTCCGAATCATAGGGCTTGCCGATCAGCTCGAACTCCTCCGCGCCGCCATGCTGCGCGAGCGCCTCGGCCGCATAGCCCGAGGCGAGCAGCACGCCGATCGAGGGCCGGAGCCGCCGTGCCTCCCGCGCCAGGTCGAACCCGGTCATGCCGCCCGGCATCACCACGTCGCTGAACAGGATGTCGGCCTGTGCCCCTTCGCGCAGCAGTGCCAGCGCGGTCGGCCCGTCCGGCGCGGCCAACACGGCGTAGCCGGCATCCTGGAGCATGTCGACCGCGACCGCGCGCACGGCGGGCTCGTCCTCGACCACCAGCACGGTGCAGCCGACGCCCGCGTGCGGCGAAGCGGCGGGCGCCGGCGGCAGCGTGCCCGAGACCGGCGGCTCGACCGCCGAGCCGAGCGGCAGGTAGAGCGTGACCGTGGTGCCGCGCTTCTCGGCCGACTGGATCGCGACATGCCCGCCGATCTGGCGCACGAAGCCGAACACCTGCGACAGGCCGAGACCGGTGCCCTGGCCGCGCGCCTTGGTGGTGAAGAAAGGCTCGAAGGCGCGTTCGCGCACGGTGGGCGACATGCCTTCCCCGGTGTCGCGCATCTCGACCGCGACATAGGGGCCGGGCTGCGCCTCCGGGTTGCCGGCCAGCGCCTGTTCCTGCAGCCAGGCGCGGCGCGTGGCGATGCGCAGCACGCCGCCGCGCGGCATCGCGTCGCGCGCATTGACGGCAAGGTTGAGCAGCGCCGCCTCGAGCTGCACCGCATCCGCCCGGCAGGTCGGCAGCTTCTCGTCGAGCGCGAGCTCGACCTTCATCGTCTCGTCGAGTGCGCGGCGCAGCAGGGGCAGGAAGTCCCGCAGCAGCGCATTGGCGTCGAGGTTGGCGAGCGTCAGCGGCTGGCGCCGCGCGAAGGCGAGCAGGCTCGCGTTCAGACGGGCGCCGCGGTCGACCGCGGCCACCGCGGCGGCCAGCAGCCGCTTGGTCCGGTCATCGGCCTGCGGTCCGAGATGCCTCTCGAGAGAGCGGGCGGTGCCGAGAATGGCGGTCAGAAGGTTGTTGAAGTCGTGCGCGACGCCGCCGGTCAGGCGGCCGAGGCCTTCGAGCCGCTGCGCGTTGCGCAGGCTTTCCTCGGCGGCCTCACGGCGCGCGATCTCGGCACGGAGTTCCGCCGCATTGGCCTCGAGCCGCATGAGCGTCTCGGCGTCGCGGCGGTCGGACCGCCACACGCGCAGCGCGACCACCAGGATGCCGACGCCGATCGGCAGCGTGAGGCCGAGGTTGAGCAGCATGCCGGGCAGCCATCCGGCATCGGCCAGCGACATCGGCGCGGCGACGACAAGATGGACCGGATGCGCGCCGAGCCGCTGCCAGGCCACGATCTGCGGCGCGCCCCGGCGGAACGGGTCGGCAACCAGCGTCCCGCCCGCCGCGCCGGGCAGCGCGGCCATGAGCGGGCCGTCCGCCGGCAGCGTCGGGGCGACGCTCTCCCCCTCGCCGGCGTGCAGCAGCACGGCCCCGTCCTGGCGCAGCAGGGCGATGCGCGCGCCGTCCAGCGCATGACCGCGCGGCGTGGCGAGCATCGCCGCCGGGTCCAGTGCCGCGACCAGCGCGCCCTCGACCGGCCGGCCGGCCGCGGTTCGGCCGCGCAGCACCAGCAAGGCCGCTGAGGGACCGACCACATCGGCCGGGACGGCGTCGAAGGCGGCCTCATGCGCCCCCTCCCGCAGGGCCCTGAGGGCGCCGAGGCCGGCGAGGTCCTCCCCGCCCCCGGGCTCGGCCGGCGCGGCGAGGGCGACACGGCCGTCGGGCCGCAGCAGTAGGAGCGCGACGAGCCCCGGCGTTGCCTGCACGATGCGGCGGAATTCGCCCTGCAGCGCGCCCCGGCGTGCCTGGAGCTGCGCCCAGGACAACGGACCGGTCAGGTCCTCTGCGCGGTCGAGCGCGCCGAGCGCGGCCTGGATGGCGAGGCGCGCCGGCTCGGCCGCGCGTGCGGCGGCCAGTTCGGCCGCGCGCGACGCGCCTTCCCGCCGGTGGCCTCGGTCATGCAGGGTCAGGACAAGCAGGAGCAGTGCCGGCAGCAGCACCGCTGCTGCAAGCACCATGATCGTGACGATCCGGGCCGGGCCGGCGGCTCTTGTCATCGGGTACCGGTGGTACACGGTCGGCGCGGCGAAGTCATGGCCGCGCGCGGAGGGGACGGGGCCGGCGCCCGCGCCACGCTATTCCGCCGGGGAGGCGGCTGCCATCCGCCGCCGCCGCCCGAGCCGCCATTCCTGCGCCAGCGCCATCACCGCCGTCAGCAGCATGAAGGATGCGGCGGCGAAGAAGATCAGCCGCGGTTCCCCGGAATCGATCAGCCAGCCGAACAGCGGGGGCCCCACCATGCCGCCGAGGTTGAAGCCGGTCGAGACGATGCCGAACACGGCCCCCGCCTGGCCCGGCGGTGCCGCGGCACGCACCAGCATGTCGCGCGACGGCATGATCATGCCCGACAGGAACCCCGCCGCGGCCATGACGGGCGCCAGCAGCAGCCCGCCCACCGCGCCGCTGCCCACCAGCAGCACCAGCCCGGCGGCCGAGCCGAACCCGAAGGCGGCAACCAGGCCGTGGTGCTTCGTCCGGTCGGCGACGATGCCGCCGAACAGGACGCCACCGGCCGAGGCGAACAGGAAGGCGGTCAGCGCCACGTTCGCCATGGTCAGGCTGAGCCCCTGCCCATCGACCCAGGCGGCGACCGAGAAATTCTGGATGCCGCCATTCGACAGCGCGAGCGTCACGAAGAACAGCGTCATCGCCAGCACGGCTGGGGAGAGCACGCGCGCAGGCGCGGCGCCCGCGGCCGCCTTGGCGCTGGTCGGCTTCGGCACCGCCTCCGGCGCGCGGGCCAGCAGCAGCGGGATGGCGGCGATCGGCCCGATGGCACCGGCCGCGACCAGCGCCGCCGACATCCCGAAGGCCGCCGCCATGCCGAGCACGAAGGCCGGCGCGATCGCACCCCCGAGGAAGCCCGCGAAGGTGTGGATCGAGAAGGCACGGCCCACGCGCTGCTCCCCGATCGAGGCGCCGAGGATGGCGTAGTCCGCCGGGTGGTAGACGCTGTTCGCGAGCCCTGCGAGCGCCGCCGCCGCCAGCAGCCAGGTGTAGCCACCCGTGAGGCCGAGCAGGATGAAGGCCGAGCCGCCCAGCGTCAGCGCCGCCGCCAGCATCCGCCGCGGCCCCATCCGGTCGACCACGAAGCCCATCGGCGCCTGGGTGAAGAAGGAGACGACGTTGAACACCGTCAGCGCGAGCGCGAGCTCGACATAGGACACGCCCAGTTCCTCGCGCAGCAGCGGGAACAGCGGCGGCAGAACCAGGTAGTGGACGTGGCTGACGAAATGCGCGGCGCAGACCTGCGCCAGGGTGCGCTTCTCCGAGGGGGTCCAGCCGGCGGCCATGGTCAGTGCGCCTCCGCCCAGGAATGGCCGGTGCCGACCTCGACCGACAGCGGCACGCGCAGCGTCGCGACCGATTCCATGATGTCCTTCACGAGCGCGGCG
The DNA here is from genome assembly GCF_005222755.1 of Roseomonas sp. HF4. Taxonomy (GTDB): domain Bacteria; phylum Pseudomonadota; class Alphaproteobacteria; order Acetobacterales; family Acetobacteraceae; genus Neoroseomonas. The sequence continues at coordinate 137,195 of NZ_STGD01000012.1, forward strand.
GTGGGCTCGACCTCGGCCTCGGGCACCTCGAACACCAGTTCGTCGTGCACCTGCAGCAGCATGCGCGCCTTGAGCCCGGCCTGCTCCAGCGCGCGCGGCAGGCGCACCATGGCGCGCTTGATGATCTCGGCCGCGCCGCCCTGGAAGGGGGCGTTGATGGCCGCGCGTTCCGCACCCGCGCGGCGCACCGGGTCCTTGGTCGCGATGTCGGGGATCCAGAGCTTGCGGCCGAAGGGCGTGCGGACGAAGCCGTGCATCCGCGCTTCCTCCTTCAGCCGCTCCATCTCCTGCCGGATGCCGGGGTATTGCGCGAAATAGGCGTCGATGATGGCGCGCCCCTCGGCCGGCGGGATGCCGAGGCGCGAGGCGAGCCCGAAGGCCGACATGCCGTAGATGATGCCGAAGTTGATCGTCTTGGCGCGGCGGCGCGCCTCCTTGTCCACCTTGCCCTTCTCCAGGTGGAAGATTTCCGCCGCAGTGCGCGCGTGGATGTCCTCGCCCTGCTCGAAGGCCTCGCGCAGCGTCGGCACCTCGGCCAGGTGCGCGAGCAGGCGCAGCTCGATCTGCGAATAGTCGGCGGCGAGCAGCACGTGCCCTGGCTCGGCCACGAAGGCGCGGCGGATGCGCAGCCCTTCTTCCGTCCGGATCGGGATGTTCTGGAGGTTCGGGTCGTTGGAGGACAGACGCCCCGTGCTGGTCCCGGCCATGCCGTAGGAGGTGTGCACGCGCCGGTCCACGGGGTCGATCTGCGCCGCCAGCGCCTCGACATAGGTGGATTTCAGCTTGGCGAGCTGCCGCCAGTCGAGCACGCGTGCGGCGAGCTCCACGCCCTGCGCGGACAGGTCCTCGAGCACCGCGGCGTCGGTCGAATAGGCGCCGGTCTTGCCCTTGCGCCCACCGGAGAGCTTCATCTCGTCGAACAGGATCTCGCCCAGCTGCTTGGGCGAGCCGACGTTGAACTCGCGCCCTGCCAGCTTGTGGATCGCCTTCTCCAGCACCGCCAGGCGCTGGGCGAAATCCTCGCCGATGCGGGCGAGCTCGGCGCCGTCCACCTTGATGCCGGCGGCCTCCATGTCGCGCAGGACGGCGATCATGCGGCGCTCGACCTGTTCGTAGAGCGCGAGCGCGCCGTCCTCCCGCAGCCGCGGCCGCAGCAGCAGCCACAGGCGCAGCGTCACGTCGGCATCCTCGGCGGCGTAGGCGGTGGCCTTGTCGAGCGCGACCTGGCCGAAGGGGATGCGCGCGCGGCCGGTGCCGGTCACCTCGTCGAACTTGATCGGCGCGTGGTTGAGATGGAGGACGCTGAGCTCGTCCATCCCCTGCCCGTGCTTCCCCGCCGCCATGGCGTAGGAGATCATCATGGTGTCGTCGACCGGGGCGATGGTGGCGAAGCCGCCATTCTCATCGCGCGCCAGCACCTCGAGATCGTATTTCGCGTGCTGGAACACCTTCAGCACCGTGGGGTCTTCCAGCAGCGGGCGCAGCAGGGCGAAGGCGCGCTCGGCGGCGATCTGCGCCGGCGCCGGCTCGGACAGCATGTCGCCGTCGCGGCCGTGGCGGATCGGCACGTAGCAGGCGCGCCCCGGCGCGGTGGCGAGGGAAAAGCCGACCATCCGCGCGCGCCGCGCATCGAGGCTGTCGGTCTCGGTGTCCAGGCCGACGACGCCGGCCTCCTGCGCCGCGGCGACCCAGCGCGCCAGCGCGTCCTCCGTCGTGACGCAGTCGTAGCCGGCGAAGGGCGCGGAGAGGTCCGGCGCCGCGGGCCCCGCGGTCGGCGCGTGCTTCAGCGCGACGGGCGGCGCGCCGCGGCGGGGCGGCTCGTGGCCCTCCCCCAGCTTGCCCATGCGCGCGAGGATGGAGCGGAAGCCCATGGCGCGCAGGAAGCCTTCGAGCTTGTGGTCGCCGGGCGGCTTCGCCTGCATGTCCTCGATCGGGCAGGGCATCGGCGCGTTCTCGTCGAGCTGCACGAGGCGCTTCGAGATGCGCGCCTTCCCGGCGTTCTCGATCAGCGCCTCCCGCCGCTTGGGCTGCTTGATCTTCTCCGCATTGGCCAGCAGCGTCTCGAGGTCGCCGTATTCGTTGATCAGCTGCGCCGCGGTCTTGATGCCGATGCCTGGCACGCCCGGCACGTTGTCGGTGGAATCGCCCGCCAGGGCCTGCACCTCGACCACCTTGTCGGGCGGCACGCCGAACTTCTCCAGCACCTCCGCCTCACGGATCGGTTTCTGCTTGATCGGGTCGAGCAGCTGCACGCCCGGCCGCACCAGCTGCATCAGGTCCTTGTCGGACGAGACGATGGTGACATGCCCGCCATCGGCCACGAACGCCTTGGCATAGGCGGCGATCAGGTCGTCCGCCTCGAAGCCTTCCTGCTCGACATGGCAGACGCCGAGCGCATCCGTCGCATCGCGGATCAGCGCGAATTGCGGGACGAGGTCCTCGGGTGGATCGGGGCGGTGCGCCTTGTAGTCGGGGTAGATGTCGTTGCGGAAGTTGATGCGCGCGGCGTCGAACACCACGGCGATATGCGTCCCGGCATGGCGCGTGAGGAACTGCGCCAGCAGGTTGGTGAAGCCGAACACCGCGTTGACCGGCACGCCTTCCGGGTTGGTCATCGGCGGCAGGGCATGGAAGGCGCGGAAGATGTAGCCGGAGCCGTCCACCAGGATCAGGTGGCGCTCGCCGGGCTTCACCGCGGGCAGGGCTTCCGATGCGGCGGCGGCCTCCGCCATCGCGCTGCCCCGTGGCCGGCCGGCCTCCGGGGCCTTCGCGTCGTCAGTGTCCATGGTCCTCGCCTGCGCCCTCGGCGAGGACGTAGGTGATGGAGCAATAGGGGCAAGTGACCTCGCGGTCCTCGATGTGCAGCCAGATGCGCGGATGGCCGAGGCCGGACGCCGCCTCCCCGTCGCAGGGGATGTTGCGGGCCGTGGCCTCGATCCGCTGGTCCGGCGTCACGCCGTCCACTGGCTTCGGGGCGTATCCGGTCATCTGGGGGTCGCGCATCGAGTCTTCGCTCCTCAGGCTGCAGCATAGTCGCGGCCGGCGTGGCGGGCCAGTGCGGGGGCGGGTACCATATTCGCGCATGATGGACAGGAATGCGCGCTGCAGGCAGGTCGAAGGCCGGGGGGATGGAAACGACCCTGCGCGGCGCATCGCCGCCAGCGATGCGCCGCGCCGTCCACCGGAGGGCCAGCCCGCACCCTTGTCCGGCACCAGGCGCCCCACCCCCCCGGACCTGCGCCCGGTGCGAGGGGGATCGGGGGAGGTTCTCCTCCCCCGCCGTTTCTTCCTGCCGGCGCTCGCGCTCTCCGCCTGCGCTCCCGCCCGTGCGCCGATGGGCCCGCCCGTCACCGCGCCCATCGTCACGGACGATGCCCTCGTGATGGCGGATGGCATGCGCCTGCCGCTTCATGGCTGGCTGCCGCCGAGCCCGCCGCGCGCCGTCGTGCTCGGCCTGCACGGCATGAACGAGCACGCCCGCGCCTTCGCGGAGGACGCCGCGCCCTGGTTCACGCGCGACGGCGTTGCCCTTTACGCCTACGACCAGCGCGGCTTCGGCGCGACGGCGAACCGCGGCATCTGGGCGGGCCACGAGACGCTGGCCGCCGACGCGGCCGAGGCCGCGCGCCTGGTGCGCGCGCGCCACCCCGGCCTGCCGCTGGTCATGATGGGGGAAAGCATGGGCGGTGCCGTGCTGCTGGTGGCCGGCGCCTCGGCCGGCCCGCCGCCGGCGGATGGCTACGTGCTGCTGGCGCCGGCGGTGGTCGGGCGCGCGGCCCTCGGCTGGCTCGCGCGCAACATGCTCGACGCGCTGGTGGCGGTGGTGCCGATGATGGGCTTCGAGAACACCGGACCGGGCTTCCAGCCGACCGACAATATCGTGGCGTGGCGGCGCTGGTCGCGCGACCCGCTGCTGATCCGCAACACGCGCATCGATGCGCTGGCCGGGCTGGTGGACCTGATGGACGCGGCGGTGGCGGCGGCGCCGCGCTTCCGCGCGCCGGCACTGCTGCTCTATGGCGGGCAGGACCGGCTGGTGCCGCCCCGGCCGACGCGCGCGCTGCTGGCATCCTTGCCCGACCCCGCGCGGCAGCGCGCCGGGTATTACGAACAGGGCTGGCACATGCTGCTGCGCGACCGGCAGGGGGAGGTGGTGGCGCGCGACGTCGCCGCCTGGGCGCTGGACCCCGGCGCGCCGCTGCCCTCCGGCGCCGAGGCCGCGGCGCGCGCCTGGCTCGTGGCGTGACGGGGCGGCTCCCGCCCTTCCTCGGCCATGACGGCGCGATCACCCTGGTGGCGGCGCTGTTCGCGGCGGCGTTGTCGCTCGGCCTCGCGCCGCTCGTGGCCGCGGTGGCGGTGCGGCGGATGGCGGCGGGCGCGGCGACGCTGCCGGCGCGCCCGCCGGCGCGCATCCTGGTGCTGGGGCACAGGCTGGACGGCCGGGCGCCCTCGGCCGCCTTCGTCGCGCGGCTGGCGCGGGCGAAGGCGCTCGCCGGCGGTTTCCCGGCCGCACGGATCGTCCTGCTGGGCGGTGCCGCGCGGCCGGGCGCGCCGGTGGAGGCCGAGATCGGCCGCGCCTGGCTCGCCGCGCGCGGCATCGACCCTGCACGGATCGAGGCCGAGACGCGCTCCCGCCACACGCTCGAGAACCTGGCCAACCACCGCGGCATCGGCCATCCGCCGGGCCCGGAGGCGCTCGTGACGAGCCGCCTGCACCTGCACCGCGCGCTGCTGATGGCGCGCGGCCTCGGCCTCTCGCCGGACCCCGTCGCGGCCGAGGACGCGCTGCGGCCGGACCTGCCGCGCCTCGTCCTCGAGGGGTTCCTGGTGCACTGGTACCTGACCGGAAGGTTCCTTGCGCGCATCCTTCGCCGCCGTCCCTGGCTCGCGCGGATCGGTTGACCTTCCGCAAGATGCGCCGGTGCGCGTGCGGCTAGATGCTTTGCTGCCCGGCGATCCGCGAAGGCGGCATGCGGGGCGCGAGCCGCCGCCCGCGGCGTGAGGGAGAGAGACCTCGATGAACAGACGATCGCTTCTCGGCGCGGCGCCGCTCGCACTCGTGGCGCTTGGCCTCGGCGCCTGCACGCGCCCTATCTACAACGTCGAGCGGCGCAACTTCATGAACTCCGGCACTCTCGCGCAGAGGACCGAGCAGATCCGCCGGGCCGGCGGCGGCCTCGGCTGGCAGATGGACCCGATGCGTCCCGGCCTCATGCGCGCCACGCTCAACCTGCGCAGCCATGTCGCGGTGACCGAGATCGCCTACGACGAGCAGGGCTTCTCGATCCGCTACGTGGACAGCGTGAACCTCGACTACGACGGGACCAGCATCCACAAGAACTACAACAGCTGGATCGAGAACCTCGAGCGCGCGATCAGCCAGCAGCCGGTGCCGTGACGCGCTCCGGCACGGGGGGGCGGACCCTGACCAGCCCCTCCGCCCGCAGGCGATAGCCGCAGCGGTGCGCCAGGCTCAGCATGTAGTAGGCCGCCTTGAAGGCGAGCACGGGCGGCTGGCGGTTGAGCCTGGCGTGGACGTCGCCGGCGAGCAGGCTGACCAGCCCGTCGCGCATGCGGAAGGTATTGTTGGGCGCCATGAACATGTCGCGCAGCACGGGCCGGTTGATGCGGTAGATCAGCCAGGACAGCGCATCGATCGCGCCCTTCACCTTGCGTTCGAAGGCGCGCGCCAGCGGCGCCGCGCCCGCCGGGTCGTCGAGCCAGGCATCGGCGACGTCCGCGCCCATCTCCGCGCTCGTCATCGCGAGCAGTACGCCCGACGAGAAGACCGGGTCGAGGAAGGCATAGGCGTCGCCCGCCATCAGCCATCCGTCCCCGTGCATGACCGAGGAGGCGTAGGAGTAGTTGCCCGTGAAGGTGGCCGCGCCGAGCGGCACCGCGTGCTCCATCCGGCGCGCCACCGAGGGCACGGCGGCCAGCGCGGCGTGGAGGAACGCATCCACGCTGCCCTGGCGCCGCTTGAAGAAGCCGGCATTGGAGACGAGGCCTATGCTGGTCACGCCGTCCGGCAGCGGGATCATCCAGATCCAGCCTTCGTCGAACAGGTGGACGGTGATGTTGCCGTCGGGTTCGTCCGCGAAGGGAAGCACGCCGCGGAAATGGCCGTAGATCGCGGCGGTGTTGTTGTGCGGGTTGCGCGCCTTGCTGCCCATGGCGCCGGCCAGGAAGGTGTCGCGGCCCGAGGCGTCGATCACGTAGCGCGCGCGGAAGGCGTGCGGCGCGCCGCCATCCTCCCGCGCCACGACGCGGTGCCCGGCGCGGGCGTCGAGCGCCACATCCAGCACGCGCATCCCGTCCCGGGCATCGGCGCCGGCGCGGCGCGCGCGGTCGAACAGCAGCGCGTCGAACCCGGCGCGGGGCACCTGGTACGAATGGGTGTAGGCTTGGTTCAGCCCGGCGGCGAAGGAGAAGGCGGTGTGCCCCCCGTGCTCGTCCGACACGAAGCGGGCGCCCGGCTTGAACACGCCAAGCGCCGCGACCTCCTCCCGTACGCCGAGGCGCTCGAAGATGCGGAGGTTGAGCGGCAGCAGGCTCTCCCCGATATGGAAGCGCGGGTGGCGGTCCTTCTCGAGCAGCACGACGCGGCGGCCCTTTTCCGCCAGCAGCGTCGCGGCAGTGGAGCCAGCCGGCCCGCCGCCGATCACGAGCACGTCGCAGGCGGTCTCGGGCAGGGGCTCGGCAGCGTGATCGAACGGCATGTCCACTAGGTCCGGTCCGGTTTCGTCGCTACAAGCCGGAACGATACCATCCGGAAGGCCGTGACCGAAGCAACCATCGCGATGTCGGTGCCCGCCCCCCCTCCTGCGGCCGACCCGCACGGAGTCGCGGTGGTCGTGCCCGCCTTCCAGGAAGGCGCGACGATCGCCGCGGTGGTCGAGCGCATCCGCCGCGTCCTGCCCGGCGCGCCGCTGCTCGTGGTGGATGACGGCTCGACCGACGGCACGGCGGCGGCGGCCGCCGCGGCGGGGGCCGAAGTGCTGGCCCTGCCCGCGAACCAGGGCAAGGGCGCGGCGCTGCGCCACGGCATGCGCGCGGCGCTGGCGCGGGGCGCGGCCTACGTGGCGACACTGGACGGCGACGGCCAGCACCGGCCGGAGGACCTGCCGCGCCTCGTCACGCTGGCGCGACCGGACCGCATCGTCATCGGGTCGCGCCGCGGGGCACCCGGCCAGCCTGCGGCCCGGCGCCGCGCCAACCGGGTGGCGGATTTCTGGGTCTCCTGGGCCGCGGGCCATGCGGTGGCGGACAGCCAGTCCGGCTTCCGCATCTACCCGATGGCCGCGCTCGCCGCGCTCGACGACTACGAAGGCCGCGCGCGGCGCTTCTCCTTCGAGAGCGAGATCCTGATCGACGCCGCGCGCGCCGGCATCACGACCGTCGCGGCCGATATCCCGGCCCTGTACGCGGGCACGCTGCGCCGACCGAGCCACTTCAGACCCGTTGCGGATATCGCGGGCATCGTGATGATGGTCGCGGGCAAGTTGCTCGCGCGCGGGATGGACCCGGCCGGGCTGCGCCGCAGCCTGGCTGGCCGACGGCGCCTGGGACAGGAGGGACGGGATGATCCACCGACGTGACGCGCTGCGCCGCAGCATGCCGGTCCTGGTCGCCGTGGGGGCGGGCCTCGGCCTCGGCGCCTGCCGCGCGGAGCCGCTCTACCAGAGCACGAATGGCCAGTTCCAGGGCCGCGGCAGCCTTGCCGAGCGCGAGGCGCTCATCCGTCGCGCCGCGGCGTCCCAGGGCGGCTGGTCGGTGCAGTCCATGCGCCCGGGGCTGCTGCGCGCCACCAACACCTGGCGCAGCCACCAGATGACGGTGGACATCGCCTTCGACGTCCGCACCTTCACCATCCGCTATGTGAACAGCGTCAACCTCGACTACGACGGCACCCGCATCCACCAGGCCTACAATGGCCGCGTGCAGGGACTGGAACGCGCCATCCTGCAGGGCGGCTAGGCCATTCTTCGCCTGACCGGCACCGGCCCGGCGGGCAGGACGCCGCCCTACGCCATCCCGCCGTTGATCGAGACGGTCTGCCCCGTGATGTAGCCGGCGCGGTCCGAACAGAGGAAGGCGACCAGGTCCGCCACTTCCTCGGGCCGGCCGAGCCGCCGCGCGGGCACCATTTGCCGCACCGTCTCGGGCGGCACGGCGGCGGCGATGGCCGGGCTCTCGATCAGCCCGGGCGCGACCGCGTTGACCGTCACGCCGCGCGGCGCGCATTCCAGCGAGAGCGCCCGCACCGCCCCGATCAGCCCCGCCTTGGCCGCCGCGTAGTTCGCCTGGCCGCGGTTGCCCATGATGGCCGAGACCGAGGACATCGCCACGATCCGCCCGTGCCGCGTGCCCATCATCGGCAGCAGCAGCGGCCGCGCCACATGGAAGAACCCGTCGAGCGAGACCGCCATGACGCGGCGCCACTGCGCCTCGGTCATGGCGGCCATCGGCACGTCCTCATGCGCACCGGCATTGTGGACCAGCACCTGGATGGGACCGGCCTCGAGCAGCGCCTCGCAGGCCACGCGGGCGGCGTCGTGGTCGGTGATGTCGAAGGCGAGGCTCCCGCCGTCGATCTCGGTTGCCAGCGCGGCGGCGCGCCCGGCGTTGGCATGGGCATGGACGACCACGCGGAAGCCGTCGCGCGCGAGCGCCCGGCATATCGCCTGGCCGAGCGGGCTCGTCCCGCCGGTGACGAGGGCGCGCATCACCGCGGGACGAATGGGGGGGAAGGGAACTTCCCCCCCATGCCCCCCCAACCTTCTTTGGCATTTGGCACCTGACGCCGGGGACGGGTGCCAGGAAACCAAGAAAGGGAGGGGGTGCGGGGGAGGTTCACCCTCCCCCGCCGCTTGTCCTGTGCGATCATGCCAGCACCACCGTCGCGCGCCCGGCCAGCACCACCCGCCCGCCGCCGCGCACCTCGAAGCCGTAGATGAAGCCGCGGCTCTCCCGCGCCAGCGCCGTTGCCTCGACCGCGAGCGCACCCGGGATGTCGTCGAGCCGCTCAACGGCCAGGGTGACGCCGGACAGGGCCGCGACGAAACCCTCGCCCTGCGGCGCCCCGGCCGTGATGGCGCCGTGCAGCGCCATCGCCTGCAGCCCGTACTCGAGGCCCGAGACGGCCGGCAACGCGCCATCCCGCCGCAGCGGGTTGGCCGCGTCGTGATGCGTCCCGGTCTCGCAGGCGATGCGCCCGGCGTCGCAGGCCACCACGCGCTCGAGCAGGCACATCGCCCCCTGGTGCGGGATGAGGCGCGCGATCGCCTCCCGCGTCGCGGGCAGCGTCATGGCGCCACGGTCACGCGCAGGCACGCGTCCTCCAGCATCGGCAGCCGCACCTCCGCGCGGCTGCCGACCGCCAACGCCGCGAGCAGCGGCAGCGCCCGCGCGACCGGATTGGCATCGTGCAACGCCGCCAGCGTGGCGGGCAGCGCCGGCGGCGGCGCGGCGCCGTCCTCCGGAGCCAGCGTGAACCGACCGCGCCCGCCGCCCGCGGGTGCCAGCACCATCGCCACCGCGAACATCTCCGAGGTCGGCCGCAGCGCATCCAGCGGCGGCGGCATCGGCACGTCATGCGCCACGAACAGGATGGGCCGGCCGAGTGCCGCCGCCTGCGCCGCAGCATGCAGCAGCCCCGTGGCGAACACGCCGTCATGTCCGCCGAGGCTGACCGAAGGCCGCGACGAGCCGACGGCGATACCCCAGTACCCCGCCGCCGCGTTGTGCACCGAATTGTGGAACTGCGTCGGCGAGATCGCGCCGTCCGGCGTGTGCAGCGCCTCGAGAATGGAGGTGATGACCAGGCCCTCGCCGTTCGAACTGGCGAAGACCGTGTCGAGTTCCTCCGGCGGCAGGCCGCTGTCCTGAACCGCCTCGGCCGCCACGGCCAGGGCGAGGCGCACCGAGGGGCCCGTGCGCCGCCGCTCGGTCGCCGGCAGCAGGCTCGGCGCAGGGGGCGTCAATGGTACCGGCTCGTGCGCGACGCGGCCGGCGAGCACCGCCGCCGCCGCCGACCAGCCCGGCAGGCCGGGGCCGAGCAGGCCGATCCCCAGGATTCCGGCGGCGAGCGTCACGGCAGCCGCCCGATCACCAGCGCGCAGTTGCTGCCACCGAAGCCGAAGGAATTGGACAGCACGCGCGCAACCGGCGCCGCCTGGTTCGCGACCGCGATGCGCGCGCCGAAGGCCGGGTCCGGCCGCGCGAGGCCGAGGCAGCCCGGCACCAGCCCGTCCTCGACGCAGATCGCCGCGATCGCCGCCTCCAGCGCGCCGGAGGCGCCGAGCGTGTGGCCGGTCCAGCCCTTGGTGGACGAACAGGGCACGCCATCGCCGAAGACATGCGCGATGGCGCGGTCCTCCATGGCGTCGTTCGCGCGCGTGCCGGTGCCGTGCATGTTGACGTAGTCGATCGCCGCCGGCGCGAGCCCGGCGCTGTCCAGCGCCGCGCGCATCGCCGCCACCGCGCCGAGCCCGTCCGGATGCGGGGAGGACATGTGGTGCCCGTCCGACGACGCACCCGCGCCGAGCAGCCCGATTGCCCCGGCATCGCCCGGCCCCGTGCGTTCCAGCAGCGCGAAGGCCGCCGCTTCGCCGATGCTGATGCCGTCGCGGTCCTCGGCGCAGGGGCGCGTCGGGCCCTTCGCGAGCAGTTCCAGCGAGCCGAAGCCATTCAGCGTCAGGCGGCAGAGCGTGTCCGCGCCGCCTACCACCGCGGCGTCCGCAAGCCCCACCGCGATCAGCATCGCCGCATCGAGGAAGGCGCGCGCGCCCGAGGTGCAGGCGGTCGAGATCGACACGCAGGGCCCCTTCAGCCCGAGCCGCGCGCGCACGTAGCGCGGCAGCGCGTGCAGGTCGTGCGTGCACGCGAAGTCGTAGCCCGTGAGCGCACCGTCCGGCCCGCGCCGCGCCCAGGCGCGCTCGGTTTCCTCGATGCCGGAGGTGGAGGTGCCGAGCACGACCGCGACGCGCGCCGCGCCGTGCCGCGCGGCAGCCGCTTCGACCGCCGTCATGAAGCCGTCCTGCCGCAGCGCGAGTTCCGCGAGGCGCGTGTTGCGGCAGCCGAAGGCGCCGAGCGGCGCGGGCGGATCGATCGCCTCGGCCTCGCGCACCCGGCCGATCCAGATGCCGCCCGGCATCGCCGGCAGGTCGCAGGGCGTCAGGCCCGTGCGACGGTCGAGCAGCGCGGCGCGCGTCGCCCGGAGCCCGACGCCCATGGCGCTGGTCGCGGTGATGGCAGCGATGCGAAGCGGGAGCATGCCCCTCAAGTCGTGGCGTCCCGCCGAGGCGCCAGGGTGCAGGCGAGCAGGAAGGCGGCCACGACACCGACCGCGACGGTCAGCCCCGTCGCGTGCAGCACCGGCGTGGCGCAGAGCGCGAGCAGGCCGAAGGTCAGCAGCGTCGTGATCATGCAGGTGATGACGGAACCGAGCGCGCGCGCGGCCTCCTCGTTGCCATCCCGGCCCGAATTCGGCTCGGAACGTGACATGAACAAGGCATAGTCCATCCCGACGCCGGCCAACAAGAGCGCCGCGGTCAGGTGAAAGACCGTGATCCGCTCGCCCAGCACGGCCAGCGCGGCGAAGGTCACGAGTAGCGCGCCCGCCAGCACGCCCGCCACGCGCAGCCCGCCGGCCAGGCCCCGCCCGGCGCCCAGCAGCAGCAGGACCATCACGCCGCCCGCGGCACTCCAGCGCAGCGCCGTGCCGACCCCGGCGTCGAGCAGCGCCTCGGTCTCCGCCTTGATGTCCACCACCAGCAGGCCGGGCACCGCGGCGGCGGCGCGGCGCAGCGCCGCCATGTCCTCGATGCCGGAGGGCAGCAGCAGCGCACGCCAGCGCGCGCCCTCCGGCCGCAGCAGCGGCGCGAGGCGCGCCGCGAGGACGGGCGAAGCGGCCAGGTGGGGCGGCGTCAGCGGCGGCTGCGCGCGCGCCTCGGCCACGGCCGCGAGGAAGGGCGCGAAGGCGCCAGGGCGGAAGGGCAGCCCGGCCTGCGCGGCCTCGAGCCGCGCCGCCAGCACCTCGGCCGCCGGCAGGGCATCGAGGCGCGCGCGCTGCGTGGCCGCGCTCGGCAGGATGCGGCCCGGGTGGTCGATGGCGCCGGCCGCGCCCGCGGCCAGCAGCGCGGCGGCGGCGCGCTCGGCGGCCTGCAGCGCCGCCTCGGCATCCGGCGCCGTCAGCGTCAGCACGACACGCACGTCGGGCGCGCCGACCTGGCGGCGCAACTCGCCGTCCAGGGCCTGCACCGCGGCCGGCACCGGGCTGAGCGCGGCGAGGTCGCGCTCCAGTCGCGGCCCGCCCGCCAGCGCCAGCGCCACGGCCACGGCGCCGAGCCCGCCCAGCACCGCACCCCGGCGCGCCGGCAGCCGCAGCAACGCGCGCGAGAGGGCGTCCGGCAGCGGCCGCACCGGAAGCCCCTCGGGCGGCAGCAGTGCCGGCACCAGCCAGCGCGCCGCCAGCACGGCCGCGATCAACCCGCTCGCGGCGAACAGCCCGAACTGCGCGAGCCCCGGGAACCCCGCCGCCAGCATCGGTACGAGCCCCGCGACCGAGGTCGCGGCCGCCAGGCGCAGCGTCGGCCAGATGCGTCGCGCGGCCGTGCGCAGCGCCTCCCCCGGCGCGCGGCCGGTGACGACCAGCAGCGGATAATCCGCCGCGATGCCGAGCGTCGTGATGCCGAAGCCGAGCGCCGCGCCATGCACGTGCCCGAACACGGCAGCGACGACGAGCGTGCCGGCCAGCGCGCCCGCCGCCAACGCCACGGCCACCACGGCGAGCATGACGGGCGACCGGTAGCGCCACAGCAGGAAGGCGCCCACCAGCAGCAGCGACAGGATGGAGACGAGCCGCACATCCGCCTGCACCGTCGCCGCCGCCTCCGCCGCGAAGACGCCGGGGCCCGAGAGCAGCAGCCGCGCGCCCGGGGGCGGCGCCGCGGCGGCGAAGGCGGCGTGGAAGGCGGCGACGGCCTCGGCCTGCGCATCCGTGTCGAGGCCGGCCGCGCGGGACTGCGCCAGCAGCAGCGCGCGCGGCCCCTCGGCCATCCAGACGCCATGCGACGTCGCCACGCGCGCCTCCCCCGCCCAGCCGCGCAACAGGCCGAGGAAGGCGCCGGTCGGGTCGGCGAAGGCGGTGCGGCGCACGAGCGGCGCGGCGGAGGAGCGGAGCCCGTCCAGCACGCCCTCGAGCGCCGCGCGCAGCGCAGGTTCCGTGAAGGCGTCCGGCCCGGCGGCGGAGAGCGCGTAACGGTGGGCGAACAGCAGCGCCGCCTCCGCCTCCCCCACCAGCAGCGCGCCGTTCGCGACCATGGCGAAGCGCCCATCCGCCGCCAGCCGCGCGGCCATGGCCTGGGAGATGCGCGCAAGATCGGCTGCTGGCGCGCCCTCGATGCCCGCCAGCAGCAGCGTCGTGGCCGTGCCGCCGCGCAGTTCCTGCAGCAGGAAGGCGCCCTCGGCGCTCTGCGGCGCGGGTAGGAAGTCGGCGATGTCGCCACGGATCTCGACCAGGCGCAGCGTGAGCGCCAGCGCACCGGCCAGCAGCGCGAGCGTGCCGAGCAGCGCGGCCAGCCGCCTCATGGCAGCGGCGTCGCCATCATCCGGCTGCGGCCCTCGTTGCCCTGCGTCTCCACCAGGCGGAGGAAGGCGCCCTCGCCCTCGAGCACGATGCGCTGCACGGCGGCGCGCACGCGGGGCGAGCGCGGCACCAGTCGGAGGCGCCAGGCGCGCGCATCGCCCGTGAAGGCGACCTCGTGATGCGCCCGCAGGGTCGCGAGATCCCCGGCCAGCGTCGCGCGGATGGCTTCCACCAGCGGGCGGATCTCGGGCGAAGCGTCGAGGTCGATCGTCTCCCGCACCCCGCGCTGCGGGCGTTCCAGCGTCACGCGGTCGCCCTCGACCAGGAAGGTCTCGGGCACGGGTTCCAGCGTGCGCTTCTCGAGCCGGTCGGGGGCGCGCCAGAGCAACACGCCGCGGGAGACGAGCGGCCGGTCGAGCTCCGGCATCTCCTTCTCCTCGACGAAGGCGGCGCGGCTTTCGCGCACGGCGGCCAGGCCCGCCATGACGGCGGCGAGCGGGTCCGGCGCCTGCGCCGCGAGCGGGAGCGGGAGAGCTAGCGCCAGGAGCGCGCGGCGCGCCACCGCCCCGCGCCGCGCCATGCTCAGGCCGCCGCGCGGATCGCCGCGGCCAACACGTCCTCGCTGACCGCGCCGGAGAAGGTCTGGAAGTTCTGCTCGAACAGCCCGACCAGCTTCTGCGCGGTCCGGTCGTAGGCCGCCTTGTCGGCCCAGCCTTCGCGCGGGTTCAGGACATTGGCCGGGATACCCGGCACCGCCTTCGGCATCATCAGCCCGAAATAGGGGTCCGGCGTGAATTCCGCCTGCGCGAGAGAGCCGTCCAGCGCCGCGCGCAGCAGGGCGCGCGTCACCTGGATCGACATGCGGCTGCCCGTGCCGTAGGCGCCGCCGGACCAGCCGGTATTGACCAGCCAGCAATCGGCGCCGTGCTTCGCGATGAGGTCGGCGAGCATCTGCCCGTAGACCTCCGGGTGGCGCGGCAGGAAGGGCGCGCCGAAGCAGGTGGAGAAGGTCGCCTGCGGCTCCTTCCCCAGGCCCTTCTCGGTCCCCGCCACGCGGGCCGTGTAGCCGGACAGGAAGTGGTACATCGCCTGCGCCGAGGACAGTTTCGAGATCGGCGGCAGCACGCCGAAGGCATCCGCCGTCAGCATCACCACGTTGCGCGGCAGGCCGGCGGTGCCCGACGGCACGACGCCCGGGATGTAGTGGATCGGGTAGCAGGACCGCGTGTTCTCGGTCAGCGCGCCGTCGTCGAGGTCGAGGTTGCCGTCCCCGTCGGCCACCACGTTCTCGAGCACCGCACCGAAGCGGTGGGAGGCGTCCCAGATCTGCGGCTCGGCGTCCCGCGACAGGCGGATCACCTTGGCGTAGCAGCCGCCCTCGAAGTTGAAGACGCCGCCATCGGACCAGCCATGCTCGTCATCGCCGATCAGCGCGCGCTCGGGGTCGGAGGACAGCGTCGTCTTGCCGGTGCCCGACAGGCCGAAGAACAGCGCCACGTCCCCGTCGCGCCCGACATTGGCGCTGCAATGCATCGGCAGCACGCCGCGCTCGGGCAGCAGCCAGTTCATGACGGTGAAGATGCTCTTCTTGATCTCGCCGGCGTAGGACGTGCCGGCGATCAGGATCGTGCGCGTCGCGAGCGAGAGCGCGATGACGGTGGTGCTGCGGCAGCCGTCGGTGGCGGGGTCGGCCTCGAAGTCCGGGGCGTGCAGGATGGTCCAGTCGGCCGCGAAGTCGTCCAGCGTGTCGCGCTCCGGGCGGATGAACATGTTGCGCGCGAACAGCGCGTGCCAGGCATTGGGCGTGACCAGGCGGACGCGGATGCGGTGCGCGGGGTCCGCGCCGGCATGCAGGTCCTGGGTGAACAGCTCCGCCTTCTGGCCAAGATAGGCGCGCACCCTGGCGAGCAGCCCTGCGAACTTCTCGGCCGGCAGTGGGCGGTTCACCTTGCCCCACCAGACGGCGTCCCGCGTCTCGGGCTCGTCGACCACGAACTTGTCCTGCACGGACCGGCCGGTGTGCTGGCCGGTCACCGCGATGAAGGCGCCATCCGCCGACAGCCGGCCTTCCCCGCGGCGCAGCGCGCCGGCCACGAGGGCCGGGGCGGTCAGGTTGGCGTGGACTTCGCCGCTCGGGGCGACGCCGGTGCCGGCAAGGGCGGGCGCGGGGGACGACATGCGGTGCTGCTCTCCTGGACGTCTCGGGTCGAGCCGATGACGGCGCCATGTCCGCGACGCGAAGGGCAGAATTGCGGCGGTGCCGGGCCGCCCGCGGGGTCACCCCGCCGGCGTCGGCCTCGCCCGTCCCTCCCGCGCCGCACGGATCAGCGCCGCGCGAACGTCGTCCGCATCGCTTACCGGCGCTAAGAACGCAAGACGAACCGTTCGGTTACCTTCGGACAGGTCGCAGCCATCGACATCGACCGCGACCAGCCGCCAGGCGCCGGGTCCGGCACCGAGCAGGCCCTCGGCGATGGCCGCCACGGCATCAGAATGATCCTCGTTCACGTGCTGAATGATCTCGGCTTCCGCGGCCTGCACGGCCTCCGCCGCGGCCGGGTCGGGCGCCAATTCGCCGGGCCTGATCCGTTCGGCCCTGGCGAAGCCGCCAACGCGCAGCGCGCCGCCGATCCGCAACCGCCACAGCCCGAAATCCGCGAAGTCGGCATAGAGCGCCGCATAGGGGTGGCGCGCCAGCCAGCGCGCCTTGAGTGCCGGCACCTCGGCCTCGGGCACCGGTTCCGCGAGGCCCGTGACGGTCACGCGCGGCGCGGTCTGCGGGTTCGGCCCGTCTGGAGCGCCCATGAAGATCAGGGCGCAGCGCGGTTCGGCCGCGAGGTGCCGCGTGTGCTCCGACAGCGTCGAGAGCCAGAGCAGCGGCGAGAGGTCCGGCGCCGGCGCCGGTGTCACGAGGCTCGCGAAGGGCTGCCCCGACACGGCCGTCGCGAGCGTCGCCCACGCCGTGCCCCGGATCAGCGCCCGGGCCTCCGCGATCCCTTCCTCCGATGCCATTGCCGCCTCCGGCCCGTCTCGTGCCACAATCGGGGCCGAAGGTGGGCCCACCCCCGGCGCGGCGCAACCGCGGCCGGCCGCCCCGCCCGGAGCCCCGGAGAGACATGCCGCAGACCATCGCCCTCGTGGACGACGACCGCAACATCCTCACCAGCGTGCAGATGACGCTGGAGGCCGAGGGCTACACGGTCCGCACCTACACCGACGGGGAAAGCGCGCTGCAGGGCCTGATGGCCAAGCCCGCCGACCTCGCCATCCTCGACATCAAGATGCCGCGCATGGACGGGATGGAGCTGCTGCAGCGGCTGCGCCAGCGGTCCAACATGCCGGTCGTCTTCCTCACCAGCAAGGATGAGGAGGTGGACGAGCTGATGGGGCTGCGCCTCGGCGCGGACGACTACATCACGAAGCCCTTCAGCCAGCGCCTGCTGATCGAGCGCATCCGCGCGCTGCTCCGTCGCAACGAGGCGAGCCGCGCCGAGGGGTCCGGCGCGCCACCGGGCGGCGTGATCGCGCGCGGCGACCTCGTGCTCGATGAGACGAAGCACACCTGCGTCTGGAAGGGCGGGCAGGTGCAGCTGACGGTCACGGAATTCCTGCTGGTCAAGGCGCTCGCGATCCGCCCCGGCATGGTCAAGAACCGCGACCAGCTGATCGACGCGGCCTATGGGGAGAACATCTACGTCGACGACCGCACCATCGACAGCCACGTCAAGCGCATCCGCAAGAAGTTCCGCCAGGTGGACGGCGAGTTCGACCAGATCGAGACGCTCTACGGCATCGGCTATCGCTACAAGGAAGCCTGACATGACCGGCGCGGCCGCCCCGCATGCCTGACGGGTCCGCGCAGGGCCGGGCCGGCGCCGCGCAGCGGAGCGAGGCCGCCGCGGCCCCGCGCCGCGCGCGCCGCTTCTCGCCGCTGCTGCGCCGCATCCTGCTGGTCAACGCGGTGCCGCCGGCGCTGCTCGCCGCCTCGCTACTCTATCTCGACCAGTACCAGAACGGGCTGCTCGCCGCCGAGGTCGAGGGCCTGCGCACCCAGGCCCGCATCTATGCCGGCGGCATCGCCGAGGCCGCCGTGCGCATCGACGGCGAACGCGCCTTCCTGGTGCCCGAGGCCGCGCGCCCACTGCTGCGCCGCCTGGTCGAGCCTTCCCCCAACACCCAGGCGCGGCTGTTCGACAATACCGGGCTCATGATCGCTGACAGCCGCGTGCGCGAAGGCCCGGGCGGCGCCGTGGTGACCGAGCCGCTGCCGCCGCCCGAACCCCGCGGCGCGCTGACCGCGACCGTCGCCGGCGTCTATGACCGGCTGGTCGGCGTGCTGCCCCAGGGACTGCGCGGCGGCGGGACCAGCGGCGCGGTCGCGGTCGATATCGGCCCCGATGCGCCCGACTTCGACTGGCAGCCCGACCTCGGCCCCGACCGGCGGGAGGAACTGCGCCTGGCGCTCGAAGGCGGCGTGCGGCCCTATATCCGGCGCACCGGGGATGGCCGCCTGCTGGTCAGCGTCGCCGAGCCCGCGCGGCGCGGCGCGCAGAGCGTGGGCATCGTGCTGCTGACGCGCGAAGCGCGCGAGGTGGACCAGCGGCTGTTCCAGATCCGCGCCTCGGTGCTGCTGCTGTTCGGCACGGCGCTGATGCTGACCGTGCTGCTGTCCTTCTACCTGGCGCGCACCATCGCGACGCCGATGCTCGACCTCGCGCGCGCGACGCAGCGCATCCGCGAGGGCGAGGGCCGGGCGGATTCCGTGCCCGAGCCGCTGCTCGCCCGCAACGACGAGATCGGCGTGCTGGCGCGCGACCTGCAGAACTCCGCCCGCGCGCTCTGGGCGCGGATCGACGCGAATGAACGTTTCGCCGCCGACGTCGCGCATGAACTGCGCAACCCGCTGACCAGCGTGCGCAGCGCGCTCGAGACGCTGAAGCGCGTCGAGAACCCCGAGAGCCGCAGCCGGCTACTCGCTATCATCGCGGAGGACGCGGTCCGGATGGACCGGCTGATCGGCGACATCTCGGACAGTTCGCGCGTGGACGCGGAGCTGTCGCGCACCGTCTCGACGCCGGTCGACATCGCGCCGATCCTGGCCGCGCTGTCGGACCTGCACGAGGCGACGCGCAAGGAGGACGACCCCGTCGTCCTGCTTGACGCGCCGCCCGGGCCGCTGGTCGTGCGCGGCGTCGAGGGGCGAATCGTGCAGGTTTTCCGCAACCTGCTCGGCAATGCGTTGTCCTTCAGCCCGGCGCGCGGGAAGGTGCTGGTGAAGGCGCGCGCGACCGGCGGGACGGTCGAGGTCGCGATCGAGGATGAAGGCCCCGGCATCCCCGAGCAGAAGCTCGAGAGCATCTTCGAACGGTTCTATTCCGAACGCCCGAGCGGCGAGCGCTTCGGCCAGCATTCCGGCCTTGGCCTGTCGATCAGCCGGCAGATCGTGGAAGGGCTGCGCGGCACGATCGCGGCCGAGAACCAGCGCGGCGCGGACGGCGCGGTGGCCGGCGCCCGCTTCGTCGTCCGCCTGCCGGCCGCGTGACGTCGCCGGGCCTGTCCGCCCGCGGGCCCGGCCGGTATCCTGCCCCGATGACGCATCCGGGGACCGGCCATGCATGACGTGATCGTGGTAGGCGCAGGCTCGGCCGGGGCGGCGCTGGCCGCGCGGCTGTCGGAGGACCCGCGCCGGCGCGTGCTCCTGCTCGAGGCCGGCCGCGACTGGCGCGCGCAGGACGCGCCGGCGGCGCTGCGCAGCCCGAACATCGTCCCCTTCATGCACGACCCGGCGCACCAGGCCGCCTGGCAATGGCCTGGCCTCATGACGCGGCGCACGAAGGCGCAGGCCCCGAAATTCTACTGGCGCGGCAAGGCGCTTGGCGGGTCGTCGGCCGTCAATGCGCAGATCGCGATCCGCGGCGTGCCGGCGGCCTTCGACGCCTGGGCCGAGGCCGGCTGCGAGGGCTGGTCGGCGGCCGATGTCCTGCCGCTCTATGACATCATCGAGGACGACGCGCAGTTCGGCGCGCCCGGACGCCGCCAGGGCGGGCCGCTGCCGGTCTGGCGCATGCCGGAGGACCGCTGGGGCGCGGTGGACCGCGCGCTGCGCGACGCCGCGCGCATGGCGGGCCATCCCTGGAAGCCCGACCTGAACGCACCGGAGGGGGAGGGCGTATCCTGCAACCCGATCAACCTGCGCGACGGGCAGCGCGTCACGACGAACGACGGGTACCTGGAACCGGCGCGCGGGCGGGCGAACCTCGCGATCCGTGGCGACGCGCTGGTCGACCGCGTGCTGTTCGACGGCCGCCGCGCGCGCGGCGTGCGCCTGCGCTTCGGGAACGGTCCGTGGGAGGAGGTCGCGGCGCGGGAGGTCGTGCTCTCGGCCGGCGCGATCCACAGCCCCGGCATCCTGATGCGCAGCGGCATCGGGCCGGCGGAGGACCTCCGCGCGCTCGGCGTCGACGTGCTGCACGACCTGCCCGCGGTCGGCCGGCACTTCATGGACCACCCGATCCTGCGCGCGAGCCTGGCGCTGAAGCCGGGCCACCGCGCGGCCGGCGCCGATGCACGCCACACCAATTGCTGCGTTACCTACAGCAGCGGCCATGGCGGCGAGCGCGACATGATCCTGATCGCCTACAACCATCGCGGCTTGGCGCCGGAAGGCGAGGTTGCGCCGGTCGGCGCCATCGGGGTCGCGCTCTACGATGCGCTGTCGCGGGGCGAGGTGCGGCTCGTCTCCGCCGATCCGGACGCGCAGCCGGTGGTCGAGGAGAACATGCTCGACCATCCGCAGGACCGGCTGCGGATGCGCGACGGCGTGCGGCGGCTCGCGCGGCTCTGTGCCCTGGAGCCCGTGGCGGGGATCGCGGAAGCGATCACCTTCGGCGAGACGGCGCATACGATCGCCGAGGCCGCCGCGCTGCCCGACGATGCGCTGGACGCGCTGATGCTGCAGGAGGCGAGCGACATCCAGCACGCCGCCGGCACCTGCCGGATGACGGCGCACGAGGATCCGCGCGGCGTGGTGGACCCGGACCTCCGCGTGCGCGGCGTGCAGGGACTGCGCGTCGCGGATGCCTCGGTCATGCCCGCCGATTGCCGTGCCAACCTGCACTTCACCTGCGTCATGATCGGCGAGATGGCGGCGCGGCGGATCAGGGCCGCGCGCTGACGGCGCCGATCGGCACCAATGCGGCGCGGAACTGCGCGGCGCAGGCCTCCCAGGACCAGGCCTCGGCATGGGCGCGGCAGGCGCCCCGGTCGCAGTCCAGCGCGCGCAGGCAGGCCGCCCGCAGATCCTCGTCAAGCGCGCCGATGCGCGCGTCGGTCACGACGTCGCGCGGCCCGGTCACGGGGAAGGCCGCGACCGGCGTGCCGGCGGCCAGCGCCTCCAGCAGCACGAGCCCGAAGGTGTCGGTGCGCGACGGGAAGACGAAGACATCCGCCCCCGCATAGGACCGTGCGAGCAACCCATTGTCCCGATAGCCTGTGAAATGCGCGCCGGGGAACCGCGCCTGCAGTCCCGGGCGCGCCGGCCCGTCGCCCACCACCACCTTGGACCCCGGCAGGTCAAGCGCGAGGAAGGCCGCGATGTTCTTCTCGACCGCGACGCGCCCGGCATAGAGGAAGACCGGGCGGAGCAGGCCCTCCCACGGATCGCGCGGCTCGGGGCGGAAGCGCGCGAGGTCCACGCCGCGCGTCCAGGCGCGAAGCTTCGTGAAGCCGCGCGACGCGAGTTCCTCGCGCAGCGACCGCGTGGCGGCGAAGGTGCCGGCGCCGGCCTCGTGGAAGCGGCGCATCACTGCCCAGGACCAGGCGCGCGGGATGCGCGTGCGCGCGTGCAGGTAGTCCGGGAAGCGAGTGTGGAAGGCGGTGGTGAAAGGCCAGCCCCGCCGTCGGCAGAGGGCGCGCATCGCCCAGCCGAGCGGGCCCTCGGTCGCGATGTGCACGACATCCGGCGCGAAGGCTTCGACCAGCGCTCGCAGGCGCCGCGCGGGCGCGACCGCGAGCCGGATCTCGGCATAGCCCGGCATGGGCAGGTTGACGAAGCGGTCGGGGCCGATCACCTCGACCGTGTCGCCGGCCGCGCGCAGGTGCTCGGCCACGATCGAGAGGGTGCGCACCACCCCGTTCACCTGCGGCAACCAGGCGTCGGAGACGATGAGGATGCGGAGCGGCGCGCCCCGCGTGCCGATGCTGTCGGCGGCGGGCGCCATGGCGGCGTCGTCCATCCGGCGTCAGGCGGCCGGCAGCGCGGCGGCGACGGCACGGCGCGACGCCCGCGCGAGGGACAGCCGGCTCTCGCGCACCCAGTCCACCAGCTCGAAGCGGCCGTCGGCGTGCTCGACCAGCGCGGTGCAGCTCTCCACCCAGTCGCCGTCGTTCATGTAGAGCACGCCCTGGACGTCGCGCATCTCCGCATGGTGGATGTGGCCGCAGATGACGCCGTCGAGGCCGCGTCGCTTCGCCTCGGTCGCGAGCGCGGTCTCGAAGCGGTCGATCGCCTTCACCGCTTCCTTGACCTGGCGCTTCAGCCACTGGGACAGCGACCAGTAGGGATAGCCGAGCCGCCGGCGCGCGCCATTGAACCAGCGGTTCAGCGTCAGCGCCCAGTCGTAGGCCCAGTCGCCCAGATGCGCGAGCACCTTGGCGTAGCGGATGACGCCGTCGAACTCGTCGCCATGGATCACCAGGAAGCGGCGGCCGTCGGCGGCCTCGTGCACCGCTTCGCGTTGCAGGCTGATGCCGGCGATCTCGAGCCCGAGCCAGTCGCGGAAGATCTCGTCGTGGTTGCCGGGGATGTAGACCACCTCGGTGCCGTGCCGCGCCATGCGCAGGACCAGGCGGATCGCCTCGTCGTGGTCGGCGTCCCAGTACCAGGACTTGCGCAGCCGCCAGCCATCCACGATGTCGCCCACCAGGTAGAGCCGCTCGCACTCCACCCGCTTCAGGAAATCCACCAGGAAGTCGCTCCGGCAGCCCCTGGTGCCGAGATGGACGTCCGAGAGGAAGATGCTGCGGTAGCGGCGACGCGCATTCGACTCGTGCATCCGGCGGGCACTCCGTGCGGCGCTGGCCTCGGCGGGGCGCCCCCCGCGCGACTCGGCGCCGTGCTGCAGGTGGGCGGGGCGATAGCGCGGCGCCGCGACACGGCGCGTGAAACTTGCATGACGCGCTGCGCATCGTCGCGCGACGTGGCGCGCGGGCATCTAACGCGGCACCTTGTCACGTGATCGACGCGCGACCGTCGTCGAACCGCCACGGTCGCGCTGCCAGAAGGCGTGCCCCATGCCTCCGCGGATGCTCATCGTGTTCAACCCCGCCGCCGGCGCGCGCCGGCGGCGTACGCTGCTGGTCGCGCTCGACCTGCTGCGCGGCCTCGGCCTGCGGCCGGACGTGGCCGAGACGACGCGCCGTGGCGACGCGGCCGACCTCGCGCGCGGCGCAGCGCGGGAGGGCGTGCGAATCGTGGTCGCGGCCGGCGGCGACGGCACCATCGCCGAGGTCGCCTCAGGCCTGTCGGGGTCGGACAGCGCGCTCGGCGTGCTGCCGCTCGGCACAGCGAATGTCCTGGCGCTGGAACTCGGCCTGCCGCGCGCGCCGGATCGCGCCGCCGCGGTCCTGGCGATGGGGCGCACGGCGCCGCTGCATCCCGGGCTGGCGCGCGACGCGGCGGGGCGGGAGACGCTGTTCGTGCAGATGTTCGGCGCCGGCTTCGACGCTGCGGTGGTGCATGCCCTGCCACCCGGTCTGAAGCGCGCCCTCGGCAAGGGGGCCTATGTGCTGCAGACGCTGCGCGAGATGCCGCGCCATCCCTTCGCGCCGATCGAGGTGACGGCGGATGGCCGCATGCAGACGGCGTCGAGCGCCATCGTCACCAAGGGGCGCCTCTATGCCGGGCGCTTCCTTCTGGCACCCGGTGCCGATCCGCGCGCCGAGGGCTTCCATGTGGTGCTGTTCCGCGACCGCGGCGCGCTGGCGGCGCTACGGTATGGCGCGGCGCTGCCGCTCGGCCTTCTGCCGCGGATGCGCGGCGTCGAGATCCTGCGCGCGGAGCAGGTGCGCCTGTCGGGTGCGGGCGTGCCGGCGCAGGCTGATGGCGACGCGGCGGGATGCCTGCCGGTGGACATCCTCCCCGCGCCGAAGCCGATGCGGATTGTCGTGCCCTGATGCCGGCCGGCCGAGGCGGCGGCCCCTGGCAGGCACTGCCTCGAAGCCCGGAGGACAAGGGAACCCGCCCCCTGATCGCGCCACCTCCCGGTGCCGGTGCCAAAGTCTCGAAGAAGGGAGGGGGTCTCGGGGGAGATTCTCCTCCCCGACCTTTCGACCACCGTTCCCGCCCGGGACATGCGCCGGGCATGGCGAGACCCCTGCCCTGACGGCGTCCGGGTCGTTCAGAGCGCCCCGGCCGGCGCCAGCCGGTCGCCCGCGAAGAGCCGCGCGTAGCGGTAGGGGTGCGGGTCGACCACCGGCGCGTCGCCACAGACCAGGTCGGCCGCCAGCCGCCCCGCGCCCGGCCCGATGCCGAAGCCGTGGCCGCTGAAGCCGGCCGCGAGCACGAGCCCCGCCATCTGCGGCACGGCCGAGATGACCGGCACGGCGTCGGGCGTGGAATCGATGCTGCCGCCCCAGGCGTGCGCGACCTCCGCCTCGGCCAGGTTCGGCCAGGCGGCGCGCAGCTCCGCCAGGCCCCGGGCCACGAGGTCCGGATCCGGGGCGGGGTCCAGCACGCGCATCTCCTCGAAGGGGGTCACCGCGTCGAAGGACCAGCCACGCGACCAGCGCAGCCCGTCCAGGAAGGGCTTGCCGATGCGCATCTTCAGGCCGCGCCGGCGCTGCTTCCAGGTCGGCCAGAAGGCGCGCGCGAAGCGCAGGTCCTGCGGCGTCAGGTCCACCGTGCCCTGGCCGCGCAGCGCGACGGTGTAGCCGCCATCCTCGCGTCGCCGGATGCAGGTGCCGGGCGTACCCAGCGCGCCGGCCCAGACCTCCGGTGCCGGCGCGGTCGCGAAGGCCGTCGCCTTCACCATGGCCAGCGGCAGCGGGATGCCGTGCCGGCCGCAGAACAGCGACGACCAGGCGCCGCCGGCGAGCACGACCGCCTGGGTGCGGATGCGTCCCTTCTCGGTCACGACCGCGTCGACACGCCCGGCCTTCGTCTCGATGCCGCGCGCCGCGCAGCCCTGGTGCAGCGTGACGCCGAGGCGCCGCGCCGCCGCCGCGATGGCCGGCGCCGCCATCGAGGGTTCCGCCCGCCCGTCCGAGGGCGTGTGGAGCCCGCCGATCCAGGCCTCGGTGGTGCCCGGGATCAGCGCCCGGACCTCGGTGGCCGAGAGCACCTGCGAATGGACCTGGATGCCGCGCGCGAACTCCGCCCAGCGTGTCCAGGTCGCGAGTTCCGCGGAATCCTTCGTTACCCAGAGCACGCCGGTGCGCCGGAAGCCGAGGTCGGAGCCGGTCTCGGCCTGCAACTCCTCCCAGCGTTGCAGGCTGGCGCGGGCGAGGGGGATCTCGTGCCTGTCGCGCCCCTGCTGGCGGCACCAGCCCCAGTTGCGGGAGGATTGCTCGGCGCCGACCAGCCCCTTTTCGAGCAGCGCGACCGAGCGCCCCTTGCATGCGAGCTCGTAGGCCGCGCAAACGCCGACGATCCCGGCGCCGATGACGACGACGTCCGCGGCCTCGGGCAGCCTGTCGTCGCTGCTGATGCGGTCGAGTGGCGGCGACATGGCGTGTCCTGTGCTGTGCGCAGCGACCCTAGGTCCGCGCCGGCCCCGCGCCAATCGCCCGAAGGTCCGGGAAACCGGGTTTCCTGGCAGGGGGTCCAGGGGGGCGGCGGCGCCCTGCCTTTCCCGATGACCCGTCCCGTGCTGTCTTGCCCGCGCTTCCCTGAAGGACCTTTCGTCATGCCCATCGGCTTTCGCATCGCCCCCGTCACCGAGCGCGTGGACCCCGCCCTGATCGCCCGCGCGGCGAAGCTGCCCGCGGCCAATATCGGCGACGTGATGAGCCGGCTGCAGACCATGCGCGGCGGCTTCCGGCCCTTCGGCGGCCGGAAGGTCATCGCCGGACCCGCGTTCACGGTCCGGGCCCGTGCGGGGGACAACCTGCTGCTGCACCGCGCCTGCGACATGGCCGCCCCCGGCGACATCATCGTGGGCGACGGCGCGGGCGACCTGTCCATCGCGCTGATGGGGGAACTCATGATCGGCCATGCGAAGACGCGCGGCGTGCAGGGCATCGTGCTCGACGGCGCGGTGCGCGACGTGGAGGCGCTGGCCGAGATGGACATCGGCGTCTGGGCCTGCGGCGCGACGCCGTCCGGCCCCTACAAGGACGGGCCGGGGGAGATCGGCCACCCGATCTCCTGCGGCGGCCAGGTGGTGATGCCGGGCGACCTGATCGTGGCGGACGCGGACGGCGTGGTCGTGGTGCCGCGCGCGCTGGCCGCCGAGGTCATCGCCGCCGCCGAGGCGCACAACGCGAAGGAGCAGCGCGCCCAGGCCGCGATCGACGCCGGCACCTACGACCGCGCCTGGGTGGTCGAGGCGCTGCGCGCCAAGGGCTGCGAGGGCGCCTGATGGGGGTGGCGCGGCGGGTGGTCCTCTGGCTCTCCGCCGCGCTGCTGGTGGGCTTCGCGGGGGCGGTGGCGTGGTTCTTCACGCCCGACCTCGACCGCGCGACGCTGGAGGCGCGGCACGCCGGACCGCCGTCCCGCTTCGAGGAAGTGCTGGGCCTGCGGGTCCACCTCCGCGACACCGGCCCGCGAGACGGCCCGGCCGTGCTGATGCTGCACGGCTTCGGCGCCAGCCTGCACACCTGGGACGACTGGGCGGCGGGGCTCGAGGATCGCTTCCGCGTCATCCGGCTCGACCTGCCGGGCTTTGCGCTGACGGGGCCTGATCCGTCCGGCGACTACACGGACGCGCGCGGCGTCGCGGTGCTGGCGGCGCTGCTCAATGCGCTCGGCGTCGAAGGTGCGGCGGTCGTCGGCAATTCGCTCGGCGGGCGGCTGGCGTGGCGGCTGGCGCTGGCCCATCCCGAGCGCGTCACGCGGCTCGTGCTGGTGGCGCCGGATGGCTTCGCGCCGCCGGGCCGCGCGTATGGGCAGGCCGAGGGCGCGCCGCCGCTGATGCGCCTGCTGCCCTTCGCCCTGCCGCGGGCGATGCTGCGCGACACCATGGCGGCGTCCTACGGCGACCCTTCGCGCCTGCCGGCGGACGAACTGGACCGCGCGCACGACCTGATGCGCGCGCCGGGCGTGCGCCACGCCATGCTCGCGCGGATGGAGCAGCGGGTGATCGACGATCCACGCCCGCTGCTGGACCGGCTTGAGATGCCGGTCCTGCTGCTCTGGGGGGAGCGCGACCGCATGATCCCGGCCAGCCATGCACGGGACTGGCTCGCAGTGCTGCCGCGGGCCGCGCATGTGGAACTTCCCGGGCTCGGGCATGTGCCGCAGGAGGAAGCGCCGGCAGCGTCGCTGGCGCCGGTCAGGGCCTTTCTGGAACGGTGACGACGCATCGAGGGGGCGCAGCCCCCTCGAACTCCCCCGCCGAGGGCCGAAAGGCCCTCGGAACCCGTGACGTCAGGCCGTCTGCTGGATCGCGGAGAGCATCCAGCGGCCGCCGGGACCCTTGCGCACGAAAGTCCAGAGCTCGGTCGCCTCCTGCCGGTCGGTGGTGCTGCCCTCGACGACCTTGCCGGTCGCGTTGTCAAAGGTCGCATCCAGCAGGGAGAAGCGCATGGCGACCGTCGCGTAGTCCTCCTCGCCCTCGTTCCAGGCCTCGGAGAGGTCGCCCTGCTCGAGCCGCACGTCCCGCGTCTCGTTGCGCCAGTTGCGGGCTTCCAGGTCGCGCAGGTCCTGCGCGAAATAAGCCACCATCTCGGGCGTCGAGATCGCGCGCAGCGCGGCCAGGTCGCGCTTCGACCAGGCGGCGTTCATCTCGGCCAGCAGTGCCTCGAAGGCCTGGAAGTCGGCGGGGCCGACCGTGATCGCCGCGTCGCCCGGCGTCGCGCCCTTGAGGCCGCCGCCCAGGCCGCCCATCGGCTTCGGCCCGGCGGCCGGTGCCTCGAAGGCCTGGCCCTGCGGCCCGCCGGCCACGGCCGGACGGCGGCCGCGCACGAGCCGCAGCACGAACATCACGACCAACCCGATCAGCGCGATCTGGAGCAGCAGGCCGAGCATGGCGCCGATGCCGGCACCCCCGCCGAACAGCCCGTAGCCGAGCAGCGCGCCGATCAGCCCGCCCGCCAGCAGCGCACCGCCGAACGACCCCATGAAGGACCGCTGCGGCGCGGCGCCGGGCGCCATGCCGGGCCGCGCGGTGGCGGCCGTGCCGGGCTGCGATGCGGTGCGGTCGAAGCGCTGCGCCGTGCTGGGCGCCGTGTTGGTCGGCGGCGGCGCCTGGTAGGTCCGCACCCCACGGCTGCCGGAGGAGCCGCGCCCACCGGGGCGCGCCTCGGCCAGCGCGGGCGCGAGGGCAAGCAGCACCACCGCGAGCGCGGCGAGGAAGGTGGCAGGGCGTCGCATGGACATGGTCGTCTCCGGCAGAACGTTGCCCCAGATATACGATCGTTCTGCGTGGTTTTCGATGGGTCGTCGCGCATACGCTTCCTTCACCCCGCCGCGGCATCCTCCGGCGGCGGGCCGGCTGCCCGGCCGCAGCTCCGCAGGATGCAGGGATGCCATCGCTCGACCTTCCGCCCGGCGATGCCGCGGCGCTTCCGGCCGGCCCGGGCCCCGAGGCCATTCGCCGCGCGCTGCGCGGCCCGACCGGGCGCGTCGCGCTGCGGATGCCCGCGCCGGCGGGGCCCGCGCGCCGCCGGGTCGCTCTCGCCCTGCTCGGGGAGGCGGGTGCGTCGCGCGGCGGCGCCGTCCTCGAGACCGCCACTGGCGAATGGCTGCTGACCGAGGCCGCGCCGGCCGACGCGGCGCGCGCGGGGGCGCTGCTCGGGCGGCTGCTCGGAACTGCGCCGGCCTCCCTCGCGTTGCCGGAGGACGGCGCGGCGCTGCTCGACCTGCCCGCGCCCGCGCCCGTGCCGCCGCCCCCCGGCCCGCCTGGCGCCGCCGGGATCGAGGCGCTGGCCGATGCAGCGCCCTTGCCGGCGCTGCTGCGGCGGGACGGCGTGCTCCACATCGCCGCCGGCGCGCCGCGGCGCATCGACCTGCTGCGCCTGCGGCTGCCCCCGGCGGCGCTGGCGCCGCATCTCGGCGCCGCGGCGCAGGACCCCGACCTCGCTCGCCATGCGCGGGACAGGTTGCGTGCGCGGCTGCTCGGGCTGCTGGCCGACCCGGCGCATCGCGGCGGGCTGCTCGGCGCCGCGCCGCCGGTGCCCTTGCTGCTCGACCTGCCGGCATCGCTGCTGCCGGACCCGCCCACGCCCCCGGTCGATGATGCGGCCACGCCGGAGCCCGCGATCTTCGCCGCCCTTACGGCGGCGGAGGCGCTGGACGACCGGCTCGCGGCACGCCGGGTCGCGCTGCGCCACGCCGGCTGGGGGCTCGCGGTCCGGGGGCTCGATGCCGCGGCGCTTGCGCTGCTGGCGCCGGAAGCGCTGCCGGCGGACCTGCTGCTGCTCCGCTGGTCGCCCGCCCTGGCCGGGCGCAGCGCGACCGCGGCCCTGCGCCGGACCGACCCCGCCCGCCTGGTCCTGACCGGCTGCGACGGGCAGGACGCGCTGGAATGGGGCCTCGCCGCCGGCATCGCGCGCTATGCCGGGCCCTGGATCGCCGCGCTCATGGCTGCAACCCGCATGGCCGCCTGCCGGCATGCCGCCGCCTGCATGCGCGGGGACTGCGCCCTGCGTGGCAGCGCGGCCGAGCCGGCGGGCCGCGTCGGCTGCGCCGAACCCACGCTGCTCGGCGCCCTGGTGCCGCCGCCATGATGCTGGCCGAACTACCGGTCATCGGCGCGCTCGGCGCGGGCCCGGGGGCCGCGGGCGCCGTCGGGCTCGCTGCCCTGGTGCGGGAGACGGTTGCCGCCGGGGTGGACCGCCGGATGCTGATCTTCCGACCCGGCCGCCTCGAGCCGGCGCGCCGCCGCCAGGGCCAGGTCGCGCTGCTGCGCGAAGGCTGGGACGGGCTGCGCCGGACCTCCCGCACGCGCTGCTTCGACCTGCCGCGCGGCGGCCTGGCCGCCGTCGAGGCGCCGCCCGGCCACCACCTGGCGGAGGCGCATGCCGCCATCGCCGCCATGCTCGAACCTGCCGAGGCGGCCGCCGCCCTCCTCATGCTGCGCCTGCCGGAGGAGGCGGCTGCGGTGCTCGACGCGATCGAGGAGTCGCTCGGCCTCGCCGCCGCGGTCGAGGCCGCGGCGCCGCGCCCCGGCCGCGCGCCGGATGGCGTCGCCATAGCGCAGGCCGAACGGGCCTTGCTCAGCGCCGACCTCACCGCCTTCCTGCGGCGCCGGCGCGTCTGCCGGCTGCTGCCATCCGGCGGCGCGCCGGAACCGCTGTGGGAGGACCGCCGCGTCGCGGTCGACGACCTGCGCGATGCGCTGCTGCCCGGCACCGACCTCGCGCTCGCGCCCGGGTTGGCGCGGCGCTTCCGGCGCAGCCTGGATGCGCGGCTGCTGGCCGGGCTCAGCCGGGCGGAGGACCTGCGCGATATCGGCCCGCTCAGCCTGGCGCTGGGCCTCCCGGCCGCGACCTCGGCCGAGTTCCTGCGTCTCGACACGCTCTGGCCCGCGGCGCTGCGTGGCGCGCTGACCGTGGTTCTGGCGGCCGAGGACGCGGCGGGCGACCCCGCGGGCTTCGCCTTCGCGCGGGATTTCCTCCTGGCCCGCGGGCATCGCGTGATGCTGGATGCGGCAGGGCCGGCCGCGGTGCTGGCGCTGCCGCCGGCCCGCGCCGGGGCGGGGCTGCTGCGGCTGCGCCATTCCGCGGCCTTGCCGCCGCTCGGCAGCCCGGCGGCCGAGGCGCTGCGCGCCCTGCTGCCGGCCGAGCCGGAATCGGTGGTGCTGGCTGGCGTGGACCGCCCCGCCGCCATCGCCTGGGGGTGGGAGATGGGCATCACCCTGTTCCAGGGCCGCCTGATCGAGAGCCGCCGCCCCGCCGCGTGAACAGATGCCCGCTTGGCGGCGGGTGCGCGGGCGCCGATATGGGCGGCATGGAAACGCCGGCACTGCTCGTCGAGGGCCTGACCAAGACCTACCGCCCCGGCGACCGGCCGGCTGTGGACGGCCTGTCCTTCACGCTGCCCATGGGCGCGACCTGGGGGCTGCTCGGCGGCAACGGCGCGGGCAAATCCACCACCATCGCCATGCTGCTCGGCCTGCTGGTGCCGACATCCGGGCGCGTGCTGGCGCTCGGCCACGACATGGCGACCGACCGCTTCGCGGCGCTCGCGCGCATGAACTTCTCCTCCCCCTACATCGCGTTGCCGCATCGGTTGACGGTCGAGGAGAACCTGCGCGTCTACGCGCATCTTTATGACGTGCCGCGGATGGAGCGGCGCATCGCCGAGCTGGTCGCGGACTTCGACCTCGGCGCGTTCGCGCAGCGCCCGGCGGGCGAACTGAGCGCCGGGCAGAAGACGCGTGTCGCGCTCGCGAAGGCGCTGATCAATCGCCCGGCGTTGCTGCTGCTGGACGAGCCGACCGCGAGCCTCGACCCCGACACCGGGGACTGGGTGCGCGCAACGCTGGAGCGCTACCGCGCCGACAGCGGCGCCGCCATCCTGCTCGCCAGCCACAACATGGCCGAGGTCGAGCGGCTGTGTTCCAACGTGCTGATGCTGAAGGGCGGGCGCGTCGTGGATGCGGGCAGCCCGCCCGCGCTGCTCACGAAATACGGCCGCGACGACCTGGAGGAGGTCTTCCTCGACATCGCGCGCGACCGCCGGCGCGCGGAGGCGCCGGCATGACCGGTTCCGCCACGCGCCGCGTCTGGGGGCTGATGTACAGGCATCTGGCGCTCTATCGCCGGTCCTGGCCGCGCGTGCTGGAGCTCATGTACTGGCCGGTGCTTCAGATGGTCGTCTGGGGGTTCGTGACCGCCTACACGATCCGGCTTGCGGCCGACCCGGCGGTCTTCGCCGCCGGCGTGCTGATCGGCGGCGTGCTGCTGTGGGAGATCACGCTGCGCAGCCAGATGGGCTTCGCCATCTCCTTCCTCGAGGAGGTGTGGTCGAGGAACCTCGGCCACCTGTTCGTCTCGCCGCTGCGGCCGCGGGAACTGGTGGCCGGGCTCGCGGCCATGAGCCTGCTGCGCACCGCGGCCGGCGTCGGCCCGGCGCTGCTGCTGGCCTGGGGGCTCTATGGCTTCGGCGTCTGGAACCTCGGGCCGGTGCTGGTGCTTTACCTGGCGGCGCTGATGGCGATGGGCTGGGCGGTGGCGCTGGCGGTGACGGCGCTGATCCTGCGCCACGGCGCGGGCGCCGAGGCGCTGGCCTGGGGCGTGATGTTCGGCATCGCGCCCTTCGCGGCGGTGTTCTACCCCGTGTCCGTGCTGCCCGCCTGGCTGCAGCCGGTCTCGCTCGCCATTCCCGCCGCGCATGTGTTCGAAGGGATGCGCGCGGTGCTGCTCGAAGGGCGGATCGCCTGGGACCACCTGGCCTGGGCCTTCATGCTCGACGGCGTGTGGCTGGCGGTGGCGGCGTGGATCTTCCTGGCGCAATTCCATGCGGCGCGGGTGCGGGGCGCGCTGCTGAACATCGGAGAGTGAGGCCGGCCGGCCGCGGTTCTCGCGACGACGGCATCAAGGGCGGGAAGAGAAGGCGACTTCTCCCCCGCCCCCTCCTGGACTTCTCCCTGACCTTCCAGCCTTGATCCGACGAGGCTGGCGTCGGGCGGGAGCCTGTGTCCCCCTGGGGCTTACGCGCCCATGGTCGAGTTCCGGGCCCGCCCGCCTTCTCCCCCGCCGCTTCAAGGCCTTTCCGGACCAAGACATCGGCCGCTCGTCACCATGAACGCGGGCCAGCAGACGCGTGCCGGACGGCTCATCCGATCGGCGGCGGGTGGCGCGCCGGCCAGGGCTGGCGCGGCGGGGTTACGTCTGGCTGCCAGGCCAGGGCCTCGGTCGCGCCGAGGATCTCGACCGTCACCGCGCCGCCGGGCAGCGCCAGCACCGCGCGCACGTCCCGCCCGCCGAGATGCGCCTCGGCCGCGACCCGGTCCACCCAGCGTTCCATCAGCAGCAGGGCCGCGGGATCGGCGGCAGCGAGGTAGGCATCGCAACCGCGGCACCCGGCCTCCTGGCGCGTCGCCGCGACATAGGCGGCGATCGCCTCCGCCAGCCCGGCGCGCGCCGGTCCCCGCAGCCGCGCCAGCAGCAGTACCCGCACGCCCGCATCCTACTCACTCCACGCCATCCCTCGCCCTCCCCGGGTCACGGGGGCGCTACGGGCGGGGGGCGCCTTCGGATGCGGGCACGAGGCGAATCAGCGTCGGGCCCGTGGGCGGCGTCTCGGCGGCGCGCACGCGGATCGCAGCCGAGACCGCCGCGCCTTCCGCGTCCAGCACCGTGATGCGGTAGAAGCCCGGCCCCGGCGGTTCCCAGGCCGCTTCCCGCCGCGCGGCCTCGTGGCCGATCGGCGCGCCGTCCACCAGGAAGGCGAGGGGTCGGCGCCCGCCGGCGGCGCGCAGCGTGACCGGCCCGGCGCCATCCGCCAGCGCCGCGCCGGGTGGCGGGAACAGCAGCCGCAGGCGATCGGCGGGCGCCGCCTCGCGCGGAGCCTCGGCGATCACGCGCATTCCCTCCCGCGGGGCCTCGGGCAGCAGGCCGAAGGCGCGCGCCAGCACCGGCAGGGCCAGGCGCCGGCCGGTCGCGCCGGGAATCGCGGTGCCGTCCGGCCGCCCGATCCAGACGCCCACCACATGGCGCGCGTCGAAGCCCATGGCCCAGGCGTCGCGCCCGCCCCAGGACGTGCCGGTCTTCCATGCCACGCCGCGCGGCCCGCCGCCCGGGAAGGGCTGCACCAGGATGGCGGCGACGGCATCGGCCGCGCGGCGATCCACGGCCTGCTCCGCCGCCCCGGCCTCCCCCGGCGTCACGCGAAGCGGCAGTGCGCGCCCGCCATCGGCCAGCGTGGCATAGAGCGCGACCATCTCCCGCAGCGTGGTCCCCGCGCCGCCCAGCGCCAGCGGCAGGGAGGCATCGGCACCGCGCGGCAGCCGGGGCGCCGCGCCCGCCACCTTGAGCCCCGAGGCGAAGCGCAGCGCGCCGATCCGGTCGAGCAGCGCCACCGCCGGCAGGTTCAGCGACATCCGCAGCGCATCGGCGGCCGTGACGCGCCCCATGAAGCCGCGGTCGATGTTCTCCGGCGCATAGGCGCCGTAGTGCCGCGGCAGGTCCGCGATCAGCGTGCCGGGCGCCACGATCCCGCGCTCGAAGGCCATGGCATAGAGGAAGGGCTTCAGCGCCGAGCCCGGCGAGCGCACGGCGCGCGTCAGGTCGAGATGGCCCGCGCGCGCTTCCTCCCCCCAGGCGCCGGCGACCAGGGCACGCACTTCCCGCGTTCCGGCATCCGCCACCATGACCGCAAGCGTGGTGCGCTCGGGCAGGGTGGCCAGCACATCGGCCGCCAGGCGTTCCGCCGCGCGCTGCAGCGCCGCGTCCAGCGTGACCGGCACGACGCCCGTGGCGCCCGCCGCCACCTGCCGCGCGAGGTGCGGCGCGAGCCGCGGCATCGGGCGGCGCCGCGCGGGCATGTCGGCCGCCAGCGCCAGGGCGCGGTCGGCCGCCGACAGCCCGGCCGCCGGGCCGCCGCGCCGTGCCAGCACCGCATCCCGCGCCGCGCGCGCCGCCGCCGGGTGGCGGTCCGGCCGGAGGCTGGCGGGACGGCGCGCGAGGGCGATCAGCAGCGCGCCTTCCGCCGCGTCGAGCTGCGCCGCCGGCCGTCCGAACCAGGCGAGCGCGCCCGCGCGCAGCCCCTCGATGTTGCCGCCCTGCGGTGCCAGCGTCAGCCAGATGCCGAGGATCTCGTCCTTGCCGAAGCGCGCTTCGAGTTGCAGGGCACGGAAGATCTCGATCGCCTTGGACCGCAGCGTGCGCGGCCGCGGCTCCAGCAGCCGCGCCGCCTGCATGGTCAGGGTCGAGCCGCCCGAGACCACGCGCCCCGCCCGCGCCCATTGCGCCGCCGCGCGCGCCAGCGAGATGGGGTCCACGCCCGGATGGTGGCGGAAGCGCCGGTCCTCGGCCGCGACCAGCAGGTCGACCAGCGCGGGCGGCACGTCGGCGACCGCGGTGCGCAGCCGCCAGGTGCCGCCCGGCACCGGCAGGACCGACAATGTGCGGCCGTCGCGGTCCACCACTTCGGCGCCAGTGGCGTGCAGGCGCGTGAGGTCGGGCGGAAAAAGGCGATCCAGCGCGAGCGCAGACCCGCCAAGGAGCACGGCGGCGGCGAGGAGGACGCGCAGGATCATGCGGACAGCAAACGGAGAGGGGCTGTGCCCCCCTCCGGACCTCCCCCCACCAAGGGCTTGAGGCCCTTGGAACCCTCGACCTGATCAAGCAACTCCGGGAGGGGGCTTGCCGGCACGTCCATGGCCACCCGTACCCACGCTCCCTCCCCGCATTCCCCCATCGAATATCGGTTTCCAAAGGCCCTTCGGCCTTTGGTGGGTGGGGAGTTCGGGGGAGGGCAAGGCCCTCCCCCGACTCGCCGCCGCGTCACGGCAGCACCGTGATCCTGGCCGCGTTCTGCCGCGCGAAGATGCCGGGCCGGTACATGTCCTGCGCCTCGCCGCCCGGCAGTTCGAAGCTGCCCGGCGTGACCGCGCGCAGCCGCACCGCGAGCCGCGCGAAGGGCCGCTGCGGCGTCAGGGTCACCGCGGCCGCGAAGCGGTCGTCCAGCGCCGGCTGGCTGTCGGCTTCCGTCAGCGTGCCGAGCCAGGCCATGCCCTGGATGTCGCCGGCCGGCAGGCGGGACGCGATCTCCCAGCCCGCGGGCAGGCCGTGGATGATCATCGCCTCGTGCCGTTCGTTGGTCTCGGCGCGCAGTTCGATCAGCAGGATGAAGGACGTGTTCTGCCGCAGCGTGTCGAGGTTCAGCGCCTCCCCGTTCGTCGCGTAGAAGCGGCGCGTGACGCGGAAGCCCTCGCGTGCGGCGGGCAGCGCCTCGCGCGGGATGCCGGTGATCGAGACCGACTGCCAGACCGGCGCCGTGCCGAGGTTGCGCGCGACGCCCGGGCCCGTGAGCGGCACCGACACGATAGGGCGCGCCCGCAGGGCCGAGCCGTTCACCGCGACCGTCGCGGCGCGCGTGCCCTGGCCCAGCACCTGCGCCGCCAGCACCGCCCAGGCCTGGACCTGGGTGCTGGTGTTGGCCGGCGTGATCTCGCCGCCCGGCAGCGTGGTCAGCATGGCCGAGAGCCGGTCCGCCATCAGCCCGGATTCGCGCAGCAGCGTCGCGGTGGCGAGCGCGTCGCGCGCCGCCGAGCCGTAGTCGGCCGACCAGAACTGCCGCCCCGTGGCCGCCAGCGCGGCCGCGAAGGCGCGTTCCGCCCGCGCCGTGTCGCCGCCGCGCGCGAAGGTGGCGGCGAGCTGCGCGCGGGAGATCTGCGTCGGCATCTGGTCCAGCGCCTCGATCAGCCGGCGCGCGGCGCCGAGGCGCGGCTGGCCGGCCAGCGCCATGGCGTGCAGCCGGTAGGCCTGGGCCGCGCGGTCCTGCGGGCTGTCGCCGTCGGCATCCTCGATCGCCTCGTCGAGGAAGCGCAGCGCCTCCCGCATCGCGCCCTCGGGCACGGTCGCACCCGCCGTGCGGGCGCGCAGCAGCGCCTCCACGGCATAGGGCGTGAGCCAGGGCTCGCCCGCGCCGCTCGCGCTCCACATGGCGAAGGAGCCGTCGTAGCGCTGGCGGTCCAGGATGGAATCCACCGCGCGCTGCAGGCGCTGCGCGCGGTCGGCGTCGCCTTCCTCGGTGACGCCGGCCGAAAGCGCCAGCGCGCGCGAGGCCGATTGCTCGAGGCAGGCGAGCGGGAAGTCCTCCACCGCGCGCAGCATGGCGCCCGCGTCGAACCGCACGGCGGCGCCGAAGGACGCGCTCGCGCGCCAGGAGGCCGGCACGAAGCGCTCGATCGGCGGCGTCAGCGGCAGTTCGGCGCCGGGGCGGAGTTCCACGCCGGCCACCTCCGTCACGCGCGGGCGGGAGGATCGGATGGTGATGCGGCTCTCGCGCTCCACGCGGAACCCGTTAGGGCCGGTGACGGCCAGGCGCAGCACGCCTTCCCCGCCTTCCACGGCGCGGAGCGTCGTGAAAGGCTGCGCGCGGGCGCCGGTCGCGAGCGTCTCGGCCAGCCGGGTCGGCCCCTCGATGACCAGGCCGCCGGTGGCGGTGAGCGTGGCCGCGACCTCGCCCGCCGGCAGCTCGATGTTGTGCAGCAGGACGGACAACCGCGCCTCGTCCCCCGGCGCCAGGAAGCGCGGCAGCAGGGCTTCGGCCACGATGGCGTCGCGCACGGTGAGCGGCTTCGAGGCCTGGCCGACGCGGTTGCCCTCCCACGCCACGGCCATGAGGCGGAGTTCGCCCGCGAAGTCGGGAATGTCGAGCGGCACCATCGCGACGCCGTCCGGCCCCGCCCGCACGATGCCCGAGAACAGCGAGACGACGCGCTGCGGCGGCTGCAGCGCATCCGCGCCCTCGCCCTCGTCGCCGCCCTGGCGGAGCAGCGCGAGTTCGCCCTCGGCGGGCGCGATCAGCCGGCCGTAATCGTCGCGGATATCGACGCCGAGCCGCCGCTGGCCGAGGAAATGCCCGGCCGGGTCGGGGGAGCGGAAATTCGTCAGGCGCAGGATGCCCTCGTCCACCGCGGCCAGCGTCAGCATCACCTGGCCCTGGCCGCCAGCGACGCGCACCGGCACCTCGATGCGCTGGCGCGGGCGCACGCGGTCCGGCGTGTCGAGCGTGACGGCCAGCGTGCGCGGGCCGGGGTCGATGCCGACCCAGGCGAGGCCCAGGCCACGGCCGGGCTGGCCGTTGCGCGCCTCGCCGGGGCGGAAGACGGTGACGGCCACGTAGGCGCCGGGGCCCCAGGCGGCGTCCACCGGCACGCTGACCTCGGCGCCGGCCTCGGGCAGGTCGACCTCCTGCGTCGAGACCAGGCGGTCGGTCAGCACGGCGACCAGCGCGCGGCCGGCGAAGGGCGGCGTGATGCGGATGCGCGCCGTCTCGCCCGGCGCATAGGCGCGGCGGTCGGCGGCAACATCCACGCGGTCAGGGATCTCGGCGCTCTCGCTCCCCGCCCAGCCGGCACGGAAGCGGATGGAGGTGACGCCGAGCCCGTTCGCGTCGGCCACTTCCAGCCGGTAGCGGCCGAAGCGGAGCGTGCGGGCGAAGCGCGCGGGCCGATCCGCCGCGACGCGGATCTCCTGCGCGTCCACGGGTTCGTCCCGCCACACCGTCTCCCAGCGCGCGATGGAGCCGCGCACGACGATCCGCCAGTTCGGGCGTTCGCGCACCAGGCGCACGCGCAGCGTGGCGGGGACGGCGCGGCCGTCGGGCGAGACGGCGGCGATGTCGAATGCGGCCTCGGCACCGGCGTCGATCGCGTCGTGTTCGAAGGCGGGCCTGACGGCGACCATGGTGCCGCGCGCGCGGATCGGCAGGATGAAGCGCGTGCGCGTCTCCCGCCCGCCGGGCTCGCTCATGGAGACGGTGACCTCGCCGCGGAGCGGCCGCGTTGTGTCGGGCGCCTGCGGCAGGTCGAGCGTGAGCGTCGTACGGCCCTGGTCGTCCGTCTCCGGGATCTGGAAGGTGAGCAGGTCGGGGGCGAATTGTTCCTGCGCCAGGCCGAAGCGCCAGCCGCGCCAGGCCTCGAAGGGCTCGGGGTCGTGCAGCAGGCGCATCTCGGCGCTGCCGGACAGGCCCGCGCCTGGCGCGCCATAGAGGAAGCGCGCTGTGACGGGAACGTTCAGCGCCTGCGGTCCAGGCACCAGCGGGCCGGGCACGGGGCCAGCCTCGACCGCGAGCCGTTCGGGTACGAAGGCCTCGACGCGGAAGGTGGCGCGGCCGATCGGCGGGGCGTTCGGGTCGGTCAGCGCCTCGATGGTCCAGAGGCCGTAGGCCGCGCCGGCGGACAGGCGCAGCGGCCAGTGCAGCGCGGCGCCGTCCTGGCGGTCGGGCACGTGCTCGGCGGCGACCTGGCCGTTCGGGCGGCGCAGCCGCAGGCGCACCGGCAGGTCGAGCGGCCGGCCGGCGGCATCGCGCAGCATGGCGGCGAGGTTCACGGTCTCGCCCGGCCGATAGATGCCGCGGTCGAGCCAGAGGAAGGCGTCGACCGGCCCGGGATGGTCGCGCCCGGCCACGCCGCGGTCCGACAGGTCGAAGGACGCGGCCTCGAGCGACAGCACGGCGATGTCGTCCGGCGTCTCGGCATGGACGGCGACGGGCGCGAGCGGGCCGGTACCGCGCAGGATGGCGGCGGGGAAGCGCGCGAGCCCGTCGGCGCCCGTGCGGGCCTCGGCCAGGATCTCGTTGTTGCGCGCCATCAGCATCAGGCGCATCGCGGACGTCGGCGTCGCCGCCTGCAGGCTGCGCGCCTGCACCGCGAGCCCATCCGCGCCGCGCCAGGCGGTGAGCCCGATGTCGGAGACGAAGAAGGGCAGCGCCGAGGTCTCCCGCTGGCCGCGCCGCGCATCGGCGTTCTGCAGCAGCAGCACGTAGGCACCGGGTCCGGCGGCGCGCAGCACGTCGGGCAGCGGCAGCATGGCGCGGTGGGTGCGGTTGGGCTCGACGCGCTGCAATTCGGCGCGGCCTTCCCAGAGGATGCGGCCCATCTCCTCGGCGATGCGGTCGGCCATCCAGGCATCGAGGCCCTCGCCCGGCGTCCAGTCGCGGCGGAGCGGCACGAGGTTGCGCTCCGCCACGCGCACCAGCCGCATCGTCAGGTTCGTGACGTTGACGGTCGCGACCGAGATGCGCGGCTCCTGGCCGCGCGGCAGGATGAAGGATGCGGTGTCGAAGGCGATGCGGGCCTCGCGGTTCGGCATGGCGACGGCGACCGTCGTTTCCTGTCGCAGGTTCTGCCGATCCTCGCCGGGCAGGCCGGCGCGCAGGATCAGCCGCGTGCTCGTGCCCCAGGGCAGGCCGGCGACGCAGAGCAGGTCGCCTTCCCGCTCCACCGCCATGTTCGGGATGGGCGGGTCGGCGCGGATCCAGTCCCCCGGCACCCAATCCGTGCGGCGGGCGGGCGCGTTGGTGAAGGACAGGCAGGCGCGCGCGGGCTCGGCCTCGGGCTCGGTCGCGACGCGGCGGACCAGCATGCCGGCGGCGCGGCGCGCGGCTTCCAGGCGCTGGCGGTGCTCGGGGCTGTCGACGCGCTCCAGGATCGCTTCCAGCGCCTCGATCTGCTGCACTGGGCGGTCGAGCCGGCGCAACGCCTCGGCCACGGCATAGAGGGGCGCCACTTCCGGCAGGCCGTAGGGGGCGAGCTGGAAGGCGCGCCAGGCGGCCTGCAGCGCGCGCTGGTTCTCTGGCGGCGTGCGCGAGAGCTGCGCATTGGCGAGCGCGAGCCAGTGGTCCGGCGTCCACTGGCCCATGGCGATTCGCTGTTCCCAGGCATCGGCGGCGGCGGAGAAGTCGCGCCGCGCCTCGGCCTCCCGCGCGCGCTGCTCGGCGGCGGTGCGCTGCTGCGGCGTGCCGCCGGCAGGGAAGCGCTGGCGCATCTGCTGCTGGTAGGCGCCCGCGTCGCGGTTCAGCCCCGGCAGGTCGAATTGCTGCGCGGCGGCGAGGCCCGGCAGGCCGAGCACAAGGACGAGCAGCAGGCGGATCAGACGCATGGCGGGCGTTTCCGTTCGCGCGGTTCGGGAGAGAGCATGGCATGGCGAACCTGGTCCTGCACGCCACGCATGGGTGAGGCGGCTGCCCGCGCCGTGATCTTCTTCACAGTGTCTTCGCCGCTGGTCCTCCGGCGCGGCGCGGGCCTAGCATCGCGGCAACCGGCAGCAGGCCGGACACGACAAGGGAGGAGACCGCGATGCCGACATTGCCCCGTCGCCGCGCGCTGCTGCTCGCGGCCGCGGCGCCACTGGCCGCGCCGCGCATGGCTGCCGCGCAGGGCGCCTGGCCGAACCGGCCGGTCACCATGGTGGTGCCCTATCCGCCCGGCGGCACCACGGACCTGTCGATCCGCCCGCTGCAGGAACCGCTCTCGCGGCTGCTCGGCCAGCCGGTGGTGATCGAGAACCGTGCCGGGGCGGGCGGCACGATCGGCGCCGCGGCGGTGGCGCAGGCACGGGACGGGCACACCTTCCTGGCCTTTCCCGTGGCGGTGATGACGGTCGCGCAACACGTCATGCGCCTGCCCTTCGACCCCGCGACGGCGCTGCTGCCGGTGGCGATGACCTCCATCGCGTACAACGTGGTGGCCGCGCATCCGGACGTGCCGTTCCGGGATGTGGCGGGGCTGATCGCGCATGCCAGGGCCAATCCCGGGCAGCTCCGCTTCGGATCGGCGGGGAACGGGACGATCACGCAGCTTTCGGGCGAGGTCTTCGCCGAAGCCGTCGGCATCCGGATCGAGCACGTGCCCTATCGCGGCTCCGCGCCTTCGCTGACCGACCTGCTCGGCGGGCGGGTGCAGCTGCTGTTCGACCCCGTGGCCATTCCTGCGGTGAAGGACGGGCGGCTGCGCGGGCTCGCGACCATCGCGGACCAGCGCAACCCCGACCTTCCCGACGTGCCGACGCTGGCGGAACTCGGCCATCCCGACGCGGTGGTGGTGCCCTGGTACGGCGTCGCCGCGCCGGCCGGCACGCCGCCGGCGGTGGTGGACCGGCTCGCATCCGCGATCACCGCATCGCTGGGCGAGGCGGCGGTGGCGCGCGGCATGGCGCCCATGGGCATGTCGCCCTTCGCCGAGACGGGCGAGGCCTTCGCGAGCCGCGTGACGCGGGAACGCGAGCGGTTCGGGGCGCTGGTCAGGCGGCTGGGCGTGCAGCCGTCCTGAGGCAGTCTCAGAGACCGTTTGAGAATGCGCCTTCGGGCGCATTCTGTTGTCCGCCACCGGCCCGCTCCCCCACCCGGCCACCAAGCGACAGTATCCTGGATGGGTGGCCGGGTGGGGGAGCGGGCCGGTGGCGGCATGCTCAAAGGGTCTCTCAGGCCTCGGCGCGGAGCCACTCCGCGAAGGTCGCGGCGGCGGCCATCAGGTCCGCGGTGTCCATCGCCTCGCGCGGGTTGTGGCTGCCGTTCGCGTTGCGGATGAGCAGCAGCCCGGTCGGAATGCCGGTGGCGGCGAAATTGGCCGCGTCGTGGCTCGCCGGCGAACCGAGCGGCAGCGTCGCGACCCCCATCCGCGCCGCCGCCGTGGCGAGCGAGGCCCGCAGCGCCGCGTCGCAGGGCCCGACCGGCGCGGCATTGCGCGGCCCCGGGTCGATGGCGACGCCGCGGCGGGCGGCGACCTCGTCCAGGACTTCGTGGAAGCGGCGCTCCAGCCACGCCAGGTGCGGGGCATCGTAGGCGCGCAGGTCGATCGAGAAGGTGAAGTCGCCGGCCACCACTGTGATCTCGTGCCGCGCCGGATCGGTATGGAAGCGGCCGATGGTGACGGCCATGGCGCGGCCGGCGGCATCTTCCTCCGCCCACATCGCATCGAGGGCCGTGAAGATCTCCGCCCCCGCCAGCGCGGCGTCGCGCCGGAAGCGGCGCGGCAGGCCGACATGTGCGTCCTCCCCCGCGATGCGGATCGCGGCGTGGCGGATGTTGCCCGGGATGCCGGTGGCGACCGCCAGCGGCACGCCGGCCTCGATCAGGCTCGGCGCCTGCTCGATATGGGCTTCGAGGAAGCAGCGGACGGGACCTGGTGGCAGCAGGCGCGCCCCGGGTCGGATGGCGCCGGGGTCGCCGCCGCAGCCGGCGATATGCTCGGCCAGCGTCAGGCCGGTGTCGGCACGGCGCCGGTCCAGCGCATCGGGCGGCAGGATGCCGAGCGCCGCGCGGCTGCCGATCAGGCCGAGGCCGAACCAGACCGCTTCCTCGCAGCGGAAGGCCGCGACCGTGATGTCCGCGCGCGGGACGAAACCGACGGCGCGCAGCGCCGCGACGGCGGCCAGCGCGGCCACCACGCCCGCCGCGCCGTCGAAATTCCCGCCATGCCGCACGCTGTCGAAATGGGAGCCGAGCAGGGTGCGCGGCGCCGCGCGGTCCGCGCCCGGCCAGGTGAGGTAGAGGTTGCAAGCGGCATCGCGCGCGACCTCGAGGCCGAGGCGCGCCGCCTCCGACGCGGCAAGCGCGTGGGCGGCGTTCTCACGCGCGTCGAAGGCATGGCGCGTGATGCCGGGCGGATCGGCGCCGATCGCGGCCAGGCGGTCGAGCAGCGCCTGCACCCGCAGCGCCTCGGCCGCGAGCGCGGCGGCCAGGCTCAC
Source organism: Roseomonas sp. HF4 (assembly GCF_005222755.1). GTDB lineage: Bacteria > Pseudomonadota > Alphaproteobacteria > Acetobacterales > Acetobacteraceae > Neoroseomonas. Next base: position 180,084 of record NZ_STGD01000012.1, read on the forward strand.
GCGCCGAGCTCCGCCAGCACCTCCGCGGTGTGCTCGCCGAGCGCCGGCGCCGGCGCGCCCCAGTGGCCGAGGCCGGGCAAAGCGGGCAGCGGCACCTCGCCGAGCTGCGGCTGCGCGACGCGCGATGCCGCGCCATAGGCGACCACGTGCTCGTTCGCCAGCCAGTCGAGCGGCGTGTTGACGCGGTCCGCCAGCAGCCGCGCCCCCTGCAGCCGCGCGATCCACTCCGCCGAGGGCCGCTTCGCGAAGGCGGCGCGCACGATGGCGTAGAGCTCATCCCGGTGCTCCCAGCGCAGCGGGAAGGTGGCAAAGCGTGGTTCCGCCTTGGCGTCCGGGATCTCGAGCGCGTCGCAGATCGCGAGCCACTCCGCCTCCCGCACCAGGGTCACCATGACCCAGGCGCCGTCCGCGGCCTGGTAGGCGCCGGCCGGTGCGTTGGGCGGGGCGGCGGACTTCCCCTGGTAGCCCCATTCGCCGATCTGGTGCGTCAGCAGGTTCGAGGTCGCGGCCATCAGCGACATGTCGATGACGCGCCGGCGCGGCGCGCTGTCCTGCAGGCGGGCGGCCAGCGCGGTCTGCACGGCGGAAAACGCCCAGATGCCGGTCGCCATGTCGGCGATGAAGGGGCCGGCCTTGTGCGGCGCCCCGTCGGCCCCCGAATTCAGCGCGACGAAGCCCGAGAAGGCCTGCGCGACGGAATCCGTGCAGGGCCGTTCCCGATACGGCCCGGACTGCCCGAAGCCCGAGATCGACAGGCAGACCGCATCCGCCTTCGCGTTCTCCGGCCCCAAACCGATGCGCGCGGCGACACCGGGGCGGAAGGCCTCGATCAGAACGTCGGCCCGGGCTGCCAGCCTGGCCGCCGCGGCGCGTCCGTCCTCCGACTTCAGATCGAGCACGACGCTGCGCTTGCCGCGGTTGAAGCAGACCGTCATGACCGAGACGCCGTCCTGCGCCGAGCCGAGGCCGCGGGACCAGTCGCCCTCGGCGGGTTCGAGCTTGATGACGTCCGCGCCGCAGGCGGCCAGCATCATGCCGCAATAGGGCCCGGCGATGCCCTGCCCGGCATCCAGCACGCGCAGGCCCCGGTAGGGGCGCATCGCTTCGTCCATCGCGTTTCCTCCGTCCCGGTTCGCGCCTATCCTGCCGTGATCGGCCGAATAGGGAAGGGGATGCCATGAGAACCACGCGACGGGCGCTGCTGGGCGCGGCACTGGCCACGCCGGCCCTGGCCCAGGACTGGCCGACGCGGCCGGTGCGCATCGTCATCCCCTATCCGCCGGGCGGACCCACCGACCTGATCGGGCGCGTCGTGGCGCAGCGCGCGCAGCGCGAACTCGGACAGCCGCTGGTCATCGAGAACAAGCCCGGCGCGTCGGGCACCATCGGCGCGGCCGAGGTCTCGCGCGCCGCGCCGGACGGCCAGACCTTCCTGATGAACGCGTCCATCCACGTCATCATCCCGCATCTCAACCGTAACCTGCCCTTCGATGCGCTCAACGACTTCGCGCCGGTGACGAACATGGCCCTGGTGCCGCTGGTGGGCCTGGTCAATCCGCGCCTGCCGGTGCGCACGCTGCGCGAACTCGCCGACCACGTGAAGGCGAATCCGGGGCGCATCTCCTATGCCTCCTCCGGCATCGGCGCGGCGCAGCACCTGGCGGGGGAGATGTTCAAGCAGGTCGCGGGGCTCGACATGGTGCACGTGCCCTATCGCGGCGCCGCGCCCGCCATCCAGGACCTGATCGCAGGCAACGTGCAGGTGATGTTCGACAGCGTGCCCGCGGGCGCCGGCGCCGTGCGGGAGGGGCTGCTGCGCCCGCTCGCGGTCACCACGGACCGCCGCATCGCCGCCTATCCCGACCTGCCGACGACGGCGGAGGCCGGGTTCCCGGGCCTCGTCATCTCGACCTGGTACGGCATCTGGGCACCGCCGCGCACGCCCGCGCCGATCGTGGACCGCCTGCAGCGCGCGGTCGCGGTGGCCGTGCAGGACGATGAGGTGAAGGCGCGCATGGCGACGCTCGGCGCTGACCCCGTGGCCGACCGGCCCGACGCCTTCGCCGCCTTCTGCCGCAGCGAATACGAGAAGTTCGGCGCCATCGTGCGCAGCGCCAACATCACGCTGAACTGAGGCGGCATGCGCGCGATCCTGTGCGAATCCTGGCGCGACTTCGACGCGCTGGACCTGCGCGACATCGCGCCGCCGCGGATGCGCCCGCGCGGCGTGCGCATCCGCGTCGAGGCCGCCGGCGTTTCCTTCGCGACGCAGCTTGTCGTCGCCGGCAAGTACCAGCGCCGGCCGCCGCTGCCCTTCGTGCCGGGCACCGAGGTGGTCGGCACCGTGCTGGATGCCGCGCCTGACGCCGAGGCGCCGCCGCCCGGCACGCGCGTCTTCGCCGTGCTGGACTGGGGCGGCTACGCCGAGGAAGCCGTCGCGGACGACATCCATGTCGTCGCGATCCCCGACGGCCTGCCGTCGGAGCCCGCGGTGGCCTTCCCGATTTCCTACCCGACCGCGGGCGCCGGGCTGCTGTGGCGCGGGCGGATCGCGGCCGGGGACTGGGTGCTGGTGCATGGCGCGACCGGCGGCGTCGGGCTCGCGGCGGTCGAGATCGCGAAAGCCGTGGGCGCGCGCGTCATCGCCCGCGCCGGCACCGCGAAGCACGCCCTGCTGCGCGCGCGCGGCGCCGACCTCGTGCTCGACAGCGCCGCGCCGTTCCGCGACGCGGTGCGGGACGCAACGGGCGGCGCGGGCGTCGCCTGCGTGCTCGACACCATCGGCGGCGACGCCTTCGACGATGGGCTCCGCTGCCTGGCCGATGGCGGCACGCTGGTGGTGGTGGGCTTCGCAGGCGGGGGCATCCCGACCGTCGGCGCGAACATCCTGCTGCTGAAGAACATTGCCGTCGCTGGTTTGAACTGGGGCACCTATGTCGGCTGGTCGCCGGGCGACAACCGGCGCGTCTTCGCCCCCCGCGCACGCGACATGTGGGAGCGGCTCATGGGCTGGTGGCAGGAAGGCGTACTGCGGCCGGAGGTCCATGCCGCGTTTCCGCTTACGCAGTTCCGAGAGGCGATGGCCGAGGTACGGGAACGGCGCAGCGCCGGGCGCGTGGTGCTGCGGCCGTGATGCGCAGGGAAGGTCGGGGGAGGAGAACCTCCCCCGAGCCCCCTCCCTTCTTGGTCGGAAGGAAGGTTGAGGGGGATGTGGGGGGAGAAGTTCCCTTCTCCCCCTGGTCTGCATGAGCGACCATCGCGGCGTTGCGCTGATCGTCGCCTCCGCGCTGTTCATGCAGAACCTGGACAGCGCGGTGCTGGCCACGGCCCTGCCGGCCATGGCGCGCGACCTGGACGAGGACCCGGCGCGGCTCGGCGCCGCGATCACCTCCTACCTCGTGGCGCTGACGGTCTTCATCCCCTTCTCCGCCTGGATCGCCGACCGCTTCGGGGCGAAGCGAGTCTTCATGCTGGCGATCGTGGTGTTCGTCTGTTCGTCGGTGCTGTGCGGCCGCGCGCAGGGGTTGGGCGAGCTCGTCGCCTTCCGCGTGCTGCAGGGCATCGGCGGCGCGATGATGGTGCCGGTCGGGCGGCTGCTGCTGCTGCGCGGCGTGGCCAAGAAGGACATGCTCTCGGCGATGGCCTGGCTGACCATGCCGGCGCTGCTCGGGCCCGTCACGGGGCCGCCGCTCGGCGGCGTGCTGACCGACCTGTTCTCCTGGCGCGCGGTGTTCTGGATCAACGTGCCGATCGGCGTCATCGGCTTCGCGCTGGTGGCGTGGAAGATCCCGGACATCGAACCCGGAAGGCCGGGGCCGCCGGACGTGGTGGGGCTGGCGCTGACCGGCTTCGCGCTCGCGCTCACGATGTTCGGGCTCGAAACCGTGGGGCGGCACGTCGTGCCGGGCTGGATGTCCTGGAGCGGGCTCGTGCTCGGGGTGTCGTCGGGCTGGCTCGCCGTGCGGCATTGCCGGCGCGTGCCGCAGCCGGCGGTCGACCTCTCGTTGTTCCGTATCGCGACCTTCCGCGACCCGGCGGTGGCGGGCAGCATCTTCCGCAGTGGCGCCGGCGCGGTGCCCTTCCTCATTCCCGTCATGCTGCAGATCGGCTTCGGCATGACCGCCACGGAAAGCGGCCTCGTCTCCTTCGCCACCGCGCTCGGCGCCTTCGCGATGAAGCCGCTGGTGCGCCCGCTGCTGAAGCGCACGGGCTTCCGCCACGCGCTGCTGGCGAACGGCGTCGTGGCGGCGGGCGGGATCGCCGCGCTGGCGCTGCTGACGCCCGCCTGGCCGGCGGCCGCGATCTTCCTGCTGCTGGCGGCCGGCGGGCTCGCGCGCAGCCTGCAGTTCACGGCGCTGAACACGCTGGCCTTCGCTGACGTGCCGCCGGAACGGATGTCCCGCGCGACGGCGCTGTACGGCACGCTGCAGCAATTGTCGCCCGCGCTCGGCGTCGTGCTGGCGACGACGACGCTGGAGGCCTCGCTTGCGCTGTCGGGGCGGGACGCGCTGGCGGTGGCGGATTTCTCGACCGGCTTCCTGGTGGCGGCGGCGGTGGCGCTGGCCGCCGTCCCGCTGCATGCGCGCCTGCCGGCGGATGCGGGGGCGGAGGTTTCGGGCCACCGGCGCTGAGGCCGGGGACCCGGGGCACGCCGCTCCCGCGCCGATGCTTTCTCGGGCACGACATCCGACCGGATGAATCCACCTGGTCGGATATCGCCCTAGAAAAGCTCCATCAGCCGCGCGTGGTCGTCGAGTTCGCCCGGCGCGCCCTCGAAGATGAACTTCCCCGAACGCATCACCACCACGCGGTCGGAGACATCGAAGGCTTCGCGCACGTTCTGCTCGACCAGCAGGATCGACATGCCGCGGGACTGGCGCAGCGCCGCGATCGGCCGGATCAGGTCCTGGAACAGCTTGGGCGCCAGCCCGATGGACGGTTCGTCCAGCAGCAGCACGCGCGGGCGCGTCAGCAGCGCGCGCCCGATCGAGACCATCTGCTGCTGACCGCCCGACAGCGTGCCGGCGCGGCGCGTGCGGAAGTCCCGGATGCGCGGCAGCACCTCGAGCACCTCCTCGACCCGTTCGCGCTGGCCGGATTTCGGCACGCCGGCGGACCACAGCGCCAGGCCGAAGATCTCCTCGACCGTCAGGTCGGGAAAGACGCCGCGTCCCTCGGGCACCAGCGCGACGCCGGCGGCGCCGAGCGCGGCCGGCGCGTGCTGCGCCGGCGCCGCGCCGAAGATCCGCATGCTGCCGGCCGAAGGCCGGTGCAGCCCGAACAGCACGCGCAGCAGCGTCGTCTTGCCGGCGCCGTTGTGCCCGATCAGGCACAGGATCTCGCCGTCCTTCAGCGTGAGCGAGACGTCCTGCAGCACCTCGCGCCCGCCATAGCCGGCCGACAGGCCCAGCGCCTGGATCGCGGGCGCGCTCATGCCGCGTCCTGCCGGTCGCCGAAATAGATCGCCGCCAGCGCGGGATCGCGCAGGATCGACTGCGGGTCGCCCTCCGCCAGCACGCGGCCCTGGTCGAGGAAGGCGATGCGGTCCGACAGTTCCGCGACCACGTCCAGGTTGTGCTCTATCAGGCAGATCGCGACGCCGCGCGCGGTGGCGGCGCGCAGCAATTCCCCGAAGCGCAGGCGGGAGGCGAGGTCGAGCCCCGAGGCCGGTTCGTCGAGCAGCCAGATGTCGGCCTCGGCCGCCAGGATGCGCGCCATCGAGAGGAACTTGCGCTCGGCATAGGCAAGGTCGACGGCGCGTGCATCGGCGAGGTCGGCGAGCCCGGTCGCCTCGAGCGCGGCGGCGGCGCGGTCCTGCCGCGCGGCACGCGCCCGCGCGCCGCCGGGCTGCCAGAACCAGGCCGCGGTCTCGGTGGCGGCCAGCACGTTCTCGCGCACCGTCATGTGGGTGAACAGGCGCAGGTCCTGGAACGACCGCGCGACGCCGAGCCGCGCCACCTGCCAGGGCTTCAGCCCCATGATCGGCCGCCCGCGGATGTGCGCCGTGCCGGAATCGGCGCGCAGGTTGCCGGTGATGAGGTTGAAGGTGGTGGTCTTGCCCGCGCCGTTCGGCCCGACCAGCGCCGTGACCTGCCCCGAGGGCAGCGAGAGCGACACGCCCGCGACCGCCTGCACGCCGCCGAAGGCGCGCGCCAGGTTCTCGGATTTCAGCAGCACCTCGCTCACGAGGTGGATCTCCCCTTCGTTAGGTCGCCGACCAGCCCGGCGGGGCGGAAGATCATCAGCAGCGTCATCGCCAGGCCGTAGATGATCTGTTGCACGGCACCCACCTCGGTCGCCGGGATGAAGGGGATGAAGGACAGCACGGCCGGCAGGGACAGCAGCATCACCGCCCCCACCAGCGGTCCCCACAGCGTGCCGGTGCCGCCGATGATCACCATGGCCATGATCTGGATCGACTGGTCGAGGGTGAAGGATTCGACGTTGATGAAGGACAGGTGCAGCGCATAAAGCGCGCCCGCCACCCCCGCGCCCGCGCAGGCAAAGACGACGGCCAGCGTCTTGGCGGCATTGACGTTCTTGCCCAGCGCCTCGGCCGCGCTGTCGGCGTCGCGGATCGCCTGCAGCGTGCGGCCGAAGGCGCCCCGCTGCAGCCGTGCGGTCAGGAACAGGATCAGGGCCAGCGCGGCCAGCGCCAGCGGCAGCACCGGCACCACGGTGCCGAACACCTCCGGCTGCGGGATGCCGACGAGCCCGCCGATGCCCCCGGTCAGCGGCTTGAGTTCGGCGAACAGCGTCGCCGCGACCATCTGCAGCCCAAGCGAGGCAGCGACGAAGTATTCGCCCCGCACGCGCAACGCCGGCAGCGCGAGGCAGAGCGACAGCCCCCCCGCGATCACCGCCGCCGCCAGGCAGGCCAGAAAGGGGTCCGGCACCAGCAGCAGCGCGACCTGCGCCCCGGCATAGGCGCCGAGCCCGAAGAACACCGCATGCGCGATCGAGAAGATGCCCGCATAGCCCACGATGAAGTTCAGCGTGGACGCCAGGATGCCCGAGATCGCCGCGAGGGTGGCGAGGTTCAGCAGGAAGGCGGTCATCGCGTCTGCACCACGCCGAAGATGCCGCTCGGACGGAAGATGATGAAGCCGAACAGCACCAGGAAGGACACCGCCTCCGCCCATTGCGTATCGACCACCTGCAGCGCGAGGCTTTCCGCGACGCCGAGCATCATGCCCGCCAGCGCCGCGCCGCGAAGCGACCCGATGCCGCCCACGATGGTCGCGGCGATGGAAATCAGCATGACCTGGTGGCCGATCGCCTCGTTCAGGCCGGTGGTCATCACGGTGACGATCGCGGCCGGCGCGGCGAGCGCGGAGCCGATCGCGAAGGCGAGCACCGACAGCCCGTTGGACGACAGCCCGTAGGTGCGGATCAGGTCAGGGTTCTGCGCCAGCGCACGCAGCCCGACGCCCGCCGGGTGGCGCGTGAGGAACAGCGTGAGTGCCACGAACAGCACCGCCGCCGTGGCGAGCGCGATCCACAGCATGGGGGCCACGAAGACATCGGGCAGGATCTCGGCGGAGAAGGACAGCGGCGTGTCCACCGTGGCGAAGCCGCGCCCGGCGATCATGCCGATGATGTTCTGCACCACGATCCCCACGCCGAAGGCGGCGACGAAGACGGTGAAGAAGGACCCTTCATGCCGCTGGATCGGCCGGTAGACGAAGCGTTCCATCGCAACGCCGAAGGCCATCGCCGCCAGCACCGCCGCCGCCGCGCCCGCCCAGCCCGGCCAGCCGGCCCGCCAGGCGAACAGGAACACGTAGCCTGCGATGGTGAAGGCGGTGCCGTGCGCGACATGGAAGATCTTGGTCGCGCCGAAGATGAGCGCGAAGCCGGCCGCGGTGAGCGCATAGATCGCGCCCACCTGCAGCCCGTTGAGCAGCAGTTGCAGGAACAGCACGCGGCCGGCCTCAGCCGACCGGCACGAAGGCCTGGCCGCGGATCTCGTTCACCTGCATCTGGGTCAGCATATTGCCGTGTTCGTCGAATTCGCCTTCGCCGCCGACCAGGTCGAACTTGCGCGTCGCCAGCATCGCCGCGCGCAGCGAATCGCCGTTCACCGCGCCGCCGGCCGCTTCCACCTGTTTCGCCAGCAATCCGAACAGATAAGCCGCGTTGTAGTAGTTGGCGTGATAGACCACCGGCGGCTGGCCGAACCGCGCCTGGAAATCGGTGGCGAAGCGGCGCGTGACGGCATGTTCGCCGGTGAGATCGAGCTTCTGGGACGTGAACAGCGCGCCCTCCGCCTCGGGCATGGTGCGCAGGCTGTCGATGCCGAAGGCGGAATAGGAACAGATGGTCTGCGTCACGCCGTTGTCGCGCAGCGCCTTGACGATCTGCGCGTTCTGCGCGCCGAAGGACGCGACGTAGACCGCGTCCGGCCGCGTCTGGCGCACGCGCGCCACCACGGGGCCGAACTGCTGCGCGGCGCGCGGCACGGAGAAGCTGCCGACCAGTTCCCCGCCGGCGCGCGGCAGGTTGCTGCGCAGCTGGCCCAGGATGGCATCGCCCAGCGGGTCGTCCACGTAGATCAGCGCAACACGCTTGGCGTTCCGCTGGCGCACCAGGAAAGGCACCATCACCTGCACCTCCAGGTGCGCGAGCGCGATGACGTTCCAGAAGTACGGCGACAACCCGGCGAGGTCGGGCCCCACCGCGCCGCCATTGACCATGATCACCTTGGCGCGGTCGCCGATCGGCGCGACCGCCTTCGATGTCGCCGTCCAGGATACCAGCACCCAGGAGGCGCGGTCCACGCTGATCAGCTTGTTCATGCCCACGACCGAGGGCTGCGGCAGCGCCTGGCTGTCCTCGGACTGCAGGCGCACCGGGCGGCGCAGCATGTTGTCGGCCGCGATATGGGACAGCGCGACCTGCGCCCCGCGGGTGAAGGCCTCGCCGAATTCGGCACTGGGCCCGCTCATCGGGAACAGCGAGCCCATCACGTAGGGCTCGCCCTGCTGCGCCAGGGCAGGGCGGATGAACGGCAGGGCGAGGCCGGCGGCAATCGCGCCGCGACGGCCGATCATGGGACCGGGCATGGACGATACTCCCTCATCATGGTCGGCGCCTTGCGTGAGCACCGATCCCGTTCTGAGGACCAGCCTCGGCCCGCCGCGCCCGCGCTGTCAACCGTACGGCAGGCGCAATCCCGGCTCGTCCCATTCCATGGCGACAAGCTTCCCCGTGGTCGACAGCGTGATGAACGCGGTGCGCATGTCCGCGCCGCCGAAACAGATGTTGGTCGGCATGCGGTCGGGCATTCTGACAACGTGCAGGATTTCGCCCGCGGGCGAGACCGTCGTGATCTCCCCGCTGACCAGCGTCGCGACGACGATGTTGCCCGACGCCGCGATGGCCAGGCTGTCGAGCCGCCGGTAGCCCGGGAACTGGCAGATCACGCGCCCGCCGTTGGATGACGGCCACGGCTCCTTCCGCAGCACGCCCGGCGCCTCGACATCCCAGGCCCAGAGGCGGCCGGTCTCGGTCTCGGCGACATAGACCGTGCGCCCGTCCGGGCTGATGCCGATGCCGTTCGCGCCGCCGAAGACCGGGAAGGCGGCCTCCACCACCTTCGAGCCGTCCGCCGCACCCCAGTAGGCGCCGCCATGGTCGCGGTCGCGCGCGCGCACCTTGCCGAGGTCGCTGAACCAGAAGCCGCCATGCGCGTCGAACATCAGGTCGTTGGGGCCGCGCAGCGGGCGGCCGTCCACGGCGCGGTAGAGCGTCTCGATGGCGCCGATCGCGGGGTCGATGCGCTCGATCCGGCCGCCGGAATAATCGGGGGACTGGCCGGTCGGGCGCAGGATTCCCGGCTCCTCGTGCCAGGAGAAGCCACCATTGTTGCAGAGGTAGAGCATCCCCCCCGGCCCGAGCGCCAACCCGTTCGGTGCGCCGCCCACGCTCGCGATCGTGGTCTTCGCGCCGTTCGCGGCCACGCGCGTGATGCGCCGCGCCTCGATCTCGACCAGCGCGATGCTGCCGTCGGGCATCGCGACCGGGCCCTCAGGGAAGCGCAGGCCGTGGGCGACGACGCGCAGGTCAGGGTTCTCGACGATGACAGGCATGGCGCTTCCTCTCGCGGATCGTTGCGCGGGATCATGGCGCGCGCGCCCCGCGCTGCGAAGCCTTGACGGGCACGCCACGGCGCCGGAGCGTGCCGCCATGACCGCGCCCGATCCCGTCACCCTCTCGGTCCTCGACAACCGCTTCCGCGCCATCGTGGAGGAGATGGGGGAGGCGATGCTGCGCACGACCTACTCCCAGATCCTGAACTCCTCCCGCGACTTCTCGATCGCGCTCTGCGACGCGGCGGGGCGCCTGGTGGCGCAGGCGGACCACATCCCGGTCCATGTCGGGGCCATGCCCTTCGCGGTGGAGGCGGTCGTCCAGGCCTTCGGCGACGGCGTGCGCGAGGGCGACATCTACCTGCTGAACGACCCCTATCACGGCGGGTCGCACCTGCCGGACCTCACGGCCATCGTCCCGGTCTTCGCGGAGGGGCGCCTGGTGTTCTGGTCGGTCGTGCGCGCGCACCACACCGACATCGGCGGCGCGACGCATGGCGGCTACAATCCCGCCGCCACCGAGATCTGGCAGGAGGGGCTTCGCGTGCCGCCCATCCTGCTCGGCCAGGGGCGCGTCCCGCGTGAGGACTTGGTGCGCATGATCGCCACCAACACGCGCCTGCCGCGGGAGGTGCGCGGCGACCTGATGGCGATGATCGGCGCGGCGCATCTCGGCGAACGCCGCCTGCTCGCGGTGCTGCACAAGCACGGCGCCGGGCCGACCGTCGCGGCCGTGGACGCCATCCTCGACCTGTCGGAGGTGCATGCCCGGCGCATCGTGGCGACCTGGACGGACGGCGAATGGCTCGGCGAGGCCTTCCTCGACGATGACGGCTTCGGCACCAACGACATCGCCATCCGCGCGCGCGTGACGAAGCGCGGCGACAGCCTGCGCGTGGACCTGACGGAGTCCGCGCCGCAGACTCCGGGCTTCGTCAATTCCTCCTACCCCAACATGGCCTCCGCCGTACGCATGGCCTTCGCCTTCCTCCTGGATCCGGAGGTCGCCAAGAACGACGGCTGCTTCCGCCCCGTCGAGATCGTGGCGAAGGAAGGCACCGTGGTCTGGGCGCGCGAGGGCTCGCCCGTGACGATGTGCACCTCCCATTGCTCGAACGAGATCGTGGAGGCCGTGGTCAAGGCGCTCGCGAATGCCTGCCCCGACCGCGCGATGGGCGGCTGGGGAAGGCGCTTCCGCGTCGCCATCAAGGGCCGCGACGCGCGGCGGCCGGACCGCAGCTTCGTCTGGCACCTGTTCCACGCGCGGCCCGGCGGCGGCGGGTCGTCGAAGGGCGATGGCTGGTCCACGGCGGGCGAATGGCACTCCGCCGGCGGCCTCAAATTCGGCAGCGTCGAGATGGCCGAGGCCCGCTTCCCCCTGTTCTTCGCGAAGCACGAATTCCGCCCCGGCAGCGCGGGCGACGGCACGTTCCGCGGCGGCCTCGGCGGCGAACTGGAACTGCGCCTCGAGACCGATGGCCCCGCCGTCGCCAACACCGCCGGCGACGGCGTGCGCCACGGCGCGGCGGGCATGCTGGGCGGGCGGGACGGCGCGCCGCACCACTACACGCTGAACCGCGCGGACGGCACGGCGCGCGACCTGCGCACGAAGGAAGTCGGCATTCCGCTCGCATCCGGCGATGTGCTGCATGTGCGCGCGGGCGGCGGCGGGGGCTGGGGACCGCCGGAGAACCGCGATCCCGCGGCGCGCGCGCGGGACGCCGAGGAGGGGCTGCTGTGAGCGCGGACAGGCTGGTCGGGGGAGAGAACTCCCCCGAGCCCTGGTCCCAGGTGATCAGAAAAGGGAGGGGGATCGGGGGAGGTTCCCCTCCCCCGACCTTCTTCCCTTGGGGCGCCGCCCGATGACCGCGACCTGGCGCATCGGCATCGACGTCGGCGGCACCTTTACCGACGTCGTCTGCGTGGCATCGGACGGCACCACGACGCTCGCCAAGGCCGCGAGCACCCCGGCCGACCAGAGCGAGGGCGTCCTCGCCGGCCTCGGCGTGCTGGCCGACCGCCTCGGCGTCGCGTTCGTGGACCTGCTCGGCCGCACGGAACGCATCGTGCACGGCACGACCGTCGCGACCAACGCGCTGCTGGAACGCCGCGGCGCGCGCGTCGCGATGCTCACCACGGAAGGGCATCGCGACGTGATCGAGATGCGCGAGGGGCTGAAGCCCGCGCGCTACGACCTGCGCCTGCCCGCCGCGCCCGCGCTGGTGGCGCGGCGGCTCCGCCTGCCGGTGCGCGAGCGCCTTCGCCCCGATGGACGCGTCGAGATCCCGCTCGACCGCGCATCGCTCGACGCCGCCATCGCGACCCTGCGCGCCGAGGCGGTCGAGGCCGTCGCCGTCTGCTTCCTGCATTCCTGGCGCGACGATGCGCATGAACGCTTGGCGGCCGAGGCGGTACGGGCCGCGCTGCCCGGGGTCTTCGTCACGACCTCGGCCGAGGTGCTGCCGCAGATCAAGGAGTTCGAACGCTTCTCGACCGCCGCCGTGAACGCCTATGTCGGCCCGGTCGTCTCGCGCTACCTCGCGCGGCTGCGCGGTCGCCTGGCGGAGGAAGGCTATGGCGGCCAGGTCTTCGTCATCCTCTCCCATGGCGGCGTCGCGCCGGTCGAGGAAGCGGCCCGGCTCGCGGCCGGCACCGCGCTGTCGGGGCCGGCGGGCGGCGTCGCGGCCGGCGTCGCGTTGGCGCAGCGCGGCCTCGGTAAGGACCTCATCACCTTCGATGTCGGCGGCACCTCGACCGACATCGCGCTGGTGCAGGATGGCGATGCGGCGCTCGGCCGCGGCCGCGATGTCGGCGGTGAACGCATCGCGCTCGAAAGCCTCGACATCGTGACGCTCGGCGCCGGCGGCGGCTCGATCGGCCATGTCGGCGCGGGCGGCACGCTGCAGGTCGGCCCGCGCAGCGCGGGCGCGGTGCCGGGGCCGGTCGCCTATGGCCAAGGCGGCACCGAGCCCGCCGTGACGGACGCCAACCTCGTCCTCGGCTACCTCGACCCCGGCAACTTCCTCGGCGGCGCGCGGCGGCTCGACGCCGCGGGCGCGTTGCGCGCCTTCGAACGGCTCGGCGCGTCGCTCGGCCTCGACGCCATGGCGGCGGCCGAGGGCGTCCATCGCCTGGCGAATGTCCGCATGGCGGACGGCATCCGCGTCGCCACCGTGCGCCGCGGCGTCGACCCGCGCGACTTCACGCTGCTCGCCTTCGGCGGCGCCGCCGGGCTGCATGCCAGCGCGGTGGCGCGCGAGCTCGGCATGCGGCGCGTCGCCGTGCCGGTCTTCGCCGCCGGCCTCTCGGCCTGGGGGATGCTGCACACCGACCTCCGCTACGAGATGGCGCGCAGCGAGATCGGCACCGGCGGCGTGCCCGACGACGATGCGCTGCGGACGATCTGGGCCGGCCTCGAGACCGAGGGGCGCGCCCGCGTCGCCGCCTGGTTCGGCGGCGCCATCGAGACGCGCCGCGCCGCCGACATGCGCTACGGGGAACAGGTCTTCGAGATCGCCGTGCCGCTCGACGCAGTGCCCTGGGAGGACGCGGGCCTAACGCGCCGCGTGACCGAGGCCTTCCACGCGCGGCACGAATCGCTTTTCACCTATGCGCTGCGCGGGGAGGAGGTGGTGCTGGTCAATGCCCGCCTGGCCGTGATCGGCCGGCTGCCGCCCATGCCGGCCCCGCGCCCGGATGCCGTGGGCACGACCGCCGTGCCCTTCGCGACGCGCCGCGCACGCCTCGGTGGTGTCGCCGCCGACCTGCCGGTGTTCGATTTCGCCGCCCTGGCCGCGGACCAGGCCGTGGCCGGCCCCGCCATCATCGAGAGCGACACCACCACCGTCCTGCTGCTCCCCGGCGACCAGGCGCGCATGGACGGACGTGGCTGGCTCTCCATCGCCCTGCCGCAGGAGGCCTGAGCGATGGCCGAATGGACCCCGCCCGAAGGCCATGGGGGGCGCTGGATCCTCGCCAGCGCGGGGGGCGTCGCGCTCGGCGCGGCGCTCGGCACGCTGTGGAACGCGCTGCTGCTGCCCGCCTTCGCGCCGGAAGCGACGCGCCTCGGCGCGCTCACGGCCCTGGTGCAGGCGACATCGGGCGCGGTGCTCGGCACCTGCCTCGGCGCCGCGCAGGGCGTCGTGCTGCGCCGTGCCTATCCCGGCCTGCCGATGGCCGCCTGGATCGGCGCCAATGCGCTCGCGGGGTACGGCGTCGCCCTGCTGACCGTGCTGCTCTACGGCGTCCTCGCGCAGCATGCCGGCAGCATTCCGATCCCTGTCTTCATCATCCTGGGAGCCACGCTGAAGGGCGTGCTGGGCGGTCTGTTCTTCGGCCAGGCGCAGGGGCGCGTGCTCGATGCGGTGGTGGCCGAGCGCGCCTCCTGGGCGCGGGTCGTGCTGGTCGGCTGGCTGCTCGGCGCCATGCTCGGCAGCCTGCGCTGGCTGCTCGGGATGCCGGGCGGTGAGCCCGTACTGCTCGTGCTGGGCGCGCTGGCTAGCGGCGCGGTGGAGGGCGCTGCGCTCGGCCTCGTCACCGCCGGCGCCTTCCGCTTCATGCCGCCGCGCAGAGCATCCTGACCTCGGCGGCGAGGTTGTCCCGCGCCGGTTGCTCGTAGACCTGTCCGAGGCGCGTGCGGAAGATCGCAGGCGCCGCCAGGAAGCCCTCCAGCACCCGGCAGCGCCCCGCGCGCCAGGCCTGTTCGCTGGCTGCGGCGTATTCGCGGCGGAGGAAGCCCGTGTTGCGCGCGAAGACGGCCGGGCGTTCCGCGAGCGGCGTCAGGTCGAGGTCGAGCAGCCGCAGCACGCGGCAATCCGCGCCCGCGTAGCCGAGGTGGTCCGCGGTCGCGCGGATCGCCTGCTGCGCCCAGCCCGTGTCGCCCGGCACGGCGTCCGCCAGCAGCGCGGCGGAGCGGTCCTCGTTGTCCCGCGCGCCGGGGTCGTAGACGGCGTCGTGGAACAGGATGGCAAGAGCGAGGTCGCGGTCCGCCGGATCGCCGCCATGAAGCAGGTGCCGCAGCCAGAGCAGGCCGACATGCGCGGCATCGTGGTACGCGCGGTGCGGCTCGGCATGGCGCCGGCGGAGGTCCGTCGCGACCGCCGGCGGCACGTCGGCGCGGGCGAGCAGCGCGCCGAAGCCGGCGCGGCACTGGTCGAGGTCCTCGGCCAGCGCGAGCGCCGCCTCGACCTGCAGGGTGGTGACACCCATCGCGCTACCCTGCCCGCCGGGAAGCGGGGTGCGGGACGGTGAGGGGAAGCCTCGGCATGGCGCGTCCTCCGGGTTTTCGGAAGGTCCGATGCGGACAGCATGCCGGGGCGCGCCGGGCGACGCGCTGAAGCGCTTCAGGGGCCAGGTGCCGGCGAGCGGCTGTCGGAAAGGTCGGGGGGGGGGTGAACCGCCCCCGTGGCTCTCCTTGTACCGAACTCTCGAGCATGGCGGCGAGGCGTGAGGCGAGGGTGTCTTGCCCCCGGGGGCCAGGTCGGCCCCGCCGGCCTTGAGCATGGCCAT
>NZ_STGD01000013.1 GCF_005222755.1 Roseomonas sp. HF4
TGGTCCAGCTTCAGGCCGCCGAACTCCGTCCGCCAGCGATAGTAGGTCGGCTCCGTCACGCCGATCGCCCGCACAGCATCGGCCACCGTCTTGCCCTGGCCAACCAGAACCTCCGCCTGCCGCAGCTTCGCGACAATCTCCTCCGGCGTGTGCGCCTTCTTCCGCCCCATCCCACAACCTCCCATCGCTGCCGCCGGACTACATCACCGGCGGACCGCTTCTAGGGGGGCAGGTCACCACGCACCCACGACGATCCGCTGCCTCTTCCATCCCGCCAACCGGGGGAAGGGGGCGGGCGTGAGGACTGGCCTTGCGGCGGCGTGCGGGGAGGTGATCGTCATCCAGGATGCGGACCTGGAATAAGATCCGGCGGACTGGACATTGATGTACGACCTGATCGCGCAACGCAAGGTCGCGGACGTCGTCTTCGGGACGCAGATGCGAGACGGGCGGGGCGGCTTCGCCTATCGCCGCCAGTATGCCGCCAATGCGACGCTTTCGGCGCTGTTCAGCATCCTCTACGGCCAGCGCCTGACCGACATCGAGGTGTGCTACAAGATGTTCACCCAGGCCGTCTGCGATGGCCTGACGATCACCTGCGATGATTTCGGCTGCGAGATACAGATCAGCGCGCAGATCGCACGGTCGCGGCGCTGGCGCATCCGGGAGATCGACATCACCTACCAGGGGCGGCGCTACGAGGAGGGAAAGAGGATCGGATGGCGCGATGGCATCAAGGAGCTCTGGTATCTGCTTCGCTTCCGTGTGCAGCCCCTCCCACGCGCGGGATTGACGGGACCTGACCCGGCATGACGTCCCGCGCGGCGATCTTCGTTCTCGGCATGCATCGCAGCGGCACCTCGGCGCTGTCGCGCGTGCTGAGCCTCCTCGGGGCGTCGCTGCCGCGGCACGTGCTTCCGCCAGGGCCAGGCAACGAGAGCGGTCACTGGGAACCGGAACGCGCCGTGGCGCTGAACGACAGGATCCTGGCGGAGGCAGGTACCCGGGTCGAAGGGATAAACGGGCCGCCGGACGCATGGTTCGCGTCGGAGGCCGCGGAGGCCTTCGTCGCGCCCATGCAGGCGCTGATCCACGAGGAGTTCGCCACTGCACCGCTCTTCGTGTTCAAGGATCCGCGCAGCGCCCTGGTTTTTCCGCTGTGGCGTCGAGCACTGAAGGAACTTGGCATCGGCTGTCTGCCGGTCATCATCTCGCGCAATCCTGTGGAGGTGGCGCAGTCGCTTGCGGATCGGCAGACACGGGCCGAGCCCTGGCAGTCCTGGCCGACCGATCGCGGCGGGCTGCTCTGGCTGCGCTACGCGGTCGCGGCGGAACGGCATTCACGCGGCTGCACGAGAGCATTCTGTACCTTCGACGAACTGCTCGCCGACTGGCAGGGCACGCTGGGTCGCATCGCATGTGATCTCGGGATAGCGTGGCCGCGGTCACCTCTTGAGGCTGCGCCCGACATCAGCCGGTTCCTTGATCCGAAGCATCGTCATCAGCACGTCGTGGAGCCGGCCCAGGGGCGCGGCGGCGCCTGGTCATCGTGGATCACCCCGGCCTTCGAGGCGTTGCGCAGAGGGCCTGACATGGCGCTGCTGGATGCCATCGGACGATCCTTCGACGATGCCTGTGAAGCGGTACTCGACGGCGCCGTGCATCGTGCGACAGAACAGCGGAAGGTGGATCCGGAGATCGCAGGCATCCTTGCAGTTTCCGCTGCCCATGCGGCGATCCTGTCAGAAGTCGGTCGCGAGGCGTCTCGTCGGGCCGCCGTCCTCGCCGAGAGGCTGGCCGAACGGACTGAAGCTGCGCGGTGTGCCGAACGTTATGCGCGATCTCTGGAGCAAACGATGCACGAGATGCGCGCGACGCACGAAACGACCGTAGCCTATACGCGAAGCCTGGAACAGGCGCGGGATCGGGCTGAAGCTTACGCCCGGCAGCTTGAGGCGCATCTCGCAAACGCGCCTGAACCGACAGCACCGGCATCACACACGACGCCGGAGGCGTGACGCCAGGATTGGGCTTGTCCCAAGCAAAGCAGCGCCCACCAAAACCGGGGCCTGTTAGCAAGAACAAGCTCTCCTCATGAGCATGAGCATGAGCATGAGCAAGGCAGCCAGGCGGCAGAGCCAGAATCAAGACATTGAAATTACATAGGAAATTTTCCAATAATACGGCGGTATGGGATTTAGAATTGACATAATCCCTAAGTTCGAATAGTATAGATAGATATAAATAAAAAAATAAAATATAAACGCTGCAAAAAACATAATTTCATTTTAAACTTCGCAGAAAATTGAACTGTGTATGAAGTTATTGCTATATGGAGATACAAAAATGGTACTCAAAAATAGAAATACCGAGAAAAAAATCAAATGCCAAACTCCCGAAAAAAAATTCAGTTCCATCTCGGCGATTTATTATGCTTCTCCATTGCTGTTCAATATAGGAGCTACAGCGGAATTTCATATGAAGCGTATCGCGGCGCTGGGCTTCGATGCGCTCCTAATAGCACCGCCCTGCCAGCCGGGCATCAGCGGGAGCTTATTCGACATATCGGATCCGGGGCGCCTTCATGCGGCGCTCGGAGGCGGGCCGACCGATGCGTACCTCCGGGACATGACGGCGCGCCTCTCGGCTCATGCGATGACCCTCATGGTCGATATCGCGCTCGATCACCTCGCAGCCGATTCCTGGCTCGTGGCGGACAATCCCGATCTGTTCCATCGGGCGGGGGCCGATGGCGAAATCCCCCTCGACCCGAGGCGTCCGATGGAACGCGCCGACATCGCGATGACGCGGTGCGACGGCGCTGAGGCGGAGAGGCGCCTTGCGGACATCTTCGGCTCGCTGCTCACGAGTTGGGCTGATGCGGGGGTGTCCGGCATTCGTGCGCTTGCCCCACACCGGGTGCCCGCATCGCTGTGGCGCACGGTTCTTGGCGCTGTTCGTGAGGTGAGGCCCGACTTCACGGCCCTTGCCTGGACCCCGGGCCTTTCGCCCGCCGACGTCGCCGCCCTAGCCCGCTGCGGCTTCACGCACAGTGCCGGCAGTGCGCCATGGTGGGACGGCCGCGCGCCGTGGCTTGCGCGAGAATACGAGGAGCGACGCCTGCTTCTTCCCTCGATCGGCCTGGTCGAGGACCCGGCGGGTCCGCGGATCGCGGCGGGCGTGCCGTCCGAAGACCAGCCCGCGCGCCGCCGGGCGATCGAGCGGGCGCTCGCCTTGGCCGCAACAACAGGTGCCGGGCTCCTGATGCCGATGGGGTTCGAGCAGGGGGCGGTTCGGCCGCTCGACATGACGGCCGACCGTCCTGCCGACTGGTCCTGGATGGGAGAAGCGGTCGACGAGCAGGTGTCCGCGGCGATTTCGGCGGCGATCCGTCTCGTGCGGTCCTGTGCACCGCTCGGCACGCCAGGCCAGATGGTGCCGCTTTCCGGGCCGGGGGCGCCCGTGGCTGCCTTTGCCCGCGCGCTCGGTGGCGACCTCCGCCGCGCGGAAGAGGTGGCGGTGGTGCTCGCCAACGCAACACTGAACGCACCGGCGAGCATCTCGCCGGATGGCATCCTGGCCGCGCTCGACGGCCGATTTCCGGCGCTCCGGCAGGTCTTCCCGCTGGATGGTGGCGACCTCCTGACACCGGGGCGCCCCGTCGTGCTGGCGGAGGGGGAGATACGCGTCTTCGCCGGCCGCGCCGCAGCGCCCCGAACGGCGCCCGGACGGGCGCTGGCCGGAAAGACGGCGCGCTCCATGCCGCGCATCGCGATCGAGCGCGTGACACCCGCTGTCGATGACGGCCGGTTCTCCGTAAAGCGGCTCGCCGGCGAGGCCGTCCCCTTCTCCGCCGACATCTTCGGCGACGGCCACGAGGTGCTGGCCGCCGTCCTGCGCTGGCAGGCGTCGGGCGAGGCGGCGTGGCACGAAGCGCCGATGACCAAGGGCGAGAACGACCGCTGGACGGGCATCGTGCCGCTTGCCGCCGCCGGGCGCCATGAGGTGACGATCGAGGCTTGGCGCGACCTCTTCGCCACCTGGCGCGACGAGGTCGAGAAGAAACACGCCGCCGACGTGCCCATCGCGCTCGAACTGCAGGAGGGGATCAGGCTCGTCGAGCATGCGGCCGCGCGTTCCGAGGGTGACGACGCGGAGCGCTTCTCCGCCCTGCTGCGCCGCCTTGCGGATGGTTCGGAGGGCGACCGCCTGCACGACCTGCTGGCCGACGAGACGCGCGTGCTGATGCGCCGCTGGTCCGAGCGGACCCAGTCGGTCCGGACCGAAAAGGTCTATCCGGTCATGGCTGACCGCCGCGCGGCGGCCTTCGCGTCCTGGTACGAGATGTTTCCCCGCTCGGCCTCCGACGACACGGCGCGCCACGGCACCTTCGACGATGTCGTGCGGCACCTGCCGCGCGTGCGCGCCATGGGCTTCGATGTCCTTTACTTCACGCCCATTCATCCGATCGGCCGACGGAACAGGAAGGGGCGCAACAACACGCTGAAGGCCGGCCCTGGCGATCCCGGCAGCCCCTATGCGATCGGCGCGGCCGAGGGCGGGCACGATGCGCTGCACCCCGAACTCGGCGACCTTGACGCCTTCCGCCGTCTCGTGGCGGCGGCCGAGGCGCATGGGCTCGAGCTCGCGCTCGACTTCGCGATCCAGTGCAGCCCGGATCATCCGTGGCTCGCGGAACATCCCGGCTGGTTCGCCTGGCGCCCGGACGGCAGCCTGCGCTACGCGGAGAACCCACCGAAGAAGTACGAGGACATCGTCAACGTCGACTTCTATGCGCCCGATTCGGTACCGGATCTCTGGGTCGCGCTGCGCGACGTGATCCTGCATTGGATCGAGCAGGGCGTGCGCACCTTCCGCGTGGACAACCCGCACACCAAGCCGCTGCCCTTCTGGGAATGGATGATCGCCGATGTCCAGGCACGCCACCCCGAAGCGATCTTCCTGTCGGAGGCCTTCACGCGACCCAAGATGATGAAGCGCCTCGCGAAGCTCGGCTTCACGCAATCCTACACCTACTTCACCTGGCGCAACACCAAGGCCGAACTGGCCGAGTACCTGACCGAACTGACCACGACCGAGGCGGCCGATTTCTACCGCCCGCATTTCTTCGTCAACACGCCCGACATCAACCCGGTGTTCCTGCAGAAATCCGGCCGGCCGGGCCACCTGATCCGAGCTGTGCTGGCGACGACGCTTTCGGGTCTCTGGGGCGCCTATTGCGGCTTCGAGCTCTGCGAGGCGCGTGCGCTGCCGGGCAAGGAGGAGTACCTCGATTCCGAGAAGTACGAGATCCGTGCCTGGGATTGGGACCGGCCGGGCAACATCGTCGCCGAGATCACCGCGCTGAACCGCATCCGCCGCGAGAACCCGGCGCTGCAGACGCATCTCGGACTGGGGTTCCTCAATTGCTGGAACGACAGCATCCTGGCCTATCGCAAGATGACGCCCGACCGCGGCAATCTCGTGGTGGTGGCTGTCAACCTCGACCCCTTCGCGGTGCAGGAGGCGAGCTTCGAAGTGCCGCTCTGGGAGTTCGGCCTGCCCGACGACGCCGAGGTCGAGGTCGAGGATCTCCTGACCGGCCGGTCCTGGCGCTGGCGTGGCAAGATGCAGCGCCTCCGCCTCGACCCGGCCGTCCTTCCCTATGCCATTCTGCGCCTCGCCGCGCCCGGAACCCACGCATGACCGCCAACGCCACCCCGTCCGATCCGCAGTGGTACAAGGACGCGATCATCTACCAGGTCCATGTGAAGTCGTTCTTCGACGCCAATGACGACGGCATCGGGGATTTCGACGGCCTGATCCGCAAGCTCGACTACGTCGCCGGCCTCGGCGTCAACGTGATCTGGCTGCTGCCCTTCTACCCGTCCCCGAGGCGCGACGACGGCTACGACATCGCCGACTACCGGGGCATCCACCCAGACTACGGCACGATGAAGGACTTCAAGCGCTTCGTGGCCGAGGCGCATCGGCGGGGCCTGCGCGTCATCACCGAGCTGGTGGTGAACCACACCTCCGATCAGCACGAATGGTTCCAGCGCGCGCGCCGCGCGAAGAAGGGGTCGTGGCAGCGCGACTTCTACGTCTGGCGCGACGACGACAAGGGGTTCAACGAGACCCGCATCATCTTCCTCGATACCGAGAAGTCGAACTGGGCCTGGGACGAGGAGGCGAAGGCCTACTACTGGCACCGTTTCTACAGCCACCAGCCCGACCTCAACTTCGACAATCCGCGCGTGCTGCGCGCCATCCTCGATGTCATGCACATGTGGCTGAAGCTGGGCGTGGACGGGCTGCGCCTGGACGCCGTGCCCTACCTGATCGAGCGCGAAGGCACGAACAACGAGAACCTCCCCGAGACGCACGAGGTCATCAAGAAGATCCGCGCCGAGATCGACGCCCACTACCCCGACCGGATGCTGCTGGCCGAGGCGAACCAGTGGCCCGAGGACGTGAAGGAATATTTCGGCGAGGGCGACGAATGCCACATGGCGTTCCACTTTCCGCTCATGCCGCGGATGTACATGGCGATCGCGCAGGAGGACCGGTATCCGATCACCGACATCCTGCGCCAGACGCCGCCCATCCCCGACGGCTGCCAATGGGCGATCTTCCTGCGCAACCACGACGAACTGACGCTCGAGATGGTGACCGACCAGGAGCGCGACTACCTCTGGAACACCTATGCGTCCGACCGACGGGCGCGGATCAACCTCGGCATCCGGCGCCGCCTCTCGCCGCTGCTCGAGCACGACCGGCGACGGATCGAGCTGATGAACTCCCTGCTGCTGTCGATGCCCGGCACGCCGGTCATCTACTACGGCGACGAGATCGGCATGGGCGACAACATCTTCCTGGGCGACCGCGACGGCGTGCGCACGCCCATGCAGTGGTCGAACGACCGCAACGGCGGCTTCAGCCGGGCCGATTTCGCACGCCTCGTCGCGCCGCCCATCATGGACCCGATCTACGGCTTCCAAGCCGTGAACGTCGAGGCGCAGGCGCTCGACCCCCACAGCCTGTTGAACTGGACGCGGCGGATGGTGGCGGTGCGCCAGAATCACGCGGCGCTGTTCGGCCGCGGCGGCTACCGCTTCCTCTATCCCGGCAACCGGAAGGTGCTGGCCTATGTGCGCGAGCATGACGGGGAAGCGATTCTCTGCGTCGCCAACCTTTCGCGATCGCCGCAGGCGGTGGAACTCGACCTCTCGCCCTGGCATGCGCGTGTGCCGGTGGAACTGCTCGGTCGCACGCCCTTCCCGCCGGTCGGCGACCTGCCCTACCTGCTGACGCTGCCGCCCTACGGCTTCTTCTGGTTCGTCCTGGCCGAGGAGCACGCGCTGCCGGGTTGGCACGTGCCCGCACCCGTCCAGATGCCCGACCTTGTCACCTTTGTCCTGCGCGAGGGCCTGCGCACCGCGTTCGGCGATCAGGACCGCGCAACCTTCGAGAAGCAGGTGCTGCCGGCCTACCTGCCGCTGCGCCGTTGGTACCAGGGCAAGGGAACCCGCCTGGCCGAGGCGCGCGTCGCCGCCACGTCCATCCTGCGGACCGCCGAGGGCGAGATGGTGCTCGCGGAGGTCGAGACCGTCCCGGGCAGCACGGACCGCTATCTCCTGCCGCTCGCCGTGGTGTTCGAGGACCATGAACGCATCTCGGCGCTGTCCTCGCAACTCGCGCTCGCCCGCGCGCGGCGTGGCCGGCGCGTGGGCTTCGTGACGGACGCGGTGACGCGCGATGCCTTTGCGCGCGGCATCGTCGCCGCGCTCGCGGCCGGCGAGATGCTGCCCTCGACCGAGGGCGAAATTCGCTTCCGGCCCGCGGCCCGCCTTGCGGAATGCACGCCTGAACCCGATGCGCCCGTCGGGCGGTTCGGCGGCGAACAGTCCAACAGCACGATCATGGTGGGCGAGGTCGTGCTGAAGCTGGTGCGCCACACCTTCCTCGGCACGCATCCCGAGGCCGAGATGTGCCGCTACCTGACCGGCCCCGGTGCCTTCGACGGCACGCCCGCTTTCCTCGGCGATGTCGTGCATCTCGAGCCGGACGGCGCCGAGCGCACGCTGGCCGTGGCGCAGGCCTTCGTGCGCAACCAGGGGGATGCCTGGTCCTGGACGCTCGGTCAGCTGAAGCGGTTGCTCGATGACGCCCTGATCCACGAGGGGACCGGGGAGGAGGAGGGCCCCGCCGAGGCCGCGGAGGGCGTGCTCGAGACGCTGGCGCCGTTCCTCGCGACGCTTGGGCGGCGCCTGGCGCAGATGCACCTGGCCCTGGCGCAGCCGACTGACGACCCGGCCTTCGCGCCGGAGCCCCTGCGGCAGGAGGATATCGACGCCTGGCGCGCCGCCGCGCTAGCGGAAACCGAGGCCGCGCTCGATCTCCTGGCGCGGCAGCTGGACGGCCTGCCGGAGGAGGCGTGCGACGCCGCGGCCGCGCTGCTTTCGGCCCGGCAGCCGCTGCTGGCCACCATCTCGGTCGCGGTGCCAGGCGCGCAAGGCGGTCTTCGTACACGCATCCACGGAGACCTCCATCTCGGGCAGGTCCTCGTGGCGGCCGGCGACGCCGTGATCGTGGATTTCGAGGGCGAGCCGCTGCGCGCCCTCGATGAGCGTCGGGCCAAGAGCACGCCCGCGCGCGATGTCGCGGGCATGGTGCGCAGCCTCGACTACGTGGCCGCGGCGGCGCTGAGGGACCTGGCGCCACGCTCCCCCGGGACGCCCGATCCGCGGCCGGAACTGATCGCGCGATGGAGCAGCCAGGCGCGGGGCGCATTCCTGGCCGCCTATCGCGAGACGGTCGGCACGTCGCCCGCCTGGCCGACCGATGAGGCGGCGCGCGACGGGCTCATGGACCTCTTCGTGGCCGGCAAGGCGGCGTACGAACTGGCCTACGAACTCCGCAACAGGCCCGGCTGGGCGATCATTCCCATCCGCGCGCTGCTCGCGCTCGCCGGCGTCACGATGCACGCGGCGGAGGAGGGCTAGCATGAATGCCATGACCGACGACCGCGCCGCGATCGTCGCCCTGTCCGAGGGGCGCAACGGCGACCCCTTCGCCTGGCTCGGCCCCCATGTCGCCGAGGGCGGGCGGGTGGTGCGCGCCTTTCTGCCCGGCGCGCGGGCCGTCTCGGCCTTGGCGGCCGACGGCTCGGAGCTCGGGGCGTTGCGGGCGCTCGATCCGCCGGGCTTCTTCGCCGGGCGTGTCGCGGCCGAGGGCGCCTACCGGCTGCGCATCTCCTGGCCAGATGCGGAGCAGGAGACCGAGGATCCCTACGCTTTTCCGCCCCTGCTCGGCGAACTCGACCTGCACCTGATCGCGGAAGGCCGGCACAGGGAGATCGGCCGCGTGCTCGGTGCGCATGCGATCGAGATGGCCGGCGTGCGCGGCGTGCGCTTCGCCGTATGGGCGCCGAATGCACGGCGTGTCTCGGTGGTTGGCGACTTCAACGGCTGGGACGGGCGTCGCCATCCGATGCGCCGGCGCGTGGAGGCCGGAATCTGGGAGATCTTCATCCCCCGAATTGGGCCTGGCAGTCGCTACAAGTACGAGCTTCTTGGCGCGGATGGCACGCTGCTGCCGCTGAAGGCTGATCCCTGCGCCGGCGAGGCGGAACGGCCGCCGGCGACGGCCTCGATCGTGCCCCAGCCGTTGGAGCCGCCGGCCGCGAGAGGCGACGGGCCGGCACACGGGCCGGAGGCGCCGCTGTCGATCTACGAAGTCCACGCGACCTCCTGGATGCGCCACGCTGACGGCAGCCCGCTGGCCTGGGACGAGTTGGCCGACCGGCTGCTGCCCTATGTCGCGGGGCTCGGCTTCACGCATATCGAGCTGCTCCCAGTGACCGAGCACCCCTTCGAGGGCAGCTGGGGCTACCAGCCGGTCGGGCTGTTCGCGCCAACGTCGCGGCTCGGGCCGCCGGAGGCGTTCCGTCGCTTCGTGTCGCGCGCGCACGCGGCCGGGCTCGGCGTCATCGTCGACTGGGTGCCGGCGCATTTCCCGACCGATGCGCACGGGCTCGGCCGCTTCGACGGCACGGCACTCTATGAACACCAGGACCCGCGGGAGGGTTTTCACCGCGACTGGTCGACGCTGATCTACAATTTCGGGCGCAACGAGGTCCGCGGCTATCTCATCGCCTCCGCGCTTCATTGGCTTCGCGACTTCGGTTGCGACGGGCTGCGGGTCGATGCGGTGGCGTCCATGCTCTACCGCGACTACTCGCGCGAGCCAGGCGAATGGATCCCGAACGTCCATGGCGGCCGGGAGAATATCGAGGCGGTAGGCTTCGTGCGCGAACTGAACGAGGCGGTCGCCGAACACGCGCCCTGGGCGATGGTGATCGCGGAGGAGTCCACGGCCTGGCCGAAGGTCTCGGCGCCTGTCCCTGAGGGCGGGCTTGGCTTCGACTACAAGTGGAACATGGGCTGGATGCACGATACGCTGCACTACGTGTCGCGCGACCCGATCTACCGCACGCACCACCACGGCGAGATCACCTTCGGGATGGTCTATGCCTTCAGCGAACGCTTCGTGCTGCCGCTGTCGCATGACGAGGTTGTGCACGGAAAGGGCAGTCTTCTCGGCAAGATGCCTGGCGACCGCTGGCAACGCTTCGCGAACCTGCGCGCCTATCTGGGCTTCATGTGGGGGCATCCCGGCAAGAAGCTGCTGTTCATGGGCGGCGAGATCGCACAGGAGCGGGAGTGGAACCACGACACGCAAATCGACTGGCCGTTACTCGACGACCCGATGCACGCCGGCATGCAGCGCCTCGTGCGCGACCTCAATCACGTCATGCGCGCCGCGCCGGCCCTGCACAGGCGGGACACCCGGCCCGACGGCTTCGCCTGGACCATCGGCGACGACAGCCGCAACAGCGTCTTCGCCTTCCTGCGCCTGGCGGCGCCGGAAGATCCGCCTGCGCTGGTCGTGAGCAACTTCACCCCGACGCCGCATCATGGCTATCGGGTCGGCGTCCCGCGGGGCGGGCGTTGGGTGGAACGCGTCAACACCGATGCCGGCGCCTATGGCGGATCCGGCGTCGGCAATGGCGGCGGCAGGACGGCCCAGGCCGTGCCCGCGCATGGCCACGCGCAGTCCCTTCTCCTTGACCTGCCGCCCCTTGCCACCGTCATTCTCTTGCCTGAAGGGGCCTGACTACAGACATGCCGCGTTTTCCAGAGCGGCTGGAGCCCGGCTGCGCCAATCCTCTCGGCGCGACCTTCGATGGCGGCGGCGTGAACTTCGCCCTGTTCTCCGAACATGCGACGCGCGTCGTCCTATGTCTGTTCGACCGGAACGGCCGACGGGAGACCACACGCTTCGACCTGCCTGAATGCACGGACGGCGTCTGGCACGGCTACCTGCCGGGCGTGGCGCCGGGTCGCCCCTACGGATACCGCGTCTTCGGGCCGTACCGGCCGCATGAAGGCCACCGCTTCAACCCGCACAAGCTGCTGATCGACCCCTATGCGCGCGCGCTGCTGGGTGACCTGCGCTGGAGCGATGCCCTCTATGGCTACCGGATCGGCGCGCCGCGCAGCGACCTCTCGATCGACCGGCGCGACAGCGCGGCCGGCGTGCCGAAGGCTCTCATCACGGCCGAGGTGGCGCTGCCGCCGCGGCCTGGGCCGCGCCACGCCTGGCGCGACACGGTGATCTACGAGACGCATGTGAAGGGCATGACCGCGACGCTGCCCGAAGCCGCGCCGCACGAACGCGGCACCTTCGCGGCGCTGGCAGATCCGCGCGTGATCGAGCACCTGCATCGCATCGGCGTCACGGCCGTGGAGCTGCTGCCGATCCACGCCTTCGTCGATGACCGCTTCCTGGTCGAGCGCGGGCTCAGGAACTACTGGGGCTACAGCACGCTGAACTTCTTCGCGCCGGAGCCGCGCTTCCTGTCCCGTCGCGACCCGGAGGAAGCGCGCATCGCCATCCGCCGGCTTCAGGCCGCCGGCATCGAGGTACTGCTCGACGTCGTCTACAACCATACCTGCGAGGGGAGCGAGCTTGGCCCGACGCTGTCCTTCCGCGGTATCGACAACGCGTCCTACTATCGGCTTCTGCCCGAGAATCGCCGGCACCACATCAACGACACTGGCACCGGCAATACGCTGAACCTGTCCCATCCGCGCGTGCTGCAGATGGTGATGGACAGCCTGCGCCACTGGGTCCTGCAATACGGTGTGGACGGGTTCCGCTTCGACCTCTGCACCATCCTCGGCCGGGAGGATGGCGGCTTCGACCCCGGCGCCGGCTTCTTCGACGCGATCCGGCAGGATCCTGTCCTCGCGCGGGTGAAGCTGATCGCGGAGCCCTGGGACATCGGCCCGGGCGGCTATCAGCTCGGCAATTATCCCGCCGGCTTCGCGGAATGGAACGACCGCTTCCGCGACGGCGTGCGCCGCTTCTGGCGCGGCGACGAGGCCTTGCGGCCGGAACTTGCCGCGCGCGTGGCCGGGTCGGCCGACCTGTTCGACCGCCGCCGCCGCCGCGCCTGGTCCAGCGTGAACTTCGTCGCGGTGCATGACGGCTTCACGCTGCGCGACCTCGTCTCCTACGAGGAACGCCACAATGAAGCGAACGGCGAAGATAGCCGCGACGGCCACGGCGACAATCATGCGCGCAACTGGGGCGTCGAGGGCGAGAGCGACGATCCCGCGCTCAAGGCCCGGCGCCTCCGGGTCGCGCGCGCCCTGCTGGCTACGGTCTTCGTCTCGCACGGGACGCCGATGCTGCTGATGGGGGACGAGGCCTGGCGGACCCAGGGCGGCAACAACAACGTCTATTGCCAGGACAATGCCCTGGCCTGGATGCCCTGGGCGGAGGACGCCCCGCCGGAAGCCGAGGCCATGGCCGATTTCACCGGCCGGCTGGCGCGCCTGCGCCGCGACTATCCGGTGCTGAGATCCGACCGCTTCCTGCATGGCGGCGACGTGCGCCCAGGCCTGCCCGACATCGCCTGGTCGGAACCGGACGGCACGCCGATCACGCCGGAAGGCTGGCACGACGCGTCGCGCCGCGCCTTCACCCTGCAACTGGCGGGGCCGGCGTCGACGCCGGGCATGCTCGACGTGCTCCGCATCCTGCTGAACGCG
Source organism: Roseomonas sp. HF4 (assembly GCF_005222755.1). Classification (GTDB taxonomy): domain Bacteria; phylum Pseudomonadota; class Alphaproteobacteria; order Acetobacterales; family Acetobacteraceae; genus Neoroseomonas. Next base: position 13,122 of record NZ_STGD01000013.1, read on the forward strand.
GCGGGCGACACCGTCGAATTCGCGATGCCGCCGCTCGACGGCGCGAGTTTCCGGCCCGTGCTCGACAGCGGGGCGCCGGAGGCACCGCTGCGCGAAGGGTTGAACGCCATGGAGGTCCAGGGCCATGGCCTTGTCGTCCTGGCCGCCAGGATCGCCGCGCCATGACCGCCGCCTCCTTCCGGCACCACCTGCCCTTCGGCGCGGAAGCGGCTGTCGACGGGACCACGCGCTTCCGCCTCTGGGCGCCGTCCTCCCCCGCCGTTGCTGTGGTCTTTGCCGATGGACGCGATGCACCGATGGCGCCGGAGGCCGGCGGCTGGTTCGTCGTCACGGTGCCGGCACCCCCCGGGACGCGCTATCGCTATCGCGTCGGGCCGGATGTGGTGGTCCCGGACCCGGCCTCGCGCGCGCAGGATGGCGACGTGTCGGGCTGGAGCGTCGTGACGGACCCCGGCGCCTTCGCGTGGCTGCATGCCGAATGGGCCGGGCGGCCCTGGCACGAGACTGTCCTCTACGAACTGCATCCCGGCGCCTTCGGCGGCTTCCGCGGCGTGATGGCGGAATTGCCGCGCCTAGCGTGTCTCGGCGTGACGGCGGTTGAGCTGATGCCCGTGGCCGACTTCGCCGGCACGCGCAACTGGGGCTATGACGGCGTGCTGCCCTATGCGCCCGCCGAGGCCTATGGCACGCCCGACGACCTCAAGGCGCTGGTCGATGCGGCGCATGGCCTCGGGCTGATGGTGTTCCTCGACGTCGTCTACAATCACTTCGGACCGGAGGGGAACTGGCTGCACGCCTATGCCCCGGGCTTCTTCGCCGAGGGCACGCACACGCCCTGGGGCGCGGCGCTCGATTTCTCGAAGGCGCCGGTGCGCGACTTCTTCATCGAGAACGCGATCCACTGGATCATGGAGTACCGCTTCGACGGGCTGCGCTTCGACGCGGTGCACGCGATCGAATCCGCGCCGGGCGAGCAGTTCCTCCAGGAGATGGCGCAGCGCATCCGCGCGGCGGCGGAGCCCGGACGGCACGTCCACCTGGTGCTCGAGCACGACGACAACGCGGCTTCCCACCTTGGGGCGCATCTCTACGACGCGCAGTGGAACGACGATGGCCATCACTGCCTGCATGTGTTGCTGACCGGCGAGGAGGATGGCTACTACGGCGACTATGCCGAGGCTCCGGCCGCGATGCTGGCGCGCTGCCTATCCCAAGGCTTCGCCTATCAGGGGGAGCCTTCGCCGCACAGGGGCGGTGAACCGCGCGGGGAGGCCTCGGGCCACCTGCCGCCCACGACCTTCGTCCTGTTCCTGCAGAACCATGACCAGACGGGAAACCGTGCGATGGGCGAGAGGCTGTCCGTCCTTGCGCCACCCGAAGCGCTCGACGCGGCGCGGTCGCTGCTGCTCCTCGCGCCCCAGGTGCCGATGCTCTTCATGGGCGAGGAATGGGCGAGCCGACGGCCTTTCCTCTACTTCACCGATTTCACCGGCGCGCTCGCCGATGCGGTTCGCGAGGGACGCGCGCGGGAATTCGCACGCTTCGCCGCCTTTGCGGGGGAGGCCGGCCGCGCTGCCATTCCCGACCCCAACGACCCTGCGACCTTCGCCGCCTCCCGCACCGATTCACAGGAGGCTGAGGCCGCGCCGCAGGCCGCCGCCCTCGCGCAAACACGAACGCTGCTCGCGACGCGCCATGCCGAGATCATCCCGCGCCTGCCGGGCGCGGCGGCCCTTGCCGCCGAGGCGATCGGCCGTGCCGCCGTCCGCGCCGCCTGGCGGATGGGGGATGGCAGCACGCTGCGCGTGCTGTGCAACCTTGGTGCCGAGGCCGTCGCCGTGCCCGCCGACACCGGCACGCCGCTGAACGCGATGCCGGCGGGCGCCGCGGCATCGCTTGCCGAGGGTCGTCTCGGCGCCTTCTCGACCCTCTGGTTCCTCGATCGGACATCGCCGACATGACCGCGCACGACGATGCCATCCTGCGCCTGGCCGAAATCCACGGCTTCGAGACGCAGTGGCACGATTTCATGGGCCGGCACCGCCAGGTGGGCCTCGACACGCTCCGCAGCCTTCTGCGTGCGGAGGGCGTCGAAATATCCGACCCGGCGGGCGGACTCGCCGAGGCCGTCGAGGTTGCGCGCCGTGCGCCCCTGGCGCCGCGCCTGACCGGCACGGCGGGCGGCGTGCTCCACATCGCCCTCGCGCTCGATTGCCCGCAGGACCGTGACGTGCCGTGGCGGATCGAATTCACGGACGGCCGCACGCTGGAGGGCACGGCGATACCGTCCTGCGGCGAGCCGGATCCGCTGCTCGGACAACCGCGTCCGGGCCTCGCGCTGCCGCTGCCCACGACGCCGGGCGAGGCACGGCTGCTGCTTGGCGGCGCGGTCGCGTCCGAGGCGCGCCTCACCATCGCGCCCCCCGCCTGCTTTCGCGGCGCCCTGGAGGACCGGCGGCTCTGGGGCCTGGGCGTGCAACTCTACGGCCTGCGCGCGGCGGGCGCGGGCGGGCTTGGCCACTTCGGCGCCCTGCCCGCGCTCGCGCGCGCAGCGGCGGCGCGCGGCGCCAACGCGCTGGCGCTCAGCCCGACGCATGCGCTCTTTGCCGCGGATCCGCAGCACTACAGCCCCTATGCGCCGTCGAGCCGCACGCGGCTGAACGGCTGGCTCGCCGATCCGGGCGGGCTGCCGGAGGCGGGGCAGGTGGCGACGCTATCCGCGGCGCTCGGCCTCGATGCCGCTCTGGCCTCCGCCGAGGAGGAGGAGGAGGTACATTATCCGACCGCGGTGCCTTTGCGCCTGTCCCTGCTCCGCGCGCTGCATGCGGGCTTCGCCGCGGCACATCTCGCGCCGCCGACCTCGCTCGGAGAGGAGTTCCTCGCCTTCCGGCGCGCGGGCGGTGCTGCGCTCGAGGACCATGCGCGGTTCGAGGCGCTGCACGCCTGCCAGTTCCGCGACGATCCCTCCGCCTGGGACTGGCGGCGATGGCCCGAGGCGCTCCGCGATCCACGCAACGACGCGGTGGCGCGGTTCGCCGCCGCCCATGCAAATGACGTTGCATTCCATGTCTTCCTGCAGTGGCTCGCGACGCGTCAGCTGCGCACCGCGCAGGAGACGGCACGCGCGGCCGGCATGGCGATCGGACTGGTGACCGACCTCGCGGTCGGCACCCATGCCGGCGGCAGCCGCGCATGGTCACGCACCGCGGCGCTGCTGGAGGGCGTGTCGATAGGGGCGCCGCCAGACCTGCTCAATCCTCATGGGCAGGACTGGGGGCTCACGACTTTCGCGCCCGCCCGCCTGGCCGCCCAGGGCTTCGCGCCCTTCATCGAGGACCTCGGCGCCGCCATGGCGCATGCCGGCGGGGTGCGCATCGACCACGTCATGGGGCTTGCCCGCATCTGGTGCGTGCCGGAAGGCGAGAGGGCGTCGCATGGCGCCTATCTGCGCTTCCCGGTGGATGACCTGATGCGGATCATGGCCGCCGAATCCCACCGGCACGGTACTGTCGTGATCGGCGAGGACCTCGGGACTCTGCCTCACGGCTATCGCGACACATTGGTGCGGAACCACGTCCTCGGGCTCCGCGTCCTGTTCTTCGAGCGCGATTCCAATGGCGGCTTCGCGCCGCCTGCGCGCTATTCGGCCGAGGCCGTCGCGACCAGCACGACGCACGACATGCCGACGCTGGCTGGCTGGTGGCGCGGTGCCGATATCGGGCTGCGCGCCGGACTCGGCCTGCTGCCCGAGGGCAGCGACGAGGCTGCGGAGCACCGCACGCGCGAAGGCGAGCGCTCGGCCCTGTGGCACGCCCTCCGGACGGAGGCAGGCGCCGAGGGCGACAGGCCCGACGCGCCGGACGAAAGGCTGGGCGCCGCCGTCGCGCACTTCCTGGGCCAGGCGCCCTCCGCGCTCGTGATGCTGCCGATCGAGGACGCCCTCCTCGTCGAGCCGCAGGTGAACCTGCCCGGCACGACGGAGGAACATCCCAACTGGCGCCGCCGGCTGCCCAGGGCGGCCGAGGTCCTGCTCGCTGAAGCGCCGGCGACGGGCATCCTCGATGCCCTGGCCGCGTCGCGCAGGAAGGCCGACAGACGGTGACGCCGACCGCGACATACCGGCTGCAGTTTCACGACGGCTTCGGGTTTGCGGATGCCCGCGCGGTCGTGCCCTATCTCGACGCGCTCGGGATCTCGCACGTCTATGCATCGCCAGTGCTGGCGGCGCGCCCGGGGTCCCCGCACGGCTACGACATCATCGACCATGGGCGGATCAGCGACGCGCTTGGTGGTATGGAGGGCCTGCGCGCGCTCTCGTCGGATCTGCGCGCGCGCGGGATGGGGTTGCTGCTCGACATCGTGCCGAATCACATGGGGGTCGGCGGAGCGGACAACGCGCTCTGGCTCGATGTCCTGGAGTGGGGGCGCGCCAGCCCCTACGCGACCTGGTTCGACATCGACTGGACGCCGGCGGATGCGCGTCTGAACGGGCGCGTGCTGGCGCCCTTCCTCGGCGCGCCATACGGAGACGCGCTCGCCGCGGGCGACCTCGTGCTGCGCCTCGAGCCGCACGAGGGCAGCCTGTCGGTCTGGTATCACGAGCATCGCTTTCCGGTGGCGGCGCGCGACTATGGTGGGATCCTTCCCGAGCCGCCGACGGGCGATGCGGTGCTCGACGCCGCGGTTTCGGCATGGCGGCACCTGGCGCGCGCGCCGCGCAGCCAGCACCGCGCGCGCGCGACAGCCGCCCGGCGCGCATTGGCCGAGGCGCTGCAGGGCCCCGCAGCGGCCTCGATCGTCTTCGCGCGCCTGGCGCGGTATGACGCGGCCACCGATGGCGGTGCGGCCCTGCACGCGCTGCTTGAGCGGCAGTCTTACAGGCTCTGCTGGTGGCGCGCAGCATCCGACGAGATCAATTACCGCCGGTTCTTCGATATCAACGGGCTGGCCGGCTTCCGGGTCGAATTGCCTGGCGCCTTCGAGGCGGCGCACGGGCTGCTGCTCGACCTCTGGGCAGAGGGGCTGATCGACGGCGTCCGCATCGATCACGTCGACGGTCTCGCCGATCCGCGCGCATATTGCCGCAAGCTGCGCCGGCGCATGGAGGCGCGCGCGCCCGAGCGCCCGGCAGGCCTGGCGCGCGAGCCCTGGATCCTGGTCGAGAAGATTCTCGCGCGGCACGAGCATCTGCCTGCCGAATGGCAGACGGACGGTACCACGGGCTACGAGGTCATGGACCGCATCGGCGCATTGCTGCACGACGCGGCGGCAGAACCGCTGCTGGACGCTGCCTGGGCGGATACGGCACCGGATCTGTCCGACTTCCACGCGGTCGAACGCGCGGCGCGCGCGCAGATCCTGTCGGACTATCTGGCGGCGGAACTCGCCGGCGCAGCGCTGCACGTCCATCGTGTCCTGCAGGGCGACCTCGGCACGCGCGACTTCACGCTGACTGCTGTGCGCCGCGTGCTGCGCGCGATCGTGATCGAGTTCCCGACATATCGGACCTATGCCTCGCTCTCCGGTGGGCGCGGGGCGGATGCCTACGTGCTGGACTGGGCATTCAGCCGCGCTGCCCGCCGGCTGCGCGCGACGCAGCACGAATTGCTCGCGCGCGTCCGTCCGATCCTGTCCGGCGAGGCGCTGCGCCGCGCGAAGCCCGGTGCCGAACGGCACGACGCTCTGCAGGCGATACGCCGCTTCCAGCAACTCACGGGGCCGGTTGCGGCCAAGTCGGTGGAGGACACGGCGTTCTACCGCTACCTGAGGCTCATTTCGCGCAACGAGGTGGGCTCGGATCCGTTGCAGCTCTCGGTGACACGAACTGCGTTCCACCGCTTCATGCGCAGCCGCCGGCGCACGCCGCTCGCGCTCTCGGGTGGGGCGACGCATGACCACAAGCGCGGCGAGGATGTGCGGGCGCGGCTGGCCGTACTGACGGAGGATGCCGCGGGATGGGCGGCGACCACCGAACGCTGGCGCCGCATGAATGCGCCGCTGCGCGCAACCCTGGACACCACCGTCGCGCCCGATCCGGCGGACGAGTTGCACATCTACCAGACGTTGCTCGGCGCCTGGCCGATGGGTCTCGATGCCGACGACCGTCGGGGCGTCGCGGCCTTCCTCGCGCGGGTTGAGGGCTGGCTTGTGAAGGCGCTGCGCGAAGGCAAGCGCCACAGCGACTGGGCCCTGCCGGACCCTGCCTACGAGGGGTCCTGCCTTGGCTTCCTGCGCGCCGCGATGGACCCGGCGCGCCCGCAGCGCTTCGACCGCGATGTCGCGGCGAAGGCCGCCACGATCGCAGCCGCCGGCGCGGCCAAGGGCCTGCTGCAGACGGCGCTGAAATGCATCGCGCCCGGCGTGCCTGACACCTACCAGGGTACGGAGTTCTGGGACCTGTCGCTGGTCGACCCGGACAACAGGCGCCCGGTGGACTTCGCCGCGCGCGCCGCGGCCCTGGAGCGAGCCGCTTCGCCTGCGGCGTGGCATGACGAGGCCGTAAAGCTGGCCTGGACGGCCGCTCTGCTGGGTCTGCGGCGGTCCCGCCCGGCGCTGTTCCTCGACGGCACCTGGCTTCCCGTCAACTGCCGCGGGCCGCTGCGTGAGCGTGTCGTCGGCGTTGCACGGGTGGCAGGGGATGAGGCGGTACTCCTCGTCGGCCTGCTGCACCCGACCGGCCTGCTGGAGCCGGGCAGCCTTGCGCCGGTCCGCGGCGCCGCACTCGGCGCGACGACCCTGGTCCTCCCGGCGGCGATCTCGGGGCGGCGGGGCTGGCGCATCCTCCGTCCCGGGTGTCCGGCCGAGGATGGGGTGCCGGGCCTGCGGCTCGTGCGCCTGCTGGAGGGCGCGCCGGTGGCGATCGCGACAACGACGCCCTCCACGACCCTGGAGGCCTGACGGGACCACGAGGCCCGCCTTGCGGGCACCCGGGACCCGAACGCCGGAAAATCGACTGCCGATGACGCCCCGCGCGAAGTGACCCCTTGCGCGATGAGGGATCCGTATGCTCGAATATAAGAAAATACTAACAAGGAGAGGGCATGCGGTTCGGTTCGATGCCGATTCTAGGTGCGGCCATGCTCGCGGCGACGGCGCTTTGCGTGCCGGCGGCGGCGCAGACGGCCGCGCTCGTGCCGTTCGCCGTCGTGGACGATGCCATTCCGCTGCCGCTGACGACAACGGGTGGCGATGCGGCCCGGGGCCGGGCACTCGCCCTCGACCGCTCCAAAGGCAACTGCGTGACCTGCCATGAATTGCCGGTCTCCGCCGACTTCCAGGGCAATCTCGGCCCACCGCTGACCGGCGTGGCGGACCGCTACTCGATCGGCGAACTCCGCCTGCGGGTCGTCGACAGCAAGCGCAACAACGCAGAGAGCAACATGCCCCCCTACTACCGGGTGGAAGGCCTGACCGGCGTGCGCCGCGACTGGGCTGGCCGCCCGATCCTGACCGCGCAGGAGGTCGAGGACGTGCTCGCCTACCTGATGACCCTCAGATGAGACGAACGGAGACCGCCATGCACGCCGCCCCCACCCCATCGCGCCGCGTGATGCTGGCGCTTGCCGCCGGAGGGGTCGCGATAAGCCTGCTGCCGCGCCCGGCTTCCGCGCAGCTGGCCGCGCCCACCCAGGCCGCGATCGACCGCATCCGTGGCGGCCGCACGCCGCAGGAAGGGCGCGTGACGCTGCGCCTGCCGCCGATCGCCGAGAACGGCAATACGGTGCCGATGACCGTCTCGGTCGAGAGCCCGATGACGGCCGCCGACCACGTCAAGACGATCTACGTCTTCGCCGACAAGAACCCGACGCCGGACCTCGCGACCTTCCACCTGACGCCGGCCATGGGCCGCGCCAGCGTGGATACCCGCATCCGCCTTGGCACGACGCAGGACGTCGTCGCCATCGCCGAGATGAGCGACGGCAACCTGTTCATGACGCGCGCCGAGGTGAAGGTCACCATCGGCGGCTGCGGCGGCTGAGCGCGAAGGAGAACCACCATGGCCGCACCCATCGGACAGCCCCGCGTCCGCATCCCCGCCCAGGCCCGCGCCGGCGAGGTGATCGATATCCGCACCCTGATCTCCCACATCATGGAGACCGGGCAGCGCCGCGACCAGGCCGGCGCCATCATCCCGCGCGACATCATCAAGCGCTTCGAGGCGAAGTTCGAAGGCCAGCTCGTCTTCGCCATGGACCTGGCGCCGGCGATCTCGGCGAACCCATACATCGCCTTCCCCTTCAAGGTGGAAAAGGCGGGCAGCTTCGAGTTCACCTGGACCAACGACGCCGGCGAGGAACGCAAGGCGACCAACGACATCAAGCTGGCCTGAGGCACCTGCCATGTGGAAGGCGGCAGGGCTGACGATCGGGACGGCGGCGCTGGCGGTGGGCATCGCCTTCGCGCAGTCCGGCGCGCCCGAGCCGCAGCGCGCGATCCCGGACCCGCAATCGGGCCGCCACTTCGCCACGCCCGAGACGATCGCCATCCAGGACGACGACTTCCAGAACCCGGCGATGCTCTGGGCCGAGGAAGGCGAGGCCGCCTGGAGCCGGGTCGAGGGCACCGCAGGGCAGTCCTGCGCATCCTGCCACACCGACGCGACACAGACGATGCGCGGCGTGCGCGCGCGCATGCCGGCGTATCACCCGCGCCTCAATCGTGTCGTGACGCTCGAGCAGCAGATCAACATCTGCCGCACGGAACGCATGGGCGCCGCCGCGCTGCCCATCGACAGCCGGCCGCTGAACGCCATGACCACCTTTGTCGCGCTGCAGTCGCGCGGCATGCCGGTGGCGGTGGACATCGCGGGCCCGGCGCGCGCCTTCTTCGACCGCGGCGAGGCGTTCTACAACACGCGCCGCGGCCAACTCGACATGCGCTGCGGGTCCTGCCACGAGGACAATTATGGCCGGTCCCTGCGCGCCGACCTCCTCTCGCAGGGCATGAGCAACGGCTTCCCGACCTATCGGCTCAAGGAACAGCGGGTGATCAGCCTGCAGTTCCGCCTGCAGGGCTGCGTCAACGACGTGCGCGGGGAGGCGCCGCTGCTCGGCGGCGAGGAGTTCACCAACCTCGAATTCTACCTGGCGTGGCGGGCGCAGGGCCTGCCGGTCGAGAGCCCCTCCGTCCGTCGCTGAGGGACCGTTCGAGAATGCCGGCAGCGGCCCGCTCCCCCTCCCGTCCGCCTATCCAGGATACTGACGTTCGGTGGACGGGTGGGGGAGCGGGCCGCTGCCGGACTTCGGAATGCGCCCGAGGGCGTGGTCTCGAACGGTCTCCGAGGCAGCGGGCGCAGGGCGGAGGACACGCATGATCACCCGTCGCGACCTACTCGCCGCCGGTGCGGCGCTCGCCGCGCTGCCCGCGCGCGCGCAGCAGGCCCCCAGCCAGTCCGACCTGCTGCGCTTCGACCCGCTCGGCCAGGTGACGCTGATCCACATCACCGACATCCACGGCCAGCTGATGCCGATGCTGTTCCGCGAGGCCTCGACCAACCTCGGCGTCGGAGAGGCGCGCGGCCAGCCGCCGCACATCACCGGCGAGGCCTTCCTGCGCGCCTTTGGCCTGCCACGCGGCGGCGCGCTGTCGCACGCGCTGACCGACGTGGACTACGTCGACCTCGCGCGCCGCTTCGGCCCGATGGGCGGGGCCGACCGCATCGCGACCATCGTGAAGGCGATCAAGGCGGAGCGGCCGGGCCGTACCATTCTGCTCGATGGCGGCGACACCTGGCAGGGCGCCTGGACGAACTTGCAGACCAAGGGCGCCGACATGGTCGCCTTCCAGACGGCGCTTGGCGTCGAGGCGATGGTCGGGCACTGGGAATTCACCTACGGCGCCGACCGCGTGAAGGAACTGGCGGGCGAACTCGGCTTCCCCTTCCTCGGCGGCAACATCCAGGACACCGAGTGGAACGAGGACGTCTTCCCCGCCGAGGCGGTGTTCGAACGCGGCGGCGTGAAGGTCGCAGTGATCGGCCAGGCCTTCCCCTACACGCCGATCGCCAATCCGCGCTGGATGTTCCCGGACTGGGAATTCGGCATCAAGGAGGAGAAGCTGGCCGGCCGCGTGGAAGCGGCGCGCACCGCCGGCGCGCAGCTGGTCGTGCTGCTGTCGCACAACGGCTTCGACGTGGACCGCAAGATCGCCGCGCGCGTGCCGGGCATCGACGTGATCCTGACCGGCCACACGCATGACGCGCTGCCGCGCCCGCTGCAGGTCGGCACCACGCTGCTGATCGCGACCGGCGCCAACGGCAAGTTCGTCAGCCGCCTCGACCTCGACGTGAAGGATGGCAAGGTCGCCGGCTTCCGCCATGCGCTGATCCCGGTCTTCAGCAACGCGATCGCCCCGGATGCCGAGATGGCCGCCCTGGTGCACCGCGTGCGCGAGCCCTACGCCGCCGACCTCGCCCGCGTGGTCGGGCGCACGGAAAGCCTGCTCTGGCGCCGCGGCAACACCGCCGGCACCTGGGACGACCTGATCTGCGACGCGCTGCTCGAACAGCGGGAGGCCGAGGTCGCGCTCTCCCCCGGCTTCCGCTGGGGCACAACGCTGCTGCCGGGCACCGACATCACCGCCGAGGATGTCTGGGCGCAGACCGCCATGACCTACCCCGCCGCCTACCGCATCCCGATGAAGGGGGAGATGCTGAAGGCGGTGCTGGAGGACGTGGCCGACAACCTCTTCAACCCCGACCCCTACTACCAGCAGGGCGGCGACATGGTGCGCTCGGGCGGGATCTCCTTCACGCTCGATGTCGCGGCGCCATCGGGCCAGCGGGTCTCGGCCCTGACACTGCTGCGCACCGGCCAGCCGGTCGAGGCGTCACGCGACTACACCGTTGCCGGCTGGGCGAGCATCAACCAGGCGGTGGAAGGCCCGCCGATCTGGGACGTGGTGTTCCGCCACCTGGCGAAGGGCCCGGTGCGCGCCGAACCGCGCCGCGACGTCCGCCTGCGCAACGCCTGACGGGGCGACGATGCAGGTCGGCTACGCGGCGGCGCTGCTCGGGGGCGCCCTGTCCTTCCTGTCGCCCTGCGTGCTGCCGCTGATCATCCCCTATCTCGGCTTCCTCGGCGGCGTGACGCTGCGCGCCGCGCCCGGCGGGCCGGTGGCGGTGGCGCCCGACCGCGCGCGGGTGATGGTGGCCGCGCTGTTCTTCGTGTTCGGCTTCGCCACTGTGTTCACCGCGCTCGGCGCCACCGCGAGCCTGGTGTCACAGCTGTTTTCGGACCACCTCGAGACCGTGGCGGTCTTCGCCGGCCTTGTGCTGATCGCCTTCGGCCTGCATTTCGCCGGCCTGCTGCGGCTGTCCTTCCTGAACTACGAGAAGCGCTTCCAGGTGGCCGAGCGCCCGGTCTCGCCGCTCGGCGCCTATGTGGTGGGGCTCGCCTTCGCCTTCGGCTGGACGCCCTGCGTGGGGCCGGTGCTGGCCGGCATCCTGACCATCGCCGCGGCGGCGGACAGCGCCTGGCAGGGGGCGGCGCTGCTGTTCGCCTATGCGCTCGGCATCGGCATCCCGTTCCTGCTGGCGGCGGCCTTCGTGACGCCCTTCCTGCGCTTCGTGCAGCGCTTCCGCCAGCATTTCCGCGCCGTCGAGATCGCCGTGGGCGGATTGCTGGTGGTGACGGGCGTGATGGTGCTGACCGGCACCTTCCAGGAGATCGGCGCCTGGCTGCTCGAACGCTGGCCGGACCTCGGGCGCTTCGGATGAGCGCGGCGTCAGCCCTGCTGGCGGCGCGACCGCCAGGCCCGGAAGCCGGTGCCGTCGGCGTAGCCGCGCTCCGCCACGTAGGTGAACAGCGCGAGGAAGTCCGGCTTGGCCATCAGCCCGTGCATGCGCGCGACCTCGATCTCGCGGCCCATGCGCGCCGGCGCCTGCTCGGGCAGAAAGACGATGGTGGGCGTGAAGGTCACGCGCCAGCGCCGCGCCAGCGCGCGTTCCTCGTGCACCGTGCCGTCGAAATCGGTCACCGGGCGCGACCCGTGCAGATCGAGTTGCACCACGCGGAAGCGCGGGCGGATGAAGCCCTCGATATCCGGCTGCGCCAGGTGGTCGGTGTGCATCTCCCGGCAATAAGGACAGCCGCGCTGGTCGAACAGGACCGCGAGGCGCTGCCCGGCGGCGGTCGCTTCCTCGAGATCCTCGCGCAGGGTGAGGAAGCCCTCGTGGAACCAGTCCTGGGTGAAGCCGCCCTCGGTGCGCACCGGAGCGGCCCGCGCGGCCCCGGGGGCCAAGGCGAGGCCGGCAAGCACGGCACGGCGGGCGATCCGGGACATCGGGTGTTCCTCGGGGTATCGTCTGTTGCATCAGCATGTGCGCAGGAAGGCGCGCCGCGTCAATGCGCATGAGGGCGATTCTCGACGCGACCACCATCCTGTTCGCGAGCGCGCTTGGGCTGGTGGTGGAGATCGTCGCCGGGCGGCTGCTCGCGCCCTATGTCGGCATGTCGGTCCATACCTGGACGGCGGTGATCGCGGTGGTGCTGGGCGGGTTTTCCATCGGCCACTGGTGGGGCGGGCGGCTGGCCGGGCCGGAGTGCGACCGCGCACGCGGTCATGCGCGGCTCTCCTGGATCCTGGCCGGCTGCGCGGCGGCGTCGCTGGTGGCGGTGCCGGCGCTGCGCCTCGCCGCGCCGTTCCTCGATGCCGAGGGCGTCTCCCCGCTGCTCGCCATGCTGGGCTTCGCGCTGGCGGGCTTCCTGGCCCCGAGCCTGCTGGTCGGCGCCGTCTCCCCCATCGTCACCAAGCTCGCGGTGGAGGAGGCCGCGCCGGGGCAGGTCGGGCGGGTGCTGGGGCGGCTGTTCGCGATCTCGGCGCTGGGGGCGATCGGCGGCACGCTGGCGGCGGGCTTCGTGTTCCTGGCCTGGATCGGGTCGTCGGGCACCATGCTGGCCTGCGCGGGGTGCTACGCGGCGCTGGCGGCGCTGCACGCGGCGGCGGGGGCGCGGCGGGCGGCGGCGCTTGGCCTCGCGGCCGCGGCGGTCGCGGTGCCCGCGGGGGCGTTGGCGCTGCCGGCCTATGGGCGCTTCTGCGATGTCGAGAGCGCCTATGCCTGCCTGCGCGTCGTGGATGCCGAACCGATGATCGGCCGGCCGGCGCGGCTGCTCGTGCTCGACCACCTGGCGCATGGGATGAACTTGCGGGACGAACCCACGACGCTGGTGCAGCCCTATCTGCATCTGGCGGACGAGCTGATGGTCGCGCGCGGCCTGCCCGAGGCGCCGGCCGCCTTCTTCGCCGGCGGCGGCGCCTTCACCCTGCCGCGGGCCTGGGCGGCCGAGCATCCGCGCGCGGCCTTGACCGTGGCAGAGATCGACCCGGCGATCGCCGCGCTGGCGCGCCGCGACTTCTGGCTGCGCGACGGCCCGGCGCTGCGGGTGGTGGCGCGCGACGCCCGCGTGGCGCTGCAGGCGACCCCGCCCGGGCCGCGCTTCGACCTGGTCTTCGCCGATGCCTTCCAGGACCTCGCGATGCCGGTGCACCTGGTGACGCGCGAATGGCACCGCGCGGTGCGCGACCGGCTGAACCCCGGCGGCGCCTACCTGGTGAACGTGATGGAGGACCGTCGCGCGCCGCGCTTCCTGCTGGCGCTCGCGCGGACGCTGGCGGAGGATTTCGCCGTCGTCGAGATCTGGGTCGAGGCGACGGCGCAGCCGGCGGGCCGGCGCATCACCTACCTCGTGCTGGCCTCCGGCACGCCGAGCCCGGCGCCACGGATCACCGCGCGCCGCGGGCCCGAACGGCATTGGGCGCGGCTGCCGCCCGACTACGTCGCGTCGCGCTGGCGCGCGGCGGATGTGCCGGTGCTGACCGACGACTTCGCGCCGGTCGACCGGCTGATGTCCCACCTCATTCTGTCGCCGGAGGCGAGTGGACGATGACACGACGCACTTTCCTGATCGCCGCCTCGGCCGTCGCACTTGGCGCGGCGGGCGTGCGCGAGACGCCGCTGGCGGACCCCCGGCCGAGCCTCGAGGCGCCGCGGCGAATCGTGGTGTCGCTGGCGGATTCCGACCCGGCGCGGGCGAACGCGGTGTTCAGCAACATCATCAACGTCCAGTCCTTCTATGGGCAGGACCTGGTGCGGATCATGGTGGTGGCCTACGGGCCAGGCGTGCGCCACCTGATCGCGGCCGAGACGCAGGTGGCCGAGCGTGTTGCCTCGCTGCGCGCCTACGACATCGAGTTCGTCGCCTGCGGCGCGACGCTCGACACGCTGGGCCTCGGGCCGGAGACGGTGCTGGACGGCGTCGAGGTGGTGCAGAACGGGCTTCCGGAGATCGTCGAGCGGACGCTGCAGGGGTGGGTGCATCTTCGGCCCTGAGGCCGCGTAGGGCTGCGAGCCGTTGGCCCCCCAAGCCCACGAGACGTCCTAGAACAGGAGGCGGTCCTCCACGGCCGTGATGCCCGCGCGCGCGCAGGCGTCGTCTTCCGCGCCACCGGGCGCGCCCGAGACGCCGACGCCGCCGACGATCGAGCCCGCCGATTCGACCGGCACGCCGCCGCCGAGGAAGACGTAGCCCGGCAGGTGGCGGATCGCGCTGTTCAACTGGCCGGCTTGCGTCAGCGCCGAGAGTTCCTCGGTCGAGGCGCGGAACGACACCGCGGCGCGCGCCTTCGCCACCGCCGTGTCAGGCGTATGGGCGCCTGCCAGGGCGTCGCGCAGGACCACCTGCGTCACGCCGAAGCGGTCCACCACCGAGACCGCCACCTGGAAGCCGCGGTCGCGACAGGCGCGCAGCGTTGCCTGGGCGAGGTCGAGCGCGAGCGCCGGCGCCATGACGCGGAAATTCGTGAACTCCTCGGCGCGCGGCGACGTGCTGGCGAGCGTTGCGGCCGCGAGCGCGGCCGCGAGCATGGATGCCTTCATGGCTGGCTCTCCTGTCTGGTGTCGGAAGGAAGCCTGGCGAGCAGCGCCTCGGCCTGCTGCCAGAAGAACAGATCGGCCTGGTAGCCGATGATGCGGCCGACCTCGCGCCCGTCGGCGACCAGGACGAAGGTCGGCGTGAAGCGCCAGTTCGCGATGTGCCGCAGGTCCGCGGGTAGCCCTCGCGCCACGTCCACGCGGCGCAGCGGCGCACGCCGGCCGAGGTCCGACTGGTTCCACGACGTTTCTCCGACCTCCCGCAGCCATCGTCGGCACCAGGGGCAGTCGTGCCGCTCGAGCAGCACGAGCGACACCTCCTCCGCCGCGGCGCGCGCCGCCGGCAGCGTCAGGCCCGCAGCGAGAAGGAGGCGTCGGTGCATCGCTGCTACGGTTCGCCCGTCGGCTGGCGGCGGTATGCGGCCGGGCCATTCAACGGCCGCCGGTTGCGCAGCCACGCACGCGTTACCGAGCACTCCGGCACCGCGGCCCTGCGATCCGTCAGGCGAGCGCGCGGCGTCGCTTCGCTCCAGGCCAGGCCGTCGCTCGCCCTGGCCCGCATCGGCGCCGAATGGCGGGCGCCCTCGATGCCGCCTGCGCGGCGTCGGTCGAAGCCTCGCCGCCCGGCCGTGGCGTCCTGACCCGTAGCCGCGCCGGTCGGCGCGGGGATGGAACGCGCGGCCGGATCGTCTCGGTCAGGCATTGCGTTTCCTCCATTTCACCTGTGCGCGAGCGCGAAGGTCTGGACGGGCGCCCGCACATTCCATTAGGGTTACCTAAAATACCGTGCCCGGCAAGTCCGGGGGAGGAGAAAATCGTGTCCATGAAGGTTCCGATGGCTCTGTCCTGCCTGCTGTTTGCCGCCGCACCGGCGCTCGCACAGGCGCCGGATCCCGTGGTCCTCGCAGGCGCCTGTCAGGGGTGCCACGGAATTGCTGGGCAGGGCGGCCACGGCATTCCGCAGATCAAGGATGCCCACGGGCGCGCCGAATTCGTCTCGCTGATGCAGGCGTTCCGCACCAACCAGCGCGAGGCGACGGTCATGGGGCGCATCGCCCGTGGCTACACGGACGAACAGGTCGCCGTCCTCGCAGCCCACTACGCCCGCGCGCAGTGAGAAGGAGGCACGCCATGAGCCTGCAACGCCGCGCCCTTCTGGCCATCGCGTCCAACCTGCCGCTCGGGCTTGCCGCGCCGCGCCTCGCGCGGGCGCAGGCGGGCGCGGGCCGCGTCGTCATCATCGGCGGCGGCTTCGGCGGCGCCTCCGCCGCGCGCTTCGCCCGCGACCACTTCCCCGCGCTCGAGGTCACGCTCATCGAGCGGAACCGCACCTTCACGACCTGCCCCTATGGCAACCTGGTGCTGGCCGGCCGGCGCGACATCGCGAGCATCACCTTCGGCTATGGGCGCCTCGCCGCGCGCGGCGTGCGCGTCGTGCACCAGGACGTCGTGGCGGTGGATGCGGCCGCGAAGCGCGTCCGCCTCGCCGACGGCGCCGAGGTGCCCTACGACCGCCTGGTCATGTCGCCCGGCATCGACCTGCGCTGGGGCGCGATCGAGGGCTATGACGAGGCCGCCAGCGCGCGCATGCCGCATGGCTGGATACCCTCGCTGCAGCCGATCACCCTGCTCCGCCGCCAGCTCGAGGAGATGCCCGACGGCGGCACCTTCGTCATGACCATCCCGGGCAACCCGTTCCGCTGCCCGCCCGGTCCCTACGAACGCATCAGCATGGTCGCGGAGTACCTCAAGCGCGCGAAGCCGCGCAGCAGGATCATCGCGCTCGACGCCAAGGACGGCTTCTCCAAGCAGCCGCTGTTCGTGGATGCCTGGGCGGAACTCTATCCCGGCATCATCCAGTGGCGCGGCGCCTCGAACGACGGGCGCGTGATGCGTGTCGATCCCGCCGCGATGGAGGTCGAGACCGAGTTCGGCGAGAAGGTGAAGGGCAGCGTCGTCAACGTCATCCCGCCGCAGATGGCGGCGAGGATCGCGCGCGATGCCGGCCTCGCCGACCGGTCGGGCTGGTGCCCGGTCAAGCCCGCCACCTTCGAGAGCGCTCAGGTCGAGGGCATCTGGGTCCTGGGCGACGCGACCATCGCCGCGCCGATGCCGAAGTCGGGCTTCGCGGCCTCCTCGCAGGGCAAGCACGCGATCGCCTGCATCGCGGCGTCGCTCGCGGGCCGCGCGCCGCCGCCCGCGACCTTCTTCAACACCTGCTACAGCCATGTCGCGCCCGACTACGGCATCTCTGTCGTGGGGGTCTACCGCGCCAGCACGACCGCGCTGACCGAGGTGGAGGGTTCGGGCGGCATCAGCCCGCGCAACGCGACCATGACGTCCGAGCGACGCGCGCAGCACCGCCAGCTCGAGGCGCTCTACGCGGACGGCTGGTACGAGAGCATCACCAACGAGATGTTTGGCTAGCCACTGCCGGCCACTTCCGGAGGGAGGACGAATGACGACGAGAGTTGATGTGGAACGGCCGTCGCGCCGCGGCCTGTTGCGCGCTGGTGCCGGCGCGGCGGTGGGTTTCGCCGGCGCGGGCGGCGTCGCACGGGCCTCCGGCAATGCCGAGAACCTACCACCGAACCTTCCCGAATGGAGCCGCACCCTTGGCCCCGGCGTCATCGAGGAAACCTACGGCACGCGCAGCCGGCACGAGACCGCGGTGCGCCGCTACGTGCCCTGGCTGACGCCCGACCGCGTCTCCTCCGTCTCCTTCACGCCGCTGGCGGAGATGCACGGCATCGTGACGCCCTCTGGCCTGCATTTCGAGCGCCACCATGGCGGCGTGCCGGACATCGACCCGGCCGACTGGCGGCTGATGATCCACGGCATGGTCGAACGCCCGCTGGTCTTCACGCTCGAGGACCTGAAGCGGATGCCCTCGGTCAGCCGCATCCACTTCATCGAGTGCCCGGCCAATGGCGGCATGGAATGGCGTGGCGCGCAGATGTCGGGCGTGCAGTTCACCCACGGCATGCTGTCCTGCTCGGAATGGACGGGCGTGCCGCTGAAGGCGCTGCTTGCGCAGGCGGGGCTGCGCCGCGGCGCGTCCTGGCTGCTGGCGGAGGCGTCGGACGCCGCGCACCTCGCGCGGTCGATCCCGCTCGCGAAGGCGCTGGACGATGCCTTCCTCGCCTTCGGCCAGAACGGGGAGGCGGTGCGCCCGCAGCAGGGCTATCCGGTGCGCCTGGTGCTGCCCGGCTACGAGGGCAACATGTGGATCAAGTGGATCCGCCGCATCGAGGTCGGCGACCGCCCCTGGTTCACGCGCTGGGAAACCCGCACCTATACCGACCTGATGCCGGATGGCCTGTCGCGCCAGTTCACCTTCGTCAACGAGGTGAATTCCGTCATCACCGCGCCCTGCCCGGAGAAGCCGCTGAACGGCAGGCCGGGCTTCGTCGAGATCTCGGGCCTCGCGTGGTCGGGGGCCGGGCGCGTCACGCGCGTCGATGTGTCGGTCGATGGCGGCGACACCTGGCGCAGCGCCTCGCTGCAGGACCCGGTGCTGCCCAAGGCGCTGACGCGCTTCCGCATTCCGTGGGAATGGCGGGAGGGCCAGACCGCGTATCTGCAGAGCCGCGCGATGGACGAGACGGGACGCGTGCAGCCGACGCTGCCCGAACTGCGCCGCGTGCGCGGCACCGAGAGCATCTACCACAAGAACAGCATCCATACCTGGCTGGTCGATCGCGAAGGGACGGTGGTCAATGTCCAGATCGATGCGTAGGGCCGCCGCGATCGGCGCGCCGCTGCTCGCCATCGCCGGCTTCGCGCTGGCGCAGCAGGCGCCCGCGCCGCGAGACATGACGGCGCTGTATCGCCCCTTCGAGGCGCCTCCGGGCGAGCGCACGCGCGCCGATGTCGCCTGGCCCGCGCCCGCGGTCGCCGCGCTGCCCACGCCGATCGCCGGAATCGGCCGCGCCGCCACCGCGCCCGAGATCGTGGGCTGGGACATCGCCGTCCGCGGCGATGGCCGGAACCTTCCGCCCGGGCGCGGCACGGCGAAGCAGGGGGAGGAGTTGTTCATCACCCATTGCGCCGCCTGCCATGGCGATTTCGGGGAGGGTCTCGACCGCTGGCCGGCGCTGATGGGCGGGCGTGGCAGCCTGCGGGGCGACCAGCCACGGCGCACCGTCGGCTCCTTCTGGCAGCATGCGCCGGGCGTCTTCGACTACATCCGACGCGCCATGCCGTATGCGGCGCCACAGAGCCTGACGAACGACGAATACTACGCGCTGACGGCCTATGTCCTCTTCATCAACGAACTCGTGCAGGAGGAGGACGTGATGGACCGCGACAGCCTGCCGCGCGTCGCCATGCCGAACCGCGAGGGCTTCGTCCTCGAGGCGCGGCCGGACACGCCGAACGAGGCCTGCATGACGAATTGCCGCCAGGGGCGGCCCGTCACCGTGACCATGGACAGCCGGCAATTCGTGCGACCGGGATCGGAATCCGGCACGGCGGAGCCGCAATAGGGCGGCCCGTACACAGGGTGGGAAGCAGGACGATGCCAGGAAAGCTTGGTCGCCGTGGCGGGATCGCGGCGATCGCCGGGTTGGGCGCGGCGGCGCCCGCTGCCGCCCAACAGGCGAGCACCGCGCGCGAGAAGGTCGTCTATCACCTGAACCAGCCGGGCGGCGAGGAATTCGCCCTCTACCGGCAGTTCCTCGTGAATGTCGGCAACCACCTGAGCGTGCTGACGCGCGGGCAGTTCGACCTGCGCGTCGTGATGCATGGGCCGGGCGTCAATCTCCTGCGCATCGCGGCCAGGCACAGCCCGCAGGTCGCGGCGTCGGTCGACAACCTGAAGCTCGCCGGCGTCCGCTTCGAGATCTGCCGCATCACGCTGAGCAACAACAACATCCGGCTCGACGAACTCTACGACGCCAGCGAGGAGGACCTGGTGCCGAGCGGCGTCGGGCAGCTCGGCCGACTTCAGTGGGACGGGTTCGCCTACATCAGGATCTGATGGTGGGCCTGCCGAGGGGTCATCCTCAATCGAGCGGGGGTTCGGGGGAGGTTCATCTCCCCCGCCCTTTTCACCGCCCGTCCAGGTCGACGCATGCGCCGGCCGGCTTCAGCCCTGCCCGAAACGCGCCATCCAGTGCCGCGCGATATCCGCCCGGCGCGCCACCCAGACGGCGTCGCCGGCCTTGGCCACGTGCTCGAGCAACTGCTCCAGCCCCGCGATCCGCCCCGGTCGCCCGATGGTGCGCAGGTGCAGCCCGACCGACATCATCCGGCCGCCTTCCTGCATCAGCCGGTCGAAGGCGGCGATGCAGTAGCGCGAGAAATCCTCGGCGAAGACGAAGCCCTGCCCTGGCCGGAAGCGCATGTCGTTGGTGTCGAAGGCGTAGGGGAGGATGACATGGGGCCTGCCAGCGGCGCCCGGCACCAGCCGTGGCAGGTCGTCGTCATAGACGTCGCTGTCGTAGAGGAAGCCGCCTTCCTCCAGCAGCAGCCGACGCGTGTTGACCGAGGGCGCCGACTTGGTGTGCCAGCCGACCGGCCGCGTGCCGGCATGTTCGGCCAGCGTCGCGACCGTCTGCGCGATAACCGCGCGCTCGGTCGCCTCGTCCATGCCGGCATGCATCTCCCAGCGCCAGCCATGGGCACTGACCTCGTGCCCACGCGCGGCCGGCTCGGCGGCCAGCGCCGGCGTCACGGCGACGGCGCGGGCGCAGGAGGAGAAGGTCGCCTTCGCGCCATAGGCATCCAGCACGTCGAGCACCCGCCAGAGCGCGACGCGCGATCCGTAGGCGAAATGCGTCTCCATGCAGAAGTCGGGCGCGCCCTGCACGAGTTGCCCGGTCTCGGGTCCGCTCTCGTTCCGCTCGTCGCCGCTGCCGATCGCGAGTTCCGCGCCTTCCTCGACATTCACCACGAGGGAGAGCGCGACCCGCGCGCCGCCTGGCCATTGCGGGTCCGGCGGCCGGCCTCGGTAGCCGGCCAAGTCGCGCGAGGCGGGTGGCATGCCGCCGGGCAGGCGGGCCTCAGCCATAGGCCTTCAGGATCGCGCGCATGGCGGGGCCGAGGTCGGGGCGCTGCAATGCATAGGCGACCTGCGCCTCCAGGAAGCCGGCCTTGTCGCCGCAGTCGAAGCGCTTGCCTTCGTAGCGCAGCCCGTGGAAGGGCTGCATGCCGATCAGCTTCGCCATGGAATCCGTGAGCTGCACCTCGCCGCCCGCGCCCTTCTCGAGCCGGGCGAGGAAGCCCATCACCTCCGGCATCAGCACGTAGCGGCCGATGATGGTGAGGTTCGACGGCGCCTTCTCCGGCGCCGGCTTCTCGACCAGGCCCTTGACCGAAACGAGCCGCCCCTTGTCCTCCGCCACGTCGAGCACGCCGTAGCGGTTGACCCGCTCCATCGGCACTTCCTCGATCGCGACGACATTGCCCTCGGTCTCGCGGTACGCTTCGGCCAACTGCTGCGTGCAGGGCGTGTCGCACATCATCAGGTCGTCGGGCAGCAGGATGGCGAAGGGGTCCTCGCCCACGAAGGACCGCGCGCACCAGATCGCGTGGCCGAGGCCGAGGGGGACCTGCTGGCGCACGGTCACGATCGATCCCGGCGTCATGGACTGCGCGCGCAGCGCCTCAAGCTCGGCGGTCTTCTTCCGTTCCTCGAGCGTGCGCTCGAGCTCGAAGGCGACGTCGAAATGCTCGACGATCGCGGTCTTGCCGCGGCCGGTGATGAAGCAGAACTGCTCGATCCCAGCGGCCCGAGCCTCCTCCACTGCGTACTGGATGAGAGGCTTGTCGACGACCGGCAGCATTTCCTTCGCCATCGCCTTGGTGGCGGGCAGGAAGCGGGTGCCGAGGCCGGCGACGGGCAGGACGGCCTTCTTGAGCGGCTTCAGGGGCACGTGGGAAGCATCCTCCGTGACGGTGTGGACCGCCGCGGCGGCGCCGCGGCTTCACCGCCTATAAGGCGCATGCCGGCCGAGGGCGCAACGCCTGCGTGCCGAGCGCGGAGCCTACTTGGTCGGGCGCGTGCCGCGGCCGCGGCCGGCGCCGTCGGACGGATCGGCGTCGGTCAGGCCGGAGGGCGGCCGGCCGCGCCCGCGCCCGGGACCATCGCTCGGGTCCGCATCGGTCACGCCGGAGGCTGCGCGCCCGCGCCCGCGCCCGGGACCGTCGCTCGGGTCCGCATCGGTCACGCCCGTGGCGGCCCGCCCGCGCCCGCGCCCCGGACCGTCGCTCGGGTCGGAATCCGTCACGCCGGAGGCCGCACGGCCGCGCCCGCGACCGGGCCCGTCGCTCGGGTCGGCATCCGTGACGCCGCTGCGACCGCGGCCCGGGGCATCGCTAGGGTCGGCGTCATTCCGCCCGGATTGCGCCGCCGCCGGCGCTGCGACCACCGCCGCGCCCGCCACGGGCGTGTTGATCAACAGGAGCCGGCGGCCCAGCCCCGTGCGCGGTGTCTCGTCGGCCATGGCGTCGTCTCCGGTCGGGCGCGGGGCGCTCGGATTGCACTGGCCCCGAGGGCGAGCCGCCGCCAGGGATGCCGCAGTCTGGGCCTGCCGGGCCGCCGGCGGCAAGCGTCGCCCGTCGCGCATGGCCGCCCGGATCGGTTCGGGCTGGCGGCCGGGCGTCCGCGCCACTAGGTTCCGCCCACCATGGACATGCACCTCCCCGCGGATGCCCGCGTGGCCGCCGAGGCCGCGCGGCGCCGGTCCTTCGCCATCATCGCGCACCCCGATGCCGGCAAGACGACGCTGACCGAGAAGCTGCTGCTCAAGGGCGGCGCCATCCAGCTCGCCGGCCAGGTGCGCGCCAAGGGCAATGCGCGGCGCACGCGATCCGACTGGATGAAGATCGAGCAGGAGCGCGGCATCTCGGTCGCGACCTCGGTCATGACCTTCGAACGCGACGGCGTGGTCTTCAACCTGCTGGACACGCCGGGCCACGAGGACTTCTCCGAGGATACCTACCGCACGCTGACGGCCGTGGACGCCGCCGTGATGGTGCTGGATGCCGCCAAGGGCATCGAGAGCCAGACGCGCAAACTGTTCGAGGTCTGCCGGCTGCGCGACATCCCGATCATCACCTTCGTCAACAAGATGGACCGCGAAGGCCGCGACCCCTTCGACCTGCTGGACGAGATCGAGAAGACGCTGGCGCTCGACGCAGCGCCCGTGGCCTGGCCGGTGGGGCAGGGGGCGGAGTTGCGCGGCGTCTACGACCTGTTGCGCCCCTCGCTCCGAATGCTGGGCTCGGACGCGGTGATCCCGCTCTCCGGCCTCGACGACCCGGCGATAGAGGCGCATGTGCCCGCGGGTTTGGCGGCGACGCTGCGCGAACAGGCGGAACTCGCGGCCGGCGGCTGCGCGGAGTTCGACCTGGACCGCTTCCTCGAGGGCTCGCTCACGCCGGTCTTCTTCGGCTCGGCGCTGCGCGACTTCGGCGTCGAGCATCTGTTGGAGGGCCTCGCCCGCTTCGCGCCGCCGCCCCGGCCGCGCGCGGCCGATGTGCGCGTCGTGCGGCCGGAGGAAGCAAAGCTGTCGGGCTTCGTCTTCAAGATCCAGGCGAACATGGACCCGCAGCACCGCGACCGCGTCGCCTTCCTGCGCATCTGCTCGGGCCGGCTGGAGAAGGGCATGCGCCTGCGCCAGGTGCGCACGGGCAAGCAGGTTCCTGTCAACGCGCCGCTGTTCTTCTTCGCCAAGGACCGACAGGTGGCCGAGGAAGCCTGGCCGGGCGACGTTGTCGGCATTGCGACGCATGGTGGCATCCGGATCGGGGATACGCTGACCGAGGGCGATCCGCTCAACTTTCGGGGCGTCCCCTCCTTTGCGCCGGAGCACCTGCGCCGCGTCCGGCTCGACGACCCGATGCTGGCCAAGAAGCTGCGCAAGGCGCTCGACGAACTGGCGGATGAGGGGGTGGTGCAGGTGTTCCGCCCGCTCGATGGCTCGCAGCCGATCGTAGGCGTGGTCGGGCTGCTGCAGCTCGATGTGCTGCAGTCCCGGCTGCGCGCCGAATACGGCGTGCCCGCGTCCTTCGAAGCCGCGCCCTGGTCGCTGATGCGCTGGATGGCGAGCGAGGACCGCGCCGCGATCGAACGCTTCGCCGCCGCGAGCCGCATGGACATGGCCGAGGACCACGACGGCGAGCAGGTCGCCTTCTTCGGCAGCGACTGGCGGCGCAAGCGGGCCGAGGAGGAATGGCCGATGATCCGCTTCCTGCCGGTGCGCGAGCAGCACGGGCTGGCCCCCGCCTGATCACTCGGTGGCGGGGGCCAGCATTTCCGCGGGCGCGCCGCCCAATCCGGCCTCCCGCGCCGCCGCCACCATCTCCCGCGGCACCAGTGTCCGCAGCCAGGCGTGGCCCGCATCCCGCCGGCGTGCCTCATGCCAGACCTGCCAGATCGGGATGCGGATGGGGCGTCCCGGAACCTCCGAGATCACCATTCCGAACTTCTCGGACGCGATCCGCGCCATGCTGCGCGGCAGCACGCCGAGATAGTCGGTGCGCGAGATGACATAGGGCACCTCGAGGTATTCGCTGACCGTGAGGCGGCTCTCCGCCATCATCTCCCAGAGCCGCCCCTGCAGCGCCCGCGGCCGACGCTCCGGCGCGCGGCGGTGGCAGCGGACGAATTGCTCCTGCGCGAGGTCCTTCCACCCCATGCCCGCGAAGGCCCGCGGGTGGCCGCGGCGTGCGGCGATGACCAGTCCGTCCTCGAACAGCCGGCGGTTCACGAAGCGATCGTCGGTGGCGGGGATCCAGTCCACCGCCAGATCGAGCCGCCCGTCGCGCATCAGGTCCGGCGCGTCGTCCGCCAGGGTGCGGGTGTCGAAGCGCAGCCGCACGCCGGGCGCCTCCCGCTGTGCCGCGTCCTGGAGGATCAAGGCGTAGTCGGGGCCCATCGGATGCGGGATGGCGATTTCGAAGCTGCGCGTGCTGGTCGCGGGGTCGAAGCCGCGCGCCTCCTCGATCGAATTGCGGAGCGTCTCCAGCGCGACGCGGATCTCGGGGAAGATGCGGTTGGCGACTGGCGTCGGCGTCATGCCGGTGGGCGTGCGGACGAACAACTCGTCGCGACACGCATCCCTGAGCCGCGCCAGCGCATGGCTGGTCGCCGATTGGCTCAGGCCGAGCCGTTCGCCGGCACGCGACACGGACCGCGTCTCATGCAGTGCGTCGAAAACCAGCAGGAGGTTCAGGTCGAGACCCTTGAGCGTCGCCATGCCCGATCCTCCAGCGCCAAGGGTGGGCTCCATGCACAGCCTCGTTGCACGGGATGCAAACCGTTCTCTCGGAATGCACGAGCCGGCCCCGTATCGAGACGTCCCGCTCACGAGACGATTTGGGACGAAAGCGCCGTGTTCTTCAAGTTCCGGATGCGCCGGATGCTACGCGAGGTCCTGCGCGACGCGATGCCGGCCAGCCGTGCGGCGGGGCTGCCGGCGCTGTCGACGCAGATCCGCGCGGCCGAGGCTGCGGCGCTGGCCCGCGGCATCGCCTGGACCAGGCTGTCACCGGCGCAGTCGGCGATCCTGATGGCGCACCTGGCCCGTGCCCAGGCGGGGCTCGGTGCCGCAGCGTCGATCAGGATCCAGGCGGCCGTAGGCGCCTTTGCCGGGCGGCAGGGGCTCTCGGGCTTCGAGCGCATGATCGCCGCGTATCTCGCGGAGGTGGAACGGCACGCGGCGCTGGAGCGCCAGGGGTATCCGACGCGTCCGCCGGTCCTTCCGATCGCGCCGGCGGGTGGCGCAAGGCGAGGTTCCGAGACCCGGGCCATGCCCGCCATCGCGGACGCATCGAACCGCATCGCCGTCGCGATGCCGCGGTTCGACGCGGCCGATGATCCGCCGCCCGAATCGTAACGGGGGAGGCCCTGTCGGTCAGGCTCCGGCGTTGTCGAGGCGTCGCCGGCGAACCACCGTCACGTTGCAGGGTGCTTCCGCCGCGACCTTGCCCGACACGCTGCCGAGCAGCCGGCGCGCCATCGAATTTTCCCTTGCGCCGAGGACCAGATGGTCGACGCGGTTGGCCCGGGCGTAGTCGAGGATCGCCTCCGCCGCGTCGGTCGCCTCCAGCACGTGGAAGGTGACGCGCGCCTCCGGCAGGCCGAGCGGGCGCGCCCAGTGGCGCAGTTCCACCAGCCGTCGGACATGGGGGTTCACCTCCGCCCCGGTGCTCGGGCCCCGCAGCACGTTGAGGCAGGCGAGCCGCGCTTCCGGCCGGCCGGCCAGTATCTTGGCCATCTGGTCGCGGAGCAGCGCGCCCAGCCCTTCGCCCCCCTGCGATAGGTCGAGGGCCACGGCGAAGATCGGAGCCCCGGCGACCTGGCCCGCCGTCCCGCGCGGCGGCGGCGCCGGGGGCTCGGGCCTCAGCCATCGGCGCAGCACCACCAGCGGCGGATCGCGCCGCTTCTTCGTGGCCCGCGGGCCGAGCGCCACCTGGTCCGGGTGGCGCAGCGCGAAGGCGAGCTGCGCGGCGCTGGGGTAGCGACGATCCGCGACGGGCTCGAGGCAGCGGAGCATGATCTCCTGCAGCCAGGGCGGGATGGCTGGGTTGCGCCGGCGCGGCGGCACCGGGTCCCGCCACTGCCGGCGCTTCACTGCGCGGAGGTGCTGCGGTGCGCCGAAGGGCAATTCCCCCGTCGCCAGCTGGTACAGCACCGTGCCGAGGGCAAAGAGGTCGCTGCGCGGGTCGCTGCGCAGGCCGAGCGCCTGCTCGGGCGCCATGTAGGGCGCGCTGCCGTAGGGCAGGCGGAATTCCTCGGCCATCAGGTCGGGGAGCTGTTCGTGGTGCGCCAGGCCGAAATCCGCCATCACCGCGGTGCCGTCGGGACGGAACAGGATATTGGCCGGCTTCACGTCGAGGTGGACGACGTGCTGGCGATGCAGGTCGTCCAGCGCCTCGGCCACGGCGGCACCGATCGTGGCGACCTCCTCGGGCGGCAGCGGCAGGTCGCGCAGCCGGGCCGACAGGCTCGGCCCCTCGATCCGCTCCATCACGACGTACGGGTCGACCTCGAAGCCCGCCTGCGCGACGAAGAGCGGCACGTGCGGCCCGGACAGCCGCGGCAGGATCATCTGCTCCATCTCGAAGGAGACGATGGCGGCCGGGTCCTCCCCTGGGCGCAGGCGCGGCACCTTCATCAGCAGCGGCAGCGTGTGGTCCGGGTGGGTCACGCGGAACAGCAGCGCCATGCCGCCTTCGTGCAGCACCTCGCCGAGTTCGAAGCCGTCGATGCGGGCGCCCGGCCGGGCCATCCGCTCAGCGACCCAGGAACAGCCGGTCGGCAAGCCGCTCCGGCAGGCCGGCGGCACGGATCTTCGATGCGGCCGCGGCGATGTCGTAGGGCACGCGGACCCATGTGATTTCCGGCGTCGTCGTGTCGAGCATGCCGTAGCAGGCGGCCGGGTTGCTGTCGCGCGGCTGGCCGACCGCGCCGAGCACGGCAAGCCAGCGGCGGCTCCGTGCCAACGGCACGGGCGCCCCCGTGACCGGCCGGAACGGCGTCAACTTCCCGGACTCCCCGAGGCTGTAGAGCGCCGGCCGATGCACATGGCCGCAGACGGTGATCGCCGCCTCGGTCGCGTCGAGGCTCCGGCGCGCCGCCTCGGCATCCGTGACATAGTGCCAGGCGCCGGGGTCAGACGCCTCGGCGTGGACGAGCAGGCAGCCCTCGATCTCGGCGCTCAGCGGCAGGCCTGCGAGGAAGCGGCGCTGCCCGGGATCGAGCCTACGGTGCGTCCAGGCGATGGCGGCTGCGGCCACGTCGTTCATGCCGGGACTGCGCCCGGCCGCGGCGGCCTCGTCATGGTTCCCGAGCAGCGCGAGCGCGCCGGCCGCGACTTCCTGCACCGCCAGGTCGAGCACCGCCTCCGGGTCCGCGCCGTAGCCCACGAGGTCACCAAGCAGCACGACGCGGTCCGCCCCGCCGGTGCGGGCATGCTCGAGGCAGGCGCGGAACGCTTCGAGGTTGCCGTGGATGTCGGCGAGGATCGCGATGCGCAAAGCGGGGCGATCCTAGGACAGATAGTGGCCGGGGCGTAATCCGATCGCCGGGCGGGCTCAATCGGCCAGGACGAACAGCAGCAGCAGGCTGCGCTGGAACCGGCTCTCGTTGTCGTCGGCGACGAGGCTGACGAGGGTGCGCCCGCCATGGCGCACGGCCGCTACGCCTTCCCAGTTCTCGGCCGGCAACGGCGCGCCGTCGAGGCGCAGCACCTCCTCCCCGGCCAGCACCGCCCCGGGGCGCGCCGTGGCGAGCGTCGCGGCCGCCAACCGCACCAGCCGGGCGGCAAAGCCGCCGAGCAGGCTGAAGCGCCGTTCGAGCACCAGCGCCCCGCCATCGGGCAGGCCCGCGGCATCCACCGGCGCGAAATCCGACCCTGGTCGCCAGGCGACGGGCATCCAGCGGCCGGGCGTGCCGATCCAGCCCTGCCGCAGCGCCGGCGCCCCGTCCGGGGCCAGGTCCTCGGTCAGGGCGAACAGCCGCCCGTCCGCCAGCACGGCGAGGCTCTCGAGACCGCCATTGCCGGGGGCGCGGTCGAGCCCCGGTGGCGCCTCTACATAGGTGCCGGGGCCGTCGAGGCGGCCATAGGCCCGGATGCGGTGCCATCGTTCGAAGGCCACGAGCCAGGTGCCGTCGGGCAGGCGGGCCAGCGCCTCGGCATCCGCCGCGCGGCCGCGCCGGAGCGGCCGGCCGCCGCCGTCGCGCAGCGGCCCGGCGCCGAGCGGCACGAGCGTCGCCGCCCGGCCCGCGGCGTCGAGCCCGATGCGTGCCTGCGCCCAGCGGCCGCGGTCGTCCACGAAGCTGGCCACCAGGTCGGCATCGAGATGCAGGCCCGAGAGGTTAGCGGCGCCGAGCCGGTCCGCGTCGATCTCGAAGCCGCCGAGGCTGCGGAGCAGGCCGTCCAGCGGCACCGGCGGCAGCACCCGTCCGGCCGGGGTGCGGCCGCCCGGCGCGGCGGCGCAGGAGCCGAGCAGCGCAGCCGCGGCAAGGACGCCACGCCGTGTCGTCAGCGGCGGAGCCCCCGGGCCGCGCCGCGCCGCATCAGATCAGCACGGGGCTACGCTCGGCCGCAGCGCGCTGCCACGCCTCGGCGGCGTCCTCGTCGAACAGCTCGGCCAGCTTCTTCATCATCGTCCCGCCGAGTTCCTCGGCGTCCACGATGGTAACCGCGCGGCGGTAGTAGCGCGTGACGTCGTGGCCGATGCCGATGGCGATCAGCTCGACCTGGTTGCGGCCCTCGATCTCGTGGATGACCTTGCGCAGGTGGCGCTCGAGGTAGTTGCCCGGGTTCACCGACAGGGTGCTGTCATCGACCGGCGCGCCGTCGCTGATCACCATCAGGATGCGCCGGTGTTCCGGCCGCGGCAGAAGGCGCCGATAGGCCCATTCCAGCGCCTCGCCGTCGATGTTCTCCTTCAGAAGCCCCTCGCGCAGCATCAGCCCGAGGTTCTTGCGCGCGCGACGCCAGGGCGCATCCGCGGCCTTGTAGACGACATGGCGCAGGTCGTTGAGGCGGCCGGGATTGCGCGGCTTGCCCTCCTGCACCCAGCGCTCGCGGGATTGACCGCCCTTCCACGCGCGGGTCGTGAAGCCGAGGATCTCGGTCTTGACCGAGCAGCGTTCCAGCGTGCGCGCCAGGATGTCGCAGCACATCGCCGCCACCGTGATGGGGCGCCCGCGCATCGAGCCCGAATTGTCGATCAGCAGCGACACGACGGTGTCACGGAAATCCGTGTCGCGCTCGTGCTTGTAGGACAGCGCGTGCATCGGGTTGGTGACGACGCGCGTGAGCCGCGCGGCGTCGAGGATGCCTTCCTCGAGGTCGAATTCCCAGGCGCGCTGCTGCTGCGCCAGCAGGCGGCGCTGCAGCCGGTTCGCGAGCTTGGAGACGACGCCCTGCAGGTGGCTGAGCTGCTGGTCGAGCTGCTGGCGCAGCCGGTTCAACTCGTCCGGGTCGCAGAGGTCCTCGGCCTCGACCACCTCGTCGAACTGCGTCGTGAAGGCGTGGTAGCGCGTGGTGTCGTCGACCTGCGGCACCTCGCGGCGCTGCTGCGGGCCGCCGGGCTTGTCGTCGCCATCGGCGGCGGCACCGTCCTCCTCGGTCTCCTCGGCCTCCTCGTCGGAGGCCTCGCCCTGCATCTGCTCGGGCTGCGCGCCCAGCATCTGCTCCTCCTGCTCGGACTGGCTCTGGCCCTCGCCGGACTGGTCCTGCTGCGGGCTGCTCTCGCCGCCTTCCTCGCCTTCCTCGTCCTGCTGCTCGCTCTCGGCCTCGACCTCCGCTTCCGCCAGGTCCAGCGCGGTCAGCAACTTGCGCGCCGCCTTCGCATAGGCTGCCTGGTCGTCGGCGCTGACCGCCATCTCGGCCAGCGCATCGTCGGCCGCGGGGCCGAGCGTGTCGCGCCAGAGGTCGAGCACGCGATGCGCGATCTCCGGTGCCGGCTGGCCGGTCAGGCGTTCGCGCGCGATCAGGCCTAGCGCCGCCGGGAGCGGCAGCTGGTCCTTCCGCGTCATGCGGTCGTAACCCTCGGCCTCGCATTCCTCGGCGAGCTTGGCGCGCAGGTTGGCGGCCACGCCTTCCATGAACTTCGAGCCGACAGTCTCGACGCGCACCTGCTCCAGCGCGTCGAACACCTCGCGCGCCTCGCGCCGGCCGGGAATGCGGCTTGCGTGCAGGCTCTCGTCGTGGTGGCGCAGGCGCAGCGCGGCGGCATCGGCCGCGCCGCGCAGCTTCGCCATCTCGGCCGGCGGCAGGGCGCGTGTGGGCAGCGGCAGGCGCACGCGCTTGCCAGCGACGCCCGAGGGGCCGGGCTGGAAGGCCACCTGCACCTCCGGGTCGGCATGCGCGACAGCGCGCAGTGCGCCGGCGGTGGCGCGCTTGAACTCTTCCTGGCGCGTCAGGTCCTGCTTGCCGGACATGTGCTTGGCCTCCGCTGCGCTTCGGCGGGGCCGGCCCGATTCAGACTTCGCTCCTCGCGACTGCGGCGCTGCGGGGCTTCGTCATCAGGACGGCCGTCTGCGTTACTGCATCGGCAAGGGCGGGATGTCCCGCGCCTGCCACGCCTTGCTCACCCTGCCTTCTTCAGCAGTCCCGTCGAGACTTCCTCGTTGAAGCAGCGCTGGTAGTACTCGGCCACCGTCGCGCGCTCCGCCTCGTCGCACTTGTTGAGGAAGGTCAGGCGGAAGGCGAAGCCGATGTCGCCGAAGATGCGCGCGTTCTCGGCCCAGGTGATGACCGTGCGCGGCGACATCACCGTGCTGATGTCGCCCGCGATGAAGCCGGCGCGGGTCAGGTCGGCGAGCGCGACCATCGCCTCGACCTGCTTCTTCATCTTCGGATCGCCCTCGGCGCCCATCTTGGCGAGCACGATGTCGGTTTCCTGCCGGTGCGGCAGGTAGTTCAGCGTCGCCACGATCGACCAGCGGTCCATCTGGCCCTGGTTGATCTGCTGCGTGCCGTGATAGAGGCCCGTCGTGTCGCCCAGGCCGACCGTGTTGGCCGTCGCGAACAGGCGGAACCAAGGGTTCGGCCGGATCACCTTGTTCTGGTCGAGCAGCGTGAGCTTGCCCTCCACCTCCAGCACGCGCTGGATCACGAACATCACGTCCGGGCGGCCGGCATCGTATTCGTCGAACACCAGCGCACAGGGGTGCTGCAGCGCCCAGGGCAGGATGCCTTCGCGGAATTCCGTGACCTGCTTGCCGTCCTTCAGGACGATCGCGTCCTTGCCGATCAGGTCGATGCGGCTGATGTGGCTGTCGAGGTTGACGCGGATGCAAGGCCAGTTGAGCCGCGCGGCCACCTGCTCGATATGCGTGGACTTCCCGGTGCCGTGGTAGCCCTGGATCATCACGCGCCGATTGAAGGTGAAGCCCGCAACGATCGCGAGCGTCGTCTCCTTGTCGAAGCGATAGGTGTGGTCGATTTCCGGCACGTGCTCCGTGCGCACCGAGAAGGCCGGCACCTCGAGGTCGATGTCGATCCCGAAGGCCTCGCGTGCCTTCACCTTGGTGTCCGGGGCCTCGATTGCCGAGGTCGGGCGGATTTCGGAAATCTGGGCAACCTTGTTCATCGCGAGTCCGGTTCCGTCACAGAGAAGACCATACTAGGGGTCGCGCGGCGATCCGGCTACCCGGCCGCTGCGGCCTCGGCCGGCGCATGCTGGCCGGCGCGCGCGGGAACGCGGCGCTTCAGCAGGCTGTAGGCGCGGTTGATGTCCTTGAACTTCTCCTCCGCGCTGCGATCCCCGCCCGTCGCATCCGGGTGGTGGCGCTTCGCGAGGTCCTTGTAGCGCGCGCGCAGTTCCCCCTGGTCGAGCGGCCAGGAGAGGCCGAGCAGTTCGAGCGCGGCGCGCAGTTCGGGCGGCGCCTGCGTCTCCTCCCGGGGGCGGCGGCGCGACGTCGGCGCCTCCTGCCCGAGCACCGAAAGCGGGTCGCGCAGCAATTCGGGGTCGAACCGGCCCGCGCCGCCGAGCCGCCCGAGCGGCCAGGACGGGCGTTGCCAGGATGTGTCGGCGCGCAGCGCTGCCTCGATCTCGTGGGGCCCCATGCCCTTGTAGAAATCCCAGGCCGCATTGTAGGCGCGGACATGCGGCAGGCAGAACCAGAGGAAATCCATCAGGCGGCGGTCGCGCGGCGCGCGGAACAGCCCGGGCTCCAGGCAGCCCGGATGATCGCAGCGGCGGGGCGGTTCGCCGGCGGGCTCGAATTCCGGCGCGGCCTTCCTGCCATGTCGGCGCATCCGATCCTTATGGGCAGCGTCCCGCCCGACCGCAAGCGGCGTAACGTCCCGCAAACACGCATGATGCAAAGTCGCGCGACGCCCCTTGGCACCGCCCGCCAAAGACCCGAAAAGCCCCCATGATGCAGAACCGTGCCGACCGCATCCGCGCCGCCCTCGAGGCAGCCTTTCCCGCCGCCCGCATCGAGGTGCAGGACGACAGCGCGCAACATGCGGGCCACGCCGGCGCGCGGCCGGAGGGCGAGACGCACTACAGCGTCCTCGTCGTCGCGCCCGCCTTCGCCGGGCAGTCGCGCGTCGCGCGCTCGCGCGCCGTCCATGCCACGCTTGACGCCGAGTTCCGCACCGGTCTCCACGCCCTCGCGCTTCGCCTGCTGACGCCCGAGGAAGCGGCCGCCCGCTGATGCCCGGGGCCGACACCCGGGTGCTGTTCGAAGACCGGGAAATCCTGGTGTTGCATCGGCCCGGCCCGTCGGATCACACGCTCGTCACCTTCGCCGATCTCACCTTCCGGCCCGCCGGGGCCCACTTCTGGGGCCGCGAGGCGGCCGAAAAGCTCGGGCGCGACGCGATAGGCTTCGTCGCAAAGCGGGAGAACTGGTACCCCGTCGGCTCCGTCCGTGCCGCGGCCCCCCTGGTGCGCGCCGCGCTGAAGCCGCGTAGCATCGCCTACGGCTACAGCATGGGCGCCTACGCCGCGCTCAAGCACGGCGCGTTGCTTGGCGTGTCCGGCGCGCTCGCGGTTTCGCCGCAGGCGAGCATCTCGCCGGCAGAGGTGCCCTCCGACGACCGCTTCCATCGCTTCCACCGGCCCGGGCTGCATGCGGGGATGCGCATCGCCGCCGAGGACCTGGCACCCTTCGCTGCCGTGCTGGCCGACCCCTACGATCCGACGGACTGGCCGCATGCGGCGATGGTGGCGGCCGCGGGCCCCGTTCACCTGTTGCGGGCACCCCTGGCTGGCCATGCCGCGATCTGGCTGCTCGCGGGCTCCGACGCGCTGGCCGAGATCCTGGAACCAGCGCTGGCGGGCGACATCGCGGCCATGCGCACGCTGCTGAAGGCGCGCCGGGCGCAGTCGGGCCATTGGTTCCGCATGATGGGACGTGCCGCCCTGCGCCATGGCCATGCACGCCTGGCCGCGACGTTGTGGGACCGCGCCGCCGCGCTCCGGGTCCCGGCGCCGGTCCTGGCCGCTGAGCGTGTCGAAGCCATGGCCGACCGGGCGCAGCGCCTGGTCGAGGCCGGCCGAAAGCCAGAGGCTGCCGCAATCTGCCGGGCTTTGCTGGACGAGGCCCCCTGCGCCGCCGTCGCGGTCGCCCGCGCGGCGCATGTGCTGCTTGCCGCCGCGCCGCCGGCGGAAGCCGAGGCCGCCTTCCGCCATGCGCGCAAGCTGGGCGCCGCGCCCGATCTGGAAATCGGGCTGAGCCTGGCGCTGGCCGCGCAGGGCCGCATGGCGGAAGCGCTCGACGTCGCGCGTGCCGCACATGCGACCCGGCCGGCGGATGTCGATCTTGCGAGCCACTACGGGCACCTCCTGATCGCGGCGGGACGCGCGCACCAGCAGGAAGCCGAGCGGGTGTTCCGCGCGGTGCTGGCGCGCCAGGCCGGGTGTGGCATGGCGCTTTATGGCCTTGCCGTCGTGCTCGCCGACCGGGGCGAGACTGCACAGGCCACAGCGATGGCCCAGCGCGCCGCGACGCGGCTGCCGGGCCATGCCGATGCCCTCGCGCTGCTTGCCCGGCTGCTGCTGTCGGGCGGGGAGGCGGCGAGGGCCGAGCGGCTCTTTCGGCGACTGCAGCGCGGCTTCCCCGGGCGTGCCGACGCGTGGCTCGGCCTGGCCGACGCGCTCGAGGCACAGGGCCGCCGGACGGACGCCCTGGGCGCCCTGCGCCGTGGCTTGGCGCTGATGCCGGGGGAGGCCGCGATCGCCGCGCGCCTGCGCGCCTTGACGCGGCCGGCAGGCCTTCGCGCGCGCCTGCGGGCCGGGCTTCGCGGCCTGTTCGGTCGGGTGCGGCCTGGTCAGTAGGTGAAGGGCACGCGCAGGCGGGCGCCCGGCGCCGGCTGGCGTAGCAGCCGATCCTCGACATCCTGGGGATTGCTCGAGTCGCGCGCGGTGCCGACCCGCGGCGCGTTCGGGTCGATGAGAGCGGGGTCGAGCCTGGGTGCACCCTCGCGCGACCTGTCTCCGCGCGGCGCCTCAAGGTCGCGGTCCGGCACCGGGGCAGGGGCCCAGGTCAGCGCATCGGGCGGCGAGGGCGGCGGCAGCGGGATCGGATCGTTGCGGTGGCGCCGCCGACCCGCCGGAGGCGACTGGGCCGCGAGCGGGCCGGGCAGGAGGAGAAGGCTGGCGAACAGGGCAACGCGGCGCTTCACGCTTCCCCCCCGGGCAGCGGCCGGATGCCCCGGGGATCCTCCGAAGGGTTCAGCGCGACGCCGCCCGCGGGGCCCTCCCGCCAGGCGCGCAGCGCCCACCGGACGGAGGGAAAGGCGAGATCGTCCCAGGGAATGTCGCCCCAGGCGAAGCGCCGCACCTCCAGGCTTTCGGGCCCCGCCTCGAAGCCCGGTTCCGCCAGCCGGGCGCGGAAGATGACCTGCACTTGGCCAAGGCGGGCGATGGAATAGACGGCGAGCACGCCCTCGAGCGCGATGCACGCGCGCGCTTCCTCCCAGGCCTCCCGGCGGGCACCTTCCTCGACGGTCTCGCCCATTTCCATGTAGCCGGCGGGAATGGTCCAGAAGCCCGAGCGCGGCTCGATCGCGCGGCGGCAGAGCAGGACGGTGTCGCCTTCGGCGACGATGGAGCCCACCACCACCTTTGGGTTTTCGTAGGCCACGTGCCCGCAATCGGGGCACATCAGGCGCTCGCGGTCGTCGCCTTCGGGGATGCGCCGGACGAAACGGGACATGCCGGCAGGATGCCGCCGCGCCCCGCGCCGCTGCAAGGCTTCGCCGCGACGGGCGGGTCAGACCCTGACGTCGAGCAGCGAGCCGCGCGGCATGGTCTGGGCCGGCGGCGCGCTGCCCGCCGGCGGCGCCGACTGCAGGATGCGCTGCGGCGGCGGCGGCGCGCCGCGCGCGGCCTCGGCCGTTCGGTCGGGCCCGCGCACCGGCTGGATGCCGGCGGTGCGGCCGACTTCCTGTGTGAAGGCGGCAAGGGAATTCGCGCTGATCATGCGCAGCATTGTCCAGGTCAGCCGTGAAGAATGGCTTAAACCCGAGCGGTTTCGGGGCCGGGACGGGCGAGGGGGGGCGATGCGCATGGCCGCAGCCTGCGGCCGATCCCCGTTAACCTTCCAGCAACCTGTGGCTGTATCCTGGGCTGGGCAGGAGGGGGCGCGATCAATCCGCCTGGAGCGCCGCGACCCCCGGCAGCGTCTTGCCTTCAAGCCATTCCAGGAAGGCCCCGCCGGCCGACGAGACATAGGTCATGCGCTCCGCCACCCCGGCATGGCGGAGCGCCGCGACCGTGTCCCCCCCGCCGGCGATCGACTTCAGGGCGCCGGACTGGGTCAGCGACGCCACCGTCTCGGCCAGCGCGACCGTCGCGGCGTCGAAGGGCGGCGTCTCGAAGGCGCCGAGCGGGCCGTTCCAGACCAGCGTCGAGGCGCTGCGCAGGCGCTGCTCGATCGCGCGCTCGGTCTCCGGTCCGACATCGAGGGCCATGGCATCGGCCGGAACGGCCCCGGCGCGCACCGTGCGGGTCGGCGGGTGCGGCCTGAATTCATCGGCCACGACCAGGTCCACCGGCAGCACGATCTCGCAATCGGCGCCGCTTGCGGCGTCGAGGATGGCGCGCGCTGACGCGTGCAGATCAGGCTCCTGCAGCGACTTGCCCATGGCATGGCCCTGCGCGGCGAGGAAGGTGTTCGCCATCGCGCCGCCGATCACGAGCACATCGACCTTCTTCATCAGGTTGCCGAGCAGGTCGAGCTTGGTCGAGACCTTGGCGCCGCCGACGATCGCCACCACCGGCCGCGCCGGATTGCCGAGCGCGGCGTCGAGCGCCTTCAACTCCGCCTCCATCAGGCGCCCGGCAAAGGCGGGCAGCAGGTGCGCGACGCCTTCCGTGCTCGCATGCGCGCGGTGCGCGGCCGAGAAGGCGTCGTTCACGTAGGCGTCCGCCAGCGTCGCGAGCGCCGCGGCCATGGCGGGGTCGTTCGCCTCCTCCCCGGCATGGAAGCGCGTGTTCTCGAGCAGCAGGATGTCCCCGTCCTTCATCGCGGCGACGGCGGCCTCGGCCGCCGGGCCGATGCAGTCGTCGGCCCAGGCGACCGGCCGGCGCAGTGCGGCCGACAGCGCCTCCTGCAGCGGCTTGAGCGACATCTCGGGCACGCGCCTGCCCTTCGGCCGGTCGAAATGGCTGCAGACGATCACCCGCGCGCCGTCATTGGCCAGTTCCGCGATGGTGGGACACATCCGCTCGATCCGCGTCCGGTCGGTGATGCGGCCGTCCTTGACCGGCACGTTGAGGTCCGCGCGCAGCAGGACGCGCTTTCCCTTGGCATCCAGCGCGTCGATCGTACGGTAGGACATCGCGTGAAGATCCTGGCGAGGAGGGACGGAATGATACGGTGGGCCGCAGTGTTCCTGATGCTTCCGGTCCTAGCATCGGCGCAGCAGGCGTTCCAGTTGCCCTCGGGCAACATTCACTGTGCGGTGTTCGAGGGCGAGCTGCGCTGCGACGTTCTGAACTTCTCCTACGCGCGTCCGCCGCGCCCGCCCGGCTGCGACCTCGACTGGGGCGGCGCGGTGATGCTCGGCGGCAAGGGGCCGGCCGGCGTCATCTGCCATGGGGACACGGTGGCGGACCCGGGCAACCCCGTGCTCGGCTACGGTCGCGCCTGGCAGGGGCCTGGGATGGCCTGCACCGCGGCGCCGACCGGCCTCAGATGTGCCAATGGCGACGGCCGGGGCTTCGAGATGGCGCGGGCGCGGCTGCGGCTGTTCTGATCGCCGACCGCCGGTTTCGCGCGTCCGCGAAGCGTCCTATTCCAGCGCCATGCCTGCCAGTGCCATGCCGGATCCCGCCCTGACGCGCCACATCGACGCCTGCAACAACGTCGCCTCGCCGGCGGGGCTCATTCCGTTCCGCCTGGGCGCGGCGCAGGTGGGCTGGATGACGGCGGACCTGGCGCAGGCGCTGACCTTCCGCCCGCGCGACTTCCATTTCGATGCCGATGGCGTGGCGCTGGCCGGCCGGCTCCGCAGCCCCGGCCAGCGGAGCGAGGCCCTGTCCCGCACCCTGCCCGCGCTCGCCGCCGGCGGCTTCCTTAGGATCCGCGGCGAGCCCTTCGACGTGCGGGAGACGAGCGACGGCCCGGTGCTCGCCACGCTCGACCGCGGCGCCCTGCCGGCCTTCGGCGTCATGTCGCAGGGCGTGCATGTGAACGGCCTGGTGCGCCGCGCGGACGGGCTGCATCTCTGGGTCGCCATCCGGGCGAAGGACAAGGCGGTGGCGCCGGGGCAGCTCGACAACGTCGTCGCCGGCGGCATCCCCGCGGGGCTCTCGGCCGAGGAGACGCTGGTGAAGGAAGCGGCCGAGGAGGCCTGCCTGCCGCCCGCCCTGGCGGCGACGGCGCGCCCGGTGGGCCGCGTCTCCTACGTCATGCGCAATGCCGAGGGGCTGCGCCGCGACGTGCTGCATTGCTTCGACCTCGACCTGCCGGAGGGCGTGGTGCCGCGACCGGGCGACGACGAGGTCGAGCGCTTCGAGCTCTGGCCCGCCGCGCGCGTGCTGGCGGCGGTGCGCGGCACCGACGACGTCAAGTTCAACGTCAACCTGGTGCTGATCGACCTGTTCCTGCGCGAGGGGCTGGTCGCGGACCCGGACGGCAGCCTGCGCGCGGGCCTCGACCAGGGGCCGGATTGACCGCCGGCCGTATGGCGCCATCTGCGGCGC
The DNA here is from genome assembly GCF_005222755.1 of Roseomonas sp. HF4. GTDB lineage: Bacteria > Pseudomonadota > Alphaproteobacteria > Acetobacterales > Acetobacteraceae > Neoroseomonas. The sequence continues at coordinate 51,619 of NZ_STGD01000013.1, forward strand.
ATGAGCAGCACCACCGCCGACCGCACCATCCCCGCCGCCTGGCCCGCCTGGCTGGTGGGCGAACTCCGTTCCGACCATGCCGGGGAGACCGGGGCGGTCAGGATCTACGACGGCATCCTGGCCTTCAGCCGCGACCCGGCCGTGCGCGATTTCGCGGAGCGGCACCGCGCGACCGAGCAGGGCCATCTCGACCTGCTGGAGGACCTCCTGCCGCGCGCCGAGCGCAGCCGGCTGCTGCCCATCTGGCGCGTCGCCGGCTGGCTGACCGGCGCGCTGCCCGCCCTGTTCGGCCCGCGCGCCGTCTTCGCGACCGTGGACGCGGTCGAAACCTTCGTCGACCATCATTACCGAGCCCAGACCGAGCGTCTGGAGCGCGAGCGCATCCTGCCCGAGATCCACGCCCTGCTGGAGCGCTGCCGTGAGGAGGAGGTCCACCACCGCGACGAAGCGCGCGAGGCCGGTGCGGGCCCGGCCCATGGCCCCGTGCTGCGCGCCTGGGCCTGGGTGGTGGGAAGCGGTTCCGCGGCGGCCGTGGCGGCCGCGAAGCGCATCTGAGCGCCGCACGCACCGATTGCAGGCCTGCAACCACAGGGGGCGGGACTCGCCAGCGCCGGCCGGGCATAAGACTATGCCTGATCGGCCGGCGATTCCGGCCCCATGACGTGACTGACAGGAGAGGCCTGCTGCCATGACGCGCACCCGCGCCTTCGCGAAGGCGGCCCTGCTCGCCTCGGTTGCCCTGCTGCCCGCCTGCGGCCTGTCCGTCGAGCGGACCGAGCGCGTCACCGGGCTCGAGCGCGACCTCGCCTCCTCCCGGGCGCAGGGCCGCGAACTGACCTCCCGCGTCGAGGACCTGGAACGCACCCTGGGCGCCGAGCGCCGTGCGCGCGGCGACCTCGCGGCGATCGAGCGGCGCCTCGCCATCGCAAGGCGCGACCTGTCCGCCGCCGAGCAGGGGCGCGGCACGGCGGACCAGCAGACCACCGCGCTCCGCCAGCGGCTCGAGGAGGAGACGCGGCGGCTGGCCGACCTGCAGTCCCGTTCCGAGCAGACGCAGCTGCAGTTGCAGGCCCGCCAGGGCGAGGTGGCCGAGGCCGACCGCCGACTGGCCGCGCTGCGCGGCGACACGGCAACCGAGCAGCAGCGCTTGGCCGGCCTGCGCGGCGACATCGCGACCGCCGACCAGCGCCTGGCCGGCCTGACCTCCCGCGCGCAGGAGGAGGAGCGCAGGCTCGCCGGCCTCGGCCAGCGCACGGCAGCGGAAGAGACGCGCTTGGCCAACCTGCGTGCCGCCGCGGCCGCCGAGGAGCGCCGCCGCGACGGCCTCGCCGCCGATGCCGCCGCGACCGAGCAGCGCCTGGCCGGGCTGAACCAGCGCGCCGCGGCCGAGCAGCAGCGCCTTGCGGACCTGCAGGCACGCAATACGCGGGAAGCCAATGCGCTGCGCGAAGCCGAGCAGCGCCTCGCCCAGACGCGGGAACAGATCAACCTCGCCGAGGGCCAGGCCAATGCCCGCCGGCAGTCGGTGGCGCAGCTCGAGGCCGAGATCGGCCGCCTGACTGCGACGCGCGACCAGACCGCCGCCGAACTCCGCGGCCTGCAGACGCGCGTGGCGGAACTGCGCAACGAGGTCGCCGCCGCCGAGCGGCGCCTGGCCGAACTCCGCAACAGCACCGGCGCCGAGGAACGGCGGCTCGAGGCACTGCGCGGCGAGGCCGCGACCGCCGAGCGCACATTGGCCGAGCGCCGCGCCGCCGCCGCCGAGGCCGAGCGCCGCGCCGCCGAGGCTGCCCGGACCGCCACCGCCGAGACCGAGCGCGCCCGCACCCAGATCGAGGAGGCCCGCCGCGCCGCCGGCGCCGTCCAGGCCTCCCGCGGGGAGGCGGAATCGCTGCAGCGCCAGTCCGAGGCGTTGCGCCAGGAACTCGCGGCGTCCGAGCGGCAGCGCCAGGACCTCGCGCGGCAGGCCGAGGCGCTGCGCGGCGACGTCGCCGGCTCCGACCGGCGCCGCGCGGAACTCGCCGCGCAGATCGAGGCGCTGCGCGCCGATGTCGCGGCCTCCGACAGTCGCCGGGCGGAACTCGCGGGGCAGGTGGAGCGCCTCCGGGGCGAGGTTTCGGCCGCCGACCAGCGCCGCGCGGCCGTGGCGGGCGAGGCCGAGAGCGTCCGTGCGAGCGTGGCCGCGGCCGAGCGCCAGCGCGCCGAGGTGGCGCGCCAGGTGGACGCCATGCGCGCCGAGGTGGCCGCGGCCGAGCGCCGCCGTGCCGAGATCGCGGGCCAGATCGCAGCGACCGAGGCCCGGCTCGCCGAGCGGCGCAACGAACTGGCCGACCTCGAATCCCGCGTCCGCCGGGCGCGCGAGGCCGGCGGCCCCGACCCGATGAGCGTGGTGGTGCCCGGCCAGACGCCGGCCGCGCCGGCACCGGCGCCGCGCTGACCGGCCGGCCGGCAGCGTAACCGCGGCGACCGCCGCGGCGAAGTCCTCCGGATACGCAATCTTCCGGAGGACACGCGACATGCCGACCCGCCCCCATGCCCGTCGTAGCGGTACGCTGCCGCGGCTTCTCGCGGCCTTCGTCATGCTGGCAGGCTTTGCCATGCCGGCCGCGGCGCAGGATGCCGGGCTGGTCACCCGCGCCAGCGCCCATGCGCCGCGCGTGACGCTCGACCGCTTCGCCGCCGCCGTGCGGGAAGCGGGTTGGGTCGTCTTCACCGAGGTGGACCATGCCGCGGCGGCGCAGGCCGTCGGCATGACGCTGCGGCCGCGCACCGTGGTGCTGTTCGGCAATCCGCGCGCCGGCACGCCGGGCATGGCGGCGAACCCGACGCTCGCGATCGACCTGCCGATGCGCGTGCTGGTCTGGCAGGATGATGCCGGCGTCACGCAGGTCACCCGCAACACCGGGCAGGACCTGGCCATTCGGGTCTTCGCCCGGCATGGCGTGACCGTGCCGCCGCAGGGGCAGCTCGCGACCGACGCCTTCATCGACGGCCTGGTCCGCAAGGCGGCGGAATAGCGTGGCGGGCAGCCTCGCCCGGCCGGCGCCGCGCGCGCATCCGGCGGGGCTGGCGCTCGGGCTCGCCGGCCTGGTTACGCTGGCGGTGGCGGCGATGCGCCTCGAGGATCCTGCGCTGCTGCCGGTGCTGGCCGTCTCGGCCGCGCTCGGCGCCGCCTTCGTGCTGCTCGACTATGGCTTCACCGGCGGCTTTCGCGCCTTCCTGGAGGAGCGTGACGGCCGCGTGCTCGGCGCTGCCTTCGTGGTGCCGGCGGTGGCCGCGCTCGTCGTGCTGCCGGTCGGCGCGACGATGCCCGGCTATGGTCGATTCGTCGCCCCGGTCGGGCCGTCGCTGGTGGTGGGCGCCGCCGTTTTCGGCGTCGGCATGATGCTGGCCAATGGCTGCGGCTCGGGCGCGCTGGTGGCGGCGGGGCAGGGGGCGCGCCGGATGTTCGTGGCGCTGCCCTTCTTCTGCCTGGGCGGCGTGCTCGGCTCGCTGCTGCTGCCGGCGGCGCTGCGGTTGCCGGGGGTCGAGGTGGATCTCGCCGCGCCGTTCGGGCCCTGGACCGGGCTGCTGGCGGTGGAGGCGCTGCTCCTGGCCATGGCCCTGGCCGTGCTGCGGGGCGCGCGTCCGGCGCCGGCGAAGGTGCTGCCGGGTGTCGTGATCGGCCTGCTCGCGGCGCTGCTGTTCCTGGTTTCGGGCATGCCCTGGGGCATCACGATGGGGCTGACGCTCTGGGGCGCGAAGGCCGGGCAGGCGGTGGGCATCGACCTGACCGGCACTGAATTCTGGGCGGAGGGCTGGACCCGCGCCGCGCTGGACGGGCCCGTGCTGGCGATGCACGGCGTGCTCGGCGATGCCGGCATCGTCGCGGGCGCGCTGGCGGCGGCGGCGGCGACCGGGCGGCTCCGGCACATGGCGCCGATCGGCTGGCGCGGCGCGCTCGGCGGCGCGCTGGGCGGGCTGCTCATGGGCGTCGGCGCGCGGCTGTCCTTCGGCTGCAACGTGGGCGCCTTCCTGGGCGGGGCGTCCTCCGGCAGCCTGCACGGCTTCGCGTGGATTCTTGCCGTACTGCCCGGATGCTGGCTCGGCCTCAGGCTGCGGCCGGCCTTCGCGCTACCGGCCAGGCCAGGCTGACCGGCGTGATCGGCATGCCGCGGCGCGCGCGCTCCGCCGGCGGTAGCACGTCGCAGGACGGCCAGATGCCGGTGCGCAGCGCCGTCGTATAGCCCTCGGGCAGGCCCGCGGCGCGCATCGCCGCCGCCGCGCCGGCATGGTCGTAGTCCAGCGGCACGATCTCGATGCCGAGGCCGCCTGCGTCCGGCGTCAGGACCGCGAACCAGCCGCGCGGCGTGCCGTCGTCGGCCGGCATGCCGATGGCGCCGGCGTTGAGCCACAGCGCGGGCCCGATGCCGCGCGCGAAGGGAATGCCGCAATGCCCCGCGATAACGCCGTCGCAGCCGGTGGCCGCGATCTCGGCCGCCAGCACGGCGTCGGGCGAGGAGGCGAACAGGAAGCGGCTGACATCCCCGGCCCCGCCATGGATCACCGCCAGCCGCCGGCCATCCGGCAGCGCCACTGCCATGCGGCGCGGCCGGGCGGCCATCCAGTCGCGCTGCGCCGCCGTCACCTGGCGCGCCGCATGGGCGTACCAGGCGCGGGAGAGCAGGTCGCAGGCGGTGCCGTCCTCGAAGCCGCAGCCGCAATCAACGGCGCCGGCGGCCAGGTTCTCCTCGCAATTTCCCAGCAGGACATGGATGCCGCTCGCCATGACCAGGTCGCAGCAGGCCGCGGCGTCCGCGCCATAGGCCACGACATCGCCGGTACAGATCACGCGCGCGGGCGGGATGGCGCGGCGCGCCGCCTCGGCCAGCAGCGCGCGGGTCGCCTGCAGGTTGGAATAGGGGCCGCCGAACACCAGCAGCGGCTCGTCGGCGGGGATCACGAGGGGGTCAGGCATCCATCCTCCAGGCGCAGCACGCGGTCGGCGAAGCGGGCGGCAAGGCCAGGCTGGTGCAGGGAGACAAGGATGGGCAATCCCTGCGCCAGCGCCAGGTCCCGCAGCAGGCCGAGCACGCCCTCGGCGGTGGCGGGGTCGAGGCTGGCCACGGGCTCGTCCGCCAGCAGCACCGGGGCACGCTGCACGAGCGCGCGCGCGATCGCCACGCGCTGCCGCTGCCCGCCCGAGAGCCGGTCGGCGCGGCGTGCCTCGAGTCCATCCAGCCCGACCGCCGCCAGCGCTTCGTCCGCCGCCGCGACCTCGGCCCGCGGCCAGAGGCGCAGCGCCGCACGCCAGAATCCCATCCGCGCCAGCGCGCCGACCAGCACGTTCTCGCGCGCGGTCAGGCGGCCTGCCAGCGCATGCTGCTGGAACACCAGCGCCGGGCGGCCGCCGGCCAGCACCGCGCCCTCGGCCGGCAGCAGCCCGGCGATCGCGCGCAGCAGTGTCGTCTTGCCCGCGCCGGAGGGGCCCTCCAGCGCCACCACCTCCCCCGGCGCGACATCGAGCGAGACGTCGCGCAGCACCGCCCGCCCGCCCAGCGCGACGCTGAGCCCCTGCACCACGAGCCCCGGGCGCGACTGCAGCATCACAGGAGCCGCCGCCTGAGGGCGGCCGAGAGGCGGTCCGCCGCCAGGGTGAGCGCGACGATGACGATGAGGATCGCGATGACGCGGTTGAAATCCAGCAGGTCCACCGCGTTCTTGAGCTCCTGCCCGATCCCGCCGGCGCCGACCAGGCCGAGCACGGTCGAGGCACGGATGTTGAATTCCCACACATACAGCATCGCCGAGGCCGTCTGCGGCAGTGTCTCCGGCACCAGCACCACGGCCGCGGCCTGCGCGCGGCCGGCGCCGGCGGACCGCGCGGCCTCCATCGGCGCAGGGTCGGCGGCCTCGAGCGCCTCGGACCACAATTTGCCGAGGCTGCCGGCCGAATGCAGCGCGACACCCAGCATCCCCGCGAAGGGGCCGAGCCCGACCGCGGCCACGAAGATCAGCGCGAAGACGAAGCCGTCGATGCCGCGCAGCGCATCGAGCAGCGCGCGCACCGGATGGTACATCGCGGGCCATGGTGCCGAGGGCCGTGCGGCGAGCAACGTCAGCGGCAGCGCCAGCACCGCCGCGACGGTCGTGCCGAGCGTCGCCAGCGCCACCGTCTCGGCCGCGCGCCGCGCGATGTCGCCGAAGCCCGAGAAATCCGGCGGGAATCCGCCCGCGATCCAGCCCGCCAGCCGCGGCAGGCCCGCCCAGAGCCGGCCGAGGTCGGGTTCCACCAGCCAGACGCAGGCGGCCTGGATGGCAAGGAATCCGCCGATCCAGGCGGCACGCCGCATCAGGACCGCGCGATGCGGCCGAGCGCGCGGCCGGCCGCCTCGATCGGCGCGTAGGTCTGCTCCGTCGCGGGCACCCAGCCGGTGTAGTTCGGCGGCAGGTGATCGGCCGTGGTCGCGAGCGCGGCGGCGCGCAGCGCATCGCGCGTCGGCGCGTCGAGGTCGGCGCGCACGGCCAGCGCGTCGTTCGGCAGCGGGTCGCTGCGCCAGACCACGCGCAGCTGGTCGGCGCGCACGCGGCCCGACGCGATCATGGCATCGAGGTTGCGGTCGAAATCTGTCGCGAGATCCACCTGGCCCGAGGCGACCGAGATGACGTTGGCCGCGTGGCTCGCGCCGTCGCGGTAGCGGAAGAAGGTCCGCGGGTCGATGCCGCGGCCCTGGAACCAGTGGTGCGGTATGAGCCAGCCGCTTGTCGAGCCCGCATCGGCGAAGGAGATCGAAAGGCCGCGCGCATCCTCGGGGAAGCGGGCGATGGGCAGGTCCGGCCTGGCGATGATGATGGCGTGGTAGGTCGGGCGGCCCTGGTAGAGCACGGTCGCGATCGCCTCCGCGCCGGCCCTGGCGCGCGCGAGCACGAAGCCCCAGGGCCCCATCCAGGCGCAATCCGCCTGGCCGGAGCCGAGCGCCACCGCGATTCCCGCCCAGTCGGTCGTCACCCGCAATTCGTAGGGCCGGCCGAGCGTCGCGGCCAGGCGCCCGAAGAAAGGCTCGAATGCGCGGCGCGTGTCGCCCGGCGTCGGCTGGAAGGGGCCGACGGCGAAGCGCAGCGGCGCGCCGGACTGCGCCCTTGCGGCCAGGGGCAGGGCGAGCGGGGCGGCGAGCAGCAGGCGGCGCGGAATGCGGGGCATGGCGGTCCTGTCAGGAGCGGGGCGTGGCGATGTCGTTCAGCGCCCAGTCGTAGGCGTGGTCGGCGATGCCGCCGGCGGCGGCGAGCCGGGCGGCCAGCGGCGGCGCGGCGTGGCGGCGCAGGTGCGCGATCACGCCGGCATCGGTGCCGCCGAAATCCTCGCGGAACCAATGGTAGATCGACGACACCACGAGCCGCCCGTCCGACCGCACCGCGACCCCGCGCGGGTGGTTCACGAAGGCGCGCGCGGCGTCGTCGAGGTCGGCCTCCAGCGTCGCGGCCCGGAACGCGCGCGGGCGCAGATTCGGGCAGCCGATCGAGGCGCAGTTGACCGCGTAGTGCACGCGCGGGTCGCGGAAGGTCGGGCGCATGGTCTCGTGCTCGATGTCGTCCAGCGACATGCGCCGCCCTTCCACCGTGACAAGGCGCGTCCGCCACGGCCCGTTGAACTGCCGTGGGTCGAAGGGCACGCCAGTCGAGCGGATGTCGCGGATGGAGCGCACCGGATAACGGTCGAGCACGACGCTCAGCGTCAGCGCGTTGTAGAGATTGGCCCAGAAGGCGAAGGCCTCCGCGCGCGGCATCGCGGACGGGCGGCGGGCCGCCGCGGCCTCGATCCAGGCGGCGAGCGACGCCATGTCGGCGGCATTCGCCTTCCAGCGCGCGTAGTCGACCCGCGCGACACCATCGGCCGGCAGGCTGACGTAGCGGCCCAGCAGCGCGTCGAGCGCGGGATCCGCCGCCATGGCGGGCGCCGCGGCATGCAGGGCCGGCAGCGCCAGGCCGGACAGGATCAGGACGCTGCGGCGCCCCTGCTTCGGCGCGGTCCCGGCCGACCGTTCGGAGGAGATCATGGCGAAGGCATTCCCGGTCGTTCGGACGCTTCTTCGATGCGCGGGCCCGAGCGGTTACGCGCGTGCCGGCGTTGTTTTCTGGAGCGATCGGTCCATAATTAGAAAGCGCCTGTCGTGGCGCCGACCGGGAGACGACCATGATCCACCGCCTTGCCCGCGCCGCGCTGCTGGCTGCCGCCGCGCTGATCGCCGCCCCCGCCGGCGCGCAGCCCATCCCGCCCGAGCGCATCCTGCGCATGGTGCCGAACGCCGACCTGCAGACGCTCGACCCGATCAACACCACGGCCGGCGTCGTGCAGTCGCACGCCCACATGATCTACGATCAGCTGTTCGGCCGCGACGAGCAACAGCGCCCGCAGCCGCAGATGGTCGGCGCCTACCGGGTCTCGGACGATGCGCTGACCTGGACCTTCACGCTGCGCGACGGGCTGAAGTTCCACGACGGCGCGCCGGTCACGGCGGCGGACGTGATCGCCTCGCTCCGCCGCTGGGGCGCGCGCGACCCGCATGGCCGGCAGATCATGGCGATCACGACGGCGATGGAGCCCTCGGCCGATGGCAGGACCGTCACCTGGCGGCTCAGCCGGCCCTATGGGCTCATGCTGGTCGCGTTGTCGAAGCCCGCGGGCAACATGCCGGCGATCATGCCGGCGCGCGTGGCCGCGACCGACCCCTTCACCGCCATCACCGAGACCGTCGGATCCGGGCCGTTCATCTTCGTGCGCGACGAATGGGTGCCGGGGTCGCGCGTCGTCTACCGCCGCAACCCGGACTACGTACCGCGGAGCGAGCCGGCGTCCGGCACGGCCGGCGGCAAGGTCGCGCATGTCGACCGCGTCGAATGGCTCAACATTGCCAACGCGCAGACCGCGGTGCTGGCGCTGATCCAGGGCGAGCTCGACTATGTCGAGAGCCCGGGCGTGGACTTCCTGCCCATGCTGCAGCGGCGGGGCATGCGCATCATCCGCACCAACACGCTGGGCGCGCCGGGCATGATCCGGATGAACCACATCCACCCGCCCTTCAACGACGCCCGCGCGCGGGAAGCGCTGATGCTCCTGGTGAACCAGGAGGAGATCCTGCAGGCGATGTTCCCGGACCCGGCGCTCTATCAGGTCTGCCACGCCTTCTTCGTCTGCGGGTCGCCGCAGGAATCGAATGCGGGCGTTCCGGCCGACCTCGGCAGCCCGGCCGCGCGGGAACGCGCCCGCGCCCTGCTGCGCGAGAGCGGCTATGACGGCGCCCCGATCGTCATCATGGACCCGACTGACAATCCGTTCGTCCATGCGGCGACGCTGGTGCTGGCGCAGCAGATGCAGTCGGTCGGCTTCCGGACGGACGTGCAGGCGATGGACTTCGCGTCGATGGCCGGGCGGCGCGCCAACCGACGCCCGCCGGCGGAAGGCGGCTGGCATATCGGGCTCACCTTCTGGAACGGCCTCGGCGCGTCCGACCCCGTGGGCAACGTGCCGATGCAGGCGTCCTGCGAGCGCGCCTGGCCGGGCTGGCCGTGCGACGCCGCGCACCAGGCGCTGATCGATGCCTTCCCCTATGCCGCCAACGACGCGGAGCGGCGGCGCATCCTCGACGAGCTGCACGCGAGCGCCTATCGCCTCGTGCCCTATGTGCCCTACGGGCAATGGTACCTGCCCTCGGCCATCACGCCGCGCGTGTCGGGTGTGCTGGCCATGCCGGGCATCATCATCGCCTGGAACATCCGCAAGGCGGCGCGCTAGGGTCGGACCGGGCGAGTCGTAACGGGCGCGCCCGACCTGGCGAAACCGGAAGGACAAGGGCGCAACCGAACGGAGACGACCGCCATGACGCCGCGATGCCAAGGTCCGGACCAGGACCGTCCCAGGGCCACGGCGCCGGGCGGCCGCCGCGCCCTGCTGCTGGGCGGCGCCGCGGCCGCCGCAGCGCTCGCGGGCTGCGCGCCGGAGCCCATGACCAACCTCGCGTTGATCTACAACCCGGCGGCGCAGCACCACGGCATCGACCGCAACCCGATCATTGTCATCCCGGGCCTGCTCGGCAGCCGGCTGCGCGATCCCGCTTCTGGCCGGATCGTCTGGGGCGCGTTCGACGGCAACGCGGCGAACCCCGGAACGCCGGACGGCGCGCGGCTGGTGGCGCTGCCCTTCACCGACATGATGGCGACGCCGGGCGCCGCCGTGCAGCCCGATGGCGTGCTCGACCGCGTGCGCATCCGCGTCGCCGGCATCCCGATCGCGCTGCAGGCCTATGCCGAGATCATGGCGACGCTCGGCATCGGCGGCTACCGAGACGAGGCGCTGGGCCTCGGCGGAGCAGTCGACTACGGGCGGGACCACTTCACCTGCTTCCAGTTCGACTACGACTGGCGCCAGGACAACGTGGCGAATGCGCGCCGGCTGATGGCCTTCATGCGGGAGAAGCGTGCCTACGTGCAGGGCGAGTACGCGCGACGCTTCGGTGTGCGCGACGCCGACGTGAAGTTCGACGTCGTGGCGCATTCCATGGGCGGCCTGGTGGCGCGCTACGCCATGCTCTACGGCGATGCCGACCTGCCGGCCGATGGCACGCTGCCGCCGCTCACCTTCGCCGGCGCGCCGTTCATGGCGCGGCTGATCCAGATCGGGACGCCCAATGGCGGCTCGCTCGACGCCTTCCGCGTGCTGGTGGACGGGCGCGACTTCGGATCGCCGATCGTGCCGCGCTACAGCCCGGCGATCCTCGGCACCTTCCCGTCGCTCTATCAGTTGCTGCCGCGGCAGCGGGCGCGGGCGGTGGTGGTGGCGGGACAGCCGGGCACGGCGCCCGACCCGTACGATCCGGACCTGTGGCGGAGCATGGGCTGGGGCATCGCGAAGCGCGACAACGACGCGGACCTGGCCACGCTGATGCCTGGCGTCGCCTCGGCGGAGGAGCGGCGGCGTTTGGCGCTGGCACTGCAGGGGAGGCTGCTGCGCCGCGCCCGCGCCTTCTCCGCCGCGATGGACCGGCCGGTGACGCAGCCGCCCGGCACCGACCTGATGATCGTGGCCGGGGATGCGCTACCGACGGCGTCGCGGATCATCGCCAACCCCGAGACTGGCGCGATCGCGGAGGCACGGACCGACCCGGGCGACGGCCTGGTGCTGCGCGATTCCGCCCTGCTCGACTTTCGCCAGGGCCAGGAGGCTCGGACGCCCACGGTGCAGAGCCCGATGGGCTTCCACCGCACCCTTTTCCTGCCGCGCGAGCACCTCGAGATCACGCGCGACCCGACCTTCCGCAACAACATCCTGTTCTGGCTGCTGGAAGAACCGCGCGTCGCGCCCCGGAGGGCGTGACGCGCCGTCAGCCCGGCAGGCCGAGCACGTTCTTGCTCAGGATGTTGCGCTGGATCTCGTTCGACCCGCCGTAGATCGTGGCCGGTCGCGCCTGGATATAGAGGCCGGTCGGGTTGAGGTTGCGGTTACCTTCCATCGGCTCCAGCAGCCCGGCATTCTCGCCCGCGATCTCGAGCATCGTGTCGGTGATGCGCTGGAAGAGTTCCGTCTGGAAGATCTTGAGCATCGACACGTCGGGGCCGAGCGTCTCGCCGCGCCGGAGCTTTTCCACGAAGACACCGTAGAGCGACTTCAGATCCTCGAGGTCGAGGCGGAGCCGGCCGTAGGTCTCCTGGAAGGCTGCGTCCTCCCACACGCCCATGCGTTCGGCCAGTTGCCGCAGTCGCGCGAAGGCATAGGCCGACAGGCGCGGGGAGCCGAGGTAGATGCGTTCGAAGGACAGCAGCGCCTTCGCCATGTCCCAGCCGCGGTTCGGCGTGCCGACGAGGTTCTTTGCCGGCACCCGGACATTGTCGAAGAACACCTCGCAGAATTCGTCATGGTATTCGAGGTTGATGATCGGCTTCACCGTGATGCCGGGCGTCGCCATGTCCACCAGCAGGAACGATATGCCTTCCTGCTTCTTCGCCGCCTTGTCCGTTCGGACCAGCAGGAAGCACCAGTTCGCGTCGGAGGCGAGGGTGGTCCAGATCTTCTGGCCGTTCACCACGTAGTGGTCGCCGTCCAGCACGGCTTCGGTGCGGAGCGCGGCCAGGTCCGATCCGGCATTGGGTTCGGAATAGCCCTGGCACCAGATGTGCTCGCCGCTCAGGATCTTCGGCAGGAAGTATTCCTGCTGTTCGGCCGTGCCGTGGTTGATCAGCAGCGGCCCCACCATGACGATGCCGTGGTCGTTGGTGCGCGCGCAGCCGTGGCGCTCGATCTCCTCGGTGAAGATGATCTGCTTGGCGGGGCTGAGGCCGAGCCCGCCGAACTGCCGCGGCCAGCCGGGGCAGAGCCAGCCCTTCTCGGCCAGCATGAAGTACCAGGGCTTGTTCTCCTCCCAGTGCAGGCGCTTGGGCGGATTGCGGAGGTCGGGCGGGTAGTTCGCCTCGATCCAGCGGCGCACATGCGTCCGGAAGGTCTCGTCGTCGAGCAGGTTCAGGTCCTGCGGCTCGTTCGGCGTGATCGCGACCATCTCGTTCAGCCTCCGGCGAAGTTCGGCTTGCGCTTTTCCAGGAAGGCGGCCCGGCCTTCCTGGAAGTCGGGCGTGGTGAACAGCAGGCCCTGGAAGGTCTGCTCGTCGGCCAGCGCCTCGTCGAGGCCCTCGGCCAGGATCTTCTTCGTCAGCGCGATCGGGCCGGCGGCCTCGGCTGCGAGGAAGCGCGCCTTCTCGAGCGCCATCTCCAGCGCCTTGCCCGGTGGCGCCACGAAATCCACAAGGCCTATGCGCTCGCCTTCCGGTGCGTTCGTCACCTCATGGTAGAAAAGGATGCGCCGCGCCCGCCCGACACCGACCCGCCGCGGCAGGAAGAAGGGCAGTCCCATGTCGGACATCAGGCCGATCTTGTGGAAGCCCGCCACGAAGCGGGCGTCCTCGGCGGCCACGATGGTGTCGCAGGCGCAGGCGACCGCCATGCCGGCGCCGGCCGCCCAGCCCTCCACCGCGGCGACCAGGGGTTTGCCCCCCTTCGCCATCAGCCGAACGAGGCGGTGCGTACGGCGCATCCGGTCCCGGCCGTCGAGCGCGCTGCCGACATTCATGTTGGAGATGTCGCCGCCTGCGCAGAAGGTCCCGCCCGCGCCGGTGACGACGATGGCGCGCACCGCGCGGTCGTCCTGCGCGCGTTCCAGCGCATCCTCCATCGCCTGGCGCACGCCGGGGCCGATCGCGTTCTTCCGCGAAGGGTAGTCGATGGTCAGGATCAGGACGGCGCCGTCCATCTCCTCCCGCACGCGGGCCGCGTCGCTCATTCCACGTCCTCCGGGGCCAGGGCCATGAAGCGCCGCCTGTGCAGCGTCGCCGAGCCGTACTGGTTCGCGATCACCATGCCGCGGCGGAGATAGAGGCCGACATCGTATTCGTCCGTATAGCCGATGCCGCCATGAAGCTGGATGCATTGCCGCAGCACCAGCATCCCCGATTCCGCCGCGCGGTGCTTGGCCTTCGAGACCGCCGCGCGCCGCGCCGCGCCGGTCGCGCCGGCATCGAGCGCGGCCGCCGCCGCCTCCACCGCCGCGCGCGTCAGCGCGAGATGGATCTTCAGGTCCGCCGCGCGATGCTGCAGCGACTGGAAGGTGCCGATGATCCGCCCGAACTGCTGGCGCGTCCGCAGATAGCCCAGCGTCAGGTCGAAGGCGCGCTCCATCAGGCCGAGCATGGCGCCGGAGGTCGTCAGCGCCGCCTCGTCGAGCGCCAGGTCGAGCAGCGCGCCGACATCGTCCGCGACGCGCTCGGCGACCGCGAGCGAGGGGCGGAGCGTGCCGACATGCCCGCCATCCATCGTCTTCTCGAGCGTGACGTCCGCCCCCGCGGCGGGCAGCGCGAGCAACGCAATGCGGTCGGCCTCCCGCACCGGCAGGAGGAAGGTGTCCGCGCCGCCCGCCATGGGGACGAAGACGCGCGGCGCATCGTCTGTGCCGTGGGCCTCGAGCGTGTCGGGGCGTTCCTGCCACGCGGTGAGAACGACCCGTTGGCCGGCAAGCAGCGTCTGCGCCAGCGCCGTGTCCTCGGCCGCCGCCAGCAGGCGGGCCGAGAGCATCGCTGGGATCAGCGGCTCGGGCGCCAGGCCGCCGCCGATCTCCTCGGCCAGCGCCACGGCCTCCGCCATGCCGAGGCCGGAGCCGCCGGCTTCCTCGGGCACCGCGAGGCCGATCCAACCGAGCTCGCCCATCTCGTGGAAGACGGCGCGGTCGAAGCCGGGGGCCTGGAAGCGGAGCGCGCGCACGCGCTTCGTGTCGCCGCCGCGCGGCGCGACCGCGCCGGCGCTGTCGCGGATCATGCGGATGGATTCGGTCCGGTCGTCGGCTGCCTGGCTCATCGTTTCCTCAAGGAAGGCCGGGGGGGGGGAACCTCCCCCGAACCCCCTCCCTTTTCTGTCCGGGCGCCTCGCCTGCGGCGAGCCGCGAAAATCCCCAAAGAAGGAGGGGGGATCGGGGGGAGTTCCCTCCCCCCGACCTTAATCACTGCGTGTGCAGGGTCGCGCCGCTGGCCGCCTGCGCCTGCTCCAGCGTCACCCCCGGCGCCAGGTCCACCACCACGAACCCCTTGTCGGGCACCACCTCGAACACGCCGAGATTGGTGTAGACGCGCTTGACCGCGCGCGGCGTGGTCAGCGGATAGCCGCAGCGCTCCACGAGCTTCGGCCGTCCGTCCTTGGTGGTGTGCTCCATGATCACCCAGAGCCGCTTCGCGCCGGCGCCGAGGTCCATCGCGCCGCCCACCGCCGGCGCCGTGTCGTTCTCGCTCGTCGCCCAGTTCGCGATATCGCCGTTCTCCGCCACCTCGAAGGCGCCGAGCACACAGAGGTCGATATGCCCGCCGCGGATCATCGCGAAGCTGTCGGCGTGATGGCAGTAGGACCCGCCGGGGCGCAGCGTGACCGCCTGCTTGCCGGCGTTCACCAGCCAGGGGTCCACCTTGTCGGGCGCCGGCGCGGGGCCCATGCCGAGGATGCCGTTCTCGGAATGCAGGATCACCTCGCGGTCGAGCGGCACGAAATCGCCCACCATGGTCGGGATGCCGATGCCGAGGTTGACGTACCAGCCCTCGGGGATGTCCTGCGCCAGGCGGGCGGCCATGGCCTTGCGGTCGAAGCCCTGCATCTCTCTCTCCCTTCGTTTCGACCATTCGATCCACGCCTCCGGGTGCTCAGGCCTGCGGCCCTGCGCCCTGCGGCGATCGGATGGATCATGCCCAGGCCGGTCCGCGATCCACGCGGACCACGCGCTTCACGAAGATGCCCGGCGTGTGCACGTTCTCGGGCACGATCTCGCCGAGGTCCCGGATGTGCATCGCCTGCGCGATGGTGAGGTCGGCGGCCATCGCCATCACCGGGTTGAAGTTCCGCCCGGAGGAACGATAGGTCAGGTTACCCCATCGGTCGGCCTCCCAGGCCTCGACCAGCGCGACGTCGCCCTTGAGCGCATGCTCCATGACGTAGGTGCGCCCGCCGAACTCGCGGTGCTCCTTGCCGTTGGCCAGGATGGTGCCGACCGAGGTGGCGGTGAAGAAGGCCGGCACGCCGGCGCCGGCGGCGCGCATGCGTTCGGCCATGGTCCCCTGCGGCACGATCTCGAGTTCGATCTTCCCGGCGCGGTACAGGTCCTCGAACACCACCGAGCCCGCGCTGCGCGGGAAGGAGCAGATGATCTTCCGCACCCGGCCGAGTTCCATGAGCTTCGCGAGCCCGACGCGCCCGGTGCCGGCATTGTTCGCGACGCAGGTGAGGTCCGTCGCCCCCTGCTCGATCAGCGCCTCGATCAGCGCGTCCGGCTGGCCGACGGCGCCGAAGCCGCCGATCAGCACGGTCGAGCCGTCCTTGATGCCGTCCATGGCGTCGGCGAGGGATTGAACGATCTTGTTGATCACGTGTCCTGCTTCCTCACGGGTGCCTGAAGAGCCCGTTGCTCACCACCACCTTGTCGCGCTCCACCACGCGGGCGCGGAACGCTGCGCCGCCCTCCTCGTGCCAGATCTCCGTGCGGATCGTCTCGCCCGGGAAGACGGGGGAGGAGAAGCGCAGGTCCATCCGCCCGAAGCGCGCGGGATCGTAGCCGCAGAGTGCCTTCATCAGCGCATGGCACACCACCCCGAAGGTGCAAAGGCCATGCAGGATCGGGCGCGGGAAGCCCGCCTTGGCGGCGACCTCCGGGTCGATGTGCAGCGGGTTGTGGTCGCCGTTCAGGCGGTAGACCAGCGCCTGTTCGGGGCGCGTCGGCAGGTCGAGGGTGACGTCCGGCGCGTGCTCCGGCTCGGGATGCGGCTTCTTCACGGGGCCGGACGGCCCGCCGAAGCCGCCATCGCCGCGCGCGAAGGTGGTGCCTTCCAGCGTCGCCAGCTTCTCGCCCGTCTTCGCATCCAGCACCACGCGCTCGTTGTAGAGCAGCGCGCCCTTGCCGGCGCCGCGGTCGACGATGGATCTGATGCGCGACTTGCCGATGATCTCGCCCTCGGCCGGCAGGGGCCTGTGCAGGATGATCGACTGTTCGCCGTGCAGCACCTGCGTCCAGTCGACGCCGGTATCCGGGTTGCGCAGCCAGAAGCCGGGATATCCGAGCACCACGGCCATGGACGGCATTGCCTTGAGCCGCGGCTCGTAGAGGAAGTCGAGCTGCGCCTGGTCCATCGGGTCCTGCCCGAGGCCGACCGAGAAATTGTACAGCGCCGTGTCCTGCCAGCGGATCGCCTGGCGGATTTCCGGGATCGGGTAGTTCAGCAAATGCTGGTAGTCGATCGGCATCAGCGGGTTTCCTCGACCTCGATCACGGCATCCGCCGCGAAGGCGCCCTGGCCCTCGGGCAGCACCAGCAGCGGGTTTACGTCGACCGATACCAGGCGGTCCCCCGCACCGGCGGCGAATCGCGACAGCGCGGCGAGCGCACCCGCCAGCGCCGCGACATCCGCCTTCGGCCGCCCGCGGGCGCCGTCCAGCAGCGGAAAGCCCTTGAGGCTGCGGATCATCCGCTCCGCCTCCTCGTAGCCGAAGGGGCAGCGGCGGAAGGCCACGTCCTTCAGGATCTCGATGAAGACGCCGCCGAGGCCGACCATCGCGACCGGCCCGAAGACCGGGTCGCGGATGACGCCGAGCGCCATCTCGACCGCGCCCTTGATCTGCTTCGCGACCAGCACGCCCTCGATCCGCGCGCCAGGGGCGCGGTCCGCGGCACGCGCGAGCAACGTCGCATGCGCCGCGC
Organism: Roseomonas sp. HF4; assembly: GCF_005222755.1. Lineage (GTDB taxonomy): Bacteria > Pseudomonadota > Alphaproteobacteria > Acetobacterales > Acetobacteraceae > Neoroseomonas. The sequence goes on from NZ_STGD01000013.1 coordinate 68,861, forward strand.
GCACCGCGTCGGCGTCGGCCAGGTCGAGGATGACGCCGCCGATCTCGCTCTTGTGCAGGATGTCGGGCGACAGGATCTTCGCCACCACCGGATAGCCGAAGGCCTCGGCCGCCGCGACAGCTTCCGCGGCCGAGGCGCAGGCGCGTTCCGGCACCGCGGGCACGCCGGCGGTGGCCAGGATGCGCTTGCCCTCGGCCTCGGAGGGCGTCGATGCCGGCAGCGCCACCGCGCGCGCCACGATCTCCCCGCGATCGGCGCGCGCGAAGGCGTCGCCGAAGCGGCCCATGGCCTCGATCGCAGCAACGGCGCGCGTCGGGTCCTCGAACACCAGGTAGCCGTCCTCCTCGTAGCCCTTGATCTTGTCCGCGGAGGCGATGGCCGAGAGCACCCAGAGCCGATCGGGGAAATTCTCCCGCGCCTGCTTGAGATAGGGTCGCAGCTTCGGCGCCATGGTGGTCGAGCCGCCGGTCTGGGTCAGGAAAACCAGCATGGAGGCATAGCCGCCGGCCTCGGCCGTGGTTTCCAGGAATTGCGGGAACAACTCGGTCTGGTTCACCGCCTGCGCGGTGCAATCCACCGGGTTGCGCGGCGCGCAGAAGGAGATCAGCGAGCGCAGATGCGCCTGCGCCTTGTCCGGCATCGGCGGCATCGGCACGCCCATCGCCTCCGCCGCGTCCGAGATCAGCACGCCCGCGCCGCCGCTGACCGTGATGACGCCCATGCTGTTGCGCACGGGATAGATGCGCTTCGTCGCGGCATAGGCGATGTCGAGCATCTGCTCGGTCGTGTTCGCGCGCACCACGCCATATTCGTCGAGCACGGCCTGCGTCACCGCATCGTCGCCGGCGATCGACGCGGTGTGCGACTTCGCCGCATGGCCGCCGAGCTCGCTCCGGCCGACCTTCATCAGCACCACCGGCTTGCGGTTGCGCCTGGCCAGATCGAGTGCCGCGGTGAAGCGGGCGCTCTCGCGGATCCCTTCCGCATAGGCGCAGATCACCTCGACCTCCGGCGCCTGCGCCATCCAGCCGATAGCCTCGCCGAGCGAGACATCGGCCTCGTTGCCCGTGGTGATACAAACCGGCGTGCCCATCCCCCGCTGGCGGGAGACGGCGAAGACATGCGTGCCATAGGCGCCGGACTGGGAGGCGATGCCGATGTTCCCCGGCAGCGGCCAGCCCTGTTCGAAGGACAGCGAGAACATCGGGTAGAAATGCACGGCGGCATTGAACAGGCCGAGGCAGTTCGGCCCCAGGATGCGCATCCCGTGCCGGCGCGCGGCCGCGACCATGCGGTCCTGCATCGCGGCGCCGGCCTCGTCCACCTCGGCGAAGCCGGCGGTGAAGACCACCGCGGCGCGGCAGCCCTTGGCGCCGAGGTCGTCCACCGCCTGCACCGCGGCTTCCCCCGGCACGGCCACGATCGCGACATCGGGCGCCTGCGACAGGGCGGCGACGGAGGCGAAGGCCGGCAGCCCCTGCACCGTCGCCCGGTTCGGGTTCACCGGCAGGATGGCGCCGGCGAAGCCCTGGCGCTGCATGTAGGCGATCGGCCGGCCGCCGATGCGCGTCGCATCGTCCGATGCGCCGATGACGGCCACCGAGCGCGGCCGCACCATGGCGTCGAGCGCGCCGAATCCCGAGGTCGGCAGCGATGGCAGCGATGGCAGCGATCGGCCGCCTTCGGCGGGCATGGGCGTTTCTCCGGCTTGAGCGGCCGCAGGGTGGCGCCCCGGGATCACGGCGGCAAGGGGGCGAGCCCTGCATCGCGGCCAGGGCAGGTGCCCGCCCACGAAAAAGGGCCGCGACCCTGCGGCCGCGGCCCCCCCTGTCTCGCCCGCCCGGCGTGGCGCCTCAGGCGCCGGGTGCGACGATCGTGCAGTCGCCGCGGGACCGCAGGCGGGAGCAGGCCTGTTCAGCGCCGCTGCGGGTCAGGCCGGTCACCCGCGCCCGATAGAGCGTCGTGCGCCCCTGCTGCACCGGCGTCACCGCCGTGCGGGATCCGAGCAGCGCGACCACGTCGCGCGCCTGGTTCGCCGAGGTGCGGGCCAGGTTCTGCGAGGCGAAGGCGCCAACCTGAACCGACCAGTCCGCGCGCCCGCCGGACGGCGCGCGGGCCACGGCCGGGCTGGCGGCGGCGGGACGCTGGGGCGGCGTCGCGAGCGGCCGCGGCAGGGTCCCTGCCTGGGCCGTGCCGACGATGCCGAGCCGGCCGAAGGGCGAGGCAGCTGCGGGGCGCCGCTCCGGCGGCGCCAGTGCGGCGGTGGCGACGCGGGCCGCGGCGGTCTCCTCTTCCTGCTGCTGGGCGCGCTCGATCTCCGACTGGCGGGCGGCCTCGGCGAGGGCGGCGCGCGCGCTTGGCGTCAGGGTCGGGTTCTCGATGCCGGTCATGTGCGCCGGCGTGGTGCCGCCCGCCGCCGGGGCTGGCACCATGGGCGCGAGGCTCGCGACCTGGATGCGCGGTGCGGCCGGCGGCGGCGGGGCCGAGGCCACCTGGACCGCGGCCGCCGCATGGCGCTGCTCGCGAAGCGCCAGCATGGTCGCGCCACCCATCGGGCGGGGGCCCGGCGGGACATTGAAGCCCATCTCGGCCGCGGCGTAGACCTCGGGCGCCGCGCGGCGGTTCGGCTGCGCGCTGGTGATGCGGGGCCCGATCCGGGCCACGTAGTTGCGCGTCTCGTTCGGCAGGCCACGTCCGCCCCAGAGGTATTCCTCGGTCCGCCGCGGGCCCGCGTTGTAGGCCGCGAGGAAGGCCGGATTGCCGTAGAGCTCGTACATCTCCCGCAGGTAGGCCGCGCCCGCCTGGATGCTGTCATACGGGTGATAGGGGTCGGAGCCGAGGTTGTAGCGTGCCTGCAGTTCCCGGTAGGTGCCGGGCATCACCTGCATCAGCCCCATGGCGCCGGCATGCGAGGTCGCGCCGGCCCTGCCGCCGCTCTCCTGGCGCATGACTTCGCGAATCCAGAGCTCGGGAATGTCGAAGCGGCGCGAGGCATCGCGAATCCAGGGGCCCCACGGGTCGCCCGGCGGTCCGGGCGGCGACGTGCTGTCGGGGCGGTTGTAATAGGGCCCGTTCGATGCGCTGCGCTGCCCGGTATCGGCGCAGGCCGACACCAGCGCCAGGAGTGCGACGGCCAAAACGGCCCTGGCACCGCCCTTGAAGGTTCCGGTCATTCCCCCTGATCCCCCTGCGGCCCCGCACCTGGCTCACCCTATTCCAAGGAGCGGCCGGATCCCCCCCGGCCCCTCCGGGCAAGCCCGCGTCGGGCATGAAACGCCAATCTATGAAACCTTGCGTAGGCCAGCGCCCCGGACCGGGTCAAGCATTCCGGCCTGCCAACAGGATGTGGTGGGCGGGACCCGCCCCGGGGTGCCAGTGATGGACGCAACGGCCATATTATGGTCATCGCGGGGCGGCATCGACGCGGCCCCGACCCGCTGACGCGTCCGATTCGGGAGTTTGTCGCCATGATCCAGCTTCGTCGCATCGCCCCGGCCACCGCCGTTCTCGTCCTCGCCCTGGGGCTCTCGGCCTGCGCGCCGGCCACGAACTCGACCGTGGACCGGAGCGTGCTCGGCGCCTCGGGCTATGTCTCCTCGGGCACCATCGTCGGCATGCGGCCGGTGGCGGTGCAGGGCACGCGCACGGGCATCGGCGCCGGCACCGGGGCGGTGGCGGGCGGCCTGGTCGGCAGCACGATCGGCGGCGACTGGCGCGCGCGCACCGTGGCCGGCGTGGTCGGCGCGCTGGCCGGCGGCATTGCCGGCGCCGCCGTCGAGGAAGGCGTCACGCGCGGCGACGCCATGGAATTCATCATCCGCGACGACGACGGCCAGACCCGCGCCGTGGTGCAGACCAACGAGCTCGGCCTGACGGTCGGCGAGCGCGTGCTGATCACGCAGACCGACCGCGTGCGACTCTCGCGCGCCGGTGGCGCGGCCCCGGTGGGCTACGGCGCGGGGCCCCGCGGCCCGATCGACGCGCGCGGCGGCAAGTAGCCGCGCTGCCCTTCCGGCTGGCGCCGGGGGCGTGTAGAAGCCCCCGCCCATGCTGCACGCTGCATCACCCGCCCGCGAATTCGATGCCGCCGCCCCGCGGCGGCGCGAACGCGCCCTTGAGGACCTCGCGGGCGGCTTCGCGCGGTGGCGCCTGGCCTGGGCGCTTGCGCGGAGCGACATCACGCACCGCTACCGCGGATCCGTCCTCGGCCCCTTCTGGCTGACCATCTCGACCGGCGTGATGCTGACGGCGCTCGGCGTGCTCTACGCCAAGCTGTTCCGCATGGACGTGACCGACTACCTGCCCTGGCTCGCCGTCAGCCTCATCATCTGGAACACGCTGTCGCAGTCGGTGACGGACGCGTCCGCGAGCCTCACGGGCGCGGAGGGGGTGATCCGGCAGATGCCGCTGCCCTTCACGGTCCATGCGCTGAGGGTCGTGTTCCGGAACGCGGTGGTGGCGGCGCACAACCTGCCGCTGATCGGCGTGGTGTTCGCGGTGTTCGGCGTGGCGCCGTCCTGGACCGCGGTGCTGGCCCTGCCCGGGCTGGTGCTGCTCTCGGTCGGGGTCTTCGCGGCCTCGATATTCCTCGGCATGGTCTGCGCCCGCTTCCGGGACATCCCGCCGATCGTGGGCTCGGTGATGCAGATCGCGTTTTTCGTCTCCCCGGTCATCTGGAAGCCGGAGATGGTCGGCCACTGGCAGCCCTGGCTGCCGATCAACCCCTTCTTCGCCGTGATGGAGACGGTGCGCGCCCCGCTGATGGGGGAGACCGGGGGGATCGTGGTCTGGCTGATGGCGGTGCTCTGGACCGGGGCGCTCTGTGGCCTGGCCTGGGTCTTCTTCGTCCGCTTCCGCGGGCGGATCGCCTTCTGGGTGTGACGCCATGGCGCTGATCGAGGCGGCGGGTCTCGCGATCGAGTTCCCGCTCTATCACCACAACGCGCGTTCGCTGAAGCAGCGCCTGCTCGCCTCATCCCCGCTCAGGCTGAAGCAGAACGAGGACAACCGGATCGTCGTGGCGGCGCTGCGCGACCTCTCCTTCACTATCGGCGACGGGGAGCGCGTGGCGCTCGTCGGACCCAACGGGGCCGGGAAGACGACCCTGCTGCGCACCGTGGCCGGCGTCTATGAGCCGGTCGCCGGGTCTCTGCGCATCGAGGGCGAGATCGGCTCGCTGATCGACCCGGCCGCCGGCATGGACCCGCTGCTGACGGGGCGCGAGAACGTCGTCCTGCGCTCCCTCTACCGCGGCATGACCGAGGCCGAGGGCCGCGCGCTCGCGGACGAGGTGGCCGGCTTCGTGGGCCTGGCGGAATTCTTCGATGTGCCGGTGCGCGGCTATTCCGCCGGCATGAACGTCCGGCTGTCCTTCGCCATGGCAACCGCGATGGCACCCGCCATCCTACTGATGGACGAATGGTTCCTCGCCGGCGATGCCGACTTCATGAAGCGCGCGGAGCAGCGCCTGGCGCGCCTGGTCACGGATGCCGAGATCCTACTGATCGCGACGCATGACATGGGCATCGTGCGCAAATGGTGCACGCGCGCCATCCGGCTCGAGGGCGGGCGCATCATCGCGGACGGCCCGGTGGCCGAGGTTCTGGGCCCCGAGGACGCGACCTAGGCCCTTTCCCGCCGGGCGGAACTGACACCCGCCCGCACCCGGTGGCCCGACGACCGAGCCCCGGATGGGCGACAGGGGTCAGGCCGGGCGGCGCAGCGCCACGTCGTAGAGCGCTTCGCCGTTCAGGCAGAGGTAAGCCAGGGCCCAGCCCTCGGCGACGGCGAATTCCGAGACCGCCTGGTGCACGCCGAAGATGCCGAAGCCCCGCCGCACGATCCGCGCGAAATCGTTGAACACGAGCAGGCCGCCCGGCTTCACCCGGCCCTTCGCGGCCGCGATGTCGGCCACCACCGCCTCGTAGCCATGGTCGGCATCGACGTAGATCCAGTCGAAATCCGCCGCGGGCGATGCGCCGAGGAAGGCCGTCGTCGTCGTCTCGTGGCGGCGCACGGCAGGGTGGTCCAGGACATCCTGGCGGCAGGCCGCGAAGCTGACATCGACCAGGTGCAACTCGTCCGGCGCCACGATGTCGAGGATGGCGCGCGCGAAGTCGCCCCTGAAGGTGCCGAGTTCGCAGACCCGGCCGCCCTTGGGCAGGCGGCGGAGCATCTCGACCCGGTCCGACATCAGCGCGCAGCCGTCCAGTTGCCCCTGCGGGATGGTCGGCGCGGACGGCGGCGGCGGCTGGAACGTGAGACGCACGAGGCGGCCGAGAGTCTTCAGCCCTTCCGGCATGGCGCGGCGCAGCGCCAGTTCGGCGCGATAGGCACGGGGTTCGGTCACGGGGCGACGCCGGGATGCGGGGGCGGGCTCATGGCGGGCGGACAGGCTTTCTCTCGGTCGTGATGCCGCCGGGGCGGCCTCCGTCCGCGCTTATGGCGCCTGCGCACCGCGGCGCCTAGAGAGAGCGATCGCGGGCCGCGCGGCGCCGCACCGCGCAGTGGAAGGGCCGGCGCCACCATGGTAGCCAATCGACGATGATCGGGAACATGACGGGCGGCGCCTCGAGGACGTCGGGAGCCGAGGCTGCGCCCCAGGACCCGGAGGCATTCCCCACGTCCGCCTGGTGGCCGCGGCACCTGGCCGAGAGCGCCTGGATCGAACATACGCCCTTCGCCGCCTGGCTTGTCGCAGCGATGGCGCCGCGCGTGCTGGTGGAACTCGGGACCCGATGCGGCGTCTCCTACATGGCCCTCTGCCAGGCGGCGCGACGCGTGTCGCCGACGCCGCGCTGCTTCGCGGTGGGCACCTGGCAGGGCGAGGAGGACGCCGACGCCGATCCGAATGCGGCCTTCGAGGCGATCTCGGCGCTGAACGCCCTGCGGCACGCCGACGTCTCGACGCTGCTGCGGATGCGCGGCGCGGAGGCGCTCGACCGCTTCGAAGACGGCTCGGTCGACCTCCTGCACATCGGCGGAGACTCCCGCGCGCATGAGGCCGTGGCCGAGGATTTCCGCGCCTGGTTGCCCAAGATGTCGCCCTGCGGCGTGGTCCTGCTCCATGAGACCGAGGGGCGCGCGGACGGGCGCGGCGCCGCACGGCTCTGGGCCGAGGTCTCCGCGCGCTGGCCGTCCTTCTCCTTCCTGCACGGGCAAGGGCTCGGCGTTCTGGCCATCGGTGAGGACCAGGCGCCCGGGATCCGCCGCGTCCTGTCCGCCGCCGGCGATCCGGCGCGTCGCGCCGCGTTGCGCGACCTTTTCGCCGGCCGTGGTGCGGCCGTGGCCGCGCAGGTCCACGCGATGGCCGAAGCCCCCGCCCCCCGCGGGCCGGATGGCATCCGCCCCGCAGACGCCGAACGGCGCCCGCGGCAGGAGGACCTGCTGGCCGGCGCCGGGCCGGGGTCGCGCATCATCGAGATCGGGCCGAGCCACGCGCCGATCGCGCCGCGCTCGGCCGGCTGGAGCACGACCGTGGTGGACCATGCCGACCGGCAGGGGCTCGTCGCCAAGTACCGTCGGGACGACAGCGTCGACACGTCGCGCATCGAGGATGTCGATCACGTCTGGACGGAGGGTCCGCTCGACGCGCTGTTCCCGGAGGAAACCCACGGCACCTACGACCTGCTGATCGCGAGCCACGTCATCGAGCACTTCCCCGACCCCGTCGGCGTGCTGCGCGCGGCCGAGCGGCTGCTGCGGCCCGATGGCGGGCTTGTCAGCCTCGCGGTGCCGGACAAGCGCTACTGCTTCGACTTCTTCCGGCCCCCGACGACCACGGGCAAGTTGCTCGCCGCCCACCGGGACGCGCGGGTCCGCCACCTGGCGGCCGACATCTTCGACCAGAATGCCAACCTTGCGGAACTCGATGGCGTCACGGGTTGGGGGTTCGTACCGTCCGGCGGGGCGCGCCCCCGAAGGACGCTGCGCGAGGCGCATCGGCGCTTCCTCGCCGCGCGCGAGGATAATGCGGCGCCCTACGCGGATTGCCACGCCTGGGTCTTCACGCCGGCCACCTTCGAACTCGCGATCCTCGAACTCGCCGAGATCGGCCTGATCGACTGGCGTGTCGAACGGCTCGCGCCGCAGCCCGGCGTCGAGTTCATCGTGCACCTGCGGCGCGGGCGCCGCGTCTTCGCGACCGAGGTCGCGTTCGAGGCGCATCGGCTGGCGCTGCTGGGCGATGCGATGCGGGACAGCCATGTGCAGACCTCGCGGTTCCTGGGCCTTGGCGACGGACAGCCGCAGCCTGAGCCTGCGCCGCCCCCTGAGCCTGAACCGCCGCCCGAGCCGCCGGATCCGCCCGCGGCACCGGCACCGCCACCTGCCGACCCGATCCGCGCGGTGCTGCGTTTCGTCGTTCCCCTGCCGTTGCGCGCCCGCATCGCGCGGATGCGCGGGCGCATCCGATGACCGGCGACACGGCGACGACCGCGCCGCCCGCTGCGGTGCAGCCGCCGCAGTCTCCCGGGCCGTCCGTGGCGGGCGGCCCCGATGCGCCGCTGCCGGTCCTGACCGACATCACCATGGCGCGCTCCGGCCTGTGGCGCCTGCTGCACGGGCTGCCGCCGTTCCGACTGCCGCGCTTCGAGCAGCGCGGCTTCAGGCTTCCACGACGTGCGACGCTGCGCCGCCCCTGGACGCTGGTGCCGGTGGTGATGGCGGTGCTCGCCGCATATGCGAGGTTCGCCGCGCGGACGATACGACTGCTGGCCGCCTTCCTGTCCCGGCTGGTCAGGCGGAGCGTCGTCTGGTCCGTCGAGGAGGTCCGCATCTCAATCCTTGACGCCTCGGACCGCCTCCGCCGGCCGCGCGAGCCGATCCTGCGCATGGAGGCCGGGGAGGATCCATGCACGGGCCACGCCTCCGTCGCGCTCTTCGTGCAGTTCAGCCCCGATGGCACGCTCAGCGCCATGGTACGCCGGCAGATCGAGACATACCGGCGCCTTGGCTTCGCGACCGTGGTCATCTCCAACAGCCCGACCTTCGCCGAGGATGCGTGGCAGGATGCGCGCCGGCTCGCCGCGCTGGTCGTGCACCGGCGCAACAAGGGCCTCGACTTCGGTGCGTGGAAGGACCTCATGCCGGTCGCGCTGCGCCGCTGGCCGACCGCCGAGGAGGTGCTCCTTGTCAACGACAGCGTGCTTGGACCGATCCGCCCGCTCGACCCGGTGTTCGCCGCGATGCGTCAGGCCGGCCCCGGCTTCTTCGGGCTTCTCGAGAGCGCGCAGGGCGGGCCGCACCTGCAGACCTGGTTCACGCTCGCGCGCGGCCCCAAGGCCATCGCCGACCTTGCCCTGTTCCTCCGGCGCCTCAGGCTCAGCCGGTCGAAATGGCGGATCATCCAGCGTGGGGAACTGCGCCTGGCCCGCCACATGCTGGGCGCGGGCAACCGCGTGGCGACCGTCTACGGCTATCGGCGGCTGGTGGACCTGGCGGTGGCGGACCCGGTGCAGCGCGCGTACCTCGATCGCGCCATCCCGTCCTGGGTGCGTGGCGTCGATGCCAGCGTCGCGCGCGCCCGCCTGCTGGCCCGGCCGGTCAATCCCGCGCACCATCTCTGGATGGCGCTGAGCGGGCCGTACGGTTGCCCCTACATCAAGACCGAACTGATCCGTCGCAATCCCGGCGGGATGCCCGCGGTGGACAGGTGGCCGGAGCTTGTGCCCGCGGCCTCGCCCTGCCCGCCGGAGATGCTGCGGGCGCATCTGGCCGGGCTCGGCCCCTGATGGCCGGCGGGCTCCCGCCGCCGCGGGCATGAGCGGTCATCCCAGGCCCCGGCGCGCGAGGAACCGGTCCACCGCCGCGCCGAGCCCCGGATCTTCCACATCCTCGTACGCATAGCGCGCGCGGACCACAGGCTTTGCGAGGCCGGGCAGGTGCGCGATGCCCGCCGGCGTTCCCGACACCACGACCTCCGCATCCGCCCCCGCGATGGTGGCGGCCAGCGCGCTGACCTGCGCTGCGTCGTAGCCCATCGCGGGCAGCACCGGGCCGAGATGTGGGAAGGCCGCGAAGACGGCGGCGATCGCGGGATGCGCCGAACGGCGCGGATCGACGATCTCCGACGCCCCGGCCGCGACCGCGGCGGCATGACCCGCCCCGGTCGCCATGCCGCCATGGGTCAGGGTCGGGCCGTCCTCCACCACCAGGACGCGGCGGCCGCGCACGGCGCCGGGGTCGTCGAGCGTGACGCGCGAGGCGCCGCGCAGGATCGCCGCCGCCGGGTTCAGCCGCCGCGCCGCCCCCTCGACGCGGGCGATGTCGGACTCCTGCGCCGCATTCGCCTTCGCCACCAGCACGATGTCCGCCATGCGCAGCACGGCCTCCCCGGGGTGATAGGCGCTCTCGTGCCCCGGGCGGAGCGGGTCCACCAGCGTGACGAGCAGGTCCGGGCGGAGAAAGGGGAAGTCGTTGTTGCCGCCGTCCCAGAGCAGGATGTCGGCCTCCGCCTCGGCCGCGGCCAGGATGCGGGCGTAGTCCACGCCCGCATGAACGACGCCGCCGGCGGCGATGTGGGGCTCGTATTCCTCGCGTTCCTCGAGCGTGCAGGCGGCGGCGTCGAGGTCGGCTGCGCTCGCGAAGCGCTGCACCGCCTGGCGCGCCAGGTCGCCATAGGGCATCGGGTGGCGGAGCACGCCCACGCGCAGGCCGCGCGCACGCAGCCGCGCCGCGATCCAGCGCGTGACCTGCGACTTGCCGCAGCCCGTCCGCACCGCGCAGACCGCGATGACGGGTCGCGCCGCGCGCAGCATCGTCGCATCCGGCCCGGGCAGGACGAAATCCGCGCCGCCCGCCAGCGCGACGGAGCCCAGATGCATCACGTGTTCATGCGTCACGTCGCTGTAGGCGAAGACGACCTCCTGCACCGCGCGCCCGTGCAGCAGGCGCGGCAATGCCTCCTCCGGCTCGATCGGGATGCCGGCGGGATAGAGCGGCCCGGCGAGCGCGGCCGGATAGGCCCGCCCCGCAATGTTCGGGATCTGCGCGGCGGTGAAGGCCACGACCTCGCGCGTCGCATCGTCGCGGAACATCGTGTTGAAGACGTGGAAATCGCGCCCGGCGGCGCCGAGGATGACGACGCGGCGGCGGCCGCCCTTCGCTGCCTGTCCGGTCATGGCCATGCCCTTTCCGCTGTGCCGAGGTCAGCAGGCGTCACCCTGGTGCGTCAAGCGCACGGGCTCTCCCGCCGCGCGGGTCGCCATGCTACCCGCGCCATGACGCAAGGACGGGGGATCGCGGCATGGGCGTGCTGGACGGGAAGGTCGCGCTGGTCACGGGCGCGGGCAGGAACATCGGGCGCGCGATCGCGCTGGCGCTGGCGCGTGACGGCGCGACGGTGGTGGTGAACGGGCGGTCCGACGCCGCCGCGGTCGATGCCGTGGCGCAGGAGATCCACGCCATGGGCGGGCGGGCGGAGTCGATGCTGGCCGATGTCGCCGACCCCGCGGCCGTCGCGCGGATGACGGAGGCGATCGGCGCGCGCCTTGGCGGCCTCGACATCCTCGTCAGCAATGCCGGGCTCCGCCGCCAGACGCCCTTCCTGCAGATGAGCCTCGAGGAATGGCGGGAGATCCTCTCGGTCGCGCTGGACGGCGCCTTCATCCTGTGCCGCGCCGCGGTACCGCTGATGGTGGCGCGTGGCGGCGGGGCGATCGTCGCGCTGTCGGGCATCTCGACCCATGTCGGCACGCCGAACCGCGCGCATGTCTCGGCCTCCAAGGCGGGGCTTGAGGGGCTGATGCGCGCGCTGGCGGTCGAACTCGCACCGCAGGGCATCCGCGCCAATTGCGTGGCCCCCGGCGCGGTCGACACCGCGCGCGGCGCCAGCGCGGGGGCGATGCCCGTGACCATCGGGCGGGAGGACGGCATCCCGATGCGCCGCAAGGCGAGCGTGGAGGAGATCGCCGCCGTGGTGCGCATGCTTGCCGGCCCCGAGGGCGGCTACGTGACAGGCCAGACCATCCACGTGAACGGCGGCGCCTTCCTCGGCTGAGGCGCAGCCCGCCGCCGGCGGTTGATCTGGATCATGGCCGCGGGCGGCCAGTGCCGCGACCTTGCCCCCAGCACGGGAGGAGGGCGCGGCCGCCATGACCACGGACGCGGCGACGGACCGCCCGATCGGCGGCTATCCGAGGATCGTGAAGCGACGCGACGCTTTCCGCGTCCTGCCGAACATGGCGGACTACGATGACGCCCGCCGCGGCTTCGACTGGACCGCTGCGCGCGCCCTGCTCGACGGGCTGCCTGGCGGCGGGCTGAACATCGCGCATGAGGCAGTCGACCGCCACGCCGCCGGACTGCATGCAGGGCGCGAGGCGCTGCGCTGGATCGGCCGGCGCGGGGAGCGGCGGTCCTTCACCTGGGCGGATCTCCGCGCCGCGACCAACCGCGTGGCGAACGCGCTGCGCGGCATCGGGCTGCAGGACGGCGACCGGGTCTTCGTCCTCGCCGGCCGCATCCCGGAACTCTATCTGACCGTACTCGGCGCGCTGAAGGCGAAATGCGTCGTCTCACCCCTGTTCTCGGCCTTCGGGCCGGAGCCCATCGCGACGCGGATGGAACTCGGCGCGGCGCGCGCGCTGGTCACGACCGGGGCGCTTTATGCGCGCAAGGTCGCCGCGCTGCGCGATCGCCTGCCGGGCCTCGAGCACGTGATCCTGGTGGGCGAGGACGGCGCTGCCGCGGAGGTGCCGGGCACGCAGGACTGGTCCGCCCTGATGGCGGCGGCGAGCGAGGACTTCGCCATCCCGCCCACCTCGCCCGAGGACATGGCGCTGCTGCACTTCACCAGCGGCACCACCGGCCGCCCCAAGGGCGCGGTGCATGTGCACGAGGCGGTGGTGATGCACGCCATGACCGGCCGGTACGCGCTCGACCTGCATCCCGACGACGTCTTCTGGTGCACCTCCGATCCCGGCTGGGTCACCGGCACCTCCTACGGCATCATTGCGCCGCTGGTGAACGGCGTGACCAACCTGGTTGCCGAGGCGGAGTTTGACGCCGCAACCTGGTACGACATCCTGGAGAAGGAGCGCGTGAGCGTGTGGTACACGGCGCCGACCGCGATCCGCATGATGATGAAGCTCGGCGCGGCGCCGCTCGAAGGCCGCGACCTCTCGGCGCTGCGCTTCATGGCGAGCGTCGGCGAGCCGCTGAACCCCGAGGCGGTGGTCTGGAGCCAGAAGGCCTTCGGCATGCCCTTCCACGACAACTGGTGGCAGACCGAGACCGGCGGCATCATGATCGCGAACTTCGCCGCGATGGACGTGAAGCCCGGTTCCATGGGCCGCCCGCTGCCGGGGATCGAGGCCGCCATCGTCGAGCGCCGCGACGGTGGCCTCAGCGTGATCGACGCGCCGATGACCTCGGGCGAGCTCGCGCTGCGCGCCGGCTGGCCGTCGATGATGCGCGGCTACCTGCATGAGGAGGCGCGCTACGCGAAGTGCTTCGTCGATGGCTGGTACCTGACCGGTGACCTCGCGATGCGCGACGAGGAGGGATATTTCTGGTTCGTCGGCCGCGCCGACGACGTGATCAAGACCTCCGGCCACCTGATCGGCCCCTTCGAGGTCGAGAGCGCGCTGATGGAGCATCCCGCCGTCGCCGAGGCCGGCGTGATCGGCAAGCCCGACCCGACGGCGGGCGAGATCGTCAAGGCCTTCGTCGCGCTCAAGCCCGGCTTCGAGGCCGGCGAGGCGCTGCGGCGCGAGCTGCTGGGCCACGCACGCAAGCGCCTCGGCGCCGCGGTGGCGCCGAAGGAGATCGACTTCCGCCAGAACCTGCCCAAGACGCGCAGCGGCAAGATCATGCGGCGGCTGCTGAAGGCGCGCGAGCTCGGCCTGCCGGAAGGCGACCTCTCCACCCTGGAAAGCGACGAGCGATGACGGCGAAGGTGCATCTCGACCGCGCCCATGGTCTCGCGCTGCTGCGCGACATGATGCGCATCCGCGAATTCGAGGCGGCCTGCGCCGAGCAGTACCAGGCGCAGAACATCCGCGGCTTCCTGCACCTGTACGACGGTGAGGAGGCCGTCTCGGTCGGCGTGATGCAGGCGCTCGCGCCCGAGGACGCCGTGGTCGCGACGTACCGCGAGCACGGCCAGGCGATCGCGCGCGGCATCCCGATGCGCCCGCTGATGGCGGAGATGTTCGGCCGGCTGTCCGGCTGCTGCCGCGGCCGTGGCGGCTCGATGCATGTCTTCGATCGCACGACGCGCTTCTACGGCGGCAACGCCATCGTCGGCGGCGGTTTGCCGCTGGCCGTCGGCGTCGCGCTGGCCGACAGGATGCAGGGGCGTGCGAATGTCACCGCCTGCTTCTTCGGCGAGGGCGCGGCGGACGAGGGCGCTTTCCACGAGAGCCTGAACCTCGCGAGCCTGTGGCACCTGCCGGTCCTGTTCGTGTGCGAGAACAACGGCTACTCGATGGGCACGCCGGTCGAGGTCGCCGAGGCCGACACCGAGATCTGGCACAAGGCCGCCGGCTACAGGATGCATGGCGAGCGGGTGGACGGCATGGACGTGGTCGCCGTCGAGGTCGCCGCGCGCCGCGCCGCCGAGCGCATTCGTGCCGGCGAGGGACCCGTTCTGCTCGAATGCGCCACCTATCGCTTCCGCGCGCATTCCATGTTCGATGCGCAGCTCTACCGCGACAAGGCGGAGATCGAGCAATGGCGCGAGCGCGGACCGATCCTTCGGTTCCGCGCCTGGCTCGAGCAGGCCGGCCTGCTGCACGAGGGCGAGGCCGCGACGATGGAGGCCGAGATCCGCGCCGAGGTCGCCGACGCCGTCGCCTTCGCCGAGGCCGCGCCGCTCGAGGAAATGGCCGATCTCGACCGCTTCGTCACGATGGACGAGGTGCCGGCATGAGCGCGCGCATGACCTACCGCGAGGCCTGCCGCCAGGCGATCCGGGACGCGATCCTGGCCGACCCCCGCGTCTTCCTGATGGGCGAGGATGTCGGGCGCTACGGCGGCTGCTACGCGGTGACCAAGGGGCTGATGGAGGAACTCGGCGAGGATCGCATCCGCGACACGCCGCTGTCCGAGAACACGCTCGCGGGCGTGGCGGTCGGTGCGGCGATGGCGGGGATGCGTCCGATCCTCGAGATCATGACGGTGAATTTCAGCCTCCTCGCGCTCGACCAGATCGTGAACAGCGCGGCGACCATCCCGCACATGTCGGGCGGGCAGTTCGCCGTGCCGCTGGTGATCCGGATGGCGACCGGGGCGGGGCGACAACTCGCCGCGCAGCATTCGCACAGCCTGGAAGGCTGGTACGCGCACGTCCCGGGGCTGCGGATCCTGGCGCCGGCAACGGTCGCGGATGCGCGCTTCATGCTGGCCGCCGCGCTGGCCGACCCGAACCCGGTGCTCATCTTCGAGCATGTCATGCTCTACAACGCCGAGGGGGAGATCCCGGACGGCATCAGGTCGGTCGACATCGCCCGCGCGGCTGTGCGACGCGCCGGCGGCGACGTGACCATCGTCACCTATGGCGGCTCCCTGCCCAAGGCGTTGGCGGCGGCGGACATGCTGGCCGCCGAGGGCATCTCGGCCGAGGTGATCGACCTGCGCGTGCTCCGCCCGCTCGACATGGAGACGGTCGCCGCCTCGCTCGCGCGCACGCGGCGCGTCGTGATCGTGGACGAAGGCTGGAAGGCCGGCTCGCTCTCCGCCGAGATCATGGCGCGGATCATGGAGGACGCCTTCTGGGACCTCGATGCGCCGGTCCGCCGCGTCTGTGCGGCGGAAGTGCCGATGCCCTACGCCGCGCATCTCGAGCAGGCGGCACTGCCGCAGCCCGAGGGCATCGCCGCCGCCGCGCGGGCGCTGGTGAAGCCGCCGTGACCGACTTCCTGATGCCATCGCTCGGTGCCGACATGGAGGCGGGCACGCTGGTCGAATGGCTCGTGAAGCCCGGCGATGCCGTGAAGCGGGGCGACGTCGTCGCGGTGGTCGAGACCGCCAAGGGCGCTATCGAGATCGAGATCTTCCACGACGGCACGATCGGCGAGTTGGTCGCAGCACCCGGCAGCACGGTGCCGGTGGGCGGCGTGCTGGCGCGCCTCGGCGACGGGTCTGTGACCGCGGTTCCGGCAGCGCGCCCGGCGGCGGCGCCGGAACCCGCGCGCGCATCGCCAGCGCCTGAGCCACGGCGCCCACCGCCCGCCGGAACCCGCGCACGCGCGACACCCGCCGCCCGGCAGCGCGCCGCCTCGCTCGGCGTCGCGCTCGACGGCCTTCAGAGGACAGGGGTGGACGGCGCCATCTGCCTCGCCGACCTGTCGCAGGCGGCGAAGCCCGCGCCGCGCAGGGGCGGCTTCGACCCGAAGGCGATGCGCGCCGCCATCGCGGCCGCCATGGCGCGCTCCAAGCGCGAGATCCCGCACTACTACCTGAGCCTCTCGGTCGATGTGACGGCGACGCTCGGCTGGCTCGATCGGACCAATGCCGGGCGCGCGCCGCCGGATCGCCTGCTGCCCGCTGTGCTGCTGTTGCGCGCCACCGCGCTGGCGCTGGCCGGGACGCCCGAACTCAACGGCTTCTGGGAAGACGGCGCCTTCCGCCCGGGGGATGGGGTGCATGTCGGCTGGGCGGTCGCGCTGCGCGGCGGCGGCCTGGTCGCGCCCGCCATCCGCAACGCCGACCGCCTCGGGCTCGACGAACTCATGGCGGCGCTGCGCGACGTCGTGGGCCGGGCGCGCGGCGGCGGGCTGCGCGGGTCGGAGCTGACGGACCCGACCGTCACCGTCACCAGCCTCGGCGACCGTGGTGCGGAGAGCGTGCTGCCCATCATCACGCCGCCGCAGGTGGCGACCATAGGCTTCGGCCGCGTGATGGAGCGCCCCTGGGTGGTGGACGGCGCCGTGTTGCCGCGACGGATCGTCACCGTGACGCTCGCCGGTGACCACCGCGCCACGGACGGCCATCGCGGCGGGCTGCTGCTCGCGCGCATCGAGGCCCTGCTGCAGACCCCGGAGGTGCCATGACGAAGGATGAGACGATGGCGATGCTGGCCGAGGTCCTGGCCGGCATCGCGCCCGAGGCCGACCTCACGACGGTGACGGCAAAGGACGACCTGCGTGAGGCGCTCGACCTCGACTCGATGGATTTCCAGAACCTCGTGATCGGCCTGCACGAACGCAGCGGGCTGCCGATCCCGGAGGAGGATTATCCACGGCTCTTCACCCTCGAGGGCATGCTCGCCTATTTCGCCGCGGCGAAGCGCGCCTGAATCCTCCTCCGGTGCACCATGTTGCGGCGCACCACCGAGGCTGCCTATCATCTTCCGACGGCTGGGAGACGGGCATGCTGCCGACGCTGAAGGGACTGGACCACCTCGTGGTCGCGGTGCGCGACCTCGATGCCGCGGCGGCTGCATGGACGGCGCTCGGCTTCACCCTCTCGCCGCGCGGGCTGCACAGCGCGCATGTCGGCAGCGCAAACCATACGATGATGTTCGGGGAGGACTACCTCGAACTGCTGGCCGTGCTGGTGCCGCAGCCGCACAATCAGGCGCTGCGGGACTTCCTCGCGCAGCGCGAGGGGCTGGAGCGCGCCGCCTTCCACACGACCGACGCCGCCGCGGGGGCCGAGGCGCTGCGCGCGCGCGGCGTGGACAGCGTCGGCCCGCTGCATTTCGGGCGCCCGGTGCCGATGCCGGACGGCACCGAGGCCGAGGCGCGCTTCAGCGTCTTCCGGTGGCCGCCGTCGTCCTATGCCGCCGGGCTCGGCATCTTCGCCTGCCAGCATCACACGCCCGAGGCAGTCTGGGTGCCATCGCTGCAGTCGCACGCGAACGGCGTGACGCGCATCCGTCGCGCGCTGGCCGCCACGGACGACCCCGCCGGCGCTGCCGCCAGGCTTGCCGCCGCCATCGACGGCACGGTGCGCCATGACGGCGCGTTCCACCTGGTTGCGACCGGCCCTGGCCGTGCCGAGATCGGCTTCGCGCCGCGCGATGAGATCGCCCGCCTCGCGCAGTGCTCCGCGTCGGTCCTGCCGCGCGAAGGTGGCGCCGCCATCGTGCTCGGCACACCCGCGCCGCGCCCGCCCGGCTTCGCCACCGGCGTCGCCGTCATCTTCGACCCCGCCTGAGGAGAACGACCATGACCGGACCCACGCGCCGCGAGACCTTCCTCCTCGGCGCCGCAGCCATGCTCCCGGTGCCCGCCCTGGCGCAGGAGACGCCGCGCCGCGGTGGCGTGTTGACGGTGCATTTCGCGACCGAGCAGCGCATCCTGAATCCGTCGCTGCAGGCCTCGACCGGCGTCTACATCGTCGGCGGCAAGATCCAGGAGGCGCTGCTCGACCTCGACGCGCAGGGCAACCCCGTCGGCGTTCTCGCGGAATCCTGGGAGAGCGCGCCCGATGGCCTGACCCACACATTCCGCCTCCGCCGCGGCGTCACCTGGCATGACGGCAAGCCCTTCACCTCCGCGGACGTGCAGTTCACGGCGATGGAGATGTGGAAGAAGATCCTGAACTACGGCACCACGCTGCAGCAGTTCCTGGAGGAGGTGCAGACGCCCGACCCGCACACGGCGGTCTTCAAGTATTCGCGCCCGATGCCTCAGGGCCTTCTGCTCCGGGCGCTGCCCGACCTCGGCTACGTCTCACCCAAGCACGTGTTCGAGACCGGCGACATCCGCCAGAACCCGGCCAACACCGCGCCGATCGGCACCGGCCCCTTCAAGTTCGTCCAGTACGAGCGCGGCCAGTTCATCATCGCCGAGCGCAATCCGAACTACTGGCGCAACAGCCTGCCGTACCTGGACCGCGTGGTCTGGCGTGTCATCACCGACCGCTCGGCCGCCGCGGCGCAGCTGGAAGCGGGACAGGTGCTCTTCGCGCCCTATTCGTCGCTGGCGATCGCCGACATGCAGCGCCTTGGCCGCGACCCGCGCTTCGAGGCGACGACGCGCGGCAACGAGGGCAATGTCCGCACCAACACGCTGGAATTCAACTTCCGCAATCCGATCCTGGCCGATATCCGCGTCCGCCGCGCGCTGGCGCACGCGATCAACGTGCCTTTCTTCATCGAGAATTTCCTCGGCCCCTTCGCCAAGCCCGGCACCGGGCCGATCCCGAGCGTCTCGACCGACTACTATCCGGGTGCGGGCATGCCGCAATACGGCTTCGACCTGGCGCTCGCAAACCGGCTGCTGGACGAGGCCGGGCATCGCCGTGGCGCGGGCGGCGCGCGATTCAACCTGCGCCTGCATCCCGCGCCCTGGGGCGAGGACATCGCGCTCTGGTCCACCTTCCTGCAGCAGTCGCTGAGCCAGGTCGGCATCCGGCTCGAGATCGTGCGCCTCGACGCCGCCGGGTTCCTCCGGACCGTCTATCGGGAGCACGGCTTCGACCTCGCGACCGGCTGGCACCAGTACCGGTCCGACCCCGCGGTCAGCACGACGGTCTGGTACCGGTCCGGCAGCCCGGTCGGCGCGCCCTGGACCAACCAGTGGGGCTGGAAGGACGATCGCATCGACGCGATCATCGACAATGCGGCGACCGAGGTGGATCCGGTCAAGCGCAAGGCGCTCTACGCCGACTTCGTCCGCGCGGTACAGACCGAACTGCCGCTCTGGATGCCGATCGAGCAGATCTTCGTCTCGGTCTTCAACCGGCGCGTCCGCAATGCGGGGAACAATCCGCGCTGGGCGTCATCCTCCTGGCACGACACCTGGCTGGCGTCGTGACGCCTTGAGGGTCCTTCGCCTCGCGCTGCGGCGGCTCGCGGCGTCGCTGCCGACACTGCTGCTCATCCTGGTGGGGATGTTCCTGCTGCTGCAATTCGCGCCGGGCGACACGGTCGATGCGCTGATGGCGCAGATCGGCGGCGGCGACGCTGCCTTTGCCGAGGAGATGCGCCGCTTCTACGGCCTCGACGCCGGGATCGCGGCGCAGCTCTGGAACTACCTGATGCGGCTGGCGACGCTCGACCTCGGCTTCTCGGCCATCTACGGCAAGCCCGTGGCGACCGTCATCCTGGAACGGCTGCCGCCGACCATCCTGCTGATGGCGGCGAGCCTCTCCTTCGCCTTCTTCTTCGGCCTGGTGCTCGGCGTGGTGGCGGCGCGCCGCGTCAACCGCTGGCCGGACACGCTGATCTCGACGCTGGGCCTGATATTCTATGCCACGCCCTCCTTCTGGTTCGGGCTGATGGCGATCGTGCTGTTCAGCGTCTACCTGCAATGGCTGCCGGCGGGCGGGTTCCAGGACATCACGCAGGGGCTGACCGGCATCGCCGCGGTGGTCGACATCGCACGCCATCTCGTGCTGCCTACGCTGACACTCGGGCTGATCTTCCTCGCGATCTACCTCCGCATCATGCGCGCCTCGATGCTCGAGGTGCTGAGCCTCGACTTCGTGCGTACGGCCCGCGCCAAGGGGCTTTCGGAGACGCGGGTGGTGGCGCGTCACGTGCTTCGCAACGCCATGCTGCCCATGGTCACGCTGATCGGCCTGCAGGCCGGCACCATGCTGGGCGGCTCGGTGGTGGTGGAGAGCGTCTTCGCGCTGCCGGGCCTCGGGCGGCTGGCCTATGAGAGCGTGGTGCAGCGCGACCTCAACACGCTGCTCGGCATCGTCTTCGTCTCGGCGCTCCTGGTGATCACGATCAACTTCGTCGTGGACATCCTCTATGCGCGGCTCGACCCGCGCATCTCGGCGGACCGCTGATGCGCGCGCTCCGCGCCTATGCGCGCAGCCCGTCGGCGCTGGTCGGCAGCGTCATCCTGCTCGCGGTCCTCGTCATGGGCGTCGGCGCGCAGTGGTTCTATCCGGCCGATCCGCTCGGCCTCGCGGGGCGGCCACTGCAATGGCCAGGGCAGAATCCGCGCTTCCCGCTAGGCACCGACCCCTCGGGGCGCGACATCGCGGCGCAGTTGTTCCACGGCGCGCGCGTTTCGCTGCTGATCGGTTTCGTCGCGACCTCGATCTCGGTGCTGATCGGCATCGCGGTCGGCGCGCTGGCCGGCTTCTACGGGGGCGCCGTCGACACCGCGCTGATGCGCGTGACGGAAGCCTTCCAGACCCTGCCGAACTTCCTTCTGCTTCTGGTGCTGGTCGCGATCTTCGGCAGCACGATCGAGACCGTCACCATCGCGATCGGCATCGTGTCCTGGCCGCCGGTCGCGCGCCTGACGCGCGCGGAGTTCCTCACGCTGCGCACGCGGGACTTCGTGCAGGCCTGCCGCATCCAGGGCCTGGGCGACGCCCACCTGATCCTGCGGGAGGTGCTGCCGAACGCGCTGCCGCCGGTGATCGTCTATGCCAGCGTGGTCATGGCGGTGGCGATCCTGCTGGAATCCGCGCTTGCCTTCCTCCAGCTCTCGGACCCGAACGTGCCCTCCTGGGGCAACCTGATCGGGCTCGGGCGCAACGTGCTGCGCGCGGAGTGGTATGTATCGGCCATCCCCGGGGTGGCGATCCTGCTGACGATCCTCGGCGTGTCGCTGGTGGGGCAGGGGCTGAACGACGCGTTGAACCCACGCCTGGCGGGCGGCCGGTGACGCGCCTTGCTGTCGAGGGCCTGACGGTCCGCCTGCCGCGCGGTGCGGACCGGGAGCACGCGATCGAGGAGGTCACGCTCAGCGTCGCGGCGGGGGAGATCCTGTGCGTCGTGGGCGAGAGCGGATCGGGCAAGTCGGTCACCGCCTCCGCCGTGATGGGGCTGCTGGCGCCCGGCCTCACGATCGCGGCCGGCGCCATGGCGCTGTCGGGCGAGGACCTCCGCGCGAAGTCGTCGGATGCGTGGCGCGCGATCCGCGGCCGACGCATCGCCATGGTTTTCCAGGAACCGATGACAGCGCTCAACCCGCTGATGACAGTGGGCGCCCAGATCGCGGAGATGTGGCGCGTTCATCTCGGCCTCGATGCCGCGGAGGCTTCCCGCCGCGCGCTGGCGGCGCTTCGCGAGGTCAACCTGCCCGACCCCGAGGGGGCGCTGCGCGCCTATCCGCACGAGCTCTCGGGCGGGCAGCGCCAGCGCGTGATGATCGCCATGGCGCTGGCCCTGGAGCCCGAGGTGCTGGTCTGCGACGAGCCCACCACCGCGCTCGACGTCACGACCCAGGCGCAGGTGCTGGCGCTCATCAAGGACCTGCAGCGCCGCCACGGCACGGCGGTGATGTTCATCACGCATGATTTCGGCGTGGTGGCCGAGATCGCCGACCGCGTCGCCGTCATGCGCCTTGGCCGCGTGGTGGAGGAGGGGACGGCGCGCGAGGTGCTGACCAACCCGCAGCACGACTATACGAAGGCGCTGCTCGCGGCCGTGCCGGGCCTGCATGCACCGGCGCCGCGCGCGCTTTCGCCCGACACGGTGCTGGAGGTCCGCGGCCTCACCAAGACCTATGTCTCGCGCGGCCTGTTCCGGCGGCGCAAGCCCGTGCGCGCGCTCGATGCCGTGTCGGTCTCCCTGAAGCGCGGTGCCACGCTCGCGGTGGTGGGGGAGAGCGGGTCGGGCAAGTCCACGCTCGCGCGCTGCGTCGTCGGGCTGCTCGGCGCTGATGGCGGCGAGATCGTGATCAGCGGCGCGCCCCTGCCGAAGCGGCGACGAGAGGCCGCACGCCTCGTTCAAATGGTGTTCCAGGATCCCTACGCCTCGCTCAACCCGCGCCGCCGCGCGGGCGCGCAGGTGGCGCAGGGGCCGATCGCGGCCGGCACGCCGTCGGCGCGCGCGAGGACCGAGGCGCGCGACCTGTTCGCGCTGGTTGGCCTTGATCCGGACTCGGTGGACCGCTTCCCGCATGAATTCTCGGGCGGCCAGCGCCAGCGTATCGGCATCGCCCGCGCGCTCGCGATGAAGCCCGAGGTGCTGGTGGCCGACGAGCCCGTCTCGGCGCTCGATGTCAGCGTGCAGGCGCAGGTTCTGGAACTGCTGCGCGATCTTCAGCGGCGGCTCGGACTGTCGATCCTGTTCATCACGCACGACCTGCGCGTTGCGGCGCAGCTCTGCGACGAGGTGGCGGTGATGCGCGACGGCGTGGTCGAGGAAGCGGGCTCGATCGGCGCCGTCTTCGCCGACCCGCGCAGCGCCTATACGCGCAGCCTGATCGAGGCGATCCCCGGCCGCGCCCTGTTCGGCACCTGAGCGTCAGGTCGCGTAGTCGGGCTCCTCGCGGTCCAGCACGCGCCGCCAGGCGTCGAGGTGCAGTCGCGCATCCAGCTTCTCCCCCCAGGGGCCCGTGTGGTGCCGCCGCAGGCTGTCCGGCAGCCGGTGCAGCGGCAGGCCGGTCTGCATCGCGGTCATCTGGTACATCGCCGTGCGCTCGGCCATGTAGGTCTCGTCGAAGGCGTCGTGCACGGTGGGACCGACCACGGTCACGCCATGGCCGCGCATCAGCATGATGGTCTTCTCGCCCATCAGGCGCGCGATGCGGTCGCCTTCCTCATTCGAATGCACGGGCTGGTCGCCCTCGCTGTCATAGACCGCGCGGTCATTCAGCAGCAGGTTGTTGTGGTGCGAGAGGCTGAACTCCGCCCCGGCCACCATCGACAGCGCCGTCAGCCAGCGCGGATGGACGTGCACCACGCAGGCCGCCTTGGGGTTCGCCAGGTGGATGCGGCAGTGGATATGGAAGGCGACCTTCCGCAACTCGCCCTTGCCGCGGAGGACCTTGCCGTCCAGGTCGCAGACGATCAGGTCGCTCGCGCGCAGTTCCTGGAACAGGTAGCCGCGCGGGTTGATGAGGAAGCGCGGCTCCGCCTCCTCCGGCAGCATCAGGGAATTGTGGTTGCCGATGTGCTCGTTCCAGCCGAGCCGGGCGCCGATCCGGAACACCGCCGCCATGTCGCGGCGCAGTTCCCATTCGCGCTCCTCGGCGCGGGTGTTCGTCAGGCTCTGGACCACGTTAGCCATGGGCAGCACTCCCGTCGGGGTGCCCGATGCTGTCACGGCGCGCGTCGCGTGGCCAGCGGGTGACGTTGACGCCCGCGCGCAGCCGGCCGAGCATCGCGTCGCCTGCGAGGGAGCGCGTCCATGACGCCTGCGGAACTGCCCATCACCGGCTATCTCGACCGCTTTTCGCACCGTCCGGGTGAACGCTTCGAGGCCCGCATCAGCGTCCGCGACGGCGGCCCGGCGCGCGCCAGGCTCGTGCGGGTGGTCTCGGGCGATCCGAACCCCGAAGGGCCCGGGTTGCGCTTCGAGGACCTGTCGCATCGCCTCGACATCGCCTTCGCGGGGCGGCGCCAGCCAATCCGGCTTGGCTCCCACGCCATCGTGGCGCGGCCGCCGCGCCGGCCGCCCGGGCCTGTCACCTGGACCGCGCTGGTCCGGCTCGACGCGCATCCGTCCGAACCCGCTTCCGTGCTCAGCGAGGAGCAGGACGGCGCGTCCGTCACGCTGCTCGCGGGCGCCAGCGGCGTGGCGGCGGAGATCCTGGCCGGAGGCGCCCGTCACCGGCTGGCCACCGGGATGCCCTGGCCGCTGCGACGCTGGGTGCGGGTGTGGCTGAGCGCCGACCCCGCGACGGGCCGCGTGGTGCTCGGGCAACAGCCGCTCGGCGGCGAGCCGGCCGTCGCGATGGCGGCGTTGCCCGGCCTCGGCCTGCCCGATGGCGGGGGGCTGCTGCTGATCGCGGCGCGCGACGTCGCCGCGCCGCGTGCGCACCTGACCGGCCGGATCGAGGACCCCGCGCTGCTCGCAGGCTTCCGCGACGCCTGGCCGGCGCCGGATGCGCCGCTGGACGCCGCCACGCCCGGCCTCCTCGCCGGCTGGGACTTCGCGCGCGACATCCCGACCCAGCGCGTGGTGGATGTGGGGCCGCAGGCCTGCGACGGCATTCTCGTGAACGTGCCGACGCGCGCCGTGGTCGGTGCGCGCTGGTCGGGCGCCGAGATGTGCTGGCGGCATGCGCCGCGCGACTACGCCGCGATCCACTTCCATGCCGACGACCTCGGGGATTGCGGCTGGCGCACGGACTTCACCTTCGGGGTGCCGGCCGACCTGCCGAGCGGCGCCTATGCCTTCCAGCTCACCTGCGAGGGCGGCGAGGACTGGTTGCCCTTCTACGTGCTGCCGCCGCGCGGCGAGGCGCGCGCCCCGGTCGCCTTCCTCGCCTCCACCTTCACCTACCAGGCCTATGCGAACCATGCGCGGGGCAATGCGGATGCGGCCTACAAGGCACGGGTCGCGGCCTGGGGCGCCTATCCGCACAATCCGGACGACTACCCGGTCTACGGGCGCTCGACCTACAACCGGCATCCTGACGGCAGCGGCATCGCCTTCTCCTCCCGCCTGCGGCCAATCCTGACGATGCGGCCGGGCTTCCTGACCTTCAACGACGCGCGGGGCTCCGGCCTGCGGCACTATCCGGCGGACACGCACCTTCTCGCCTGGCTCGAGGCGAAAGGCATCGCCTTCGACGTCATCACCGACGAGGACCTGCACGACGAAGGTGTCGGCCTGCTCGAGCCCTACCGGGTGGTGATGACGGGATCGCACCCCGAATACCACACTCTCCGGACCCTCGACGCGCTTGCGGCCTATACCGAGGGGGGCGGGCGGCTGATGTATCTCGGCGGCAACGGCTTCTACTGGCGCATCGCGGTGACCGAGGCGCTGCCCGGGATGATGGAACTGCGCCGCGCCGAGGGCGGCATCCGCGCCTGGGCGGCCGAGCCCGGCGAATACTGGCACCAGACCGACGGCGCCTATGGCGGGCTCTGGCGGCGCAACCGCCGGCCGCCGCAGATGCTGGCGGGCGTCGGCTTTTCGGGGCAGGGCCTGTTCGAGGGCACGCATTACCGCCTGCTGCCGGCCGCCCGCGATCCGCGCCACGCCTGGGTCTTCGATGGCGTGGAGGGCGAGACCTTCGGCGACTATGGCCTGTCGGGCGGAGGCGCGGCCGGCTTCGAGCTCGACCGCGCGGACGTCACGCTCGGCACGCCCGAGGATACGGCGATCCTGGCGCGCTCCGAGGATCCGCCGTCCTCCTTCGTCACGGTGCCGGAGGAATTGCTGTCGCACATCGCGACGATCAGCGGCGAGAAGGCGGATGCCCTGAAGCGCGCCGAGATCGTGCATTTCCGTACGCCCGGCGGCGGCGAGGTCTTCGCGACCGGATCGATCACCTGGTGCGGCAGCCTGTGGCAGGACGGCGCATTCGACGGGCCGGTCAGCCGGATCATGGAGAACGTGCTTCGCCGTTTCGCGGCGCCCTGAACGGAGAGAGTTGACGCTGGGCCAAGCACGACGGACAGTTTCATTCGGATTGAGGCAACGCATTTTCGGGGGGAACGACCCATGAAGCGCCTAAGCCTTGCGTCCTCGCTTGCCGCAGCGGCCTTCGTGCTGTCGGCCGGCACGGCGCTCGCCGCGCCCTTCCAGTGCCCGGTGCGCGGCGGCGACCTGGTGTTCGGCCAGGAAGCCAACGTCAACTCGCTGGACCAGATGACGTCCAGCACGATCTCGACGCGCAACATCGCAATGAACATCTACGAATCGCTGATGACGCGGGACGAGAACAACCGCCCCATCCTCGAACTCGCGGAGAGCATGGAGGAATCGGGCGACGGGCTGACCTACACCTTCCGCCTGCGCCAGGGCATCACCTTCCACAACGGCAAGCCGATGACCTCGGCCGACATCGTTGCCTCCTTCAACCGCTACAACCGCATCGGGCTGCAGCGCAGCACGCTCGACAACGTGGATCGCTGGGAAGCGCCGGACGCCCGCACCTTCGTCATCCGCATGAAGCAGGTGCAGCCGACCTTCATCGAGGCGCTGTCCTCCTTCTCGGTCCCGATCGTCGTCATCCCGTCGGAGCACGAGAACGACGAGCGCCAGCAGCTCCGTACCGTGGGCACCGGGCCCTTCCGCCTGCTGGAATTCGTGCCCGGCAGCCATGCCCGGCTCGGCCGCTTCGACGGCTACCAGCCCAATACGGCCTTCGAGCAGCGCACGGGCTTCGGCGGCTACCGCGTCGCCTGCCTGGACACCGTGACCTTCCGCATCGTGACGGAGGCCAGCGCCCGCGTGGCAGGGCTCGAGACCGGCGCGCTGCAGGCGGTGGAAGACGTGCCGACGCGTTCGCTCGAAAGTCTGCGGCGCAACAGCGCCATCACCATCCTGCCGCTCGAGAACTGGTGGATCCAGATCGCGCTGCCCAACACCGCCAACCCGCCGACCGACAACCTGGCCTTCCGCCGCGCGGTGCAGGCCGCGCTCGGCATGGAAGACATCATGGATGCGGCGACCGACGGCAACTACCGACTGAACGTCGGCTTCCAGTATCCGGGCCGCCCCGCCTATACCGATGCCGGGCGCGAGACCTACAACATCAACAACCCGACCCGGGCGCGGGCGCTGCTGCGCGAGTCGGGATACCGCAACGAACCCATCGTCATCCTGACCAACCGCGACTACCCGCCCATGTACAACGCGGCGCTGGTGATGCAGCAGCAACTGCGCGCCGTCGGCATCAACGCCAACCTGCGCGTGGTGGACTGGCCGACCTCGGTGCAGATGTCCCAGCGCGTCAACAGCAACGAATGGCACTTCTTCCATTCCGGCTGGGGCACGCAACCCGCGCTCGGCGCGCTGGCGACCATGCAGTTCCTGGTGGCGCCCGGTGCCAACTACCGCCCGCGGGACGACAAGGACGACCCGGATGTGCTCGCCGCCTGGAACGACATGAACAACCTGCGCGACCCGGCGGCGCGGCAGGAGGCCTTCGCCCGGATGCAGCGCCTGGTCCTGGAACGCGCCTATGCCTATCCGTTCGGGGCGCTGACCAAGGTGCAGGCGGTGCGCGCCAACGTGCAGGGCTACGTGCCCTTCCGCATCCCGCGCTTCTCCAACGTGTGGATGACGCGGTAGCCCGTGTTCGGGGTCCTCGCCCGGCGCCTAGCCTCGGCGGTGCCGGTGCTGGTCATCGTCAGCCTCATCACCTTCGGGCTGATGCGGCTCATTCCCGGCGACCCGGCGGCGGCGATCGCCGGGATCGCGGCGACGCCGGCGCAGATCGAGCAGCTGCGCCAGGACCTCGGCCTCGACGAGCCGCTCCTGGGGCAGTTGCTGCACTACTACCAGGGGCTGCTGCGCGGCGACCTCGGCCGTTCGCTCCTGCTCGGCAAGGGTGTCTTCGCGGCGACGATGGAGCGGCTGCCGGTCACGATCGGCCTGTCGCTCTACGCGCTCGTCTTCACGCTCCTGTTCGGGATCACGGCCGGCATCATCGCCGCGCTGCGGCAGAACACCTTCATTGACCAGGCGGCGATGATGTTCGCCATGATCGGGATCTCGGTGCCGAACTTCTTCCTCGGCCTGCTCATGATCATCCTGTTCGCGGTGCATCTGGGCTGGCTGCCTTCGGGCGGCTACGTGCCCTTCGGCGAGGACCCGCTCGGCTGGCTGGAAAGCACCACCATGCCGGCCTTCTCGCTCGCGCTGCTGCAGGCCGGGCTGCTCGCGCGCATCACGCGCTCCTCGATGCTGGAAGTGCTGCGCCAGGACTACATCCGCACGGCCCGCGCCAAGGGGCTACCGCAGCGGCGCGTCATCCTGAAGCACGCGCTGGCCAATGCGCTGATCCCGATCGTCACGGTGGTCGGCATCATCGTCTCCCTGCTGCTGTCCGGCGCGGTGGTGACGGAGGCGCTGTTTTCCATTCCCGGCATGGGCCAGCTGCTGACCCAGGCGGTGCTGAACCGCGACTACCCGATGGTGCAGGGCGGCCTGCTGCTGGTGACGGTCTTCCTGGTGCTGGTGAACATCACGGTGGACACGCTCTATGCGGTGCTCGACCCGCGGGTGCGCCATGAGTGAGGCCGCCCTCGACGCCGAGGCCATCGCGCTGCAGCGCGAACACCCTGCGCGCGCCACCTTGCGGCGGCTGTTCCGCCACCGCCTGTTCATGACGGGGCTGGTGCTGTTCGGCATCGTGGCCGGCATTGCCGCGGCCGCGCCCTGGATCACGGACGTCGATCCGCAGCGCCTGTCCATGCGCAACAAGTTCCTGCCGCCGGACGGCAACTGGGTCTTCGGCACCGACAATTTCGGGCGCAGCCTCTGGTCGCGGGTGGTCTGGGGGGCACAGCTCTCCATGATCATCGGCGCCTCGGTCGTCGCGCTGAACGCCGTGTTCGGCACGCTGATCGGCGCGGCGGCGGGCTACTTCAAGCGCCTGGACAACGCGCTGATGCGGGTGAACGACGCGCTGATGGCCTTCCCGGCCATCCTGCTCGCCATCGCCGTCACATCGGTCCTCGGCCCGTCCACGCTCAACGTCATCCTGGCGCTGTCCATCGTCTACATCCCGCGCACGGCGCGCATCGTCCGTTCCTCCGTCATCGTGCTGCGGGAGATGGAATACGTGCAGGCCGCGGTCGCCGCCGGCGCCGGCCACTGGCGCATCCTGCGCCACCACATCCTGCCCAACGCCATGGCGCCGATGATCGTGCAATTGTCCTTCCTGTTCGCCTATGCCGTGCTGTCGGAGGCGACACTGTCCTTCCTCGGCGTCGGCGCGGTGCCGCCAACACCCACCTGGGGCAACATCATGGCCGAGGGCCGCGACTTCATGCGGGAAGCCCCCTGGATCATCACCATCCCGGGCGTCGCGCTGATGATCACCGTGATGGGCCTCAACCTGCTGGGCGACGGGCTGCGCGACGTGCTCGACCCCAGGCTCAGGATCCAGCAGTGAACCTGCTTGAAGTGCGCGGCCTCACCACGGCGTTCATGACCGGCGGGGGCGAGGTGAACGCCATCGAGGACGTATCCTTCTCCCTGAGCGAGGGGGAGATCCTGGGCATCGTCGGCGAGTCCGGGTCCGGCAAGTCGGTCACGGCGCTTACCATCATGGACCTGCTGCCGAAGCCGCCCGCGCGCATCGCGGGCGGCGAGGTGGTGTTCGCCGGCCAGACCCTGACCCGCATGTCCGACCGCGAGATGCAGCGCATCCGTGGCCCGGGCATCTCCATGATTTTCCAGGAGCC
Source organism: Roseomonas sp. HF4 (assembly GCF_005222755.1). Lineage (GTDB taxonomy): Bacteria > Pseudomonadota > Alphaproteobacteria > Acetobacterales > Acetobacteraceae > Neoroseomonas. Next base: position 98,816 of record NZ_STGD01000013.1, read on the forward strand.
GATGACTTCGCTCAACCCGGTCTTCTCCATCGGCGACCAGATCATGGAGACGATCGCGGCGCATGAGCGCCTGTCGCAGGCGGACTTGCGCAAGCGCGCCGTCGACATGCTCGACAAGGTGGGCATTCCCTCGGCCGCCCGGCGGCTCGACGACTACCCGCACCAGATGTCGGGCGGCCAGCGCCAGCGCGTGATGATCGCGATGGCGCTGGCCTGCAACCCGAAGCTGCTGATCGCGGACGAACCGACCACCGCGCTCGACGTGACCATCCAGGCACAGATCCTCGACCTGCTGATGGACCTCCGCGACGAATTCGGCATGGGCGTCATCATCATCACGCACAACATGGGCGTGATTGCCGAGACCGCCGACCGCGTGCTCGTGATGTATGCCGGCCGCGTTGTCGAGGAGGCGCCGGTCCGCGAGATCTTCGACCGGCCGCGACACCCCTATACGCGCGGGCTGCTGGAATGCGTGCCCTCGCTGACCGAGGACCGGCCGCGCCTCGTCGCCATCCCCGGCACCCTGCCCGAGCCCGCGCGGCGCCCGCCGGGCTGTCACTTCGGGCCGCGCTGCAGCCATGCGCAACCCGCCTGCTCCAACGCCGTCCCGATGCTCGAAACCCTTGCTCCGGCGCATACCGCAGCCTGCTTCCGGGCCCGGGAGCTGGCGCCGCCATGACCGCGCCGCTCGTCACGGCCAGGTCGCTGTCGAAGGAATTCGAGGTCGGCGGCGGCGGCTTCCTCGGCTTGCGCAGGCGCGCGATGCTGCGCGCGGTGGACGATGTCGCGCTCGCGATCAATGCGGGCGAGACGCTCGGCCTCGTCGGCGAATCCGGCTGCGGGAAGTCCACCCTCGGCCGCCTGCTGCTCCGGCTGATCGAACCGACCGCGGGCCGCATCACCTTCGACGGCACCGACATCACGGCGCTGAGGCGGATGGAGATGCGCGCCTTCCGCCGCTCCATGCAGATCATTTTCCAGGACCCCTACGGCGCCCTCAATCCGCGCATGACGGTCGAGGACATCATCGCCGAGCCGCTCCTCATCCACGGCGCGAGGCAGGGCGCGGAGACGCGCCGCCAGGTGACGCAGATGCTGGAGAAGGTCGGCCTGCCCGCCCGCGCGCTCGACCGCTTCCCGCATGAATTCTCGGGCGGGCAGCGCCAGCGCATCGGCATCGCCCGCGCGCTGGTGCTGCATCCGCGCCTGATCGTCTGCGACGAGGCGGTCTCGGCGCTCGACGTCTCGGTCCAGGCGCAGATCGTGAACCTGCTGCAGGACCTGCAGCGGGAGATGGGGCTCACCTACCTGTTCATCGCGCACGACCTGTCCGTCGTGCGGCACATCTCGGACCGCGTGGCGGTGATGTATCTCGGCAAGGTGGTCGAGGTCGCGGACAAGCAGACCATCTACGGCGCACCGCTGCATCCCTACACCCGCGCGCTGATCGCGGCCGTGCCGGCGCAGCATCCTTCTCAGCGGTCCCGCGGGAAGCGGGAACGGATCGCGGGCGACATCCCCTCGGCGCTCAACCCGCCCTCGGGCTGCCGCTTCCACACGCGCTGCCCGCATGTGATGCCCATGTGCCGCGAAAGCGCGCCCGCGCTCGTGGAACCGGCACCTGGCCACCAGGTCGCCTGCCACCTGATCAGCTCCTGAGGACCGCCATGCCAGAGCCCCGTAAGTCGCGCCTGATTCCGGAAGTCGACTACGCCCGCGACGGCAAGCAGACCGGCTTCCTCCGCCTGTTCCACTCGACGCATGACTCCGCCTACGGCTTCCTGCCCATCCCGATCGCGGTGGTGAAGAACGGGGAGGGGCCGACCGCCTTCTTCTCCTCCGGCAATCATGGCGACGAATACGAGGGCCAGGTCGCGCTCACGAACCTGATCAAGTGGCTCGACCCGTCCATGATCCGCGGACGCGTCATCATCCTGCCGATGGCGAACTATCCCGCCGCGCTGGCCGGGCGGCGGGTCTCGCCGATCGACGACCTCAACATGAACCGCATCTTTCCCGGCGACCCGGACGGCACCGTCACGCGCCAGATCGCCCACTACATCGACAGCGAGCTGATCCCGCTCGCCGACCTCGTGATCGACCTGCATTCGGGCGGGTCATCGCTGAACTATATCCCGACGGCGCTGGCGAAGCAGTCGGCCGATCCGGCGCTCTATGCGAAGCAACTGGCGGCGCTGCGTGCCTTCGGCGCCCCCTATACCTACATCCAGGGGGGCGCGCAGGGGCAGGGCGGCGACCAGACGCTCGGCGCCGGTGCCGAGCGGCGCGGACGGATCGCTCTCGGCACCGAGCTCGGCGGCGCAGGGGCGGTGAATGCGTCGGGCCTGGCGATCGCGGAGCGCGGGCTGCGCAACCTTCTCGTCCATCTCGGCATCCTGGGGCAGGAACACTGGGTGGAGCCACCGGTGGCCACCCGCTTCCTCGATGTTCGCGGGCCCGAGATGTACGTCTATGCGCCGGAGAACGGCGTGTTCGAGCCGCTGGTGGACCTCGGCGACACGGTCGAGCCGGGCACGCCGGCCGCGCGCATCCACATGCCCGAAAGCCCTTGGCTGCCGCCGGTCGAGATCGCCTTCCGTGCCGGCGGAATCGTCATGTGCAAGCGCATCCCCGCGCGCACGAAGCGCGGCGACTGCCTGTTCCATCTCGCGCAGGACCTTGCAGTCTGAGGATGCCGGCCGTCAGTCGGCGATGATCGGCGCCGCCACGAGCGTGACGACGCGGTTCCGACCCTGCTGCTTGGCGCGGTAGAGCGCCGCATCGGCGCGCTCGATCCAGGCACCGATCGGCTCGCCGGGTTCGTAGCGCGCGGCGCCGATCGAGACGGTGACGCTTCCGATCGGCTCGGCATTGGCGCGCAGGCTCAAACGCCGTGCGGCGAGTGCCGTGCGGACCGTCTCGCCACGAATCCGCGCGTGGTGGAGCGAGGTGGCGGGCAACAGCATCGCGAATTCCTCGCCGCCGTAGCGCGCGGCGCGCGCCTGCTCCGGCGCATGCTGCGCGATGGTCGCCGCGACAAGGCGGATCACGGCATCGCCCACGATATGGCCCCACACGTCGTTCACGCGCTTGAAGTGGTCGATGTCGATCATGAGCAGGCAGAGGTCGCGGCCGCTGTTCATCGCCTGCCCGGCGTGCTCGAGGATCATGGCGTCGAAGGCGCGGCGGTTGGGCAGGGCGGTCAGCGGATCGGTCATCGACACCTGCTGCGCGGCGGCGAGCTGTTTCTCGAGCGCCACGATCCGATCGCCCGAGGCGTTCAGCTCGAGGCCGAGCCGCGCGGACTTCGCCGACAGCGTCGCCGTCTCGGACGCGAGCCGCGTGATGAGGCTGGTGAGGCCCACGGTGCCCTCGTCCATAGTCTCGGCCACCTCGCTCAGCGTCTCGCCATAGCGCTGGGCGTCCGCACCGGCTTCGAGGATGCGACCGGCGGCCTCGCGCAGCGTGGCGCGGGCCTCCCGCGCCGCCTCGCGCTCGGGAGCGATGGTGAAGAAGAGGTCGTGCAACTCCGCCATCATGATGCTGTTGATGCTGCGCCGGTTCGACAGCGCGACCGAAAGCGCCCGCGTGAGCCCGAGGTTGCGGCCCGCGTGGAACTCGTACCAGATCGTGTAGTTGAGCGGCGTCGGTGGCAGGCCGAAGCGGCGCATGGACCCCGCCGCCGCTTCGCCATGGGCCGTCGCTGCGGCCAAGTCGTCATGCTGCATCCCTGCCTCCCACCGGTCCGGCCGCGCGAATTTGACTGAAAGGGCATGAATCGAAAGTTGATCGTTGGATGTGCGGTTCGATGCCGCGGCCAGCCAGGGGGCGAACTTTCGTTGCGTGCGGGGATCGGCCCGCGCGGCCGACCGAGGGGGTCTTCCGCTGACCGGGCATGGACGTGCAGGATCACGCGGGAACCCGTGGGGCGGCCGCCCGCGTGGCGACTTCCGCCGGGAAGGATCTGGTCCGATGTCGAGGATGCGCGCGAAGAAATCCAATTGCCGCCCGGGTCGAGGCGCGTCCGTGACGGCCATCGGCGGGGCGGCGGCGATCGGCAAGGCCGTGTCGGCGCTTCTGGTCGCATCCTGTCTGCTGCCGCCCTTGCCGGCGCGCGCGCAGGACGCGCCGAGGGCGCGGGAATTCGTGCTGCGCGGCGTCGGCGCAGGAATGACCTGCGCGGCTTGGACCGAGCATGCGTCCGCGCGCGAAAGCCTGTTCTCCCTGCGGCAGCGGACGCAGGCGCTGGAAGCGGTCGCCTGGGCCATAGGCTACCTTAGCGGTGCAGCGCGCCACGGCGACGCGCTCGACCCGCTGAGGCATGGCGACGTGGATCAGACGACCGCGTGGCTCGACGATCATTGCGCACGGCATCCGCAATCCATGCTGAATGCTGCCCTCGACGCCTTCATCGCGGCGCACCCCGCGCCCTGAGCGCTGGCGGCCGTCAGCCGGCGGAGCGCGCGGCGGATCGGCCTGCGGCGCGCAGGGCCGGGTCTCGGTCTTCGGCGGCGCCGGAAGATGGAACCGGGCCTGGAGGGGGGCTTCCTGCACTGTCTGGTGCTCCTGATGCGCGCGAGATCGTCCGGATGCCTCGCGTGCGCCCGGCACACGAGGCTCGTCATCGGCCCGCTCCGCTGGCGGCGCTGCCGCAGGCCTGCGGCGGGGTTTCACCTGCGATCACCCGGATGACAGGCCCCACGCCCTTCCGCTGGTGCCCGAGATCGCGCGTGTGTTCGAGGAGACCTTCCGCGCCTACTGCGTGTGCAAGGCTTGGCGGCAGTTCAAGGCATCGCGCCCGGACGCCCTGTGGGTTTCCGGCTTCACCCATGTCGCGACCTGGCCGGGCTTCGCCTACGTCGCCTTCATCATCGACCCCTAGGCGCGGCGGATTGTCGGCTGGCACGTGTCGCGGGCCGCACACACAGGCTTCGTGCTGGATGCGCTGGAACAGGCCCTGCACGAACGCCGCCCGATGCATCGCGGCGGCCTCGCGACCCTACCCAGTACGTTTCCATCCACTCCGCCGGGTGTCTGGCCAAGGCCGGCATCGAGCCCTCCGTCCGCAGCGCCCCCGCCAGCAGAGTGGTGACTGGGTGGTCAGAGCGCGCCAAGCGCCGCACCGACGCCCACAGCGCCGCCATGCAGCCTGCCCCCCGAAGCAGGCCCAGCACGACGGCGAGGCCGAACCCATGCACGGTCATGTCCATCGCAGGGTCGTTCCCTCCTCCCGGCGCCTCGTCCGCGGCCTCATGCGTCGCGAGCCTCCCGCGTCGTCCAGTACCAGGCATTGATGCATCCCAAGACGAGCCCGGCGAAAGGCATCACCAGCTTCCAACTGGCCCGTCCTTCCACCCAGGCGTCCATCCTCCGCCCGATGACGACGCCGAGGATGACCGGCACCGCGATGGACCAGCCGATGAGCCCGAACACGCCGAGGCCGAGCCAGGCGACATGGCGGCGTCCGCTGCGGGCCTTGAGCTTGCGCGTCGCCTTGCGGCCGACCTGCTCCGACAGCCGGTCGTCCCATCCAGGGCCTGGCGGTGTCTCCCGGGTCATGGGCCGGTTTCGCGCAAACCCAGCATGCGGCAGGCGATTCCGGCCTCGAGGCGCGCGAGGGAGGTTCGCGCCGCGCGCTCGTGCTTGCCGAGGTCGATGAAGGTGCTGCGCACGCGGCCACGCAACTCCTCCAGGTGGTCGCCTGCGACCGCGTCGTGGGTGGACACCAGGACCTCGTGGCGCAGCTTCACCAGGATGCCTTCGTCCACGCCGAGGTATCGCTCCGATCCCTGCATGGCCTCGTGGATCAGGATGCCCGGCACGAGCGCGGTGACGAAATCGACATGGCGCGGCAGCAGGCCGAAGGCGCCGGATCTCCGCATCCACGAGGATCCCGGTCGGCAGCATGACCTTGAGTCTCATGGCGCGCCCTCCTCCGCCCCCCCCCGCAGGGCCGCGCCGATCGCGCCAATCATGCAGAACGAGCGCTCCGGCCGTCCGTTGAGCTCGCCGCACAGGATGCGTTCGCATCCGTCGAGCGTCGCTTCGAGGGGGACTTTCGCCCCTTTCTAACCGGTGAAGGACTCCGTGCTGAAGAAGGGCTGCGTCAGGAAGCGCTCCAGCCGCCGCGCCGTGGCGACCGTCTCGCGCGATCGGCCTCCGACAGCTCCTCGAGGCCGCGCATCGCGATGATGTCGCGCAGTTCCGCGCACTCCGCCAGCGCATGCCGCAGGTCGCGCGCGACCCGGTAGTGGCGCGTCGCGACGACCGACGGTGTCAGCATCGTCGAGCCGGATTGCAACGGATCTATCGCCGGGTAGAGGCCTTGGCTCGCCCGCTTGCCCCCTTTCGCGACAGCACGATCTACGTCGACAGATGGGCGAAGGTGTGTGTCGCCGCCGGATCGGTGAAGTCGTCGGCCGGAACGTAGACGGCCTGTATCGAGGAGGTGGCGCCCGGGCGGGTGCTCGCGATGCGCTCCTCCAGCGCGGCGCGTTCGGTGCCGAGCGTTGGCTGGTAGTCCACCCGCGAGGGAATCCTGCCGAGCAGTCCGGAGACCTCCGCGCCCGCCTGGACGAAGCGGAAGATGTTGTCGATCAGCATCAGCACGTCCTGCTGCAGGTCGTCGCGGAAGTACTCGGCGATGGTCAGCGCGCTGTGTCCGGCCCGGAAGTGGATCCCGGGGGACTCGTCCATCTGCCCGAACAGCATCATCGTGCGCTCGAGGACACCGGTCGCCATCATCTCCCGATACAATTCCTCGGCCTCGCGGCATCGTTCACCGATGCCGCAGAACAGGCCGATACCCTTGTAGCGACCGACCATGTTGTGGATCAGTTCGATGATCAGCACCGTCTTGCCGACGCTGGCCCCGCCGAACAGCCCGGCCTTGCCGCCGCGTTCGAGCGGGCAGAGCAGGTCGATCGCCTCGATGCCGGTCTGCAAGATATCCGATCGCACGTCGTGCGCGGACAGCGGCGGCGGCGCACGGTGGATTCTGCGTCGCTCGAGGCCGTCGAGCGGCAGCCCGTCGTCGATGGCATTGCCGAACATGTCGAGCATCCGCCCGAGCAGCGCCTCGCACACCGCGACCGTCACCATCTGCCCCGAATCCTCGACCGCCATGCGAAGTGCCAGCCCGTCGCTGGCCTTGAGCGCCAGGCCCCGGACACGATGCGGGCCGAGCAGCCCCGCGACTTCGATGAGGATGTGCCATCCTCGCCGGTGCGCAGCATCCGCTTGATCGGTGGCGGGGCGGATACGAACGCCGCGTCCACGACGGAGCCGCGGATGGCGACGATGCGCCCGTCCCCGGCGCATGACGGCTGGGCGGTCACGACGCGAAAGCCGCGGCGCGACCGGTACGCGAGCACGTGCGGCTCTCGACGCGGTTGCGGTCCTTAGGCCTCGGTGGCAGGAACTCGTGGGTCTCGCCCGGCGCGACCTCGCGGTCGCGGTGTCGGTTGGCGACGGCGAGCCGCCCCCGCCGTGAAGGGCAGGCCGCTGACGCGCGGCACTTCGTGGTCCACCGGGATGCCGGGTGCCTGGCGTCGATCGTGCAGCCGGGCGTGTATGCCGTCGAGCGTTGCCGGCATGGAGAGGGCGAAAGGCCATGTGTTGGCCCGCATGTCGATCCCCTCGTGGCACCACTGCATGAGGTCCGCCGTCCCGGCCATGACGCCGACTTGGATGCCTTCCCGCGTCATGCCGCCCTGGACGTCGCTGTCCGGCGCGCGCCGGAAGGGCCGTCAGGACCGCGGCCGTTCAGTCCGCGCCCGGACCCGGGACTGGAGGATGCGGCTCGGCGTCGAGCCGCGCGAGGTCCGAACTGCGTCGTGCCCGACATCCCGAGGCTTCATGTCGCGGCAGAACGGGCAGCCGAGCCCTCCCGCCGCGACGCTGGTTCCGTCGATACGGACGGCGAACACCCGATGGCCCCTGGCGCTCCGCAGCACCTCCGCCGCGTTGCGGCTTGCCGAGGATATTGCGGCGCGCGGACCCGCCCGGGGCAGTGCCGCGACCAAACGCAGGCGGTCGGGACACAGGCGGATCGGTCCCGCCTCCGGTCGGGCGCGTTAGGATGCGTCTCTGCGTTTGGCGATGCCGCAGGCCGTCTCGCATACCCGATCATCGGCCGCGTCGCACCAGGCAAGCACCATCACGCGTGAGCGGCGCAAGAACTTCACGCCATTGGGGCGCGGCCCGCCGTCAACATGAGCGTGGGAGCCGGCCCCGATGCCAAAGGGCTCGAAGCTGCTGCCCCGGCGCTGCGCATGAGCCTCGACGTCGAGGACATCTTGCCACGTGTCCGCGTATACGCGAGCGGTGTCCATGCCGACACGATCCGTGTCGACCAGGACTGCCGCCATCGCAGCGGAGGCGGTCATGGGTACCAGTGTCCCGTCCCTCGGTGGGAATGGCTTGTTCACCCTGGCGGCAAGCCTGCCACAAGGTACCGAGAGCGAAGCATCAGTGATGCATGTCGGCGGAGCGACCCGCACAACCGTGCGCGACCCGACGGGCGGCGACGATAGCCAGGTCGCGCTCGAGAGGCGGGCGGTGTGAACGGGCGCCGACCCAGAACCGCGCCTATCCATAGTTTTCCGAGCCTCAGGTGCAGGGCCGGCGGTGCGCATCGATGCCGTGAAACGAAGACGCGTGGGGACCAGGTCGCTGCCGGCCATCGGTCAGCGTCGGGTGCGGCGGCCTGCCTTGCGCTTGACCGGTGCCTTGGAGCGCTTTGCCCTCGGAGTGACGAGAATGGGCTCGGCTGCGGGGATGCCGCCCGTCCCGACATACCGCTGGAGCGTCGCGCCGGCCGCGAGGTGCGGATAGGACTTCGGGCCTTTCGGCCATGTCCTCGCGAAGGCGGCGACTTCCGCGTGATCGTGCCGGCGGATCGTCTGAACGAGCAGGAAGGTCGCCTGGGCCGGCCGCAATCGCTGTTCGCACAGCAGGTGAATGTGCCATTGGCGGGCACGCAAGGGGCACCAGTCCACCAGGGATTCCTGCAGAGCCCGGCGCACCTCGCCCGGCAGTTCCTCATACGCCCGATAGGCATCGCCCTTCAGCTTGCTGTAGGGCCTGGTCGCCGTGCTGTTGTCCATTGCCGGCTTCTACCGAAGCGAAGACTTCGGCGAAACCGTCGTACCAATCGCCCGGTGCCCGGCACGCATGTCGCCCCGCTGGTGACGGCGCGGTTTCGACCTCGGGGCTGTTCGTTGACAATGTCATTGCCTCTCGGCGCGGGGAAGGAAGGCAAACGGGACCCAGGCCGCCCAGCAGAAAGCGCCCCGGCCAGTCGGCAGCCCCGTCGCAACGAAGCCAGGCGAAGGACGCAACCCGCACGGGCCGGTCGACATCCAGGCCGGCATCGACCTGACGATCGAGGCGGAGCAGATCTTGACCGTCGCCGGCGCAAACGGCGCGGGTATGTGGACGCTCGCCACGTGGTGTGCCGCGCGCGGCGTCATCGCGCCGACGATGGAGCAGCGGACACGGCGGGCGCAGGCGATCGCTTCGCGAAGCCGGCGTCCCCGGCGGGGCTGCAGACAGATGACCGTGCGGCGGCGCTCAATCGGGAACCGGCTGTTGGTGCGCATTGACGCCGGGGGGTGGCGCGGTTTCACTCGTGGCGCCACGACACGAGAGAGAGCTGGGCCCCATGACCGGATCGACCGCCAGCCGCCGCGCCACCCTGTCGCTCGGCGGCGCCGGCCTCGTCGCCATCACCACGCGTGACGCCCGCGCGCAGGCCACCCGCGCCATGACCTTCGTCACGCCCTTCTCCTACATCCTGGCCTTCGTGGACGTGCTGCACGCGAAGGGCGGCGGCTACTTCGAACGCGAAGGCCTCGACGTGACGATCGAGCAGGGTCGCGGCTCGGCCATGGCGGTGCAGCAGATCGTCGGCGGTGGCGCGCTGCTCTCCCGCACCGGCGTTGGTGATCATATCCGCGCCTCCTCGCGTCCCGGCGGCAACGAGCTCGTGGCCGTCGGCACGATCAGCCAGGGTTCGCCCTTCTACGTCGTCAGCCCGGCCGGCAAGCCGATCCGCACGCCGGAGGAGATGGCGGGCAAGACGATCGGCGTGCTCTCCGTGGGGGGCGCGACGGAGATCGTGCTCGACGTCATGCTCCAGGCGCGCGGCGTGGATCGCGGGCGCGTCGCGCGACAGGTGGCACCGAACTCCCCGGCTGGGCTGCAACTGGTCGAGCAGGGGCGGATGGACGCCTATATCGTCTCGGCCGGCGTGCCCGTCGCCCTGCGGGCCGCGAACACGCCGCACATCGCCTGGAACACCGACACCGTCGCGCCGATCCCGGGTCAATGCTACATCGCGCGACGATCGACGCTCGAACAGAACTCCGACATGGTTGTGCGCTTCCTGCGCGCGGTGAAGCGCTCGCTCGACGACATGCTGGCGGATGGCGATCTGTCCCGGACGCTGGCCAACCTGCGCGGCTTCGAGATCGCTGAGATGCGCAACGCCACACTCGCGCCGCTGATCCTGCGCAACGAGATGCAGTTCTGGCTGACCGCGGGGCGCGAGAACATCCTTCGCAACGTGCCGGAGCGCTGGCAGCGCGGCTATGAGTTGATGGCGGCCGCCGGATTTGCCCCTGCCGATGGGCGCGCGGACGCGCTCTACACCAACGACCTCGTTGCCCGTGCGCTCGGCTGATGCGCTTCCGGCGTGGGGAGGCTGCGCTGCTGCTCGTGGACCTGCAGCGAGGCTTCCTGCATCCGGAGGGATTCGTCGCCGCGCAGGGCCGCGACGTTTCGGCCTGCACTGAGGCGGCGCGGCATTGCTACGCGCTGGCGCACGCTGCCCGCGCAGTCGGCATGCCCGTGATCTGGACGCGCCACGTGCTGCGGGCGGACCATGCGGATGGAGGGCTGCTCACGACGGAACTGCGGCCCCGCCTCGGCGAGATACGCGCGCTCGCAAAGGGCAGCGCTGACGTGGAGATCCCCGCGGAGGCGGGCGTCGAGCCGGCCGACTTCGTGCTGGACAAGCCGCGCTATTCGGCCTTTTTCGGCACGGTCCTCGACATTGCGCTCGCCGCGCGCGGCATCCGTGCCCTTATGGTGGGCGGCGTCACGACCTCCATGTGCGTCGAGAGCAGCGTGCGCGATGCCGCGCAGCGCGACATCCGCACCTTCGTCGTGCGCGAGGCGGTGGCCGACTTCGACGCGGAGCGGCATGAGGCATCGCTGCGCGCGATGGCGTTCGGCTTCGCCCGCGTCATCGGCGCTAACCACGCAACCGACGCCATGGCATCGGGCGAGGCGCTGTTTCCGCTCGCCTAGAGCCTCGGCAGCCGCATGGCGAGGTCGCGCTTCAGCACCTTGCCGGCGCTGTTGCGGGGCAGGTCGTCCACGACGAAGACCGCGCGCGGCCATTTCGGTCGCGGCAGGCGTGACCGCGCGAAGGCCAGCAGCGCCGCCTGATCGGCAGGCCCCACCAGGCGGACGAAGACCGCGATCTCCTCCCCGAATTCAGGCGACGACCAGCCGACCGCGGCACTTTCCGCGACATCCGGATGCGCGTTCAGCGCAGCCTCGATGTCGGCGGGGTGGATGTTGATGCCGCCGCGGATGATCATGTCCTTGTGCCGACCGCGCAGCGTCACGAAGCCCTCGGCGTTGAGCGAGGCGAGGTCGCCGGGATAGAACCAGCCGTCCCGGAATGCCTCGGCCGAGGCCTCCGGGTCCCGATGGTAGGAGGTCGCGCAGGCCGGCCCGCGATAGCGCAGGAGGCCGGTCTCGCCCGGCGGTAGCGGCTGGTCCGCGGCATCCACCACCTCGACCTCGACGGCGAAGACGGGGCGCCCCACGGTCTCGGCATGTGTCGCGATGTCATCGGGGGTCAGGAGCGAGACGCCGCCGCCTTCGGTCGAGGCGTAGTACTCGAAGAAGCGCGGGCACATGCGATCCCGGATGATGCGGCGCTCCTCCGCCGAGAGCGGCGCCCCGGAGGAGAACAGCAGGTTCAGGCCCCGCAGTGGCACGAGCGCATCGTCGTCGAGTGCCAACAGCCGACGGAACTGCGTCGGCACAAGGAAAAGGCTGGTGGCGCGCTCGGCCGCGACGCATGCGACCAGTTCCTCCGGCGTGCAGGGCGGTGGCTTCAGGATGAGCGTCCCGCCGGAGAAGAGCACCGACATGGCGAAGGTCCGCCCACCGCCGAAATAGAGCGGCGTTGCGCAGACGAACCTGTCGCGCCCGTTGAGGCCGAGGTTGATCCAATGCGTCCGGAACCGTGCCAGGAAATGCCGGTGCGCGATGAGCGGCCCCTTCGGCCGCCCCGTCGTGCCGGATGAGAGCGAGAGCACGAATGGCGCCTCGGCGTCGCTGGCGAAGCGTGCTGCCGCCGCATCAACCGCGGAAGCCTCCCGAGGCGCGGAGCAGCGCAGGCCCGGCAACGGCGGCATGTCCGCCTCCAGCAGCACGAGCGAAGCACCGAAGTGATGCGCGATGTTGCGCTGCTCCTCCACCGTCCAGCGCGCATCCATGGGCAGGATCGCGCGGCCCGACCGCGCCACGGCGTACAGCGCGACGACATGTTCCGCCGTGTCGCGCAGGCAGATCCCCACGGGATCTTCGGCGGGAAGGCCCAGCTCCTGCAGCCAGGCCGCCATGCGGCGGACGCGGCCCGCGAATTCCGCATGCGTCATTCGAAGCGTGCCGTCTATCAGCGCCGGATGCGTCGGTCGCGCACGCGCGTGGATGTCGAGTGCATCGGCCAGGTTCATGCGCCGGTGCCGTCCAGCTTGTAGATGCGCAGGGCGTTGGTCCGCCGGAACTTCTCGCGCACCGCTTCCGACAAGCCGAGCGCATCGATCTCCGCCATGGTGCGGCCGAAGTCCAGCACCGGGAAGTCGGTGCCGAAGATCACCTTGTCCTGCCCGTAGCTGCGGATGTAGCGGACGAAGGAGTCCGGCCAGTATCTTGGGCTGTGCGCGTCGGAGCCGATGAACACGTTGGCGTGCTTCCAGGCCATTGCGATCATCTCGTCGGTCCAGGGAATGCCGACGTGGATGCCGATGAGCTTGAGCTCGGGGAAGTCGCAGGCGACGGCATCGAGCGCGATCGGGCGCCCGACCGAACGCAGCGGATAGGATGGATCATAGACCATCGACTGCCCGACCTGGAGCTGTACCGGCACGTCGAGCTCGGTGCATTTCGCGTAGAACGGGTACCATCTCGCATGGTCGGGCGGCAGCTCGAACCAGTGCGGATAGAAATGCGCGCCGATGAAGCCGTATTCCGTCACGGCACGTGCGAATTCGCGCACGCCGCGCATGCCCTCCGTAGGGTCGACGCCCGCGATGCCGAAGAAGCGGTCGGGATGCGCCTGCACGGCATCCGCCACGAGGCGGTAGTCCACGTGGTAGCAGGCCGGATGACCCAGCCGGCCGACCTTGGCGGCGATCAGGAACGCCTTGTCGATCCCGGCGTTGTCCATCCGCGCGAGCATGTCCTTGAGGCTCATGCCCTCGAAAATCTCGCGCTTGACGCGCATCTTGCCGGTGTAGAAGCCGGTGCGGTCCGGGCGCCCGGCGAGTGCCTCCGGCGTCCAGATGTTCACCACCGCGTCGATCGCACCCTTGCCGGTCACGGCTTTCCCTCCGCCATCAGGCCAAGCTCGCGCGCGACGGTGTCGCGCAGGATCTCGTTCGTGCCTTCCCCGAAGGTGTAAAGGCGCGAATCCCGCCACAGTCGCTGCATGTCGCCTTCGGCCGAGTATCCCGCACTGGCCAGGATCTGCATGCCCGCATCCGCGACGTCGCGCAGCGTCTCCGTCGCCACGATCTTGGCCTGCGCCGCCTCGCGTCGGCATGGCACGCCTGCGGCGATGAGCGCCGCGAGGTGCTGCACCTGCAGGTGCGAGAGATCCACCCGCATCCGCATGTCCGCGAGACGATGGGCGATGGCCTGGAAGCGCCCGACCGGTCGGCCGAACTGCACGCGGTGCCGCGCATGGGACAGCGCAATGTCGAATGCCGCCTCGGCTGCGCCCGTCACCGTCGCGGCCATCGATGCGCGCGAGTAGTGCAGGGTCGCCATCAGCTGCGCGAAGCCGCGGCCCTCCGTGCCGAGCAGAGCATCCGCGCCCACCTCCACCTCCTCAAGACCGATGTCGAAGCAGGGCATGCAGTTGTTGCCGATCTTCGGCAGTTCCGTCATGGCGATGCCGGGGGCATCGGTCGGTACCAGGAACAGGGAGATGCCGTGACGGCCCTCTCGCTCCGGCCCGGTGTGGGCGGGCAGGATCAGCCACCGCGCTCCGCGCGCGTCGCTGATCCAGGTCTTGCGCCCGCTGATCCGCCAGCCGCCGGCGGAGCGCCGGGCGCGGGTCGTGATTGCGGCGGCGTCGCTGCCCGCCTGTGGTTCGGTCAGGGCGAGCGCACAGAAGGCCTCGCCGGCCATCAGCGGAGGCAGCAGCAGGCGGCGCTGCGCCGCGCTGCCATAAGCGAGCGCCGACATCAGCCCGAAGCCGACGACGCGGTTGAAGATCGAGGCGACCATGTAGGCATGCCGGCCGAGCCGTTCCTGGACCAGTGCCACCGTGGGCCAGCCCGCGCCGAGGCCGCCCTCCGCTTCCGGCACGGCTAGGGCAAGGAGGCCGGCGCGCCCCATCTCGGGCAGCAGGTCGTAGGGTGGTACGTGCCCCGCGTCGCGGCGTCGGATCTCGGCGGGCTGCAGCCGGCGCGCGAGGAAGGCATCGACGCTTTCGAGGATCTGGCGCGCCTCCGCTGTCGGCTCCTGCACCGTCATACCCTCAGGCGTGCCGAGGCGTGCCATGGCACCAGCGCCCGGCGCAGCGCGCCGATCGCGAAATAGAAGAGGAAACCCAGCATCGACATGTGGATCAGCACGGCGAACATCTGGTCGGTCTCGAAGGCATTCAGCCGCGCGATCAGCAGGTGGCCGAGGCCGGAATTGCCGCCGAGGTATTCACCGACGACCGAGCCGATGATTGCGAGCACGATGCCGATCTCCAGCCCCGTGATGATGTAGGGCAGCGCCGAGGGGAATTCGAGCCGGCGGAACACCTGCCAGCGCGTCGCGTTCAGCGACATCATGACGTCGCGGTGGCCCTCCTCGATCGATTTCACGCCGAGCGCTGTGTTGGTCAGGATCGGGAAGAACGCCAGCACCGCCGCGACGATCACCTTGGAGGTGATGCCGAACCCGAACCACAGGACGAAGAGCGGCACCAGCGCCACCTTCGGGATCACCTGCGTCGCCACGATGAAGGGATTGAGCGTGAGTTCGAGCCAGCGCAGCCGCGCGATCAGCACGCCGAGGCCGACCCCGATGACGGTGGCGTAGGCGAAGCCGGAAAGCGTCGCGTAGACCGTCATCCAGGTGTGGTGCCAGGCGCGTGGGTCGTCCAGCATCTCCAGCCAGGCGCGCCACACTGCGCCGGGCCGCGGCAGGATCAGCGGCGAGATGCCGCCGATGTGTATGTACGCCTCCCAGAGGCCGATCAGCATTCCGAGCAGGATGGGCGTCGTGATCCACGGCAGCGCCGCTTCGATCGTGAGGCGGCGCCGGCCGAGCGTGGCGGGTGGCGTCTCGGTGGGCCCGTCCATGTTCAGCCTCCGTCCTGCGCCATGTCGTTCAGGCGGTGGCGCAGCCGAAGAACGATCGCCTGGAATTCCGCGCTCGACTGCAGGTCGGGCGCGCGTGGCCGCGCGAAGGGCACCTCGAGGGCCATGTCCACGCGCCCTGGCCGCGGGGACAGCAGCAGGATCCGGTCCCCGAGGAAAACCGCCTCGGCTATCGAGTGCGTGACGAGGACCACGGTCTTGCGCGTCTCGAGCCAGATGCGTTGCAATTCCAGGTTCATCGCCTCCCGCGTCATGGCGTCGAGCGCACCGAAGGGCTCGTCCATCAGCAGGATGCGCGGATCGTAGGAGAGCGCACGGGCGATCGCCGCCCGCTGGCGCATTCCGCCTGACAACTCTCGCGGCCAGCGCGCCTCGAAGCCCTGGATGCCGACGAGCCGCGTGAGCGCCCGCGCGCGCGCCAGCCGCTCGGCGGCCGGCACGCCCTTGAGCTCGAGCGGCAAGGCGATGTTCTGTTCGACCGAGAGCCAGGGGAACAGGTTAGCATCCTGGAAAACCATGCCGAGCTCGGCCAGCGTCTGCGCCTGGCGCTGCCCGTTGTGCCAGAGGTCGCGCCCCTCGACCGCGATCTCGCCCGAGGTCGGAGCCACGAGGCCGCCGATCATGCGCAGCATCGTCGTCTTTCCGCAGCCGGAGGGCCCGAGGAGGACGAGGAACTCGCCCTCCGACACCGTGAGGTCGGTCGCGGCCAACGCATGCACCGGCGCATCGCGCGTGCTGAACCACTTCTCGACGGCGCGGAAGACGACGGCGGGGTGCGCAGGCTCGACCATGCATGCTCCCGGTGACGCGGTGGCGATGATCGCGCGCACCCAGGGAGCTGTCCACCCGAGGCGCGTCGCAGCGTGATCCTCGGCGCGGCCACAGTCGCGCGCCTGCCGGGGCGGCTCCGTTCAGCCTACCCCAGCGCGCTCAGTTCCGTGCTCGCGTCGCCGCTCCTTCGCGCCGGTTGATGTGGCCGCCGCCGCCGGCGTCGAGAACCGACCCGGTGACGTGCGCTGCCTCGTCCGAGCAAAGCCACATCACCACGCGGGCGAATTCTGCCGGCGGCCCCATGCTGCCGAGCAGCGACCGCGCCCGGATGGCTTCGGCATAGCCCGTTGGCATCGTGACCTCTGCGCTGCCTTCCGCGAAGCCGGGCCGCGCGCTGTTCACCCGTACGCCACGCGGCCCGAGTTCCAGCGCGAAGGCGCGCGTCAGGTACTCGAGCGCGACCTTCGACGCGCCATAGGGCACGCCGTTCCCGCGCACCACCTCGGCGGCGGCGGAAGTGACATTGACGATCGCGCCGCGCCCCGCCTCGGCCATGGCGCCCCCGATGCCCTGCATGAGCCGGAAAGGCGCGCGCGCATTCACGCCGAGTATGCGGTCGTATTGCGCGGGGGTTACCTCCATCAGCGGGATGAACGGATAGATGCCGGCGTTGTTCACCAGCACATCCGGCGCGCCTCCAACGCAGGCTGCCGCGACCAGCCCGTCTATGCCGCCATCCGCGGTCAGGTCGGCGGGATGCAGCGCCACCCGTGCTGCCGGCAGCCCCGCCGTCGCGGCGGCGAGGCGCCCGGCATCGTAATCCGTCAGCAGCAGCGTCGCGCCCTCGGCTGCGAAGCCCGCTGAGAGCGCTGCGCCATAGACGCCGGCCGCGCCGGTGACGACCACCTTCTTGCCCGCGAAGCGATCTGCCATGTCGTTACCCCTCACGCGATCTGCGGAAACGCAGCGTGGAGCGCCGCCACGGCACGCCGCACCTCCGTCCCGTCGCCACGGCAATCCCGATCCTCTGCAACGGCAGCGAAGATTTGCCGCTTCGCGAAATGCCGCCAATGCACGGGTATGCGCGCCAGCGCCTCGGTCAGCGCGTCGTAGTTCGCCGCGGTCCAGGCGGCCTCGTAGGCATCGCGTTCGGGCCCGGCGTCGAAACCACGTGCCGGCTGGGCAGCCATGGCCGCGCGCCGCGCCGCCGTGGCCGCCTCGTCGCCCGGCACCACGCCGTAGTCGCGTGCGGCGGCCACGGCGCTGATCTTACCCGCATCGAGGTCATCCAACACCGCCTTGACCGGCCGGCGCCACGGCGGCCCCCAGCCCGCGGCGCCGGAACAGACGATGCGGACGACATCACCCGGGTCGAGCGTCACGACATCGGTATTGCCGAGGTTCTGCGCGCGCTCCGTGCCCGGGTTGCGCCAGAACTCCGACGGCGCGCCCGCCCGCCCGCCCGCCACGCCCCAGGCGCGGAAGCGCGATCGGTCGCGGTTGCGCGCCGTCACCACCGTGCCCGGCGCCTGGACGCGGAATTCCAGCACCGTCGCGAGCCCTCCGCGGTGCAGTCCCGCACCGCCCGAATCCGGCTCGAGGCCGTAGCGCAGGATGCGCACCGGCACCTCGGCCTCGTTGATCTCGACCGGCGTGTTCTTGAGGAAGCCGCTGTTGGCGCCCGAGCCGTCCGCGCCGTCACCGAAGGGCGACCCGCCCGCGCCGCCCGTGATCGGGTCGATCGCCGCCATGACGCGCCGCCCCGTGCGGTTGTCGGTCGTGTTCACGTTGGTCATCGGTCCGCCGCTCGCGGGCCCCGCCGGCAGCCGGTCCGGCAGCGCGCGCTGGAAGGCGCCCATAACCACGCCCTGGAGCCGCATGCAGGTCATGGATCGCATGCCGACTGCGGCGGGGAAGGCCGGGTTCAGCACCGTCCCTTCCGGCACGATGCAGGTTGCCGGCCGGATCAGCCCGCCGTTCAGCAGCACGGTCGGGTCGAGCGTGTAGAGGACGTAGTTCCACCCCACCATCAGCAGGATGTGCCGCGGATTGCCCCCGGTCGGCATGTTCAGCGATGACGCGAGCTGCGGGTCCGACCCCGTGAAGTCGAGTTCCGCCTCCTCTCCGCGGATGCGCATCGTCAGGTGCAGCCGGCAGGGCAGCCCGTCCGGCGCGTCCTCGTCGAGGTAGTCCGTGAACGCGTAGTCGCCGTCCGGGATCTGCCCGATCACGCGCCGCGCCTGGCGCTCGCCGAGGTCGAGCAGTCCTGCGATGCCGGCGCGGAAGGTCTCGATGCCGAAGCGGCGGATCATCTCGTGGACCTTGCGCTCGCCCGTCGCCACGGCGGCAAGTTGCGCCTTCAGGTCGCCCCAGTTCTGCGTTGGCGCGCGCACATTCGTCAGCATCACGTCGAGCAGCCGCTGGTCCAGCACGCCACGGTCGACCAGCTTGCAGGGCGGGAAGCGTATGCCTTCCTG
Source organism: Roseomonas sp. HF4 (assembly GCF_005222755.1). Lineage (GTDB taxonomy): Bacteria > Pseudomonadota > Alphaproteobacteria > Acetobacterales > Acetobacteraceae > Neoroseomonas. The sequence continues at coordinate 117,690 of NZ_STGD01000013.1, forward strand.
ATGAACCTCGGTCAGCGCGCGGGACAGCGAGGCCGGCACCGCGCCGCCCACATCCGTGTTGTGGATGTGCCCGACCGCGAAACAGACCAGCTCCCCCTCCCAGAAGATCGGCTTCCAGAGGTGGATGTCGGGGGAATGCGTGCAGACGAAGCCGCTGTAGGGGTCGTTCGTCATGCACACGTCGCCTTCGTCGTATTCGGCGATCGCGCGTATGACGGGGCCGTAGTCCAGTCCGACGAACCAGGTCGCGCCGAGTTCGCGCGGGCTGGCGAAGGTTTGCCCGTCGGGCGTGGTGAGACCGGTTGTGAAGTCCTCGGTCTCCTTCACGAAGGTGGAATGCGCAGTACGGAACAGGGTGAAGGCCATGCTCTCGGCCGCAGCCTGCGCATGGTTGGCGAGGATCTGCAGGGTGACGGGGTCGATGTTCATGCGACGACCCCCAGCCGCAGGTTCCCGAAACGGTCCACCTCGCCTGCCAACCCGGGCGGGATGCAACTCGTCGTATCCTCCTGCGCCACGACGCAGGGCCCGGCGATGCGGTGGCCGTGCCGCAGCGCGTCGCGCCGGAACAGCGGCGCGCGGTGCTGCACACCGTCGCAGAAGACGGTCACCTCTCCTGCGGGCGCGGGACCGACCGCGGCGCGGTCCTGCTCGGGGAAGTGCGGCGCCGACACGCGGCCGGCGATGACCATGCGCACCGCGATGACCTGGATCGGCGCATCCCGGTCGGCATGGCCGTAGATGCGCTCGTGCTCAGCGTGGAAGGCGCCGGCGAGGGCGTGGACATCACCCGCCGCGAGCCATTCGGACTTCAGCGCGACCTCGATCTCGAAGGACTGGCCGCGATACCGCATGTCCGCCGACGGCATGAGCCGCGCATCGCCGGCGAAGCCCTGCTCATCGGACAGCCAGCGCCGCGCTTCCGCCGCGAGCCGATCGAAGCTCGCCTGCAGCCTGGGCAGAGCCTCTGCGTCGAGATCGGCATAGACGGTCTCGAGAAGGTCGTTGCGGATCTCGGCGATCAGCCCGCCGAGTGCGGAGAGAACGCCCGGCGCCGTCGGGATCAGAATCTCCCGCATGCCGAGTTCGCGCGCGAGAAAGGCGCCGAGCATCGGTCCCGCCCCTCCGAAGGGCAGCAGGCAGAAATCGCGCGCATCCACGCCCTGCCGCGCCGCGAGCTTGCTCACCTCCCGGTACATGCCGCTGACCGCGACGCGGATGATCGCTTCCGCCGCCGCCTCGCGCGATCGGCCGAGCGAGGCCGCGACCTCGTCCACGGCCTGCTCCGCCAGGTCGCGCCGCACCGTCACGCTGCCGTAGCCGAGTTCTCCGTACCCGATCCAGCCGAGCACGCACATCGCATCCGTGATCGTCGCGCGCGTGCCGCCGCGCCCGTAGCAGGCCGGTCCCGGCGTCGAGCCTGCGCTCTCGGGCCCCACCGTCAGCCGTCCGAGCGCATCCACGGTTGCGAGCGACCCGCCGCCATCCCCGATCGAGGAAACCGCCACCGTCGGGATGTAGACGGGAAAGTCGCCCACCTGCTCCCCGTTGCCGTATCCCGGAGCGCCATCCACGATGACCGCGACATCGGCGCTGGTGCCCCCGATGTCGAGGCTCATGGCGCGGGCCACGCCAGCCTGTCGCGCCACGAAGGCCGCGCCAATCGCGCCCGCCGCGGTGCCGGAGAGCAGCATCTCGACGCACCGCGTCTTGCCGAGCTCCGCCCGCATCACGCCGCCATTGGACTTGGTCACCATTGCCTCGGCCGCAACGCCGGCCTGCTGCAGCGCCACCTGCAGGGAACCGAGGTAATGCGCCACGGGCGGCTGCGCATGACCATGCACGCAGGCGGTCACGGTCCGCTCATACTCCCGGATGATGGGCCAGACATCCGCCGAGCAATAGACCGGCAGGTCCGGCCGCCGCGCCGCGATGATGGCCCTTGCCGCGTGCTCGTGCGCCGGGTTGCGCCAGGCATGCAGCAGCGCGAGCACGATCCCCTCGGCCCCGAGCGCCTCCGCCCGCAGCAGCGCGGCCTCGACGCTCGCGACATCGAGCGGCTCCGCCTCCGTCCCGTCCGCGAGCATCCGCCCACGCACTTCCAGGACCCGTTCGCGCGTCACCAAGGGATCGGGCCGGCGAGAGTAGAGATGGTAGGGGTCTGGTACCTTCAGCCGCGCCACCTCCAGGACGTCGCGGAACTTCTCGGTGACGAGAAGCGCCAGTCGGATCCCCTTGCGCTGGATGACGGCATTGACGCCAATCGTCGTGCCATGGGTGAACCAGGCGATCTCGCCGGGCACGATGCCGAAGCGCCGCTGCACGGCCTCGAGCCCCGCAATCACCTCCGCCCCCGGGCGGTCCGGCGTGGTGAGGACCTTCAGCGTGAAGAGCGCTCCGGTCGCCTCGTCCAGTACGCAGAAATCGGCGAAGGTGCCACCGATATCGACGCCGACGCGATAGGACATGCGCCTCAGATCTCCCACTGGAACCCGTCGATGGTGAAGGCCTGTCCGGTGATGAAGAAGGGCTCCGCCGTCGCGAGGAAGGCGACGAGCTGCGCCACGTCCGACGGCGTGCCGAGCCGGTTCAGAACAATTTTCTTCGCGAGCTCCGGACCACGCGATTTCGTCAGCGAGTTCCCGACCTCCGTCTCGATGATCCCGGGGCAGACGGCGTTGATCGCGATGGTCGGGCCGAGTTCCTTCGCGAGGGCCCGTGTCATGCCGATGATCCCGGCCTTCGCCGCCGCATAGGAGAATTTCGACACGGCGCTCGTGACGCCCCCGGTATGCGCATTCAGCGACGACATGGACACGATCCGCCCGCCGTCGCCCGCGAGCATGACCGGCGCGACCGCCTGGATATAGTTGAAGCAGGACTTCAGGTTTACCGCGATGGTACGGTCGAAGGCCTCTTCCGTGATCTCCAGGATGCCGGACGGATTGCCGCGGCCCGCATTGTTCACCAGGACATCTATGCGCCCGAACCGCGCGACCACCGCGGCGACGACCGCCTTCGCGCGGGCGTGTTCGGCGACGTCCGCCTCCTCGCCCATGGCATGACGGCCGATCGCCTCGATCTCGGCGATCGTGCGTGCCGTCTCCGCCGGCAACATGTCCACCAGGGCAATGTCGAAGCCGCGCCGCGCCAACTCGAGAGCGCAGCCGCGCCCGATCCCGCGCGCTCCGCCAGTGACGATGGCTACCTTCCCGCTCATGCCTCAGCCTCCTGCACCTTCAACGTCCTGCGCCGCAGCGAGCAACTCCCGAGCCAGCGGCATGCCGATCTCCCGCTCGCCGCGTTCCACCATGCCGATCAGCACGACGAGCCGCTCCAGCACCGGCGTTGCGATGCCGTGCCGGCACGCCGCGGCCCGGACCGGCGCGAGTTGGGCCGCGGAATCCGTCGGCCGCTTGCGGACCGCGAGGTCGCGCCAGACCCCGCTCCGCGGCTTCGCCGTGCTGCGGTTGAAGGCCACCATTGCTGCGATGGAGGCGTCGATCGCGGTCATGTCGCCAGCCGCGAATGCATCCGGTTCGTATCCGTTGAACCCGATCGGCCGCACCTTCTCCGCGGCCGCCACCGCCATCACTTCGCCGATCAGCGCAAGATGCAGAGGGCGCAACTCCGGCGCCTCGATGAAGTCGGCGATCGTCTCGTTCGTCAGCGCGCTCGCCTTCAGCAACGCGCCGTAGCCGGTCTTGCCCCAGAGATAGGCGAAGATGTTCTCTGCCAGCACCGCATCCGCGTCGAAATCCTGCATCAGCCGATGGATCGCGGTGATGCGCGCGCTCTTCGCGCCATCAAGCTCGCCAACCACCACCGCGCCCCGATTGGCGTAGAGGATGTCCCCGGGCCCGTGCCAGTCCGCGCCGAAATTCACGAAGGCGCCGATCACGCGCTGCCGTCCCAGGGTCTCGGCCAACACAAGCTCGTTGAGCCCATTCTGCGCCGAGAGCACCCAGCCGTCATGGGCAAGATGCGGCGCGATCTGTCGCGCCGCGGCCTCCGTCTGGTGGGCCTTCACCGCCAGGATCACACGGCGGAAGCTGCCCTGCAGCGTCGCGGGCGTGAATGCCGGCCCGCCCGTGGCGAACTCGGCCACCGGACCTCGGATCGCGAGCCGCCCTGCCGCGATCGCCGCGACATGCTCCTCCACGAGGTCCACGAAGGTCACGGCGTGGCCGGCACGGCGGAGGAACGCGCCGATCGTTCCTCCGATCGCCCCCGCGCCCCAGATCAGGATCGGACCGTCGTGCATGCTGCCTCGGATCTGTGCAGGCCCGGACGCTAGGCGCGCGATCGTCGGACGACAACCCGCCGCGCCGACTTGACGACCATGCGCGATGGTCGTCAGCATTCTTCCGCAGGGTTGCCTCAGTCGGGCGTCTCGCCCGAAAGCACAAGGGAGACCGAGCGATGCGCGAGCACGACAGGGATGCCATGCCGACGACCCTCGGCCGACGCAGCGCCTTGAAGGCTGCTGTGGCTGCCGGCGCGCTCAGTTCGCTGGGTCTGCCCGGGGAAGCCCGGGCGCAGCGCGGCGGGGGACGCATTGTCTTCGCAAACGGCAGCGCCTTTGACACGATGGATCCGCATGCGACCTTCGATGTCGGCCGTGTCGCCTACCGCCTCAACCTCTACGACGGCCTGATGCGCTGGCTCGGCAATCCGCCCAGGCTCGAGCCGTGGCTGGCTGAGAGCTTCACCGTCACCAATGACGGCAGACGCTATACCTTCAGGCTGCGGCAGGGCATCAAGTTTCACGACGGCACCGACCTGACGGCCGAGGACGTCGTCTATTCGATGGAACGGATCCTCGCGGTGAAGAAGGGGGCCTATCCGCTCTTCGCGACGCTGATCGATCCGGGCACGACGAAGGCCGCGGACCGCGTGACCGTCGAGTTCAACCTGAAGTCGGCCTCGGCGATCTTCGCGGCCACCACCCACGACATCTACGTCGTGAACAGCGCCCTGTTGCGGCGGAACGAGCGCAATGGCGACTGGGGCCAGGATTGGATCGCCCGCAACGACGCGGGCTCCGGATCCTATATCCTGCGCCGCTTTGACCCCGCCCGTGGCTTCCTCGCGCAGCGCTTCGACCAGCATTTCCTTGGTCCGGCAGGTCTGCAGGAGATCGACTTCCGCTATGTGGCCGAGGTGAACAGCCGCGTCCTGGGCCTGATCCGAGGCGACTTCCAGGGCACCGACCCCTACATGCCGCAGGACCAGATCACTCGCCTGCAGGGCGACGCAAACATGAACGTGATGGAGGCGGAGTCGACGCGGCTCTTCTACGCCACCATGCACAACCAGCGCCCGCCCTTCACGGATGCGAACTTCCGCAAGGCAGTCTGCCATTGCTTCGATTATGAGGGCTGGATCAACAACATCCTCTCCGGTTCGGTGGTGCGCAACGCGCACGTCATCCCTAACCCGATGTGGGGCGCGCCGCGCGACGTCGCCGGCTATAACTTCGACATCGACAAGGCGAAGTGGTACCTGCAGCGCGTCCAGGCGCCGATGCGCGAGATCGTCGTTGCGGGGATGATCGGCTACGAACAGTCGATGCAGGCCGCGGCGCTGCTGCAGAATGGCCTTACACGTGCCGGCATCCAGAGCCGCCTGGTCAACGAGCCGTGGCCGGTCGTGTCGAACAAGATGCGCGACCCCGAGCAGATGTACGACATGCTGTTCCTTTGGCGCAGCACCTACTACGCCGACCCGCACAACTGGGCGGGCGAGCTTCTGGCGTCCGAACGCCACCGCGGCGGCAACGCGAGTTACTACTCGAACCCCGAGGTGGACAGGCTGCTCGCCCAGGCGCTCGCCACCGCGGACCAGGCGCAGCGCGCGCCGCTCTACGAACGTGTCGCCCGCATAACGAGCGAGGACGCCGCGGCGCTCTTCGTCCACAACACGAAGTGGTACGGGCCCTTCCGGAAGAACGTACAGGGCGTGCGCTTCTGCCCGATCGGCGACGGGCAGGAGATGCGGTGGCTGAGCCTGACCTGATCCATCCCCGCCGGCCTGGGGGCGAGGGACCGTGAAGACGCTCGTGCTCATGCTGAACCGACTCGTGTGGTTCGCGCCCACGCTGCTCGGACTGCTCGCGATTGTCTTCTTCATCTCTCACGTCATCCCGGCCGACCCGGCGGCCTTCGTCGCGGGGGAGAACGCGACGCCGGAGACGATCGCGGCCATCCGCGCGCGCCTCGGCCTCGACCAGCCGTTGCACGTGCAGTTCTGGCGCTATCTCGAATCGATCGTTCAAGGGGAGATGGGACGGAGCATCTACACCGGCCGCCCCGTCGCCGAAGACCTGATGAGCCGCCTTCCGGCTACGCTCGAGCTCACTCTCGTCACGGTCGTGTTCGCGACGCTGTTGGGCGTGCCGCTCGGCGTGGTCGCGGCACTGCGGCGTAACTCCTGGCTCGACCACGCGCTGCGTGTGATCACCATCGCCGGCCTCGCCATTGCGAGCTTCTGGTTCGCCATCCTGCTCCAACTCACCTTCTCGATGCGCCTCGGCATTACGCCGCTGCATGGGCGCATCGAGGGCTGGGGGCCCGAGCAGATCACGGGCTTCTACATCGTCGATGCGCTCATTCTGCAGGACATGGAGATCCTGCTTGACGCTCTGCGTCACCTGATCCTGCCCGTCATCACGCTCGCGGTCCCTGCCACCGCGACCATCGTTCGCTTTACCCGCGCCGGTGTGCTGAACGCGCTGCAGTCGAATTACGTTCTCTACGAGACCGCGATGGGCTACCCGCGCCGCCTGGTCATCTGGAAGTACGTTCTCAGGAACGCGCTGATCGGCACGGTCACGCAGATCGGCTTGATCTTCGGCATCCTGCTCGCCGGTGCCGTGGTGGTGGAGGCGGTGTTCGACTGGCCGGGCCTTGGCACATTCGCGGTCAACTCCATCCTCTCCTCGGACTACAACGCGGTGATGGGGTTCACGGTCATCGTGGGCGCGATGTTCATTGTGGTGAACCTCGTGGTCGATATCCTGCACGGCATGATCGACCCGCGGGAGACGCGCTGATGCTTCGCATTCTCCGCAAGCTGGCCGAGGATCGCGCCGCGTTGCTCGGCCTCCTCCTGATCGTGGCACTGGTGATTGCCGCGATTCTCGCGCCGCTGCTCTCGACCCATCCCGCCGACGTCGCCGAGTTCCACACCGCCCGGCGGCTGACGGGTCCGAATCCCGAGAACTGGCTCGGCACCGACCGGATGGGCAGCGATATCTATTCCCGGCTGCTTTTCGGCGCGCGTATCACCATCACCATCGCCGTCACCGCAATCACGGTCGCGGTCATCATCGGCGTGCCGATCGGCCTCGTTGCCGGCTACTATGAAGGCCTCGGCAGCGATCTTCTGATGCGTCTGTCCGACATCTTCCTCGCCGTACCGCAGATCGTCCTCGCCATCGCCATCGCGCAGACGCTCGGCCCGTCCATCGAGAACGTCATCCTGGCACTCTCGGCCACCTACTGGCCCTTCTGGGCGCGCCTCGTCTTCGCCGAGACACGCTCGATGAAGAACGAACCCTTCGTCGAGGCGGCAATCGCGCTCGGCTGCTCGCCCTGGCGGGTGATGGTGCTCCACATCCTGCCTTCCATCTCCTCATCCATCATCGTGCGCACCACCATCGGCATGGGCGGCACGATCCTGACGGCGGCGACGCTCGGCTTCCTCGGCCTGGGGCCGCCGCCCCCGACGCCGGAATGGGGCCGCACCATCGCGGAATCGCGGGAATTCCTGCCGATGGCCTGGTGGTATGCGGCCTTCCCGGGTCTCGCCATCTTCCTGGTCGTGATGGGTTTCAACCTGCTGGGAGACGGGCTTCGCGACGTGCTCGACCCGCGCCTGCGACGGGCGGCGCGGCATGACAAGTGAGCTGATCGCTGTCCGGGGCCTTCGCATATCCTTCGCCTCGGATGCCGGTATCGCTCGCGTGCTGGACGGCGTGGATCTCACGATCAACCGCGGCGAGATCATGGGCCTGATCGGCGAATCCGGGTGCGGCAAGACGACCCTTGCGCGCGCCATCCTTGGCATCCTGCCGCGCAACGCCTCGCGCATCGATGGCGGCGATATCCGGTTCGAAGGCCGTGCCTTGCTCGACCTCGACGAGGCCACACTTGCCGCCGAGATCCGTGGCCGTCGGATCGCCTACATCCCTCAGGATCCCTTCACCGCCTTCAACCCGGTCTTTACGATCGGCACCCAGATCGCGGACCTGATGCGTTTCAAGTCGCCGCTGCTGCGCGAAGGCGGCCTCTCGGCGCGGGAACGTCGCCGTGCGGACCATGCGCGCGTGATCGACCTGCTCCGCCAGGTACAGCTTCCCGACCCCGAGGGGGTCCTCCGAAAATACCCGCACGAGGTATCCGGCGGTCAGCGCCAGCGCCTGATGATCGCCATGGCCCTGCTGCCCGAGCCGCGGCTCGTCATCGCCGACGAGCCGACGACCGCGCTCGATGTCACGGTGCAGGCGCAGATCCTGAAGCTCCTGAAGACGCTTGCGCGTGACCGTGGTGTCGCTGTGCTTTTCACCACCCACGACCTGGGGACCGCTTACGAGATCTGCGACCGCATCACGGTCATGTATGCAGGCCAGGAGGCCGAGGAGGCGCCTGTGGCCTCCTTTTTCGACCGCCCCTCCCACCCCTACACGCGCAAGCTGCTCGACAGCCTGCCATCCTCGGAGAACGGCATCCGGGGCATCCCCGGCGAGATCCCGCGCCTGGTTGACCCGCCCCCCGGCTGCCGTTTCCACCCGCGGTGCGACCGTGCCTCGGAAGTATGCCGCAGCAGTCGTCCGCCCTCCACCCCGGTCGCCGAGGCGCACACGGTGCGCTGCCACCATCCGCTCGGAGACGTGACGTGAGCGAGGGCCCGATCCTCTCGGTCGAGGCGCTGCACAAGTACTTCCCTGTGCGCAACGTCTGGAAGCGGCGCGTCGGCTGGCTCCGGGCAGTGGACGGCGTCTCCTTTGACGTCCGACGTGGCGAGATCCTCGGCGTCGTCGGGGAATCCGGCTGTGGCAAGTCCACCCTCGGCAAGACGCTCATGGGCATCCAGGCCGCGACATCCGGTCGCGTCGTTTTCGAAGGCCACGACATTGCGGGGCTCAAGCCGCACCAGTCGCGCAAGTACCGGGAACACCTGCAGTACTGCTACCAGGACCCCGGCGCCTCGCTCGACCCGCGCTGGACCATCCGTGCCTCCCTGCATGAACCGCTGGTCGTGCACACGACCCTGCCCGCAGCCGAGCGCGAGGCGCGCGTGAGGGAGATCCTGGCGGCGGTCGGCCTGCCCGAGACGCATCTCGATCTCTACCCGCACGAGATCAGCGGCGGGCAGCAGCGTCGCGTCGGCCTCGCTCGCATCCTCACGCTCAAGCCGTCCGTCGTCATCCTCGATGAACCGACATCGGGCCTCGACGTCTCGGTCCAGGCGACGATCCTCAACCTCTTCCTCGATCTGCAACGGGCATTCGGCCTGACCTATCTCTTCATCTCGCATGACCTGTCCGTCGTCAGGCTCGTCTGTGATCGGGTCGCGGTGATGTATCTCGGCCGAATCGTCGAGATCGGCGAGACGGAGCAGATTTTCTCCGCCCCGCGTCATCCGTACACGCAGTCTCTGCTCGCCGCGATCCCGCGGATCGGCGGTGCGCGGGTCACCGACAGCTTCGCGCTCGAGGGCGAGCCGCCGAGCCCCACCAACCTTCCCTCCGGCTGCCGCTTCCGCACGCGCTGTCCGCGCGCGTCCACGATCTGCGCAAGCGAGGACCCGGCGCTCACCGGCGATGTCGCGCAGCACCAGGCAGCCTGCCATTTTCCGGACTGACGGCATCGCGGCACTTCACGCTACGCCGCCCGCATCGTGACTCTGGCCGATCCGCGACGGACAGGACGCTCCAAGTCCCGAGAGGCCGGAGAGATGGCGGGTGACCCTGACTACTAGAGTAACACCCGGCGTACACGGGGCTGACTCATGGTCTCGAGGCGACGCGGTCGATTGTTTTTGATCGGTGGGCATGGCTCGTGCGAACGGACCATGCAGGCGCTGATGCTTCGGGAAAACGTGCCGCCGGGTGAGCTTCGGCGGCTGGCGAAGACCGAGAACGACCCGCGTGTGGCGCGGGGCCTGCTGGCGATCGCGGCGGCGCTGGCGGGCATGAGCCGGGAGGCGGCGGCGCGCATCGCGGACGCATAGGGCTGCACCTCCAAGTATTCGCCCACGGTGACAGCCACCACGGCGGACCCGAAGCTGTAGTCGGCGTCGGTGCAGCCGAAGGCGGCCTTGAAATCGCCCCAGCCGACGAAGGCGGCGCCGTTTTTGTAGATGCGCGCCCCGTGATTGGCGCTACGCCCAGGCCGGCGCAGCCGTGCCCAGAGCCGCACCTTGGTGACGCCGACCGGCACCGTGAGACGGGTGGGGAGCGACCCGCTCCAGAACTCGTCCGTGTCATGGGTCGCTTCGGTTAAGGGCGCGGCGGTCGGCGTGGTCGTGATGGAGAGGGTGGTGGCCCGCCGCACCAGCGCGCCTTTGACCGCCAGCATGACGCGCGAGAGGATGCCGCTGCCGAGTGGTCGCCAGGCAGCGCCTTCGAATGACAGCAGGTCGCCGTTCAGGAACGGCCCGACCATATCGGCGAGGTCACCAAGCGTGGCGGCACCACCGACGCCGTGGCAGTTCGTCCCGGCGTCCTGCACCAGCACGATGGCGCCGTTGCCGACGCTGACAGTCGCCCCCGTTGCGCAGCCCACGGTAATCTCGAAGGCGCCGCCAGTGCTGTTCTGGATGGCGATGCGGCTGGCCTTCGCGGGAAGGGTCACCTTGCGCAAGGCGGCGTTGCCGCCGGTCAGGGTCGCGACGCAGCAGCATTTGTCGCCCCGCCCGCCGGCCGCCTACGCTGGATCCCCGTATCCCCCGCCGCCCGGCGTGGCGATGGTCACCACATCGCCGTCCCGCAGCGTGAAGGGGCTGTTCTTGATGTCGACGGCGGTCGCATTGATGGCGACCATGCCACACGCCCCCGCCGCCCCGCCCAGCAGCCCAGCCGCCGCCGCCCGCGTGCGCTCGGCGTTGAACCCGATGATGTAGGGGCCGCCTGCTAGCAGCAGATGTGCCTGTTCCAGTCCATCCCCGCCGCGGCCGCGCCCCGCGCCACCCGATCCGCGCCGGATGCGTCGGTGCAGGACCCGGATCGGCGCCTGCTGCTCGATCACCTCGACCGGTGTCGAGGAGACGTTGGACGGCCAGGACAGCGCCGCGGCGCCATCGCCATGCGCGCCCGCCCCCATGCCGCCGTTGAAGAAGGTCTTGAGCGCGAAGCGGGAGCCGTCCTCGCGCTGGCCGCGCAACAGGAACGACCAGATCGGACTGCCGGTCGGCGCGATCACCTTCCCGGGGATTGCCGCGGCAAGTGCGCGCAGGACAAGCGCCGGCAGGTAATGCCCGACCAGCGCGCGGTTGCCGCCGGAGAAGGGCCAGGCATGGTTAACGATCGACCCCTCCGGCGCGATCAGGCGAATGGCGCGCTGCGACCCCGCATTGTTCGGGCTTTCGGGATCGAGGACGCATTTCAGGGCATAGGCCGTGAAAGCGAAGGTGTAGCACCACGCGACGTTGAGGGCGGCCGGAATCTGCGCAGAACTGCCGGTGTAGTCCACGGTCACGGCATCCGGCGAGATGGTCACGCGCGCCTTCAACCGGATCGGCACGCCGTCCATGCCGTCGGTTTCCTCCTCCGCGTCCCAACTGCCGTGCGGCAGGCCCGCGAGTGCCGCGCGCACCGCCGCATCGGTACGCCCGCAGCTCGCCGCGGCGAAGGCGTCGAGGTCGTCCAGCGCCCAATCCTCCAGCAGCGTCAAGACGCGCCGCCGGACCAGGTGCAACGCGGCCATCTGGCCATGCAGGTCGCCCAGCACTTCCTCTGGCGCGCGCACGTTCTTGGCGAGCAGGGCCAGGATGGCATCGTCGAGCACGCCCTGCCGGGCCAGTTTCAGCGGCGGGATCTGGAAGCCTTCCTCGTGCACGTCGGCGATGCGCTGCGCGCCGCTGCGCCCGCCGATGTCGGGCGCATGCGCCGTGCTGGCCGCGAAGGCGACAAGCCGCCCGCGATGGAAGATCGGCATGGCCAGGGAGATGTCGGCCAGGTGCCCCGTGCCCCACCACGGATCATTTGTGATCAGGATGTCGCCCTCGGCGATACCCGCGCCGAACACTGCGCGGAAATGCTCGACGGTGCGGGGCAGGCTGCCGATGAAGCTCGGGATCGACTTGTGCCCCTGCGCCAGCAGCGTGCCCGCGGCATCGGTGATCACGACCGAGAAATCATCTGATTCCCGCACGACGGTCGAGAAGGCGCTGCGGACCAGCGCGGCCGAGGCTTCGTCGACCACACCGATCAGGCGCCGCCAGAGCACCTCGGTGCGGACGGCGTCGAAAGCGTTGCCCGCATTCGCCTCCTGCGCCAGCGCCAGGCACGCCATGCCAAGCGCCGCCGGCGAGGCGACATCGCCCGGACCGAGGACCAGTGTCGAGCCCGCCTGCGCGAGCAGCGCAGGCCCCGCGACCTCGCCCGCGGCGACACCCCAGCCGAGCGCGCGCGCCCGCGCCACGCGGCCATCGTCGAGCACGATGTCGCGCATCGTCTCACCGGTCCGCGGCACGGCTTCATCGAGCAGCAGCGGCGCCTGCGCATCTACCAGCGGCAGCGATGCGACGACGCGCAGGGCGACCAGTTCCGCCGCCGCCCAGTCGATGGTGCGGCTGAAGATGCGCGCATAGGCGGCGCGGAAGGCGGCGAGCAGATCCTCGGTGTCGTCGTAGGGGCCGGCGGGCAGCGCGACCTCGATCTCGAAACCCTGGCCGAGGTAGCGCATGTCGGCGCTGCGGGTGAGCGTGGCCCCCGCCATCGGCAGCCCGGCCGAGCCCATCGCGTCCTGCTCCAGCGCAAGGAAGGCGGCCTCGATCTCTGCGCCCGCCATCCCGGCGAGCGGCCGGCCGAGGAAGCGCGACCGGTCCACGCGCAGCGGCGCGAGACACAGCCCGATCGCCGAGGCGACGCCCGCGGCCGGCGGGCAGAGCACTGTCCGGATGCCGAGCTTGCGCGCGACCTCCGCGCCGTGCAGCGGGCCGCCGCCACCGGTGACGACGAGCGCGAGCCGATCCGGCTCGATCCCGCGCTCCGCCGCGTGGACGCGCGCAGCGGACGCCATGTTCTCATTCGCCAGGTCGCGGATGCCGAGCGCGGTGCGCGTGGCATCGAGCCCGAGGCTCTCACCCAGACGTTCCAGGGCGGAGGTTGCCGCGGCGGGCGCAAGCCGCAGGGTGCCGCCGGCGAAGCCTTCCGGATCCAGCAGCCCGAGGGCGAGGTTGGCATCGGTCAGGGTCGGCTCCGTCCCGCCCCGCCCGTAGCAGGCCGGCCCAGGTTCCGACCCCGCGCTGCGCGGCCCGACCTTGAGCAGGCCGAGCCCGTCGCGCCGCGCGATCGAGCCGCCGCCAGCGCCGATCTCGATCAGGTCCACGCTGGCGAGGCAGAGCGGCAGGCCGCTTTCCGGCACGAAGCGTCGTTCCCGCGCGGCCTCGAAGCGCCGCGCGATGAGCGGCGCGCCGCCCTCCACGACGCAGAGCTTGGCCGTGGTGCCGCCGAGGTCGAGGGCCAGCACATCCGCGATGCCCGCCTGTCCGGCGAACCATGCGGCAGCGAGGGCGCCGGCGGCCGGCCCCGATTCCAGCAGCGCGATCGGCTGCCGCCGCGCGACCTCGATCGGCGCGAGGCCACCCGAGGAGAGCATCAGCAGGACCGGTGCGGCGATGCCGCAGTCCTCGGCGATGCAGCGGCCGAATGCGCCGAGGTAGCGATCCGCCAGCGGCGCGATGAAGGCGTTGGCGACCGTGGTCGAGAAGCGTTCGAACTCGCGGATCTCGTTCGCGACCTGGTAGGAGGCGCAGAGCGCCAGGTCCGGGAAGGCCTGCGCGAGTGCGCGCATCGCCGCCTGCTCGTTGGCGGCGTTGACGATGCTGTTGAGGAAGCCGAGCGCGATACTGTCGCAGCCCATCGCGCGCAGCCGCATGGCGACGGCCACGACGTCATCGGGGGAGACGGCTTCGAGGATGCTGCCGCGCGCGTCGATGCGTTCCGCCACCTCAAGACGGCGTTCGGCTGGGACCAGCGGTTCCGGCATGCGGATCGCGAGGTCGTAGAGCTCGAATTTCCGTTCGCGCCGCAATTCCAGGGTGTCGGCGAAGCCGGCGGTGGTGATGAAGCCGACCCGGGCACCTTGCCGCTGTACCAACGCATTGGTGAACAGCGTCGTAGCGTGCACGACGCGCAGCACCCGTGCGCGGTCGAGCCCCTGCGATGCGAAAAGCGATTGGATGCCCTCGATGACGGCGAGGTTCGGATCGCCGGGCGTCGTCAGCACCTTGGTGGACACGACGCGCCGGCTGGCGGTGTCGAGCGCCACGATGTCGGTGAAGGTGCCGCCGATATCGACCCCGAGTACAACGCCGTCCCGCATGGGCTTCCCTTCGCCGGCTCGATGACGGCAAGATGCCGTGCAGGTGCACCGGAGGCTGACATGAAAATTGATCGCCGCAACCTCTTGGCGCTGACCCTGGCGACGCCGTCGGTCGCAGCGGCGCAGGCTCGCTGGTCGCCTGACCGCCCCGTGACCTTCCTCGCGCCCTTTTCGCCCGGCGGATCGTTCGACGTGACGCAGCGCGCCCTGGCGCGTGCCGTCGAACCGGCGATGGGCCACCCCGTCGCGGTGCTGAACCGGCCGGGTGCGGCCGGGACGATCATGTTGACCGAACTGGCGCGCGCACGGCCGGACGGCCACACGCTCGGGCTGCTGTCGGTGAACACCAATGCCGTCGCGCCGCAGTTGCAGACCCTGACCGTCGACCCTGTCGCCGACTTCACGCCGCTGATGGTCTACGGTTCCTTCCTGACCTTCGTGACGGTCGCAGCCACCTCGCCCTTCCGCACGCTGCCGGATCTCATCGCCTTCGCGCGGCGGGAGCCCGGCAAGCTGACCATCGGTGTCGCGGGGATCGGCGCCAACAGCCACCTCAACATGGCGCGCCTGGCGGCCGAGGAGAACATCGAGGTCACCTTCGTGCCGTTCGCCGGTGGTGCGCCGGCGACCACTTCGCTGCTGGGCGGGCACGTCATGTGCGCGGTCGTCGCGGGGGAGGTGCTGCCCGCCGTGCGGAGCGGATCGCTCCGCCTGGTCTCCCTGTTGAACGAGACCAAGAGCGACGAGTTCCCCGACGTGCCGAGCATGCCCGAGCTCGGCTATTCCTGGGCGTCGCGCCCCTGGCTCGGCATGGGCGGGCCGAAGGGGTTGCCCGATGCGGTGACCGCGCGGTGGAGCGAGGAGCTGCTCGCTGCGACGCATTCGGAGGCGTTCCTGGCGACGATGCGCACCCTCGCCATCGTGCCGGTCCGGATGGGGCCGCGGGAGATGCGGCCCATGATGGCCGAAAGCCTCGCCGAGCACGAAGCCGTGGCGCGGCGGATCAGGATCGGGCGCTTCGCGTCGGGGTAACGGGACGAGGCCGCGGCGCGCCACGCCACGCCACGCTGGAAGGAGCCATCCGTCGACCGATGCCGGAACGTTCCGAAAGATGCGCGGCGCCACGCGGGCCGGTGTCGATGCGGGCGCGCAGAAATCTTGGCGCGCTGCTGTCGCGCGAGGATGATCGTTCGACGTTCGGTCTGCCGTTGATCCGTCGACCGCTGGCGGCGCGCACGGTGCCGTGTAAGGCGCCCCAGGCACCGACGGCGCTTGTGTCGCTTCGCGCGCGGAGGTTCTGATGGCTTCACACCTGCGCTTCCAGGGACGCTGCGGCCTCGTGACGGGCGCGGCGTCGGGCCTCGGCCGCGAGGTCGCGATCGGGCTTGCCGTCGAGGGGGCCAGGCTGGTCCTGTTCGACCGTGATGAGGCGGGCCTCGCGCATACCGCAAGATCTTGCCCCGACAGCGTCTGCATTGTGGGTGACGCCTCCTCCGCCGCGGATGTCGCGCGCGCGGCCGCGGCCTTGTCGCCGATCACGCTCCTGGTCACGGCGGCCGGCATGCTGGGCCCGACCGTGCCGCTGCCGGAGGTCGAGGAAGCCGCCTGGGACCGCCTGTTCGCCGTGAATGTGAAGGGCACCTGGCTGGCGCTGAAACACATCGTCCCGACCATGGAAGCGGCGGGACGCGGCGCCATCGTGACGTTCGCATCGGGCGCGGGCCTGGTGGGCAACCCCGTCTTCCCGGCCTATGCGGCCAGCAAGGGCGCCGTTGTCTTGATGACGCGCAGCCTCGTCGCCGGCCATGCCGCGCAGGGCATACGCGCCAACATCGTCTGCCCGGGACCGATCGAGACGCCGATGCTGCGCGACAGTTTCGCCCAGGCCGGGGATGGGGCCGCGGCCCGGGAGGAATACACCCGGGCGCGCAATCCGATGGGGCGCTTCGGCACGCCGGGCGAGGTCGCCGCCGCCGTGCTGTTCCTGCTGAGCGATGCGGCATCCTACATCAACGGCGTCGCGCTGCCGGTGGACGGAGGCCGGCTTGCCTGACCGGCCCGTCCGGACGGCGATCGTGACCGGTGCCGCGCGCGGCATCGGGGCGGCGGTCGTGCAGCGCCTGATCGATGACGGCGCGCGCGTCCTGCTGGTGGACCGCGACCCGCTGGTGGCGGAGACCGCCGCGCGCCTGGGTGGTGTCGGCCTTCAGCAGGACGTCGCCGAGGCGGGCGCCGGGGTGCTGCTGGCGCAGGCTGCCCTCGACGCCTTCGGGCGCATCGACATCCTGGTCAACAATGCCGGCATCGGCGGATCGAAGGCGCTGGCGGCGTCCGACGATGCGCTCATCGCGCGCTTTCTGGACGTGAACCTCGCCGCCGTGTTGCGCGTCACGCGCGACATCCTGCCGCATCTGCCGCGCCCCGGCGGCCGGATCGTCAATGTCGCGTCCACCTTCGGCATCGCGGGGTATCCCGGTACCACCGCCTATGCCGTGGCGAAGGGCGGCATCGCGCAGTTCACGCGGCAGTTGGCATCCGAGGTCGCGCCCGAAGGCATCACGGTCAATGCCGTCGCGCCGGGCGTGATCGAGACGGCCATGACGGAGGGCCATCGGCGCAATCCGGTGTACCTGCGCGCCGTGCTGGAGCCCACGCCGCTCCGCCGCGCCGGCACGCCAGGGGAGGTGGCGGCGGTGATTGGCTTCCTGGCGTCGAACGACGCATCGTATGTCGTGGGCCAGGTCATCGCGGTGGATGGCGGGTGGCTCGTCGGCCGCTATCCGCCACCCGAACACGAAACGGGAGACGCCTGATGGACCTGAGCGTGAAGTGGCCCGGCGGCGCGCGCGTCGCGGTGACCCTGACCTTCGACTTCGACGCCGAGACGCTCTGGCTCGCCCGCGACCCGGCCAACGCGCAGCGCCCGGGGACGCTGAGCCAGGGCACCTACGGCGCGCGCGTCGGCGTGCCCAAGATCCTGGAGACATTGCAGGAAGCGGCGGTTCCCGCGACCTTCTTCATCCCCGGCTGGACCGTGGAGAACCATGCCGACCGCGCCGCCATGGTGCTGAAGGCCGGGCATGAGATCGGCCATCATTCCTACTCCCACGCCTGGATCGAGCCCGGCTTTCCGGACGTGGAAACCGAGGAGATGGAGCGCGGGCTCGAGGCGCTGAAGCGCGTGCTCGGCGTCGTGCCGCGCGGCTACCGTTCTCCGGCCGGGGAGACCAGCGACAACACCATCCGCCTGCTCGCGCAGCACGGCTTCCTCTACGACAGCTCGATGATGGCGGAGGTGAACCCCTACCGCATCCCGGCGCCGGGCGGCGGCAACATCGTCGAGTTGCCCTGGCACTGGAGCCTGGACGACGCGCCCTTCGCGCTGTTCTCCATCAAGACGCCGCGGCCGATCTTCACCAACAGCCACATCCGCGAGGTCTGGCAGGACGAGTTCCGCGAAATCCACCGCTGGGGCGGCTACTACAACCTGGTCATGCACCCGCAGGTCACGGGCCGGCCGAGCCGCATCGCACTGCTGCGGGAAATGATCGCCTTCATGCGCGAATTCGACGGTGTCTGGTTCGCCACCTGTACCGAGGTCGCGGAGGCCTGGGCCGCCACGCAGTCCTGAGCCCGACCGCTTTCTTCAACCATGCCGCAGGAGACCGACCATGCAGATGACACGACGACAGGGGCTCGCCGCGGCGGGCGCGATGCTGGCCTCGCCCCGCCTGGCGCTTGCGCAGGGGCGCGAGAGGCCGTTCCGCTTCGTGGTGAATGTCGGGCTGCAGAACCTCGACCCCATTGCGAGCCCGTCCTTCGTGACACGCAACTTCGGCTACCTGGTGTTCGACACGCTCGTCTCGATGGACAGCCAGGGGCGGTATCGCCCGCAGATGCTGCAGGGCTGGGAGACCAGCGCGGACGGCCTCGCCTGGACCTTCCGCCTGCGCCCCGGCCTGATGTTCCACGACGGCACGCCGGTCACGTCGGAGGATGTGGTGGCGTCCCTGCGGCGCTGGGGCAATCGCGATTCCATCGGGCGCCGCCTGATGGCGGCGACCGCGGAACTGGCGACGTCCGGCGCGGATGGCTTCACGCTGAAACTCTCCCGCCCCTTCGGCGGCGTGATCGAGGCGCTGGGCAAGCCGTCGGTGCACGTGCCCTTCATCATGCCGGC
The DNA here is from genome assembly GCF_005222755.1 of Roseomonas sp. HF4. Lineage (GTDB taxonomy): Bacteria > Pseudomonadota > Alphaproteobacteria > Acetobacterales > Acetobacteraceae > Neoroseomonas. Next base: position 136,422 of record NZ_STGD01000013.1, read on the forward strand.
GCGCATCGCCGCCGCCACGCCGCCGACGCAGCCGGTGCGGGAGATCATGGGCTCCGGTCCCTTCGTCTTCCTGCCCGACCGCTGGATCCCCGGCGAACGCACCTTCTTCCGCCGCAATGAGCGCTACGTGCCGCGCGACGAGCCCGCGGACGGGCTGGCCGGCGGCAAGGTGCCGAAGGTCGAGCAGGTCGAGATGATCACCATGCCCGACATTGCGCTCCGCGCGACGTCGCTGCAGCAGGGCGAGGTCGACTACCTGGAATACGCGCCGATCGACAACCTGCCGCTGATGCGCAGGGACCGGAACATCGTCATCTCGGAGGCGCGCGGCCAGGCCGAGATGATGTATGCCGTCAGCATCAACCACGCGTTGCCGCCCTTCGACAACGTGCTGGTGCGCCGCGCGCTGCAGCAATGCCTGGACCGGAGCGAAATCCTGGCCGGCGCGGGCTTCGCCGAGACCGGCAACCCGGACTGCACCGCGATGTTCATGTGCGGCACCGCCTTCAGCAGCGACCGCGGCGGCGCGGCGATCGCGCGCCCCGACCTCGACCGCGCCAAGGCGCTGCTGCGCGAGGCCGGCTACACGGACCAGCGCGTCGTGCTGATGCATCCTCTCGATTCCGCGCTGCTCAATCCCTTCGGCCTCGTGCTTATCGACCGCATGAAGCGCGCCGGCTTCAATCTCGATGTCCAGGGGTCGGACTGGTCCTCGATCGCGCAGCGCTGGGTGCAGCGCCAGCCGCTCGACCGTGGTGGATGGTCGGTCGTGCCGGTCGTCTACACGGGCTTCGACATGGCGAACCCGCTGTCCAACCTCGGTGTCGGCTTCAACTGCACGGGTAACCAGCCCTGGGGCTATTGCGAGGCGGCGATGACCCCGCTGATCGAACGCTTCGAGGCCGAGGGAGACCCCGACCGGCGGCGCGAGATCGCCGCCGAGCTGAACCGCGTAGCGATCGAACAGGCGACCTTCCCGATCGCGGGGCAGTTCCGCGCACCCGCCGCCTGGCGCGCGCAGCTGCGCGGCGTGATCGACTTCGGCTTCCCGGTGATCTGGAACATCGAGCGCACGTGACGCCGGCGCGGGGTGGCGCAACGACCGAAGGGCCGCGCCACCCCCGTCGGGCCGGATCGCGCGGGCGGCGCGACTAAGCCCCCGCGAGCCCGGCCAGCGTCTCCGCCGTGCGATCGAGGTGGCGCGCGATGACCGCCCGCGCGGCGGCCGCGTCGCGCGCCGCGAGGGCTTCGAGCATTTCCCAGTGCTCGGCCTGCTGCGGCGCCGTGCCGAGGTCGGCGGCGCCGGCGCGGACGTAGCGCTCGACGTTCGTGCGCTGCATCCTGATCATCTCGATCAGGCGTGGCGAGCGCGAGGCCGCATGGACCGCGTCGTGGAAGGAGGCGTTCAGCATCGTCCAGGACTGGTCGCGCCCGCGCGCGCGGTCCATGCGCTTCAGGATGCGCCGCAACCCGCCAAGTTCGGCATCGGTGATGTGCTGCACGGCCATGGCGATGGCGAGTTGCTCCAGCGCGCTGCGGATCGCGAAGATCTCGCGCAGGTCCTCGGCGGAAAGCCGCGTCACCTCGACCCCGCGATAGGGCAGCACATGCACCAGCCCCTCGGCCTCGAGCTGCTTCAGCGCGTCACGGACCGGTGTGCGGCTGACGCCGTGGCGCGCCGCGATCTCGTCGATGTCGAGCCGCGCGCCTGCCGCCACCTGGCCGCGCAGGATATCGAAGCGCAGCGTCGCCGCGACGGCTTCCTGCCGGCTCGGTATCGCGAGCGCCTGCGCTGTGGTCACGCGCTTGCGCACTGTTGGGGCCGATGCCATGCTCCACTGATATATTACGTATCACGCCAAAGAAAGTACGCTTTGGGAGCTGCCAGCTTCGGACGGGACCGCTCGCGGCGCGCCGCGCCGCATCAACCGTGAGCCGAAAAGGGGACACCAGCATGGACCATGAACAGAAGGCGTCGCCGGGCAGGATCGGCCGCCGCGGCGCCCTGCTGGGCCTTGGCGCCGGGGTGCTCGCCGGACAGGCGCAGGCGCAGGGAGCGGATTGGCCGACGCGCCCGATCCGCATCCTGGTGGGTTATCCCGCGGGCGGTGCGAACGACCTGGTCGCGCGGGCGGTCGCCACGCCACTGGCCGAGACGCTGAAGCAGGCGATCACGGTGGAGAACCGCACGGGTGCCGCCGGCACCATTGCCGCCGACGCCGCCAAGCGCGCCGCGCCGGACGGCGAGACGCTCTACATGATGTCGAGCGCGCAGGTCCTGGCGCCGGCCGTGCGGCGCGAGGTCAATTTCGACCCCGTCGCCGACTTCACGCCGATCGCGCTCTGCGCCTCCGCGCCGTATTTCTTGGTGGTGCACAGCAGCGTGCCGGCGCGCAACGTGGCCGAACTCGTGGCGCTGGCGAAGGCGCGGCCGGGGCAACTCAGCTACGCGTCCTCGGGCGTCGGCGCGGGTCCGCACCTCACCTCCAGCCTCTTCATGGCGGTGGCCGGCATCGAACTGAACCACATCCCCTATCGCGGCGATGCCGATGCGCTGATCGACCTGACCGCGGGCCGCGTGCAGGTCTCCTTCATCTCGGTGCCGCCGACCTGGCCGCACATCCAGGCCGGCACGCTGCGTGGGCTGGCGGTGTCGAGCGCCGATCGGCTGGCGATGGCCCCCGAAGTCCCCACCGTGGCCGAAAGCGGCTACCCCGGCTTCGACATGGGCGCTTGGTGGGGCCTGGTCGGGCCGAAGGGCCTGCCGCGCAGCATCGTGGACAAGGTGGCCGGCGCGGTGCGGCCCATCCTTGACGGGCCGGAATTCGGCCAGCGCTTCGCCGCGCAGGGCATCACGCCGGGCAGGCTCGGCCCCGATCCCTTCGCCGCACGCATCGCCGCCGACACGGTGAAGTTCGCCGACATCGTCCGCCGCGCGGGCATCACGCCCATATGACCGACGGCGTCGTGCCGGGCCGCATCGCGCTGCTCGGCGGCGGCGCGGTCGGCAGCTTCGTCGCCGGCAGCCTTGCGGCGGCGGGGCACCACGTCGTGCTGATCGACGGCTGGCCCGAACATGTCGCGGCGATCCGGGACGGCGGGCTGCTGCTGGACTGCCCGGAAGGGGAACGGCGCACCCACCCCGAAGCCTGGCACCTCGGTGAGACGCAACGTCTGCGCGGACTGGATGTCGAGGCAGCGTTCCTGACCGTGAAGCTCTACGACACCGACTGGGCGGCGGCGCTGCTCGCGACCTGGCTGCCGCCCGGCGTGCCCGTGGTCACCTTGCAGAACGCACTGGTCGAGGACCGCGTGGCGCGCGCGGTCGGCTGGGGCCGCGTGCTCGGCGCGATCGGCGGCGGACTCGATGTCTCGATGGCCGGGCCGGGCAAGATGCGGCGCACCCGCCGGCGCGGCGCGGCGGGCGCGCCGGTGTTCAAGGTGGGCGAGGTGCATGGCCGGCGCACGCCGCGTGCCGAACGGATCGCGGCGCTGCTCTCGGCGGCCGATACGGCCGCGGTGACGGCCGACCTCTGGACCGAACGCTGGTCGAAGCTGACGGCGAACACCATGACCTCGGGCATTTCGGGCCTCGCCGGCCTGTCGCTGAAACAGGTCTATTCGCGCGACGATACGCGGCGCATCGCGATCCGCCTTGGCGCCGAGGCGATCACGGTGGGCGAGGCGCTCGGCTTCCGATTGCAGAAGCTGTTCGGCGCGCCGCCTTCCGTCTGGTGCCGCGCCGCCGCCGGCGATGCGGATGCGCTGGCCGACGCCCTCGACGCCATGGCGGCGCAGGCCGCGAGCATGGTCGAGGGCGGCATGTCGGGCACCTCGCAGGACCTGTCCAAGGGTCGCCCCACGGAGGTGGATTTCTTCAACGCCTTCATCGCACGCGAAGGGGCGCGCCTCGGCGCGCCCGCACCGACCCATGCGCGCCTCGCCGCGCTGATCATCGAGGCCGAGCACGGACGGCTCGGCCTCGGCCCTGACAATATCGCCCGCATCGGCGGGCCGACGGAGAGCATGACGGCATGACCGAACGCCTGAGTTTCACGGCCAGCGACGGGCTGGAGATCGCCTACTATATCGACGACTTCACCGATCCCTGGACGGTTCCGGCCACGCTCGTGCTGCTGCATTCGGCGATGGGCAATTCGAAGCGTTTCTATTCCTGGGTTCCGGGCCTGGCGCGGCACTTCCGCGTGGTGCGGATGGACCTCCGTGGCCATGGCCGGTCCGCGGTGCCGGCGCCGGACGTGGCGCTGTCGATGGATCGCTTCGTGCGGGATGTCGAGGAATGCATGGATGCGGTGGGGGCGAAGGAGGCGCACATCGTCGCCAACTCAGCCGGCGGCTACCTGGCGCAGAAGCTGGCGATCACGAAGCCGGAACGCGTGCTCGGCCTTTGCGTCGTCGGCTCCACGCCGGGGCTGAGCCCGAGCGCGCTGGATTGGCTGCCTTTGATCGAGAAGGAGGGGCTGACGCCCTTCCTCACGCGCACCATCGCCATGCGCTTCGACCTGGAAAGCACCGATCCCGGCATGGTGCGCTGGTTCCTCGAGCAGACGGCGGAGAACGACCCGGCCTATGTGGCGCGCTTCATCGGCTACATGGCGACCCAGGAATGGAGCGGTGACCTGCCGCGCATCAAGGCGCCGACGCTGGTCATCTATCCGGGCGGCGAGACCGTCGGCAGCGCCAACAGCTACGACACGATGGGCGAGCGCATCCCCGACGTGAAGATGATCGAGTATCCACACATGCCGCACAACATTGCCGACATGATGGCCGATCGCTGCGTCAGCGACATCCTGGCCTTCCTGTCAGCGAAGTTCGGCACGCCGAAGGCCTGAGCCATGCCACGCCACATCGCCTGCCTGTCCTTCGATTTCGACACCTGGTCCGGCTTCGCCGCGCGTGGCATGACCACGCCGACGCCCACCTCCCGCGGGGAATTCGGCGTTGTGGGCGCGGGCCGGGTGCTCGACCTGTTGAAGGCGCGCGGCCTCAAATCCAGCTGGTACATCCCTGGCGTCGTGATCGAGACCTATCCGGACGCCTGCAACCGCGTCGTCAACGAGGGCCACGAGGTCGGCCATCACGGCTGGAGCCATGTGCCGCCAGCCTGGCTGGAAGCGGATCGCGAGGCCGATGAATTTGGTCGCGCGATCGAGAGCATCGTCCGGCTCACGGGGCAGAAGCCGGCCGGCTACCGCTCGCCGTCCTGGGACATCAGCGACCGCACGATCGACCTGATCCTGCAGCACGGGCTGCGCTACGACAGCAGCATGATGGGCCATGACTGCAGCCCCTATTTCGCACGCCGCGGCGATGTGGTGGTGGCGGACCAACCGATGCGTTTCGGCGAAACCACGGACCTCGTGGAGATTCCGATCAGCTGGTCGCTCGACGACCATCCGCATTTCGAGTTCATCCGCACCAAGACCGAGGTGCTGCCCGGCCTCGCCAATGCCGATGCCGTGCTGGAGAACTGGCTGGCCGACTTCGCCTACATGCAGCGCACCGAGGCATGGGGCGCGCTGGTCTTCACCTTCCACCCCTATGTCGTGGGGCGCGGCCACCGGATGCTGATGCTGGAGAAGCTGATCGACGCGCTGGGCGCGGCGGGCGCCGTGTTCATGACGCTCGACGAGTTGCAGGCGGAATTCCGCGAACGCGCGGGTGCCGGCGCATGACGGCCGCCTGGACCGGCCCGGGCCGCGCCTGCACGCTGCCCGACCCGACGCCCGAGACGGCACCCGAAACCGCCGCCGTCTTCGCCAAGGTGGCGGAAAGCCGCGGCTGGGTGTCCAACCTGCTGACCTCGATCGGCCACGCGCCGGACGCGCTCGCGCGCTTCTCGGCGCTCGGCCATTACGGCCGCTACGGCACGGAACTGAACGAGCGGCAGCGCGAGCTGGTGATCTGCATCGTCGGGCGCGACATCGCCTATGCCTGGGCGCACCACGCGCCGCTGGCGCTGGATGCCGGGGTGACGGAAGCGGAGTTGGCGGCGATCAAGGCCGGCAGCACGCCGCAGGGGCTGGACGCCGCCGACCAGGCGCTTTGCGACCTGACCTTCGCGGTGACCCGCTTCGCCGGCGTGCCGGACGCGACCTGGGACGCGGTGCGCCGCAGCTTCACGCCGCGCCAGGCGACCGACATCGCGATGCTGGCGGCCTACTACCTCGCGGCCGGTGCGCTGATCATGGGCCTCGGCGTGAAGGTCGAGCCGCCGGAGATCCTCGCGATCGAGCGGGACTGGCAGAAGCGCCCGCGGGTCGGCGACCGTGTCGTCGCGACGAATGCCTGAACACCCGGGGACAGGAGCCACTCACATGCAACGACGCCAACTCGGAGCCGCCGCGGCGATGCTTGTGCTCGGCACCCTGGCCAGACCGGCGCTGGCGCAGGACTGGCCGAGCCGGCCGATCCGCGTCGTCCTGCCCGTGCCGCCGGGCGGGGGGACCGACATCCTCGGTCGCATCCTCGCCCCGCACCTCCAGGCGAGGCTCGGCCAGCCGGTTCTGATCGAGAACCGCCCGGGCGGCGGCTCGACCATCGGCACCAACCTTGTCGCGAAGGCCGAGCCGGACGGCTACACGATGCTGCTGATCGACAGCGCCATCGCGGTGAACCCCTCGCTCTATCGCACGCTGCCCTATGACACGCAGCGCGAGCTGCAGCCGGTGGCACTCGCCGCGACCGCGCCGGTGATCCTGGTTGGTGCGCCCAACTTCGCACCGAACACCGTGGCCGAACTGCTGGCCTATGCGCGCGCACATCCGGGCGAGGTCAACTTCGCCTCCGGCGGCAATGGCACCTCCACCCATCTGTCGGGGGAACTGCTGCGCCATGTCGGCGGCATCAACATCGTGCATGTACCTTTCCAGGGTTCGGGCCCCGGCGTCACGGCGGTGCTTGGCGGGCAGACGCAGATCATGTTCTCCGGCATCAGCTCGACGCGCCAGCATGTGGAAGCGGGGCGGCTGAAGGGCTTTGCCGTCACGGGCGACAGCCGTTCGGCGTCGATGCCCAACATCCCGACCTTCGCCGAGGCTGGCCTGCCCGAGATGAACGCCGAGACCATCTGGGGCTTCTGGCTGCCGGCCGGCGCACCGGGCGCGATGGCCGAGCGGTTCGCGCGCGAATTGTCCGCCGTGCTGGCGATGCCCGAGGTGCGCGCGCGTGTCGAAGCGCTCGGCTACGTGCCGCGCGGCAGCACGCCGGCGGCCTATCGCGCACGATTCGAGGCCGAGCTGGCGAAATGGGCGCCGATCATCCGCCAGGCCGGCATCCAGGCGGGTTGACGCAGGTGAACACCCGCCTGGACGGCAAGGTCGCGTTTCTCTCCGGCGGCGGCGGCGGCATCGGCCATGCCTCCTGCCTCGCCTTCGCCGCGGCCGGCGCGCGCATCGCCGTGTGCGACCACGATGCCGCGCGCGCCAGGCGCACGGCGGCCGCCGTCGAGGCCGCGGGCGGGCAGGCGGTGGCCCTGCCGGCCGACATCCGGGAGGACGCCCAGGTGGCGGCCGCGGTCGCCGCGGCGGTGGCGCGGTTCGGCCGGCTCGATATCCTGCACAACTGCGCCGGCGGCACCGATCCGCAGGACGGCAACATCACGGATGTCGGCCTCGACGTGTTCGACCGCACCATGGGGCTCGATCTGCGCGGCACCTTCCTGTGCTGCCGCCACGCGATCCCGGAGATGATTCGCGCGGGGGGCGGGGCGATCGTCAACATGTCCTCGGGTGCCGCGCTGCGCGGGGCCAGCCCGTTCCACGTCTACACCGCGGCGAAAAGCGCGCTGCTCGGGCTGACGCGGGCGCTGGCCGGCACCTACGCGCAGCAGGGCATCCGCGCGAACGTCATCGCGTCCGGCCGGGTGATGACGGATCGCATCAAGCGCGACTGGGGCGAATTGACGGAACAGGATGCCGCGCGCGACCCGCAGAACCCCGTGCAGCGCGCGCGCGACTACCCGTTCTGGGTGGGCGAGCCCGAGCATATCGCGGCGACGGCCGTCTTCCTGGCCTCCGACGCGGCACGCATGATCACCGGTGCCACCATCGCCGCCGATGGCGGACGCTCGGCCTATTGAGGATCACCGCATGTCCGACCGGGCGCGCCACCGCTTCCTGCTGATCAGCGCCTTTTCCCTGCCGGAGGGTGCCGGATACCGCATGCGCGCCTTCGGCGGCAGCAAGGAAGGCATGCTGCTGAATGCCGACCGGGTCCTGCCGCTGCTCGCGGATATCGACTGGGATGTCCACCCGGGCGCGCCCGCCACCCATGGCGCCTGGCCGGTCGAGACGCGGGAGGAATTCGCCATCACCGGCGTCAATCGCCTGCCGGTGGTGCGGGAAGCCTGCGAAAGCGGACGCTACGATGCGATCGTGCTGCTTGGCGGCGGCGATCCCGGCTATGTTGAGGCGCGCGAGATCGGCCGCCGCCACGGCGTGGCTGTCACCGCCTGCGCGCACGCGCAGATGCATGCGGCGGGGATGCTCGGCCACCGCTTCTCGATCCTCGACGTGTCGGAGAACCACAACCTCCGCATGGCGGACCTGGTCGTGCAGTACCGCATGACGGAGCATTGCGCCTCGATCCGGAACCTCGAATTCCCGCTACCGCGCCCGGCCCATGCCGGGCGGGTGAGCGTGCAGGACGAGAGCGAGCGGCATGCGCGCGGCGAGCCTTCCGCGATGCTGGACGCCGCGACCGATGCCGCCGAGGCGGCGATCGAGGAGGATGGCGCCGAGAGCATCATCCTCGGCTGTTCCGCCGCCTATTGGCTGCAGGCGCCGCTGCGCCGCCGGCTCCTGGAACGCGGCTGGGACATCCCGGTGCTGGAGGGCTACAGCGCGGCGATCGCGCAGGCCCGGATGCTGCTGGCGCTCGGCGTGGATGCCAGCGGCATCGCCTTCCCGAAGGACCCGCCCCCGCGCACGCGCCGGCGAAAGTTCGCCTGATACCAGCGGCCGCCTTCAGCGATCGTCGGTGTGCTGTTTCCCGGCCCTTCGGGCGCCCGGCACGGATCGAAGCCTCGTGCCGCTGGTCGCGACTGCGGGACGTGACATGGCCGCTACCGCGCGGCCTTCAGCAGCGGCCGCGCGACCAGCAGCGTCGTCAGCGACAGTTGCGCCGCCATGGCGATCATCGGCACCATCCATCCGCCGCTCAGCGTCACCAGCAGCCCGAACAGCGCCGGCCCGGCGACATAGCCGAGAAAGGTGAGCAGCGTGGAGCCCGAGGTGGCATCCGAGACACGATCGCGCGGCGACAGTCGCGCCACCTCGGCCATGTAGACGCCGTTCCAACTGGCCGCCGCGAAGCCCGCGAGCGCCGTGAGCGACGCCGCCACCGCCAGGCTCGGCGCGGCGGGCATCGCGGCCAGCAGCAGCACCGCGGCTGATGCCGCGACGCCCTGCACCAGCAGGTTGAGCGTCGGCCGCCCCGTGCGGTCCGCGAGCCAGCCGAGCACGATGCGCGCCACCACGCCCGCCCCCTGCATCGCCGCGAAGGCCGATCCCGCCTGCACCAGCGACAGGCTGCGCGTCTCCACCAGCCAGGTGACGGTGAAGGTGAACAGGCAGCCCTGCACGACCGCGAAGGACACCGCGAGCAGCGTCAGCGGCAGCAGGGCCGGCGCCAGGGCCAGGGCGGCGAACGGCGCGGCCAGGGTGCGCCGGCTGAACACGCTGGCGAGGCCGATGGAGCGCGCGGCGTCGCGTTCCGCATCCAGTTCGCGCCGCAGGCCCTGGATGGCGGCGGCGGCGACGAAGGCTGTCGCGGCGCATACGACCAGCGCCACGCCCCAGCCGAAGGCGGCGGCCAGCGGGGCGGTCACCAGCCCGGCCAGCACCCCGCCCAGCGGCGCGCCCGCCTGCTTGACCGAGAAAATGAGGCTGCGGTGCCGTGGCGGCGCTGTTGCGGCCAGGATGCGGCTGCCGGCCGGCGGGCTCGGCCCATAGCCGATGCCCAGCAGCAGCGCGGCCAGCGCCAGGGCCGGCACCGTGCCGATGCCGAGCGCCAGCAGCCCGATCGCCGACAGCGCGGCGCCGACCTGCAGCATCCGGACCGGCCCGAGCCGCGCCAGGAACGGCCCACCGAAGGCCAGGAACAGCACGGTGCCGAGCGCGTTCAGCGCCGAGAGATTGCCGATCGCCTCCGCCGCCAGGCCCATGCTGTCGGTCAGCACCGGCGCCACCACCGGCAGGCTCTGCGCCATGAAGGATGCGATCACCTGCATCAGCAGCGTGGCGCCGAGGGCGGCGATCCAGGGTGCCCTCATGCCGCGCCATCCAGCAGGCCGGCGGCGCGCAGCACCGCGACGCATTCCGCAACGTCGCGCGGGTCGGGCGGTGCCAGCGCCGGCCGCCATCCCGCGCCGACCTCCATGCCGAGCACCCCGGCCAGCGTCTTGAACAGCGCGACGTGGTGGAAGCCCTGCGCGAAATAGCGGCTTTGCAGCCGGCCTGCGATCGCGCTGATGTCGCGTAGGTGCCGCGCCGCCACGCTGAAATCGTCGCGCAGCGCGGCATCGAGGAAGCGCCCGCAATGCGGCACCGCCGCGGTCTGGCACAGCACCGGTCGGGAGGACCCGATCATGAAGCGCGGCGCCCGCTCGGGGAACGTCAGGCGGCCGAACAGGAAGTATTCCTCAAGCGAGGTCGACACCGCGATGCGGTCGCCGACGCGCTCCATCATGCGGGCGTAGCTGGCGAAATTCAGCGTGGTGTCCTGCACGGCGCAGACATTCGGCAGGTGCAGCAGCGCCTCCACCTGCTCCGGCGCCAGGTAGTAGCCGAGTTCGGCGAGGGTGGTGCTGTAGACCACCATGCCGATGGCGCTGCGCTCGGCGACGTGTTCGTAGAAGGCGCGCACGCCGGCCGCGTCGCGCGGCCCGTAGAAGGGCGGCCAGACCATCGCGAGGTCGGCGCCGGCCGCGGTCGCGTGCCGCAGGAGGTCGACCACATTCGCCGCCACCGGATCGGAACAGCCGACCACCACCGGCAGCCGACCCGCCGCTTCATCGAGAACCAACTCGGCCACGCGCTTCCGTTCGGCCAGCGTCAGGGCGAAGAATTCCTGGTGCAGCGAATGCACCGACAGGCCACCCACGCCGGGCAGCGCCATCGTGCGCCGGACATTGCGCCGCAGCGCCGCCTCGTCGATCGATCCATCCGCGTGGAACGGGGTGTAGAGGATGGTTACGTACCCGGAGAGTTCGGCCCGCACCCAGTCGCGTGCCTCCCCCGGCGCATAGCGCATGCGGTCAGGCGCCTTCGTCGTCCTGGCGCCAAGCTCGCATCAGTCGAGCCTGATATTCGCCTGGCGCACGACCCGCGCCCATTTCGCCGTCTCGGTGCGGAGATTCTCGGCATAGGCGGCTGGCGGCCCACCGATGGATTCGAAGCCGAGGCTTCGCAGCCTTTCCTGCACCGCTTCATGCGTCACGCCGGCGCGGAAGGCATCCGACATGCGCGCCACGGCGGCGTCCGGCGTGCCGGCCGGCACCAGCACGCCCCAGAAGGTCGATGCGGCCACGTCGGCGAGGCCGGCTTCCGCGAAGGTCGGCACCTGCGGCAGTGCACCGGAGCGGCGCGCCCCGGTGACGGCAAGCGGCCGCAGCCTGCCGGCATCCACGTGCGGCCGCGCCGCACTGATGCCGTTGAACATCAGCGGCACGTGGCCCGCGACCACATCTGTGGTCGCGGGGCCGGTGCCGCGATAGGGCACGTGCACGAGGTCGATGCCGGCCACCATCTTCAGCAGCTCGCCCGCCAAGTGCGTGGACGCGCCATTGCCGCCGGAGGCGTAGCTGAGGCGTCCCGGCTGCGCCTTGGCCATCGCCACGAGCTCCTGCACCGTGGTCACCGGCAGCGCGGGATGCGCGAGGAGGATGACCGGCCCCGTCGCCAGCAGGCTGACCGGGGCGAAATCCTTCGCCGGATCGTAGGGCAGGTTCGGAAACAGCGACGGGTTGATGGCGAAGCTGCTGTCCACCAGCAGGGCGGTGGTGCCGTCCGGCGCCGCGCGCGCGACAATGTCGCTGCCGATCGTGCCGCCGGCGCCGGCGCGGTTCTCGATCACCAGGGGCTGGCCGAAGGCGGCGCGGACATGCGGCTCGATCACGCGCATCAGGTTGTCTGTGCCGCCACCCGGGCCGAACGGCACCACGACGCGCAACGGACGCTCGGGATAGGCCTGCGCGCGTGCCCGGTTCACGTGCGGCACGCCAAGGGCGGCGGCGAGCAGGTGACGACGGCGAAGTGTCGGCATGTCGTTGCCCTTTCTTGATCGACGCATCTCAAGGCATCGTAATGGCGGGACCCGATTGTGCAATGGCGCCCCCGGCTCGACGATGCATCGCGCGCGCCACGGCGGCACTGGAGAATGTGATGACGCTGACACCGAACATGTCGTTCCTGCCGGCCAGCGACGGCGTGCGGCTCGCGTGGCGCGTCGATGACTTCACCGCGCCGTGGCGCACGCCCACCGTCCCCGTGCTGCTGCTGCATGCCGCCATGGGGGCTTACCGGCGTTGGTTCGGCTGGATCCCGGAGCTGGCCCGTCACCACGCCACGCTGAGCCTGGAACTCCGCGGCCATGGCGCATCCGCCGTGCCGACCGAAGCGCAGCCGCTGACCCTGGAGCGGCTGGTCGCGGATGCGGTGGAACTGCTCGACCATCTCGGCGTCGGCAGCGCGCATGTCGTCGGCCTCTCGGCCGGTGGCTATGTTGGGCAGCGGCTGGCGATGGCGCATCCGGAGCGGGTCGCGAGCCTGTCGTTGTTCGCGTCCACCCCCGGCCTGAAGAACAGCCAGGCCGGCACCTGGCCGGCGAAGGCGGCGGCGATGGGGCTCGAGGCCTTCATGCGCTCGGGTGTCGCCGATCGCTTTCCGGCCGACGCGGACCCCGGGCTGGTGGACTGGTTCTGCCGGCAGACCGGGGCCAACGACCTGCCCTTCATCGGGCGCTTCGTCGCCCATATGAGCAGCCGCGATTGGGAGGATGAACTGCACCGCATCGCCTGCCCGACGCTCATCGTCACACCGGGACACGAGCCGATCGGCTCGCACGACCAGTATGAGCGCATGGCGACGTTGATCCCGGATGCTGAACTGGTCTCGCTTGCCGGCATGCCGCACAATATCGGCGACGCGGCGCCGGACGCCTGCGTGGGCGCGCTTCTGGACTTCCTGGCGCGGCGAACGGCGTGATCCTCGGCGCCGAGGTGGCGGCCCGGTCCATTCGCAGTCGTCAGCCGCGCCCTTCGACGCACGCGCAAGAACCAAGGGCGCGGCCGATTGTCCGGCCACGGGCGCCGTGCAGGAGGCGCATCCGACTGACGGTTACGCACGGTGCGCGGCACCGGCACCATCTCATTCCGGCAGCGGGAACCGTTCCAGATACGGCTGGTAGCCGGGCTCAACCCTGGTATCGAGCGACGGCAGCACGCGCACCATCCTGCAGTAGACGGAAATCGTGAGCCCAAGGGTCATGAGCCGTTCATTGTCAAGAACCACCCGGCTTCCTGCACTGGCAGAGCCGCACTAGCGTCGCCGCATGGACCGGCTGACCGCATTACGGCTTTTCCTGCGCACCCTCGATCGCGGCGGCATCGCGGCGGCGGGACGCTCGCTCGGGTTGTCGGCGACAGCGGCTTCGCGGGCGCTGCGCGAATTGGAGGACGACCTGGCGCTGCGGCTGTTCGACCGGACCACGCGCCATGTCGCGCCGACCGAGGCCGGGCGGCGCCTGGCGGCCCGCATCACGCCCCTGCTCGAGAGCCTCGACGCCGCGATGATCGAGGCGCGCGAGATGCACGAGGAAGCGACCGGCACGCTGCGCATCGTGGCGCGGCGCTCCTATGCGCTGCGTCATGTGGTGCCGCATCTCGCCGGCTTCCGGGCCGCGCATCCGCGGGTCGAGATCGACCTGGAACTGACCGAGCAGACCGGGCTGGTGCCGGCGCATGGGGTGGACCTGGTCATCCGCCTCGGCCTGCCGGCAGGAAAGTCGTTCACCGGGCACCGCTTGGCATCGGGCCGGCGGATCCTTTGTGCCAGCCCCGGCTACATTGCCCGGCACGGCGCCCCGGCCACGCCCGACGCTGTGCTGCAGCACCCCTGCCTGACGTATCGCGAGGCCGATGAGGCACCCGTCTGGGTCTTCACCACCGCAGCCGGCGCGCGGCAGGAGGTCGCGGTGTCCGGACCGTTCCGCTCCAACAGCGGGGAGGCGCTGCGCCAGGCGGCGCTGGACGGCATGGGCCTGGTGCTGCTGCCCGAATGGATGCTCGGCGAGGACGTCGCTGCCGGCCGCCTGACGCCGCTGCTGCCCGGACTGCCGGCCTGGCCCGGCCGCTACCAGGCCGAGATCCACGCCGTGCATGTCCGCGCCGATCACCTTCCAGCCAAGATCGCCGCCTTCGTCGGGCATCTGCTCGCCGTCGCGGATCCTGCCGCCTGACGGCAGAGTGTTTTGCAAAGTTGCCGGCTGGCGCCCGAATGCGACATCGCGCGAAGTTGAGGGCAGGAGGACACGCCCCCATGGTCGAGATAACACCGCTCACCCCCGTCTTCGGCGCCCGCATCACCGGCCTCGACATCGCCTGCGGCGTGGACGCGACGACGATGGCCGCAGTGCGCGAGGCGCTCGACCGCTTCTCGGTGCTGGTCTTCCCAGACCAGCACATCGACGACGCGGCGCAGATCGCCTTCAGCGAAGGCTTCGGGCCGCTGGAACGCACCCGCGCCGGCGCGCCCGGGGCGGGCAGCGCAGTGATCCTCCTGTCGAATATTGGCCCAGCCGGCGAGATCGCACCGCCAACCGACAAGCAGGTGCTGAACAACAAGGCAAACCGGCTCTGGCACCATGATTCGTCGTTCAAGCCGGTACCGGCGCGGGCCTCGCTGCTGTCGGCGCGTGAAATTCCCGCGGCCGGCGGGGACACCGAATTCGCCTCCATGCGCGCCGCCTTCGCCGCGCTCGATCCGGCCGAGCAGGCGGTCTTGCGGGGCCGCGTCGCCATCCATGACTTCGACTGGTCGCGCTCAAGGGTCGATGCCGCGCTGGTGAGCGAGGCCGAGCGCAGCCAGCACCCGCCGGTACGCCAGGCCCTGGTCCTGGAGGAAAATCCGCATGGCGCGGCGCTGTATCTCGGCGCCCATGCGCGTAGCATCGAGGGCATGGGTGAGGCTGAGTCCCGCCTACTGATCGACCGGCTGATGGCGCTGGCGACGCAGCCCGCCTTCACCTACGCGCATCGCTGGCGGCCGCGTGACCTCGTGATGTGGGACAATCGTGCGGTGCTGCACCGCGCCACGCCCTTCGCGACGACGACGGAACGCCGCCACATGGTGCGCACCTGCGTCGCCGGCGCCGCGCCGACGCTTGTCGCCGCCGCGTGAGCGCCGAACGCTTCGAGGGCGACTGGGACCACATCATCGTCGGCGCGGGCAGCGCCGGCTGCGTGCTGGCCAACCGCCTCTCCGCCGATCCGCGCCGCCGCGTCCTGCTGCTGGAGGCCGGCGGGGAGGCGCGCCACCCTTACCTCCAGGTCCCGGCCGGCTTCCTCAAGACTTTTCGCGATCCGCGCTTCAACTGGAACTTCACCACCGAACCCGGCCCCGGCGTGGACGATCGGGCGATGCATACGCCGCGCGGGCGGGTGCTCGGCGGCTCCTCGGCGATCAACGGGCACCTCTGGGTGCGCGGGGCGGCGCGGGATTTCGACGACTGGGCGCAGGCCGGCTGTCGCGGCTGGTCGCATGCCGACGTTCTGCCGGTGTTCCGCAGTATCGAGGACTACCATGCCGATGCGCATCGCGGCGCCGGCGGGCCGCAGCACGTCTCCGACATCCCCGCGCTGCATCCGATCGTCGCGGCGTTCCTCGATGGCGGGGCCGAATGCGGGCTGGGGCGCAACCCGGACTACAATGGTGCGGCGCATGAGGGCGTCTTCACCTACCAACGGACCATCCGTCGGGGCAGGCGCTTCAGCGCGGCGAGCGCGTTTCTCTCGCCGATCCGTCGCCGCACCAATCTGCGCATCGTCACAGGCGCGATGGTGCTGCGCATCGAGACGACCTCGGGGCGCGCCACCGGCATCACCTTCGCGCGCGACGGCCGCGTGCTGACGGCGCATGCGACGGGCGAGACCGTGCTCGCCGCGGGCGCGATCGGCTCGCCGCATCTGCTGCAGGTCTCGGGCCTCGGCCCGGCGGCGCTGTCGCAGGCGCTCGGCCTGCCGGTCATCGCCGACAATCCCGGCGTCGGCGAGAACCTGCAGGACCACTACGCCATGCGCGTGGTCCATCGCGTTACCCGCCCGGTCACGCTGAACGAGCAGGCGCGCCCGCCGCGCCTGTGGTGGGAGATGGCGCGCTGGATGCTGACGCGGCGCGGCATGCTCGCCTACAGTCCGGCCCATGCCGGCGCCTTCGCGCGGTCGCGCGACACGCTCGACGAACCCGACCTGCAACTCGTCTTCACCCCAGCCTCCTATTCGGAGGAAGGCGTGACGGGGCAATTGCAGGAGGTGCCGGGGATGACCATCGGCGTCTGGCAATGCCGGCCCGAGAGCCGCGGATTCGTGCGTGCCAGGGACGCGGACCCTCGCCAGGCGCCGGCTATCCAGCCGAACTACCTGACGGCGACCGAGGATCGCGCGGCGGCCATCAGTGGGCTGCGTGTCGCGCGCCGGCTGCTGGGGACGCGCGCCCTCGCGCGCTGGTCGGCGGCGGAGACCGCGCCCGGTCCGGCCCAGCAGGACGACGATGCCCTGCTGGCCTATGCGCGGGCGAAGGGCGCGACCGTCTATCATCTGTGCGGTACCTGCCGCATGGGTGGCGACGGCGCGCCCGTGACGCCGGACCTGCGGTTGCGCGGCCTTGACGGGCTGCGCGTGGCCGATGCTTCGGTCATGCCACGCATCGTCTCGGCCAATACGAATGCGACGACGATGATGATCGCAGCGAAGGCTGCGGCGATCATGCTCGATCAGTCCATCACGAAGCCGTAGGGCAGGCAGACGCCACCGACACTGCGCAGGCGGGCCGGGTCGTGCCGTGCCCTGCCCTGCTTGATCAGGCGTCCGAAGCCTGCTGGCCGTCTCGGGCAGTGCCATCACACGAGCAACGCCCAGACAGAGTTGTTTTCCCGGTTCCGACCGCTGCAGCAAACTTTCGTTTCTGCGAATCGTTGATTGCACATCAAGGTTCACTGCGGCGCCAACGGGCCGCCTCACCTCGTGACACTGGACGTCCATGGACGACAAAGACCACGTCTTCGCCCGCTTCAAGAACGACAAGCCCGCCGCCGCCGAGCGACGCGAGATGCTGAGCATCCCGCGCAGGGGCAACGCGATTGGCAGCCGGGCCGTCGAAGTCGTGCACGTGCGATCGAGTGCCGCGCCGACTGGCATGGGTCAGGCCCGGCGCCTGACGTTCACGAATCGCGCCGCGACGTGGGAAAACGGGTTTCCCGCAAGGCCTGCGGCGCAGCCTCCGGGCATGGTTGATTCAGAGACGCCCGCGAGGGCAGAGCCGGGCACGCATGTGATGCCGATGTGGGAGCCGACCGCGATTGCAGCGGAGGTAACCGCGCCGGTTCGTGATGAAGCGCCGGTGGCTGCGGCCGTATCCGCCGCGGCGACAAGCCATCTGCGGACCTACAGGCTAGCGAGACGCGTCGCCGATCCGTTCGACAACTCGGACAATGGCGCGAACTGCATGCGCTGCGGCTATGCGATCGAGGCAGCGCGGGAGATGCGCGGGCTGATGATTTGCTCAGCGTGCGGCTAAATCGGACGGGCATTCCCGCGTGGGCCCGATAGGGTCCGACCAAAGGCACGGCTTGCCGCCCGTTCGGTGCTAGACTGCCCATCCCACGTGAAAGAGCTGTCCTTGATCGAAAAATACGGCTGGACTGATGCGTTGCGGCTGGCATTCGAAGCGCATGCGCAAGCCGGCCGCATCCCGGGGCGTATCATCATCCAGCAGCGGCAAGCGAACCTGGTGGCCACGGATGTCGGCAGGCTGAGCGCCAAACTCTCCGGACGCATGCGTCACGAGGCTCGGGAGGCGGGCCACCCGGCCGCCGGCGACTGGGTGGCTTTGTCTGCGAACGCGGGCGAAGGTACGGCCACAATCCATGCCGTCCTGCCTCGCCGCACGGCTTTCGTGCGTCGGGCGGCCGACAGCGTGCAGACACTGCAGGTCATCGCCGCCAACATCGACGTCGTTTTTGTTGTCACCTCGATGAATGCTGACCTCAATCCGCGTCGGCTTGAGCGCTTCCTCGCGGCTGCCTGGCAGAGTGGTGCGCGGCCCGTGCTGGTGCTGACCAAGGCCGACCTGTGCGAGCAACCGGAAGCCCAGGCCGCGGCGATCGCAACCCTGGCCGGGGGCTGCCCAGTGCTTATCGTGTCGGTGCGCCGGGGTCTCGGCCTGGGCGACCTGATGGATCACGTCAAGCCGGGCGAGACCTGTGTGCTGATCGGCTCATCGGGTGTCGGCAAATCGACCCTGGTGAATGCTCTGCTGGGCGAGGAGCGGATGGCGACCCAGGACATCCGCGCCGCGGATGCCCGGGGGCGTCACACCACCAGCCATCGCCAACTCGTGCTGCTGCCTGGCGGAGGACTCCTCCTCGACACGCCTGGCATCCGCGAAGTTGGCCTGGTTGACGCGGATGAGGGTCTCAGCACGGTCTTCGACGACATAGAACAGCTGGCGCAGAATTGCCGCTTTCGCGACTGCGGGCACGAAACCGAACCGGGCTGTGCCGTGCGCGGCGCGCTGGACGCGGGCCTGCTCGACGCCGGTCGCTGGGCGCATTTCCAGAAGCTGAGTCGGGAACTGGCGGCGTCGGGGCTGACGAAAGACCGATTGGCGCAGGAGGTGGAACGCCGTCGCCTGGCGGCGCTGCAGAAGGCGTATCAGTCGACGAAGAAGGATCTGCGAGACTCGGTTTCCTGAACACCGCCGGCAATTGAGGCGGTCATCCTCCGCCGGAAAAAGGCACATCATCCAGCCGCAGGTCCGCTGAGCGACCGGGCCGCGCGCGGCAACCACCTCAGCCCCGATCGAGGAAGACGGGGCTCGCATCAGGGTTCCATCGGATCCCGTCGGCTGCGAGCGTTTCAGCCAGCATCGCGCGATCCAGGCGACAGTGATGCACGAGCAAGCGGACATAGGTGCCGACGAAGTCGGGACCGTGGCCATCGCCCGCGCCCTCCGCCGTGCTGGTCAGCGCATGCGCGATCTCATGCAGCAGGATCCAGCTCGGCAGGCTCGGCGGTGCCTCGATCGCAAGGCGGCTTCCGGTCGCGAGCGTGGCCCTGGACGCCTTGCGCTGCCGCACGCGCGGCGGCCATCGCAGGCCCTCCGCCGCCCAGACATGGTCGATGATCGCCTGCATGTGGTCGAACGGCACCACCGAGCGGTCCAGCGGTGCGACGACGCGGTTCTCCCAGGCATAGAGCCGCCGGTCGCGCGCGCTCGTCATCGCGGCCGGCGCGGCAGCGGCTGCGCGCCGCCGGCGCTGCCGATCGGCCGTTCGAGGGTCACGCGGGCGCCGGCTTCCATCCCGGAGCGATAGGCGGTGCCGTCGCGCACGGTGCGCGTCGTGTAGCTCGTCCGCAGCCGGATCCCGAGTTCGCGGAAACCTTCGGCGATGATCCGCCGCTTCACCAGGACCAAGGCGGTGCCCGATGCGGTCGGTGTCCTGGCGGATTCCTCCGCCGAGCGGCGATGCGCCGCAAGATCGACGATACGCTTCGACACGCGCTCGGCGAAGCCGTAGCGGAAGCTGCGGAGCCGGTTCTGCGGCGTCGCGCGGCCCGCTCGGTAGGCGTCGCTCGCGCGATACGCCGCCTCCTCATGGTCGACCGCGCGCGCCACGACGTGCAGCAGGTACTCCGCCATCAGCACATCCGGTTCGAGCCCATAGAAGACGAAGGTGGTCCGCCCGACCATCCAGCCCTTGGTCTCGGTCAGCTCGATGATCGGCAGGAAGATGGTGCCGAGCGCCTGCAGCCGCGGCCCGCTGAAGACAACATGGCGCTGGATGCAGGTCTCCTGGCGGAGGTCCACCTCGGACATGGTCAGCCCATAGATCTCGAGGAGCTCGCCGATCTTCTGCGCGGCGGCCAGCGCCTCGGCCTCCGAGCAGCCACGATCCACCGTGCGCGCCGCCAGGGCGCGGATGAGGCCCTTCACCCTATCGAGTTCCGTCTGCTGGCTCACCGCTCCTGCGCCTCGTTCGCGTGACGTGACCGCCGGTCCACCGCGCCCCCCGCACATCGTCGCGCGGCGGGCACAATCCCGCATCCGGCCCGGTCCTTCCTATCCTGGCGCAGCATCCGCCATGCGCAAGCGTCGGCGCGTCCCGCGCTCCCGCTGGCACCGAGCCTTGACCGCCGCGCGACCCCGTTCCTAGCGTGCCGGGACGAGCCTTGGCGCCGACCGGTCGGCCCATGCCAGCGAGATGTCCCGGGGAGCCCATGGCCACGCACCGCTTCCATCCGACACGCTACTTCAACGCAATCGGCGTCGCCGAACCCGTCCTGCGCGTCGCGGATGGCGACACGGTGGTGACCGACACGCTCGATGCCTCTGGCCTCGATGCGCGGGAGGTCGCCGTCGGCAGCCGGCCGAACCCGATGACCGGCCCGTTCTTCATCGAGGGCGCCGAGCCCGGCGACACGCTCGCCGTGCGGATCGACCGGCTGACACCGAACCGGGCGACCGGCTGGACCTATTCGCCACTCGCGCTGACCGTGCTGGACCCGGCCGCGATCTTCGACCGGCCGCCGCAGCAGCGCGTCGTCTGGGATATCGACCGGGCGGCCGGGACGGTGCGCCTGCAGGACAAGGTGAAGGGGCTCGAGGACTTCGCGCCACCCATCCAGCCCATGATCGGCTGCTTCGGCGTCGCGCCGGCGGGTGGGCAGGCGCTGTCCACCGCGACCAGCGCGCAGAACGGCGGCAACATGGACTATCGCCTGTTCGCGCCCGGCACGACGGCCTGGTTTCCCGTCGCGGTGCCCGGCGCGCTCTTCTATCTCGGCGACGGGCATGCCTGCCAGGGCGACGGGGAGATAACCGGCACCGGCATCGAGACATCCTTCGAGATGGAGGTGACATTCCGCGTCCTGAAGCGGAAGATCACGTGGCCGCGCGGAGAGACGGCCGACGACATCTTCACGGTCGGCAATGCCCGGCCGCTGGACCAGGCGCTTCAGCACGCCACGACCGAGATGTCGCGCTGGCTCGGCGAGGACTACGGTCTGGATGCCAGCGCCGCCAGCCACCTGATGGGACAGGTTGTCCGCTACGATGTCGGCAACGTCTTCAACCCCGCCTTCACTGTCGCCTGCCGCATTGCCAAACGCTGGCTCCCGAAGCGTTAGGACTGGGTGTCACGCCGCGATCTGGGACCACGAGGCGACCGCCAGTTCGGCGCGTCGGGTCGGCGCGCTGGACACCAGGTGGTTGACCTGCCCCCCGTAGAAGTCGTCCGCCGGTCATGTAGGACGGCGGCAACCAAGTGGTGCGGTTCTGCCACGCTGCACAGCGACAATCAGGATGGTTGAGAGCGTCAATCAGGATGAGCGGCGTCGGGGTCAGCCGGAGATCGGGTGTAGCCCGGCCGCAGGCTGACCCCCGGCGGGCGCCGTTGCCCGACAGCGTGGGGTGCCTTGGCGGTGCGTCGTGTCGGAATGGGCGGTCATCCCAGGGGGATCGCCGCCTTGCCCGGCTCGCACATCACCGACCATCAGGCGAGACGCTACATGACGCTCAAACGCACCCACGGCCGCGCCACCGCGGCCGCCATGGCGGGCTTCAGCCCCAGCGCCGGCGGACGGATCGGGGCGGATCCCCGGCCGCCCTCCGAACGAGCGGCACCCCGCGGCCGACGCAGGCCCGACCCGCTCGCCGCGGCCTGGGACAGCGAGATCGTGCCGATGCTGGAGGCGGCCCCAGGACTGCGACCGGTGAGGCTGTGCGAGGAACTGCGCCGCCGGCATCCCGACTTCCACGTCGGCATCCGCCGCACACTGGAGCGAGGGATCCGCCACTGGCAGGCGGTCGCCGGCCCGGCGCGCGAGGTGATCTTCCGCCAGGACCAGCCGCCGGGGCGGCAGGGACTGTCCGACTTCACCGAGGCCACCTCGCTTGGCGTCAGCATCGCCGGCCAGCCGCTCGAGCACCGGCTCTACCATTTCCGCCTCGCCTTCTCCGGCTGGCGGCATGTCCGCGTGGCGCTCGGCGGCACCCCCCAGGAGCACTGCTCCGACAGCCCCTCCGCCGCCTTCCCCAACCTCAGCCGCGACGCCGTCCTCGACCAGACACGCCGCTACGAGGCGCTCTGCGCGCACTACGACATGCGCCCGACCCGCAACAACGCCGGCATCGCCCACGAGAACGGCTCGATCGAGGCGCCGCACCGCGACCTCGTGGACGCGCTCGGTGATCCCGCCATCATGATCCGGGAAAGGCGGGCGCGTTGTAACGCTGGCTTCGCGATGTCTCCAACGCCTTAGGGTCTCGTGTCCTCGGCGTGGATTCGGCGGTGGCCGACGCATGGGGGCGGATACCGGCAGCGCGATCCGTCCCGGTCATCGATGCCCTGCTGGCTTCGACGGCTCAGGTGCAAGATCTTGTTCTCGTCACACGCAATGCGGCCGATGTCGCCGGGCTCGGGGTACGGACGCTGACCCGTTTGGTGAAGCGCAAGCGCAGGCCAGCCGATTGATGCAGAACCGGAGAGCAGACAAGCCGCTGCAGAAACACCCCTGAATGTGGCTGTCCTCCGAAGGGCGCCGATTGATTGCGTAGGGGCCGGCGCTGCCGGCGCGCCACCACGGCAGTTCCAGTGCATCGTGCCTTCACACGCAAAGGTGCTCTCGGTCGCTTGATGCCCCGCAATGCATCGGCGCGCCGATTGTGCGACGCGAGGACATCAACAGGGCATTGGACGGAGGAACATCATGGCTGACCGGAACGTCGTTCTGTGTGCACCGGTGCGCACCGCCATCGGGACCTTCGCCGGTGCGCTGAAGGACACGCCGGCGACCGAGCTCGGCGCAGTCGCCATTCGCGCCGCGATCGAGCGCGCGGGCCTCGACCCCGCCAAGGTCGACGGCGTGGTGATGGGCAACGTCATCCAGGCGGGCAACCGCATGAATCCTGCACGCCAGGCAGCGATCAGCGCGGGCATACCCGTCTCCGCGCCGGCGCTGACGGTGAACCGCGTCTGCGGCTCGGGCGCGCAGGCCATCGCCTCCGCCGCGCAGGAGATCCGCCTCGGGGAAGCCGAGGCGATGGTCGCCGGCGGCATGGAGAACATGGACCGCGCGCCCTACCTGCTGCCGAACGGCCGCTGGGGTATGCGCATGGGCGACGGCCAGGTGCTCGACAGCATGCTGCTGGACGGGCTGAACGACGCCTTCTCCGGTGAACATTCCGGCTGGCACACCGAGGACCTTGTCACGAAGCTGCAGATCTCCCGCGCCGATCAGGACGCCTGGGCGCTGCGCTCGCAGACAAGGTTCTCGGCGGCCCAGGCGGCCGGGTTGTTCGAGTCCGAGATAGCCCCGGCGCAGATCCAGAGCCGCAAGGGGCCGACCACCTTCGCGAAGGACGAGCACAACCGTCCCGAGACAACGGCGGAGACCCTGGCGAAGCTGCGGCCGGCCTTCCGCAAGGATGGCAGTATCACCGCCGGCAATGCGCCGGGCCTCAACAGCGGCGCCGCCGCCATGGTGGTGGCCGAGCGAGGCGCTGCCGAGCGATTGGGTCTCAAGGCGGTGGCGCGTCTCGTATCCGCGGGCGTCGGCGCGGTTGAGCCGGGGATGTTCGGCCTTGGTCCGGTGCCCGCCGTACAACGTGCGCTGACTCGTGCGGGCTGGAACGCCGCCGACATCGAACGCGCCGAGATCAACGAGGCCTTTGCCGCTATCGCCATCGCCGTCATGCGTGAGACCGGCCTGCGGCAGGAAGCAGTGAACCCCGAGGGGGGCGCCATCGCCCATGGTCACCCGATCGGCGCCAGCGGCGCCGTGCTGACCACCAGACTGCTGCACGGCATGGCCCGCGCGGGTCAGACGCGCGGGCTCGTCACGCTGTGCATCGGCGGCGGCCAGGGCATTGCGCTCTGTCTCGAACGGCTCTGACCGGCGGGAGACAGGCGCATGACGACCGTCTTCAAGGATAGGGCAGAGACGGTGGCGCAGGGTGCTGCGCTGATCGCGCGCGCTGCTCCCGAGGCCATGAAGAGCTTCGGTGCGCTGGGAGCGGCGGCGACCGCTGCCGGCGCGCTCGATACCAAGACGAAGGAACTCATGGCGCTGGCCATCGGCATCGCGACGCATTGCGACGGCTGCGTCGCGTACCACACCCGGGCCGCGCTCAAGCATGGCGCGACCCGGCAGGAGGTCGCGGAGACAGTCGCTGTCGGGCTCTACATGGGCGGTGGCCCGGCGGCGGTGTACGGCGCCGATGCGCTGCGCGCCTACGACCAGATGGCGGGCGCCGCCAGTGGCTGACCTTCCGTCCTTCCTGACCACGCCGCCGCGCTGCCTGTTCTTCACCGGCAAGGGCGGGGTGGGAAAGACCTCGATCGCCTGCGCCGCGGCGATCGCGCTGGCCGAGGCCGGCAAGCGCGTCCTGCTGATCAGCACCGATCCGGCGTCCAATCTCGATGAGATGCTGGGCGTCGCACTGTCCGACGCCCCTCGGCCAGTGCCCGGTGTCGCCGGCCTCGAGGCGATGAACATCGACCCCGAGGCCGCGGCCGAGGCCTATCGCGCCCGCGTGCTGGCCCAGATCGAAAGCGCGACCGAGACCGAGCGCGCGACGGTACGCGAACAGCTCTCCGGCGCCTGTACCACGGAGGTCGCGGCCTTCGACGAGTTCGCCGCCCTGCTCGCCGGCGGCGCGCCCGGATTCGACCATGTCCTGTTCGACACGGCGCCGACCGGGCACACGCTGCGGCTGCTGAGCCTGCCGGCCGCCTGGACGGGCTTCCTCGAGGCGAACGAAGCCGGCGCCTCCTGCCTCGGCCCGCATTCGGGGTTGAAGACGCAGGAGCAGCGCTTCCGCGCGGCGATGGAGGCGCTTGGGGATGCCGGGACGACCAAGATCGTCCTCGTGACCCGGCCGGACCGCGCCGCACTGGCCGAAGCGGCGCGTAGCGCGGGCGAACTCGCAGCACTCGGCCTTGCCAACCAGACGCTCGTGGTCAACGGCGTCTTCCGCGCCAGCCAGGCGGACGACCCAGTGGCTCAGTCGATCGAGCAGAGCGGTCAGGCAGCCCTCGCGGAGATGCCTGAGGCTCTGCGCAGACTGCCGCGCGACGAGGTTCCGCTGCGCGGCTTCGACATGGTCGGCCTGCCGGCCCTGCGCGCGCTGCTGCGGCCGGAATCGGAGCCGGCTGGCGTCGCGGCGCCGCCCAGCGCCTTGGCGATGCCGTCCGTGCCCGGCCTGGATGCGCTGGTGGATGGTCTCGTCGCGCGCGGGCATGGCCTTGTGATGGTCATGGGCAAGGGCGGCGTCGGCAAGACCACGATCGCCGCGGCGGTGGCGATCGGCCTGGTGGCGCGCGGGCACGCGGTGCACCTCAGCACCACCGATCCAGCGGCGCATCTCGCGATGACGCTCGGCGGCGAGATGCCGAACCTGCGCGTCGACCGCATCGACCCGAAGGTCGAGACCGAGCGCTACGTCGCCAAGATCATGGACAGCCGCGGCCGTGACCTCGACGAGGCAGGACGCGCCTTGCTGCGAGAGGACCTGCGTTCCCCCTGCACCGAGGAAGTGGCGGTCTTTCACGCCTTCTCCCGCGTCGTCGCCGAGGCGCGCAGCAGTTTCGTAGTGCTGGACACGGCCCCTACCGGCCATACGCTGCTGCTGATGGACGCCACCGGCGCGTATCACCGCCAGATGACGCGCAACCTCGACCCGGGCAATGGCAGCAAGGGGCGCATCGTCACGCCGCTGATGCGCCTGCAGGACCCTGAGCACACCCAGGTCCTGCTGGTGACGCTGCCCGAGACGACGCCGGTGTCGGAGGCGGCGGCACTGCAGGAGGATCTGCGCCGCGCCGGCATCGAGCCCCATGCCTGGGTGGTCAACCGTGCCCTGTCCGGCAGCGGCGCGGCGGATCCGCTGCTGCGCCAGCGCATGGCGGGCGAGGCAGCGCAGATCGACCGGCTGAAGGCCGGCCTCGCTCAGCGGCTCTTCCTCCTACCGTGGCAGGCGGAAGCGCCGGTGGGCCTGCCGGCGCTGCGGAAGCTCGCCGCGTAGCGCGTCGCGGGATTGATATGCCGCAAGGCGCATATGCGCCCGATGGCATATCAGGTCGGCATGACAGATCCGGTGACGCTGCTCGCCGCCCTTGCTGACCCGACCCGCCTTGCCGCCCTGCGCCTGTTGCGCGACGGGCAGGAACACTGCGTCTGCGAGATGGTCGCGCGCCTCGGCGCCACGCAGTCGCGCATGTCGCGCCACATGGCGACGCTGCGCGCGGCCGGGCTGGTGACCGACCGGCGCGACGCGCAATGGGTTCGCTACCGGCTGAACCCGGCTCTGCCCGGCTCGGTACGCAGCCTGCTCGACGCAGCGCTCGACCTGCCCGCCCAAGCCGAAAGGACTGCCGCATGAGTGCCGCCGCCGGCGCGCCCCGCGCGCCCTCCGCGCTGCCCTGGATCGGCGGCACCGCCGCGGGGCTGGTGGCTTGGGCGTTGCTATACAGCCAGCTGATCCCCTTCTCGGACTGGATGGTCTCGCTGCTGCCGGTCGAGCGGCATTCGCATCTCGGCGAGTCCATCGCGTTCTTCTTCTACGACGTACCGAAGGTGCTGCTGCTGCTGACGCTGGTGGTCTTCGCCATGGGCGTGGTGCGCAGCTTTTTCTCGCCCGAACGCACCCGCGCGATGCTGGCCGGGCGGCGCGAGGGCGTGGGGAATGCGATGGCC
This sequence comes from Roseomonas sp. HF4, assembly GCF_005222755.1. Lineage (GTDB taxonomy): Bacteria > Pseudomonadota > Alphaproteobacteria > Acetobacterales > Acetobacteraceae > Neoroseomonas. The sequence goes on from NZ_STGD01000013.1 coordinate 163,417, forward strand.
GCGTCGCTCGGCATCGTCACGCCCTTCTGTTCCTGCTCGGCTGTGCCGCTGTTCATCGGCTTCGTCTCGGCCGGCGTGCCGCTTGGCGTGACTTTTTCCTTCCTGATCGCGGCGCCGATGGTGAACGAGGTCGCGCTCGGCCTGCTCTTCGCGCTGCTCGGCTGGAAGGTGGCGCTGACCTATCTCGCCTTCGGTCTTGGCATCGCCATCGTCGCCGGATGGGTGATCGGCAGGCTGAAGCTGGAATCCTGGCTCGAGCCCTGGGTGCTGAAGATCCACGCCGGCGCCGTGGACCTTCCCGAAACCACCACCACCTGGCCCGACCGCATCCGCGCCGGGCTCGACGCCATGCGCGAGATCGTCGGCCGTGTCTGGTACTGGATCATCGCCGGCATCGCCGCCGGCGCGCTGATCCATGGCTATGCGCCGGAGGATCTGCTGGCCTCGATCATGGGCAAGGACGCCTGGTGGTCGGTGCCCGCCGCCGTTGTCATCGGCATCCCGATGTATTCGAACGCCGCCGGCATCATCCCGGTGGTCGAGGCGCTGCTCGGCAAGGGCGCGGCGCTCGGCACCGTACTGGCCTTCATGATGAGCGTGATCGCGCTGTCGCTGCCGGAGATGATCATCCTGCGCAAGGTGCTGTCGCTGAAGCTGATCGCGGTCTTCGTCGCGGTGGTGGGCAGCGGCATCCTCGCCGTGGGGTTCCTGTTCAACCTGCTGTTCGCCTGAGGAGGGCGCGTCATGAAAGACGTGAAGGTTCTGGGGCCCGGCTGCAAGCGCTGCGACGCAGCGGTGCAGATGGTCAAGGACGCTGCCGCCGCGGCTGGCGTCGAAGTCGCGGTCAGCAAGGTCACCGACTACGCGGAGATCGCCGGCTACGGCATCGCCTCGACGCCGGGGATCGTGGTGGACGGCAAGGTCGTCCATGCGGGCGGCTTGCCGAAGGCCGACGACCTGGCGCGCTGGATCGCCACCTGAGCGCAGGCATGTCCCACGACGATCACGGTCACGATCATCACCGTCACGCATCGCCCACGAACGGCGGGCTCGATGCGGCCTTCCGCTGGGGGGTCGGGCTCAACTTCGGCTACACGCTGCTCGAGGCCACGGCGGGCTTCTGGTTCGGCTCGCTCGCGCTGCTCGCCGATGCCGCGCACAACCTCACCGACGTCGCCGGGCTGCTGATCGCCTGGGGTGCCGTAGCCGCGTCCCGCCTGCGGCCGAATGTGCGGCACACTTATGGGTTCGGGCGGGCGACGATCCTCGCGGCGCTGGCCAATGCGGTGGCGATCCTGCTCGGCGTCGGCGCCGTGATGTGGGAGGCCATCGGGCGTATGGCGTCGCCCCCCGACGTTGCCGGGCTACCGGTGCTGTTGGTTGCGACCGTCGGCATCGGCGTGAACATCGGCACCGCGCTGCTCTTCCGCGGCCATGGCGCGCACGACCTCAATGCACGCGGCGCCTATCTGCACATGACGGCGGATGCGGCCGTCTCGGTCGGCGTGATCGGCTCTGCGGCGGTGATCCTCGCGACCGGATGGTCGGTGTTGGATCCGCTCGCGGCGCTCGCGGTCAGCATTGTCATCGCGGTCACCGCGGCGCGCCTGCTGCGCGATGCGCTGCACCTCGCCATGGATGGCGTGCCGCCCGAGGTCGATGCAGAGGCGCTACGCGACTTCCTTGCCTCGCAGCCGGGTGTGGCAGAGGTGCACGATCTGCGCATTCGCGCACACAGCACGACCGTCAATGAGGTGACCGCGCATCTCGTCATGCCGGCGGGCCATCCAGGGGATGCGTTTCTCGCTGCCGTTTCGGCCGATCTCCGCGCGCGGTTCGGCATTGCTCGCGCGACAGTACAGGTGGAGCTTGGCGACGGCCCGACCTGTCAGGCCGCCAAGGGCTGAAACCTGCACTGCCAAGAAGGCCGCCCTCGCCGGCCTGGTCGGCATGGCGGATGGTCGGCGACACGAGGCCGGCCATGAGTTGCGGCCAGGCGAGCGATTGCCGCGCGGGGTGACTAGCGCTTCCGGTCCCCCGCCCGGGGAGGTTAGCGTGGTCGCATGGCGCCGAACAGCCAGCCGAGCGACCAGCCCGTGTCCGCGGCGATCGGCACGGCCAGCACCGCTGGCAGGTAGTCGGTCGAGCCCCAGGAGAGGATCTGCCCGAGCCCGATGCCGGAGATCACCGCCAGGCTCGGGCGCTCGGCCGCCGCGGCGGCGGCCGGCAACACGCTCACGCCCAATCCCTCAGCCGCAGCAGCCGCCGCTCTTGGGCGCTGGCGCCAAAGCCGGGCCGCAACAAGCGCCGGCGCTGACCGGCTCAGGCAGGGCCGCCGCCGAGGCGGGACCGCAGCAGGACGCAGTGGAGGTCGCCGCGCTGTGTACGGTCGAGCACACGCCCGTTTCGGGCAGCACGAGTTCCACGCGGCGCGCGGCCTCGACGTCGCCCGCCAGATAGGCGGCAATGGAGCGCACCTGCTCGTGGCCGGTCGCCAACAGGAAGGTCGGCGCGCGACCGTAGCTCTTCATGCCGGCGATGTAGAAGCCCGCCTCCGGGTGGCGGAGTTCCGCCTCGCCGTGTGGGCGCACCGTGCCACAGGAATGCAGGTTCGGGTCGATCAGTGGCGCGAGCGCCGGCGTCGCCTCCACCGCCGGGTCCAGGCCGAGCCGCACCTCACGCAGGAAGGAGAGGTCGGGGCGGAAGCCGGTGGCGACGATCAACCGGTCGGCCTGCACTGTCGTCGTGCGCGCCTCCTGCCGGCCGGTGACGGCGAGCTTGCCGTCGGCCTCGGTGATGCGGTCGATCAGGAAGGGCGCGAGGGCGGTCACGGCGCCGGTCTCGACCAGCGCCTGCGCGTGGGCGCCGAGCTCGCCGCGCTGCGCGAGCCCGTCCTTCGCGCCGCCGCCGAAGTTCACCGCGCCGAGTGGGCGGCGGAAGGCCCAGAGAATCCGCGTGCCCGGCGCCTCCTTCGCGAGCTCGGCCAGGTCCAGCACGGCGTTCATCGCCGAGTGCCCGGCGCCGACGACGAGCGTCGTCGCGCCCGTGTAGGCCGCGCGCTCGTCCCCGAGCACGTTAGGAATGCCGTAGGCGATGCGCGCGGCGTGCCACGTCTCACCTGGCGCGGGCATGCCGTGGCTCCCGGCGGGGTTAGGCGCATGCCAGGTGCCGGAGCAGTCGATCACGGCGCGCGCCTCGATCACCCGCACGCCGCAGCAGGTCTCGATATGCACAACGAAGGGGGCCGCGCCGCGGCCGGCCCCGTCGTGCAGCCGCCCCAAGTCGCGGCGCGCGATGCCCACCACCTTCGAGCCGGTGCGGATGCGACCGCGCAGCGCCGCCGTCGCGGCCAGCGGGGCGAGGTAGTCGGTGACAAGCTCAAGGCCGGTCGGGTAGTGCGTGGGTTGGGGCGCAGACCATCCCTCGGCCTCGAGCAGTGCCCGCGCCGCGGCGTCGGTGTTGAACTCCCAGGGCGAGAACATGCGGACGTGGCCCCAGGCGCGGACCGCGTGACCGATGCCGGGCCCGGCCTCCAGCACCAAGGGCTCCAGGCCACGGGCGAGGAGCTGCGCGGCGGCGGCGAGGCCGACGGGGCCAGCGCCGATCACGACGACGGGCAGGCTGGGTTCGCTCATGCGGAGGCTCCTTGATGCATAGAGGGGTGAGGTATGTTGGCACGACAAGGCGCGGATCGGGTCACCTGCAGCACTCCCCGCCGGAGCGCCGCTCCGCCCGCGCGCCATCGGCGGCGGCAAAGGCGCGGCCGGTGTCCTGGAGTGCGGCGGTCGCCTCCATCCAGGCGTCCAGCGCGACGCGGAAGGCAGCGCGCCCGGCGTCGGTCAGCGCATAGACCCGGCGCTGGCGGCCGCCGACCACCTCCTCGGTCGCGGTGACGAAGCCGCCGGCCTCGAACTCGCGGAGTACGGGGTAGATCGTGCCCTCGGTGGGCGAGCAGCACCCGTTGGTGGTGCGCTCGACCAGGCGGGCGATGTCGTAGCCGTGCATCGGTCCATGGTGCAGGACGCGCAGAATGAAGAACTTGCTCAGGCCCATCTTGATGGTCCCCGCCCAATAGTCGCGGGAGGCATAGTCGACGCGGGGTGCGGGAGCAGGACGGAGGACCTTCATGGTAATCATCGTATACCTTGACCCTCTATGCATCAAGCTCTAAGGCGAAGTGGTGATGCGCACGCGGGATGGCTGTCGGGTGCCACCGTGAGCACGCGGCGGCGGCACCAAGGTCACCGGAGCGCCCGCGCCACCGCCTTGATCAGCGTGAGGTCCTGCCAGCGCTCCAGCGCCAGCACGCCGGGGGTGACATGGCCTTCCGCCCGCCGCGCGGCTTTACACGGAGCGGGATGACCACGGTCAGGGTCTGCGCCGCGTCGCTCACGCCGGGGCCCTCCCGGCCTCGGGTGCGTGGGCGGCGAGGTCACGCACCAGGCTGCCGAGCCCGTCCAGCCGCAACCGCACCACGGCGCCCTCTGCTTGGATGTCGACCCGGTCCACCAGCAGCCGCACGATACGCGCCCGCTCGGCGGGGAAAAGCTCGTCCCACAACGGCTCGATCCGCTCCAGCGCCAGCAGCACCTCCTGCTCGGTGACGTCCGGCGCCGTTCTGCGCGCGGCCCGCCAGGTGCCGACCACCATCTCCGGCTGGCGCAGCAGCGTGCCGGTGTTCGCCACTGGCGCCGCGCGCGCCATCAAGGCTGGCACTGGCACGGTGCTCGATACCTCGACCATCGGCGACGGCCGCACCGCCATCATGACGCAGCGCACCCTGGACGGCCCGCCGATCTCCATGGGCCAGACCATGCGCCGGCTGGTCGGGTCGAACCTCGAGATCGCCGCACTGCAGGCGACCGTTGTCGTGCAGGCGAGCGAGACCGGCAAGGCGAATGTCTTCGCCGGCTTCGTGCGGCCAATCATCGCGCCGCTGATTGCGGCGAACCGCTGGTACCTGTCCTTCGACCCGGTCGCGGCACCGGTCTATGTCTACGGCGACCTCAACGGCGTCGAGGGGCCGCAGGTCACCACCGGGCCGGCGCTGCACCCCAAGCCAGGCCGCCCGGCTACACCCCCACCGAGAAGGACTGCGCCACCGTCAAGACGATGTCCGCCTTCGGCATCCCCGACTACGAGATCACCCGCGTGCTCGCCATCGACCCCAAGACGCTGCGCAAGCACTTCTGGACCGAACTCGAGGTTGGCCATGTCGAGGCCAATGCCAAGGTCGCCGCCTCCCTGTTCAAGAAGGCGACCGGTGATGGCCGCGAGGCGGTGGTGGCTGCGATCTTCTGGCTGAAGTGCCGCGCCGGCTGGCGCGAGTGGCCGGCCATCGACGATCTCGGCATGAAGGAGCAGCGCGCACTCGAAGCGGAGACCGCCGAGCGCGGCACCTTCTTGGAGAGCCTGCTCGAACCGGCGAGCAGCCGACCTCAGTGACCGCGTGGTCGCTGGCCTGCCCGGACTGGGCGGCGGGCATCCAGGCGGGGCAGTCGCTGCTGTCGGAGATGCCGCTGTTGCTCCCCGCCGAGGCCGAGCGGGCGGTCACCATATTCGGCCGGCTGCGACTGCCTGATGTGCCTGGGAGCCGGATCCTCGGTCCAACCTCTACGCCGAGGGCTTAACCGTCAGCGTCACCTCGTCGCCGGCGCGGAGGATGGTGCCGGCCTCGGGCCGCTGCGCGGTCACCTCCCCCGCAGCCGGCACGGCATCGAGCACCGCCCCGTCCGGCCCCTCGATCTGCACCGCCAGGCCGAGCGAGCGCAGCGCCGCCGCCGCGCGCTCCGGCGTGGGTTTCTGCGCAAGGCCTGCCAGCTCCGGCATGGCGCGCAGGTCCTCCGTTCCCGCCGGCGGCGGCACGGGCACGATGCGGAAGGTCAGTTTCGCGCTCACCTGCGCCTGGAAGGCGAAGCGGTTGGCGAAGCCGGCATCGACAGGCGTGGCATAGATGCGCGCACGCGGCACGATCCCCCGCCCCGGCCGCGCCGCGCCCTGGCTCTCGCCGCCGAGGGTAAGGGAGACATGCACCTCCCCCGTCGTCTCGGGGAGCACGTAGAAGGTTGGGCGGTAGCCGATCTCGCGCAGCAGCTGGTGTGCCTCGGCCCCCGCATCGCCGTAGATCTCGAGCGTCTTGGCCAGGGAGGCGTCGTCCAGCGCCTGCTGCGCCGCCGCCACGCCCTGGCCGACCGCGGCGATGACATCGCCGAGTGGCGAGGCCACCACCTCCCGAGCCAGGCTGCGGATGCTCTGTGACATGGGCTCTGCCTCCCGCTCGGCGGCTCAGGGTGCCGCGAAGACGACGACGATGCTTTCGCCCGGCTGGGCCTCGGCGCCTGCCGCCGGCGCCTGCTGGATGGCCTGGCCGATACTGAAGCCATCCCCGGTCCAGCCCGGGCGCGTCGCGGCCGAGAGCGCGAAGCCGGCGCCGGCCAGCGCGCGGCGCGCCGCGCTCTCGGTCATCCCGCGCACGTCGGGCACCTTGGTGCCGGTGGCGGGCGCGGCGGGCCGGCGCTCCGGCAGCAGGTCGAAGGTCACGTCCTGCAACGCACCGATCGCGCCGGGCCGGCGGACCGTCGCGGCATCGGGCAGGGTGATGCGGGTGCCCGCGCCGCTCAGCGTGCCGCGCAGCGTCACCTGCAGGCGCCCGATGCGCCAATTGGCGCCCGAACCGGCGAGCGCCTGGTTCGCCGCCTCCGCCTCGGTGCCGATGCTGGCTGCGATCGCCTGCACCGGCGCCTCCTGCGCGGCGGCCGCGCGCAGCGTGGCGGCCTCCGCCGCCGCCGCGGCGCGCTCGCGCTCGGTGGCGGCGAGGCGCGCGGCGATGTCGGCGATGTTGCGCTCGAGCCCGACGGCCTTCACCTGGGCCTCTTCCGCCTCGATGACCTTGGCGCGCAGGTCGGCGCGCAGGGCGGTCTCGCGGCTGATGAACTGCAGCAGCTCGGCGTTGAAGCGCTCGGTCACGACGGGCGCCTCGACCCGCGCGGCGGGCGTGGCGGCAACCGCATCGCCGAGCAGGCTCTTGCGCGCTGCCTCGCCCAGCGCCACGGCGCGCGTGCGGTCGGCGACGCCGCCCAGCGCCTTCGGGTTCACCGCGCCGATCGCGCGCACCATCATCGCGGCGCTCACCTCGCCGCGCCGGGGCTGGCCGGCGACGGTATGGCCCGCCGCCGCGCTGCCATCCGCGGCGCGGCGCGCATGGGCGGTCTCCTCCAGCCGCTCGATCTCGCCGAAATCGACGGTCAGCGACTGGATCGAGGGCGCCGGCGTGGGCCGCGGCGTCACCACGATGACGCGTCCGCGCACCGTCTGGAAGGTAACGCCGCCGCCTTCCGCCAGGATGCGCGCGGCCGGGTCGCCGGGTTCGACCAGGCGCAGCGCCGGTGCGTAGACATGGCCCTGCCCAGCCGGCTCGGCCGAGATCCGGACCTGCCCGTCGGCATCCGCCTTGCCCTCGCCGATCGCCTTCCAGCCGCCGGCAAGCTCAAAGGCCTCGAGCCGCACGACCTGGCCCACCGCCGGCTGCCCTTCGGCGGTCAGGATGCGCGCGAGGGCGTTGATGCGGTTCATGCCGGCTTGCCCGCGGTGACGCTCAGTCGCGCGACGGCCGACCCGGCCTCGGCGGTCAGCACCAGGACTGCCTGCGCGGGCAGCCGCGCGTCGATATCGAGCAGCGTGGCGGCGCGGCCGGCCTCGTCCGTGACCAGCACCGGCTGCGCGATGCGCGTGCTGCCGGCGCCGGTGATGCGCACGCCCTCGACCTCCGACAGGCGGCGCGACATCTCGAGGTCGATGTTGATCTCGACCGTCGCGCCGGCCAGCAACTCGCCGGCCGAATTCGCCGCGACCACCGCGAGCTCGTGCTGCCGCGCGGTGCGGCGCTGTGCGGTGAGCTCGACCACCGGCAGCGGCAGGCCCTGGCCCGGCGGCACCGCGACCAGGCGGCCCGACACCACGCTCGAGACGGAGGAGGTGCTGCTCGATGCCGGCATCACCAGCATCATCGCGCGGCCGCTGCCGGTCGACCGCGTCTCGATCTCGACGCGCAGTTCGAAGTCGAGCTGCGGCAGGTGGTAGGAGGGCGTCGGCCGGCCGAAGGCATCAACCGGCGGGGCGGCGCTCAGCGCCTCCTGCGCGTCACGCACGCCATCGGCGATGGCGACGAGCAGCTGCCCGATCGAGCCCGAGACGAAGCTGCGCTCGCTCATCGGCCGCCCTCCTGCCTGTCCTGCGCGCTGCGGCGTTCGCGCCGCGCCTCGGCGGCGCGCGCCTCCCGCCGGCGCTCCAGCGCCCTTGCGCGGGCGCGGTCCGCACGTTCGAAAAGATCGCCCGACCCGCCGGTGTCGAGGCCGAGCCGCCGCGCCCGCGCCGCGGCATAGGGCCCGACGCGGTCCATCGCGCCGGAGATGCCGTCGCGCCGTTGGCTCCAGGCGGAATCGAGCCGCTCGACGGCGCGCATCGGCGCCTCGGCGGCGCGCGTCGCGCGGCCGACACGCCCGGCGATGGCGTCGATCTCGGCCGATTTCAGCGTGCGCTGGATCTCGGCGCGTTCCTCGGCGGAGACGTCGCGCTCGGCAAGCTGGCGATCGAGGTCCCGCAGCCGGCCTTGCGCCTCCTGCAGCTTCGCCTGGGCGCCGCGCCCGACCTCGGCCACCGCGGTGAGCGGTGCCAGGCGGTCGCGCGCTGAGGCGCGCAGCCGGTCGCGGTCTCGGTCCCGCGCGGCGAGGAAGTCGCGCGCCGAGGCGATGGGCGCGGCGAACAGCGCGGCGAGCGGGTCGGGCGGCGCGGTGCGGCCGGCGGGCTGGCGGTCGCGCCGCGCCGGTTCGCGCGCCGGCGGTTCGGGCGGTGGCGGGGTGCGCGTCACGGGGCGGGCGCGCAGCGCCTCCTGGCGTTCGGCCAGGGCGCGCGCCTCGGCGCGGCGTTCGGCGAAGGTCGCGACCGGGAAGCGTGCGGCGTCGCGCGGATCCGATTGGCGGCCGCCCTGGGTCAGCGCGTCCATGCGCCGGGTCAGCGCCTCGCGCTCTGCCATCAGCGACGCAAGGCGCGGGTCCGGTACGGCCGTGGGCGAACGGGGCGGGGCGGCGGGCCGAACCGGCACGGCTGCAGGCGCGCGTGGCGGGGATTCCGCGCTGCGGCCCTGGCCCGCGACGTCGCGCCAGCTGCGGCCGGGCATGGCGCGGCCTAGCCCGGCTGGCCGATGGTTGCCGCGATCATGGCGCGGATGCGCTCCTCGAGAATCGCGGGCGGCGGCACGGGCACGAGCTTGGTGCGCATCAGCGAGCTGCCTTCGGCCGAATACTGGTACTTGGCCGAGTAGCTGGCCGAGACCGAGGAGACCGTCATGCGCGCACTGGCCGAGAAGAAGCCGACCGAGCCCTTCACCGAGGCGTTCGTGGTGCTGGAGGACCGCGCGATGTTGGTCTCCCGCGACATCGAGATCGACATCTTGAGTTCGATCAGCGTGTCGACGAACTGGTAGAAGGTGGGCGTGAAGCCGAGCTCGAGCAGGCTGTAGCTGCGCCCGTCGCCGAGCGGCACCAGCATGGTGCGTTCCGGCATGCCGCTCGGCGCGATGGCGGCGGCGCCTTCGGCCGGCTCCGGGTCGGGCGCGTAGCCGGCCATCATGCGCGCGATCTTCATCGAGACCAGGTCGAGCTCGAACTGCGCCTCGGCGATGCCGACGCCGAGCGACTTGACCATCTCGGGGAAGGGGGCGTTGAGCAGTTCCGTTCCGACGCTCATGCAGGATCCTCCTCGGCTGCCGCGGCCTGGCTCACGGCGTCGGCGGGTTGCGCCGCGCCTCGAGGCTCGCCGCGCGCCGTGCCGCCTCGTTCTCCATCAGCGAGCGCACGCGCTCCTCGAGGACCGGGGGCGGCGGCACGGGGCTGAGCTTGGTGCGCAGCAGGCTCGCCCCCTCGGCGCTGTAGCCGTAGCGCGCGGAGTAGGAGGCATCGACCTGGCTCGTTGTGACCGTGCTGCCGACGGTCACGGCCCGGCGGCGGAGGCGGACGCGGCCTTCCTTCTCGGTCTCGCTGTCGCGCGAGGTGCGGCTGGTCGTGACCTCGCGGGTGATCTTGATGGCGATCTTCACCTCGATGATGGTGTCGACGAACTGGTAGAAGGTGGGGGTGAAGCCGAGCTCGAGCATCGAGACGCGCGTTGGCACCCGGATCTCGATCCTGCGCTGCTGCTCCGACAGGTTGTTGATGTCGCTGACGCCGAGCTCCTGCGCGACCTTCTTGACGATCTCGAGGAGCTTGAGGCTCTCCTCCCCGTTCAGCGCGCCGGTGAAGGCGTCGTCCACGGTCGCGTAGGCGACCGCTTCGGGCAGGGTCATGTACTCGTAGCCGAAGAAGACGCGGCTGTCGTCGAAGGTGACCTCCCCGCGCCGGTCGGTGACGGTCTGCAGCCCGCCCATCATCTCGGCGACGCTGATCGCGTTCTCGTCGAGCTTGTACTGCGCCTCGGCGATGGCGAAGGCCATCTGCCGGATCATGTCCCCCATCGGGACGTTGAGCAGTTCCTGACCGATCGCCATGCTGTTCCTCCTCCTGCGGGTCGCCTTCAGGTGACCGGCTGTTCGAACTGCCGCCGCAGCAGCTGGGTGAAGACATCGGGTGCCGGCACCGAGACGAGCCGCGCCGCGATGGAGCTGACGCCCTCGGACGTGACCGAGTATTTCCGCGCATAGGAGACGTCGACGGTCGCCGCGGCCATGAAGACGCCGACATTGACCTCGGCGGTGACACCGACGCTGACCGAGAGCTCGGTGCTCTCGGTCATCGTGAAACTCAGCTTCGCCTCCACCGTCGCCTCGGTGAAGGTATAGAAGCTCGGCGTGAAGCCGAGGGTGAGCAGGTTGAAGGTCCGCCCGCCGAGCTCGACCTCGGTCGCGGCCATCAGCTTGGCGACCTCGACCGAGTTGGTGTCGAGCGCGTGCTGCGCCTGCGCGATCGAGGTGCCGAGCTTCTCGATGATCTGCGGCAGCGGCGCGGTGACGAGCGCGCGGGTGACGGTCTCGACGGTCATGGCTGGTCACGCGGGGCGAGGAAGGCGCGGATCGTTTCGAGGAACTCCGGTGGCGCCGGGATCGAGACCAGGCGCGCCGTGATCGAGGAATTGCCCGTCACATTCATCTCGAACTGGCGGGAGTAGCGCACGTCGAGCGAGGCGCCGAAGGCGATGGCGCGGTTGCCGGTGTTCTGCCTGGTCAGGCTGCGGCTCTCGGTGCGGGTGAACTGGCGCGTGACCGTGATGCCCGAGGTGCCGGAGAGCGAGATCTGCCGCTGCTCCGCGGTGATGAGCTCGAGCGTGAAGGGCTGGGTCTTGCGCATCACCGTCGTGACGTTGGCCTCGGCCGACCCGGTGAAGGTCACCCCAGTGTTGGCGTTGATCGAATTGGCGAGGTTGCGCGCATGCGCCTCGGGAGTGCCCGCCGCATGCGGGGTGACCGCCGTGCCGGAGAGCGGGAAGTCAGTCCCGTCGATCGTCACCTTCTTGCCGGCCAGGTTCAGCGGGCGCGGGTTGAACAGGAAGATGAAGCCATTGCCTGCCGCCGGCCCGGTGCGCAGATCCGGCGTGACGCCGTCGATCCCGGTCCCGCCGCTGCGCGCATCGACGCGGATCCAGTGCTGGGTGCGCCCGACGACGAACACGCTGGCGCGGCGGAAATCCGGATTGTCCACCGGTGTCGCCGGCGCCGCCTCATGCCCGCGGGAGGGCCGGATCGCCATGTTGTTGGCCGGCGCGCCGTTCGCCACCAGCCGGTCGCGCACCGCGTGCGCCCTGAGGTCGCCCAGGCGGCGGTTCGATTCCGCCGAACCTCCGGCGGTCGCGCCGCGGAAGGGCTGGCGGTCGGCGAAGCCCTCGATCTCGACGCGCAGGTCGCGCGCGCGGATCATCTGCGCGAGCTGCAGCAGCCGCGCGTCGATGTTGCGGTTGCGCGTGTTGGGCGGCTGCAGCGCCTCGGTGATATGGTGGCGGCCGGTGTCGAAGAAGGTGCTGTTGATGGGCTCGCCCGGCGCAGCCGCGATGGCGTCGTAGCCCGCCGCCTCGATCTGCTCGACGACGTGCCCGACATAGGTGTCGATCGTCGGCTGCGCCGTCGTCGCGGCGGTCTTGCTGGCGGAGGCGCTGATCCGGTAGTCCGTCGCGGCATTTGCGTCGACCTGGATGATCGCGCTGTCAAAGCCGCCGGTCAGGAAGGCGATGGTGTTCGGCCCGATCTGGACGCTGGCCGGGTCGGCATCGGTGGTGATGGCGAAGGTCTGCGGCGTCGCGCTGACCAGGGCGCGGCCGATGCCCGCGCCGTCGTTGGCCAGCAGCGCCGTCTGCAGGTTGCGCATCCTCTCCAGCGGATCCTGCCCGGTGAGGCTGAAGTTCTGGCCCCCCACGGTGAGCGCGCCGACCGAGGCGGCGGTGATCTCGACGTTGGCGCTGCGCGTCTCGGTGCGCGTCTCGCTGCCGGATTCGGTGCTGGACGAGTTCTCCGCCCGGTTCTCGTCGCTCGTGGTGGTGTCGTTCACCGAGCCCGAGAGATTGAGGCCGAGGCTGAGGTCCTTCTGCACGCGCAGGCTGAGCTGCAGCGAGCAGGAGATGTCCGCGTGCTGGTAGTGGTAGAAGGCGGGCGACAGGCCGAGGTCGAGCAGCGTGCGCCCGCCCAGCCCTTCGCGCGGGGTGATGAACTCGGCGATCTGGTCGACCGAGTTCGCGTCCAGCGCGCGCTGCGCCTGCGCGATGCCGAGGCCGAGCTGGCTGATGAATTCCGCGACCGAGGCATCGGCCAGGACCTGGCCCGGGGTCAGCCCGTCATAATCCGACATCGCGCATCTCCTTGCCTGGAATTGGCATGGCGAAGGGGCCTGCCGCGCCGGCCGGCGGCAGCGGCGTCGCGGCGGCGGCATTCACCTGGCCGGCGCGCACGGTGAAGTAGCGGCGACGGCGCTGGGCCTCCGCGATATGGGACGCGGACGGCGACAGCCGGCGGCCGAGCCAGCCGAGCGCGTCCTCCGCCAGCGGCAGGCGCCCCGGGCCGGCGAGGGCGACGGCGCGGCGCAGGGACGCCGCCGCGCCGTCGCGATCGCCCGCCTTGAGCCGCACGATGCCGAGGCGCTCGAGGATCGCGGCATGGTCGGCGCGGTGCAGTGCCAGCGCCTGGCCCGCCCTGGCGTAGTGAGCATCCGCCTCCTCACAGAAGCGGATGACCTCGTCGTAGCTCTCGAGCAGCTCAAGGCTCTCGAGGACGCATTGGGTGTAGTGGCGGAAGAACACCTCCGGCGCCTGCGCCGCGACGGCGAGGCGCAGGGCTTCCCGGTAGTGGCGCAGCGCCTCGGCATGCCGGCGGGCGAGGGCGTGCACCTTGCCCGCTTCGGCGATGCCGAGATGCACCCTGTGCCGCGCGGCGTCGTCCGGCGCCGCGCTCATGTCGAACCGCCGGTGAAGCGCACCTCGGCGCCGGCATCCTCGAGCGCGGCCCGAAGCACGCGCGCCTGCGCCTCGGGCAACTGGCCATCGAGCGCGAAGGGCGGGCGCGGCAGCGGCGCATCCGGCGCCAGGCAGCCGAAGCCGCGCAGGACATGGCGCACCGCCTCCTGCGCCGGTGCGGAGATCACCTCCAGGCCGAGGCGCTGGAAGGTGGTGAGCTCCGCACGGACCTCGAGCCCGGTCGCGGCGAGCGCGCCAAGGCGGCCTGCCAGCTCGCCATGGGCGACGCCTTCGGCGAGCGTGACCGGCAGCGCGGCGAGGATCGCGGGCAGCAGCTCGGCCGGCATGCCGGCCTCGCGCGCGAGGGCGTCCGCCAGCGCCGGATCGTTCGGCCGCGCAGCGCCAAGGCCGGCCAGCACGATGTCGTAGCGCAGGAAGGCGCTGTTGACGGCGCGCAGCATCCCGCCCGCCTGGTGCCGCTGCCAGAGGTCGCGCACCAGGCGATGCGGCACGTCGGTCGCGACCAGCCCCGGCGGCGCATCGGCCGTGACGCCGAGCGCCGCGAGGTCGGGCATCAGCCGCGCGCGCACCACCTCCGGCCCGTCCAGCAGGAAGAGGTGGTAGGTGGCGTCCTCCGGCCGTGCCGCGACCAGCGAGGCGCCGGCCGGCAGCCGCGCTGCGAGCGCCGCGACGGTGGCATCGCTGACCGCACCGAGCACCACGCCCGGTGGGGCCAGGATCATCGCGAGCGCCGCGTCCTCCGCCATGCCGGTGAAGCGCGCGAGCGCGGCGGCGGCGCCCGGCAGCGCGCGCGGGTCGTCGAGGTGCAGCGCGACATCGCGCAGCAGCGGCGGCGGTGGCGGCGGGGTCGCCTGCGGCGCGGCCTCGGCGGTGAGGCCGATGCCCAACAGCAGGCGCAGGAAGTCGGGCGCGGTGGCGGCGGGAACGCCCTCGGCGAGCACCGCGGGAGCACGGTAGAGGCAGGCCACGGCGCGACTGACCGGGACGCCGAGGCCGCGGGCGATGGCTGCCGCGGCGGTCGGCCCCGCCGAGCCGACTGAGGTCACGACAATGCGCCGCGTGTCCTCGGCGGCTTCCCTCATAGCGAGCGTCATGCCAGCAACCTTCAACTAACGGCAGAACCAAATGGCTTGCCTGCGCCTCACAGATTGCAGAATTTGACCATACAGATTCAGAAAGTAGTTATACAATCCAAAAGCTCTCCTGTGGCGAGCCGCTGTGATGCAGGGCACGCGCCGCGCCAGGAGCGCGAAGGCGGGGGACGTCGCGATGACGGAATTGCGTGCGGGCACGGCGCTGGCGCTGTCGGGTGGCGGCTTCCGCGCGACGCTGTTCCACGCCGGCGCGCTGGTTCGCCTTAACGAATGCGCGCTGCTCGGCACGCTCGCGCGCATCTCGAGCGTCTCCGGCGGATCCATCGCGGCCGGGCGGCTCGCTGTCGCCTGGCGGCGGCTGGATTTCGTCGCGGGTGTCGCGACGAACCTGGGGCCGGAGGTCGTGGAGCCGCTGCGCGCCTTCTGCGCGCGCGACGTCGACCGCCGCGCCGTGGCGCTCGGCAGCCTGTCATTGCGCCGGACGGTCGGCGATGCGCTCGAGCGCATCTATGCCGAGGAACTGCTCGAGGGCGCCGGGATGCAATCCTTGCCGGACGCGCCGCGCTTCGTCTTCAACGCGACCAACCTGCGCAGCGGAAGGCTGGTCCGCATCGCCAAGCCCTACATGGCGGACTGGCGCGTCGGGCGCGTCGATGCGCCGGCGATTCCCCTCGCGCGCGCCGTCGCCGCCTCCTCTGCCTTCCCGCCCATCCTCTCGCCGGTCACGATCGATGCGAGGGGCATGGCGTGGCAGTGCCAGCCTGGCGCCGATCTGTTCGACGACCCGGGCCAGCGCGGCGTGCTGCAACTGACCGACGGCGGGGCCTATGACAATCTCGGCCTCGAGACGATCGACGACTTCGCGACGCTGCTCGTCAGCGACGCCGGCGCGCCCTTCTCCGTGGAAGGAGAGGATGGCGTGGCTTGGCTCGGGCAGCCGATGCGCGCGCTCGACATCGCGACGGACCAGGCGCGCGCCCTGCGCAAGCGCATGCTGCTGGAGCGCGCGCCGGTGCGCGGCCAGACGGTCGCCTACTGGGGCATCGACACAAGGATCGCCGACTACGGGCTGCCCGACGCGATGCCCGTGCGCACCGAGGTCGCCGACCCGCTCGCGCGGCTGCGCACGCGGCTCAATCCCTTTGACGAGGCTGAGCAGGGCCGGCTGATCAACTGGGGCTACGCGCTGGCGGACGCCGCGGTCCGCCGCTTCCTGCCGGGCACGAACGGACCGGCGCCATCCTGGCCCGTGCCGGGCTTCGCGCTTCGCTGAGGCACGGTCAGAGGCGGACAGTCAGGTCTATGATCGCGCCCTTCGCCGGGACGAAGTCGAGTGGCGCGGATGCGATGCGATCCTCCCCGCCATCCTTCCGCCGCGCACTGAGGAGGATGCGGCAGGGCTGGCCCGAGGGCACCTCGTAGCCGCCGAAGGCGGGGAACCGGTTGCGGTCGCGCAGGAAGAATCGCCCGAGCGCGGTCGCCGTGCCACGCCCGCCATTGATCACGCCGGCCAGTGGCAGCGCATCGCCGGGAGTGGCGTCCGGCTGGCCGATCCGTACCATCACGTCGCCCTCCGAGGCGACCTGCTCCGCGCGCACGGCGATCCAGGCCTTGTCGGGCATCACCTTCGGTACCTCGGTCGCCTGGGTGCGGACCTCGCGGAAACCGAGGGAGACGAGCACCGTGTTCACGCCGGAACTGCCGCCGGCGAGGATCGCCGCGGTCAGCAGCCGCCCGATCATGCGGGGTTGCTGCGCGGCGCCGCCCTGCACCGCGTTCATCAGCGCCGTGACGGCGTCGTAGTCGAAGCGGTCCACAAACAGCCAGGCGATCAGGAAGGCCAGCAGCGGGCGTGTCGCGCGGGCGTTGAAGGTCTCGACGAAGGGCCGCCAGTTGAACAGCACGGCGAGCGCCGATTCCAGCAGCACCGCGATCAAGAAAAGCGTCAGGACCGTGGTCGTCGCGGCCGTCAGCCCCTCTCCCGAGAGCAGCGCCGCGACGCTCGTAGGCGTATCGGCGGCCTGTGCGGGCCCGGCCAGGGCGCAGATGCCGGCCATGAGCAGGACGCCGACACCGCCACGGTTCCGCATGGGCCTGACCTCCCTCGCCGGACCGACACTGCCGGCCGGCGGCGAATTATCTTGCGATGAAGTTCCGGCGAATGCACGCTCCGCGAGCGTAGAGGCACTGTATTTCGCGCATACGGAGGGCGGGAGGGCAGTGATGCACGTCACTGTCCTACGACCTGCCCCTGGCGTGATGTTGCGCCGCCAGCGCGGCCGAGGCCGCGGAACCTTGCGAGGTCGCCCATGGCTCAGGATGCAGGACCGGCGCTGCTCGTGAAGTCCGCGGCGGCGCCGCGCGAGTTCCGCCTCGAGATCGGCGGCGAGCGCGCGGAGTTCGCGGCCGAGCCGCTGTTTGCGAGCATCGGCGCCGCCCCCGCCGGCCTCGCGGCGGCACCGGGCGTGACTGAGCAATGGCACCTGGTGCGCGGGCCGATGCTGGCGGCGCCGAGTTCGGCCTGGGATGTCTGCCACGCGCTGATGACCGGCGGCTTCGGCGTGGCGCGCACCGCGCCGGTCTTCGCCGAGCCGGACCTCGAGCAGCGCTGGACCTTCGGGGAGGAGCCGCGCCAGGCCCTGGCCATGGCCGGCGGCTGCCCGGCGGCCGGCAGCCCGCAGGATGCGCGCTTCCCGGAGGGATCGCGCCCGCTCTGGTACCGCGACGACGATAGGTCGCAGTTCGATGCGGCGAATGCGGCGTTGGACGGTGGCGCGGCGCCGGTGCGCATCGCGCATCTGGACACCGGCTACGACCCCGCCCATTCGACCTTGCCGCTGCGGCTGCGGCGCGACCTGCAGCGCAACTTCGTCGCCGGCGAAAAGCCCGATGATGCGACGGACGTGACCGAGGGGTTCCTCACGCAGCTCGGCCACGGCACGGGCACGATCGGTATCCTGGCCGGCCAGGGTATCGGCGCCGCGCCCTTCGCCGAGGTCGTGCCGATCCGCGTGGCCGACCGCGTCGTGCTGTTCCGCAACAGCGCCATCGCGCGTGCCTTCGACTACGTCCACGCGCTGTCCTTCGACCCGGCCAAGGCCGTGCAGGTGGTGACCATCAGCATGGGCGGCGTCGCCTCGCAGGCCTGGGCGGAGGCGGTGAACGCGCTGTACGACCGCGGCATCGTCGTGGTGGCGGCGGCGGGCAACAACTTCGGCAACCTGCCGACGCGCCACCTCGTCTATCCGGCGCGCTTCGGCCGGGTGCTCGCGGCCTGCGGCGTGATGGCGGATGGCCGGCCCTATGCCGATCTCGGCCTCGACCGGATGGCCGGCAATTACGGGCCGGAGCACAAGATGGCGACCGCGCTCGCCGCCTGCACGCCCAACATCCCCTGGTCGCGGTTGGGTTGCCCGCGGATCGTCGATCTCGACGGTGCGGGAACCTCCTCCGCCACGCCGCAGGTCGCCGCGGCGGCGGCGATCTGGATCGCGCGGCACCGCGCGGCGCTGGCGGGCTATTCGGAGGACTGGATGCGCGCCGAGGCAGTGCGCCGCGCCCTGCTGTCGAGTGCAGTACCCGGCGACGCAAAGCGCCTTGGCGCCGGGCACCTGGCCGCGCGCGCGGCGATGAACATCGCGCCGCCCGCGGCGGCATCTCTGGCGCGCATGGCGCAGGACAGCGCCTCCTTCTCCATCCTGCGCGTGCTGACCGGGCTCGGCATCGATGCGGCGGCGGATCCGCGCCAGCGGATGCTCGAGCTCGAGGCGCTGCAACTGTCGCAATCCGCGGTGATCGAGGCGCTGCTGCCGGAGGATCCGGAGGCGCCGCTCGCCACCGCGCAGGCGCGGCGCATCCTCGATGCGCTGGCGGCCGATCCGCGCGCCTCGCGCGCGCTGCGCGAGAGGTTGGGCGGCGCGGCCGTCCGCGCGGTGCCGGCCCACCCGCCGCTGCCGCCGGGCGATGCCATGGCCGCCATGCGCCTGCGCTCGGCCATGGCGCCCGAGACGTCGGCGCCCGCCACGCGCCGCCTGCGCGTCTATGCATTCGACCCGAGCGTGGGCGCGCGGCTCGACACGCTCGCGATCAACGAGGCGACGATCGAGGTCCCGTGGGAGACGCTGGAACCCGGCCCGGTCGGCCGCTCGGTCGAGGTGGTGGACGTCGACCCCGCCGCCGGGGCCTGCTACGCGCCGGTCGACCTCGACCATCCGGCGAACCTCGCGGCCGATGGGCTCAGGCCGTCGGAGGCCGATCCGCGCTTCCACCAGCAGATGGCCTATGCGGTGGCGATGAAGACCATCGGGCATTTTCAGCGCGCGCTGGGCCGCGTTGCGCTCTGGGCGCCCAGGATGGTGCGCACGCTCGAGGGCGGTTACGCCGAGCAGTTCGTCGAGCGGCTGCGCATCCACCCGCATGCGCTGCGCGGCGCCAACGCCTTCTACAGTCCGGACAAGCGGGCGTTGCTGTTCGGCTATTTCCAGGCGCCGGACGACCGCGGCGGGGAGAACATCCCGGGCGGGATCGTCTTCACCTGCCTGTCGCACGACATCATCGCGCACGAGACGACGCATGCGTTGCTCGATGGCCTGCACCGGCGCTTCCGCGAGCCGACCAACCCGGACGTGCTGGCCTTCCACGAGGCCTTCGCCGACATCGTCGCGCTGTTCCAGCACTTCACCATGCCCGAGGCGCTGCGCGACCAGGTGGCGCGCACGCGCGGCGACATCCGTCGCCAGAGCCTGCTCGGCGCGCTGGCGCAGCAGTTCGGTGCGGCGACGCACGGGCATGGCGCGCTGCGCGACTTCATCGGCCACTTCGAGGATGACGGGAAGGAGGGCAGGCGCTGGGTGCCGCGCAAGGCGAACCGGACGGACTACGAGACCGCGAAGGCGCCACATGCCCGCGGCGCGGTGCTGGTCGCGGCGGTGTTCGACGCCTTCCTGCAGATCTACGCGCGGCGCAGCGCGGACCTGGTCAGGCTCGCCACCAACGGTACGGGCGTGCTGCCGGAAGGCGACATCTCCCACGACCTGGTCACGCGCCTGACTGCGGAGGCGAGCAAGACGGCGGGGCATTTCCTCGATATGTGCATCCGCGCGCTGGACTACTGCCCGCCGGTGGACATCACCTTCGGCGAATACCTGCGCGCACTGATCACGGCGGACCGCGACCTCGTGCCCTCGGACCCGCTCGGCTACCGCGTGGCGCTCGTCTCGGCCTTTCGCGACCGCGGCATCCATCCGCAGCGGGTGCGCCACCTGTCCACCGACAGTGTGGTCTGGGAGCCGCCGCCGGCCGGCTTCCGCAACATCCACGCGATCCTGAGGAAGATCGACCTGTCCTGGAACCTCCGCGAGCGCCGCGAGCGGATCCACCGCGTCTCGACCCTGAACGCCATGCGGTTCCACAGCTGGCTCACCTCTGCGCTGGATGTGCCGGACGAGGAGCTGGCGATGCTGGGCCTGGTGCGGAACGGTGGCCCGCTCGCGGTGAACGGCATCGCGGGCGCGCTGCGCGGCATCGAGGTGCATTCCGTCCGCCCCGCGCGCCGCGTCGGGCCGGACGGGCAGCTCCAGGCGGACCTGGTGGTGGAACTGACCCAGACCTGGCGGCCGGCCGACCCCGCGCTCGGGCGCTACCGCGGCGGCTGCACGCTGCTGATCGACTTCGAGACCGGCAAGGTCCGCTACCTGATCCGCAAGCGCGTGGCGAGCGCGGAGCGCATCGGCGAGCAGATGCGCTTCGCGGCAACGGCGGAGGAAGGAACGCTCCGGGCGAATTACGGCGGCGGCCGGGCGGGCGGGCGGGAGCCCTTCGCCATGCTGCATGGCGGCCATTGACGGGAGGCACGCATGGCCAGGAACACCAAGGCCCCCGGCCGCACTCCGGCGCCGCGCGGAACCGGGCGCGCCGGCGCCCGCTCCACCGCAGCCGAGGCCGCCCCGCCAAAGCCGCGCAAGGCGTCTGCCAGGCCCGAGGCACCCAAGGCATCCGCCGCGCCCAAGGCGCGCAAGCGTGCGAGCCGTGCTGCCGCCCCGCCGCGGCCCGAAGTGCGAATGTACCGCCACGGGCTCGGCGACTGCTTCCTGCTCACGCTGCCGCGCACGGACGGCGCGGGCGCCTTCCGCATCATGATCGACTGCGGCGTGCTGCTCGGCACGCCGGATGCCGAGGCGCGGATGCGCGCGGTGGCGCAGGACATCGCGGCGCAAAGCGGCGGGCATGTCGACCTGCTGATCGTTACGCATGAACATTGGGATCATGTCTCGGGCTTCCTTCAGGCGCGGGATGCCCTGGCCGCCATCAGCTTCGGGGCGGTGTGGATGGGCTGGACTGAGAACCCGGCGGATCGCCAGGCGAAGGCCCTTCTGCAGCGGCGCAGCCAGGCGATCACCGCCCTTCGTATGGCGGACAGCCGCCTGCGCCTGGCCGGTGCGGAAGCGGTCGCGGAGGAGGTCGGCGGACTGCTCGCCTTCTTCGGCGCCGGCGGGCGCGGCGCCACCACGGCCGATGCGCTGGAGGCCGCGCGCGCTCTCGGCGCACCGGACAGGCTGCGCTACGTCGAGCCCGGCGAGCCGCCGACCCCGCTGCCCGGGACGGACGCGCGGATCTTCGTGCTCGGCCCGCCACGCGACGAGGCGCTGCTGCTGCGCTCCACCCCCTCGCGTCGGACGCCCGAAACCTATCACCTCGCTTTCGGCGCCGGGTCGATGGAAGAGGTCCAGGCCCGCCTCGCCGGGGAGGCGACGGAGGGCCCCTTCGCCGAGGGCATGAGCATCCCGATGCAGGTCGCGCGGGCCATGCCGGACTTCGCGCGGTACTGGGGCGCGGAGGAGAGCTGGCGCCGGATCGACGCGGACTGGATGGACGCTGCGGCGGAGCTGGCACTCAGGCTCGACGCGGATACCAACAACACCAGCCTTGCCGTCGCGATCGAGCTGGCCGACGGCGATGTGCTGCTGTTCGCGGCCGACGCGCAGGTGGGCAACTGGCTGTCGTGGGAGACGCTCGCCTGGGACGATGGCGGGCGGCGGGTCACCGGCCCGGACCTATTGGCGCGCACCGTGTTCTACAAGGTCGGCCACCACGGCAGCCACAATGCGACGCTGCGCGAGAAGGGCCTCGAGACCATGCGGCGCCTGCGGATCGCTGCGATCCCGGTGGACGAGGCGATGGCGCGCAAGCGGCGCTGGAACGCCATGCCGCTGCCCGGCCTGGTCGCGCGGCTTGAGGAGATGACCGGCGGCCGGCTGCTGCGCAGCGACCGTCCTGCACCCACCGGCATCGAGGCGCTGACCGAGGACGACCTGTTCTTCGCCTTCCCACCCTGACCGACGCCGCGCGCCGTCGCGCCAGTGCGCGCGGTCCGGCGATCCGGCGAGAACAGCCAGCTAGGAGGACCCCACCATGGCCACTGCCGACGACATGCGCTGGTTCAAGGAACAGTTCGAGGCGCCGATCGCCGCGGCTCTCGTCGGGACGCCCTTCGATGTCGACATGCTGGTCGCCATCGCCTGCCAGGAGACGGGCCACATCTGGTCCACGCTGCGCCGCAAGGCGATGCCGACCGAGCAGATCCTGGCGCTGTGCGTTGGCGACACGCTGGACGACACCGCAGGGCGCCGCGCCTTCCCACGCAACCGGGCCGAGCTCATGGCGGCGCCGAACGGCGCCCAGATGTTCGCGATCGCACGTAAGGCACTCGAGGACATGGCTGCCCATATCGCGGGCTTTTCCGGCGTCGTCGGCAATCCCAATAAGTTCTGCCACGGCTTCGGCATGTTCCAGCGGGACCTGCAGTTCTTCAAGACCGATCCAGACTACTTCCTGCAGCGTCGCTACGAAGGGTTTGACGCAGCCCTCGAGCAATGCCTTGGCGAGCTGAAGCGCGGCCTGCGCAAGCTCGGCTTCGAGACGAAGACACGCCTCACCGACCTCGAATTCGCGGCTGTGGCGATCACCTACAACACCGGCGGCTTCAAGCCGGCCAAGGGGCTGAAGCAGGGCCATTTCGACGGCACGCAGTTCTATGGCGAGAAGGTCTTCGGGTTCCTGCGCCTCGCCCAAACCGTGGCGCTGGGTGGCGCGGCGCCGCGCATTTCCCCGCCGGCGCCGGACACGGCCATCCTGCCGCCACCGAGCGACGTCACCGCGCAAGGCGCCATTTTCATGGTGGAGACGCTGGAAGCGCCGCTGCGGGTGCGCAGCGAGCCCCGCAAGAGCGATCCGCCCGGGCGGAACGTGGTGGCGCACCTGCCTGACGGGCACCACGTGCGGGCGGTGACGGGCAAGCCGGTCAACGGGTTCCTGGAGATCGAGACCAGCCTGTCGGGAGCGCTGATCCGCGGCTTCTGTTCGACGAGGATGCTTGTGCCGGCGGACGGGGCGCCGCCTTCCCTCCCGGCCGCGCCTGCCGCCGCGCCGTCCGCGGGCGGCATCGTCGCCGCCCACATGCCGCGCAGGCCCGGGACTGTCACGAAGCGCACCGCGCCCGCCGGCGCCCATTCGCTGAACGAGGCGGGCCAGCCGGGCCGCACGGGCAGCACGCCACAGGAACTGGTGGCCAGCATCGCGGCGATCATCGACCACCTGGCGGTGGACCGCCTCGCACACAGGCGATACCAGCCAGGGGGCGGCAGCACGTTCTGCAACATCTACGCGCATGATGTCTGCCACCTCGCCGGCATCTACCTGCCGCGGGTGTGGTGGCGGCAACGCGCGCTCGAGGCACTGGCCGCCGGGCAGCGGGTCCAGCCGCTGATCGGCGACACCATCGTCGAGATGCGCGCCAACGACCTGTTCCGCTGGCTGCAGGATTTCGGCCCGGCCTTCGGCTGGCGCCGGACAGGCACCACGACAAAGCTGCAGGAGGCCGCCAACCAGGGCGCGATCGGACTGATCGTCGCGCGCCGCAAGGAAGACGGGAAGTCGGGGCATATCGTGATCGTCATTCCCGAGACGGCGACCGATAGGGCGCGCCGCAACAGCAGCGGGGAAGTCACCGCGCCGCTCCAGAGCCAGGCCGGGGCCGCGAACTTCCGCCGCGGCACCGGGCGCGCGAATTGGTGGAACGGCGAGGAGTTCGCCGAGAGCGCATTCTGGGTGCACGGATGACGCCAATCCCACGCCTCCTCGCGACAGCGCTCTGCGCGGAGCCGACCTCGTGCGGGGTGGTGTGCGGAGAAGGCGCCAGACGACGGCGCGCGATCAAACTGGGCTGCATCGCCCGGCCGGCGCGGTCGGCCGCGCAGACCGCGACAGTAGCCGGCGTGGCCGCACTCGAAGTGACGGTCCTGGCCACGACGATCTCGAGCGTCGTCGTCGTCGGGATGGTGCGGGAACGCGCAGCCTGTCTCTGCGACGACCAAGTCGTCACCCTTGATTGCCTGGAATGCGATCTGACCGATGCGCACCCACCTGGCGCCGCGACGACGCAAGGAAGGCTTCCATGATTCTCGCCCCGCCCTCTGCGGGCCTCATGCTGGCTGCTGACGGTCCGATCCTGGCCACCCGCGTTGGCTCCAATCGCCTTGCCTTCGCGACAGGCGACAATATCGGTATCGCCATCGAGTCCACGCCCTATCCGTGTGTTGACATCGGGTTCAGCCGCACCGAGGGCGTTGTGCAGCCGGTCTTCGAGGATGGCAGCGTCGTCGGCGTAGCGACGGCGGGCGCGCATCACGTGCAGGTGGTCGGGCCCCAGTCCGTGGCGCACATTACGGTCTTTGCGGCTGGGTCGGCGGCCGCCACGATGACCCGGGCGCCCGTCTCCGCCGATACCGCCCCAGGCAGGGTCGGCGCTACCGGAAAGGCACCGGGAGCCGACCGCAATCACGGCGCCGCCTGCATCAGCGAGCGGCCGCGCGGCTGCGATGACCGCCCGCCGCCAGAGAGCGGAGTTTCCAGCCCGCTGATCTCTTCGACCACGACCTCGATCGGCTTCAGGATCAGGGGGGCGCCGCAGAATGCGGCCTCCGGTGTCCGCAAACCGAACATCCATCTCGGTTACCGGCGGACCGGGGTCGCGGTCGCCCCGGGTGCTCGGGCAGCCATGTGGTTACGGCCACGCCATCGACGGCCGCGACGAACCGAAAACCCAACAGGTCAACAGCCCGGCCTTCGTTGGTGGGTTCCGCAGCGGTCAGGCTGGCGCAGCGGCGCAGTCAATTGTGCTGACAAGCGGCCGCTTCAAGGTCGGGCAGGTCCTTCGCAACGGGCGCCGCAGCGCTGCACGTGGCGCAGGAGCATTCTGTACGCGGGAACATGAGCGGCATGATCAGCCCGGCCGGTGACCGATAGCCGGGTCGAGCGACATGGCAAAATGGCGGAGGTGCCATCCATGAGCGGCAGCAAGAGTGACGGCGAACCACTGATCAGCCAAGTTACGACCGCCGAACTGCGGCGCGTCCTGAGCGATCGTTTCAGGAAGGATGTTACCGATGCAACCTGGCAGAAGGTCGCCCGCTCCGTCCTCTTCTTCGGGCTCCCCGGCATCATTGCGATCGTCGGCGTCGTCTGGAAGCTCCTGGACTCCACCATCAAGACTAGCGTCACCGACGCCGTCCGGCCCGCAGTGACCTCGTTGCGCGACGATTTGGGCCGGCGGACGGATCGCATGGAGGGGCAGATACGCGAGGCCGTTGTCGAGCTGCGCCAGCAGGTTGAGCGCGACATCAACGCCAGGGTTTCTGATGCCGTGCTGAATGCCTTCGATCGGCAACGGAGGACAGTGCTCGAAGACCAACTGCGGCAGGTGGCGCAGACCCCCGAATTCACGGCCTTCTTTCGCGCCCGCGTCGAACAGGCGCTTCAGGACATCTTCAAGGAGCGCTACGCGCATATCAGCGACCAGTTCACCGCACGGCTGAAGTTGACCCGGTTTCGTGGACACCCCGAGGCTTGAGACGGAGGTGTTCGAGATGCCGAGATTCAGAGTGCCCTACCCGCCGGAGTTCCGGCGGCAGATGGTGGAGTTGGTCCGATC